>NZ_AOIV01000025.1 GCF_000337095.1 Halogeometricum pallidum JCM 14848
CAGGCCGCTCAAGATGTGTATAAGAGACAGCGATGGACGAACGCGTCGACCGCCTGCTCGACGCCCACGGCGACATCGTCGCCGACAAGATCGGCTTGGAGTGCCCCGACGCGGAGAAAGACCGCGTCATCGACGAGTTGGACGACGAACTCCCCGACCAGGTGGCCGGCCGCGACATCGCCAAGGTCGTCACGCTCGACGGCTTCAAACTCCTCCTCGAAGACGGGTCGTGGCTCCTCGTCCGTCCCTCCGGGACGGAACCGAAGATGCGCGTCTACGCCGAGGCGTCGAGCGAGGACGACGTCCGCGAACTCCTCGAAGCGGGCCGCGAACTGGTCGCACCGCTCATCTGAGGCTCACCTGAACCGCCCCCGGAAGCGCCCGCCCTTGTTTTCCCCTTCGTCCGCCGGTTCGATCTCGAACCCCGTCGCCTCGTAGAACGGTCGCACCTGCGCTCGGAACGTCGCCGTCAGCGGCCCGTCCGTCCGCGCCGCGGCCGCCTCGACCAGTTCTCGCCCGAGTCCGCGCGCCCGCCGGGAGCGGTGTACCGCGATTTGCGTTATCTCTGCGCCGTCCGCCTGCGACTCCAGCACGCAGACGCCGACGAGTCGCGTCCCGGCGTCGGCGACCAGCGTCTCTCCCTCCTCGATTCGCTCCCGCACCTCTGCGGGGTCGACTTCGAGCATCGCCGCGTCCAGCAGTTCGACGGCGGCGTCGCAGTCGGCGGGGCGGGCGGAACGGACCTCGGGTGCGGGCTGAGTCACGGGCGCGTCACCCGCCCGTCCCGCCCTTGATGAGTCGCAGAATCTTCACGCGGTCGGCCTCGACGGGTTGGTCTTCGGGGACGGGCGACCCGTCGACGAGGACGGACACCTCGTGGGGACTGAGGTCGACGGCGCGCACGAGGTCGGCGTAGGTGCCGTCCTCGGCGACGGACACCTTCTCGACCCCCTCGCCGACGACTTCGACGGTGACGTGCATACCTCCCTTCGAGGCGGCGCGACTTTCCCCGTTTCGCTCCGGCGGCGGACGCAACGCGGGTGCTTTATCACTCGCCGGGACCGACTCCGGCGTATGAGCGAGGCCGCGGACGCGGAGGGCACGACGGGGCGCGAAATCTGGATCGAGAAGTACCGACCGCAGACGCTCGAGGACGTGTACGGACAGGAGGACATCGTCGACCGACTCCGCTCGTACATCGAACAGGACGACCTGCCGCACCTGCTGTTCGCGGGGCCGGCGGGCGTCGGCAAGACCACCTCCGCGACGGCCATCGCCCGCGCCGTCTACGGCGACGACTGGCGCGGCAACTTCCTCGAACTCAACGCCTCCGACGAACGCGGCATCGACGTGGTGCGCGACCGCATCAAGAACTTCGCCCGCGCCTCCTTCGGCGGCTACGACTACCGCATCATCTTCCTCGACGAGGCCGACTCGCTCACCTCGGACGCGCAGTCGGCCCTCCGCCGGACGATGGAGCAGTTCTCCGACAACACGCGCTTCGTCCTTTCGTGTAACTACTCCTCGAAGATCATCGACCCCATCCAGTCGCGGTGCGCCGTCTTCCGCTTTTCCCCCCTCGGCGACGACGCCGTCCGCAAGCAGGTGGAGGCCATCGCCGAGACGGAGGGAATCGAACTCACCGAGGACGGTCTCGACGCCCTCGTCTACGCCGCCGGCGGCGACATGCGCCGCGCCATCAACTCCCTGCAGGCGGCGGCGACGACGGGCGAGGTGGTCGACGAGGAGGCGGTCTACCTCATCACCTCCACCGCCCGCCCCGAGGACATCGAGGAGATGGTCCAGTCGGCCATCGACGGCGAGTTCCTCGCCGCGCGGTCGAAACTGGAGACGCTGCTGGTCGACACGGGAATGGCCGGCGGCGACATCATCGACCAACTCCACCGCTCGGTGTGGGAGTTCGACCTCGACGAACGCGCCACCGTCCGCCTGATGGAACGCATCGGCGAGGCGGACTACCGCATCACCGAGGGGGCGAACGAGCAGGTGCAGTTGGAGGCGTTGCTCGCCTCCCTGGCGGCCGCGAGCGACGAGTACGAGTAGCGCTGCCGTTCCTTACGTCCGGAACTCGAAGCGCGCGCCGCCCGCCGCCGATTCGGTCACCGACACCGACCAACCGTGCGCGTCGCTGATGCGCGAGACGATGGCGAGTCCGTAGCCGATGCCGTCCTCGCCGGTCGTCTCGCCGGGTTCGAAGACGCGCTCGCGGCGTTCGGGCGGGATGCCGACGCCGCCGTCCTCGACGTAGAACCCCTCCCCGCCGTCCTCGCCGAGCGGACCCACGCGGACGGTGACGGACCCGCCGTCGTCCGAGGCGCGTCGGGCGTCGCCGGCACCGTCGCCACCACCGGACGCTTCCCGACCGCTCCCGGAGCCGTGTTCCAGCGCGTTCCGAAAGAGGTTCCCGAGCAGTTCGGCGAGTCGCTCCTCGTCGGCGTCCACCGTCGTCGTCGCCGCCATTTCCAGCGACGCCCCGCCCGTCTCGACGGTCGCCCACGCGCGCCGGGCTACCGTCGCCACGTCGATGGCGTCCGTCTCGCCGACCACGTTCCCCTGACGGGCGAGCGACAGCAGGTCGTCGATGAGCCGTTCCATCTGCCTGAGGGAGTTAGTGACCGTGTCGAACGACTCCTCGCGGTCCGTCTCCCGGGCGAGTTCGAGGTGACCCTGCGCGACGGCCAGCGGGTTCCGAAGGTCGTGGCTCACGATGTTGGCGAACTCCTCTAACCGCTCGTTCTGCCGCTCCAACTCCGACTCGCGGCGCTTGCGCTCGGTGATGTCGGTGTACAGCGCGTACCCCCGGCCGTCGTTCGACTCGGGGTCGAGGGGGACGACGTTGAGGATGAACTCCCGCGTGCCGTCGGCGGCGAGGCGTTGCACCTCCTTTCGATGGCGCTCTCCTCCGGCGACGCGTAGTTCGGGCGGGTCGGCGTCGTCCTCGGGGACGATGGCCGCCACGAGGTCCTCGCCCACCACGTCGACCGCGAGTCGACCGAACCGCTCCTCGAAGACGCGGTTGACGCTCTGGACGCGCGCGACGCCACCCTCGTCCACCGCGTAGGCGACGGCGGCGTCCGAGACGTGCTCGAAGAGGGCGGTCGAGCGGTCGCGTTCGTCTCGGAGGCTCTCCTCCGCGCGGATGCGCTCGGCGGTCACGGCGACGTGCGCCATCAGCAGTTCAGTGAGTTCCACGTCGGCCTCGTCGAACGCGTTCGGCGTGTACGCGGCCGCCTGGAAGACGGCGATGTCGCCGATGGGGACGCTCACCCCCGAGCGGTAGGCGTCCTTCGTCGGCCGGGCGTCCTCGGCCTCGGACATGTCCGTGACGAGGCGCGTCCGTCCCGTGCGGTGGACCTGCGCGGCGATGCCGCCGTCTTCAAGCGACTTCACCTCCGCGCCGTCCTCGGGGAACTCCTCGGAGGTCGCCGCGGGGACGATGTAGCCCTCCTCGACGACGCCGATGTAACTCAGGTCGAACGAGAGGATTTCCTTGGTCACGCCGACGGTCCGCTCGAACAGTTCGCCGAGGTCGGTGACGGCGGCGAGTTCGACCGTTCCCCGGTGAAGCGCTTCGATGCGCTCGCGGCTCTCCCGGAGCGCCGCTTCGGAGTCGATGCGGGCGGCCGTCTCGGCGACGTAGGAGACGAGCAGTTCAGCCAGTCGGAGGTCCGTCTCGTCGTACGCGCCGATCTCCGTCGAGATGGCCTGGAAGACGCCGATGTCGCCGATGGGGACGCTGACGACCGAGCGGAACTCGGGGTCGTCGGGCGCGGCGACGGCGCTCTCGCGGACGTCGTCGACGAGTTTCGACTCGCCGGTCCGGTAGGTTTCGCCCAGGATGCCCTGGTTCAGCGGTATCAGGTCGCCCTCCTCCGACGCGGTGTCGGTAGCGGCGACGCGGAAGCTTCCGCCGACATCGATGCTGATAGAGGAGTTATCCAACGCGAGGATGCGCTCTGCGATGTCTATCGCCCGCGCGAACAGTTCGTCGGTCGTCTCGGCGGCGATGAGCGTCGAGGTGCCCTCGTAGAGCCGTTTGAGACGCTCCCGACTGTCGTCGCCGCCGTCGACGCTCACGAGCAGCCACCGGACCTGCGTCGCCAGCGACGCTTCCTCCCCCCGGCGGACGAACGCGTCGAACCGCTCGGGTCGCGGCACCGACGCGGGGTCGCAGTCGGCGTAGCAGACCACGGGAACGTCGAACTCGAAGTCGCTCTCCGGGTCGGTGACGACGGCGATGTCCGCCGACTGGTCGTCGGTCCCGACGGGCGTTATTGCCACTCGGTCGCCGACGTTCCGCAGCGCTCTGTCGACGGCCGCCGCGTCGTCCGTCGCCAGCCGTACCTGTTTTACTTCTTGCACGTCGGTCTGGTTAAGCAGTACTCAGAACGATTATAACTGTTGCGGGGCGTTGTCGCGCGTCGCGGTGGACCCTCTCACGGGATTCCCGCTCAGTTCAGGACCCAGAACCGGTAGTTCAGCGCCGTCGCGAACGCGACCCACGCGAGGTAAGGGAGCATCAGCGCCGCGGCCCGGCGGTCGACGCGCCCGAACAGGGCGGTCACGACGGCGACGGCACCGAGGAGTGGGACGATGACGACGAGTCCGTACAGCGTCGAGCGCAGGCCGAAGAACGCGAACGACCACGCCGCGTTGAGGACGAGGTGGCCGAGGAAGGCGTACAGCGCGACCCGACCGCGCGGGTCCGAGGAGCGCGAGACGCGGAACGCTGCCGTCCCCATCAGGGCGTACAGCGTTATCCACACCGGTCCGAACACCCACGACGGCGGGGCGAACGACGGTTGCACGAGCGTCACGTACCACGTTCCGACGGCCGACGCCGTCGCCACGCCGCCGACGACGCCCGCCAGTTCCGAGAGCAACACCCACGCCGCCCACTCGACGAGCGGACGACGGCGGACGGATTCGCGAATCTCCATGCGTCAGAGAGGTTCGCCGCGGCGTTAGCGGTGTCGGTGGTGGCGACGGTAGCGGTGTCGACGACCGGTCGGCGTCGTCCGCGCGTCCGACCCTCCTTTCGAGTTGTCGAAGAACGAAACGAGGCCGAAATCGTCGCCTCCGGTGCCGCTTACCCGGAACTGTTTTACCCGGCCGTGGGTCAATCTGGGGTAATGAGCGAACTCGAAGAGGAGTACCGCCTCGACTATTTCGAGGAGGAGGGATTCCACCGGAAGCAGTGCCCGGTGACGGACGCGTACTTCTGGACGCGCGACCCCGACCGCGAGACCTGCGGGGAACCGCCCGCCGACGACTACTCGTTCATCGACAACCCCGGCTTCGCCGAGGAGTACACGCTCGAAGAGATGCGGGAGGAGTTCCTCTCGTTCTTCGAAGCGCACGGGCACGAACGCATCGAACCCTACCCGGTCGCGGCGAACCGCTGGCGCGACGACGTGCTGTTGACGCAGGCCTCCGTCTACGACTTCCAACCCCTCGTCACCAGCGGTCAGACGCCGCCGCCGGCGAACCCGCTGACCATCTCCCAGCCCTGCATCCGGATGCAGGACATCGACAACGTGGGGAAGACGGGCCGGCACACGATGGCGTTCGAGATGATGGCTCACCACGCCTTCAACGCCCGCGAGGAGGTGGGCGACGAGTACGCCTACTCCGGCGAAGTGTACTGGAAGGACGAGACGGTCGAACTCTGCGACGACTTCTTCGAACATATGGGCGCCGATTTGGAGGAGATAACGTACATCGAGGACCCGTGGGTCGGCGGCGGCAACGCCGGTCCCGCCTTCGAGGTGCTGTACCGCGGCGCCGAACTCGCCACCCTCGTCTTCATGTCGATGGAGCAGGACCCCGACGGGGACTACGAGATGAAGGACGGCAACCGGTACTCGCCGATGGACACCTACATCGTCGACACCGGCTACGGACTCGAACGCTGGGCGTGGGTGTCGCAGGGCACCGCCACCGTCTACGAGGCGGTGTACCCAGATATGATCGAGTTCCTGAAGGAGAACGCCAACGTCACGCTGTCCGAGGAGGACGAGGAACTCGTCCACCGCGCGGCGAAACTGTCGGGCTACCTGGATATCGACGAGGTGGACGACGTGTACGAGGCGCGCGGCGACATCGCCGACGAGTTGGGCGTCGACGTCGAGGAACTCACCTCGCTACTCCGTCCCCTCGAAGACATCTACGCCATCGCCGACCACTGCCGAACTCTAGCCTATATGTTCGGCGACGGCATCGTCCCCTCGAACGTCGGGACGGGCTACCTCGCGCGCATGGTGCTCCGCCGGACGAAGCGCCTCGTCGACAACGTCGGCGTCGACGCGCCCCTCGACGAACTCGTGGATATGCAGGCCGAACGCCTCGACTACGAGAACCGCGACACCATCCGCGACATCGTCCGCACCGAGGAGCGAAAGTACCGCGAGACGCTCGAGCGCGGCACCCGGAAGGTGCAGTCGCTGGCCGACGAGTACGCCGGCCGCGAGGAGCCGATTCCGCTGGACGAACTCGTCGAACTGTACGACTCCCACGGCATCCAACCGGACATGGTGCGGGAGATAGCCGAGGAACGCGGTGCGACGGTCGACGTGCCCGATAACTTCTACTCGCTCGTCGCGGACCGCCACGAGGGGGAGGGCGCCTCCGAGGAGGCCGAAGCGCGCGAGCAGCGACTCGCCGACCTGCCCGACACCGAGAAACTCTACTACGACGACCAGGAGCGCACGGAGTTCGAGGCCGTCGTCCTCGACGTTATCGAACGCGAGGAGGGCTACGACGTGGTCCTCGACCAGACGATGTTCTACCCCGAGGGCGGCGGTCAACCCGCCGACCACGGTACCCTGTCGACGGACGATGCGACGGCCCAGGTGTCGGACGTGCAGATACGGGACGGCGTCGTCCTGCACCGCACGGACGCCGACCCCGGTAAGGGCGAGTTCGTCCGCGGGCAACTCGACGTGGAGCGTCGTCGCCGCCTGATGCGACACCACACGGCGACGCACGTCGTCGGCCACGCCGCCAGAGAGGTGCTCGGGGACCACGTGCGACAGGCCGGCGCGCAGAAGGGCGTCGACCGGGCGCGCTTCGACATCTCCCACTACGAGCGCATCACGCGCGAGGAGGTCAAGCAGATCGAACACATCGCCAACGACATCGTGATGGGCAACAGCACGGTGCGGGCCGAGTGGCCGGACCGTCACCAGGCCGAGGAGAAGTACGGCTTCGACCTCTATCAGGGCGGGATTCCGCCGGGACGCAACGTCCGCGTCATCACCGTCGGCGACGACGTGCAGGCCTGCGGCGGCACGCACGTCAAGCGGACGGGCGACATCGGCGCCATCAAGATTCTGAACACCGAACCCGTGCAGGACGGCGTCGAGCGCATCGTCTTCGCCGCGGGCGACGCGGCCATCTCGGCGACGCAGCGCACGGAGGACGCCCTGTACGACGCGGCCGACGTCCTCGACGTCAACCCCGAGGACGTTCCGGAGACGGCCGAGCGGTTCTTCACCGAGTGGAAGGAGCGCGGTAAGACGGTCGACCGCCTGAAGTCCGAACTCGCGGAGGCGCGCGCCGCCGCCGAGACGGAGGAGATAGACGTCGACGGCACGCCCGCCGTCGTCCAACGGGTCGACGGCGACGCGGACGAACTCCGCGCGACGGCCAACGCCATCGTCGGCGAAGGTAAGGTCGCCGTCCTCGGGTCCGCCGCGGGGGGGAGCGCCCAGTTCGTCGTCGGCGTCCCCGACGGCGTGGGCATCAACGCTGGCGAGGTCGTCGGCGAACTCGCCTCCCGCGTCGGCGGCGGCGGCGGCGGTCCGCCGGACTTCGCGCAGGGCGGCGGCCCGGACGTCGACGCCCTCGACGAGGTGCTGGAGGAGGCGCCCGACGTGCTCCGCCGCGTTCTCGACGCCTGAGACGGGACCTCTCGCTTCGCTGCGACCGCACTCCGGTTGCGACCGCACTCCGGCCTCCCGCCGCGGTTCGGTCGTTTCTCGCCGCCCACGGGAAGAGTTAAGACTAGCTGTCGACTTGCTTAACTGATAGATGGAACTCACCGAACGGGTGACCCGCGAGACGCGAGACGCCGCCGGCCTCCTCGTCCTCAGGCCGCGCTCCGAGTCCGGATCGGACTCGACGTGTAAGCGCCTCCTCGCGGGCGGGTCGCGCCCCGTCAGCCTCTTCGGCGTCTGTTTCTCGCAGTCGCCCGCGCGGTGGTACGACGACTGGGTGACGGCCCTCGGCGGCCCGCCGTCGAACGCCGCCGTCGTGACGACGCCGGACCGCGCGACGGACGACGTGCCCGACGGCGTCGCCGTCGAGACGGTGCCGACGCCGGCCGACCTGACGCACGTCGGAATGCAGGCGACGCGGTACACGGGTCTGTGGACCGCCGGGGAGGGCGGCGACTCGCACACCGAGGTACTCGTCTCGGTGGACTCGCTCGACCTGTTGCTCCAATACGTCTCCTTGGAGACGCTGTACCGGTTCCTGCACGTCCTCGTCGGCCGCCTCGACACCCTCGGCTTCGACCACCGGGGAACGGAGGACGCCGACGGACCGCGCCTCGGCGCCCGGGGTCTGTTCTTCCTCGACCCGTCGACGCAGGACCAGCAGACGGTGACAACGCTGGAGAGCCTCTTTCACGGCGTGCTGTCGTACGAAGACGGCGGCGGGTGGCGACTGCGGACGCAGTAGGCCGACACCGGGCCGTGTCGGTGCCGATAAAGGGACGCCCCGCCGATTACGACCATGCCAGTGGCCTCGAACGGCGGCGTCGCCTGTTACTACGAACGCGACGGCGGCGGCGACTCGGTCGTCTTCGTCGGCGACGCGGGGTACGGCGCGTGGCAGTGGGGGTGGCAGCACGCGGCCGTCGCGGGGCCGTTCGAGAGCGTCGTCACCGACGTACGCGGCGCGGGTCGCTCCGACGCGCCGCCGGGACCCTACTCCGTCTCGGACCTCGTCTCGGACCTCACGGCCGTCCTCTCGGACGCCGGTCTCCGGTCGGCGGCCGTCGTCGGCGCGGGTCTCGGCGGGATGGTGGGTCTCGAAGCGGCCCGGACCACCTCGCGCGTGGACCGCCTCGTCTGCCTCGGAACCGCCCCCTCCGGGTCGGGCGTGGACCTCGACTCCCTCTACGCGCCGCCCGCGGACCGCGAGGGCGTCGAACGGGCGACGGAGGCGGCACTCTCGGAAGGATTCGTCGCCGACCACCCCGACGCGGTGCGACGGATCGTCGAGTGGCGCACCGCGGAGGACGCCGACCCGACGGCGTGGGAGGCGCAGGCGGCCGCCGTCCGCGGGTACTCGCTCGACGCGCCGTACGAGGTGACGGCGCCGACGTTGGTCGTCCACGGCGCCGACGACGCGGCGTGGCCCGCCGAGGACGCCCGGACGCTCGCCGGGGACCTCCCCCGCGGGGAGTTCGCCGCCGTCGACGGCGCGGGGCACCTCGCACACGTCGAACGCTCGAAGCGAGTGAACGACGAACTACTCTCGTTTCTCGAAGAATAAGCTGCCTCGGTGACCGGTTGTCGGGCGGGTGGTCGTTTTCGCGGTGACAACACGCACCACGAGCACAACGTTCTTCACGCCGGATATCTTCGCATTCGACAATGAGTCAGGGAACCGAGCGGCTCCGTTTCGCTCTCCTCGACGCGTCGCACGGAGACAGCAACACCCGGCGGAACTTCCGCCGCGAACTCGACGCCGACCTGGTTGAGTTCGACGCCACGAGCGGGGAACTCCCCTCGCACTTCGACTTCGACGGCGTCGTCGTCACGGGGTCGCGCGCGTCCGTCTACTGGGACGAGGCGTGGATTCCGTCCCTCGTGACGTACGTCGGTGACGCCGCCGAACGCGACGTGCCGGTCCTCGGCGTCTGCTACGGACACCAGATTCTCGCGACGGCGCTCGGCGGGACCGTCGAGGGGATGGGTGAGTACGAGATAGGCTACCGACAGGTGCGGAAGACGACCGAGAGCGAACTGTTCGAGGGTATCGACGACCGCTTCACCGTCTTCACGACCCACTCGGACGCCGTGACCGAACTCCCGGCGGGCGCGGACCTCCTCGCGGAGAACGAGTACGGCGTCCACGCCTTCCGGAAGCGGCACGCCTGGGGCGTGCAGTTCCACCCCGAGTACGACCCCGACACCGCCCGGTACGTGACGATGGGAAAGGACCTCCCCGACGAGCGGATTCGGTCGGTCTTAGACGGCATCGACGAGGAGAACTACGGCGCCGCCTGCGAGGCCAAGCGCCTGTTCGAGAACTTCGTCTCCTACGCGCGGCGGGTCCGTTCAGATTCCCCTTCCGACACCGGAACCGACGTCGAGACGGCGTCCTGAGCCGCTTTCGACGCTCTCCTCTTTCCTCGCTCTTCTTTCTCCTCTGCGTCGTCGCTCCGAGCGTTTCCCGTCGTCCCCCGCGGGGGCGAGCGAACACCTTTTGCCGCCCGCCGCCGAGCAACGTTCATGCTCGATTATCTGGGTTTGGAGGCGGACCTCACGACCGAAGAGCGGATGATTCGCGACGAGGCGCGGCGCTTCGTCGACGAGGAGATCAGACCGGACATCGGCGACCACTTCGAGGCGGGAACGTTCCCGACGGAACTCATCCCCGAGATGGGCGAACTCGGGTTCTACGCGCCGACTATCGACGGCTACGGCCTCCCCGGCGTCGGTGACAGGGCGTACGGCGTCCTGATGCAGGAGTTGGAGGCGGGCGACTCCGGCCTCCGGTCGATGGCGAGCGTGCAGGGGGCACTCGTCATGCATCCCATCCACGCGTTCGGTTCGGAAGAGCAGAAAGAGCGGTGGCTCCCGGCCCTCGGCACCGGCGAGGCGGTGGGCTGTTTCGGCCTCACCGAACCCGAACACGGGTCGAACCCTTCGGGAATGCAGACGCGGGCGGAGAAGGACGGCGACGAGTACGTGCTGAACGGGTCGAAGACGTGGATAACCAACTCGCCCATCGCGGACGTGGCCGTCGTCTGGGGACGCGACACCTCCGCGGAGGAGTCGCCCGTCCGCGGGTTCCTCGTGGAGACGGACCGCGACGGCGTGACGACCAACGAGATACACGACAAACTCTCCATGCGCGCGTCCGTCACCGGCGACATCGGCCTCGACGACGTGCGCGTCCCCGAGGAGGACGTGCTCCCGGGCGTCGAGGGGATGAAGGGGCCGCTGTCGTGTCTCACGCAGGCCCGCTACGGCATCTCGTGGGGCGTCGTCGGCGCCGCGCGGGACGCCTTCGAGACGGCCCTCGAGTACGCGAAAGGGCGCGACCAGTTCGGCGGCCCCATCGCCCGGTTCCAGATGCAGCAGGACAAACTCGCGGAGATGGCGACGAAGATAACGAACGGGCAACTGATGGCCTACCGCCTCGCGGAGTTGAAAGAGCGCGGCGAACTCCGGAATCAGCAGGTGTCGATGGCCAAGCGACACAACGTCCGAATGGCCCGGGAGGTGTCGCGGACGGCCCGCGAGATGCTCGGCGGCAACGGTATCACCACCGACTACTCGCCGATGCGCCACCTCGCCAACATGGAGACGGTGTACACCTACGAGGGAACCCACGACATCCACACGCTCGTCCTCGGGGCGGATCTGACCGGGATTCCGGCCTTCGAGTGACTCCGTTCGTTCGAGGCGGTGGAATCGCGGTCACAACCGGGATTCCGGCCTTCGAATAGCTCCGTTCGCTCGATTCGGCGCGATATCATCCGCTCTCCCGTACTCGGCCATCGACGCTGGCGAACAGGCCGTCACCGAATCGGCCGACGACGACTCTGACCGGTTTTTGCCGCTCGAACATCAATCTTTGCCGGACGTGCGCTCGGTGTGCCAACTACACGCATGGTTTTATGTACGCCGGGCCGTACACCGACCTGAGGCAGACAATGACCCCCTCGGCCCGCGACTGTCCGACCGGCCTCGACCTCTCGCTCGAAGAGCGGTGGGTGCTGCACGCCGCTCTCTTGTCCGACGTCGAACGCACCGTCGAGAACGACGACGACCCCGCGCGGGCCGTCTCGCTTCTCGCGCGCTTGGAAGACGGCGACGTCTTCGAGCGGGACGAACTGGCGTTCTTCGCGCGAGTACTCCGGGACTACGTCGACAGATGCGCCCCGCCGCGCGACTGCCGACCCGCGCAGAACGTCATCGGCGACATCGAGACCGCACTCGCGTGACGCGGCCGTTTCAGGGTTCGTCCTCCCAGTAGTCCACCACGTCGTCCCGCTTGAAGTATCCCGAGACGACGCGCTCGCCGTCGCCGCCGGGCGGCGCCCCCGCGAACACGCCCACTTTCTCGGAGTCCGGATAGACGGTCACGTCCGGGTCCCGCATCGTCGAGACGGCGAGGTAGCGGAGCGGTTCGTCGCCGTCGTTGCGGAGTCGGTGCGCGCCCGAGGGGTCCGCCGGGAACGAGAGGAAATCGCCCGCGCGAAC
Organism: Halogeometricum pallidum JCM 14848; assembly: GCF_000337095.1. Taxonomy (GTDB): domain Archaea; phylum Halobacteriota; class Halobacteria; order Halobacteriales; family Haloferacaceae; genus Halogeometricum; species Halogeometricum pallidum. The sequence continues at coordinate 12,465 of NZ_AOIV01000025.1, forward strand.
CGCCTCCTCGCCGTCGGGCGTCCGGAGCGTCCCCTCCCCGGAGAGGACGTACGCCGCCTCCTCGTTGCCCGCGTGGAAGTGGTAGGGCCACGAGGCGGCTCCGGGCGGCAGTTCGTACAGACTCGCCCCGAGGCGTTCGGCGCCCGCCGCCGACCCGAGTTTCTTCCGTCTGAACGCTGTCTCGCCGTGCATCGTCTCCGACCACTCGATGTCCGATTCGTTGACTCGCGGCATGGTCGAGTCGACGGCGGCGGGGCAGTTAACTCCCGGTTCGCGGCGGTTCCCCGCGGTGCGCCGCCGTCCCGCCGGCGACCCGTCGGTCGAACCGTCGTCGCCCGCGTCGACATCCGCGGTCTATTTCACCCGGGCGTTCGACGGACGCCCATGCGCCTCATACACACGGCGATAACCGTCTCGGACCTCGACGCGATGCTCGATTTCTACGGCGAACTCGGCCTCTCGAAGACTGGCGAGTTCACGCTGAACGGCGTCGAGAACGTCTACGTCGGAAGCGGCGACGGACTGGAGATCCAGTTCAAACACGACCCCAAATCGGAGGAGGCGGTCGACCCCGCCGGCATCGACCACCTCGCCGTCGAAGTCGACGACGCCGACGAGGCGTTCGAGGAACTCGTCGCCGCCACCGGTTGTCCGGTCGTCCGCGACCCGTTCGACGTCGACCCCGCCGGCGCCCGCGCGGCGTTCGTCGAGGATCCGGACGGCTACGTCGTCGAACTGGTCGAGTACCTGAAGTAGTCTCCGCCGGCGAGTACCTATTTTTACCCTCGGGACGAACGTGCGGGCGATGCCCGAGAACGAGCAAGCGACGGACAACGACGAGGCTATCGAACTGTTGAAGAAGGCGTATCTCGACGAACTGGAGACAGTGATGAACTACCTGACGAACTCCATCGTCCTCGACGGCGTCCGCGCCGAAGAGATCAAGGGGTCGCTGCAGGAGGACATCCAAGAGGAACTCGGCCACGCCGAACAGATCGGTCAGCGCCTCAAGCAACTCGACGAGGTGCCGCCCGGGTCGGCCGACTTCCAGGCGAACCAGGCGAACCTCCAACCGCCGGAGGACAGCACGAGCGTCATCTCGGTCATCGAGGGCGTCATCGAGGCCGAGGAGGACGCCATCGAGACCTATCGCGCGCTCGTCGACGCCGCCGAAGAGGCCAACGACCCGGTCACCGAGGACCTCGCAGTCACCCTCCTCGGCGACGAGGAGGCCCACCGGGCGGAGTTCCGCGGCTTCCGCAAAGAGTACAAGAACGACTGAACGACGCCGACGCGTTACCTCCGCAGTTCGTCGTCCCGCTTCGCCCCCGCCCTCCTCTCCCGTCATCGATTCGTCAGCCGCGGCTTCGGGGTTCGCGGCGTCCCGGTCGCGAAGAGCAGAGAGGAGAGCGCCGAACCGGCTCAGTCCGCCGTCGTCGGTGCGGTTCCGTCGTCGCCGGACCTGGCGGCCCCCCGCTTCGACTCCAACGCCTCCACCAGTAACTCGGCCACGTCGACTATCTCGATGTCGTCCTCGTAGTCGCCGGTCTTGCGCCCGTCCTCGTACATCGTCGCGCACATCGGGCAGGCGACGACGAACTTCTCCACGTCGGACCCGGCCGCGGTGTCTTCGAGGGCCTCCCGCAGTCGCTCCTCGCTCGGTTTCGTCTCTTCTTCTTGTTCCATCCAGAGGCCGCCGCCCCCGCCGCCGCAGCAGAAGGAGTCCGAGCGGTTGCGCGGCATCTCCGCCAGCGTCGCGCCCGTCGCGCGCACGAGTTCTCGCGGCGCCTCGTACTCGTCGTTGAACCGCCCGAGGTGGCAGGGGTCGTGGTAGGTGACCGTGTATCCGAGTTCGGTGCCGTCGAGACCGACGCGCCCCTCGCGGACGAGCGTCTCGACCACCTGCGTGTAGTGGTAGACGGGGTAGTCGAACTCCGGGTCCATCTCGGGGTACTCGTTCAGGAACGTGTTGTACGAGTGGGGGTCCGTGCAGACGATTTTGTCGAACTCGCAGCCGTGAATCGCCTCGGCGTTGTCCTCGACGAGCATCTCGTAGAGGCCCTCCTCGCCGACGCGGCGCACGTCGTTGCCGTCGTGCTGTTCGTCCTCGTAGAGGATGCCGTAGGAGACGCCCGCGAGTTCGAAGAGGCGGGCGAGCGACCGCGCGACACGGCGGTTCCTGTCGTCGTAGGAGGGGTAGTCGCCGACGTACCAGAGGAACTCCACGTCCTCCTCGCGGGCGTCGGGCACCTCGAAGTCGAGGTCGTCGGTCCAGTCGGGTCGCTTCCGCGCGGGGTCGCCGAAGGCGTTGCCGTTCTGGAAGACGTTCATCATCGCCTCTTGGACCGGTTCCTGCATCTGGCCCGTCTCGGTGAGGCGGCGGTTCATCTCGGTGAAGTGACTCAGGTGTTCGATGTCGACCGGACAGGAGTCCATGCAGGCCATGCAGGCCATGCAGGACTCCATCGTCTCCGCGTCGACGACGGAGGTGCCGCCATCGGCGACGATGTCGACCGGTTCGGTCCGGTTCGCATCCAAGTCCTCGCGGTAGCGCTTCAGGTCGAGGATGACGTTCCGCGGGTCGAGGGGTCGCCCGGAGGCTTTCGCGGGGCAGACGGCCGAACACCGGCCGCACTTCGTGCAGGCGTCGGTGTCGAGCAGTTGCTTCCACGAGAGGTCCTCGATGGAGGTGTAGCCTATCTCCTCGGGGCTCTCGTCGGCCGGGACGCCCGGGAGGCGCTTGCCCGCCTTCTCGTCGGCGGTGACGACGTTGGCGAACGAGGATATCATGTGGAACGGCTTCGCGTAGGGGACGAACGCGACGAACCCGAGGGCGATGACCGCGTGGGACCACCAGCCGAACCAGTAGAGGAACTCGGCGGTACCGGCCGACATGCCGCCCGCCTCGAAGACGAGGGCGACGAAGTAGCCGACGAACGACACCGTCTCCCAGTCCGGAAAGGAGGTGCCGACGATGCGGAGGGCCTCTAAGAGGTATCCGCCGACGCCGAGGACGAACAGCGTCCAGACGAACACGTCGTCCTCGCGGCCGGTGTGTCTGCCCCACAGACGCTCCTCGCGGACGGCGTAGCGGCGGTAGAGTGCCATGCCGACGCCGACGACGAACAGGAAGCCGAGCGCGTCCATCACGAACGAGTACGAGAGGTAGAAGTCGCCGACGAAGAACGACTCGCCCGTGAGGCGGCGGTAGAAGTCCATATCGACGGCGAGGATGGTCGTCCCGATGAGTAGGGTGAGAAAGCCCCACATGATGAACGCGTGCATCACGCCGCCGTACAAATCGCGGTCGAACTGCTTCTCGTTCGAGAGAACGATTCGCGAGGCGCGACGGACGCGTCCCGAGAGGTCGTCGAGTCGGTCGAAGGCGTCGGCTTCACCTTCGGTGTAGCGGGCGAACCGCTCGTAGACGCCGTACAGAAAGACGACGACGGCCATCGCGGCGAGGGCGTAGAAGATAGCCTCGCCCACCGGCGTGATGGTCCAGAACGTCTCCCGAGTCGGTTCCGACTGCAAGAGTATCATAGTTTATCAGCCGGAAACTGAGCGGTTAAATCTTGCCACCGTCGAAGCGCGAACGCGGCGTCGTCTGCCGGAATCGATCACAGAAACGCCGACGCGGCGAGGGCGACGCCGAGGCAGTGCGCCGGGTAGTCCCGGCGCGCGAACCGCAACTCGGGGAGCGTGGGATTCCACGCGAAACACCGCGCGCGGAGCGCTAACGCCAATCGGTCCGAGCGAGCGAACGCCCGGCGGACGCCCGCGGCGGCGACGACGCGCATCCGGTCGGGCAACGAACGACGGTCGCCGAGGCGGGCATTCGACGCCTCGCGGACGCGCCGGAGGTCCGCGAGCAGCAGCGGGAAAAAGCGGAAGACGAGGCCGACGCCGACGCCGAGGAAGCGCCCGAGGCGACCCGGTACGACGCGCTCTATCGCGGCGCGGGACTCCCGGACCGGCGTCGTCCGCAGGTACGTCGCCGAGACGAGGAGGACGAGGAGGACGCGGTAGCTGGCGAGGGCGGGTTCGACGGCCGCGGCCGGGTCAACGCCGACGGGGAGGGCGGACCCGGCCGGCGAGAGCACCACCGTCCGCGCGAGGGGGGCGACGACGAGGAACGGGAGCGCCGGCGCGAACCCGCGGAGCGCGTCGGCGGGCGAGACCCGCCCCGCGAGGAGGATTCCGGCGACGAGGGCGGTGAACGCGGCGAGTCCGCGCGGCCCGGTCCGCGCGAAGACGGCGAGGGCGAAGGCGGCCTGCACGAACAGCTTCGTCCGCGGGTCGAGTCGGTGGGCGAGGGTGTCGCCCGGGCGGTACGTCAGCGTCATCGGTCGGGGAACGGACGGCACGGGGCGCGCACGTCGTGCGCCGCCAGTTCCCCGACGGTCCGGTCCGGCGTCCCGTCCACGACGACGCTGCCGCCGGCCATCACGACGACCCTGTCGGCGAGTTCGAGCACGTCGCGCACGTCGTGGGTGACGACGACGACGCTGGTGCCCGACTCGCTCAGCGATTCGAGCCTGTCGAGAACCGCCTCTCGCGCGGGCGCGTCGAGTCCGGTGAACGGTTCGTCGAGGACGAGGTGGGTCGGACGCATCGCCAACGCGCCCGCGACGGCCGCGCGTTCCCGTTCGCCGCCGGAGAGTTCGTCGACGCGGGCGTCCGCCTCTCCGCTCAAGTTCACGGCGTCCAGGGCGTCGCGCACGCGTTTGTCTATCTCTTCTCGGGGGAGGCCGAGGTTCTCCGGGCCGAACGCCACGTCCGCGCCGACCGTCGCGGCGACGAACTGGTCGCGCGGGTCCTGAAACACCATCCCGACCGCTGTCCGGGCGGCGACGGGGTTCTCGGGGACGGACAGACCGTCGACGAACACCTCGCCCGCGTCGGGTTCGAGGAGGCCGTTGAAGTGGCGGACGAGCGTGGTCTTGCCGGACCCGTTCGCGCCGGCCAGCAGGACGAACTCGCCGTCGGGGATTTCGAGCGTGACGTCGTCGACGGCGACGCTGTCGCCGTAGCGGTGGACCAGCGATTCGGCGCGGACGGTCATCGGTCGCCGTTCGGTCCGCTCATTCCGCCGTCGCGGCGTCGCTCCGGACGATGCCGACGGCGGCGGCCATCTTCACCGCCTCGAACGGGACGAACGCGAGGGCGCTGACGACGAACGCGCGGGCGAGGGCGTCCGGGGCGAACGCGCCGGCGAGGCCGTTCTCGACTATCGCGTAGCCGACGGTGCCGAGGGCGTAGATGACGACGGTGCCGAGGACCATGCCGCCGACGAGGCGGGTCAGACCCGCGTCGGCGGGGTCGCGCAGGTCGCCGACGCCGTGGACGACGGCTCCGACGAGCGCCGCCGCCAGCGGGTACGACCAGAGGAAGCCCGCGGTGTACCCGACGAACGACCCGAGGCCGGCGGACCCGCCGGCGAAGATAGGCGCGCCGGCGGCCCCGGCGACGAGATACAGCACTATCGACGCGCCGCCCCAGACGGGACCGAGGAAGATGCCGGCGAGGAAGACGCCCAGCACCTGCAGGCTCACCGGGACGGGCGAGACGGGGTTCGGAAACGAGACGTAGGCGAACGCGCCCGTGAGCGCCGCGAACAGCGCCGCGCGGGCGACGTTGCCGACCACGTCGTCGCCGACCAGTTCGACCGACTCCGCGTTTGTCGACATACTCCTCCGTGTTTCGTAAACCACTATTAGTGATTCGGTTTACGAGGCACGGAGTCGCCGCGGGGTCCTCCCTACGCCGCCGTTCCGACCGCGCTTCGGTCGGCCGACTGGCCGGTCGGCCGGCAAAGTTTTCTACGTTCGGAGCGCGTACTGGCCGGTCATGGACGAGAAGACGGCCGAACTCAGGGACATCTTCGTCGAGACGACCGGGTCGGAGTCGGTGACGGAGCGACAGGAGGAGTCGCCCGGGTCGTTGACGGACGCCCCCGACGACGAGGAGCGAAACCGCCGCGTGGCGGAACTCGTCGCGGCGATGCGAGAGCGCTACGAGTTCGAGTCGGACCTCTCAAACGAGGACCTCCGCCGGGTCGTCCGCGGGTTCTTCGACGGCGACACCGACGCGGAACTCGCGGCGGTCCTGGAGGCGGACGCCGACGAGGAGGACGTGTTCGTCGCGCGGACGGACCTCCACCTCCTGCGGGAGTCGGACGCCGACGCGTCGTTCCCCGTCGACGAGTTGCGGTCGCTCCTCGCGGACGGCGCGGACGACGAGGCGTGCGCGGCCGCACTCGACACCGACGCCGAGACGGCGGCGCGCCACCGCCGCGTCGTCGAGGCGCGGCGCGAGGCGACGCGCGCGAACGACCGCTTCCGCGCAGACTTCGAGGAACTGCTGACCGACTCGAACCTCTCGGCGCGACTCGCCGAGGACGCCCGCCGCGACGGCCTGCGCGACGCCACCGAGGACATCGAGACGGACGTCTCGCTGTAGGGTTCGTCCCGGCGTCGTCCGGTGACGGCGGCCGTCCGTCCCCACCACTTCCGCTCCGAGCGAAGACTCTTACCGGATGGGGGACTTACTCCGGTTCGATGGCACAGGCCCCGCAGGACCCGGACGTGGACCTCACCGAGCGGTTCGTCCAGTTCTACAGAAAGTACTACAGCGACGATATCGGCCGCCTCGCCCAGCGGTACCCGAACGAACAGCGTTCGTTGTACGTCGACTACGACGACCTGTTCCGCTTCGACGAGGACCTCGCGGAGGACTACCGCAAGAAACCGGACCAGATACGCGAGTACGCCGAGGAAGCCCTCCGCCTCTACGACCTCCCGGTCGACGTGAAACTCGGGCGCGCGCACGTCCGCCTCCACAACCTCCCGGACTCCGTGGACATCCGCAACATCCGCGTCCACGACGACCACATCGGTCGGATGGTGTCGGTGCAGGGCATCGTCCGCAAGGCGACGGACGTCCGCCCCAAGATCACGGAGGCCGCGTTCGAGTGCCAGCGCTGCGGGACGATGACGTACATCCCGCAGACCGACAGCGGCTTTCAGGAACCCCACGAGTGTCAGGGCTGCGAACGACAGGGTCCGTTCCACGTCGACTTCGACCAATCGGAGTTCGTCGACTCCCAGAAACTGCGCGTCCAGGAGAGCCCCGAGGGCCTGCGGGGCGGCGAGACGCCGCAGAGTATCGACATCGACACCGAAGACGACATCACCGGGCGGGTGACCGCCGGCGACCACGTCGTCGTCACGGGCGTCCTCCACATCGAACAGCAGACCTCCAACCAAGAGAAGACGCCCATCTTCGACCTCTACATGGACGGCGTCGCCATCGAGATAGAGGACGAGGAGTTCGAGGACATGGACATCTCCGAGGAGGACGTCGCCGAGATAATCGAACTCTCGAACGAGGAGGACATCTACGAGATGATGGTCGGTTCCGTCGCCCCGTCCATCTACGGTTACGAACAGGAGAAACTCGCGATGATCCTCCAACTGTTCTCGGGCGTCACCAAGCACCTCCCCGACGGGTCGCGGATTCGCGGCGACCTGCACATGCTGCTGATAGGGGACCCGGGTACCGGGAAGTGCGTCGCCGGGGACACGCGGGTAACACTGGCGGACGGGTCGGAGGTTCCCATCCGCGAACTCGTGGAGCGAAACCTCGACGACCCGAAACCGGTCGACGACGGCGTGTGGGACTCGGTCGACTTCGAGGTGCCGTCGATGGCGCACGACGGGTCGATTTCGACGCGACGGGCCACCAAGGTGTGGAAGCGCGAGGCACCGGAGCGAATGTACGATATTCGGACCGCGAGCGGGCGAGAACTCACCGTCACGCCGTCGCACCCGCTGTTCATCGGTCGGGACGGCGGCACCGACGCCGTCGTCGCCGAGGACCTCGAAGCGGGCGAGTTCGTCGCCGTTCCGCGGTCGCTTCCGGTCGAGGGCGACGACTCCCTCGACGTGTCGATTCGCCGGTCGCGCTCACCCAACGCCGTTCGAATGGACCTCCCGGACCGACTGACGCCGTCGCTCGCACGTCTGCTCGGGTACGTCGCGGCCGAAGGCTACGTCGACCGACGCGATTCGGGCAGTGCGTTCGTCTCCGTGACGAACAACGACCGAGAGATACTGGACGACGCGCTCGACGCACTGGACGGACTCGGTCTCTCAGCGACCGAGCGAACCCCCCACGACGGAAAGAGCGCTCGAGAGCTCATCTGCTCGTCGTCCGAACTCGTGAGCTTCCTCGAAGAACTGGAGCCGGCGTTCTTAGCGGGTTCGAGCGAGCAGCGGGTTCCTGAGCCGATTCTACGGTCCACTCGCCCCGTCAAGCGGGGATTCCTGAAGGCGTTCGTCGACGCCGAGGGAACCGTCTCGCCGTCGCAACGGGAAGTAACCGTCTCCTCGACCAGCCGCGACGTTCTCGAAGGCGTCCGGAGCCTCCTCCTCGCGTTCGGCGTCGACTCGCAACTCCGGCCGAAAGCCGGCGGCAGCTTCCGACTCCGAATCAGCGGCGACGACTTCGCTCGCTACGTCGAACGGGTCGGCTTCGTCACCGAACGGAAGAGCGAGGCGGCCGCCGCAACCGTCGACGCCGACGGGAACACGAACCGCGATGTCGTCCCCAGTGTCGGCGAAACCCTCCGCGACCTGCGCGAATCGCTCGGTCTCACGCAGGCCGACTGCGGACTGCCCCGGAGCACGTACCAGCACTACGAGCGCGGCGACCGGAACCCGAGTCGAGACAGTCTCCGGACGGTCGTCCGAACGTTCACCGAGGCGTCGAACGACGGACTCGCAACCGACGGCGACGGCGGCGCGAGCGTCGAACGCAGACTCGCCTCCCTGCGAGCCCTCGCGGACGGTGACGTCGCGTGGGACCGCGTCGAGTCAATCGAGTCGGTCGAATCCGAGGACGAGTGGGTGTACGACCTCGAAATCGAGGGGACGCACAACTTCCTCACGAACAACGTCGTCTCTCACAACTCCCAAATGCTGCAATACATCCGGAACATCGCGCCCCGGTCCGTCTACACCTCCGGGAAGGGTTCCTCCTCGGCGGGCCTCACTGCAGCGGCTGTACGTGACGATTTCGGCGACGGACAGCAGTGGACGCTCGAAGCTGGCGCCCTCGTCCTCGCGGACAAGGGCATCGCGGCCGTGGACGAACTGGACAAGATGCGCCCGGAGGACCGCTCCGCGATGCACGAGGGCCTCGAACAGCAGCAGATCTCGGTTTCGAAGGCCGGCATCAACGCGACGCTGAAGGCCAGATGTTCGCTGCTCGGCGCGGCGAACCCCAAGTACGGACGGTTCGACCAGTACGAGTCAATCGGCGAGCAGATAGACCTCGAACCCGCGCTCATCTCGAGGTTCGACCTCATCTTTACGGTGACGGACACTCCGGACCCGGACACCGACGCCGAACTCGCAGAGCACATCATCAACACGAACTACGCGGGCGAACTGCACACCCAGCGGACGAAGATAGCCAACTCCGAGTTCACCGAGGACGAGGTGAACTCGGTCACTCAGGAGGTGGCCCCCGTGATAGACGCCGAACTCCTGCGGAAGTACATCGCCTACGCCAAGCGCAACTGCTATCCGACGATGACCCAGGAGGCCAAAGAGACCATCCGCGACTTCTACGTCAACTTCCGCGCGAAGGGCTCCGACGAGGACTCTCCCATCCCCGTCACCGCTCGGAAACTCGAAGCGCTCGTCCGCCTCGCGGAGGCGTCGGCGCGCGTCCGCCTCTCGGACAGCGTCACCCAGGAGGACGCCGTCCGGGTCACGAACATCGTCGAGTCCTGCCTGCGCGACATCGGGATGGACCCCGAGACGGGCGAGTTCGACGCAGACATCGTGGAGACGGGCACCTCGAAGAACCAGCGCGACCGCATCAAGAACCTGAAGGCGCTCATCAACGAACTCGAAGACGAGTACGAGGGCGGCGCGCCGGTGGACGAGGTGCTCGCTCGCGCGGAGGCAGAACTCGACCTGGGCGAGGGCAAGGCCGAACAGGAGATAGAGAGCCTGCGCCGGAAGGGCGAGGTGTACGAACCGCGGACCGACCACCTGCGGACGACGTAACGCCCTCGGCCCGCTTTCTGCCGGTCCCGACTCGACTCACAGCACCGCGTCCAGCCCTCGCCGCACGTCCGCGACCAAGTCCGCCTCGCGTTCGATGCCGACGCTCAGACGGACGAGTCCGGGGTCGATGCCCGCGGCGTGGAGTTCCTCGGCCGTGAAATCCTGGTGGGTCATCGCCGCCGGCACCTCCACGAGGCTCTCGACGCCGCCGAGGCTCTCCGCGATGGTGACGGTTTCCAACGCCGCGACGAACTCCGTGGCGTCGTCGACGCCGCCGGAGAGCTCAAAGGCGACCATGCCGCCGAAGTCGGCCATCTGCTCGGCCGCCACCTCGTGGCCGGGGTGAGAGTCCAGACCCGGGTAGTAGACGGTGTCGACGGCGGCGTGGGAGACGAGGGCGTCGGCGACGGCCGCGGCGTTCCGGCAGTGGCGGTCCATCCGCGCCTGCAGCGTCTTCGCGCCGCGGCGGACGAGGAACGACTCGAACGGGCCGAGGACGGCCCCGCGGGTGTACTGCGTCTTCTCGAGTCGCAGGGCGAGGTCCGCGTCGCGCGTCGCCACCGACCCGCCGATGGCGTCCGAGTGGCCGTTGAGATACTTCGTCAGCGACTCGACGGAGAGGTCGGCGCCGAGTTCGAGCGGTCGCTGGAGGGCCGGGGAGGCGAACGTGTTGTCCACCGCCGCGACGGCGTCCACCTCGTGGGCGGCGTCGGCGACGGCGGCGATATCGACGACCCTCAGGAGCGGATTCGTCGGCGTCTCGACGTAGACGAGGGCCGTCTCCTCCCGGACGGCGTCGCGGACGGCGTCGGGGTCCGTCACGTCGACGTGCGTGACCGAGACGCCGTACCGCGGGTAGACGTCCGCGAGCAGGTCGTACGTCTCCGCGTAGAGGCTGGATCCGGCGACGACGTGGTCGCCCGCGGAGAGCAAAGAGAAGACGGCGTCGATGGCGGCCATGCCGCTGGCGAACGCGTAGGCGTGCGTCGCGCCTTCGAGGTTCGCGACGACCGATTCGAGGTCGCCGCGCGTCGGCGCCGACATCCGGGAGTAGCGGTAGCGTCCGCCGAGCGCCGTCGATGACTCGTACTCGTATGTCGCGTTGGCGTAGATGGGCGTCACCAGGGCGTTGTCCGGTTTCTGCTCGCCGGCGTGGATGGCGCGGGTGTCGAGCGTTTCGGGGTCCCCCCCGTCGGTCCGTCCGTTCCGGGCCGGAGGGTTCGAATTTCCGTCGTCCTCCGACGACTCTTCGCTGGGCATTACCGGTCGTATCTCGAACGCGGTTGTCAATCTATCGTTGTCGGTGTATGTCCGGGTTCATCGGGCGTGTGGGTCGTCCGACGGTTCGCGGGCCTCGACGGGGGGACGACCACGAGCCTTCTTATACCGAGACGCGGAACGACCCGCAAGGCAGATGGACCGAATCTCCGCCCTGCGAAACGTCGAGGAGGCCCTCCGGGACTTCGAGTCCGGCGAGTCGGACCTCGCGGCGACCGAACGACGCGTCGTGACCGTCCTCCGGACGTACGCCACCGACTTCGAGGGCGAGGCGGGTCTCGCCCCCTACCGGGCCGACGGGGAGAACCGCGCGAACGGCCTCGTCGTCGTCGCCGAGAGCGCCGAGGACGCCCGGACCCGCGTGTACGACCTGCTGGACGAGACGCCCGGGTCGCTCGACTTCGCCGTCGAACGCCTGTAGCCCGGTCGACGCGACAAACATCAATCCGAGAGAGTTTTAACTCAGAATGGATTTTCTTCCGTAACCGTGTTGCTCGTCGTGACCTACTCGCGGTCCGCCCGCGAGACGCTCCGGAACGTCTGTCGAACGCACGAGGAGACCGTCGTGCGGCGGTTCGGCCGCGCCGCCCTCCTCGCGGAGACGGAGTTCGGCGCCTTCCTCGCGTGCCGCCTCCGCGAGAAGCACGCCGCCGACGTGCAGGTCGAACGGACCGAACCGTTCAACGAGTTCGCCGACGCGCCCGCGTCGGTCCGGGCGGCCGCGACGGCCTACGAGTCGCGCGACTCCCCGAGCACGCCGTACGACAAGTTCGCCGCCGGCACCGACCACCCCTCGTCGGCGGCGATGCGCGACGGCGACCTGTGACCGCCCGGCCGATTCGCGTCCGCCTGCCCGACGCGTCGCTCCACGTCGGTCCGGTCGTCGACCTCCGGGGGGTCGACGCGGCGCCCGACGCCGCGACGCTCCGTCGAGCGGTCGTCGGCGGACTCCCCGCCGAACCCGCCGCGCCGAGCGTCGTCCGCCCCGCGCCGACGCCGGTGCATCCCTTCGTCGCGCGCCTCGCGGCGGGGAGTTCGTTCGACCGGCGCGGCGCGCTGGCGGCCCTGGCCCGCGTCCGCGGTCACGACGCGGGCGGGGCGCTGACCGAACTCGAACGGGTCCGGGAGGCGATAGCCGAGGCGGCGCCCGCGGAGTCGGCCGACCTCGCCGCCGCGCGCCGCCGGGCGGCCGAGGCGGGTGCGGAGACCGACCGCCTCCGCGAACGCGTCGCGACGATTCGCGGACGGGTCGAGGCCGTCCGGGAGGCCGGGGGGGATGCCGACGCGGTCGAGGCCGAACTCGCGGCGGCGATGCGGCGACTCTCCGAGGTGTCGACCGACCGCGTGGCCGCCCGACAGCGACTCGACGCCTTGGAAACGGAGGCGCGCCGCGCCCGCGACTCCCGCGAGGCGCGCATGCGACTCGAAGACCGGGCGGCGAACCTCGAACGGGACGCGCGACGGACGCTCGCCGCCGCCGTCTACGACGCGTTCGCCGCCGCGGTGGCCGCGCTCCCGCCCGCGTTCGACGCCGACGCGGGGACCGAACCCGGCGAGTTCGCGGGCGACCCGCTCTCGGCCACCCTCGCCGTCGCCCGAGCGGCCCCCCTCCGCGCGCCCGTCGTCGTCGACCCGGCCGTCGTCGACCGGTTCGGCGGCCTCACGCGCTCCGTCCGCTATCTCTCGGGGCCGGTCGTGGTCCGCTGACGCCGACCGATGCAGGTTGAAATACCAGCGCGCGGCCAGACCGGTCCATGGAGCACGACTGCACGACGGAATCGGTCGCCGGCGCGACGCTCGTAACGGTTCGCGTCCGCAACGAGGCACCCGTCCCGCGCCGCGTCCGCGTCCGCAACGAACTCCCCGGTCCCGTCCTCCCGCCGCGGCGCGAGGGCGTCCCCGAACGCGGATGGGACGAGAGCGGATTCGAGGGCGTCCTCGACGCCGGCGAGGAACGAGCGCTCGGGTACGCCTGTCCGGTCGCCTCCGAGGACGACCGTCCGGTCTCCGTGGCGTCGCTCGGCCGGGACGAGGCCGAACGGGCGGCCGACCGCGAGAACGAGGCCATCCGCGCTCTCGGGCGGGCGCGACCGCCCGCGGACGCCGTTCCGGTTCCGGGCGGATCGCTCGCGCGCGACTCCCTTCCCGACGATGCGGGAGGGGCGGCGACCTCGGACGACGCCCGCCGCGGCGACGAGGCCGACGGTACGCACGTCGACGATACCCACGCGGACGAAGACGCCTCCGAGCGGAGCGTCTCCGAGGAGGCGAGCGACGGCCGGGACCGAGGACCTCGACCGCCCGCGGTCGCCTCGTGGCTCGACGCGGTCGAGACGCGCGTGCGTCTCGCGGAGCGACTGACGGACGCCACGGCGACGGACGCCGCGGCGGTGCTCGAAACCGCGGGCGACGTGTCCGGACTGCCGTCGACCGTCGACGCCGACGAGACGACGCTCCGGACCGTCGCCGCGCGGGCGTCGGAACTCGCCGACCGGGCCGCGGAGACGGATGCCGGCCCGACCGTCGACTCGTTGGTGGCCCTGTGATACTCGCCGTGGCCGGCGGGAAAGGCGGCGTCGGCAAGTCGACGCTGGCCTTCGAACTCGGCGCCGCCACGGGCGCCGTCGTCGTCGACGCCGACGTCGGTATGGCCGACCTGCCGACCGGTCCCGGCCCGGACCTCCACGACGTGCTCGCCGGTCGGGCGTCGGCCGTCGAGGCCGTCCGAGAGGACGGGCCGGTGACGCTGCTCCCGTGCGGGCGGTCGCTCGCCGGCGCGCGGGCCGCCGACGTGGGCCGACTGGGCGAGGCGCTCCGCGACGTCGAACGGGCCTACGGCGACGCGGTGGTCGACTGCCCGGCGGGGATGCGAGCCGACGCGGGCGTCCCACTCGCCGTCGCCGACGCCTGCGTCGTCGTCGCGTCCCCCCGACCGTACGCGCTGGCCGACGCCGTCCGGACGCGGGAACTGGCGCGCGAACTCGACGCCGGACTCGTCGCCGTCGCGGTCAACCGCGCCGTCGACGACCCTCCCGAAGCCGTCTTCGAGGAGGTGCTCGGCGCGCCCGCGGTCACCGTCCCCGCCGACCCGCGCGTCGCCCGCGCCGTCGAAACCGGCCGCCCCGTCTGCCGCGTCGCGCCGTCGAGTCGCGCCGGGCGCGCGATTTCGTCGCTCGCGCGGGCGGTCGACCGCTGCTCGCGCGCGTGAGCGGTCGCTCGCGGCCGAACCGAACGCCTTCGCGGAAAAGTAGCCCTCCGGTCGTACCCTCGCTCCCCGTCGAGACGCCGTTCTCCGGTCCGTTCAGTAGTCCCGCTCCCGGAGTGCCACGTACGTCTTCCGCAGGGTGACGGGCGTCACGTCGGCGACCGCCGCCGCCTCCGCCTGCGTCACGTCCGCGTTGAGGTCGCGCGCGGCGGTGTACAGACAGCCTGCAGCGACGCCGCCGGGGTTCCGCCCCGTCGATATCCCCGCGTCCACGGCTTGCGCGACGTACTCGCGGGCCCGACGCTCCGCCTCGCGCGAGAGGTCGAGGCGGGTGGCGAACCGCGGGACGTACTCCGCGGGGTCGACGGGACCCACCGGAAGCCCGAGTTCGCGGTTCAGGGCGTCGTACGCGGCGGTCTGCTCGGCTCTCGTCGCCTTCGCCTCGGCGACGACTTCGCCGACGGTGCGGGAGACGTTCGCCGCGCGGCAGGCGGCGTAGACGCACGCGGCCGCGAAACCCTCCAGCGACCGCCCGCGCAGCAGGTCCTCCTTCTGCGCCGACCGGAACAGCGAGCAGGCGTGGTCGCGGATGCGCTCGGGAAGCGACAACGCGCTCGCGAGTCGGCGTATCTCGGTGAACGCGTACACCTGATTCCGCTCGCGTTTCGTGGAGATGCGAGCGCGGTTGTGCTGGCGGCGGAGGCGAGCCATCTGACGGCGTTTCCGTCCCTTGAGACGCGTCGAACGACCGATTTCGGTCGAGAGGCCGCGGTCGTGCCGCGACCGGGTGAGCGGCGCGCCCGTGCGCTTGGGGTCGCTGGCGTCGTCGGCGAACGACCGCCACTCGGGGCCGTGGTCGATGGCGTACTCGGAGACGACCAACCCGCAGTCGCCGCAGACCGTCTCGCGACCCTCGGCGTGGAGTCGGCCGTCGCACTCGGGGCAGGCGTTCGTCGTCGTCGCGTCGTCGGCGCGTGTTCCGGTCATCACAATTGATACTAGCCTCCGATTGGGTATTTAAACATCGGAGAAATAGCGCTGAAGCGCCGTAATCTGCCGAACAAACCGACCGGTCACCGGTACGCTTCAGTACCAAAATTGATAACTAACCGAAACCGCTTACTACCGCGTCGGCGTAGACGCCGCCGATGGGACTAGCGGACATCGCGGCGGAGACGGCGGTGACGACGAGCAGACAGGAGGTGCGGGGCGTCGCCACGGTGGACGATACCGGCGTGAACCTCGACGCCCGACTGCGCGACCACGCGGACGCGCTCCCCTGCGCGCCGGAGGCGGCGGCGACGGTCGTCGAGCGGTACGTCGACGGCGACAGCGTCGGCGAGGCGGGACGGGCGGCCGCCGTCGCCCCCGTGACGGCCGCGAAGGTGCTCCACCGCGCCGGCGTCGAGGGTGTCACCCCGCTCGCGCCGACGGCGCGGACGGTCCTCCGTGATTGGCTGTCAGGGAACCTCTCCCGCGCGGACGCGCTCGAACTCACGGGCGCCGATGAGGCCGAGTTCGCCCTCGCGGCCTACGTCGAGACGCACGACCCGGTCGCGGAACTCGTCGACGCGACTCGACGCGACGCGGCGCGACCGCTCGGCGGCGACGCCCTCGTTCACAAACGCGACGCGCTCGGAGAGACGATGAGCGCGCCGACGGACCGCTTCTCTAGTAGCGTCCGCAACTGAACGCATCCGACCGCACGACGTCGTGCGG
The DNA here is from genome assembly GCF_000337095.1 of Halogeometricum pallidum JCM 14848. Lineage (GTDB taxonomy): Archaea > Halobacteriota > Halobacteria > Halobacteriales > Haloferacaceae > Halogeometricum > Halogeometricum pallidum. The sequence goes on from NZ_AOIV01000025.1 coordinate 28,746, forward strand.
TCGAGTGAGCGAAGACGTGCGGACGCTACTATAGCTCACTTCACGTATCGCTCGACGCCCGAGAGGAGGCCGCCGCTCCCCACCGCCTCACTCACGTCGCGACCCACCGCGCCCGCCGCGAGGCGAGCGACGCCCTCGGCGAACGCCCCTCCCTCGTCGAGACACGACGGCACCGACGCGGGGTCGGTCACCTCCGAGGCGGGCACCGCGCAGTCGGCCGCCTCGAACGTCCCGCGCGTCGCGACGACGAAGTCGGCCCCGCTCCCGACGTGTTCGAGTCGCGTCCGCATCCGCTGGACGGCGTCCGCCCCGCGCGTCGTCCCCGGGGCGACGAGGACGACCCGGTCTGCGGCGCTCACCGCCGCGATGGCCTGGTTCGCGGCGACCGGCGGCACGTCGACCAGCACGTGGTCGAACCGCTCGCTCGCCCGCCCCAGTCGCGCCTCGAACCGCCGCGCGGCGTCGGGCGCCTTCGCCCGCGCGAATCGTTCGAGGGGGGCGAACGCCGGGCAGACGGAGACGCCGCCGGGAGCGTCGCAGTCCAGCGTCGTCAGCGCGTCCGACAGCGGTGCGTCGGCCTCGTCGGTCAACAGCGCGGTCAGATCGGGGTCGATTCGGCCGTCGAGGAGGTCCGCGAGCCCCTGCGTCGCGAACGCGGCGTCGAACACGCCCACGTCCGCGCCGTCCGCGGCGAGGGCCGCGGCCGCCTCCAGCGTACACCGCGTGGTCCCTGCACCGCCGACGGCGCCGACGAAGGCCGCGATGCCCGCGCCGCCCGTCCGGTCGCCGTCGTCTCCGCCCTCCCTCTCTGCGTCGTGCATACGTCCGGTGGTCGCTTTCTCCTCCTAAAACATCCGGTTCTGGTGAACATACAATCTATTTGATTTTATAGACCGACACGAACTCGTGGCGACCGAGAATCCCACTGCGCGAAACACTTAACAACTCCAATCAGGTTTTAAATGACATGACTCGCGGTGCGGAGGCTATCTCGGTGCTCTACGTCGGCGACGACCTCCACTCCGACGAGGGCGCGGCTTCGTCGCTCGAACGCGAGGACGATCGGTTCTCCGTCACCGTGGCGGCCGGCGTTCGGGCGGGACTCGACGCACTGGCCGACGGCGGGTTCGACTGCGTCGTCAGCGACCACGACCCGCCGGGCACGGACGGACTGGCGCTCCTCGAAGCGGTCCGGCGCGGCCGACCCTCGTTCCCTTTCGTCCTCTTCACCGCCGACGGCGACGAGGCGGTGGCGAGCGAGGCCATTTCGGCCGGCGTCACCGACTACGTGCGGGCGAACGGGGCGGATTCGCACAAGACGCTCGCCGACCGCGTCCGCGAGGCCGTCGACCGCCCTCGATCGGAGATACGCGCGACGGCCCGCGGGCAGGCCGAGGCCGTCGTCGAACACTCGCCGGACGCCGTCCTCGTGAGCGTCGACCGGAGATTCGTCTTCGTCAATCCGGCCGCCGTGGACCTGTTCGGCGCCGCCGACGAGGCGGATCTGCTGGGACGGAGCATCTCCGAGTTGGTCCCGCCGGAGCGTCGAGCGGAGGTCGAAGCGGGACTCGCGCGACTCGAAGCCGGGGCGGAACCCGACTCGCGGGTCCGCCAGGCAATGCGGACGCTCGACGGGCGGACGTTTCCCGTCGAGGTGACCGCACAACCCGTCACGTGGGACGACACCCCCGGCGGGGTCGCCATCGTCCGCGACGTCTCCGAGCGAGAGGTGCGGGAGGACGAACGGACGCGGTACGCCGCTGCCTTCGCCGAGGCGATGGACGCTATCGTCGTCGCCGACGACGAGGGCGCGTACGTCGACGCCAACCGGAGCGCCTGCGAACTGTTCGGCGTCCCTCGCGAGGAACTGCTCGGGATGCGAATCGGCGACTTCGCCGACGAGGACTACGAGACGGACGACGCGTGGTCGGAGTTCCTCTCTTCGGGCGAGGACAGGGGCGTGTTCTCGCTCCGCAGACCGGACGGCGAGCGGCGAATCGTCGAGTACGCGGCGACGCGGGACGTCGTCCCCGGCGAACACCTCTCGGTGCTGCGAGACGTGACCGACCGCATCCGACTGACCGAACGGCGGCAGGCCGAACACGACGCCTTAGAGCGGATGTACCGCGTCACCGCCGACCGGGAGGCCTCGTTCGAGGAGAAGGTGCGGCGACTGCTCGAACTCGGCACGGAGTATCTGGACGTGCCGTACGGCTTCCTGACGCGCATCGAGAACGGGACGCAGACTATCGTCCACTCCGCCGGCGGCCACGAGTCGCTCCAACCCGGCGAGTCGGCCCCGCTCTCGCGGGCGTACTGCCGGAAGGTCGTCGGAGACGAGGAACTCGTCGCGGTGCGGGACGCGGAGGGGGAGGGGTGGTCGGACGACCCGGCGTACGAGACGTTCGGCCTCGGCTGTTACATCGGCGCGCGGGTCGTCACCGCCGACGACCTGTACGGAACGTTCTGCTTCGCGGTGACGACCCGCGCGCCGAATCGTTCTCCGACGGCGAGCAAGCCATCGTGGAACTGATGGCGGGATGGGTCGCCTACGAACTGGAACGCCGGGAGCACACGCGCGAACTCCGGAGCCAGACCGACCGTCTGGACGAGTTCGCCTCGATGGTGAGCCACGACCTCAGAAACCCGCTGTCGGTCGCCAGCGGCTACCTCGAACTCGCGCGCGAGGACGGCGACCCCGAGCAGTTCGACCGCATCGAGACGGCGCTCGACCGCATGGACCGCATCGTCGGCGACCTGCTGTACCTCGCGCGGGAGAACGAACAGATACGCGAACCGGAACCCGTCGACCTCGACGAGGCGGTTCGACGGGCCTGGGAGACGGTCGACGGCGCCGATCGGGAGGCGACGCTCGTCGTCGAGGGTGACCTCGGCGCGGTCACCGCCGACCCGAACCGACTGGCTCAACTCCTGGAGAACGTCTTCCGGAACAGCCTCGAACACGCCGGCGCCGGCGTCCGCATCCGCGTCGCCCCGACGGACGACGGCTTCGCCATCGAGGACGACGGACCCGGCATCCCGCCGGAGCGACGCGAGGAGGTGTTCGAACAGGGGTTCACGACGCGCCGCGAGGGGACCGGGTTCGGTCTCGCCATCGTGCGGCAGATAGCCGACGGACACGGCTGGACCGTCTCGGTCACCGACGGCGAGGCGGGCGGCGCGCGCTTCGAGATGAGCGGCGTGCGGTGATTTCGGCGCGCCTACCGCGGAAGCGGGACTTCGACCAGCGCCATCTCGTCGCTCTCGACGGCTTCCGTCAGCGCCGACTCGACCTCCTCCCACGACTCGGGTCGGTATCTCTCGATGCCGAAACTCTCCGCGAACGTTCCGAAGTCGGGGTTCGTCAACTCGGTCCCGAAGTGCTCGCCGGTGTGTTCGGTCTGCTTCTCGGAGATGAGGCCGTAGTCGTCGTCGGTGAAGACGACGACGGTGAACCCGAGGTCGAGGCGGGTGGCCGTCTCCAACTCCGCGGCGTTCATCATGAACCCGCCGTCGCCGGTGGCGACGACGACGTTCCCGTCCACGGCGAGGTCGGCGGCGACGCCGCCGGGGACGGCGATACCCATCGACGCGAGGCCGTTCGAGATGATGCAGGTGTTCGGTTCGTACGTCGGGTAGTGCTGCGCGATGGCCATCTTGTGGCTCCCGACGTCGGAGATGAGCACGTCCTCGTCGGCGAGCGTCTCGCGGAGGTACGGCAGCGTCCCCTTCACCGAGAGCGGGTCGTCGGCGTCGGGTTTCGTCGTGACGTGGTCGATTATCGTCTCGCGGTACTCCTCGCACCAGTCCGTCTTGCGGACGTCATCTAACCGCTCGGCCAACCCTTCGAGCGTCGCGGAGATGTCGGCGACGATTTCGACGTCGGGGTTGTAGTGGTGGTACACCTCGGCGGGTTCGTGGTCGACGTGGACGATGTCGGTGTCGAGGTGGGGGTTCCACGACTTCGGGTCGTGCTCGGCGATGTCGTAGCCGACGGCGACGACGCAGTCGGCGCGTTCGATGGCCTCGCCGGCCTCCTCGTTCGGTCCCGAATCGAGCGTCAGAAGCGAGTTATCGAGACGGTCCGACACCGCCCCCTTGCCCATGTAGGTGGCGACGACGGGCATCCCGGCGCGTTCGACGAGTTCGCGGAGGCCCTCCGCGGTGCGGGTGCGGACCGCGCCGTTGCCCGCGAGCACCAGCGGGTTCTCCGCCTTGTCGATGCGGTCGGCCGCGCGTTCGAGCGACTGCTCGTCGGGGTCGGCGCGGCGGACGGGTTCGCGCGTCGGGAGGGGTTCGCCCTCGACGGAGTCGGCGGCCACGTCCTCGGGGAACTCGACGTGCGTCGCGCCGGGCTTCTCGTACTCGGCGAGTTTGAACGCCTTCCGAACCGACTCGGCGACCGTCTCGCCCTCGGCTATCTGCGTGTTCCACTTCACCACCGGCTCGAACATGTCGACGATGTCCAGCGCCTGGTGGCTCTCCTTGTGGAGTCGCTCGCGGCCGCCCTGTCCCGTGATAGCGACGAGGGGTGATTTGTCGAGGTGCGCGTCGGCGACGCCCGTGAGGAGGTTCGTCGCCCCCGGCCCCAGCGTGGACAGACAGACGCCCGCCTCGCCCGTGAGGCGGCCGTGCACGTCCGCCATGAACGCCGCTCCCTGCTCGTGTCTGACGGGGATGAACCGGATGTCGGAGTCCCGCAGTGCGAACAGCAGGTCCTCCAACTCCTCGCCGGGGACGCCGAACACGTCCTCGACGCCCTCGGCCTCCAGACACTCGACGAGGAGGTCGGCGGCGTTCATCGCGACTGTGTCCCCGCTGATTCGGGGTTCGGTGCGGGGGCGCTCGCGGCGTCGTCGCTGCGGCTACGTCCGTTCATACTTCGTTTTCACGCGGCGGTGACAAGAACGTGTTCGCCGTTCGAGCATCGGTTCTTCCGTCCGGCGTCTTCCGCTCGGTCCGACCCGCTCAGCCCTCGATGCGTCCGGCGATGTCGTCCAGTTCCTCGTCGGAGAGGTCCGGGCGCTCGCCGACGACGCCGTGGATGGGGCCGCCGCCGTCGCCGTCGAATCGCGGCACGAGGTGGACGTGGACGTGCGGCACCTCCTGGCCGGCCGCCTCGCCGTCGTTGACGCCGACGGTGAGACCGTCCGCGTCGACGGCGTCCTCCACGCGCGGTCCGAGTTCGTCCACGGCGGCCCAGAGGTCGGTCGCCACGCCGTCGGGCAGGTCGCGGAGGCGTTCGTGCGCCTCCTTCGGGACGACGAGGGTGTGACCGGGCGCGAGGGGGTTCGCGTCGAGGAACGCGAGCACGGTGTCCGTCTCGTAGACGATTCGCGCGGGGATGTCGCCCGCGACAATCTGCTCGAAGATAGTGGGTTCGCTCACGTGGGACTCGTCGGGAGGATTCGGCAAGTAAATTCGGGTCCGCGGCGTCGGCGCGGGTTGCGGGGAACACCGTTTTGTACGCGTGGGCGAAACGACCGCCGCATTCGTATGCTCTCAACACTCGGTATCGCCGGAATCATCGTCGCCGTGTTCGTCGGGTTCAACATCGGCGGGTCGTCGACGGGCGTCGCGTTCGGGCCGTCGGTCGGAAGCCGACTGGTCCGCAAGGCGACGGCGGCGACGCTGTTCACGTCCTTTGCGCTCGTGGGCGCGTGGACGGTCGGCCGCAACGTTATCGACACGATGAGCAGCAGTATCGTCCCGGCGGCGCAGTTCTCTCCGGTCGCGAGCGTCGGCGTCCTCTTCTTCACGGGACTGTCGCTCCTCATCTCGAATCTCTACGGCGTCCCGGCGTCCACCTCGATGACCGCCGTCGGGGCCATCGTGGGGTTGGGGCTGGCGACGGGGACGCTCAACGAGGCGCTGATGTTCACCATCGTCTCGGCGTGGATCGTCGCCCCTCTCGTCGGCTTCGTCTCCGGCGCGCTCATCGGTCGGTACGCCTACCCGTATCTCGACCGCCGGTTCGCGTTCACGCGGTTCGAGTCGCATCTGTTGGTCGTCGACGACTCGGGGTCGGTGCCGCGCCCGACGTTCAACGACGAGGCGTCGCCCCGCGACATCGTCGGGTCGGTCGTCGTCGTGTTGATCGCCTGCTACATGGGCTTCTCCGCGGGCGCGTCGAACGCGGCCAACGCCGTCGCGCCGTTGGTCGGCGCGGGGGGACCGCTGACCGTCGACCAAGGGGTGCTGTTGGCCGTCGGCGCGTTCGGTCTCGGCAGTTTCACCATCGCCCGCCGAACGCTCGACACCGTCGGCGACGACATCACCGAACTCCCGATTCTGGCCGCCCTCATCGTCTCCGCCGTCGGCGGCACCATCATCACGGTGCTGTCGGTGCTCGGCATCCCGGCGAGTCTGGCCGTCAGCACGACGTGCTGTATCATCGGTCTCGGCTGGGGTCGCGCGAGTCGGGTGGCGACGGTGGTCGAACTGGCGACCCCCGCCGAGACCGGCGACGACGTGGAGGTCTCGACGGGTGCGCTCGTCACCTCGCGCGACGAGGACGTGCCGACGAGTCCGACCGTCGGCGACCTCGCGCGCGGGGAGGACCCCCCCGAGAAGTCCTCGGACGAGGAGATACCCGAGGTTCCGGGCATCGGCGCGGCGGACGCGGCCGAACTGGACCGCAAGAGCCTGTTCGACCCGAGCGCGGTCAAGCGCATCGCCGTGCTGTGGGTCCTCACGCCGTCGCTGGCCGTCGCCGGGTCGTACCCGCTGTTTCTCCTGGTCCTGTGACGGGCCGCGGCGGCCCCTCGACCCGCGTTCGAGTCAGGGCAGTCGCGCCCGAATCGCCTCGCGGTACTCCTCGTCGGTGTAGCCGAGGCGGGAGAGCCAGACGTCCTGATAGGAGGGGTGCAGGAGGGGCAGAAGCGTCGCGTCGAACGCGTCGAGTTCGACCGGTTCCAAGACCGAATCGACGAAGCCGTCGAGCGTCCGCCCGTCGAAGGCGAGCATCGTCGCCGTCGCGTGCTTGCCCGTCGCGACGACCATCTCGGGTTCTATCGCGTCCAGTTCCGTCTCGAGGTGCGGCCGGCAGTTCGCCCGCTCTTCGTCCGTCGGTTCGCGGTTCGACCCCTCGCCGTCGCACGGGAAGCACTTCACCGCGTTCGTGTAGTAGGCGTCGGGGTGGCCGGCGTCGGCCAGCAGTCGGCGGACGCGGCCGCCCGAGTGCCGCGTCGTGTACGCCATCCCGGTGTAGTTGCCGCCGCGCCACTCCTCGGCGTCGGGGTTACCCGCGCCGGGCGCCTCGCCGACGACGACCACCGACGCGTCCCGCGGGCCGTTGCCCCACGAGATTCGGTTCCGGCAGGCGACGAGGTCCGGACACCGCGAACAGCCCTCCTCGACGACGAACGCCGACTCGGCGTCCGGGACTGACGGCTCCTCGGACGTGCGCGGGCCGCCGGTCCGACGGTCTGAATCGGTCATCCACCGAATGCGCACGCCCGGGCGTGATAGCTGAATCGGCACGGGACCGTCCGCGTTGCGAGGACCGCTTCGACGGTCGTTCCGCGAGCAGATGCGACAGGCTCCGACAGGTCCGTATGTAGCTTTTGGCCCACCTTCATTACGATCTCTGTCGGCAGTACAGATAGAATCAATATCTCCGATGTACCGTTACCAGTTCGGTCCCCTCCTTCACACGGAACGTATTACGGCGGACGACAATCCGGCCGCCGCGCTCCTCCGCGCGTTCGAGGCCGCAGACGTGGACGTCGAACCCGACTCGACGGACGCCCTCTACAACTACGTCGACCCCGGCGCGCTGGACCGCCTGTTCTGCGGGGCGCCCTCCGCGCGCGACTCGGGGTTCGTCGTCCTCGAACTCTGGGACGTGGCGGTACAGGTATCGCGACACGAAGTCGCCATCTACGACTCGCTGGCCGTCGAGTCGCCGACGGCGCCGGACGCGGCCACCGACTGATTCCGGCTCTCGTTCACTCGATGAGCGGAAGCATGATGCCGAAGACGAACGGCGACAGCAGCGTGATGACGACGCCGAGGGCCTCGGCGTCGAAGAGCAGCGACTGCTCCCACGCCGGGAGCGGTCCGACGATAGCGGGAGCGACGAGCAGTCCGAGCGCACCGACGGCGAACAGCGTGAGGCCGGAACCGATTCCGAGTTTGGTGAGTCGCGGGTAATCCAAGTTTCCGTTTGCCATACCCGATGAATTCTTCTCGAAGATAAGAACGTTTCTCTCCGGCGAGGCGGTGTGCCGTGCTACTGTGTGACTGCGTCCACCGCGGCGGCGACGTTCGGCGCGACGCTGACGGCGCTCACGGCGCGTTCGACGGTGTCGGTTCCGACGATACGTTCGATACCGGCGCGCTCGAGCTTCGTGCGGGCGTTCCTGACCAACAGCGGGTGGACGCAGGTGGCGAACACGCGGGCGGCGCCGCCCGACTGGAGGTGCGCGACGGCCTCGCTCATCGTCGACCCGGTGGCGACGATGTCGTCGACGATGACCACGTCGCGGCCGGCGGCGTCGGCGTCGCTCGGCGTCACCTCCACCTCCGTCCCCGAGTGTCGGACCTTCTCGAAGTAGTCCGTCTCGCCGCGGCCGTACGCCTCGCGGACGCTCCCGGCGAGTTCGACGGCGCTCGCGTCGGGCGAGAGGAAGAGGGGGTCGTCCAAGTCGTCCGGAAGCGGCGCCGCGAGGCGAGACGCGGCGTCGACGATAGTGACGTGCGCGTCGAAGAACGAGGCCAGGTCCTCCTCGTGGGGGTTGACGAGCACCACGCGGTCGGCGCCCGTCGAGACGGCCTTCGCCATCGCGCGGGCGGAGACGGGGTGGCCGTCCTCGAACGCCGCGTCCTGGCGGGCGTACCCCATGTACGGGATGACGGTCACGACGCGGTCGGCGCCGGCCTCGCGGACGGCGTCCTGCAGTTGGAGCAGTTCGACCCACGCGTCGTTCGAGTCCGTCGTCGCCACGACGACGGCGCGGCCGCCGTCGAAGTCGGGGACGGCGGCGAGCGTCTCGCCGTCGGGAAAGCGGTCGTACTCGACGGCCGCCAGCGGTTCGTCCATCGCCGTCGCCACCGCGGCGGCCAACGCCTGCGAGGATGCGCCGGGTACAATCATACTCGCAACTCTCCGTCGCGCGTTAAACCCGTTTTCGTCTCGCGCGGGCGCGTCAGCGCCCCCGCATCGCCGTCTCGCGGCCGCGATTCGACTCAGACCGCCACCGCGGCGGCGACGCCCCGCAGTCCGAGAATCTGGTGCCGCCACTCCGCGTCGGGCAGGCGGACGAGGAACGTTCCGGCGTCGGTGACGGCGTACGTCGCCGCCGACCCGTGGGCCACGGCGGCCACGTCCTCGGCGACCGGGACCGGTTCGAGCGACCACTCGCCGCCGTCGCCGCGGGCGTACAGGTCGCCGGCGCCCGCGGCGTGCGCCCGCCCGTCGCGGGCGCACACGGCGTCGAACTCCCCTTCGAGAACGTCCATCCAGCCGTTTCCGAGCCTGTACAGCCCCGTCCCCGTCGCCGCGAGCGGTTCGCTCCCGGCCACGTCGCGCGCGTCGTCTAATCCGACGTGCGAGAGGCCGTTCTCTTCGATTCGGTGGACGCCGTCGGCGGCCGCGACGAGGGGGCCGTCGACGGCCCGGACGGCCCCGACGCGCCCCAGATCGGTCCACGCGTCGCTTCCGTCTCCTTCCCCGTCGAACCGGGCCACTCGACCGTCGTCGTCGCCCGCCACGAGCGACTCGCCGTCGAAGCCGACGGCGGCGGCGGGGCCGAACCCGACGGCCTCGAAGTCGAGGGCGTCGGCGTCCTCCGCTTCGCCTCCGTCCGCGTCCGCCGCCTCGCCCCCGGCGGCCGTCAGGTCTGCCCGGAACACGTCCTCGTCGGTGGCGACGGCGAGGGTCACCCCGCCCGCGGCCACGTCCCGGGCCTCACCCCGGTGAGCGATGCCGAACCCGCCCACGAGGTCGTCCGAGACGGAGACGGCGACGACGCCCGCGCTGGTGGCGACGAACACCGTCTCCGTGCCGGTGTTGTCGGTGTAGACGCGCTTCTCGTCGATGGTGGGCATCTCGGTCGAAAGTTCGGAGAGGCGGCGTGAAAACGTTGCGGAGGCGGCGTCGGAGTCAGATGAACTCGCGCACGTCGGAGTACCACATATCGTGGTGGTCGACCTCGCCGATTCGCTCGGCGACGGCGGCGGCGAGGACGTGCCAACAGCGCTGGTCGTCCTCGTCGGGGTCGAGGTTGTACGAACTGTCCTTGCAGGTGCATCCGCCGTCCTCGACGACGTACTCCTCGGCGTAGCCGACGACGACGGTGAAGTCGCGGTAGCGCTTCACCCGACCCTCCGAGACGGCCTCGACGGCGCGCACGCCGCGACTCCCGTGCAGGCTGACGAGCGAGTCGACCACGTCGGCGGTGAGTTCGCCGGTCCGGACGAGCGTCCGCCGCCACGCCGTCCCCCGGTCGCTGTCCGTCTCCGTCGGCACGGCGAACACGGCCGCTTCGTCGTCTGCCGATTCAGCGTCCGAATCCGAATCTGGGTCCGGGGCGACCACCTCCTCGGTGCCGGCGCCGTCGCTCCGAACTCCCGCGCCGCCGTCGTCCGCTCGGTCCCCGGCGGCATCTCGGTCGTCGTCGCTGTCGGCGGCGTCCCGTCCGTCGGCGTCGTCACCCACCTCTCGCACGTCCGGAGGTTGGACCGTGGCGGACAAAACGCCACCGATGGCACGGCGGCCGCCGCCCGCCGGCGCCGTTCGCCGCCGTCCACCTCCGCCGCCCGCATCGCATCGCTTTTCGCCGCGGGGGTCGCTCCTCGGGATATGGACGTACGCGAGGGAGGCCTCACGGTCGAGGTGCCCGGCGCCCGCGACGGCGCCTCGGAGGGGGCCGGCGACGACGTGTTCTACAACCCGACGCAGGAACTCAACCGCGACGTGACGGTGGCGACGCTTCGCGCCTACCGCGAACGGGACGACCGGGCGTCGTCGTATCTGGACGCGATGGCCGCCAGCGGCATCCGGGGCGTCCGCGCCGCCGCCGAGGGGTTCGACGTGACCTGCGCGGACCTCGACGAGGACGCCGTCGAACTCGCCCGCGAGAATCTCGCGCGCAACGGCCTCGACGGCGAGGCCGTTCACAGAAACGCCAACGCCCTCATGCACGAGTCGGTGTTCGACGTCGTCGATTTGGACCCGTTCGGCACGCCCGTTCCGTTCGCGGACGCGGCGTTCGCCAGCACGCGCGACTTAGTCTGCGTCACCGCGACAGACACCGCGCCGCTCTGCGGCGCGCACCAGAACTCCGGCATCCGCAAGTACTCGACGCTCCCGCAGAACACCGACTACCACCCCGAGATGGGCCTGCGCGTCCTCCTCTCGGCGATGGTCCGCACCGCCGCGCGCTACGACAAGGCGGCGGTGCCCGTCCTCTCGCACGTGACCCGCCACTACGCGCGGGCGTACCTCGAACTCGACGCGCGGGCGACGAAGGCCGACGAACTGCTCGAAGAACTGGGCCACGTCTACCACTGCGAGGACTGCCTCGAACGCGACCACGAGTTCGGACTCATCGCCCACCCGCCCGAGGCGTGCCCCGCCTGCGGGAGTTCGCGGACGCTCGTCGCCGGACCGCTCTACCTCGGTCCCATCTGCGAACCGGCGTTCGTCGAGTCGGTTCGCGAGCACGTCACCGAGGAGATGGGCGAGGCCAAGCGCGCCCGGTCGATGCTCGACACCGTCGCCGAGGAGTTCGACCGCCCGACGCACTACGACCAACACCGACTGTGCAAACTGTGGAACCGCTCGGCGACGGGGATGGACGAGTTCCTCGGCGAACTCCGCGCGGCGGGCTACGAGGCGACGCGGGCGCACTACTCGGGGACGGCGTTCAAGACGGACGCGAGCATCGCGGAGATGCGCGAGGCGACGACCGACGGCGACGGGTAAGTACCGTCGACCGACGCTGAAATCGGACGAAACCGGTCGACTGCGGCCGAAAACGCCGTCCGAGCGCTCTCGGAGGCAAGTAGCTTCTTGTGCGTCTCCTCCGAAGTAGGTTCGTGAGCGTTCGGACTCGGAACCCTATTCCCGTGATTCGCTCGGTAGCCACGACCGTCCAAGAGCGGGAGGTGACGTTCCTGGCGGCGAGCATCTCTTATTACACGCTCGTCTCCCTCGTCCCCCTCCTCACCCTCGGTCTCCTCGTCGCGTCGTTCGTCGGCGGCGAGGCGCTCCGACAGCAGGTGATGGCGCTGGCTCAGCAGTACCTTCTCCCGTCGGGGTCCGACATCGTCGGGAACGCCCTCGGCGACCCGACCGGACAGGGGGCGCTTTCGGTTGTGAGCCTCGGCGTCACCCTCTGGGGGGCGCTGAAGCTCTTCAGAGGCTTGGACATCGCCTTCTCGCGCATCTATGGCTCCGAGGCCGGCGGCATCGTCGACCAACTCAGAGACGGCATCGTCGCGCTCGGCTCACTCGGCGCCGGAACTCTCGGCGTCGGACTCCTCACCGTCGTCATCGCGATTCTCGACGTTCCGTTTATCGACTTCCTGAGCCCGTTCCTGCTGCTCGGACTGCTCGCCGCGGCGTTCTTCCCGCTCTACTACGTCTTCCCGGACTCCGGTCTCTCGCCGCGCGAGGCGCTCCCCGGCACCATCTTCGCCGCTGTCGGCTGGGTCGTCCTCGGCGTCGCCTTCGGAACCTACGCCGCCACCGCGAGCGGGTCCGTCGCGGGCGCTCTCGGCGCCATCCTGCTGCTCGTGACGTGGTTCTATTTCTCGGGCATCCTCGTCCTCACGGGCGCGGTGGTGAACGCCGTCCTCGCCGACCGGGTATCGCCCGGACCGAGCGACGGCGGCACATCGGACCGGCAGGTACAACACAGGCCCGCCCGACAGACACACCGAACGATGAGCGTGGACGACGAACCCGTAGACGAGTCGGGCGAGGCGGACGTCGACCCCCGCGGCGCGCCCGACATCGAACAACTCGAGGACCGCGTCGAGGAACTCCGCGCGGACCTCGACTCGTTCGAGTCGGACGTACAGGAGCGGACGGTCGAACGCCCCGACGTGGAGTCCGAACTCAAGCGCTACGTGCGCAACCGGATGCGGCAGAGCAAGGCGCGCGGATGGGGGCCGTACCTCGTGCTGCTGTACGGCACCGCCGTGACCATCGCGGCGTTCTTCCTCATCCAGGACGACCTGCTCGCCGTCGTTGCTATGCTCGTCACGTACCTCTCGACGCTCGGTCTCTACGTCATCTTCGTCGTGTTCGGCGCCGGACTCGGGGCGCTCGGCGTCCCCGGCCGACTCATCGACTGGATCCGCGACCGGCGGTCCTGACCCCGACCCGCCGCGACCGATGACCGGACCACCGACCGCCGCCGCGGCCGCCGCTCCCCTTCCGCTCGCCGCCCGAGGCGCGGGCGAACTCGCCGCCGCGGCGTCGCTGCCGGACGCGCTCGTAACGTCATTCTCCGTTCTCACCCACCTCGGCAACCCGTGGGTCTGCCTGTTCACCGTCTCGTTCGCCTACGTCGTCGGCGACCGGGCCGGCATCGCGCGTCCGTCCTCGGCGTTCGTCCTCGCCCTCGGACTCGGGGCGGTCGGACTCACCGTCGGTCTCAAGGCGTTCTTCGCGCTCCCCCGCCCGCCGGGCGCGGCCGAGACGGGGTACGGGTTCCCCAGCGGACACGCAATCGGGACGACGGTGTTCTGGGGCGGCGCGGCGCTTCTGGCGGACGCGGGCCGACGTCGCGTCCGCCTCGGCGTCGCTACCGCCGTCGTCGCCGTCGTCGCCGTCTCGCGCGTCGTCCTCGGCGTCCACTACCTCGCGGACGTAATCGCGGGCGTCGCCGTCGGCGGCCTCTTCGTGGCGGCCGCCGCCGCCGCCGGACCCGGCCTCCGTCGTCCGTCCACCCCCTCGAACCGCGCCGTGGTCACCTGCTTCCTCGTCGGCGGTACTCTCGCCGCGGCCGCCGCCGCCGCGAACCCGGTGGAGCGGGAGGTGCTCCTCGCCGTCGGGACGGCGGCCGGCGGCGCGGCGACGTGGGCGTCCATCGGCGACGCCGCGCGGTCGATAGGCGATGCCGTCTCCCCCCGGTCGCTCGTCGTCGGCGCCCTCTCCGTCCCGGTGCCGCTGGTCGGGATGGCCGCCGTTGCGGAACTGCCGGTGCAGTCGCTCGCCCTTGCGGGGGCGGGCGCCGTCGGCGGCGCGGCGCTACTGTCGCTCCCCGTCGCGGCGGCGTCGCTGTTCGAGTGAACGCGGAAAAAACCGAATCGCGGCGGTTCGACTCGCTTCGTGCGGGTCCGTCGCGTCAGAACGTCTCGAGGTACTGGTCGAGTTCCCACTGGGAGACGTCGACGCGGAACTCGTCGTACTCGTAGGACTTCGCCTCGTGGAACTTCTCGTAGATGTGCTCGCCGAGAGCGTCCTGGATGACCTCGTCCTCTTCGAGGGCCTCGAGCGCCTCGCCGAGATTCGAGGGCAGCGTGTCGATGCCGTACTCTTCGCGCTTCCCCTCGTCGAAGTCGTAGATGTTCTCGCGGACCGGGTCCGGCGCTTCGAGGTCCTGCTCGACGCCGTCGAGGCCGGCGTGGATGAGCGCGGCGAACGCGAGATACGCGTTACACGACGGGTCGGGGAAGCGGGCCTCGATACGACTGGCGGCCGGGACGCGCGCGGCCGGCTTCCGGATGAGCGCCGAGCGGTTGCGGTCGGACCACGCGACGTAGACCGGCGCCTCGTAACCGGGGACGAGGCGTTTGTAGGAGTTCACCGTCGGGTTCGAGATGGCGGTGATGGCGGGAGCGTGGTTGAGGACGCCCGCGAGGAAGGAGTGGGCCGTCTCCGAGAGGTTGAACTCGTCGTCCTCGTCGTGGAACGCGTTCTCGCCGTCCTCGTCGAACAGCGAGATGTGCGTGTGCATGCCGGAGCCGTTGATGCGAGCGATGGGCTTGGGCATGAACGTCGCGTGCAGGTCGTGTTGGGCCGCGATGGCGCGGACGACCGTCCGGAACGTCCCCACGTTGTCGGCCGTCGTGAGCGCGTCGTCGTACGTGAAGTTGATCTCGTGTTGGCCCTCGGCGACCTCGTGGTGGCTGGCCTCTATCTCGAAGTCCATCTGCTCGAGGCCGTAGATGATGTCGCGTCGGACGTCGGAGGCGAGGTCCTTCGGCGCGAGGTCGAAGTAGCCGCCGGCGTCGTTCGTGTTCGTCGTCGCGCGGCCGTCCTCGTCCTCCTCGAAGAGGAAGAACTCGGGTTCGGGGGCGACGTTGACCGTGTAGCCCATCTCCTCGGCGCGGTCGAGGGCGTCTTTCAGCACGTAGCGCGGGTCACCGACGAACGGTTCGCCCGTGCTGGTGTCTATGACGTCGCAGATGAGGCGCGCGGATCGACCGTCGCGCCAGGGGAGAATGGCGAAGGTATCCGGGTCGGGCTTGAGGCGCATGTCGGATTCCTGGATGCGCACGAAGCCTTCGATAGAAGAACCGTCGAAGTAGATTCCCTCGGCAAATGCCTTCTCGGCCTGCGTGGCGGGAATAGCCACGTTCTTTACGGTACCGAGGATATCGGTGAACTGGAGGCGGAGGAAGTCCACGTCGCTGGACTCTATCTCGTCGACGACAGCTTGTGCTTTCGTCGAGAGTCCGCCGTCCGTTGCCACAGTCGTGTTCGCGTTATCGTCCGTCATCTTACTGGACACGACTTTCGTCAACGTCCATCTTTATGACGTTATCGCTTAGCGCAACTCGCGAGTGCCCGGCCTAGAACTGGATATTCGTAAAATTCTAATGCCCCGAGTGAGTGGGTCGCTGTGATGACGTACGAAAACCTCGACGCAAAACTCATCAACGCTCTGCTGGGAGACGGGCGCGCGAGCCTCCGAAGCCTCGCTGAGGAGCTCGACGTGTCGGTCACGACCGTCTCCAACCACCTTCGCGACTTAGAAGACCAAGGCGTCATCGAGGGGTACACCCCCCGAGTGAACTACGACGCACTCGGCTACGACGTCACCGCCATCGTCCAACTGAAGGTTGAGGGGAGCGCACTCCCGGAGATAACCGACCGACTACGCGAGCAGAAACAGATGGTCTCCGTCTACGAGGTCACGGGCGATTACGACATCATCGCGGTCGGCAAGTTCACCGACACCGACGGCATGAACAATCAGATAAAGGCGCTGTTGACGGACGAAGACATCCGCGAGTCCAACACGAGCGTCGTTCTCAACGCCGTCGTCGAGAACCAGCAGTTCGACCTCGACGTCGACGAGTAATCGCCGCGTCGCCGTTCGACTGCTCGACCATCCTCCGAGGACCCCTTCCCCCGAGCGACCGCTCAGACGAACCGACTCGCCACCTCGTCGATGTCCGTCCGGCAGTACGGACAGCGATACCGCGTGTCGAACCCACCGTGTCGCGTCGTCGTCTTCGCCTCCAGTTCGTGCATCCCCACGTCCCGACCGCACTCGGTACAGAGTACCTTCGGCATAGCTAACGTTTCACGAACCGACCCACATAAATCGACCGGTGGATGTGAACGTCTCTCAATGGGGCTGGGAGAACACGCGAGACGCCCCGTCCGGTCGAAGAGAGGCCGAGAGAGTCGAACTCACTCGAAGCCGTCCTCGAAGACGAACGTGCCGTCCCACCTTTTGCTCGCTCGGACTGCGTCCTCGCTCGCAAAAGCTGGACCAAAAGCCTCCCGAGACGGTTACTCGAAGTCGTCCTCGAAGACGAACGTGCCGTTCCGCTGGACGACGTCGCCGTCCACCTCGATGACGGAGTCCTCGGACATGTCAAGAATCATATCGACGTGTTCGGCGCTCTGGTTCACCTCGTTCTCCTCGCCCACCGTGTCCGGGTACGCCGACCCGACGGCCATGTGGACGGTGTCGCCCATCTTCTCGTCGAACAGCATGTTGTACGTGAACGTGTCGATGGCGCGGTTCATCCCGATGCCGAGTTCGCCGAGGTAGCGCGCGCCCTCGTCGGTGTCGAACACGCCGTCGAGCACCTCCTCGTTGCGCCCGGCGCTGTGGGACTCGACGCGGCCGTCCTCGAAGCGGACGCGGACGTCCTCGATTTCGCGGCCCTGTCGGTACAGCGGCATGTCGAAGTGCACCTCCCCCTCGACGCTGTCCCGCACGGGCGCGGTGAACACCTCGCCGCCGGGGAGGTTCTTCTCGCCCTTGTCGTTTATCGCGGTGTTGCCCGCGACGCTCATCGTCACGTCCGTCTCCTCGCCCGCGGCGATGCGCACCTCCTCGGCGTCGTTCAGAATCTCGACCATCCGCTGTTGGTGCTCGTACTGCTCGTCCCAGTCGAGGCTGACGGCGTCCCAGACGAAGTTCTGGTAGCCGTCGGTGCTCATACCGGCGAGTTGAGCGTTGCCCGGCGTGGGAAACTGCGTGAGACACCACGTCTTCGAGAGGCGTTCCTGCAGGACGGGTTGCATCGCGCGGCGGTAGGCGGCGTTCGTTTCGGGGTCGACGTCCGCCGTCTCCGAGGCGTTCGCGTCGCCGCGGACGGCGATGTACACGTCCATCTCCTCGTACATGGCGAGGAGGTGCTCCGGCGTCTCGAAGTCGCCCTCGCGGTTCCGGAGGAACGCGCGGGAGGCGCGGGAACTGCTGCTCGTGTAGACGGGGTTCGCGCCGCGTTCGGCGCACTCCTCGTGGAGGGCGACGACCAACTCCTCGGCGGCGGCGGGCGCCGCGACGACGACGTTGTCGCCGGACTCGATGCCCGTCGAGTGCTCGGCGATGGTCTGGGCGTGTTCCCGGATGCGTGGGTCCATACCACGAGGTGTCGCGTCGGGGTGAAACCGCTTTCGCACCGGTACCGGCGTTCGCCGCCCGAATCGTTCGCGCACCGAATCAGTCGAACAAGGACTTCAGCGCCGCCCACGAGCCGTTTCTGAGGAACCGAGAACCACGCTCTCTTTATATGATATCTCCGGGAGAGTGTACAACTGTAAGAGGTAAAATCACTATGAGCACTCCCACCACCACCACCCGAACCGCCTTCGAGGACGTCCTCGAGTTCGACCTGCAGGGTACCATCGCCGGCTACTGGCTGGTCGCTCTCCGACTCGTCACCGGCTACTGGTTCCTCCACGCCGGGTGGACCAAGTTCGCCTTCGTCTCGGGCGAGGCGTTCGACGCCAGCGGCTACCTGATGAGCACGACCGGTAGCCCCATCCACGGCTTCCTCGCGTGGGCCGCGGCGACCCCGTGGCTGATGGCGTTCACGAACGTCGCGATTCCCGCCGGGGAGTTCCTCATCGGCCTCGGACTGATCGTCGGCGGTCTCGTCCGACTGGCCTCGTTCTTCGGGGCCCTGCTGATGGTGTTCTTCTACCTGGGGAACGCCGACTGGGCGCACGGCCTCGTCAACGGTGACCTGTTCGGCCTCGTGCTGTTCGTCACCCTCGCGACGTTCGGCGCGGGCCGCATCCTGGGCCTCGACGCCTACCTCGAAAAACTCGACCTGGCCGACAACCGCGTCGCGAAGTTCATCCTCGGGTGAACCGCGACCGAACGGCCCCCTTTCCGCCGTCGTCCGTCGCTTCGAGGCGCGCCTCTGCGCGCCGTCGGCGCACGGACCGCCGCGACCACCGCCTATAACTCCGGCGCCCGACACCGTCTCCCATGGCTATCGACCTTCGCAGCGACACGGTGACGCGCCCCTCGGCGGCGATGCGGGAGGCGGCGCGGGACGCCCCCGTCGGCGACGACGTGTACGGCGACGACCCGACGGTGAACGAACTCGAAGCCGCGGCGGCGGAGCGAGTGGGGATGGAGGCCGCCCTCTACGTCCCGACGGGGACGATGGGCAACCAGATAGCCGCCCGCGTCCACGCCGACCGCGGGCAGGAGGTACTCCTCGACGAGCAAGCGCACGTCTACAAGTGGGAACTCGGCGGCCTCGCCCAGTTGTCCGGCCTGCAGGTCCGCACGTTCGACGCCGCCGAGGGAACCTCGGCGGGCACCCGGACGCGGTCCGGCGACTCGGGCGAGTCGGCCGTCCCGACGCCCGAACAGGTCCGCGAGAACTTCGTCGCCGAGGACCTCCACAAGGCTGGTACCGGTCTCCTCGCCCTCGAAAACACGCACAACGCGCGCGGCGGCGTCGCCGCTCCCCCCGACGCTATCGACGCCGCGGCCGGGGCGGCGCACGAACTCGGCGTCCCGGTCCACCTCGACGGCGCCCGTCTGTTCAACGCCTGCGTCGCCCTCGACGTCGACCCGGAGCGGATGACCCGCGACGTCGACTCGGTGATGTTCTGCCTCTCGAAGGGCCTCGGCGCGCCCGTGGGGTCGATGCTCGCCGGGAGCGAGGAGTACGTCGAACGCGCCCGCCGCGTCCGCAAACTGCTCGGCGGCGGGATGCGGCAGGCCGGGATAATAGCGGCGCCGGGCCTCCGCGCCCTCGACAACGTCGAGCGACTGACCGAGGACCACGAGAACGCGGCGCGACTCGCGGCGGGACTCGACGGCGTCGAGGGCCTCCGCGCGCCCGACCCCGACACGAACATCGTGCAGGTGTTCTCCGAGGAGGCTGACCTCACCGCCGCGGAGTTCGTCGATATCTGCGAGGAGGCGGGCGTTCGCGGCGGCGCGCACGGCGAGCATCTGACGCGCTTCTGTACGCACCTCGGCGTATCCGCCGACGACGTGGCCGAGGCCGTCGAGCGAATCGAGACGGCGATGTCGGCGTAGAAAGCGCGTTCGTGCGACCCGTTCAGATCTCCGGTTCGATATAGACGAACCTCACCCGGCCGTCCTCGGCCTTCAGCTTCTCTTCTATCTGTGTAATGTCCGCGTCCAGATCATCGGTGTCGAGGTCGGACTCGAAGCTGATGTCGGCGTTGACGAGCACCTTCTCCGGGCCGACGTGGACGGTCCGGAAGTTGTCGACGTGAACGACGCCGGGGTGGTTCCGAACGACGTCGCGGAGTCGGTCCTCGGCGTCCTTCGGGAGACTCTCGCCGAGAAGGAGCCGTTTGTTCTCCCACGCGAGGGCGACGGCGAACCCCATGAGGAGAACGCCGATGAACGCGGCGGAGACGGCGTCGTAGATGTAGTTACCCGTGACCTGCGTGAGGACGACGCCGACGAGTGCGATGGCCGCGCCCGCGAGGGCGATGGCGTCCTCGGTGAACGCCGTGAGCGTCGTCACGTCGCTCGTCTTCTTGAACGCTTCCGCGATGCCGCTCCACTCGTACTCGCGGATCTGCGTTCGGAGTTCGACGGCGGCCTTCTTGAACGCGTACGTCTCGAAGCCGATGGCCGCGACGAGGACGACGACGTTGACGTACCAGGCGGGGAACTGATAGCCCGCGAACGACACCAGTCCGGCGGCGGCGTGACTGCCGTGCAGGATGGCGTCGTAGCCGTGCTTCAGCGACTCCCACCCGGCGATGCCGAACAGCAGCACCGAGACGAGAAACGAGTAGAAGAACTGTGCCTTCCCGTAGCCGAACGGGTGCGCTCGGCTCGCCTCCTTGCCGCTGTACCGGATGCCGACGAGGAGAAACACCTGATTGCCCGTATCGGAGATGGAGTGGTACGTCTCCGACAGCATCGAGGGACTCTGCGTCAGGAGATATCCGAGAAACTTCAGAACCGCGATGGCGCCGTTCGCGACGAGGGCCGCGATGACGACGCCTCTGCTTCCTGCCATACTTCTACCTCATGCGTCTCGCGTAAGAACATTCCCACGTGGGTCTCCCGGCTCTCTCCTCTCGCGGCGGCCGCCGAACGGCGAAGCGGTCGAACGGAACGTTCCTATCCCCCCGATTCGTAGCCGGAACCGATGCTGACCGTCGTCTCCGACACCCACAGCGCGGACTCGCATCGGCTCACCGGTCGGACGCTGGACGCCGTCCGCGAGGCCGAACTCGTCGTCCACCTCGGCGACTTCATGCGCGAACCCGTCCTCGACGCCTTCGAGTCGGAATCCTCGCGACTTCTCGGCGTGTACGGCAACAACGACGACGCCGAGATACGGAGCCGACTGCCTGAGGCGCGGAACCTCACCTTCGCGGGGCTGACGTTCGCGGCGACGCACACGCGCCGCGGCGGACCGACGGCGCTCTCGATGTTCGGCCGCGAACGCGACGCCGACGTGGTCCTGTTCGGCCACAGCCACCGGCCCACGCTCGACGCGACGGGTGCGGTGACGCTCCTGAACCCGGGGAGCCACGCGCAACCGCGCGGGCACCGCGCCGCGCACGCGGAACTCGAACCCATGACGGACGGCGGCGTCTCCGGCCGACTCGTCACCGTCGAGAGCGACGTCTTCGAGACGTTCACGATACCGCCGTCAGAGGAGTGACCCCGACGGTCCGTCGGAGGCGGCCCCCATCCCGCTCGCTCTCGCTCAGCGGCTGACCCACCAGTACGCCGTCGCGCAGGCGAGCGTCACGATACCGCCGAGGAAGAACAGTTCCGCGGGCGCCAGCGTCGACAGCGCGGCGACGCCGAGAGTGCCGTCGGTTCCGGGAGCGGCCGCCGTCTCCAGCGCCGTCCGGGTCGTCTCGGCGGCGTGCGTGCCCGCGGCGCGCGTCGCTTCCGCCGCCCGCGTCGCAGTCTCCGCGCTCGTCGCCTCCCCGCCGGTCGTCGACGGCGCCTCCGCGATGCCGAACCCGCCGCCTCCGGCGTCCGTGGATGTCGCTTCCGCCGCCGTCGACCCCGAGGGAGCACCCGGCGCGGCCCCGCCCGACGCGGACCCGCCGGTCGCCGCCCCGCCCTCGTCTGCCTCCCCGGCCAGCGAGACGGTCGGCCCCGCGGCCGTCCGCGTCAGTCGGTCGACGACGACGCTGCCGAGGGCGACGACGCCGAGGCCGCCGAGCAGTCGCGAGAGCACCGACCGGAGGCCGCTCGCGTCCTCCTCCTTCCCGGCGACGACGACCAGCGCGCGGTCGGCGGGCGCGTAGACGGTCATCTCCCGTCCCTTCTCCGAGTAGGCCGTTCCGCCGGGTTCGATGAGGCCGGCGTCTTCCAGCCTCCCGAGGTGATACTGGGCGTTCTGGATGGAGGTGTCGACTCGGTCGGCCATCTCGGAGGGCGTCGCGGGCTCCTCGTGGAGCGACGAGAGGACGGTCCGAGCCGTCTCCGAGGAGATGGCCGAGAGCACCTCCGAGGTCTCCTCGCCGTCGAGTCCGACGACGCGCGGCTCCTTGTCGTCGGAGGACGCGTCGAATCGGGAGGGTAGGATGTCGGCCACGTCGTCGCTCGGTTTTAGGTGCGTTGTCATGAGTCTTCCCCTCCCCTACGACCCGGAGGGACGGCGAAACGGCTTTACCTCCGCCCATGAAAGGCCCGCCCATGTTCTCCCGTCCCTTGCAGAGTCTCCTCGACGACGCCGTCGAGCTCGTCCTCTCGGAGCCGATTTTCGTCGGGTTCGTCGTCTTCATCCTCCTGTTTGTCTTCTTCGGATATCTCTTCGTCCGCCGGACGGTCATGGGGATGCGCGAAGGATTCGACGAGGGATACCGGGGGAAGTAGCGAGCCAATGGCTGCTATCGGAACGCTCGCGACGCTCGTCGTCGCGGGACTTGCGAGTCTGTTCATGGCGTGGGCCATCGGGGCCGGGTCCTCGGGGTCCACGCCGTTCGCCCCAGCCGTCGGCGCGAACGCCATCTCGGTCATGCGCGCGGGGTTCGTCGTCGGCCTCCTCGGGTTCGCCGGCGCCTTCCTGCAGGGCGCGAACGTCACGCAGGCCGTCGGCAACGACCTCGTCGTCGGTAACGTGCTGACCGCGAGCGCCGCCACCGTCGCGCTCATCGTCGCCGCCGGCCTCGTCGCCCTCGGCGTGTTCGCCGGCTACCCCATCGCCACCGCGTTCACCGTCACCGGCGCCGTCGTCGGCGTCGGCCTCGCCAACGGCGGCGCGCCCGCGTGGGACAAATACCAGCAGATCGTCTCCCTGTGGGTGCTCACGCCGTTCCTCGGCGGCGGCGCGGCGTACGGTACCGCGCGCCTCCTCCGCAACGAGTCGGTGCCCGAACGGGTCGCCGTCCCGGTGCTCGGGGGTATCGTCGGCGCCATCGTCGCTAACATCGACTTCGCCCTCCTCGCGGCCGACGGCGCCGACGCCGGGTCGTTCTCGGACTACGTGGCCCGGGCGCTGCCGACCGTCGACGTCGGCGGGGTCCCGGTCGGCATCGTCGCCGTGACGCTCCTCGTCACCCTCCTCTCCGCCGGCGTCGTCGCCCGCGAGATGTACCGCGACGAGGCGGCCGGTCAGCGCCGGTTCCTGCTCGTGCTCGGCGGCCTCGTCGCCTTCTCGGCGGGCGGGAGTCAGGTCGGCCTCGCCATCGGTCCGCTCGTCCCCCTGCTCAACGAGGTCACCATCCCGCTCCCGGCGCTCCTCGCGGGCGGCGGTATCGGCCTCCTCGTCGGATCGTGGACCGGCGCGCCGCGGATGATAAAGGCGCTCGCGCAGGACTACTCCTCGCTCGGCCCCCGGCGGTCCATCGCGGCGATGATTCCCTCCTTCGCCATCGCGCAGGTGGCCGTCGCACTCGGGATTCCGGTGTCGTTCAACGAGATAATCGTCAGCGCCATCGTCGGCAGCGGGTTCGCCGCCGGCGGCGCGGGCGTCAGCCGCGAGAAGATGGTGAAAACGGTGCTCGCGTGGGCCGGGTCGCTGGCCCTCGCGTTCGGGCTCTCGTACGGCGTGTTCACCGCGTTGGCCCTCGCGTTCGGGCTGTAACGGCTACTCGGTCTCTATCTCCTCGGCCTCGGACTCCTCTTCGACCTGCGGGTCGTAGGACTCGTCGACGGTGATGCGCGCCTTCATGATGCGCGTGTTGTCCACCTGCTCGATGCGGATGGTGACGCCCTCGAACTCTATCTCCTCGCCCTCCTCGACCAGGCGGCCGGCGCGGTTGAAGATGAACCCGGCGAGCGTCTCGAACTCCTCGCCCTCGGGCAGGTCGAGTTCGAGCACCTCGTTCACCTCGTCGATGTTCACCTCGCCGCGGACGAGCGTCTCCTGGTCGTTGACGAACTCGAACGCCTCCTCCTCGTCGGATTCGAGGATGTCGCCGACGATCTCCTCGACCATGTCCTCGAGGGTGAGAAGGCCCTCGGTCGTCCCGAACTCGTCGATGACGATGACCATCTGGAGGCGGTTGTCCTGTATCTCCGTCAGCAGTTCGTCGACGTTCTTCGACTCGGGGACGTGCAGCGTCGGTTGGACGATGTCGGCCAGTTTGCCGCCGCCCTCGCCGTAGAACTGCTCGCGGACGAGGTCGCGGATGTTGACGATGCCGATGACGTTGTCGAGGTTGCCGTCGTACACCGGGACGCGTTCGTGGTCCGACTGGATGCAGGTCTCGATGGCCTCGTCGAGCGTCGCGTCCTTCGAGACGGCGGTCATGTCGAGACGCGGCGTCATCACCTCCTTGGCGATGGTGTTGTTGAAGCGGAAGATGCGGTCGAGCATCTCGCGTTCCTCCTCCTCGATGACGCCCTCGCGCTCGCCGGTCTGGATGAGGTCCTGAATCTCGTCGCGCGTGATGTAGGACGTCTCGATGGACGACCGGCCGCCGGTCACCTTGTTGATGACGCGCGTCAGGTAGTCGAAGAAGATGACAAGCGGGAACAGCACGTACTCGGAGTACTTCAGCGGTCGCGCGATGCGGAGCGACCACGACTCGGTGTTCTCGACGGCGTAGGACTTCGGCGCGCTCTCGCCGAACAGCAACACGAGCGTCGTGATGCCGAACGTCGAGATGAGCACCGCCGGGCCCGCCTCGAAGTAGATGCTGACGACGGCCGTCGCGATGGAGGACATCGCGATGTTGACGATGTTGTTCCCGACGAGGATGGTGATGAGCAGCCTGTGCGGGTCGGATTTGAGGTCGCTCACAGCCTTCGCTCCCGGCACGCCCCGTTCGACTAGCGAGTCGACGCGGTGCTTGGCGAGCGAGAACATGGCTATCTCCGAGGAGGAGAAGAACGCCGAGAAGCCGATGAGCAGGACGATGGCGATGGCGCCCCCGATAGTAATCGTGGTGTTGTCCACCGAGACGGCCGGCAACTGCAGGACGCCGGCCGCGACGGAGGTCGCGTTACTCATCGGACTGGCGGTCTGAACGGGGGCTGCCGAACCCGCCCAAGGGCGGTGCTGAGCAGCGATAGATGGTACGAGCGACGACAAACCCATGCAAATACGTCCACTTGTCCGGCCCCGGAATTAAGAGTTGCCCTCCCTCTTCCGTCCGAACGTCCGTCTCGTCGGATTTCAGCGCTCGCGGCGGGGCGTTCCGGGGGCGAAGCGCTTAGGGACCGGACGGCCGTATCGACGGGTATGACAGTCGACGAACCGGCGATTACGCTGTATCGACTGCAGGCGTGTCCCTTCTGCGAACGGGTCGTCCACGTACTGGACGAACTGGATATCGCCTACGAGTCGCGCTTCGTCGAACCGATGCACTCCGACCGGAACGTCGTCAAGCGCATCTCGGGCAAGCGGACCGTCCCGGCCATCGTCGACGACGAGACGGGCGTGACGATGTCCGAGTCCGCCAACATCGTCGACTACCTGCGGGACACCTACGGAGACGGCTCCGGGGCCGCCGAGGGAGGTGCGGCTTGATGGTCGACTTCGACGTCGTCGACCTACCCGACTCGGACCACCCCGAGGCCGGCGACACCGCACCCGACTTCACCCGTCCGCTCGTCGGTCCGGAGTACTGGGAGGACGTCGCCCTCTCGGAACTCACCGACGAGGGGCCGGTGCTGCTCGTCTTCCACCCGATGGACGGCGCGTTCCCCGCGACGTACGTCTGGAACAACCTCCGCGACCACGGCGTCGTCGACCGTGTGACCACCGTCGGCGTCTCCATCTCCTCGCCGTACGAGCACAAGACGCTCCTCGCGGAACGCGGTATCGAGGACTCCGTCTGTCTCTACTCGGACCCCGCCGCGGGCGTCGCCGACGGATACGGCATCGAGAACCCCCTCGACGGCATGACGGGCGTCACCGAGCACCGCCCGGCCGTCTTCCTCCTCGACGAGGACCGCACCGTGGAGTACGCGTGGGTCGCGAGCGAGTGGCCCGACTTCCCCGACTACGAGGAAGTCGCCGACGCCGTCGAAGAGCACGCGTAACCCCGCCGCACGACCGTCCGGCGCGTTCCGGACGACTCTCCGTCCCGCTCCGGCACCCTCTTACTTCCGCGCCGTCTCCCGATTGACGAACGATGTCGAACCTCGACGACTCGATAGACGCGGCCGCGGCGGCCGTCCGCGCGGGCGAAGCCGTCGTCTATCCGACGGAGACGGTCTACGGCCTCGGCGCGGACGCGACGGACGCCGACGCCGTCGAACGCGTGTTCGAACTGAAGGGACGCGACCGAACCAAGCCGCTCTCGGTCGGCGTCCCCGACGTGGCCGCCGCCCGCGAGTACGCCCGCCCGACGCCGTTCGAGACCCGGTTCATGGAGCGGTTTCTCCCCGGTCCCGTCACCGTCGTCGTCGAACGCGGTCCTGATCTCCCGGACGCGCTCACGGCCGGCCGAGCGCGCGTCGGCGTCCGCGTCCCCGACTACGAGACCACGCTCGAGTTCTACCGCCGCGCCGGCCGACCCGTGACGGCGACCAGCGCGAACCGGAGCGGTGCCCCGAGCATCCGGACGCCCGCCGAACTGGACCCGGCGCTCCGAAAGCGCGTCGGCGCGGTCCTCGACGCCGGCGAGACGCCCGGCGGCACCGAGAGCACCGTCGTCGACCCCGGTCGGAACGTGATACACCGCCGCGGCGCGATGGCCGACGAGGTGGCGGCGTGGCTGACCGAGGAGGCGGGCGCGCCGCCGACCGTCGAGTAGGGGCGGTACGGAGACTCACAACCCCAGCAGCGTCTTCAGCGACCGCGTCTTCGTCCCGCAGGTCGTCCGGTACTCGCAGGCGGCGCACTTCTTCGAGTCGCGGACGCGGGGCGGGACGCCCTCCGTTCGTCTGACCGTCCACAGCGTCCGCCGGTAGGCGCCCGCGTTCCGCGTCGTGACCCGGACCGCCCGGACGACGCCGTGGGCCGGATACTCGACCAGCGCGCGCGGAATCTCGCGCTCCCGCTCCCACGCCAGCGCCTTGGCGACGGCGACGGCCCGGACGCGCTGAGGCTCCCAGACGCCGCGTTCGGGCGGGTCACCGGGGGACACGAGCGTCGGCGTCGGCGGGTCGCCGCCGAGCACCTTGTGTGCGACGCCGTGGCAGTCGCGCCCGCGGAGGAACACCTCCCGACCGGTCGGCGCCGCCAACTCCGCCCAGTCGTCGCGTTCGGTCAGGCGGCCGAGGTTCTCGCGGTAGGTGTCGGGCGGAACCACGACGGGACGCGCGTCGAGTTCGTCGTCGTCGGCCCTCAGTAGTTCGTCGTACCGGAACGCCAGTTCCCGAACCGCCTCGACCTCCGGCGGCGGCGCGTGGTCGTCGTACTTCTCGGCGTAGTACAGTTGCCGGGGACAGTAGGCCGCTCGCGCGAGGTGCGAGAACGGCGTCGAGGGTCGTGACACGGGGACGTTGGCGCCGCTCCCGTACTTGAACGTTCGCCGGAAGAGGGTCGGGGGCCGACCCGATTCTCAGAGGTCGAAACCGGGTTCGTACGCGAGTAGTCCCGTCAGCGCGTCCTTCGTCGACCCCTCGCGCACGCCCAGTTCCGCGTCGGAAACGTCGGCCAGTCGCTCGACGACGCGGCGCCTCTCGGGCACCTGCGAGGGGTGTTCGCGGGCGAAGTGGACGAGCGAGACGTGCGCGTACGTCCACACGTCCCCGTCGTCGTCCGACAGGGCCTCGGGAAGCGCCGTCACCGTCCGCGGGAACCGCCGGGGTTCGGCGCCGAGCAGTTTCCCGGCCGCCATCACGCCCGCGAGTCGCACCGTCGCGTCGCCGTCGCGCATCGCCGCCGTCACCTGCCTGTCGGTCCGGGCGACGGCTTCGGGGAACGCCTCGCCGACTTCGCCGACGACGGCCAACGCGGCCCGCCGGGTCGGCACGTGCGGCGTCTCCAACCGGCGCACGGCGGCGTCGAGACCCTTCCTCGCCGCCGCGGGATGGACGGCGGCGAGTTGTGCGAGGGCGCGCATGCCGACGAACGAGAGCGACTCGGCGTCGGCGGCGGCGCACGCCGCGATGTCGTCGGCCCACACCTCGAACTCCACGGGGCGGAGGAGACCGAGGAGGTCCAACGCCTCCCCGGCGGCCCGTCGGGCCTCGTCCCCGCAGTCGCGGACGATGACCAGCAGGTCTCCGACGGTATCGCCCGCGCTCACGGGGTCAGACAACGCGGTTTCGACGACTCCGTCGACGAACGCCGTCGGGTCGACGGCCTCGTCCCGGTCGTCGAAGCGGGTCGCTCGTCCTTCGTCCGCCGTCCGATTCGGCGTCCGGTTCTCCGCGCTGTCGTCGACGGTTTCGAGTCCGGCGTCGTCTCCGTCTGGAGGGTTTCGTGACACGGTGTAGCCTCGGATACTGCTCGCCACTGCACGATGGGGACGGTTATAGTTACGCCGTCGATTCCCCGTTTTGAGAATTTGAGCGCCGCTCCCGTCGATTCGTCCGCCGGTCGTCGAACGCGCGTCGGACGCCCGACGCGCCGCCGATGAGTTTCCGGGAGAGGAGATGATTTACGTGGCCGTTCCTTACCGCCGAACGTGGATTCTCCGTTCGACGTTCTCGGAGTCGGGCCGGACGCGGACGACGCGGAGGTCGACCGGGCCTACCGGCGTCGAGTCATCGAAGTTCATCCGGACCAGGGCGGGTCGGCGAGCGAGTTTCACCGGGTTCGGACCGCCTACGAGCAGATCATGGCCGGCGACGTCCCGGACCCCATTCCGGACGACGCCGCGACCGCCCCCGGCCCCGACTCCGCCGGCGTCGACGACTCCGACGCCGGCGAGGACGAGGAGACCGAACAGGAGGGGTCGCGGGTCGAGTATCTCAACTACGAGGTGCTCGACGACCACGGCTGGGACCTCGGCGACGACGACCTCTTCGAGAAGGCGGCCGACGCGGGCCTCGCCCACGAGGACTACGGGCAGTTCCTCGCACTCCCGCGGGAGTCGCTCCTCGAAGCGGCCGAGAATCGCGGGTTCGCGTGGCCGTACGCCTGTCGAGGCGGCGCGTGCGCGAACTGCGCCGTCGCCGTCTTCGAGGGCGAGATGGACACGCCCGGCGACCACATCCTCCCCTCGACCATGCTCGACAGCGACATCCGCCTCTCCTGTATGGGCGGACCCGTCTCCGACGAGATGAAAGTCGTCTACAACGTCAAGCACCTCCCCGGTCTCGACGAACTCCGACTCCCGCCGTACCCGTTCGACAAGGCGCGCATGAACGACTGACGCCGCGAACCGCCGACTCGCCCGGCCTCTCACACGGATGCGATTCGACGCCGCCACGGCGGTCGTTTCGTCGATTCTGTCGGAGAACTGCCGATCGAGTGGCTCTACCCTCAATTATTTGCTACTGGGTATCATCGTCCAACCCACGACAGCAGCGCGGTGACGCCGAAGCGAACGTCGCAGATGCAGTCGAAGAGGGGAAATAATGAGCAACGATACCACGACAGCCGATTCTAACGCAGTTCCGACCAACGAACCACCTCGCGAACGACTGTTACACGAGATCGTCTCGCGAGTCGCGGAGGCGAACGACTGCGGCGTGTTTGACCTCCGACCGGTGTCGGAGGTGGTCGACCCGGAGGCCCTTGAAGCGCTCCTGATCGCGTCGAACACGACCATGACGGTCACCTTCGCCTACGAAGGCGGACTGGTGCGGGTGAGCGAGGCGGGCGTCGAGTTCGAATTCGAACTCGACTGACCGCGCGATGTGCGTCGGTGCGTCCGTCCCGCCGGTCCCGAGCCGTCGCTCCTCGAACTGATTCGCGCAGATATTTGACATACCTGTCCCGACACTCGGCGTGTTCGACCGCACGTCCCTCCTCTCCGGGGCCGTCGTCAGACTGTCGTTCTCCCGGAGCAACCTGCGCGAATCTCGTTCTCGCTGGTCGCTCCTCCACGTTCTCCTCGTCGCCGGCGGCGCGCAGTTCGGCGTCCAGATGAACTTCCCCATCCCGTCAAGTCTCACTACCGCCATCTGGTTTCTCGTCCTCGGCGTCGGCTGGGCGGCACTGCTCGTCGGCGTTCAGATGAGCCGCGAAAACGCGTCGTCGGGGTCCGACCCGACGGCCGTGACGACGGACTGAGTCGCTCCCCGGCGACATCCGTCCGCAGTTCTGCCGGCTTTTCCCCCGCCGATTCCCCACTGTACCCTATTCCCCGTCCGCCCGCGTAGAGCGACGACGCGATTCAGTAGTGCGAGCAGCGTCCGTTGAGGTGGTGTCGGACGGTGTCCTCGTCGAACTCGAAGTGCGTCGAGAGCGCCTCCACCGTGTACCCCACTTCGGCGGCCAGTCGCATCTCGGTGCATTCGTCGGCGTCCACGGGTTCGAATTCGTCGTTGAGTTCTGCTTCTGTGTGCATACTTCCCCATTAGGTGGTGTGAGGATTGGGGTTGTGCGTATACACATAGCTAGTCGAAAAAACCGATACTATAGTAGTGGAATTAACTCACTTAGCAGATATTCATCTATACTCAACATAAAAGCGGCTTAGTATGTACGGAGAGTTGGTCAGTTGTTCGAGTCGGGGGGTGGTCGAGTGCGCGACGCCGCGATGAGCGGAGCGAGTCGTTTTCTGATTCGGGCGTTCACCGGAGCCGTCGCACCGCGAGAACGACCCGACGTCTCTGAGGAGGACGCTCGACAGACACGAACTCTCCTGTACCGAGACTCGCAGGCTCGTTTCGCGACGTTCGAACCGTTCGCTGTGCATTTCTGGCTCCTCACGTGCGTTCGTCGCACAGAAATGGGACCGCCCGGATTCGAACCGGGGTCACGGGCACCCAAGGCCCGAAGTATACCAGGCTAACCCACGGTCCCGCATCTACCGGTGGGGTCGTGCGGCGGTAAAGCGTTTCGCTCGGCGTTCACGCGGGTGGCGTGAGACCCCACCACGCGGCGATTCCGATTGTCGTGACCACCGCGAACAGGAACTGCAGGGGCGCTCCGACCCGCAGGTAGTCCGTGAATCGATACCCGCCGGGACCGTAGACGAAGAGGTTCGTCTGGTAGCCGACGGGCGTCATGAACGCCGTCGACGCCGCGAACGTCACCGCGAGGATGAACGCGAACGCGTTCGCCCCGAGCGTTCCCGCCGCCTCGACGGCGACGGGTATCATGAGGACGACGCTCGCGTTGTTCGAGACGACGTTCGTCAGCAGGGCGGTGACGAGGTAGAACACCCCGAGGACGCCGATGAGGGGGAGGAAATCGCCCGTCAGCACGACGAACTCCGCGAGCAGCGCCGCCGCCCCCGAGTTCTCCATGGCGATGCCGAGGGGGATGACGCCCGCGAGGAGGAAGATGACGTCCCACTGGACGGCGTCGTACAGTTCCGGCGGACGGAGACAGCCCGTCGCCACCATCGCTAGCGCGCCGGCGAGGGCGGAGACGACGATGGGGATGATGTCCAGGGCCGCGAGGGCGACGACGACGGCGACGATGCCGATGGCGACGGGAATCTTCCCCTCGCGGTAGTCGTGCCGGTGTACCTCTTGGGCGACGATGAAGTCGCGGTTGGTGTCGAGGCGTTCGATACTGTCGGTCGTCGCCTGCACGAGGAGCGTGTCGCCGACGCGGAGTCTGATGTTGTCCATCCGTCGGCGGACGAGTTCCCCGCCGCGTCGGAGGGCGAGGACGGTGGCGTCGTAGCGCTGGCGGAAACTGGCCGAGGCCAGCGACTCGCCGACGAGCGAGGACCCCGGCGCGACGACGACTTCGACGAGATTCTGTCCGGACTCGCCCGTCTCTAGCTCCGCCTCGTCGACGGTGACCGGAACGGGATTCAACCCCTCCACGTCGAGGAGTTCGACGAGCGTGTCGCGGTCGGTTCTGAGCGCGAACACGTCGCCCGCATGAATCTCCTTCGGGCCGAGCGGTTCGAGGAACACCTCCCCGTCGCGGATGAGTTGGATGAGGTCCACGTCGAACTCCGTCTCTACGAGCGCCCGTTGGACCTGCTGGCCCACCAGCGGCGAGTCCTCGCGGACGACGACTTCGGTGAGGTAGTCGCTCATCTCGAACTCCTCGGTCAGGTCGCGTTCGGGCTTGATGCGCTCGGGCGTGAGCCACTTCCCCACGGTGAGCAGGTAGACGGTGCCGACGACGCTCACGGCGAGTCCCAACTCTGTGAACTCGAACATCGTGAACGTGCGGCCGATGAGGCGGCCCGAGAGGTCCGAGGCGAGGATGTTCGTTGAGGTACCGATGAGCGTGAGCATTCCGCCGAACATCGAGGCGTACGACAGCGGCAGGAGGAGTTTCGACGGCGAGGTGCCGCCGCGCTGGGCCAGGTCGGTCACCATCGGCAGGAGGATGGCGACGGCGGCGGTGTTGTTGATGAACCCCGAGATGGGGCCGACGACGCCGATGGTCGCCCCCAACTGCCGGGACTCGCTGTCGCCGGTGAACGACGCTATCTTCGCGCCGAGCATCTGGACGATGCCGGTCCGCTGGACCCCTTCGCTCAGGATGAACATCGCCAGCACCGTCAGCGTCGCCGTGCTGGCGAATCCGGAGAGCGCCTGCTGGGGGTAGGGGTCGAACAGTAGAACCGGTTCCGAGAGGAGGCCCCACGTCACCAGCCACTCGGAGGCCGGTTGCGCGAGCATCAGCGTCACCATCACCCCGAGCGCGGTCACGTCCACGGGAACCGGTTCGGTGGCGAAGAACACCAACGCGAGAAGGATGACCGCGGAGACGACGACGATGCTCGGCGTTATCGTTACCACACCGTCACCGAAACGCCCCCGTCAGAAAAGGATATAGGTTCACATGGCTGCCGTTTGCCGGTTTCATTGGCGTCAACGCGGCGGTGTGGACGAACGCTGTCGACGTTCTATCGATGGACCCCCTTACAACTCCTCGTCGGCCAGTTCCATCTCGGCGACGATGTCGTACGGACTCAGACCGCCGCGGATGCCGCCGAGGATGCGGAAGGCGTCCCGCGGCGCGAGGAAGTGCCGGCAGACGGCGCGGCCGAGGGGGGTCGGCTCGAATCCGTCGATGAACTTCCACTCCAAGAGTTTCCCGACGGCGTGCTTCGTCGGCACGTCGCCGAGCATCCGGTCGTTCAGGCGCTTGGCCTTCTTGCCGGCGACGATGATGTTCGCAAGCGTCTCCTCGGCGGCGGCGGACTCGTCGTAAACGGTGATCACGTCCTCCATCTCCCCTTTCAGGAGCTTGAACGCCACCTCGTCCTCCGTCATCTCCATGGAGTTGTGGTACGACGCGTCGGGTTCGACGAGGAGGTACACCGTCCCCTTGTCGTGGTAGTCCGGCCGCCCGGCCCGACCAAGCATCTGCTCGAACTCCTGGACGGAGAGCCACTCGATGCCCATCGCCAGCGTGTCGAACACCACCTGCGAGGCGGGGAAGTCGACGCCGGCGGCCAAGGCGGCGGTGGTGACGACGGCCGCTAAGTCCTGGTTCCCGAACTGCCGTTCGACCTGCTTGCGACGGCGGTAGTCGAGGCCCGCGTGGTACGGCGCGGCGTCGTACTCCAGCTTTCTAGATATCTCGTGACAGCGCCTGCGGGAGTTGGTGAACACGATGGTCTGACCCCGATACCCCTTCGAGGACTTCGTGTCGAACTCCCGTCTGACGAGTTTGTTGATGATGTCGGGCTTCTCGCGGCCGTCGGCGAACGTGACGTGGCGTTCGATTGGGACGGGTCGCTCCTCGAATTCGATGAGCGTCGACCGAAGCTTCCGCGCCAGCGTCTCGGGGTTTCCGACCGTCGCTGAGAGGTAGACGTACTGCGCGCCGTCGTAGCGCTCCCGTCGTTGCTCTCGCTCCTCGCAGTAGTGTTTCAGCCGGGAGATCATCCCGTCGAGGCGGTGGCCGCGTTCGTCCTCCTTGAGCGTGTGCACCTCGTCGATGACGACGGTGGCGATGTCGCCGAGGTCCTTGCCCGTCCGCAGGGCGTGGTCGATGCCCTCGTAGGTGCCGACGATGATGTCGGCGTTCGGGTCGAAGCGGTTGCCGTCGTCGTTGATGCGGGAGGCGCCCACGCGGATGGTAACGTTCAGGTCGTCGCCGTAGCGCTCCTCGAAGTCCTCGTGCTTCTGGTTGGCGAGGGCCACGAGGGGAACGAGAAAGAGCATCTTCCCCTTCCCCTCCAGCGCGCGATTCACGCCCGCGAGTTCGCCGACGAGCGTCTTCCCGGTCGCCGTCGCCGACACGACGAGTTGGTCGCGGCCCTCGAACAGGCCGTTCTCGACGGCGAGCGACTGCACCGGCAGCAGGGTGTCGAAGCGGTCCTCGACCATCGACTGCAGTTTCGGGTCCAAATCGAGGGTCGACGTCGGGACCAAATCCACGTCGTCGGTCGTCGCGGAGACGGTGTCGAACTTCGTGAGGTCGGGGTCTAACCCCCCCTTCAGGAGGTTGGAGATGCGGCCGAGGTCCTGCGTCTCCAAGAGGAGGGATTCGAGGCGTTCCTGTGCGGCCTTCGTCATCGTCCCCGTCCCGGAGAAGTCGAGTTCGCGCTCCAGTTCCCGCTTCGCGCAGTCCGGGCAGATGTGCTCGTTGTCGGCCTTGATGGCCGTCTCGCCGGTGATGGGCGAATAGCGGCCGTTCGAGGCGCAGAAGCGGCAGGTACGCACGACGAGGGCTTCCAACTGGTAGCCCTCCAGCATCTCGCGAAACTCGTCGCGGCGGGACTTGGAGGTCTGCTGGGAGATGCGGATTCGCTCGGCTCTGCGGGCCAGTTCGACGAACTGGCTCGGGTCTCGGGGCTCGTCCGACGACCCGCGCTTGACGCGGAACTTCGCGGGGCGGGGGCCGGCGCTCGTCTCCTTCAGTTCGAGCACGGCGCGGAAGACGCGCTCTCCGTCCCGTTGGACGACGACGAGGAAGTCGTCGTTCGTCTCGTGGACGAACAGCGTGTCGACGCGGCCGACCTGTTTGGACACGCCCTCAGGTAGGAGGACGGGGTATTTCAGCGGTTCGTCTATCGGCCGACCGCTCTCTCGGCGAATCACTCGCGTCCGCTGTCAACGACGCCCCGAAAGCTCCCGCCCGCGGCAGTCGTTCGCGCAGTCGTCGCGCGTCCGACCCCGGCCGCTATCGCTCGCTGCGTCCGTCTTCCGCCGCGTCACTCCTCCTGCAGTTCGATGCTGTCGTCGCCGTTCGGCACCGCGCAGAGGAAACTCCCCTCCTCGTCGCTCTCGTTTCGGTACCAGTGGACGACGCCCGCCGGGATGAGAAGTGAGTCCCCCTCCGAGACTTCGTGCTCCTCGTCGTCGATGCCGACGGTGTACGTCCCCGAGAGGACGTACTGCTCGTGTTCGACCTCGTTCGTGTGCTTCGGGACGGACGCGCCCGCGTCGAGGGCGAACCGTCGAATCGCGAAGTTCGGCGCGCCGTCGGAGGCGTCGAGGAGGACGCCCTTGGACATCCCGTCGGCGGCCCCGACGGCCCCGTACTCCACGTCTTCGGCGCGCTTGACGACCGGTTTCGGCTGGGATTCGCTCATACGCCGACCACGTCGACGGGCGGCCTAAACGTTCGCCCCGGGGACGCGTTCCGGCCACCGCCGTCGTTCGGTCGGGCCGTCGCCCCTTCTACCGGCCTCCAATTCCGAATATCGGATTGGACTTAATATCCGTCGCCGACTAGGCTCTTCTATGCGCGGAATCCGCATCGGACGTGTCTTCGGCATCCCGATTCAGTTGAACCTCACGTTTCTCCTCGTTCTCCCGTTGTTCGCGTGGCTCATCGGGTCCGACGTGGGCCAACTCGTCGAGGTTCTGAACCAGTTCGCCCGCACGCCCATCGACGCCGCGCCCCTCACCGAGGGGTCGATGCAGTGGATTCTCGGCACCGCCGCGGCGCTCGGACTGTTCGTGTGCGTCCTCCTCCACGAGTTCGGCCACTCGCTGGTGGCGATGCGGTTCGGCTACGAGATAGAGTCCATCACGCTGTGGCTCCTCGGCGGCGTCGCCAGTTTCGCGGAGATGCCCGAGGATTGGAAGCAGGAGTTCGTTATCGCCATCGCCGGGCCCCTCGTGAGCGTCGCCGTCGGGGCGCTCTCGCTCCTCGGCTTTCTCGCTCTCCCCGTCTCGCAGGGCCCCGTGAAGTTCGTCCTCGGCTACCTCGCGCTGACGAACGTCATGCTGGCGGCGTTCAACATGCTCCCCGGCTTTCCGATGGACGGCGGGCGCGTCCTCCGGGCGCTCCTCGCCCGGACTCGACCGCACGCGCGAGCGACGCAACTCGCCGCGGAAGTGGGCAAGGCGTTCGCGTTCCTCCTCGGCATCGTCGGCCTGTTCACCTTCCAACTTCTGCTCGTCGCCCTCGCCTTCTTCATCTACATGGGCGCCTCCTCGGAGGCCCAGCAGACGGTGATGAAGGCCGCCTTCGAGGACGTGACCGTCCGGGACATCATGACGGAACGGAACCGACTCGACGTCGTCGACGTGCGGACGAGCGTCGCGGAACTGCTCGACCGGATGTTCCGCGAACGCCACACAGGCTACCCGGTGATGAAGAACGGCCACCTCGTGGGGATGGTGACGCTCAACGACGCCCGGTCGGTGAACGAAGTCGAACGCGACGCCTACCTCGTCGGGGACGTGATGTCGGGCGAACTCACCACCGTCCTCCCCGACGCCAACGCGATGGACGCCATCACGGTCATGCAGGAGAACGGCGTCGGGCGACTGCCCGTCGTCGACGAGAGCGGCGAACTCGTGGGGCTCATCTCGCGGTCGGACCTCGTCACCGCGCTCAACATCATCCAGTCGCGCGGGTCGCTCCCGACGGTCCGACGGGGCGACCAGACGGAAATCGTCGACCCGCGATAAGAGCCGACTTTCGGCGCTCTACTCCCCGCTCTCGGCGCCCTCTCCGTTTTCGGATTCGACTCCGTCTTCGGCCTCGACCAGTTCCCGGCCCGCGTTCTCGATGAGCCACGACGACGCCTCGGTCAGCACCGACGGGTCCGTCGCGGTGAGTTTGATGCGCGTCCGGGTCCCCTCGCGGTTGGGATAACTGCCGACCCGGATGTTGAAGCGCGTCGCCACCTCCGCGAGGGGGTCGGCCATCGCGCCCTCCGGTTCGGGCGTGTAGAACGTCTTCGTCGCAACGGTGCCGCCGAAGTCGTCGGCGACGTTGGCGAAGACGGCGCGCATCTCCTCGGGGATGCCGGGGAGGACGTAGACGTTCTCGGCGACGCACCCCGGTGCGAGACCCTCCGGGTTCGGAATCGGAGTCGCCCCCGCGGGCATGGAGGCGTACCACGGCACTTCGAGGTCGAAGTCGATGTCGGGTCGCCGTTCGAGGATGCGTTCGATGGTCGCCTCCACGTCGGCGGCGGCGACGGGGTTCACCTCCAACTCCCGGTCGAGTCCGGCGGCGACGCCGTCCATCGTCAGGTCGTCCGGCGTCCCGCCGAGGCCGCCGGTGACGAGGACGGCGTCGAACGACGCCGCCCACTCGCGGACCGTCTCGGCGATGACGGACTCCTCGTCGGGGACCGTGAGCACGCGAACCACCTCCACACCGCGTTCGGTCAGTTCGCGCGCCAACCACGTCGCGTTGGTGTTCTCGATGTCGCCGGCGAGCAGTTCGTTGCCGACGGTCACGATGGCGACGTCCATGCCCCGACTACGGACGCCGGACGGATAGCCCTACTGCGAGAGGTCGTGGCGAACGTTCGGTCCGCCCCGTTCCGCTCCACTCGCCGCGACTCTCCGGTCACCCGACGGCGCGGTCGGTTGCGGGGGATACCGACCCGACCACGACGACGTTCGCGTCCCTCGGAGTGAAAATCTCATATAACTGTACCGTCAACGTCGCCCATGAATCGGTGGTCGCTCGGTCTGCGCAGTCAACCGGAGACGGTTTCCAACGCCGAGTTGCGGGTCGACGGGACGCTCCCCGAATGGGTGGACGGGTCGTTCGTTCTGAACGGTCCGGGACAGTTCGAGGTGGGAGGACGGTCGTTCGCGTACTGGTTCGACCCGTTCGCGATGCTCCGACTGCTCGACGTGAGCGGTCCCGACGGAACCGTGCGCTACACCAACCGGTACGTCGACTCGCGGGACTACCGATGGGCGCTCGACCGCGGCGGCGTCCGCACCGCGTTCCCGGGCACGCCCCCCGACCGGTCCCCGTTCGTCCGCTTTCACCAACTGCTAACCGGGCGGTTCACCGACAACACCTCCATCGGCACCGTCCGCGTCGGGGGCGAGTGGGTGGCCGTCACCGAGTCGCCATGGGGGCACGTCATCGACCCCGAGACGCTGGAGACCGGCGAGCGAATCGACCTCACGCGCGGCCTCCCCGTCGACGCGACGCTGGGACACGTGCACGTGGACCCGGATACCGACGAGTTCTGGGGGCTCGGTCTCTCCTACGGGCCGAAGATGGGATACGTGGTGTTCAAGCGACCCGCGAACACCCGCGTCCCGACGATGGTCGCGCACCTGCCGTTCCGGGACATCCCCTACGTCCACTCCTTTTCGATGACCGAACGGTACATCGTTCTCCCCGCCACGCCGTACGGGCCGAACCCCGTCGCCCTCCTCGCCGGGTCGCTGCTCGACTCGACGACGTTCATCGAGTCGTTCGAACGGCGCGACGGCCCGGCCCGCTTTCACGTCGTCGACCGACAGACCGGGGACGTGGTCGCGACTCCCGAGGCCGACCCCTTCTTCGTCTACCACCACGCGAACGCCTTCGAAGACGGCGACGAGATCGTCGTCGACGCCGTCATCTACCCCGACGACCGGGCGATAACCGGCCTCTACCTCGACGAACTCCGCACGGGCGACCCGGACGTTCCACCGGGCCGCCTGGTCCGCTTTCGACTTCCGCTGGACGGACGCGACATCGTCACTCGAGAGTCGCTTCACGACGGCCCCGTCGAATTTCCCACCATCAACTACCGCGGTCACAACGGCCGCCCCTACCGCTACGTCTACCTCGCGGAGATGAGCGCCGGCCCGTTCCCCACGGGACTCCTGAAGTTCGACACGGAGACGCGGACGGAGACGGCGTGGACGCCCGTCGCCGCCGACGGCGGCGACGCCTACCCCAGCGAGGCGACGTTCGTCCCCCGTCCCGGCGCAACCGAGGAGGACGACGGCGTCCTGTTGACGGTCGTTCTCGACCCGGCGACCGAGCGGTCGGTGTTCGTCGTGCTGGACGCCGAGACGATGACGGAACTGGCGCGGGCGACGCTCCCGCACTGGACGCCGTACCCCTTCCACGGTCAGTTCTACGACCGCGAGAACCCGACGCGAACGATGCACTGAAACTCGGAACGCGGCGCTCCGACGAAAAGAGGACGTACTGGAAGTGACACCCACCGAACCGAAACCCGAACTCGTCGGGCGCGTCGACGAACTGCTCCGACCGAACGGCGTCTGCCATGGACACGATTTTGGTAGTACGTGCCGCTCGGTTACGGATCGTCGTTCTCGCCGCAGCGAGAATGCGTGTGGTGGTCGTCGCGCGAGGGCTTCCCCCGAACCCCTCGACGACGACCGGGAGGGCCGCAGCAGGGACCGATACCGATCGACTCGCTATTTTGCCTGTCGTGACGAACGCGTGCTCTCCGATTGCCCACCCGCCCCGGTCTCCCCCGAAACCGGCCGGGTCTTCCCCCTCAGGGCTCGATCGGAATCGACACGGTCGACTGGATCCACGCGCTCTCGTTGTCGTGGTCCTGGATGACGACGACCGTTTCGTCGTCAGACTCGTACTCGATGTACTGATACTCCCCGTCCGTTCCCGCGTTGTCTGCCGAGTTTGTTGGTGTCTTCATCGTTTGTTGTCGACCTCCCCACCCTTTCTGGCACGTCGTTCGACACTCTCACCAATGGCGTATGGGCATATACCGATACTGTCTATATGTATAGTTGTGCCCGGACGGCGACGCTAGAATACGAAAAACACCCGTGTATAGTAGTAAATACCAGAGACATTCACTAAAAGATTACTGTTTCGGCTGTTCGCGTAGCGCCTGTGCGGCGGTGCGATCCGAACCCGCGTTCCGAACGGGCGAGAGAGGCGGAGAACGCCACCGAAGGCGTCCGGTCGCTATTTCGGTCGTGCGGTGTCGTCTAGCCGGTCTCCGAGCAGTTCCCGTATCCACGCCGCGAACCCGTGGTTGTGTCCGTTCGACCACACCGCAGTCTCCCTGGGAATGCCCGGGAGGTCGCTCTCCTCGACGCCGCTGGCGAGTATGGCTCTGTGGTCCACCATCAGCAACCGTCCCGGCCACTTCTCTACGACCTGACGCGTCTCCCGGAGGCCGCTCG
The DNA here is from genome assembly GCF_000337095.1 of Halogeometricum pallidum JCM 14848. Lineage (GTDB taxonomy): Archaea > Halobacteriota > Halobacteria > Halobacteriales > Haloferacaceae > Halogeometricum > Halogeometricum pallidum. Next base: position 69,134 of record NZ_AOIV01000025.1, read on the forward strand.
ACACGACGATGTGGGGGTCCGGAAGGGTCTCTCGGATGCTGTCGCGGACCTCCTCCGACGGAACCTCCACGACGACGGTGACGCCGCGGTCACTGGCCGCCGTCAGTCGGTCGACGACGTCGTCTTCGAGCGTCGTCTTGTCGGCGAGGATGAGGTGAACGTCTTCCTCGGCGTCGTCGAGGAGCGTCCCGATTCTGTCGCTCACCTGGTCGGCGTCCGCGATAGCCCACATCCCCTTGTCCTCTTGGGTCTCCGCCGATTCGACGGCCTCTAAGGCGGCGCCCGCGGCTTCGAGGCTGTCGTCGTAGTCCTCGCGCAACCGTTTCAACGCCTCCTTCTTCGAGACGGCCCGGTACTGGCGCGGTTCGGACTGCTGAACGTCGACGAGTCCCCGCCGGTGGAGGCGTTCGACCGTATCGTACACCCGCGACCGGGGGACGTCGGACAGTTGGCTGACTTCCTTCGCCGTTCCCTGTTTGACGCGAACGAGCGCGACGAAGCATTTCGCTTCGTATTCGGTCAGCCCCAGTTGGACCAACGCCTCCGCGGCCGACCCCTCGCTAGACATAGAAAAAATACAGAGTTTGACGCGCCTTAATCTATCGGTGTATTACCTGCTCGAAATATCTCACTCTGTACCGGTCACTCACGACGGATCTCTGAGGAGAGCGTGATCGAATCGTTTTCCCGGTCGTACGCTACGAGGTCCGCGTCCCTCAGTTTCGGTAAGTGAAGGTGATACAGCACTACACGAACCTTCTCCACCTCCTCGGCCGAAATCCCGGACTGCGTCGCGTCCCGGTCCCGTTTCGCGACTTCGTTCGCCAACTCCGCGAGCGTCAGCGGCGTCCGCCCCTCCTCTAGGCATTGGAGGACGTGCCGACGTCGCCGGTGAGAGAGCGCTTCGAGTCGTTCGTCGAGGGCCGACGCGTCGACGGTATCGAAGAGCCGAGTGTCGGAGTGAATGCTCTGCGAGTTGGTCATAACGAGATATTGAGATAGCGGTACTTAGGGCGTCCGTGAGTTCTATCGAGGTACGTCCGCGGTTACTATCGCTGTGACAACGGACCCGGGGACCGGTCCATGGACGAGTCGAGTTTCTCCGTCGCGTACGTCGTTCGCTCGCGTCGCTCCTCTCGGGGCGCACGCTCGCGAGGGGGAAGCACTCGGAGAGACGGTTTTGGTGCGAGAATTGAACCTCGCTACGCTCGGTTACTCGCTGGTTCAATCTCACAGTGCGGACGTTCGTCTGCTCACTTCGTTCGCAGACAGAAAGGTCCGGGTGCGAGAATTGAACCCCGGTCGCTTCTTCCAGTCGCTCCCCGGTTCAATTCTCTGTACGACTTCTCCGTCGCGTATGTGGTTCGCTCGCGTCGCTCCTGTCGGAGCGCCTGCTCGCGAGAATAGCGCTCGGAGAGAAGGTCCGGGTGCGAGAATTGAACCCGCGTCTCAGCCTCCACAAGGCTGAAGGATAGTCCACTACCCTAACCCGGACACGCAGTTAGTGGTATCCTCGTGTGACTAAAATACGTTACGACTCCAGGGAGGCGTGCGAGAGAGGTGCACGCCGCCGTCCACCGGGACGCTTTTGCCGCCGACAGGACTAGAACGGGCAACTGTGGCCATCACGGACAAGATATACCTCAAAAACCACCGCGAAATCGTCTCGCAACTGGACGTGAACATCCCGAAGGGGGCGTTCAAGGGGGCGACGATGGACGTGCTCTACTCGGGAGAGGGCCTCTCGAAGGTGGACGCGGCGACGCGCGACAGACTGCTCGACTTCGCGAAGGCCTTTCTGGACCCCGAGAACCCCGACGACCTCTACACGGGCTACCCGGAACGGCAGTTCGTGACGTACATCCTCGAACTCCGCGCGCAGGGGCTCGGCCCCGACGCCATCGTCGACGTGATGGGCGACGAATACATGCTGTACGCCTACCCCGGCGACGTGCTCTCCTTCCTCGACAACGCCGTGCGGACGCTCGAAGCCGTCGAGACGCTCTCGAACGTCGAGGGCGACGACGAGATGGAACGGAAGGCACGCGACGCGAAGCGGGCGCTCAGCGGCTGAGAGCGCGAGAGCGGGAACACGAAGGCGGCGGCCGCAGGTCGGTTCGTCCTAGCCCAGACGGAACGACGGTTCGTCGGCTTCGCCGTCCAGGTCTTCCAGTTGGATGACCTCCTCCTCCTCGTCTTCGAGTTGTTCGCGGAGGTAGTTGACGTAGCGTTTGTGCTCTTCGAGTTGTTCGCGGAGGTGGTCCGCCTCCAGTTCGAGACGCTCGTGCTCGCGGACGAAACTCTTCGGAACCTGCACCTTCGGCGGGAACGACTCCGTCTCCTCGGCGCCCATCCCTTCGAGTTCGTGGTCCGGAACGACCTGCACTTGGCCGTCGTGGGCAACGAGGGTGTCCACGTAGTCGCGGAAGACGGCCGACAGCGAGATATCCCGCTCTTCGGCTATCTCCCGAAGCGTCTCGAACGCGTCCTCGTTGACGCGGAACGAGATGGTCTTGTTCTTGTTGCCCATGATGCCCAAAAGTTGTCGCTCGGAGCTACTTAATGCTTCGTCAGACGGTTACGCGGCGAAAAATCGGATCGGCGTCGCCGGCGCAGTCCGGCGGCCTGTCGAGGTTCTCTCGGAAGCGTCGCGCGAGCGTCGACTACGCGTTCGGTTCCGGCGAGGCGGTATCGGCGTCGCTCCCCTCCGATTCGGATTCAGAGTCGGACGCGTCGGCGGTGTCGGCTCCGTCCGACCCGCCGAGTTCGTCGCCGCCGGCCTCTTCGAGGCTCTGGAGGGCGGAGACGGCGGCCGTCTTGTAGCGGTCGGTGGGGAGGTCGTACTCTTCGCGGGACATGCGGCCGTACTCGTTGCCCTCCTGGTCGAACCGCTCGATGCGCTCGACCGTCCGCTGAGCCGTCTCGACGACCCAGCGGTCCCGCGTCGTCGCGTCGACGACGCTGATTGACTCGGGGCGCACGGAGACGTTGACGTTGCCGTCGTCCGTCTCGTAGGTCCGCGGCTTGCCGACGACGGAGACGTACGCGGGCGGTTCGAGGTCGCGGAGCGCGCTCGCCGCCTCGGGCTGGTACTGCCCGGCGTAGACGAAGAACGTCCCCGTCGGGTCGACGATGCGGCCCCGCCAGTACTCGTTGTCCTCGCCCACGTCCTCCTTCTCGGTGAGGGTGCCGACGAGGAAGACGCGGTTGGCCTTCTCCCCCGTCGGGAGGAGCAGGTACACCGGCGCCCGTTCGTCGTCGGACTCTTTGAACGTGTAGCTGGCGTCGTTGAACTCTTCGGCGAACACTCGCCGGGCGACCTCTCGGGACGGGACTTCGTTGGAACTCATTTAGATCGACCTCGCTTTGATGAGGACCGCTTCGGCATCGGCCGGTTCGTTCAGTCGTTCGGTGTCGTCGGCGAGCACGTACCGACCCAGTTCGGGGCCGGAGACGCGGTAGTATCTGCCGATCAGGTCCGTGCGCATCTCGTCGACGACGACGGTGGTGTCGAGTGCGTCCATCGCCATCTCCTGCGCTTCCTCCAGCGTGATGCCGGTGAGGTCTTCGGTCATATCGCGGCCGAAGATGACCTCGTGGACGGCGTCGCCGTCGTCGAGGACGCCCTTGATGCGGAGGTCGAACTCGCCCTCGACGTTGCCGTGTTCGTTACAGCGGCCGTTCTGGAGGACGCGCGTGCAGCCCTCCTCGGGGCAGCGCTTGATGAGGCCGCTCCCGGACTGGATGTCCACGAGCGCGCCCTCGACGGTGGTGGCGTCGTCCCCGACTTCGATGTCCTCGTCGAGTTCTTCGATGCTGGTCGTCCGGTTGAGCTTCACGGAGAAGTTGCCCTGGTACTCGTCGGTGACGACGTTGCCGAGGCGGTACACCTTTCCCTCCTCGATTTCGGGGAGGTCGGAGGTGGTGAAGGAGACGAACTTCATCCGTCCGGACTCGTCGCCGAGGAGGCCGACCTGCGAGATGGACTCGCTTCTCGGCTCCCACAGTTCGACGACTTTCGCGGTGACGTCGACCCACTGCTCGTCCTGGTCGATGTCCGCGAGGTGGACCTCCTCGTTCCCGCCGCGACCGAGTTCGTCGCGGTCGAGGCCCGCCTCGTCGAGGTAGCTGTTGACGACGGAGCGACGCGCCTCGTCGACGGGCACCCGGTACTCGTCGACGAGGTTCTGCAGTCGCTCCTCGACGTCGTCGGCGTCGATATCTAAGTGGTCTGAAAACTGCTCGGCGATCTCCTCTGCATGGTTTCGCAGGTCTGACATGGTTTCACTCGCCTCCGCCTTGGTTTCCATTGGGAGGCGTACGTCGGTTGGTTCGCTATGGTTAATAAGCTTACGTGCGAGATGAAACTGAAAACGCAGCCCTTGGGTCTCCTACAGCCACAATTCGGCACTCTCCACCGCACCGAATTCGGCCACCAACGGACCTATAGCCTCGGCGCGCCCACCGCCCGGTAAGCGATGGACGACCGATTCGCACGCTTCGTCCGAGACCAGTTCCGCGTCGCCGGCCGACAGTACGCCCGCGCGAAACGGGCGTACGACGACGGCAGAGAGACGTCGCAGTCCGACCTCCCCGACCTGCCGCGCGACGAGGAGGGGCGCGTCCGCCTGGTCTGCCGGCGCCACGCCGAACGCCGCGCCGTCGGCCTTGACGATGCCCACCTCCCGGCCTGCTTCGAGGCCGGCCACCCCGACTGCGAAGGCTGCGCCGAGGACGTCCGAAGCGGGGTCGTCGAGACGTGGTGAACGCCTCCGCGGACCGACCGGTCGTCGCCCTCGTCCTCGCCGGCGGCACCGGTTCCCGCCTCTACCCCGCGAGTCGCGCGGACCGACCCAAGCAGTTCCTCCCGCTTCTCGGCGAGGAGTCGCTCCTCTCGCGTACGGTCGAACGCGCCCGCGAGGTGGCCGACGAGGTGGTCGTCTCCACCCGCCCGGCGTTCGCCGAGGCGATTCCCGACCACGCGCCCGACGCCGAGGTGGTCGTCGAACCCGCCGCGCGGGACACCGGTCCCGCCCTCGTCTACGCCACCCACTGCGTCCGCGACCTGTACGGCGACTGCGTCGTCGTCGCCCTCCCCAGCGACCACCGGGTCGAGGGCGACTTCGCCGACACGATGCGCCGCGGGGCGCGCGTCGCCGCCGACACGGGGTCGCTCGTCACGTTCGGCGTCGAACCGACCCGACCGGACACCGGATACGGCTACATCGAACCCGGCATCTTCGTGGGCGAAGGAGGCGAAGGGAGCGAGAAAGGGGAGGACGAGAACGGCTACGCGCCCGTCGCGGCGTTCCACGAAAAACCGGACGCCGAGACGGCCGAGAAGTACGTCGACGCCGGCCACTACTGGAACGCCGGCATCTTCGCGTGGACGCCCGCTGCCCTCCTCGACGCCGCCCGCGACACGCCCCTCTCCGGTCTCGTCGCCGCCCTCGACGCCGGCGACGACGCCGAGGCCGCCTTCGAGGACGTGCCGGAGGTGAGCATCGACTACGGCGTGATGGAACGCGCCGCCGACGCCGTCGTCGTCCCCGCGACGTTCGAGTGGGACGACCTGGGCTCGTGGGACGCTCTCGAACGCGTGCTGGACCCGGACGAGGACGGGTCGGTCGTCGCGGGCGACGCGACGCTCCGGTCGGTCGACGCCGCGGACAACGTCGTCGCGGGCGACGACAAGCACGTCTCGCTCGTCGGCGTCTCGGACCTCGCGGTGGTCGCGTGGGACGACCGGGTCCTCGTCGTGCCGAAGTCGCGCGCGCAGGACGTGCGGGACCTCGCGGACGAGTTGAAGTCGCGCGGCGAGTTCTAAGCGCGTCCGCTCGCCCTCCCTACTCCGCGGACCGCCGGACGCGGAGGGTCCCCTCGGTCGTGACGCCGACGAGGAGCGACGAGCGCACTTCCCGCCCCCGGACGGCGTCGCCGGCGGCGTCGGCGACGATCTTCATCAGGTCCGGCGCGGTGTGACTCACCTTCACGCCCGCCTCGTCACAGGCGTCGTAGACGAGTTTCGGCACGTCGTACAGGTCGGCGCCCTCCTCGACGGCCACCTGAACGGGGGCGGTCAGCGCCTCCGCGAACGCGACGGTCTCTCTCGCCCTCTCGACGTTGCGCCGCGCGCTGGATTCGACGCTGGAGACGTTCGCGCGCGAGGTTCCGAGGTGCTCGGCGATGGTCGACTGGCGGACGCCGCGTTCGCGGAGGGCCAGCACCTCGGCCTGCCGTCGCGTGAGGACGCTCGTCTCGGGGTCGAATCCCGTCTCGGCGAGGACGCCCGCGGCGTCGACGTCCGCGTCGGTACCGACGCCGTCTCCCTCGCTCCCGTCCCCATCCCCGTCCCGGCCGCGGTCCGCGTCGTGCATACGCTTCGCTACCGGCGCGGGTCGCAAAAAGCTACAGAAGGATGTGACTGTCCGTGGCGTGACGCGGCGTGGCGGTTCGCGGGCGTCTAGCTCCCCCAGAAGTTGTCGCGGCTTCCGAGGGCGGTCGGCCGCTTCGGCCCGCTTCCCTTGTCGTTGCCGCCGTCGTCGTCGCTGTCGTCGCCGTCATCGTTCCCGTCGCCGTCGCCGCCTCTCCCGGCCGCGTCGGCGTCTCCGGCCTCCTCGTCGGGGTCGGTCGGCAGGCGCTCGACCACCTTCTTCGATTTGGCGTGGTTCGACTTCACCCGGTCGATGCGGACGACGGCGCGCGTGGTCGGCAGCAAGCCGTCGACGAGGACGATGAAGCCGTCCTCGGTCCGCCCGACGCCGGCGCCGCTCTCGTGGATGTCGTCGACGGTGACGACGACGTCCTCGCCCGGCTTGACGGGCTGCTGTTTCAGGTCGCGGATCGGCTGTTCGTAGCTGTTACACCACTCTGCCCCCGCGCGGTCCCCGTAGTACTGACATCCCATCCCGTTGATGCGCTCGGAGTACCGCGGGCACTCGTCCGCCAGTGGACAGTCTGACATACGAGAGGCTACTCTATCGCTCGTCTAAACGCTTCCGGGTGCGCCTCCGAGGCGCCGACACGGTGTGAGGCCCGGGGTCCGTCGCTCACCGGACGCAACGCTTTCCCGCGCTTGCACCCGAACTCGACTATGAGCCGTCGCGTCCCGGAGTTCGCCCTCATCATCGGCGTCGTCCTCGGCCTCTCGGCGGTGGTGTTCGGTCTCGTGCTCGGAGGGGGCCTCCTCGATACCGTGGTTCTCGCCGCCGTCGGCACGTACCCGTTCGTCGCCTTCGGCCTCCTCCGCGACGACGACCCCGCCTCGGTCGTCCCGCCGCGCTGGGTGCTCGCCGGCGGCGTCCTCTGGGCGTCCCTCGGCGTCGTCGGCGTCCTCGCGGGCGACTCCTCGCCGTCCGCCCTGATTCCCGCGGCCTTCGCGGGCCTCGTCCTCGCGCTTCCCCCGGCGGCGTACGCGGTCCGTTACGGCGCGGGCGTGAATCCGCTCCCGGCCCGAGCGACGTTCGCCGTCGGCGTCGTCGTCGCCGTCGGCCTCCTCGTCGTCGGTCTCGTCACCTCACAACCCGTCTTAGGCGTCGTCGACGCCCTCCTCGCCGCCGTCGCCGCCGGCCTGTACGCGACCGCTCGCGGCGTTCGACTCGCCGAGCGCACCCGCCGTGCGGGCGTCGCGGCGGGTGCGCTCCTCGGCGTCGCTCTCGTCCTCGTCGGCGTCGTTCTCGGCGACGAACTCACGAACTGGCTGCTGGCCGGCGCCGCGGTGGCGTTCGCCCCGAGTCTGTACGTGGTGCTGTCGCGGGACCGAAAACGGGGTCGGAGGCGGCGGACGCGGTGAGTCCCCTGAGAACGGTCCGCCCCGCCGTCGTGAACGTTCTTGACCGGAAGTTCGCGTTCCGCTTCTGCGGAGTCGGTGCGACGACTCGTGGTCGTTCCGACGGAACGACCGGAAAAATCAGGCCAGCGGCGTCCGCTCGACCACGGTGCCGTCGACGGTGGGGTACTGCTCGACGATTTCGCCCTTCGGCGCGTCGCCGTCCTCGACCATCTCTTCGAGGAGCCACCACGCCACCTCGACGTGGTCGGACTTGACGGTGTAGAACTCCTCGGGCACGCCGAGGGCGTCCATGTCGGCCTCCGTCAACCACGTCTTCCCGTAGACGAGCGTCCCGTCGTCGGTCACCTCGTCGAACGGCCGGCGGATGTTCTGCGCCATGCGCTTGAGGCGGTTGCGGTGCTGGGCGGCGTCTTTGAACACCGAGGTGCAGAAGTAGACGCGCTCGTGGTCGGCCATCTCTTCGAGGATGGCGTCCTTCGAGCCGTCGACGGCCGACATGTGGCCCTCCTGCAGTTCGTACCCCTCCTCTTGCATCCGGCGGTAGTTGCCGTCCGACATCTCGAACTCGTTGACGTTGCAGAACTCCGCGGCCCCCTCGTCGAGGAAGTCGAGAAACTCCTCCTCGGCGCGGATGCCCGGAATCTCGAAGGCGGGCGTCAGTCCCTCCTCGCGGGCGACGTAGAGGATGTCCTCCCACTCGGTGCCGTGCAGGTCGCCCCACATCTCGTACGGCGGGTGGAAGCGAATCTCGTCCAGACCGGCCTCCGAGAGGCGGCACATGTTCTCGCGGCCGCCCGTGATTCCGGTGTACAGGTGGGTGTGGTGGTCCTCGCCGAACTCGTCTTTGAGTAGTTCGAGGTAGCGACAGGTCTTGTCGAGGGCCTCCTGCGGCTCGCCGCCCGTGATGGACGTCCCCAGCGCCTCCATGCGCTTGGCCTCGGCGATGACGTCGTCGTCGGACTCGACCTTCCGCTCGTTGGCGTACACGTCCGTGACGTTCTTGCGGTTCTCGCCGAGGGGACAGTAGAAGCAATCGCGCTGGTCGCAGTAGCCGTAGACGAACAGCACCATCTTCCCTCCCATGGCGCACTGCTCACAGCCCTTCGATATCATTCGTTACGAACACGGTACACGTCCCACGGGCAAAAACCGTGCGAAACGCCGTTCGCCCGTGGTGATCGCTCCCACCGTACGCAGGTGGAGCGGTTCGCTCCCGCGGGCGCGGGTCGCTGCCGTCTCCGTCGGAATCGACGGCGATTGGGGCCGACGTCCGTCCTCGTCCGCTCCGTCCCCGAAAACAAATATAGCCCGACGGCATACGGTCGCACGATGCTGTTGGTCCTCTGCGTCGACCTCGACGACGACCTCGGCCGGAAGACGGGCTTCGACACGCCCGTCGTCGGCCGGAACGAAGTCGAGGCGGCCGCGGTGGCGCTTGCGACTGCCGACCCCGAGGACTCCGACTCGAACGTCCTCTTTCAGGGCATCCACGAGTACGACACGCTCTCGGCGGACCCCGAGGTCGACGAGCAGGTCGAAGTCGCCGCCGTCACCGGCATGCAGGGCAGCGACGTGCAGGCCAACCGCGCCACCGGCGACGAGATAGACCGCGTCCTGGCGGGGCTCTCGACGGGAGAGAACGTCAGCGCCATCGTCATCACCGACGGCGCGCAGGACGAATCGGTGTTGCCGGTCATCCGCTCGCGCGTCCCCATCGACAGCGTGCGGCGCGTCGTCGTCCGGCAGGCGCAGGACCTCGAATCCATCTACTACACGATGAAGCAGGTGCTCGCGGATCCCGAGACGCGCGGCACCATCCTCGTCCCCCTCGGCATCCTGCTTCTCATCTACCCGTTCCTCATCATCGCCAGCTACTTCGAGGTCCCCGGCGCGGCGGTCTTGGGCGTCATCTCGGCGCTCCTCGGTCTCTACACCCTGTTCCGCGGTCTCGGGTTAGAGACCGTCGTCAACGACGCGGTGGGCCGCGGGCGCGACATCCTCTACGAGGGGCGCGTGACGCTCATCACGTACGTCGCCGCCCTCGCGCTCATGACCGTCGGCGGCTTCCGCGGCGTCGCGCTGGTGGAGGAACTGTCCGACCCGGCCCCGCCCCTCGTCCTCGCGCTCTTCGTCCACGGCGCGGTCCAGTGGCTCGCCGCCGCCGGCGTCACCTCCAGTCTCGGCCAGGTGACCGACGAGTACCTCGCGGACCGCTTCAAGTGGCGCTACCTCAACGCCCCGTTCTACGTCGTCGCCATCGCCATCGTGCTGTACGTCGTCTCGGGGTTCTTCCTCAACGTCAACGGCGTGGCCGGCGTCCCCGGCGTCCGGGCGTTCTCCGCGGCCGACTTCGCCGTCGGCCTCACGGTGGGGACGCTCCTCGGCGTGTTCAGCACGCTCGCGTTCGCCATCGCCGAGTCCCGGTTTCCCACGAGCGTCGAACCGACGCGCGGGTGACGGCCGGCGGTGACCGGGCGGCTCAGCGCTCGCGGACGACGACGAACTCCGCGAGGTCGCGGAGGTAGCCGATGGAGTCCGTCTCCTCCACCTCGGCCGCGTCGAGGGCGCCGAGCGCCTGATCGGACTGCTCGCGCGCCCGCTGATTCGCCTCGGCGGGCGTGAGGTCGGTCACCTGCACGACGGAGGGGCGGTCCATCTGCACGTCCTGCCCGGTGGGCTTGCCGAGTTCGTCGGCGTCGGCCGTCGCGTCCAGCACGTCGTCGCGTATCTGGAAGGCGACGCCGACCCGTTCGGCGTACTCGCCGAACGCCTCGACGGTGAGCGGGCCCGCCCCCGCGGCGATGGCGCCGAGTTCGGCCGCCGCGCGGAACAGCGCACCCGTCTTCCGCCGCGCGAGTTCCATGTACTCGCGCTCGTTCGACGGGCGGGCGACCAGTTCCGTCGCCTCCCCCTCGCCGAGTTCCACCATCGACTCGGCGACCACCTGCATCGCCTGGTCGTTCACCGAGAGGAGGGCGAACGCCTCGCCGAGCAGGCCGTCGGAGGCGATGATGGCCGGGCCGTAGCCGTACTCCGCCCACGCGCTCGGCGTGCCGCGTCGGATGTCCGAGCGGTCGATGATATCGTCGATGACCAAGGAGGCGTTGTGGACCAACTCGACGGCGACGGCGAAGTCCACCGCCGCGTCGGCGTCGCCGCCGCAGGCCTCGCAGGCGAGAATCGTCACCGCGGGACGAACGCGCTTGCCGCCGGCGAGAGCGACGTGCGCGAGTTCCTCGGACAGTTCGGGCGGGTCGACCGCTTCGATGACCGCCTCCAGACGGTCGTCGACCATCGACACCCGACGCTCCAGATACTCCATTATCGGGACTCAGGATGCGGCGACAAAAGAGGTTCCGGAACGAGCGTTCCCGGTCGGTGTCGCCGCTCGAACGAGGAACAGCTAGGGGATTCCGACCGGAACCCTCGTGCATCGCGCCGACGCCCCATAGTGACAGAACATCCGTGCGCGAACTGCAGACCAGTGATAGACTATACCCGCGGGACTTCTCGAAGCGCCAGCGACCGCTCGCCGTCTACGCGTTTGGTCTCGTCACCGCCGTTCCGTTTTACGCGCTTCTCCACCGACTTTTTGCGGACGCCCGCAGGCTCGCGTCCGCAAAAATCTGGACCAAAAACCGCACCGACCGGGCTACTCGAACTCCTCGGTAAGCGCCGGTACCACGTCGAACAGGTCCCCGACGACGCCGTAGTCCGCGATATCGAAGATGGGCGCGTTCGAGTCGTTGTTGATGGCGACGATGGTTTCGGAGCCTTTCATGCCGGCGACGTGCTGTACCGCCCCGGAGATTCCGATGGCGATGTACACCTCCGGCGTGACGACCTTGCCCGACTGGCCGACCTGCCGGTTCTTCGGAAGCCACCCGTTGTCGACGATGGGTCTGGATGACGAGAGCGTCGCCCCGAGGGCGTCGGCGAGGCGTTCGACGAGTTCGATGTTCTCCTCCTCTTCGATGCCGCGCCCGACGGAGACGAGCACCTCGGCGTCCGCGATGTCCACGTCGCCGCCGGCCACCTCCTCGAAGCCGGTGACGGTGGAGTTGACGGCCGACTCGTCCACCTCGAACTCGAAGGGGGTCACCTCGGCGTCGCCGTCGGCCTCGGTCACCATCCACTCGCCGGGACGAACCGTCACGACGGTGCGTTCGGCGTCGACTTCGACTGTCGTCTCCACCTTCGAACCGTACATCTCGCGCGTGACGGTGAGACCGCCGTCGTACTCGATGCCGACGGCGTCCGTCACGAGGGGGAGAGCGAGGCGGTTCGCCACGGCGGGCGCGTAGTCGAGGCCGTTCACGGAGTTCGGCGTGAGGACGTACTGCGGGTCGAGTTCGTCCGCGAGGGCACAGACAGCCTGCACGTACACGTCGTGGTTGAACTCCTCGCCGTGGTCGACGGTGTGGACGACGTCGACGCCCTCGCGGTTCACGCGCGTCGCGAACTCTTCGACCTGCCCGCTTATCACGGCCACGTGGAGGTCACCGCCCGTCTCCTCGGCGAGTTCGCGCCCCGCGGTCACGAGTTCGTAGCTCACGTCGCGCACGTCGCCGCGGCGGTGTTCCGCGACGGCCAAGACGTCGGACGTCATTCGGCGCCCACCCCCTTCTCCCGCAGGGCCGTCGCAAGTTGCGCGGCCTGTTCGCCGGCGTCGCCGTCGAAGTACGTCGCGTCGGACTCCGCCTCGGGTTCGTACATATCGGTCAGGAACAGTTCGCCCGCGACGGCCGAGTGGTCGAGACCGAGGTCCGAGAGCGTCTTGCGGGCTATCTCCTTCGACTGCGCCTGCCGGATGCCGCGGAGGCTGGCGTAGCGCGGTTCGTTGATGCCCGTCTGGATGGTCAGGACCGCGGGGAGGTCGATTTCGGTTATCTCGTCGATACCGCCTTCGAGTTCCCGGTGGACGTGCGCGACGCCGTCCTCGAGGACGCCCTCGGTGTCGAGGTGGTTCACGACGGCGCCCCACTCGAAGCCGACGGCGTCGGCGAGGGCGACGCCCGTCGCGCCGAACCCGGTGTCGTTCGCCTGCACGCCGGTGAGGACGATGTCGGGGTCCTCCTCGGCGACGACGGCTTCGAGGAGTCGGACCTTCGAGGCCACGTCGAGGAACTCGGCGGCCTCCACGTCGTCGTCCCAGATGCGGACCGCGCGGTCGACGCCCTTGGCGAGAGCCATCCGGACGGTCTCTTCGCTTCGCTCGGGTCCGATGGTCGCGGAGACGACTTCGACGTCCTCGTCGGACGCCTCGGCGAGTCGGACCGCCGCTTCGACGGCGTACTCGTCCCACTCGTTCAGGTCGTACTCGAGGTATCGGGGGTCGACGTCGAGGTCGGCTATCTCGAAGTCGTCCTCGACTTCGGCCACCTCCTTGACGGTCACGAGAACCTTCATCATCGTTCCTTCCGGCAGAGACCGGTAAATCCTTTCGGAACCCTCACCGGAACCGACGGCTGTTCGCCCGCCGGACGCTACTCCTCGTTTCCGTTCCCGCTCCTGTTCCCGTTCCCGTCGTCGTCGGTCTCGTCCGGCACGGAAATGAGGTTCTCCCGACCGAGGCGGAGTTTGTCGACGCGCCCTTCCTCGGCCATCGCCGACAGCAGTTGGGACACCTTCGCGTCCGACCAGTCCGTCTCCGCGACGATGGTCGCCTGCTTCATCCGCCCGCCGTTCCGTTCGAGGAGGCGTTCGATCCGCTCCTCGTCCGAGAGCAAGGAGAGGTCCACCTCGGGTTCCGCCGCTTCGGCAGCATCCTCGTCGTCGGACATCGACTCGGTCCCCGTCTCGCCGGCCGTCACCGACTCCGCGGCGTCGACGCCGCCGTTCGTGGTCCCGCCGCCCGCCTCCGGCGTCGGGTCGCCGGGGCGACCGCTGCCAGCGCCCGCGCCGGAGTCGGACTGCCAGCGGAGGACGACCGCGGCGAGGGCGATGAGGAACGCGACGAGGATGCCGCCGCCGACGACGAGGTCCCACGGAATTCCGCCGGGGTCGGTGATGTTCGTCGGCCGGTACGTCACGACCAACGCGTCCTCCCCTTCGAACGTCGACGGCCCGTCAAGGATGAGGGCGTTGTTCCGCTGGAGCACCTCGATGCTCGTGGTATCCGTCGCGTACCCCGGCGGCGTCTCGACGTACAACCGTTGGTCCTCGCCCAGGAGCGACAGCCATGAGTGGGGCTCTCCCGAGGACTCGCTCGGCAGTCGGAAGGCGTCCCCCAGCGCGAGATTCCCGTCTTCCATCTGCCGCAGGAAGTTCGTCCAGACGAACTCGACGGTGAGCGTTCCCGTCCCGGCCTCTCCGTCGAGGCTGTAGTCGTACGTCGCGTTTCGAATCTCCATGTCCCGTCCGGTCGCTTCGCTCGTCCGCGAAGCGATTCGCTCGAACAGTTCGCCGCGGACGCCGACGTCGGCGTTCCCGTCGACGTACTCCTCGCCCAGACGCCTGAAGGCGTCCGATTCGTTCGGCGAGTCGAACCGGTAGTGCATCTCGACCCGCCACTTCGCGTTGCCGTTATCGCGGAGGTCGATTCGTACCACAGTCTGCGGGTCGCCGTCGAACGGCCCGTCGACTTGGGGGCTGGGGGCAGACCCCGTCTCTTCGACCCGGAGGGCGCCGCTCTCAGTGCCGACCGCCGCCGCGGTGGCGGGGACGACACCGGAGAGCACCAGGAGGAGGGCTACGGCCAACGCGGGTATCCGCATTTGCTGGTGGTTGGACGTGGAGCGCTCAAAACCCTTTCCATGCCGAGAAAACCGCCCGCTCGGCGGTTTCGACGAGCAAGACGTTTTAGTAGTCGTCCGCAGTACGTGTTCGATATGAGAGCCCTCCCCGCCGTGCTCGTCGCGGTCCTCGTGCTTTCGACCGTCGTCGGAGCGGCGGCGCCGGGTACGGCGCCGGTCCCATCGGCGACCGATATCGCCCCTGACTCGGCACCCATCGGAGCCCCCGGCGCGAACGCGCCGACGCAGGTCGGAGTGCCGGCGACGCAACTGGCGTCGAACGAGACGGCGAGCAACGCGACCCTCCACGTGCTCGGGATTCCGCCGGATCGGGTCAATCGAAGCTCCTTGGAGGGGCGGACGGTCGATCTGGGCCCGGCGCTCGCCTTCGAGGACAACGAGACGAAGCTGACCATCGAGACGCTCGCGGCCGTCGAGCGGATTCAGTCCGCCGACACCGAGGACCGCCGACAGCAGGTGATCCTCCAGGAACTGACCACCATCGAACAGCGCATCATCTCGCTTCGGTCGAGACAGCAGGCGGCGATCAGCGCCTACGGTGCGGGGGAGATAACGCCGCGGCGGTTCCTCGTCCGCCTCGCCGTTATCGACCTGGAGGCGCGAGCGCTCGACGAGCGCAGACAGCGAATCGACGCATTCGCCGAGTCGATGTCCGGGCTTTCGGTCGAGTCGCGGTCCGCGACGCTCGAACGCGAACTCGACACGTTCACCGGGCCGGTCCGACAGCACGCCGTCAGCGTCCTGCAGGGCGACGCCGAGAGCACGCGCTTCTTCCTCCAGACCGGCTCCGACAGCGTCGTCGCCACCACCATCAGAAACGAGACGTACGTCCGCGAGGCGTACCGCGAGGACCTGAGAGCGCGCGGCACCGGGATCATCACCCTCGACGAGGCCCTCAACAACACCACGCAGGCGTACCCACACATCAGCGCGCTGGGGCTGCGCGAGAGCGGAACGAGCGTCTCCGGCACGCGGCAGGGGGACAACAGCGTCCTCGTCCGCATCCAGCACGAACGCGGACAGCTGTACGCGTTCGTCGACAGCGGCTCCAAGCAGGTGTTCAAGGAGTTCCAGTACCGACCGCTCGACACGCTTCGGACGACGCCCACCGACGGCGCAGTGAAGGACGGCCTCGAACTCACCGCCCACCAGACGTACGCCGGCGGTCCCGTCCGCATCCAACTGAACCGGACCGACACCGGCCGCCCCGCGAACGCCCGAATCACCGTCGGCCCGCAGAACGGACAGAGCGCCGTCGTCGGCGAGACGGGCGACGACGGGACGCTGTGGACGATGGCGCCCGGACGGACCTATCAGGTGACCGCCATCAGGGGCAACTCGGTCGTCGTCCTGACCGTCAGGCCCGACGCCCCCCCGCTCGTCAACCAGACGGCGGCGGGCGAACCCGCGAACGCCACCGCGTCGCAGGCCGCGCAGTCCCCGTCCGACGACTGACGCCCGGACGGCGCCCGACCGCCTGACGGGCACCCGCCCGTCCGAATCTTCTTATCCGAACGGGCGGCCACCGCCCGCCGTGACCGACCGCGCGCTCTCCCCCGTCGTCGCGACGCTGTTGCTCGTCGCCCTCGTTCTCTCGACGGCCGCCGTCGTGGCGGCGGCGAGCGACGCGCTCGTCGCCGGCGCGTCTGCTCGCGCCGCGGCCGCCGACCCGGGTTCGACGGGGTTCCGCGGCGTTCCCGACGCGTCGCCCGGCCCCGCCGCCGGAGTCGGGTCGGGCCTCCCCCCGACGGCGTTCTCGCTGTCCGCTACCGGGGACGAACTCGCCGTGACGTACGAGCGCGGTCCGACGCTCGACGCGTCGACGCTCCGACTCCGCGTCGCCGTCGACGGCGAACCGCTGGCGTTCCAACCGCCGCTCCCGTTCTTCGCGGCCCGGGGGTTCCGCTCGGGTCCGACCGGTCCGTTCAACGTCGCTGACGACGGCGCGTGGTCGGCGGGCGAGACGGCGACGCTCGCGGTGGCGGGAACGAACGACCCCGAACTCGAACCCGGCCGGACCGTCACGGTTCGGCTCTACCGGGGGTCGTCGTCGCGTCCGTTGGCGACGCTGACGGCGTCGGTGAGCGCGCCGGCGTGACCGGCGAATCGACCGCGAGCGCGCGGGAGAAGGGTTGCGGGCGAACGCCCGTTTCGTCGTCTCGGTCGAGTCTCCGTCGCGGCCGTGTTCAGGCCTCGACTTCGGCTTCGGCGCCGGCGTCCGCCTCGTCTCCGCCGTCGGCGTCCGGCACCCGCGCGACGGTGGTGATGGCGCGCGGCGTACCGGGTGCGGCCTGCTGGATGTGGTGTTCGATGTCGACGAAGCCGGCCTCCTCGAACATCCGCTGGGCCTCGTGCTCGTCGTAGAACAGCATGATGGCGTCGGCGAGGTACTGGAACGGGCCCGTCTCCGGGTAGTCCGGCCCGACGACGAGGACGCGGTTGCCCGGTTCGACGACGCGGCGGAACTCCTCTAAGGCGTCGACGGGGTTGGGCCAGTACTCGATGGACCCCGAGGACCACAGCACGTCGAAGGAGTCGTCCTTGAAGGGGAGGCGCTCGGCGTCGCCGCGGTAGAAGCGAACCCGGTCGTTCCGCCCGAACTTCGCGAACGCCTTCTCCATCTGGTGGATGCTCTGGTCGAGGGCGTGGACGTCGTCGGTGTACCGCAGGAGTCCCTCCGTGGCGAACCCGGTCCCGGACCCCACGTCGAGGACGCGGTCGTCGGGTTGGATATCGAGGAGTTCGAGCGCCTCGTCGCGCATCTCCTCGTTCCAGACGAAGGGGTTGATCCGGTCGTACACCTTCGAGAGGTACTTGTAGAACAGGCGCGCCCGTGACTTGTTCTCGAGGACTCCCATCGTCGAGCCGTTCGAACCGGGCGGTGATAACCGTGCGGATTCGTCCGAGAGGCGGTCGGGACGCCCGTGCCGCCGCGAGAGGTTTCCGCAAACACCTTATACGGCGGTGGCGCAACTTTCTGACGATACGAGTATGCCGAGACCAGAGGTTCTCGAACGGATCAAGACGGCCGAATCCGAGGCTGACGATATCGTCGCGGAGGCTGAGGCGGACCGCGAGGAGCGGATCGCCGACGCGCGTCAGGAGGCCGAAGAGATCCGTCAACAAGCCGAAGAGGAGGCACGTGAGTACGAGTCCGGGCGTCTCGAGGAGGCTCGCGAGGAGATCGAAGAGGAGCGGCAGGCCGTCCTCCAAGAGGGCGAATCGGAGCGCAAACGGCTCATCAGGGACGCGGAATCGAACGTGGAGGAGGCGGTCGAGTACACGATCGACCAGTTCGAGGAGGCGGTGAATGCTCAGACCTGAACAGATGAGTAAGGTCTCCGTGACCGGGTCCAAGCGCGTGATGGACCCCGTCATCGAGACGGTTCACGACCTCAATCTGCTTCACGTGACCGAGTACGACAACTCGTGGGACGGCTTCGACCCGGGCGACCCCGCCGCCGGCGCCGAGACGGCTTCGGACAAACTCGTCACGGTTCGGTCCCTCGAGAGCATCCTCGACGTCGACGAGGAGGACGCGGGGCCGACCCGCATCGTCACCGACGACGCGTTGGAGGCCGAACTCGAAGAGATCCGCACGCGGGTTAACGAACTCGACGACGAGCGACAGGCGCTCCGTCAGGACCTCCGCGAGATCGAAGAGCGCACCGAGGCGATGGAACCGTTCGAGGACCTCGGTATCGACCTCGACCTCCTGTCGGGATACGACTCCATTCAGGTCGCCGTCGGGCGAGGGAAGCGCGAGGCGATAGAGCGCGCCATCGTCGACTCCGACGAACTCGTCGACTACGAGATATTCGAGGGCGACGACGCGCTCGCGGTGTTCGCGCGACCGGCGTCCGGCGCCGACGACTCCGCGCTCACCGACGCCCTCGTCAGCGCCGACTTCGCCACGCTCGAAGTCCCGGACGCCCGCGGGAGTCCGCAGGAGTACATCCGGGAACTCGAACACGAACACCAGCAGATCTCCTCGAAGCTCGAATCCGTCGAGGACGAACTGTCGAGCATGAAGCTCGACGCGGCGGGCTTTCTCCTCGCGGCCGAGGAGAAACTCTCCATCGACGTTCAGAAGACCGAGGCGCCGCTGTCGTTCGCCACGACCGAGAACGCCTTCGTCTCCGAGGGCTGGATTCCGACCGAGCGGTTCACCGAGTTCAAGGCCGCGCTGAAGGAGAACGTCGGCGAACGCGTCGAGGTCGAGGAGCTCCAGCGCGCGACGTTCTCGAGGGACGGAACCGACCACGTGCGCGAGGACCCGGCCGCCGGCGGCGGCGGTTCGGGTAAGCCGGCCGCCGCGGACGGCGGGACGGCAGCGGACGCGCGTGCCGACGGCGGTCACGCGAGCGGTGTGAGCGCGACTTCGTCGAACGCTCGCTCCGACGGCGGTGCGGTCGTCATGGACGACGACGAACCGCCGACCATACAGAACAACTCCGGTCCGGTCCAGCCGTTCGAGGTGCTCGTGCAGGCGGTCAGCCGACCGAGCTACTACGAGTTCGACCCGACGGTCATCCTCTTTTTGACGTTCCCGGCGTTCTTCGGGTTCATGATCGGTGACCTCGGCTACGGGCTCATCTACACCGCCATCGGCTTGTTCCTGTGGTCGAAGTTCGACGACCGGCCGGCGTTCAAGAGCATGGGCGGTATCACCATCGCCGCCGGCCTGTTCACGACGTTGTTCGGCATCCTCTACGGCGAGATATTCGGACTGCACCTCGTCGCGACGTACTTCTGGGAGGGCGTCGTCGGCCTCTCGCACGCCCCCATCGAGAAGGGTCTCTCGCCGGCCACCTCCGAGTGGGCGCTCGGGTGGCTCACCGTGAGCGTCATGGTCGGTATCGTCCACCTCAACATCGGGTGGCTATTCGACTTCTTCGAGAACCTCGAACTCCACGACCTCAAGCACGCCGTCTACGAGAGCGGCTCGTGGCTCCTGATGCTCAACGGCCTGTGGATCTGGATCTTCTCGGACGTGCTCAGAGGCACGTCTCCCGAGTTCCTCTACACGACGTTCTCCGCAGAAGGCGTCCTACCGCTCGGCTTCAGCGGGTTCCCCGCTATCGTCGGGTGGGTCGGACTGGGCGTCTTCTTCCTCGGTCTCGTCCTGCTCGCCGTCGGCGAGCCAATCGAGGTCGTCGAGTTCCTGAACGTGCTCGTGAACGTGCTCTCGTACACCCGTATCGCCGCGGTGCTGCTCGCCAAGGCGGGGATGGCCTTCACGGTCAACCTCCTGTTCTTCGGCGTCTACGCCACCGAGGGAGAACACGGCAACGAGTGGCACTTCGGGCTCGATCACATGCCCCACGTCGGGGATATGTCTCACGGACACGAAGTCGTCGAAGTGCTGTTCCCCGGCCTCGTCCACGGCGGCGCGGCGACGGTCCTCCTCGGACTGCTCGTCCTCGTCCTCGGGCACCTGGTCGTCCTCGCTCTCGGCGTGACCAGCGCCGGCCTGCAGGCCGTGCGTCTCGAGTACGTCGAGTTCTTCAACAAGTTCTACGAGGGCGGCGGCCGCGACTACGAACCGTTCGGCTACGACCGCCAGTTCACCACCGAGGACTGAGGCGCTCGCCTCGTCTCGGCTTTTTTCTCCCGCACCTGTCCCGTCGGTCACCCGTTCGCCGCCGCGCGGACGTAAAAAATCCTCTCGCACACAACCCGTGCGTTGAGGGTATCTCTTCGAGAAGTGGGCCCCGTCCATCGAGGCGAGTCACTCGGCGCGTTCCCACTGAGAATCACTCACTCACGGGCTCGCCCCCGATGGACCGATTCGATTCCGCCACGCGCTCGGCGGCAGACGGATAGCTTTTCGTCCGCCCGTCCCCGCTGCGACATTTTCCTCGACTACGGGTCCCCCACTCGCCAGTACACTTTTGCAGTCGGGGAGAATATGTCCTGATTGGAACAACTAATTCCCCGTGTGCGCTTTCGCCGTGACCATGGGACCCAGTCACGCCCGCCGGACTCCCGGCGGAACGGACGCATAACCGACCACACGCGTTCCGCGACGACTGATACCATGTACGAGACCACGCTACTGCGGACGCTACGGGCAGGTACCGGGCTTCGACGACCCCGTCGGACGCACTCGACAGGGGTCGGTACAGGAGTCGGCGCCGAGGTCAGCGTCGACGGCGGCGCGGCGCGAGGTGAGGCGCGATGACCGCGTTCTTAGACTTCACCGTCCCGCGGGAGGCGTTCGTCCTCGGACGGGTGTTGGACGTCGACCACGTCGGCTACGTCGAACTCACGCAGTTCGTCCCCACCGGCGAGTCGTTAGTTCCCTTCTTCTGGGCGGAGACCGACGACGCCGAGGCGTTCGAGGCGGCCGTCACTGAATCGCCCCAGGTCGACGAACTCATCGGACTCAACGGCGTGACCGGGCAAACGCTGTACCGAGTGGAGTGGACCTCGGGGGTCGACGGCCTGCTCGACGCCCTGCAGGCGCACGACGTCGCGGTGCTGCACGCGAGCACCGACGGCGGCGACTGGACGTTCAGGACCGTCGCGGCGGATCGCGAGACGTTCACGCGGTTTCAGACCGCCTGTCGCGAGAAGGACCTCCCTATCGACGTCCGTCGGCTCTCGAACAGCAAGAACCGCGAACGGGCGCTGTACGGTCTGACCGACAAACAGCGGGAGGCGCTCCTACTCGCCTACCAAGCCGGATACTTCGAGCCGGGGACCGACGTGCGCTTGGGGGACATCAGCGGAGAGCTCGAAATCAGCCAGCAGGCGCTCGGCGGGCGACTCAAGCGGGGGACTCGCGCGCTCATCAGCAACACGATAGCTCTCGGTCACACGTGACGGCGCGGCCGCCGACGCGGCACCATAGAAACGCCCACCTTTTCCCGCCAAAGTTCGCCGCGACTCGGTTTCTTTTTATCTGTTCGGCTCCAACCGAATCAGCTCGGTATTTCTGCGATTATCCGGGCGTATTGAGGCCCCTTCTCACCGTTTTGCGAAATCGGTTTGGGAAGCTTTATGAGATGCCCCCGGTGACATAGGCGTGTTCGGAGACGCAATCCGGTACTACGAGGACACAACACAAATGCTCGAAAACATCCTACTTCAGACGCAGTCGTCCGGCCCGGCTATCAGTGCACCCGCCGCCGCCGCTCTCGCGGTCGGTCTCGCGGCCTTCGGCGCGGGGTATGCAGAGCGCGGTATCGGAGCCGCCGCGATGGGCGCCATCGCAGAGGACAACGACCTCTTCGTCAACGGTCTCATCCTGACCGTCCTGCCGGAGACGCTCGTCATCCTCGCGCTGGTCGTCGTGTTCATCGTTTAAAGCAACCCCCTCCCTTTCCACCACATGAGTTTGGATAACGTCGTCGAAGACATACGAGAAGAAGCCCGCGCGCGTGCGGAGGAGATTCGCGAGGACGGAGAGCAACGGGCCTCCGAAATCGTCGCGGAGGCCGAATCCGACGCTCAGGAGCTTCGAGAATCGCGCAAGACCGACGTCGAACGTCAGGTCAAACAGGAGCGCGAGCAGGCGCTTTCGAGCGCGAAGCTCGAAGCCAAACAGAAGCGCCTCGAAGCGCGCCGAGACGTCCTCGAGGACGTCCGCGAGGAAGTCGAATCGGAACTGGCCTCGCTCTCCGGTGACCGTCGCGAGACGCTCACCCGCTCGCTACTCGACGACGCGGCCGACGAGTTCGACGCCGGCAACGACGTCGTCGTCCACGGCCGCGCCGCCGACAAAGCGCTCCTCGAAGATATCCTCGAAGAGTACGACGACTACAGCTACGGGGACAGCTACGACTGTCTCGGCGGCGTCGTCGTCGAGAGCACGCAGTCGCGCGTCCGGGTGAACAACACGTTCGACTCCGTCCTTGAGAGCGTCTGGGAGGACAACCTCAAGGAAGTGAGCGCCCGACTGTTCGACCAATGAGTGCCGCCGGCGGTTCCAACCCCGAGTACGTGAACGCCCGCGTCCGGTCGCGGCAGAGCCAACTGTTCAGCGACGAGGACTACCGGAAACTGGTTCGGATGGGGCCGGCCGAGATAGCCCGCTTCATGGAGGAGTCGGAGTACGAAGAGGAGATAAACGCGCTCGGGTCGCGGTACTCGGGCGTCGACCTCATCGAGTTCGCGCTCAACCGCAACCTCGCGAAGCAGTTCAACGACATCCTCAAGTGGGCCGATGGTCGGCTGTACGACCTCATCGCCCGTTACCTGCGCAAGTTCGACGCGTGGAACGTCAAGACCATCATCCGCGGCATCTACTCGGATATCGACCACGACGCGGTCGACGTCGACCTCATCCGCGCCGGCGAGTTCGACGACCGCTTCATCGACCGGTTGCTCGACGCGGGCACCATCGAGGAAGTCGTCGACCGCCTCGACGGGACGATGTTCGACGCGGGGCTCGAACAGGCCTACGAGGACTACGAGGACACGGACGTGCTCGTCCCCCTCGAGAACGCCATCGACCGCGCCTACTACGAGAACCTGCTCGAAGGGCTCGTGGTCGACGAGTCGACCGAGCAGTACCGCGAGTACCTCGAAGCGGAGATAGACTTCCGGAACGCCCGGAACGCGCTCCGCCTCGCGCGAAGCGGCGCGGACATCGACCCCGCCGAATACTACATCGAGGGCGGGTCGCTGTTCTCCGCTTCGGAGCTCGTAACGCTCTCGCAGAACCCCACCGAACTCCTCTCGAAGATACGCGATTCGAAGTACGGCGACGACCTCTCCGATGCGCTCGACGACATCGAATCGGTAAACAGTCTCATTGGCTTCGAGCGCGCACTAGAGAGTGCGTTGCTCGAGTACGCTGACAGCCTCGGTTACGTCTACCCGCTGTCGGTGAGTCCGGTCATCTCGTACATCCTCGCGAAGGAGCAAGAGGTGGACAACATCCGGGCCATCGCCCGCGGCCGCGAAGCCGGCCTGTCGGAAGAGGAGATAGAGGAGGAGCTGGTCATCCAATGAGTCAGGAGATAGCCGTCATCGGCAGTTCGGACTTCACGACCGGGTTCCGACTCGCGGGGGTTCGGAAGTTCGAGAACGTGCCCGACGAACAGAAGGACGAACAGCTCGACGAAGCCGTCAGCCGGACGCTGGAGGACGAGGACGTGGGCATCATCGTGATGCACAACGACGACCTCGACGACCTCTCCCGGCAGGTCCGCCAGTCCGTCGAGACCAGCATCGAACCGACGCTGGTCACCCTCGGCGGCGGCGCGGGCGCAGGCGGCCTCAGAGACCAGATCAAACGCGCCATCGGTATCGACCTGATGGAGGAGGACGAAGACTAACATGAGTCAGACACAACAGACCGTCCGCGAGGACGGCATTATTGCAAGCGTGAGTGGTCCCGTGGTGAGCGCCCGAGACCTCGACGCCCGGATGAACGACGTCGTCTACGTGGGCGACGAAGGCCTGATGGGCGAGGTCATCGAGATAGAGGGCGACATCACGACGATTCAGGTGTACGAGGAGACATCCGGCGTCGCTCCCGGCGAACCCGTCGAGAACACGGGCGACCCGCTGACCGTCGACTTGGGTCCCGGCCTGCTCGACACCATCTACGACGGCGTTCAGCGCCCGCTGGACGTCCTCGAAGACAAGATGGGTAGCCCGTACCTCGACCGCGGCGTCGACGCGCCCGGCATCGAACTCGACGAGAAGTGGGAGTTCGTGCCCGAGGTCGTAGAGGGCGACGCGGTCGAACCCGGCGACGTGCTGGGCGTCGTCGAGGAGACGGTCACCATCGACCACAAGGTCATGGTCCCGCCCGACGTCGAAGGCGGCGAGATCACCGAGATCAAATCCGGCTCCTACACCGTCACCGAGCCCATCGCGACGCTCGACAACGGCGAGGAGATAACGATGCGCCAGGAGTGGCCGGTCCGCGAGGCCCGACCCTCCGAGACGAAGATGACCCCCCGGACGCCGCTGGTGTCCGGACAGCGCATCCTCGACGGCCTGTTCCCCATCGCGAAGGGTGGGACGGCCGCGATTCCCGGCCCGTTCGGGTCGGGAAAGACCGTCACGCAGCACAGTCTCGCGAAGTTCGCCGACGCGGACATCATCATCTACGTCGGCTGCGGCGAGCGCGGAAACGAGATGACGGAGGTCATCGACGACTTCCCGGAACTCGAAGACCCCTCGACGGGTAACCCGCTCATGGCCCGGACGTCGCTCATCGCGAACACGTCCAACATGCCGGTGGCCGCCCGCGAGTCCTGCGTGTACACGGGTATCACCATCGCGGAGTTCTACCGCGACATGGGGTACGACGTGGCGCTGATGGCCGACTCCACCTCCCGGTGGGCCGAGGCCATGCGCGAAATCTCCTCGCGGCTGGAGGAGATGCCCGGCGAGGAGGGCTACCCCGCCTACCTCTCCGCACGCCTCTCGGAGTTCTACGAGCGCGCCGGCGCGTTCGAGAACATCAACGGTACCGAGGGTACCATCTCCGCAATCGGCGCGGTGTCGCCGCCCGGCGGCGACTTCTCCGAGCCGGTGACACAGAACACCCTGCGCATCGTCAAGACGTTCTGGGCGCTGGACGCCGACCTCGCCGAACGGCGTCACTTCCCGGCCATCAACTGGAACGAGTCGTACTCGCTCTACAAGGAGCAGCTCGACCCGTGGTTCCAGGAGAACGTCGACCCCGAGTGGCCCGACGAACGCCAGTGGGCGGTCGACGTGCTCGACGAGGAGGGCGAACTGCAGGAGATCGTTCAGCTCGTCGGCAAGGACGCGCTGCCGGAGGACCAACAGCTCACCCTCGAAGTGGCGAGCTACCTCAAGGAGGCGTACCTCCAGCAGAACGCGTTCAACCCGAACGACATGTACTGCTCGCCGGAGAAGACGTTCACCATGCTCACCACCATCCATCACTTCAACGACGAGGCGTTCCAAGCGCTCGAAGCCGGCGTCCCCGTCGAAGAGATCATCGATATCGACGCCGCGCCGCGGCTGAATCGCATGGCCGTCCAGGATGACTGGAAGGAGTACATGGCCGACCTGCGAGACGACATCCAAGCGCAGATGCGGGAGCTGTACTAAGATGAAAGAGTATCAAACGATATCCGAGATCAGCGGTCCGCTGGTGTTCGCCGAGGTCGACGAGCCGATCGGCTACGACGAAATCGTCGAGATAGAGACGCCGGAGGGCGAGACCCTGCGCGGTCAGGTTCTCGAATCCACCGACGGCGTCGTCGCCATCCAGGTGTTCGAGGGGACCACCGGCATCGACAAGAACGCGTCCGTCCGCTTCCTGGGCGAGACGATGAAGATGCCCGTCACCGAGGACCTCCTCGGGCGGGTCCTCGACGGTTCCGGTCAGCCCATCGACGGCGGGCCGGAGATCGTCCCCGACGAGCGACACGACATCGTCGGCGCGGCCATCAACCCCTACTCCCGCGAGTACCCCGAGGAGTTCATCCAGACCGGCGTTTCCGCCGTCGACGGCATGAACACCCTCGTTCGCGGGCAGAAGCTCCCCATCTTCTCGGGGTCGGGGCTGCCGCACAACGACCTCGCGCTTCAGATCGCCCGTCAGGCGACCGTTCCCGAGGAGGCGACCGACGAGGGCGAGGACGGTTCGGAGTTCGCCGTCATCTTCGGCGCGATGGGCATCACGGCCGAGGAGGCCAACGAGTTCATGGACGACTTCGAGCGCACCGGCGCCTTGGAGCGCTCTGTCGTCTTCATGAACCTCGCGGACGACCCCGCCGTCGAGCGGACGGTCACGCCGCGGATGGCCCTGACGACCGCCGAGTACCTCGCGTTCGAGAAGGGCTACCACGTGCTGGTCATCCTCACGGACATGACCAACTACTGCGAGGCGCTGCGAGAGATCGGCGCCGCGCGCGAGGAGGTCCCGGGCCGACGTGGCTACCCCGGATACATGTACACCGACCTGGCGCAACTGTACGAACGCGCCGGCCGTATCAAGGGTCGCGAAGGGTCGGTCACGCAGATTCCCATCCTCACGATGCCGGGGGACGACGACACTCACCCCATCCCGGACCTGACCGGGTACATCACCGAGGGGCAGATCATGATGGACCGCGACCTCAACAGTCAGGGCGTCCAGCCCCCGGTCAACGTGCTGCCGTCGCTCTCCCGTCTCATGGACGACGGTATCGGCGAGGGCCTGACCCGCGCGGACCACGCCGACATCTCCGACCAGATGTACGCGGCGTACGCGGAGGGTGAGGACCTGCGCGACCTCGTGAACATCGTCGGCCGCGAGGCGCTCTCGGAACGCGACAACAAGTACCTCGACTTCGCCGACCGCTTCGAGGCGGAGTTCGTCGAC
This sequence comes from Halogeometricum pallidum JCM 14848, assembly GCF_000337095.1. Classification (GTDB taxonomy): domain Archaea; phylum Halobacteriota; class Halobacteria; order Halobacteriales; family Haloferacaceae; genus Halogeometricum; species Halogeometricum pallidum. The sequence goes on from NZ_AOIV01000025.1 coordinate 95,985, forward strand.
CAGGGCTACGACACCGACCGCTCCATCGACGAAACCGTCGAAATCGGTTGGGACCTCCTCTCGGAGTTCCCGAAAGAGGAACTCAACCGCATCGACGAGGAACTCATCGAGGAGCACTACCGCGAAGAGACCGAAGAGGAAGTTACGGCCGACTGACGGGACTCTCCCGTTCGATTTTTCTTCTTTCCCCCTTTCGAGTGACTTCCTCGGCGGTCGGACTCGCTCACGAGAGTCCTCGCCGGCGTCGGCGTCGTCGGTGCCGCTCTCCTCGGGGAGGCGAACCTAGTACCCCGATGCGCTTCTCGCGTGGGTCGCGCCCGTGCTCACCCTCCCGCGCGTCGTCGTGGTCTCTTATCTGGACCGGGTTCAGGGGCTCTGGTGAGGGCGGTTCGCGTCGGGTCGCGGTGCGTCACTTGGAGTGACTGAAAAGGATTAACCTCCTCCGTCCACAAGTTTCCCGCAAGATGGCCGAAGACGTCAAACCGACTCGCAAGAACCTGATGGCGATCGAGGACCGCATCGAGCTCTCCGAGCGGGGTCACGACACGCTCGAACAGAAGCGAGACGGTCTCATCATGGAGTTCATGGACATCCTGGACCAGGCGCAGGACGTCCGCTCGGAACTCAACGGCAACTACGAGACGGCCCAATCGAAGATCAACATGGCCCGCGCGATGGAGGGCGACGTGGCCGTCCGCGGCGCCGCCGCGGCGCTGAAAGAGCACCCCGAGATAACCACCCAGTCGAAGAACATCATGGGCGTCGTCGTCCCGCAGATCGAATCCTCGCGCGTGAAGAAGTCGCTCGACCAGCGCGGGTACGGGCTGCTCGGCTCCTCGGCTCGCATCGACGAGGCGGCCGACGCCTACGAGGACTTGCTCGAATCCATCATCCTCGCCGCCGAGGTGGAGACGGCGATGAAGAAGATGCTCAAAGAGATAGAGACGACGAAGCGCCGCGTCAACGCCCTGGAGTTCAAACTCCTGCCCGACCTCTATGAGAACAAAGAGTACATCGAACAGAAACTCGAAGAGCAGGAACGCGAGGAGATATTCCGCCTGAAGAAGATCAAGGCGAAGAAGGAAGAAGAGGAGAAGGCCGAACGCGAGGAGGCCGAACAGAACGAGACGTCCGTCGCCGAGAGCGTCCCTGCGGACGACTGAGTCGCGACTCGACTCGACCGTTCGCGACTGCGACGCGCGAGTCGAGTTCCGCCTCGCGCAGTCGGGTGAGTCTTCGGCCGACGCCCGACGCGGTTTCGGTTCTCTCTGCTCTCTGACTCTCCAGCGACGGCGTTCGGGATCCGCTTCCGTACGGCTTGCACGAGGAAACCCCGCCGTTGGCGCCGGCCGACCGGCGGACTTTCACGACTCGCGCGTCTGCCTCTCGGTATGGCGACCTGTTCCGTCTGCGACGAACCGTTGGCCCGCGCTCGCGTCCCGACCGACCTCCGCGAGTACGCCGCCGACGCCCCGGGCGTCGGCCTCTGTCCCGTCTGCCTGCGGACCGACCCCGTCGCGGACGCGCCCGAGTCCGACGAGTTCGACGCGGTGGCCGACTACTTCCCCCGAGGCGACGGCGGCGTTGCCGTCGCCCTCGCACTCGGGATGCTCGACTCGCTGGCGCTCAACCGCTCGGCCGTCCAGTCGCTCGTCGAACGCGCCGAACGGGAGGGCGCCGACGTCCTCCTGACGCTCGACCGACTCGCCGGGGACGATTCGCTGGACCCGCACTTCGACGTCGAACGGCGACGGGCGCAGATCGAGCAGTTCCTCTAACTCCCGCCGGCGTTCGCGTCGTTCGCATCCTCGTCGGTTCCCTCGCCGTCGAACGCCACCGGGTCCTCCCAGCGGTTCCCCTCCTCGACCGGTTCGACCGCGTGGTCGAGTTCGTCCTCCCCGTACTCGACGTCCGAGAACGCCATGTTGAGCCGCTGCCAGCGCGCGCTCTGTTCGTCCTCGCCGTCCGGCCCGACGCGCGCGCCGAACCGCTTGAAGAAGCCCTCGCCGCGGTCCCGTCTGGAGCCCTCGGCGGTGTGCTTGTCGAAGATGACGTCGTACGGGCCGCCGGGTTCGAGGTCCGAGACCGGAAAGTCGACGGCGGGGTCCGCTTCGGTTCCGCGGACCTCGGCGCGGGCCGCGGCGGCGTTCCGGAAGAACTCGTCGGCGTTGGCCGCTTCGCGAGACGAACGCGCACGCGCGCACGAGAGAGCGGCGTGAATCGCGCACAGGCGGCCCTTCCAAGACTGCGGGTCCCAGCGCTCGGTCGCCAGCGTCTCGTATCGCTCGACGAGGAGCGCGACGTCCTGCCCCGCGCGGAGGTCCTCGACCACGTAGAGGTGGAGGCGGTCCCAGAGGTTCCACGCGTACCCCGACCGGGCGAGTTCCCACGCCGCCCACGCGGCGACCTCCTCGTCGGACCGACGGACGGCCTTCTGCAGCAGACTGGAGACGTCGTAGCGGTTGTAGCCGCCGTCGGTCTCGCCGTCGGCCTTCGATTCGCCCCAGTCGGTCGTCCCCTCTCGCGCTTCCGGCGGCGTCTCGGTGTCGAGACTCCCGTCGGACCCGAACGTGGCTTGACGGTCCTCGTCCATGCTCGCGAGTGACGGCAGCGTCGGTCAAGTGTGGTCCGGTCTGCGGCGGCCGTTCGCGGTGATGCGAGACCGTTCGACCCCGGTCCCTTCGGCCGAAGGAGATTTTCGAGCGGCGGCCGAACGTCCGTGACGGTGGTTCACATGGAAGACTCAGACACCGCGACGGTCGAACTATCGAAGGGCGAGGCTCGGGAAGCGATCAACGCACTCTCGTCGTACCGGACGACGGAGACGGGGCAAGACGAACGGCGCGCGCTCAACGTCGAGGAGTTCCTCCAGCGCGAGTTCGGGTTCAAGGACGACGATACGGGTCTCTCGAACATCGGCGAGTCGTTCGCCTCGTTTCTCGACGACAGCGACGAGCAGAGTCACGAGGTGCAACTCTCCCGCGCGGAGGCCGAGGAGGTAGTCGAAGCCCTCGCGGCCCACGAGAACGACTCCGCGACGGACGCGGGGACCGTCAGAGACCTCAGAACCAGACTCGCCGAGACGTACGAGCTGAACCGCTCGGACTCCGGCGTCTAACTCCCCCGCTCGCGTCCGTCTCTCCTTACACGCCCGTGGAGTACCGCAGGATGCCGGCGACGCCGCCGAAGGCGTCGTACAACTGTTCGCCCTTCTCGAAGTCCGTCGAGATGAACTTCGTCTCGGTGCCGCGCTGTTCGGCTATCCCCATCAGATGCTCGATGACGTCCTCGCGGTCGGTCTTTTCGGCCTCCTCGCCGCACTCGGTGCACTGGTGGCCGGGGTCGCCGTGGCGTCGGTCCACCACCTCGTACTCCTCGTGTTCGTTGGGACACTCGTAGACGACCACGTCCGAGCGGAGGTCCTCCGAGAGCAGCAATCGGTCGACCGACCCCATGATGAGGTTCTTCCGGGTCGGACCGAAGCCGTAGGTGGCCTCCTCGCCGGTGTGGAGTTTCTCGAAGAACTCCTCCATCTGGGATTTGTCCTTCATCACCTCCTGGTCGGCCAGCACCTCCTGGGCGGCGTCGACCAGGTCGTTCAGTCCCGACTCGTCGGTGTAGGAGACGTCGAACTTACCGACGACCAGGTCCTGGAGTTCGTGGTGGAAGTAGCCGCCGTCGAGGAACTCGTCTTTCGTCGGCGACGGGCCGCCGACCAGAATCCCGTCCATGTTGTGGCGCTCGGGGACGAACAGGTCGTCGGCCATCCCGGCGACCTCCTGGTAGAAGTTGTCGATGGCCTCCAACCGAAGGCGGGCGAACCGCTGGGCGGACTGACCACCTTTGCGCTGTTTGCCGGGGACGAGCGATGAGGCTGACTTGACCGGTTCGACGCGTTTGCCCTTCAGCCACCCGACGTTCGCCTCGCGGCGGTCGAGGACGACGAGGCCGAACAGCCCCTTGTCGGTCAGCATATCCTCTAACGGTTGGGTGAGGAAGTTCGAATCGCAGTGGTAGCGGAACGACTGGATGGGTTCGGGCGGACTGTCCAGCACGCGGGTGACCATCTCCGTCTGGCCGCCGCCGGAGTTCACCGCACCGGAGAAGATGACGATACCGTTGTCCGGGGGGAACGTGTCGTAGTAGCGCAGGCGGTCCTTGATGGACGTGAGCGCGTCCTGCACGTTCGTCCGCGTCTGCTTCGATTTGATGTTGGACGCCTCCGAGTGCTCCTGCGTCACGTGCGCCACCACGTCGGATATCTGCTTGTCGTCCGGGATGTAGATGGTGACGAGCTGCGTGCCGGACCCCTCGTAGTCGTCGAGCTCCTCGATGACTTTTCGGAACTCGTATTTCCTCCTGTCTGAGTTCTCCTCAGCGCCGCTTTGAGTATCCGTGTCCGACATGGTTGTTGTCTAGAACAAGACGACGGAGACGGTTAAAGTACCGCAATCCGCGTGTAGTGGCGGGNAGTTCTCCTCAGCGCCGCTTTGAGTATCCGTGTCCGACATGGTTGTTGTCTAGAACAAGACGACGGAGACGGTTAAAGTACCGCAATCCGCGTGTAGTGGCGGGCCGTCGCCACAGCGACGGGAGGGGTCGACGGAGGAGTGCGCCTCTGACCGGACCGCGAGCGCGGCGGCGAATCCGTCGGTATCTCGGAATACCTTTATATGTTCGACGTGGGAGTGTCCGAACGACTAGATATGGGACGGGTGTACGCAGTCGTCAGTGCGAAAGGGGGCGTGGGGAAGACCACGACGACGACCAATCTCGCGGCGGCGCTGGCCGCCTCGGGAGCGGCCGTGGCCGTCGTCGACGGCGACCTCGGGATGGCCAACCTCGCCGGGTCGCTGGGCGTCGATTCCGTGGGAGCGACGCTTCACGACGTGCTCGCGGGCGAGGTCGACCTCGCGGACGCGACGCGGAAGGGGCCGCACGGGATGACCGTCGTCCCGGGCTCTCCGGACCTCGACGCCTTCGCCCGGGCGGACCCCGAGGGTCTGCGGGACGTGCTCGAAGAACTGAGAGACCAGCACGACTACGTGCTGCTGGACACGGGGGCCGGACTCAGCAACGACACCGTCGTCCCACTCACGTACGTCGACGAGGCGCTCCTCGTCTCGACCACCGGCCGAGACGCCCTCGGCGACACCGAAAAGACGCGACAGGTCGCAGAGCGCCTCGACATCCACGTCGCGGGCGCGGTGATCACCCGCGTCGACCCCGACAGCCCGCAGAACGCAGCGGTCGAAGAGACGCTGCGAACGACGGTGCTCTCCTCGATTCCGGATTCGGACGTGGTCCGGGACGCCGGCGACGCGGGCGAACCGCTCACGACGTACGCCCCGGGCAGTTCCGCCGCGGCGGCCTACCGCGCGCTGGCGGCCGACCTGACGGGGGAGTCGGTTCGAAAGCGCGAGGCGGACGGAGCGGACGAGACGGAAGCGACAGATAAAATCGACGGAGCCGGCGACCCGAACGACACAAGCGACTCGAACGACGCCTCGCCCGTCGACGAGGAGAACATCATCGTCGCCGGCGACCACGACGCCGACGGCGACCCGACGGATGCGGGGGCGGTCGAGGCGGACGCCGACGAGGACCCGCCGGCGGACCCGACCGAGAGCGAGGACGCCTCGGACCCCGACCCAGAGGAGGAACCGCTCGTTGAGGTGGACGTGAGCAGCGAAGTGGGTCCGAACCGCGACGACCACGACGACGACGACTCGCCCGCGGACGACGACCCCCTCATCGAGACGGCGGAACCCGACGAGGTGATGGACGACGCGACCGACTCCGACGGCGACGCCGCCGACGACTCGACGGGCGTGGCGGCGGTCGAGGCGGACGAAGAGGACTCGCCGGCGGCCCCGACCGAGGGCGAGGACGCCCCGGACGCCGACTTGGACATCGACGACGCCGCGAACGACTCCGAGGCGGACGACGAGGAGGGGGATGAAGAATCCGAAGACCCCGACGACTCGGACGACCCGGAGGACGACGACGGCGAAGAGGGCGTCTACACCACCTCGCTGACCGACGAGGACGAGGACGACGAGAAGAAGGAGAAGAAGGGGTTGTTCGGTCGCTTCCTCGGGTGAGCCGACGCCCCGACCGGCGTCAGACGCTCCGGCGCGAAACAAGAAGTTCTTTTACTCGTCTGTGAGGATTCGACGGTATGGCAGACACGAGTACGAACGTCCCGTTCTGGTGGGTTCTCCTGTTCGTCGTCCTGGCACTCGGCGCGGGCGCAGCAATCGTCGTCGCCCTCGGGGGATCGCTTATCTCGAGTCCAGGCGTGCTCCTTCCGCTCCCCGGTCTACATTGACTTGGGCGCCTCGATTCCGAGCACGGAGAGCGCGTTCGCCACCGTGTGGCGCGACGCCTCGACGAGACCGAGGCGGGCGGCGGCGACGTCGTCGTCCTCGGCGTTGAGGACCGAACACTCGCGGTAGAACCGGTTGAACGTCTCCGCGAACTCGCGGACGTACGTCGCGACCGCGTGCGGTTCCAGATCTTCTGCGGCTTCCTCTATCACCGCCGGGAAACGAGCGATCACCCGGAGGAGGTCCCGTTCGGCGTCTGTGTCGAGCAGAGAGATCTCAGTCTCCGCTTCGATGCCCGCCGACTCGGCCTCGTTCAGAATGCCGCGGCAGCGCGCGTGAACGTACTGGACGTACGGCGCCGACTGCGCCTCGAAGTCCAGCGCTCGCTCCCACTCGAACGTGATGCCCTTCGTGGGCTGTTTGGAGACGATATCGTAGCGGACGGCGCCGATACCGACCTGCCGGGCGATGCGGTCGATGTCGTCCTCGTCGAGTTCGTCGTCGCGGATGCGGGAGTCGAGGCGCTCTTCGACCTCCTCGCGGGCGCGGGCGACCGACTCGTCCAGCAAGTCGTCGAGGTCGACGCCCGTCCCCTCCCGGGTGGACATCCCGCCCTCGGGCAGGTTCACCCACGAGTAGAACGTCTGGCGGAGGTCGCTCGTGTCGTTGCCGAGGATTTCGAGGGCGGCGTCCAACTGCTCGGCCTGCAGTTTGTGGTCCTCGCCGAGCACCGTCACGGCCTCGTCGTAGTTCTCGAACTTCCACTCGTGGTGGGCCAAATCGCGCGTCGTGTACAGCGTCGTCCCGTCCGACCGCAGGAAGACGAGGTTCTTCTCGAAGCCGAACGGCGAGAGGTCGAGTTGCCACGCGTCGTCCTCGTAGACGGCGTACTCGGACGCCTGCAGGCGGTCGACCACGTCGTCGGCCTCGCCGCCGCGGATGAACGACGTCTCCTTGACGAACTCGTCGAACTCCGCGGGGAGGCGTTCGAGCGACTGGCGCATCCCGCCCAACACCTGGTCGACGACGACGGCGACGCGTTCGTACGTCTCCTCCTCGCCCGCTTCGAGTCCCTGCATTATCTCGGCTATCTCCTCCTCGGCGGCGGCGGCGTCCTCCTCGTCGGCGTCTTCGAGGTAGGCGTTGCCCCTGCGGTAGTAGCGCACGAGGTCGTAGTCCGAGCGGTCGCGTTCGGGGTCCGGGAGGTCGGACTCCTCGAACGTCTCGTAGGCCCACGTGAACACCGCGACCTGCCGGCCGGCGTCGTTAACGTAGTAGTGGCGCTCGACGTCGTTGCCGGCGAAATCGAGGAGGCGGGCGATGGAATCGCCGAGGATGGGGTTGCGGGCGCGGCCGACGTGGACCGGCCCCGTCGGGTTCGCGGAGGTGTGCTCGACAACCACGTCCTTGCCGGTGTCGGGCAGGCTACCGTAGTCGGCGTCGCGGCCGGCGGCGACCGTCTCGGCGTAGTAGGCGTCGCTCACGAAGAAGTTCACGTAGGGACCCTGCGGTTCGGCCGATTCGAGGTAGTCGTACGGCGTCGCGTCTATCTCCTCTGCGATGTCGACGGCCACCTTCGGCGGCGGCGCACCCACCTCGCCGGCCAGTCGGAAGGCGACGCTGGAGGCGAGCACCGCCGGCACGTCCTCCGGAGGTTCTTCGACGCCGAGGTCGTCGGTCGGAAGGCCGAGGTCGGAGAGCGCGGTTTCGACCGCCTCCTCGACCTCCGAACGGAGTTCTCTGAACATACCCGCCATTCAGGAGGTGCGGCTAAAGGCCTTTCCGAACGCCGTCGGCCGGGTTCGCGGTCTCGCGATGCCGTCGGCGCGGGCGCGAACGGCGGGTGCCGCGACCGACGCACTTACGCCGCGAGCGACCCCAGTTCGATCCGACTCCGCCACCGTCGGTCCGACAGCCATCTCATTTCTGGTACGCATCTCACATCCGGTACACTTATCGGTTCGTGCCGTCAACTTCGAGTAATGTCCGAATCGGTTCTGACCGCCGTCGGGTACGACGAACTGGCCGCGCTGAAGTTCGTCGCGCTCGAAGGGGGCCGCGCCGGCCCCGTGAAAGTCTCGTGCTCCGGTCTCGCAGACCGCCTCGACGCGTCGACCCAGACCGCCTCCCGCCGCCTCCAGCGACTCGACGAAGCGGACCTCGTCGAACGCGACGTGGGCTCGGACGGCCAGTGGGTGTCGCTCACCGAGGAGGGCGAGGCCGCCCTGCGACGCGAGTACGCCGACTACCGCCGCATCTTCGACGACGGCGACGCCGACGCGGTCGAACTCGTCGGCACCGTCACCAGCGGGATGGGCGAGGGACGCCACTACATCTCTCTGCCCGGCTACATGGAGCAGTTCGAGGAGCGGCTGGGCTACGAGCCGTTCGCCGGCACGCTCAACGTCGAACTCGACGAGCAGAGCGTCCGCCGCCGCGCCGCGATGGCCTCTCTCGACGCCGTCGGCATCGACGGCTGGGAGGACGAGGAGCGGACGTTCGGCCCGGCGACGTGCTACGCCGCGACGGTCGAGTACGGGGACGATTCGTTCGCCCCCGCCCACATCATCGTCCCCGAACGGACCCACCACGACGAGTCGAAGGCGGAGATAATCGCGCCGGACAAACTCCGGGACGAACTCGGCCTCGAAGACGGCGACGACGTGACCGTCGTCGTGGAGGAGGCGTAGATG
>NZ_AOIV01000026.1 GCF_000337095.1 Halogeometricum pallidum JCM 14848
GAACCGGTCCTCGTCCACGACTTCGACGACCGGGAGGGCGAGACGGACGTCGTCTACCCGGCGGGCGCCGTCGGCCCCGCGGACGTGGCCCGACTCCGCAACGACGCCGGCGGCCTCGTCTGCGTCGCCCTCTCGCACGACGTCGCCGAGGCGGTCGGCCTCCCGTTCCTCGACGGCGTCATCGACCACCCGACGGCGGCCGACCACGACCTCGCGTACGACGACCGCTCGTCCTTTTCGCTGCCCGTCAACCACCGCGACACGTTCACCGGAATCACCGACGAGGACCGCGCGCTCACCATCTCGGAACTGAGCGGCGCGGCCGAGGCGGCCCTCGCGGGCGGCTACGACGCCGACGACTTCGCCGCCGACTTCCGCTCGCCCGGCCACGTCAACCTCCTCCGCGGCGCGCCGAACCTCCTCGGGGACCGCCGGGGCCACACCGAACTCGGGTTGGTCCTCGCCGACGCCGCCGACCTCCCGGCGGCCGTCGTGGTCTGTGAGATGCTGGACGACGAGACGGGGACGGCGCTCTCGCCCGCCGCGGCCCGGGACTACGCGCGCCGGAGCGACCTCGTCTACGTCGAGGGCGAATCCATCGTCGAGCGGTTCGCCTGACCCGGTCCTACATCCGCCGGTTTCGTCGGTCCGCCCGACTCACCGCCAACTCTTCTCCGGCGTCCACCCGAGCATCCGCTCGGCTTTCTCCGTCGAGATGAGCGCCTCGTACCCCTCGAAGGACGTCCGGCGTTCCGCGTCGGGGTACAGTTCCTCGACCAGTTCCTCGGTCGGCACGTCCGCGCTCGTGTCCGCCGCCGCGGCGAAGAATCGCTCGTGGCCCGCGAACTCCGCGTCGACCGCCCGGCGGACGAGTTCGGCGGCGTCCGACTGCGCGAGGTAGGAAAACAGCGTGTTGCGCGCCGTCTCGAAGTGCCCCGACTCGCGGAGCGCCGACGGCGTCCGCTCGGAGCGCTCGAACGTCTCGCGCATCTGCTCGTCGGTCGGCATCCACGGGAAGCGCAGCGAGGCGATAGTTTGCGGACCGTCCTCTCGGAGCGCGAACCCGTCGGCGGTGACTTCGAGTACGTGCTTGCCCATCCCGTAGGAGTTCGACGGCGTCACCTGGTGGGCCTCGTCGACGGGGAGATAGGAGACGCGGATCGGTTCGGGTTCGAAGGAGGCGCCGAACGCGGAGAGACTGGAGGCGAGGACGACGGTGTCGACGTCGAGTGCCTCCGCGGCCTGAAGGACGTTGTACGTGCTCATCGCGTTGCTCTCGAAGACGACGTGACCGGGGTCGTGGTCGGGCGTCGACAGCATCCCGAGGTGGACGACGGCGTCGGCGCCGGCGGTGGCGAACGCGCCGTACGTCTCGCCGGCGTCGACCATGTCCGCCCGCAGGCTCGCGTCCGCCTCGGTGTCGCCCCCCGACCGAGAGACGTTGACGACGCGGTGACCGGTCGCGCGGAGTCGCCGGATGACGGTCGGACCGATGCGTCCGGTGCCTCCCGTCACGACGACCGTCTCCGGTGTTTTCGATGCCTCCCTCGTCGCCGCCGCGTTCGCTTCGGACGTTGGCATTCGTTCGCACCCGACGCGGACCGACGAAAAAAATCCAGCGGGCCGTTCCGCGTCGCCTACTGTTTTATGATGTGCCGTGAAAACCACGAGATATGGGATTTGACGAGATGGACGTCGACACCATCTGGATGGACGGCGAGTTCGTGGACTGGGACGACGCCCAGATTCACGTGCTCACGCACGGACTCCACTACGGGACGGGCGTCTTCGAGGGCGTCCGCTGCTACGACACCGAGAAGGGCCCCGCCCTCTTCCGTTGGGAAGAACACATCGAGCGGTTCTACAACTCCACGAAGCCGTACGACATGGAGATTCCCTTCGACTCCGAGGAACTCACCGAGGCGACGCTCGAACTCCTCGAACGACAGGACCTCGAAGCCGCCTACATCCGCCCCATCGCCTTCTACGGCTACGACACGCTCGGCGTCTCGCCCGGCGACTGCCCGACGAAAGTCGCCATCGCGGCGTGGCCGTGGGGGGCGTACCTCGGTGAGGACGCCCTGGAGAACGGCATCGAGGTGATGGTGTCATCCTGGCGCAAGCACTCCTCCAGTCAGATTCCGACGAACGCGAAGACGACGGGGCTGTACGTGAACTCGCTGCTCGCCGGCGAGGAAGCCCGCCGCAACGGCTACGCCGAGGCCATCGTTCTCAACAAGGAGGGCAACGTCGCCGAGGGCCCCGGCGAGAACATCTTCCTCGTCCGCGACGGAACCATCTACACGCCCGGTCTCTCCGAAAGCATCCTCGACGGTATCACCCGCAACACCGTCATCGAACTCGCTCGCGAACGGGGCTACGAGGTGCAGGACACCGCCTCCATCAGCCGCGGCGAACTCAACACCGCCGACGAACTGTTCTTCACCGGCAGCGCCGCGGAGGTCACGCCCATCCGCAAGGTGGACAACGTCGTCATCGGCGACGGCTCCCGCGGCCCCGTCACCGAGGAACTCCAGCAGGCGTTCTTCGACCTCGTGGAGCGCCGTACCGACGACCACGACGAGTGGTTCACCTACCTCTGAACTGACCGACGCCCGCCGCGGGTCGCTCTCGATCTCTCCTCGCACTCTCGACCGCTCCCCGCCCTTCCCGTCTCCGTCGCTCCTGTTCGCTCAGTTCTCCCGTTCTTCCGCCTCCTCGACCACGGCGGTGGCCTCTATCTCGACCAGCAGCGCGGGGTCGACGAGTCGGCTCACCTCGACCATGCTCGTCGCCGGCCTGATCTCGCCGAAGAACTCGGCGTGCGCGTCGCCCACGGCCGCCCACTCGTCGATGTCGGTGACGTACATCCGAGTGCGGACGATGTCCGAGAGCGACGCCCCCGCCTCCGACAGCGCGGATTCGACGTTCCGCAACGCCCGCCGCGCCTGTTCGTACGAGTCGCCCTCGCCGACGATTTCGCCGTCATCGTCCGTTGCCGTCGTGCCCGAGACGTGGACGTGCGGACCGACTCTGACGGCCCGCGAGTAGCCCACGCGCTGTTCCCATTCGGTGCCCGTCGAGACGCGTCTCCGTTCCATGCGTCAACCCCGCGGAGACGGACGAAAAGCGTGTCGCGAGGCGACCTACCGCGTTCGCTCGCGTTCGTCGTCCACGTCGATGTCGATGGCCGCGGTGGATTCGTCCTCGGCGAACCCGGCCGAGAGAATGCGCGTCAGAGCCTCTTCGACCTTCTCGTCCGTCTCGGTGAGGTCCTCGGGTTTGACTTCCATCACGAACCCGGTAGTGATGTTCGGTGCCGTCGGCATGAAAACCACTTCTCGCCCGTCTTTCGTCGTCTTGCCGGTTTTAAAACCCGTCATCCGAATCCCCGGCCACACCTCCAGCCGAACGGGTTTCTGGAGGTCCTCGGTCCCCGTCAGCGCCGTCTCGACGGCGAGTTTCGACGCGTTGTACAGCACCCGAACCAACGGGACGCGGTTCATCGTCCCGTCGATGGCGGACTCGAACAGGCGTCCGGCCGTCGTCCGCATCAGATAGCCCACCGAGAACACGAGCATCACGAAGACGAAGATGGCGACGAAGAACCCGTACGGCGGTTCCAACTGCTTGATGAGGGGGAGACCGGAGATGTTGCTGTAGAGGATGCCGAGAACGTACAGGATGACGAGGATAGGGACGAGTACGACCAGACCGCTTGCGAAGTCGCGTCTCCACGAGGACATTTATCGGTGAGTAGGTGACCACGGAGCCTTAAGAGGCCTTCTGTCCGCGGTGAGCGGATTCAGACGCCCGCGACGGCTCACAGCGCGAACCGGAGTGAACCACACGCCGACGTGCGCGGGTCCGGCACCCGTGGATTTCGCTCGCTCGATGTTTCGGGCGCGACCGAATCACCGAGATTTTTGTCCCGCCCTCCGACGTTCCGGGTATGGTCATCGAACTCGTCGTCGGCGCGTTCTGGGCGATGCTCCCCGCGTACGTGCCGAACAACGCCGCGGTCCTCGCCGGCGGCGGCCGTCCCATCGACGGCGGACGGACGTGGGGCGGCCGGCGCGTCCTCGGCGACGGCAAGACGTGGCGCGGAACGGCGACGGGGACGCTGGTCGGGTTCGCCCTCGCGTTCGTCTGCAACGCCGTCGCCGGTCCCCTCGGCGCCGCCCTCGACGTGTCGCTCCCCCGGTTCTCGGTACTCGGCGCGTTCGGCCTCGCCCTCGGGGCGATGCTCGGCGACATCGGCGCCTCCTTCCTCAAGCGCCGGTCGGGGCGCGAACGCGGCGCGGCGTTCCCCGGCCTCGACCAACTCGACTTCGTCGTCGGCGCCCTCGGCCTCGCCGCCCTGCTGGATTTCGAGTGGTTCGCGGAGACGTTCACCCTCCCCGTCCTCGCCGTCGTCCTCGTCCTCACGCCCGTCCTCCACGTGGTGACGAACGTGGGGGCGTACTATCTGGGACTGAAGAACGAGCCTTACTAGATCCCCACCTTTCTTTTCGAGGGTCCTCGCAGACGGCTTCGCCGTCTGCTCGAACCCCCGGAAGAAAGCTGGGGCAAAGAACGGCCGCGAGGGCTCGCTCACTCCGTTCGCTCGCCTCGCGGTACGATTTAGTATCCTCTCTCCGCCTCCGCAACGCTTCTGCACCGCGTCCGCCGCTGCCCCGAACCAACCCGTTTAAGCGCCTCGGCGGGACCTCTCGAAACGAGATGGCGAACGACGAACTCATCGAGGCCCTGCGCGCGGCGGACGCCGTGCAGTTCGGCGAGTTCGAGTTGTCCCACGGCGGCACCTCGAACTACTACGTCGACAAGTACCTGTTCGAGACCGACCCCCGCTGTCTGCGTCTCATCGCCGAGGCGTTCGCCGAGCAACTCGACGGCGTGGAGAAACTGGCGGGCGTCGCCCTCGGCGCCGTCCCCCTCGTGGCCGTCACGGCCGTCGAGACGGACACCCCGTACGTCATCGCCCGCAAGAAGGCCAAGGAGTACGGCACGGCCAAGCGCATCGAGGGGCGTCTGGAGGAGGGCGAGGAAGTCGTCGTCCTCGAGGACATCGCCACGACCGGAAGCAGCGCCCTCGACGCCGTCGAGGCCCTCCGCGAGGCGGGCGCCGTGGTGAACCGCGTCCTCGTCGTCGTCGACCGAGGGGAGGGCGGCGCCGAACGACTCGCCGAGGCCGACGTGGAACTCGACGCACTCGTCACCGCCGAGGACCTGTTGGCCGACGCCGATGCCGGCGGCGACGCGGACGAGTAAGGCGTCTCCGTCCGCCGCTTCGCCGCCTCGACGCCGTTCCCCGCCGTCGCGTTTCCCCCGCTTGCAGTTCGCGCAAGGCGTCGGACCGCGCTCCGCGTCGGTTCCACATCCGTGCTGAATCTACCCCTCGAAACGTATCGACGTATTCATACTTGTGTAACCGCGAGTAGCACGGTATGAACAGAGCGGAGAAAGCCGCCCTCCAACTGCAGGCCGTCGCCGTCCTCCGAGTGCTCAAGGAGACCCGGACGTACGACGAACTCGCCGATCTCACCGGACTCCCGGCCGGCGACCTCAACCGCTACGTCAACGGCCACGTCCTCCCGGGCGTCGAACGCGCCCGCGAAGTGGTGCAGGGCGTCGGCCGCGACGCCCTCGCGGCGGAGTTGGAGAGTCGCGTCGAGTTCGACGACGAGGGGTACGTCGACAACTCCGGCGTCGTCTTCGACCAGTCGTTCTTGGACCTCGTCGCGCCCGTCGCGGCGAACACGCTCGGCTTCGAACGCCCGGACGTGGTCCTCACCGCCGCCACCGACGGAATTACGCTGGGTGCCGCGATGGCCAGTTACTTCGACGCCCGCGTCGCCTACGCCAAGAAGTCCAAGGAGACGGCCGTCGAGGAGTTCGTCGAGTCCCGTCAGCGACTCGCCTCCGGCATCGAACTGACGTACTACCTGCCCGCGCGGGCCCTCTCGTCCGGCGAGAGCGTCCTCATCGTCGACGACCTCATCCGGTCGGGCGAGACGCAGGAACTCCTCCTCGATATCGCCCTGCAGTCGGAGGCGAACGTCACCGGCGTGTTCACGCTCATCTCCGTCGGCACCGAGGGCATCGACCGCGCCGCCGAGATAACCGACGCGCCCGTCGGCGCCCTCACCACGTTCGACGCGGAGTGAGGCCCCGGCCGTCCCGCCGCCCGCGGTCCGTACGGGACGTTGCCATCGGCGGTATTCGCGAGTCGCTCGACGGCTTGAATACTCACAAATGTGCATAAATAATGGAATTAGTGGCGTCATATACCTAACAGTTGTACATCTACGTGGATATTTTTCTCCCCGAGATGGTAACGCTTATACTCGGATTCGTGATTATGCACAAGCGTGAATTATGGGGCTCACTGAAACGCTGGACGAGTACTTCGACGTACAAGAACACGGGTCGTCCGTCCGAACTGAACTCCTCGCCGGACTGACGACGTTCCTGACGATGTCGTACATCGTCGTCGTCAACCCGGCTATCCTGACGGCCATCCCGGACGTCAAACCCGGAATCGCCATCGCGGGCTACTCGCCGGGGCAGGTCGAGTCGATGATCACCGTCGTCACGCTTCTCGCCGCCGCCGTCGCCACGTTCGTGATGGCCGTCTACGCGAACCGGCCGTTCGGACAGGCGCCCGGCCTCGGACTGAACGCGTTCTTCGCGTTCACCGTCGTCGGCGCCCTCGGCGTGCCGTGGCAGACGGCGCTGGCCGCCGTCGTCGTGGAGGGAATCGTCTTCATCCTCCTCACCGCCGTCGGCGCCCGCGAGTACGTCATCCGATTGTTCCCCGAACCGGTGAAGTTCGCCGTCGGCACCGGCATCGGGCTCTTTCTCGCCATCATCGGCCTGCAGGCGATGGGCATCGTCGTCGACGACGCGGCGACGCTCATCACCCTCGGCGCCGTCGCCGCCGACCCCGTCGCCATCCTCTCGGTGTTTGGTCTGTTCCTCACGTTCGTCCTCTACGCCCGCGGCGTCCCGGGATCCATCCTCATCGGCATCCTCGGCACCAGCGCCGTCGGATGGCTCCTCACGACGCTCGGCGTCGTCTCGCCCGACGCGGGTCTCGTCGCCGGGTCGACGACGACGACGTACGACATCACGCCCCTCGCCGGCGCGTTCGTCAGCGGCCTCGGCAACGTCGAGGCGTTCTCCTTCGCGCTCATCGTCTTCACGTTCTTCTTCGTCGACTTCTTCGACACCGCCGGGACGCTCGTCGGCGTCGGGCAGGCCGGGGGCTTCCTCGACGCCGACGGCAACCTCCCCGACATCGACAAACCGCTCATGGCCGACGCCGTCGGCACCACCGTCGGCGGGATGCTCGGCACCTCGACGGTGACGACGTACATCGAGTCCGCCGCGGGCGTTGAGGAGGGCGGCCGGACGGGCCTGACGGCGCTCGTCGTCTCGCTGCTGTTCTTGGTCTCTCTCGCGTTCGTCCCCGTCGCGGCCGCGATTCCGCAGTACGCCTCTCACATCGCCCTCGTCGTCATCGGCGTCGTGATGCTCGGCAACGTCGTCGACATCGACTGGAGCGACGTGACGAACACCATCCCCGCGGGGATGACCATCCTCGTCATGCCGTTCACCTACTCCATCGCCTACGGCATCGCGGCGGGCATCGTCTCCTACCCGGTGGTCAAGGCCGCCGCCGGCGAGTCCGAGGACGTGCGACTCGGCCACTGGGCGCTCGCGGCCGCGTTCGTCGTCTACTTCTTCGTCCGGACCAGCGGCGTCATCCAATCGCAGGTCTGAGGCGTCGCGGCGCCTCGGACCCGCCGGAGACCGCAAGAGATTCGTTCCCCTCCCCGTTCCACTCGTACACCGATGGATACGCCCTCCCGGTCGACGGCGGTGCGAATCGTGGCGTTCGTCCTCGTGGTCGCGCTGTTGACTCCCTCGGCGGTGTCGGCGCTCACCTACGACCCCAGCGAAGAGCGGACGCTCACCCGGGGGACGGTGACGAGTCCGGCGAACGGGTCGACGGTCATCAGCGTGCAGGGGTACACCTTCGAGGGGAACACCAACCGGAAGAAGCCCGCACGCATCATCTCGGCCGGCGAACGGGGCCAGACGCAGTGGGTCCACGACGACGAGGTCGGGGCGGGGGCGTGGTTCTTCGACGTCGACCCGATGGACAACGGAAACCTGCTCGTCTCCTCGCCACGGAGCGGGCAGACCGTCGTCTACGAACTGAACCCCGACACGCAAGAGCGCGTCTGGGAGAAGACGTTCAATATCACCGACACGCACGACGTCGACATGCTGAGCGGGAACCGACTCGTCGTCGCCAACATGCGCGCGTGGAACGAGTCGACGCAGGTCAGCGACGACCGGATATTCGTCTACAACCGCACGACCGAGGAGGTGACCTGGGAGTGGTACTTCAAGAACCACTACCCGGCGAACACCGACGGCGGCTACAACAAAGACTGGACGCACGTCAACGACGTCGACCCCATCGGCGACGGGAAACTGCTCCTCTCGCCGCGGAACTTCGATCAGGCCGTCGTCGTCGACATGGAGACGAAGAACATCACCCGACGCCTCGGGAGCGACAACAACTACTCGGTGATGAACGAGCAGCACAACCCCGACTGGATACTCAGCGAGAACGGGACGCCCACCGTCCTCGTCGCCGACAGCGGAAACAACCGCGTCGTCGAGTACGCCTACGAGAACGGAGAGTGGGTACGGACGTGGACCGTCGGGTCGAACACGCTGAACTGGCCCCGCGACGCCGACCGACTGCCGAACGGGAACACGCTCATCGTCGACACGCTGAACCACCGCGTCATCGAGGTGACGCCGACGGGCGAAGTCGTCTGGGAGTACTACGCCACGTGGGGTCCGTACGACGCCGAACGCGTCGCTCACGGCGACGAGTCGTCGGGCCCGACCATCCGCGATATGAACGCCAGCGGAACCTACGCTATCACCGGCAGCGCGAACCTCACCGCCGGGGCCGGCGACGGAACCGAGTTCGCCGCGCAGATGCGCGCGACGTTTTCCGGAACGGCGCTGGAAGAACCGACGAACGAGTTCGCCACGCGGTGGTCGCACGTGACCCCGTGGCTCCGCCCGGTGTGGATGTCCGGGTGGGACTTCGTGTGGGCCATCGCCGCCGCCGTCGTCGTCGTCCTGTGGGGGGCGACCGAACTGGTCCTCGGTCGCCATCGAATCGTCGGCGCCGCCAGGAGCGTCCGCGGCCGCTGACATTCGCTGTGCGCTCGGAGCGCACGCCACCACCGGACTCTTTATTCGCCGACTCATAGCCGACAGTGATGACGAATCTCACGCTGTACGAACTGGAAGGCTGCCCCTACTGCGCGAAGGTAACTGACAAACTCGCCGAACTCGACCTGGAGTACGACTCCGTCATGGTCCCGCGTTCGCACGGCGAACGGACCGAAGTCGAGGAAGTGAGCGGACAGACCGGCGTGCCCGTCCTCGTCGACGAGGAACACGGCGTTGAGGGGATGGCCGAGAGCGACGACATCGTCGAGTACCTCGACGAGACGTACGGCAACGCGGCGAACTGAGGACCTCCCCGAACGATCTTTCGCCGACGCTCCGACCGCGTAGCGGCGGCTCCGGCGGTCGCAGGACAGAACGGAAGCAACGAACGCGCTGCCGAGTCCTCCCGGCCGCGCGTCAGGCCTCGGTCGGTTCGCCGGCGCGTTCGCGGATGAGGTCCCGAATCGCGTCGGGGTCGTCGATGGCGGCGAGTTCGTCGCAACTGACGAGCGCCGTCCCCTCGACGGCGTCGCGCTTTGACTGCTCTTTGGTGAAGTACACCGACCGCGTCCGGGTGACCTCGCCGAGCGAGGACATGATGCGGGCGCGCTTCTCTGCGCTCCGGGTGAACGAGGAGTGGCCGGTGAGCATGGGAATCTGGTCCGAGCGCCGGTCGTCGTCCTCGCTGACGGCCTTGAACGGCGCGCGGGCGGTCGGGTGGACGGTGAATCCCGCTCGCGTGAGGATGTGGACGACGTGCTCGTCGTCCGGGTCGGCGTCGGGGTCCTCGGGCGTCGGTTCGGCACTGCGGACCTCCTCGGCGCCGTCGAGGACGGAAACGGGGCTGGAGAACGGCTGGTCGAACATCTCTTCGAGGTGGATGGCCACCTCGATGCTGGCGTTCATGCCGTCCTCGTACTTGGAGACGGTCCGGCGCGAGACGCCGAGTTCCGTCGCCAGTCGGCCGAGGCTCCACCCGCGGTTCTGCCGTTCGTCCGCCAGCAGGTCGCCGTCGAGGTTGACGTAGAGACCGCCCGGCGCGGCGTAGATGAGCGGCGGCACCCCTTCGAGGAACAGGTCCATCGCGGTGTCGGGGTTCATCACCGGCACCCCGTGGCGGAAGTACACCACCTCGGGTTTCAGGTCCTCGTCGCGGGTCCGAAGGCCGACGACGAGCGGCGTCGCGGAGAGGTAGCTGCCGAGTCGGCGCATCTCGGCGCCCGTCTCGGCGTCGAACGCGTCGATGTTGCCGAGCACCTTCAACAGCACCAAGTCGTCGCCGCGGCGAGCGGCGAGGTCGAAGCTCTTGGGCCGGATGGCACAACGGTCGCTGACGGCGAATCCCGCGTCGTCCAGCATCGCTGTGATGTTTCCAACCAGAGCTGACCGAGACATACCGGGAGATAAGCGATTTGAGACATATAGCTGTTTTGCCGGTATCACCGCATCCCGTCTCCCGATTAGGCTCGGTAGTCACCAGCATCGTTATATAGGTCCTTCTCGTCGCGGTAACGACTCGAAAGGGGTTACTCCGCCGAGGCGCTACGAGGGTCCATGACGGTCCTCGGTCTCGACGACACCGACTCGCGCCAGCTGGGGATGTGCACGACGTACCTCGCGACGCTGGTGGCCGAGGCCATCGAAGCGGCGGGCGGAACGGTCGGGCGTCGCCTCCTCGTCCGCCTCAACCCCGCCGTCGAGCACAAGACGCGCGGCAACGCCGCTCTCGCCCTCCACACCGACCTCCCGCCCGACGAGACGCTCGAACTCGCCGTCGCGGAGTTGGAACCGCTGGCGCAGACGGCCGACCCGCGGACCAGTCCGGGCGTCGTCGTCGCCCCCGGCGACGCCGAGGCGGTGCCCGACTCCGTCGCGTCGTTCACGCGGCGCGCGATTCGGTCGTTCGTCGACACCGAGGAGGCGGTCGAACTCGCGGAGGCGACCGGCTACGCCCACCGCGGGTGGGACGGCGGCCGCGGCCGCATCGGCGCCCTCGCGGCCGTCGGCGCGTGGGCCGCCCTCGACGAGTGGACGTACGAGCACATCGCCTACCGGGAGTTCGACCGCTGCGGGGCGCCCCGCGAGGTGGACTTCGACTCGGTGTTCGAGGCGGCCGAGGCGCACTACCCCGCCGCGTGGGACACCGTCGACACCGTCGAGGGACAGGCCGTCTGCGTCCCGAACGCCCCCGGACCCATCCTCCACGGCATCCGCGGCGACGACGCCGACGCGGTGCGGTCGCTGTCGGCCGCCATCGACTCCGAACCCGTCGAGCGCTGGTCGACGTTCCGCACGAATCAGGGGACGGACGTCCACCTCCGCGACGGCGAACTCGGGTCGCTCGACGATGGCGGCGCGTACCGCGTCGACGGCGCCGTCGCCTCGGCCCCGGAGACGCGGCGCGGCGGCCACGTCTTCTTCGAGTTGGGCCCTCTCGACTCGGACATCGACACCGATGCCAACGTCGCCGATGCCGCCGACGCCGCCGCATCCGTCGCCTGCGCCGCCTTCGAACCGACCAAGCGGTTCCGTGACCGGATCCGCGCCCTCTGGCCGGGCGACGAACTGACCGTCTGCGGTGAGGTGTCGGGGGGAACGCTCAAACTGGAGAAGTTCGCCGTTCGGTCGCTGAACCGCACCGAGTCGCGGACGCCCGTCTGCCCCGACTGCGACCGGACGATGGAGAGCGCCGGTCGGAATCAGGGCTACCGGTGCCGCGACTGCGGGACGAGCGCACCCGGTCGCGTCGAGGTCGAAGTCGACCGCGAACTCGAACGCGGGTGGTACGAGGTGCCGCCGTGCGCCCGCCGACACGTCGCCAAACCCCTCGTCCGCGGCGGCTTCGACGCGCCCGTCCACCCCGAGCGGTGACCGGCGCGCGAGACGGCTCACTCCGCGACGACCAGAATCCGCGTGTTCGCCCGCCGGTCGACGAACTGACCGCCGGCGGGCGGTTTCACGTCGATGACGACGGTCCCGTCCTCCTGGTTCGGACGGAGCGACGGCGAGACGGTGACCGTCGCGCTTCCGTCCGAACCGGTTCTTTCGGTCGCGATGCCGTCGAGGTCCGCCGTCCCTCCCTTCACGACGACGGTGGCGCCCTCGACGGAGTCGCCGTCGGAGTCGACCACGACGAGCGATATCTCCCGTTCGCCCGGCGTCACCACGTCGGGCGACGGCTTCACGTCCAACTCGGTGACCGCGAGACCCTGCACGCCCGACAGCATGTTCAGCATCACGCTCATCGTCGCCACGCCGACGACGAGGGCGACGACCAGTCTGATAGGCAGACCCTCTATCGCGCGGTCGTCCGCGGCGAACCGCCGGAGTTCGGTGGGTAGAGATTCGTCGAACACGGGGTGGCTGGCCCCGTCTCAGTAGATAAACCTCTGCGCGAACGTTCAAGTGCGGAGAGGGGACCAGATGCTCGCGTGAACACTGACGTCCTCGGCCGACGCGGACGGGAGGACTCCGCCGGCGGTCCCCTCGCCCGCCTCGGCCGCCACCGCGCCCGCGACGGCAGCGACGGCGCGCCCATCGCGGTCGACCTCGACCGACCCCACGCAGCGCTCGTCGTCGGCAAGCGAGGCTACGGGAAGTCCTACACGCTCGGCGTCCTCGCCGAGGAGGCGTCGCGAGCACCCGGTCTCGCGCCCGTCGTCGTCGACCCGATGGGCGTTTTCGACGGTCTCGCCGGGGGCGACGACTTCGACGCGCGAGTCGTCCGGTCCCCGACCGTCCGCGCGGACGCGGTCCCGCCGTCGGAGTGGCCCGCCCTGGTGGGTGCCGACCCCGACTCGCCGGTCGGGTCGATGGTATGGCGCGCCGCCGGCGAGTCCGGGACTCTGGCCGAGATGCGCGCGTTCGCGGAGGTCCCCGCGCGGTCCTCGCGCGTCGCCCCCGAGACGGTCCGCGCGGTGCGGAATCGACTTCGACGGGCGGCGTCGTGGGACGTGTTCGACCCCGACGGATTGGACGCCGCGGCTCTCTGCGGACCCGAGGCGACCGTGTTGGACTGCGCCGGCCTCGACCCCGCGCCGGCGAACGCCGTCGCGAGGTCACTGTACGACGCCCGCCTCCGCGAGTCGGTCGCCCGCCTGCCGTGGCTCTTTCTCGACGAGGCGCACGTCTTCTTCGACGGCCTCGCCGCGCCGTCCCTCCGTGCGATACTGACTCGCGGGCGCGCGCCGGGCGTCTCCCTCGTCGCGGCGACGCAGCGACCGAGCGCCCTCCCCGACGTGGCCCTCTCGCAGTCGGACCTCAGAATCGTCCACCGGCTCACCGCCGGCCCGGACGTGCGGGCGTTGACGGCCGCCGAACCCACCTACCTCTGCGAGGGTGTCGAGGCGCGGATGCCGACTCGACCGGGGGAAGCGCTCGTCGTCGACGACGCGGCGGAGGCCGCCTTCGACGTTCGCATCCGCGAGCGAGACACGCCGCACGGCGGCGACAGTCCGCGGGCGAACGAGGTGAGCGCCGGGGTCGATTCGGCGGGAACCGAAACCGCCGAGTAGCCCCGGCGGCGACCGGTAGCCGATGCAGAACCGCGTGGATCCCCTCCTCGTCGCCGCCGGCGGCTTCGTCGGCGCGATGCTACGGTACGGCATCGACGCCTCGCTACCGGGCGTCGGCGGGACGCTGGCGGTGAACGTGCTCGGCAGTTTCGCTCTCGGCGTCCTGCTCACCGCCGTCCGCCACCCCCGGATTCATATCCTCCTCGGAACGGGGGTGCTCTCCTCGTTCACTACCTACAGTACGTTCGCGGTGCAGACGGCGTCGCTCGGGCCGACGTGGGGGCTGGCGAACGTCGGCGCCAACTACGCGCTCGGGTTCGCGGCGGCCCTCGCGGGACTCGCGGCGGGGGGCCGACTCCGATGACGGCGCTCGCCGCCCTCGCCGCGCTTCCGACGCCCGTTCTCGTCGGCCTCGGCGGCACGCTGGGGGCTCTCACGCGGTACGGCGTCGATGTCGGCCTGTCCGGCGGCCGCCGGAGCACCCTCGCAGTGAACGTGCTCGGCAGCGTCGCCCTCGGTGCCGCCGTCGCGGCGCCGCTTCCGACGGCGGTCGCGACGCTGTTCGGGGCGGGTTTTTGCGGCGCGTTCACCACGTTCTCCTCGTTCGCCGTGACCGTCGCCGATGACGCCGCCGGCGGGAACCGTCGGGCGGCGGCCGGGTACGCGGCGGGAACGCTCTGTGCCGCCCTCGTCGGCGTCGCCCTCGGGGGATTTCTGGTCGGACTGGTGTAGGGGTCGAGACGCCGTACGCTCGGCGATAAAACGCCTCGCTGGAGGAAGGAGAGTCAAAGGACGCCCGGAGCGGGATTTGAACCCGCGTCACGACCGTGACAGGGTCGTATGATGGGCCACTACACCATCCGGGCAGGCGTACAGAGCAAACAGCGCCCGGAGCGGGATTTGAACCCGCGTCACGACCGTGACAGGGTCGTATGATGGGCCACTACACCATCCGGGCTTGCTCTACTCCATCGTAACGCGGTTCACTAATTAAGACTTATCATATAGGTTCCGCGTGGTAGCTCCTACCGCGTTATGCGGTACTGTTCGCCGGACGGCGGCGCGATGCCGCACGCGTCCGACCGTTCTGGTTCTCGCGGCGGTGAGTGTCGCGGTCGCCGGAAGGCATTTATCGGCTTCTCGCGTTGTTGGGTGCAACGCGAGTGCCGTCGCACCACCCGCAACGCCCTCACGCGCCGACCGTCGACGGGCACGGTCGGCCCCGCAACGGGTGGAAACGAGGCGACGGGACTGCTCGTGGCGAAGAGCGGCGCTTCTCGAACCCAGTTGGCAAGGGTTAAATGGATGCCTCCCGAACGAGCCTGTAGTATCTCGTGAGAACTTCTTCCCCCACCCATACATGGTAGACGTAAGCCAACACAAACTCGTTCCAGAGCACACGGTCCTCGAAGAGGAGGAGGTCGAGGAGGTGCTGGAAGAGTACGACGTGAAGCGTACGAGCCTTCCGAAAATAAAGCGAACCGACCCGGCGGCGCCCGACGGCGTGGAGGTCGGTGACGTGGTGAAGATCGTCCGCGACTCCCGGACCACGGACAAAGCAATCACATACCGACTGGTGATCGAATGAACCGACAAGACCGACGCGAAGTCTCGCGGCAGTACTTCTCGCAGGAACGGCTTGCAGAGCACCACTTCCGCTCGTTCAACAACTTCCTCGAACGCGGCATGCAGGAAGTCGTGACCGAGAAGGAGACCATCGACACGGACATCGGCGACAAGGAGGGCGAGGAACCCGTCTTCGTCGAACTCGGGGACATCCGGGTCGAGACCCCTCGCGTCCGCGAGGCCGACGGCTCCGAGGAACTCCTGTTCCCGCAGGAGGCGCGCCTCCGCAACATCACCTACGCCGCGCCGGTGTTCATGGAGATGTCCATCGTCCGCGGCGGCGAGGAGGAAGAGGAGGTCGTCGTCGACACGACGGAGACGAAGGTGGGTCGGATGCCCATCATGGTCGGCTCCTCGAAGTGTAACATCAGCGGCCTCTCCGACGAGGACCTCGTCGAAATCGGCGAGGACCCCGTCGACCCCGGCGGTTATTTCATCGTCAACGGCTCCGAGCGGGTGCTGATGACGTCCGAGGACCTCGCGCCCAACAAGATTCTCGCCGAGTACGACACGAAGTACGGCGACGAGATTCAGGTGGCCAAGACGTTCAGCCAGCGCCGCGGCTACCGCGCGCTGGTGCTCTGTGAACGCAACCGCGAGGGCATCCTCGAAGTATCGTTCCCCTCGGTGTCGGGCAGCGTCGAGTTCGTTACGCTCGTCCGCGCCCTCGGACTCGAATCCGACGAGGAGATCGTCCACCGCGTCTCCGACGACCCGGAGATTGTCAAGTTCATGCTGGAGAACCTCGAGGAGGCCGAGGTGCAGACGGAGGCCGAGGCCATCGAGACGCTCGGCAAGCGCGTCGCCAGCGGACAGGGCAAGAACTACCAGCTCAAGCGGGCGAACTACGTCATCGACCGCTACCTCCTGCCGCACCTCCACGAGGACGGCGTCGAGGAGGAGGACGTGCGCATCAACAAGGCGTTCTACCTCTGCCGCATGGCCGAGGCGTGCTTCGAACTCGCCCTCCAGCGCCGCGACTCCGACGACAAGGACCACTATGCCAACAAGCGCCTCAAGGTGTCGGGCGACCTGATGAAGGACCTGTTCCGGACGGCGCTGAACAAGCTGGCGCGCGACGTGAAGTACCAGCTCGAACGCGCGAACATGCGGAACCGTCAGCTGACGGTCAACACCGTCGTCCGCTCCGACGTGCTGACCGAGCGCCTCGAGCACCCCATCGCCACGGGGAACTGGGTGGGCGGTCGCTCGGGCGTCTCGCAGTTGGTCGACCGGACCGACTACATGGGGGTTCTCTCTCACCTGCGCCGCCTCCGCAGTCCGCTCTCGCGGAGCCAGCCGCACTTCGAGGCCCGCGACCTGCACGCGACTCAGTGGGGTCGCATCTGCCCCTCCGAGACCCCGGAGGGACCGAACTGCGGGCTCGTGAAGAACTTCGCGCAGGCGATGGAGCTCTCGCAGAACATCGAGGACGAACAGGGACTCAAACGTGAACTGGCGTCGATGGGGGTCGAGGGCATCCCCGGCATCGAGGGACCGAACCCCACCAACACGCCCGCGGACGACTAATACATGGCTCAGACACAGCAACGCGAAGCGAAGGTGTACGTCAACGGAAGCCTGGTCGGGACGCATCCCGACCCCGAACAGCTCGCAGACCAGATTCGAGAGGCCCGCCGCCGCGGCGACGTGAGCGAGATGGTGAACGTCTCCGTGAAGGGGCGCACCCGTGAGGTCATCATCAACGCCGACGCCGGCCGCGCCCGCCGTCCCCTCATCGTCGTCGAGGACGGCGAACCCCTCCTCACCGACGAGGAGATAGAGGCCGTCAGAAACGACGAGGTGTCCTTCGAGGACCTCGTCGAACGCGGCTACATCGAATTCATCGACGCCGAGGAGGAAGAGGACATCTACGTCGCCGTCGACGAGGACGACCTGAACGAGGACCACACGCACCTCGAAATCGACCCGCAGCTCATCTTCGGTATCGGCGCCGGGATGATTCCCTACCCCGAGCACAACGCCAGCCCGCGCATCACGATGGGCGCGGGGATGATGAAGCAGTCGCTCGGACTGCCGTCGGCGAACTACCGCATCCGCCCGGACACGCGTCAGCACCTCCTGCACTACCCGCAACTGTCGATGGTGAAGACGCAGACGACCGAGCAGATCGGATTCGACGAACGGCCCGCAGCGCAGAACTTCACCGTCGCCGTGATGAGCTACGAGGGGTTCAACATCGAGGACGCTCTCGTCATGAACAAGGGCTCCGTCGACCGCGCGATGGCCCGCTCGCACTTCTTCCGGACCTACGAGGGCGAGGAACGCCGCTACCCCGGTGGACAGGAGGACCGATTCGAGGTCCCCAGTCAGGACGTCCGCGGTGCTCGCGGTGAGGACGCGTACAACCACCTCGACGAGGACGGCCTCGTCAACCCCGAGACGGTCGTCGACGAGAACAGCGTCCTCCTCGGGAAGACCTCTCCTCCCAGATTCCTCGAAGAGCCGGACGACATGGGCGGCCTCTCACCGCAGAAGCGCCGCGAGACGTCCGTCACGATGCGCTCCGGCGAGTCCGGGGTCGTCGACACCGTCACCCTGATGGAAGGCGAGGACGGCTCCAAGCTGGCGAAGGTCTCCGTCCGGGACCAGCGGGTCCCCGAACTCGGCGACAAGTTCGCGTCCCGCCACGGACAGAAGGGCGTCGTCGGCCACCTCGCGCCGCAGGAGGACATGCCGTTCACCGCGGACGGCGTCGTCCCCGACCTGGTGCTCAACCCGCACGCGCTGCCGTCGCGCATGACGGTCGGTCACGTGCTGGAGATGCTCGGCGGAAAGGTCGGTGCCCTCGAGGGCCGCCGCGTCGACGGCACCGCCTTCCAGGGCGAGGACGAGGAGGAACTCCGTGGCGCACTCGAAGAGCACGGGTTCGAGTCCTCCGGGAAGGAGGTCATGTACTCCGGCGTCACCGGCGAGAAGATCGAGGCCGAGATATTCGTCGGTATCATCTTCTACCACAAGCTGTACCACATGGTGAGCAACAAGCTGCACGCCCGTTCGCGCGGGCCGGTGCAGGTTCTCACCCGTCAGCCGACCGAGGGTCGCGCCCGCGAGGGCGGACTCCGGCTGGGCGAGATGGAGCGCGACACCGTCATCGGGCACGGCGCCGCGATGGTCCTGCAGGAGCGCCTGCTCGACTCCTCCGACAAGGAGAAGGTGTACGTCTCCGCGGACACCGGAATGGTCGCCGTCGAGGACCGCGACCAGCGCCGCA
Source organism: Halogeometricum pallidum JCM 14848 (assembly GCF_000337095.1). GTDB lineage: Archaea > Halobacteriota > Halobacteria > Halobacteriales > Haloferacaceae > Halogeometricum > Halogeometricum pallidum. Next base: position 18,643 of record NZ_AOIV01000026.1, read on the forward strand.
TCTACGACCCCGTCACCGGCGACGAGGACAACATCCACGAGATAGAGATCAGCTACGCGTTCAAGCTACTGCTGGACGAGATGATAGCGCTCGGCATCCGACCGCGCCTGAACCTCGAGGACGCAGTCTAACCCACAACAATGTCAATGCAGACACCGAAGGAGATCGGGGCCATCCAGTTCGGGCTGATGGACCCGGAGACGTACCGAGATATGTCCGCGACGAAGGTCATCACCGCGGACACCTACGACGACGACGGCTACCCAATCGACATGGGGCTGATGGACCCCCGCCTCGGCGTCATCGACCCGGGACTCGAGTGTCGGACCTGCGGGTCCCACTCGGGGTCGTGTAACGGGCACTTCGGTCACATCGAACTGGCCGCGCCCGTCATCCACGTCGGCTTCACGAAGCTCATCCGCCGTCTCCTGCGCTCGACGTGCCGGGAGTGCGGTCGCCTCTCGCTGACCGACGAGGAGTCCGAGGAGTTCCGCAGCGGTCTCACCCGCACGGAGGAACTCGGCGACGACTGGACGGACGTGCTGAAGTCGGCGGTCCGGCAGGCGCGGAAGGCCAAGCGCTGCCCGCACTGCGGCGCCCCCCAGCACGACATCAAGCACGAGAAGCCCACCACCTACTACGAGGTGCAGGACGTGCTCGCGGGCGACTTCTCCGAGCGCATCGCCGAGGCGATGCAACCCGACGAGGACGAGGAGGACGACGCGGGCATCGCTCCCGCGACGCTCGCCGACGAGACGGGTATCGCGCTCCAGCGCGTCAACCAGATCCTCTCCGGGGAGTTCCGACCGGTTGGCGACGACCGCAAGAAACTGGAGAAGGCGCTGGACGTGGACCTGACCGAAGAGGACATGAACAAGCTGATGCCCTCGGATATCCGCGACTGGTTCGAGGACATCCCGGACGAGGACATCGTCACCCTCGGCGTCGACCCCTCGCGGGCGCGCCCCGAGTGGATGATTCTGACCGTCCTCCCCGTCCCGCCGGTGACGGCTCGTCCCTCGATTACGCTGGACAACGGCCAGCGCTCCGAGGACGACCTGACCCACAAGCTGGTCGACATCATCCGCATCAACCAGCGGTTCATGGAGAACCGCGAGGCCGGCGCCCCGCAACTCATCATCGAGGACCTGTGGGAACTGCTGCAGTACCACGTGACGACGTTCATCGACAACGAGATTTCGGGCACGCCGCCGGCGCGGCACCGCTCCGGCCGCCCGCTGAAGACGCTCAGCCAGCGGCTGAAGGGCAAGGAGGGTCGCTTCCGCGGCTCCCTGTCCGGGAAGCGCGTGAACTTCTCCGCGCGGACCGTCATCTCGCCGGACCCGACGCTGTCGCTGAACGAAGTGGGCGTCCCCGAACGCGTCGCCCGCGAGATGACGCAGACGATGAACGTCACGCAGCGGAATCTCGAGCAGGCCCAGCAGTTCGTCCGTCACGGCCCCGAGGGTCACCCCGGCGCCAACTACGTCAAGCGACCGGACGGCCGCCGCCTGAAGGTCACCGAGAAGAACTGCGAGGAACTCGCCGAGAAGGTCGAGGCCGGGTGGGAGGTCAACCGCCACCTCATCGACGGCGACATCATCATCTTCAACCGACAGCCGTCGCTGCACCGGATGTCCATCATGGCCCACGAGGTGGTTGTGATGCCGTACAAGACGTTCCGGCTCAACACCGTCGTCTGTCCCCCGTACAACGCCGACTTCGACGGGGACGAGATGAACATGCACGCCCTCCAGACGGAGGAGGCCCGCGCCGAGGCACGCGTCCTCATGCGCGTGCAGGAGCAGATTCTCAGCCCGCGCTTCGGGCAGAACATCATCGGCGCGATTCAGGACCACATCTCCGGGACGTACCTGCTGACGAACGGCAACCCGCACTTCTCGGAGACGCAGGCGCTCGACCTGCTCCGCGCGACGAGCATCGACACGCTTCCCGAACCCGCGGGCGAGGAAGCGGACGGCCGACCGTACTGGACCGGTCGACAGTTGTTCAGCGAACTCCTCCCCGACGACCTGAACCTCGAGTTCACCTCCTCGACGGGCGAGGACGTCGTCATCGAGGACGGCCAGTTGCTCGAGGGGACCATCGACGAGGACGCCGTCGGCGCGTTCGGCGGCGAAGTCGTGGACACGCTGGCGAAGGTCTATTCGAAGACCCGCGCCCGGGTGTTCATCAACGAGGTCGCCTCGCTGGCGATGCGCGCCATCATGCACTTCGGGTTCTCCATCGGTATCGACGACGAGTCGATTCCGGCGGAGGCCAACGAGCAGGTCGACGAGGCCATCCAGAGCGCCTACGACCGCGTGCAGGAGCTCATCGACATCTACGAGGCCGACGAACTGGAGTCGCTGCCGGGGCGCACCGTCGACGAGACGCTGGAGATGAAGATCATGCAGCAGCTCGGCAAGGCGCGTGACTCCGCCGGCGAAATCGCCGACGACCACTTCACCGACGACAACCCGGCCGTCGTCATGGCGCGGTCGGGCGCCCGAGGGTCGATGCTGAACCTCACGCAGATGGCCGGCTGCGTCGGCCAGCAGGCCGTTCGCGGCGAGCGCATCAACCGCGGCTACGAGGGACGCACCCTCAGCCACTACCAGGAGGACGACCTCTCCGCCGAGGCCCACGGCTTCGTGGAGAACTCCTATCGGGGCGGTCTGACGCCGACGGAGTTCTTCTTCCACGCGATGGGTGGCCGCGAAGGGCTGGTCGACACGGCGGTCCGTACCTCGAAGTCCGGATACCTCCAGCGTCGCCTCATCAACGCGCTGACCGAACTGGAGGCGCAGTACGACGGCACCGTCCGCGACACCTCGGGCACCATCGTGCAGTTCGAGTTCGGCGAGGACGGCACCTCGCCGGTGAAGGTGTCCTCGAACGAGAAGGACGGTATCGACGTCGAGAACATCGCCGACCGCGTCCTCGACTCCGAGTTCGCCTCCGAGGAGGAGAAAGACCGGTTCCTCGGCCGCCGCGAACCGCCGACGAACCTCTCGGAGTACGCCGGTCCGGGTCTCGACAAGGCGCAGAGCCCGGAGGTGCAGTCGGATGACTGAGTACGAACACGTTAGCGAGGATATCGAGGCGCTCGTCGAGGACCGCGACATCCCCCGGCGACTGAAGCTCGATATCTACGAGACTATCGAGAAGCGCGAGGGCGTCTCGCCCGACCGCGCCGACGAGATAGCGCAGGCCGTCGAGGCGCGCTATCACGACACCCGCGTCGACCCGCTCGACCCCGTCGGCACCGTCTCCGCGCAGTCCATCGGGGAACCGGGGACGCAGATGACAATGAACACGTTCCACTACGCCGGCGTCGCCGAAATCGACGTGACGCAGGGGCTGCCGCGCCTCATCGAACTGGTTGACGCGCGGAAGACGCCCGACACGCCGATGATGACCGTCTTCCTCGAGGGCGAGTACGCGACCGAACGCGAACGCGCCCACGAGGTGGTGTGGTCGATGGAAGCGACGAAGATACTCGCTCTCGGCGACGTGTCGACGAACGTCGCCGACATGGTCGTCCGCATCGACCTGAACGAGGAGACGCTGTTGGAGCGGTGGCCCACGGTGGACAACGTCGACACCATCGCCCAGGAGATAGCCGAGACCATCGAGGACGCCCTCGGCGTCGCCACGCAGCGTTCGGGCACCGTCGTGGAGTTCGGCCCCGAGTCGCCGAGTTACCGCCGCCTCCTGCAGTTGGTCGAGGAACTGCGGGACATCGTCTTCAAGGGCATCGAGGAGGTCACCCGCGTCGTCATCCGCAAGGAAGACAACGAGGAGACCGACGGCGAGGAGTTCGTCCTCTACACCGAGGGGTCGGCGTTCGGCGACGCTCTCGCCATCGAGGGCGTCGACGCCTCGCGCACGACGAGTAACAACATCCACGAGATATACCGCAACCTCGGGGTCGAGGCGGCCCGCGAGTCGATCATCGACGAGACGATGAACACCCTACGCGAGCAGGGTCTCGACGACGTGAACGTCCGGCACCTGATGCTCGTCGCGGACATCATGACGAACCGCGGCGAGATAGAGTCCATCGGTCGGCACGGCATCTCGGGGTCGAAAGACTCCGTGCTCGCCCGCGCGGCGTTCGAGGTGACGGTGAACCACCTGCTCGACGCCGCCGTCCACGGCGAGGAGGACGACCTCGACGGCATCATCGAGAACGTCATCGTCGGCAAACCGATAGCGACCGGCACCGGCGACGTGGACCTCCGCATGGGCTCCATCGAAGCGCCGACGGAATCGGACGCACCCGCGCCGGAACCCTCGGACGACTGACGGATGACGGTCACGCTGTCGGACACGGCGCGACAGTTCATCGCCCTCTTCGAAGACGAGACCGACGCGGTCGCGCGGGACTGTCTCGTGTTCGAGGACCGCGTGGTCATCCTGGTCGCCGCGGGGCAGATGGGACAGGCCATCGGTCCGCGGGGACAGCACGTCCACGCCGTCGAGGAGAAACTCGGTCGCTCGGTCGAACTCATCGAGGACGCCGACACCACGGAGGCGTTCGTCGCGAGCATGCTCGCGCCCGCCGCCGTCCGGCACGTGACCGTCTCCGAGCAGAACGACCGCGTCGCGTACGTCGAAGTCGCCGACGAGGACCGCGGCGTCGCCATCGGCAAGGACGGAAAGAACATCGAGACGGCCCGGACGCTCGCCGAACGGCACCACGGCATCGACGACATCCAGTTGACCTGACATCCGGCTCACGGGGTCGGCTGCCGGCGGCCCCGAGGCACTTCCGTTTGGCCCCCGAACCGACGAGCGACCGCAATGTTCGCCGCCCCGTTCGACCAGTTCGCCTCGCTCGTCTCGACGCTCGACCCGGCCGTCCGCCGGGCGCTCGCCGCCGTCGGCGTGTTCGTCCTGGTCTCGCTCGCCGGACGACTGCTCGTCGTTCCGGCCGCCACTCGCGTCGTGCGCCGACGAAACCGCGAGAACCCGACGATTCAGGAAGCGACCGATCTCTACCTTCGAATCGCCGTCCTCGTCGCCGCCGTCGTCGCGGCCGTCATCGCGGCGGGGTACGGTCGCGTGCTGACGCGGTCCGCCCTCGTCGTCGCGGCGGCGACGCTCGTCATCGGCGTCGCCGGACAGGAGGTCGTCGGCAACCTCGTCAGCGGAATGTTCTTGGTCACCGATCCGAACTTCAACGTCGACGACTACATCGCGTGGAACGAGCGAGAAGGGACCGTCGAGGCCATCGGGTTCCGGACGACGCGCGTCCGGACAGTCGACAACCGGGAGGTGACCGTCCCGAACACGGAACTCGCCGCCAACCCCGTCGACAGACCGTACAGCCGCAGTCGCGTGCGCGAGACGATCCGGCTCCCGTTCGACTACGACGCCGACGTCGACCGGGTCGAGGCGTCGCTCGCCCCCCCACTCGCCGAGATGGACGGTATCCGCGAGGAACCGGCGCCGTCGGCCACAATCGACGAGTTCGACGCCTCGGCCGTCTGGCTGTCCGTCGTCTACTGGGTGGCGAATCCGATGGAGACGGACGTCCCGACGGTGAACGCGGACGCGATGGGGCGGATAAAGGCCGTCTGCGACGAGGAGGAACTCCCGCTCGGTCCGCCCGCCTACCAGCACCTCTCCGGCGCCGTCTCGCTGGCGGACGCCGAGACGTGACCGGTCGGCGCGACGAGACGGCCTCTCAGCACCGTTCCCGACCTGCGCGGTCCGTAGAAGGCGTAATCCAGGACGAGAAACGGCCTCAGAACCGTCCTTAGGGGGTGCTAATCGAACCTACGGCCGTTTCGCCGGATTCGAAAAGGGAGGCTTAAGTAGCTCCGTCGGGAAGTCCGTGTTACTATGGCGAACGGCAAATACGCCGCGCGCAAACTCAAACAGGACCGGCAGAAGCGACGCTGGTCCGACTCCGAGTACGCGCGCCGCGAACGCGGTCTCCGCAAGAAGTCCGACCCCCTCGAAGGCGCCCCGCAGGCTCGGGGTATCGTCCTCGAGAAGGTCGGTATCGAGGCAAAGCAGCCGAACTCGGCCATCCGAAAGTGCGTCCGCGTTCAGCTCATCAAGAACGGAAAGCAGGTCACCGCGTTCTGTCCCGGTGACGGCGCTATCTCCTTTATCGACGAGCACGACGAGGTCACCATCGCCGGTATCGGCGGGGCGAAGGGCCGCGCGATGGGCGACCTCTCGGGCGTCAACTACAAAGTCGAGAAGGTCAACGGCGTGTCGATGATTGAACTGGTTCGCGGTAACGCGGAGAAACCCGTCCGATAATGTCCGAGAGCGACCAACCCGAGCCGGACGCGCCGGCCGATTCCGAGGAAGCGACGGCGAACGCACAACTGTTCGGCGTCTGGGACATCGTCGAGATGGAGTACGCCGACCCCTCGACGCAGCGTTACATCAACGTCACGCCCATCGCGCACACGATGGGTCGCCACGCGTCCAAGCAGTTCAAGAAGTCGGAGATAAGCGTCGTCGAACGTCTCGTCAACCGACTCATGCAGTCGGAGGACAACACGGGCCAAAAGCAGAAGGCGATGAAGATCGTCAAGGAGGCGTTCGAACTCGTCCACGAGCGCACCGAGGAGAACCCGATTCAGGTGCTCGTCACCGCCGTCGAGAACGCCGCTCCCCGCGAGGAGACGGTTCGACTCAAGTACGGGGGTATCTCCGTCCCGCAGGCCGTCGACGTCGCCCCTCAGCGCCGCGTCGACCAGGCGCTGAAGTTCATCGCCGACGGCACCGCCAGCGGCTCCTACAAGTCCACCACGAGCGCCGCCGAAGCGCTCGCCCAGCAACTCGTCGGCGCGTCGAACTACGACGTGCAGACGTACGCCATCAGCCAGAAGGAAGAGCGCGAACGCGTCGCGGAAGCGGCCCGGTAAGCGCGCGGATTCTCTCTCTCTTTCGTTTCTCTTTGTCTTCGGTCTCCGTCCACCGATAGCGGCGTCCGCACGTCTTCAGTCGGCCGCCGCGGACCCTCCCGTCCCCGTCCCGACGGCGTACGCTCGCGTCACGTCCACGAGCGCCTTTCGGTAGTCGCTCTCGGTGGGGTCGGCCGCCAGCGAGCGGAACCGCCGCTTGAAGGCGGGGAGTTCGACGTTCGGCGCGTCGTCGGCGGCGGCGTGGGCTAAGTCGTAGATGCGGTGGTCGTCGTCTATCAGGTCGTGCCGCTCCACTAAGGCGAGGGCGAACGCCGCGTTGACGGCGGTTATCTCCGGGTCGGCGTCCGCGGTGACGAGGCGGGAGTCCGGCCACGGCGACGGGCCGGGGTTAGCGGCGACGGCGCGCGCGAGTTCGGATTCGAGAAAGTGGACGAGTTTCTCCGCCGGCGCCAGAGAGAGGGTGATGTCGTCGGCGTAGATGTCCTTCATGTGATTCGCTATCTGATAGCAGTGCGCGAGCTTCCTGCGCTCGACGGAGTTCCCGGAGAGCGCGAGGTAGAGCGCCTCCTCGGTCGATTGGACGTGCGAGGCGTGGCGCTCCTCGTTGCGAGCCATGTGGGAGAGTTCGTGGAGGACGAGTTCTCTGGCCATGGCGCTCGTGGCGGCCTGTCGGGAGATGTTCAGTTCGTGCCTGTCGTCGTAGTGGGCCGCCCACGTTCGCTCGTCGGGGTCGTCGCGAACGGAGACGTGGACGGGTTTCTCCAAATCGTACTCCGTCTCGAAGAGGTCGACGGCGCTGAGAAACGGATCCGGCGACGGGGACCCGAACAGTCGGATATCCATGCGTATCAATACCACGGACTGTGCGACAAAGACTCTTGTGCCGGCGGTCCGCGCCCCCGTGAGGCGGCGTTCGTCGCGGTAACCGTCGCGCTCGCGGGTTCCCGTCGTGGCAAAAAGGGACATACCGAGGCGAGAGCGGCGCGCTGGCGGCCGTTTCGCCACCGGCAAAACACTACCCTTTTGACCCTCCTACCAGTACGAATCGGTATAATGGGCCGACGAAAGAAAATCGTCCAAGAATGTGAGAAGCTGATGGACAAGCCGGAGCAGATCCGGAACATTGCCATCGCCGCTCACGTCGACCACGGGAAAACCACCCTGACAGACAACCTCCTCGCCGGTGCAGGCATGATCGCCGACGAGGGCGAGGCGACGCGCCTCATGATGGACACCGAGGAGGACGAACAGGAACGCGGTATCACCATCGACGCGGCGAACGTGTCGATGACGCACGAGTACCAGGACAAAAACCACCTCATCAACCTCATCGACACGCCGGGCCACGTCGACTTCGGTGGCGACGTGACGCGCGCGATGCGCGCCGTCGACGGCGCACTGGTCGTCGTCGACGCCGTCGAGGGCGCGATGCCGCAGACCGAGACGGTCGTCCGGCAGGCGCTCCGCGAGGGCGTCAAGCCCGCGCTGTTCATCAACAAGGTCGACCGCCTCATCTCGGAACTGCAGGAGGGTCCCGAGGAGATGCAGCAGCGTCTCACCGAGGTCATCGGCGACGTCAACGAACTCATCCGCGGGATGACCGAGGACATGGACGGCGTCGACGACTGGACCGTCTCCGTCGAGGACGGCACCGTCGCCTTCGGGTCCGCCCTCTACAAGTGGGGCGTCTCGCTCCCGTCGATGCAGGAGACGGGCATGTCGTTCGGCGACATCATCGAACTCGAACAGGACGGCAAGCGGCAGGAACTCCACGAGCGGACGCCGCTGTCGGACGTCGTCCTCGACATGGTCGCCAAGCACTTCCCCAACCCGCTCAACTCCCAGCCGCGCCGTATCCCGCGCGTCTGGCGTGGCGACGACCAGACGGAACTCGCCCGACAGATGCGCGAGGTCGACGACGACGGCGAAGTCGTCTTCATGGTGACCGACATCTCGATGGACCCGCACGCCGGCGAAATCGCGACGGGTCGGCTCTTCTCGGGAACCATCAAGAAGGGTCAAGAGCTGTACGTCTCGGGCACCGCGGGCAAGAACCGCGTGCAGTCCGTCGGTATATTCATGGGCGGCGAACGGGAGGAGTTGGACCGCGGCGTCCCCGCGGGTAACATCGCGGCCGTCACGGGCCTCCGCGACGCCATCGCAGGCTCGACCGTCTCCTCCGTCGAGATGACGCCGTTCGAGTCCATCGAGCACATCTCCGAGCCGGTCATCACGAAGTCCGTCGAGGCCAAGAGCATGGACGACCTGCCGAAGCTCATCGAGACGCTCCAGCAGGTCGCAAAGGAGGACCCGACCATCCGCGTCGAGATTAACGAGGACACCGGCGAGCACCTCATCAGCGGACAGGGCGAACTCCACCTCGAGGTCATCACCCAGCGCATCCAGAAGAACCAGGGCATCCCGGTCCAGACCGGTGAGCCCATCGTGGTCTACCGCGAGGCGCCGCAGAACGCCTCCCGCGAGGTCGAGGGCGTCTCCCCGAACCGCCACAACAAGTTCTACATCACCGTCGAACCCCTCTCGGAGGACATCGTCGAACAGATCCAGCTCGGCGAAGTGTCGATGGACATGCCCGAACTGGAGCGCCGCGAGGCGCTGCAGGAGGCCGGCATGGACAAAGACTCCTCGCAGAACGTCGAGCACATCCACGGGACGAACATCCTCATCGACGACACGAAGGGTATCCAGCACCTCAACGAGACGATGGAGCTCGTCATCGAGGGTCTCGACGAGGCGCTCGACGACGGTCCGTTGGCCGCCGAACCCGTGCAGGGCGCGCTGCTGCGCCTGCACGACGCTCGGCTCCACGAGGACACCATCCACCGCGGCCCCGCGCAGGTCATCCCCGCGGTCCGCGAAGCCGTCCACCGCGCGCTCATCGACGCCGACATCAAGATTCTCGAACCCATCCAGAACGTCCGCATCGACGTTCCCTCCGAGCACATGGGTTCGGCGTCCGGCGAGATTCAGGGCCGCCGTGGCCGCGTCGACGACATGTTCCAGGAGGGCGACCTCATGGTCATCGAGGGCATCGCGCCCGTCGAAGAGATGATCGGGTTCTCCTCGGACATCCGCTCGGCCACCGAGGGCCGCGCGTCGTGGAACACGGAGAACGCCGGCTTCCGCGTGCTCGCGGACAACCTCCAGCGCGACATCATCATGGAGATCCGAGAGCGCAAGGGAATGAAGCTCGAACTGCCGCAGTCCATCGACCAGTTCTGAGCTAAGCCGAACCGACCCAACAAGCGGCGTCCGGTGTCGATTCCCGGCGCCGAACGCCGCGTTCGACGCCGCCGGACTCCGCGCCGACGAACGCCCGTCGGACGGCGGCGACCGTCGGCCCGCGCGATTCGTTATCTCTTCTGAGAATTCACACCGAGAATACATCTTCTCTCCCCCCGTCCGTTCCGGCGTATGCTCACGAGAGTTCTCACGCTCGCAGAGCGCGTCGGGTTCGGGTCGCCCCCCGAGTCCGTCGCGCGGCAGTCGACGTCCGCGGTCCGGGTCGCCGCCAGCGGACTCGTCGCGCTGACCGGACTCGTCCTGCTCGTCCCGAACCTCGCGCCGCTTCTCCGCGGTGCGGACGACGGCGTCGTCGTCGTGCTCTCGCTGCTCGGGTCGGTCGTCTCGGTCGGTCTCGTCGCCGCCGGTGGGCTGTTGTACCGGAGTCGCTTCACGGACCGCAACGCCGCCAGAATCGCCGTCTGGAACCTGCTCGGCGTCGTCGTCCTCGGGGGCGTCATGACCGCGCACGCCGCCGCGCAGGGGTCGTTCGCGGGCGGCGTCGACGCCTCGGCGTTCACCGTCGGCAACCTCCTGGCCATCGGCGCGGCCGCGCACGTCATCATCGGCGTCTACGACGCCCGCCGGGTCCGCGCCGAGCAACTCGCCCGGCAGCGGCGGCAGACGGCGGTGCTGAACCGCGTCCTCCGGCACAACCTCCGCAACGAGGCGCAGGTGCTCACCGGTCACGCGGACATCGTGGCCGGCGCCGCCGACGGCGACGGGACGCTCGCGCGGTCGGTGGCGGCACTCCAGCGGAGTTCCGCCGCGGTCAGCAGCCTCGCCGACGGCGCGAGGGCCATCACGCAGGCACAGGAGCGGGCGGCGTCCGAGTACGTCGAGACGGACCTCTCGGCCGTCGCGCGCGCCGCCGTCGACGGCGCCCGCGAGCGCCACCCGGAGGCGACGGTTCGCCTCGACGCCGAGGCGGGCCTCGACGCGACGGTGCTCGGCAGCAAGGGCGTCCGCACCGCGCTGGACGAACTGGTGAAGAACTCGCTCGAACACGGCGGCGCCGCCGTCGACGTGGGCGTCTACGTCTCGCCCGACGCCGTCGAACTCCGGGTGAGCGACGACGGACCGGGCATCCCGACCCACGAACGCGACGTGGTCACCGGCGACGCCGAGATAACGTCGCTCACGCACGGTAGCGGCCTCGGTCTGTGGGTCGTCGAGGCCGTCGCCTCCTCGCACGGGGCGACGCTCGCGTTCGCGGACCGGGAGGGGGGCGGCTCCGTCGTCTCGCTCACGTTCCCGCGGCGCTCCTGATTCCGTTCTCCTTCGTCGCTCTCGAACGCTCGAAGCCGACGCGGTTCGTCGCCCGGTACGCGTCCGAACGCTATCGGTTCCGAGAGATAGCCGTTTTCCCATCGGTAACGTCGGACACGGCTCGCGTCCACAGACGCCGGACAGATTTGCAACCGACGAAGGCTTATAACGCGCGCACCGAGTGCACGGTAGTATGCTGACGGGGTCACACCGCCCGGCACGCATCGGTACGGAGCCACAGCGCGATTCCTCCCTGCCGACGACACCGACGCCGGGTGTCGCGGGGGTGGCGCGATGACCGGCGCCGAAGCCGAGACCGCTCCCGAGACGGACGGCGGCGAGCAGCCGAAGCCGCACACGATACGGCTGGAACTCGCCGACGAACCGGGACAGCTCCTGGACGCGCTCCGTCCCATCGCCGAGAACGGCGGCAACCTCCTCTCTATCTTCCACGAGCGGGGGAACCTCACGCCCCGCGGCCGCATCCCGGTCGAAGTCGACTTGGAGTGTCTGCCCGAGCGGTTCGAGGCCATCGTTGACGCGCTCCGGTCCGAAGAGGTGAACATCATCCAGGCGGGCGCCGAACACTACGGCGAGACGCTGACGGTCATCCTGGTCGGACACCTCGTCGACAGCGACCTCTCGGACACGCTCCGGCGCATCGAGCAGTGCTCCTCGGCGTCGCTGACGAACGTCTCCCTGAGCGCGCCCGAGGGCCGCGACGACGTGTCGAGCGCCAGCCTCCGGTTGGCGACGCACACGGGTCGGACCGAGGATGCGCTGGCGGTCATCCGCGAGGTGGCCGCGGAGAAGGACCTACACGTCGTCGAACCCCTCACGGAGGCGGGCCAATGAGCGGCAAGCGCCTCGCCGTCGTCGGCGCCGGCGCCGTCGGCGGGTCGGTGGTCGAACTCGCCCGAGAGTACGGACATACCGTCACGGCGTTCGCCGACTCCGCCTCCGCCGCCGTCGACGCCGACGGCATCGACGTCGACTCGGTGCTCGCGCGCAAGGGGTCGGAGGGACGCGTCGGGTCGGCCGACCCGGAGGCGGCGCTGGACGCCGACTACGACGTGCTCGTGGAGGCGACGCCGACGACCCTCGGCGACGCCGAACCGGGCTTCTCGCACGTGCGCGGCGCCCTCGAACGGGACCGACACGTCGTGCTGGCGAACAAGGGGCCGGTCGCCGAGCGGTACGCGGACCTGATGGCGCTCGAACGCGAGAGCGCGGGCGAGGTGCGGTTCGAGGCCACAGTCGGCGGCGCCATCCCGGTGCTCTCGACCGTCGAGGACCTCAGGCCGGGTCACGTCACCGCCGCGCGCGGCGTCCTCAACGGGACGGCGAACTTCATCCTCTCGCGGATGGCCGCGGAGGGACTCGGGTACGAGCACGTCCTCGCGGAGGCGCAGGACCTCGGCGTCGCCGAGGCCGACCCCGCCTTCGACGTCGAGGGGACGGACGCGGCGCTGAAGTGCGTCATCCTCGCGAACGTCCTCGCGGAGGGCGCACGCGAGTACACGCTCGCGGACGCCGACGTGGAGGGCATCCAGAACGTCCCGGGGAGCGCGCTCGAACTCGCCGCGGAGGACGGACAGACGATACGCCTCATCGGGGAGTGCACGCCCGATACGGTGCGGGTCAGCCCCCGCCTCGTCCCCCAGAACGCGGCGCTCGCCGTCACCGGCACGCGCAACATCGTCCAGTTGGAGACCGAACATGCCGGCCAACTGAACATCAGCGGCCGCGGCGCGGGCGGTCCGGAGACCGCGTCGGCGGTGCTGGCGGACGTGGGACGCCTCGACTGACGGGTAGACCGTCGCCTCGTGCGCTCTATACGCTGAAACGGACGGGGCGTGACACGCGCTCTCAGTCGTGCGATGCGCTCGCATAAAACGCGGTACGCGGCCGTCTCGGCGCGTATACGTATCGAAATGGTTTTAGGTCCATCTGGCTAAACACGCCAACACAGAGCGCCTTAGCGCGTGACTTACCCATGAGTGACAAACCGCACCAGAACTTGGCCATCATCGGCCACGTTGACCACGGAAAGAGTACGCTGGTCGGACGACTCCTGTTCGAGACAGGGTCCGTTCCGGAACACGTAATCGAGCAGCACCGCGAAGAAGCAGAAGAGAAGGGCAAGGGCGGATTCGAGTTCGCCTACGTCATGGACAACCTCGCCGAAGAGCGAGAGCGTGGTGTCACCATCGACATCGCCCACCAGGAGTTCGACACGGACGAGTACTACTTCACCATCGTCGACTGTCCTGGCCACCGCGACTTCGTGAAGAACATGATCACGGGGGCCTCCCAGGCCGACAACGCCGTCCTCGTGGTCGCCGCCGACGACGGCGTCGCACCCCAGACCCGAGAGCACGTCTTCCTGGCCCGCACGCTGGGTATCAACGAGCTCATCATCGCGGTCAACAAGATGGACGTCGTCGACTACAGCGAGGACACCTACAACGAGGTCAAAGAGGAGGTTCAGCAGCTCCTCAAGCAGGTCCGCTTCCGCTCGGACGACGCGACCTACATCCCCATCTCGGCGTTCGAGGGCGACAACATCGCCGAGCGCTCGGACAACACCGATTGGTACAGCGGTGAGATTCTCCTCGAAGCCCTCAACAGCCTGCCGGAGACGGAGCCGCCGACGGACGCGCCGCTTCGCCTCCCCATCCAGGACGTCTACACCATCTCGGGCATCGGTACCGTCCCCGTCGGACGTATCGAGACCGGTACGCTCAACCCCGGTAACAACGTCTCCTTCCAGCCCTCGGACGTGGGCGGCGAAGTGAAGACGGTCGAGATGCACCACGAGGAAGTCGACAGCGCCGGCCCCGGCGACAACGTCGGATTCAACGTGCGCGGCGTCGGCAAGGACGACATCCGCCGCGGCGACGTCTGCGGTCCCGCGGACGACCCGCCCTCGGTCGCCGAGACGTTCAAGGCTCAGATCGTCGTGATGCAGCACCCCTCGGTCATCACCGCGGGCTACACGCCGGTCTTCCACGCGCACACCGCACAGGTCGCGTGTACCATCGAGTCCATCGACCAGAAGCTCGACCCCGCGTCGGGCGAGGTCGCAGAGGAGAACCCCGACTTCATCAAGTCCGGCGACGCGGCGGTCGTCACCGTCCGCCCGCAGAAGCCGCTTAGCATCGAACCGTCCGGCGAGATTCCGGAGCTCGGTTCCTTCGCAGTCCGCGACATGGGTCAGACCATCGCGGCCGGGAAGGTCCTCGAGGTCAACGAGCGATAGATGCAGCAGGCTCGCGTTCGTCTCGCCGGGACCAGCCCGGACGACCTCGACGACATCTGCGACGACGTCCGCGAAATCGCGAACAAGACGGGCGTCAACCTCAGCGGACCGATTCCGCTGCCGACCAAGACCCTGGAAGTTCCCACCCGAAAGTCCCCCGACGGCGAGGGGACGGCAACGTGGGAGCACTGGGAGATGCGCGTCCACAAGCGTCTCATCGACATCGACGCCGACGAACGCGCCCTGCGTCAGCTGATGCGGATTCAGGTGCCGAGCGACGTCAGCATCGAGATCGTTCTCGAAGACTGAGTCGCTCCCCGTTTCCCGCATCGATTCGCGTCGCCCGCGAGGGCGACGAACCGGCGCGCGTCTGGCCGCTCGACTCGAAGCCACGACGCTAAGGCGCACGCGCCGTTTTCTCTCTCGCGTTTCCCACCTCGGCGAGCGATGGCTCCGTCTCTCGTTCTCAGGCCGCCGCCCGGCCGCAGCGACCGGATATCCGCGGTCGTTCCCCGTGTCAGTGGCTCTCGCGCCGGGGGCGAAACAGAAGGTACAAATGACCGGACGCCTTCGAACGAAGTGCGGGCTCGTAGATCAGTGGCAGATCGCTTCCTTCGCAAGGAAGAGGCCCGGGGTTCAAATCCCCGCGAGTCCACTAATTTCTCTCGACACTACCGGCGAGCGAAGCGAGCCGCGTATGTCGAGTGGATTCGTGTTCTGTTCGAGCGGGGATTTGAGCAGCGAGCGAACGGAGTGAGCGAGTGAGTTCAAATCCCCGCGAGTCCATTTCCTTCCGCTCACTTCGTTCGCTCCAGTCAATGGACTCGCTTGCCCCCGTTCACTCGCTACGCTCGCGGGGACCCCGCGAGTCCACTCATTGCTCTCGACACTACCGACGAGTGAAGCGACTCTCCTCTGATTATCCAAACCGCCGCGACCGCAGACTTTTCTAATCGGACGACGGTGACACAAACGGAAACGCCGCGGTTCGTGCGACGGGAGCTGCGAGAGAAACAAGACATGACGGAAAAGACCACCTCCACCGGTCCGGACGGACGCTCGATACCCGACCTCTCTTACGACGAACTGGCGAGCGAAATCGTCGGCGTCGTCGCCGAGGCGACAGGCCGCGACCCCACGACGCTGCGTCCGGTCTCGGAGGTGATGGACGCCGAGGCGGCCGACAGGATACTCGAAAACCCGAACACCGGCCTCACGGTCGCCTTCGAGTACGAGGGCGGCGTCGTTCGGGTAACCAACGACGAGGTCCGATTCGAACCGTCTGAGGAGTAGCCGCGGCCGTCGGTTCGCGTCGTCCGAACGGGCTACCGACGCTCGTCGGTCGATTTCTCGAACACGCGTTGGAGTTCGTCGCCGATGCCGTCCTGCCACTTCCGACCGCAGTTCTCACAGACGTAGTCGGCGCCGTCCGCGCTGTGCGGGTCGGGGTCGGCCAGCGTCTCGCCGCAGTTGGGACAGTCGGTCACGTGCGCGACGACGGCGCCCGCGCGCATGAGTGTGGTGGCGCTCCGACCGGACGAGCGCTCTCGACGTCTCGCGTTCTCTCTCCCGTCGGGAATCAGCCGCCGCGTATACCCCCTCGGCGACCCTCTCTTCGGTCGAACCATGTCCTCTACGCCTGCCTCGAACCCGGGAACCGCCCGCAGACCGCGACTGCTCCGCTCGCTCGTCCCGTGGGCGCTGATGGCCGCCGTCGCCGTCGTCAACGGCGTCTTCCGCGAGACGGTCATCGTCCCGCGCACCGGCGAGCACGCCGGCCACGTCCTCAGCACGGGACTCCTCACGGCCGCCATCGCGGTCATCTCGTACGCCTTCTTCGCGACCACCGACGCCGAGTACACGCGCGCCGAACTGGCGGCCGTCGGAGCGGGGTGGACCGTCCTGACCGTCGGCTTCGAGTTCCTCGTCGGATACGTCGAGGGGACGCCCGTGTCGGTGACGCTCGGCCAGTACGACGTGTTCTCGGGGCAGGTGTGGATACTGGTTCCGCTGACGCTGTTCGTGACGCCGTTGCTCTTCGGTCGGCGGGTCGGACGGTGAAACGAGGGCCGGCCGGTGACGCCGTGCTTCGCTCTTTCGGCGCTACCCTTATGCCCCGAGACTGTTAGCTACGTTCATGGAGGATATTTTCGTCGCGCGTCTGATGTCGACGTCGGCGTACACCGTCTCGCCCGATACGCTCGTCGAGGACGCCGCGCAGGTGATGATGGAGAAAGGTATCGGTTCGGTGATGGTCGTCGACGACGACAACCAGTTGGTCGGCATCCTCACGAACACGGACTTCGTGAAAATCGTCGCCGAACGGCAGCCCAAAGACCGCACGCCCGTCTCCGAGTACATGACCGACGACGTGGTGACGACGACGGCGCAGGTGTCCATCCGCGACGTCGCCGACACGATAATGCGCCACGGCTTCCACCACGTGCCCGTCGTCGACGAGGAGGAGGGCGTCATCGGGATGATAACGACGACGGACCTCGCCGCCTACCTCTCGACGGCCGAGGCACCCAGTCCGTCCTGAGCGCCGTCGACCCGGACCGCCCGACCGTTCGCCGTTTCTCCGGCAGGGTACGTGCCCATCGGTACCACTAAGCGTCCCCTCCGCGCACGGAGGGTATGGACGACGCGGAGTACGACGAACTCACCTCCTCGTTGACGCCGAACGAGGCCGTCGACGGGGTCACGACGTACCGAAACACCGTGAGCATCGCCTGTCCCGCCTGCGGGAACCCCTTCGACGACTTGGTCGTCTGCGAGGGCGAATACAGCAGCCTCGAACTGAGCCGCATGCTCGACCTCTGCGTGTCGACGCACGAGGACGAGGTGGTGCTGTTCACACACAAGCAGTAACGGCCGGCGAAGAGCGGCAGAACGCGGCGTTCGCGCGACGCGACGGCCCGTCAGGTTTTCCGACGGGCGGTTCCGCCGGCGTCGACGCTACTCCTCCGGCGGCAGACCGTTCTCGTCGACCACGTCGCCGTCCTCGTCGACGGTGACGATGCCGCGGTTGTTCACCGCGTAGGGGTCGAGACCGACCTCTTCGAGGAACTGTTTGTACAGTCGCTCGGCCGTCTCGCCGTCCTTCTGTCGGTCGGACGCCCGGTCGCAGAGTTCGATGAGGTCCTCCGGCACGTCGTTCTCGTGGACGATCCAGTGGTTGATGAGGTCAGAGAGCCGGCGGATGGGCGAGGTGAAGTGCCCGTAGATGTCGAAGTTCAGGGCGTGGTGCCCGCCGAAGGGGTCGTTCATGTACTTCGCGCGAGGCATCACCTTCAGCACGGCGCGCTGAATCTTGTTCAAGGCGCGTCCCGGCGAGTCCTCAAGCGCGGCGTTGACGGCCTTCCGCGGGTCGTCGAACGACGCGCTCGGGATGGAGACGCCGTCGAGTTCCATTATCTCCCGCAGCGCCTTGTCCCACTGGTCGGGCGTCGGTTGCGGGTGGACGCGGTACATCGCCTCGACGCCGCGGCCCCACATCAGTTCGTGCGTGACGGCCTTGTTGGCCTTCAGCATGCACTCCTCGATGATGGTGTGCGCCCGGTCCCGGCTCGGGTTCAGAACCAGGGAGCCGTCCTCCTTTCGCTGTTGGTGCATCTGGTCGGCGAGTTCGTAGACGAGCGTGCACTCCTCGTGGAGGGCGGCGTCTTCGTCTTCGAGGCGCTTTTCGGCCTGCGAGTAGGTGAGGCGTTCGTCCGACTCGATGACCGATTTGTAGATGTCGATGTTCTCGAACGAGAGGTTCTCTTTGTCTATCTCCATCTCGACGGTGTGGGCCAGGCGGTCCTCGTTGGGGACCAGCGAACAGACCGTCTCCGCCAGCGTCGGCGGCAGCATGTGGATGGTGTATGCGGGGAGGTAGACGGTGTTCCCGCGCTTGACCGCTTCGGCCCACATCTCCGATTCGGGGTGGACGTAGTGGGTCACGTCGGCGATGTGTACCCACAGCGTGTACGTCTCCTCGTTCTCGGCGATGGAGATGGCGTCGTCGAAGTCCTGCGCGTCGATGGGGTCGGTCGTCCACGTCGTCAACTCGCGGAGGTCCTGGCGTTCGTCCACCTCCTCGCGGATCTCGTCTTGTACGTCCGTCGTACGCTCTCTGGCCTCCGAGAGGACGGGTCCGGGGAACGCGTCGCGGATCTCGAACTCCTCGAAGAGTTCCTCGCGCTTCTCCTGCAGTTGCCGGGCGACGTCGGGACTGATCTCGACGGGGCCCTGCCCCTCCGCCGTCCCGGCCTGCGCCTGCGCGTCGTTCGACATGCTCTCGACTAAACGCGAGAGGTAGTTAGTCGTGTCGCACCGACGGATTCGCGCGCGTCCGAAAAAGCGCCGCCCTCAGACGCAGAGACGGCGACGGGACTACCGTTCCCGCTCCGTTTCCTCGGCGGAGCCGTACCGCTCTTCGACCGCCTCGACGTACCGCTTCAGAAACTCGGTTCGGTGGAGTCCGTCCGCCTCGATGTCCACGAGGAGCGACTCCAGTTCCGTCCGCGGTTGGTGGCACAGTCCGCGATAACACTCCTTGCAGAGGTGCTCGAACTGCTTGCCCTGTCGGTTCCAGCGGTCTCCCTCCTTGTCGTACTCTCGCGCCTCTCCCCGAAGGACCGACGTCCCGCAGGCGATACAGACGACCGTCTTCCGACCCCGGTTGGTCCGGGAACGCCACATAGAAGCCAGCATGAACCCGCGTTACTTAGCGTTTGTTCCGCGTCCGCATCCGACGGCCGGTGCATCTCCGTTCTCGACGCGCTTCCGTTCTCGACGCCTCCTTCGAACTCCCGACGGTCGCCGCCTCGGAGAGCGGTCGATTTATTCACGGCGGTTCCGTGGTCGGGGGTATGAAGGTCAAGTCCCGCCACCACCTTCGCTCGGACGAGATTTCGGAGTTGGAGGACGCCATCGCCGACCAGACCGGCGTGGCGCTCGACGGCGACACCTACGAGATGGTCGAACTGACCGACGCCGACTTCGACGTGGTTCTCGTCGACGGCGACCCGGTGGTCGTCTACATGGACGACGAGCGCCCGTTTCTCACCGTCGCGGGCGCGAACGGCTACGAACCGACGGCGAACGTCGTCACCGTCGACGCGGGCGCCGTCTCCTTCGTCAGCGACGGCGCCGACGTGATGCGCCCCGGCATCGTCGACGCCGACGACGGCATCGAAGCGGGCGACCTCGTCCTGATAGCCGAGGAGACGCACGGCAAGGTGCTCGCAATCGGCCGCGCGCTCGAATCCGGGCCGGAGATGGTCGGCGACTCGGGCAAGGTCGTCGAATCGCTCCACCACGTCGGCGACGACCTGTTCCAGTTCTCGGTCTGAGCGTCGTCGCCGCTCGCCGACCTTACTCTTGGTATTTCTCGACGGCCGCCTCGTACCCCTCCGTCGCCGTCTCGTACGTCTCCCGCATGTCCGCGACGGGCGTCCGCGTCGCGTCCACCCGCAGGTCGTCGTAGTACGGCCGCGGCGACCGCTCCTCGGTGGTCTCGACAACCAGCGCGGCGCTCTGCACCTCCAGGTCCTCGCGCTTGTCGCCCCCCTCCTCGTGCCCCGCTTCGAGGGCGTCCACCAGCCGCTTCGCCAGCGGTTCCGACCGGTCGCCGGACTCGTACGCCTCGGCGGCGGCGTCGACGACCGATTCGCCGGTGAGGAGGTTGCCCGCGACGGTGTAGTTCTCGCCGACGCGGTGGCCGAACCAGCCCTGACACTCCGCCCCGGAGAACGCGAACTCCCCGTCGGACCCGACGCCGTGGAGTTGCCGCTGCTCGCGTCCCTCGTCGGCGTTCAAGAGAGCGTTCAGGGCGTCGTCGACGGCGAGGCCGTCGTCGAGGTACGCGACGCCCTTGCGGCCCAACTCGACGTTCACGAGGCTCTGCGTCGCCACCGCGCCGTTCTCCGAGGCGAACGGACAGAGCGTCCCCACGCCCGGCAGGCGCGTCGTGACGGCGACGCCGAACCGCGTCTGCTCCTCGCCCAGTTCGTCCTCGTAGCGTTCGCGGACGCAGATGCTGAAGGTCACGTTCGCGGGTCGGACGCGCGGCGCAAAAACCTCGGTATGCCGGCCCGTCGCGCCCGTTCTGTCGGAAGTCTGACGGTCGTCTGACGTAAGAACTAACCCGGACGTAGCGGTTGTAGCCGACATGGGAATCATGAGCAAAATCCTCAGCGGCGGTGAGAGCCACACCACGGAGGACTACGTCGAACTCGACTTGGACGACTTCGACACCGCTCGCGGCGAAGCGGGCATGAGCGTCCACATCGCAAGCATCGGCGGCAAGCAGGACGTCGTCGCCATCAAGGACGCCGTCTACGACGGCGACCTCGTCATCGCGGACATCACGCGGCACACCACTTCCGACAGCACGATGGAACACATCATCGACGACCTGCGGCAGGTGGCCGACGAGGTGGACGGCGACATCGTCCAGAAGGGCGACGACCAGATAATCATCGTTCCCACGGGCGTCACCATCGCCCGCGAGAAACTGTCGTAGTCTACCTCTCCCGCTCGTCTCGCCGAGACCGCGAACCGCCGCGCTGAGGTGTGCTATCCTACCACAACCGATGGGTTTAGCCGTCCGCTCGCCCTAGCCGAGCGTAGATGAGCAAGGACTTCATCGAGGTTCGAGGCGCCGAAGAACACAACCTCAAAGACCTCGACGTCCGGATTCCCCGCGAAGCGTTCACCGTCGTCACCGGCCTCTCGGGGTCGGGCAAATCGTCGCTCGCCTTCGAGACGATCTACGCCGAGGGACAACGACGGTACATCGAGTCGCTGTCGGCGTACGCCCGCAACTTCCTCGGGCAGATGGACAAACCACAGGTGGAGGCCGTCGAGGGTCTCTCGCCCGCCATCTCCATCGACCAGAAGAACGCGGCGAACAACCCGCGTTCGACCGTCGGCACGGTGACCGAACTCCACGACTACCTCCGTCTGCTGTACGCCCGCGTCGGCACGCAGTACGACCCCATCACCGGCGAGGAGGTCGGCGAGCAGTCCGCACAGGACATGGTCTCGCAGATACTCTCGCTGCCGGAAGGGACGCGCGCGAAGATAATCGCGCCCGTCGTCCGCGACCAGAAGGGGGCGTTCGAGGACCTGTTCGACGACCTGGTCTCGGAGGGGTACGCGAGAGTGGAGGTCGACGGCGAGGAGTTCGACCTCACGGTCGAGCGACCGGACCTCGACAAGAACTACGACCACACCGTCGACGTGGTGGTCGACCGGGTGAAGATACGCCCGGAGGACCGCTCCCGCATCGGCGACAGCGTCGAGACGGCGTTGGAGGAGGCCGACGGTATGCTGAAACTCGTCGTGCCCGACCCGCCCGAGGACGTGCCGTTCGCGTCGAACACCCGCTCTACGGGGGACCTCGCGGGCGAGGGCGACGACCGACTCGTCGTGCAGTTCTCCGAGGAACTCGGCAACCCCAACTCCGAGTTCCAGTTCTCCGAGATAGAGACGCGGTCGTTCTCGTTCAACAGTCCCCACGGGGCCTGTCCGGCCTGCGAGGGTCTCGGTCAGACGAAGGAGGTAGACGAGGAACTCGTCGTCGTCGACCCCTCGAAAGCCATCAAAAACGTCTTCGAGCCGTGGTCGTACAACCGGTCGTACTACCGCACGCGCCTCGACTCGGTGGCGGCGCACTTCGGCGTGAGCGTCGACACGCCGTTCGAGGAACTGGACGAGGACACCCGGCGACAGTTCCTCTACGGCACCGACCGGCAGGTCGTCTTCGAGCGACAGACGCGCAACGGCACCCGCCGGAAGGAAAAGCGCTTCGAGGGCGTCATCCCGAACCTCGAACGCCGCCACGTCGAGACGGACTCCGACTCCACGCGCGACCACATCGAGAAGTACATGGCGACGACCACCTGCCCCGAGTGCGACGGCACGCGCCTGAAAGAGCAGTCCCGGCACGTCCTCGTCGCTGACACCGCCATCACCGAGGTCAACCGGATGAGCATCGGCGACGCCCTCGAACACTTCGAGGGACTGGAGGCCGAACTCGGCGAGCGAGAACTGACCATCGCCGAGGAGATTCTCAAGGAGATACGCGCCCGCCTCGGCTTCATGGAGGAAGTGGGGTTGGAGTACCTCACGCTGGACCGCGAGGCGGCCACCCTATCGGGCGGGGAGAGCCAGCGCATCCGACTCGCCACGCAGGTCGGTTCCGGTCTGGTCGGCGTCCTCTACGTCCTCGACGAACCGTCCATCGGCCTCCACCAGCGGGACAACGACCGCCTCTTGAACACGCTCGAGGGCCTCCGCGACCTGGGTAACACGCTCATCGTCGTCGAACACGACGAGGAGACGATGCGCCGCGCGGACAGCGTCGTGGACATGGGTCCCGGTCCGGGCAAGCGCGGCGGCGAAGTCGTCGCGCAGGGCGACTTCGACGACATCTGCGCCGCCGAGAACTCCCTCACCGGCGAGTATCTCTCGGGTAGACGGGAGATACCCGTCCCCGAGGAGCGACGCACCTCGGAGGGGGCGCTCACCGTCCGCGGCGCGCGCCAGCACAACCTGAAGGACCTCGACGTGTCGCTGCCCATCGGACAGTTCACCGCCATCACGGGCGTCTCCGGGTCGGGCAAGTCGACCCTGATGCACGAGATACTGTACAAGGGGCTCGCGCGGACGATGAACGACAACACGTCGGTCCACCCGGGCGAACACGACGCCATCGAGGGCACCGAGCACATCGAGACGGTGCGGCTCATCGACCAATCGCCCATCGGCCGGACGCCCCGGTCGAACCCCGCGACGTACACCGGCGTGTTCGACTACATCCGCGAACTGTTCGCGCAGACGAAGCTATCGAAACAGCGCGGCTACGAGAAGGGCCGCTTCTCGTTCAACGTGAAGGGCGGGCGCTGTGAGGCCTGCGGCGGGCAGGGAACGGTGAAAATAGAGATGAACTTCCTCTCGGACGTGTACGTCCCCTGCGAGGAGTGCGGCGGCGCGCGCTACAACGACGCGACGCTGGACGTGACGTACAAGGAGAAGACCATCTCGGACGTGCTCGACATGGAAGTCGCGGACGCCCTGGAGTTCTTCGAGTCGAACCGCCAGATTCGCCGCCGCCTCCAACTCCTGAAGGACGTGGGTCTCGGCTACATGACCCTCGGCCAGCCCTCCACCACCCTCTCGGGCGGGGAGGCCCAGCGCGTCAAACTCGCCGAGGAGTTGGGGAAAAAGCAGACCGGCGAGACGCTCTACCTGCTGGACGAACCGACGACGGGCCTGCACAAAGAGGACGAGCGAAAGCTCATCGACGTGCTCCAGCGACTCACCGACAACGGCAACACCGTCGTCGTTGTCGAACACGAACTGGACTTGGTGAAGAACGCCGACACCATCGTTGACCTGGGTCCCGAGGGCGGCGAGCACGGCGGCGACATCGTCGCCATCGGCACGCCCGAGGAGGTGGCGCGAGTCGAGGAGTCCCACACGGGGCGGTATCTCCGCGACCTACTGCCAGCCGTCGACATCGAGGGGCCGCGCTCGGACCGCCGCAAGCCCGCGAAGGCGCCGAGCGACGACTGAATCGCGACCCCGGTCGCGTGCCTCACGGGACCGTCCCGCCGGTCTCCGTGGTACTCGTCCCTTCGGTTCGGTTCCGCTTCGATTCTCGGAGCTGATTTTCTCGACGCCCTCGAAGAGCGTCTCGCGCTCACTCCACCGTCGCCAGTAGCGTCGCGGCGGCGACCAGGGAGACGGCGAGCGCGAAGATACCGATGCTTTTCGTCGCCGTGGCGGCGTCCGGGCTCGCGGCGGCGGCGCTGTCTACCGATAACAGGAACCCCGCGAGCCAGAAGCCGCCCACGACGAGGCCGCTCATCCCCAGTGCGTATCTCGCCGTCCAGTTCGCGGACATACTTCCCCTCTCGGACCGGTGGCAAAGAAACTGTCCCTCTAGTTATCTGTTTAGATACTTGGGCGCGCCGCAATCGGCGGTCGACGTTCGTGCCCGGTGCCTGTACGCGTCCGCGCAACGGTCAAGGTCGGCGGCGCGTTAGGTGATCGCATGACAACGTGTTACGTCGCGATGGAAGGCGGCGTCCTCGTCGTCGAGGACGCCGGGACGGGGTCGCCGACGGCGCGCCGGACGTTCGGCGGCCACGACGTGGAGTGTCTCGCCTCGGACGCCGACGCGCCGGCCCGCGCCTTCTGCGGGACGTTCGAGTCGGGCCTCCACCGGACCGACGACGGCGGGGAAACCTGGGAACGGGTCGGCGCCGACGCCCTGCCCGA
Source organism: Halogeometricum pallidum JCM 14848 (assembly GCF_000337095.1). Classification (GTDB taxonomy): domain Archaea; phylum Halobacteriota; class Halobacteria; order Halobacteriales; family Haloferacaceae; genus Halogeometricum; species Halogeometricum pallidum. Next base: position 43,648 of record NZ_AOIV01000026.1, read on the forward strand.
GTCGGTGACGAGCGTCGCCGTCTCGCCGCGCGACCCCGCCGTCGTCTACGCCGGGACCGAACCGAGCGCTGTCTTCGCGTCTGCGGACGGCGGCGAGACCTGGCGGGAACTCGACGGACTGACAGACCTGCCGTCCGCCTCGGAGTGGTCGTTCCCGCCGCGCCCGGACACCCACCACGCGCGGTGGATAGAACCCGACCCGAACGACCCCGAGCACCTGTACGTCGGCGTCGAGGCGGGCGCTCTCGTACGGACCCGCGACGGCGGGGAGACGTGGGAGGACCGGGTCCCGTCCGCCCGCCGGGACACCCACTCGATGACGACGCACGCCGACGAACCGGGCCGCGCGTGGACCGCCGCGGGCGACGGCTACGCCGAGACGCGCGACGGCGGCGAGACGTGGACTCACCCGCAGGAGGGACTCGACCACCGGTACTGCTGGAGCGTCGTCGTGGACCGGACGGACCCCTCGCGCGTCCTCATCTCGTCGGCCAGCGGTCCGCGCTCGGCGCACGACGCCGACCGCGCCGAGTCGTACCTCTATCGACGCGAAGGCGACGGCGCGTGGGAGCGACTGGACGAGGCGGGGATGCCGACGGGGCCGGGCGTCGTCCGCGCGGTGCTCGCCCGCGGGGGCGACGCCGGCGAGTTCTACGCCGTCACCAACCGCGGCCTCTACCGCACCGCGGACGGCGGCGACTCGTTCGACCGCCTCGACGTGCCGTGGCCGGACGCCTACGAGCGGCAGACGCCCGCCGGACTCGCGGCGGTGCCGACGGTCGAGCGGTGACTCCCGTTGCGGCTACGCTCTGATGCTCGAATCGCCGGCGTGCATGCGGCGGAGTCGCGCCTCCCCCTCGGCCGCAAGTAGGGCGAGGACGAGCGGGAGGAGCCACCCGATGGCGTACAGCGCGCCGAACGAGAGGCCGTCGCCTGAGGGGACGACGAGGACGAACCCGAGGCCCGCGCCGACGACGGCGGCGGGCGAGAGGCGACCGGTCTTGACCGCGACGTAGACGGGGACGGACCCGACGAGAACGAGTCCGACCGTGACCCAGACGGCGAGGCCGACGGTTTCGAGGTCGAACGTTCGGAACTGGAGGCCGGAGAAGCCGACGATGACGGCGGCGTAGAGGACGCCGGCGGCGAGGGACCCGACGCCCGTCTCGCCGTCGAGGGCGTCGTTCACGCGGGGATGTCTGAGCGCGAGATACTCGACGGCGGCCAGGGAGACGATGACCGTCTCCGCGAGGGCGACGCCGACGAGGAAGTCGGGGGCGACGAGCGAGTCGGGGGCGACGCCGCCCCGTCCGGTCCCGAGGCGCGGCCCGAATCCGATCCACGGCACGAGCAGCAGCAGCGACGTGGTGACCGGAAGCGGGGTGAGGAGACCGAGGTGGTGTCCGACGACGACGACCACGCCCACGGCGGCGAGCAAGACGACGAATAGGAGGGCGGTTCGAGCGTCGCCCATCGCGCCCGAGACACCCAGACTGAGGAGATAACTCGTGAACGCGACGGGGGCGATGACGGCGGCGAGGAGAGCGTCCCGGCGCATACGACCTTATTCTCTATCCGTTGATTTATCATTACGCCTCCGTGTCAGTCTCTGCGCTCGCTCCGAGACTGTGCAGACAGCGAAGGTATTTGTTCGCCGGCGGCCGAACCCGTAGCAAATGTATGACTTTGCCGTCGTCGGCGTCGGTCCCGCGGGCGCGCGCTTCGCCCGTCGGGCCGCGGCGGCCGGCTACGACGTCGTCGCCTTCGAGAAAGGCGAGGTCGGCACCCCGCTGGCCTGTTCGGGCCACGTCAGCACCGACATCTGGGCGTACGTCCCCGACGGAGCGAAGGAGCGTCTCCTCCAGAACCGCGTCTACGGCGCGAACTTCCACGTCGGCGGCGCGGACTCGAACTCCTACCCGTTCTACAAGACCGATGAGGTGTCGAACGTCATCGACCGCGTGGAACTCGACCGGACGCTCGCCGACTGCGCGCGCGAGGCGGGCGCCGATGTGCGGGAGCGACACACCGTCACGAGCGTCGAAGAGCACCACGACCGCGTCGAACTCACCGTCTCCGCGGCGGGCGAGGAGCGGACCGTCGAGGCGAAGATGGTCGCGGGTTGTGACGGTCCGGTCTCGCGCGTCCGCCGCCAGGTGGGACTCGACGAACCCGAGGAGATTCTGCACGGCGTCCTCGCGTTCGACGAGGCGACCGACGACGGCGACTTCGTCGACGTCCATCTCACCGTCCCGCGATTCTTCGCGTGGCGCATCCCGCGCGGCGAGGCGGGCGTCGAGTACGGCCTCGCCGCGCCGCCGGGCGCGGAGGTCAACGAGATGTTCGACGTGCTCACCGACCAGTACGACGTGGAGACGACGCACTTCTGTTCGGGTGGGATTCCCATCGGCCCGCCAGAACGGGTCACGACGCGCCGCGTCTTTCTGTTGGGTGACGCCGCCGCGCAGACGAAACCGTTCACCGGCGGCGGCATCCTGTACGGCATGACGGCCGCCGACTGCGCGATAGAGGCCGTCGACCCCGACGACCCGGCGACGCTCCGCGACTACGAGTCCGCGTGGCGCGCCGAACTATCGAAGGAGATTTCGATGGGTCGCTGGGTCCGTCGGGCGTACTCGCTCCCGGAACGGGTCCAGCACCTCGGCCTGCGGTCGCTCTCCGGCGAGATAGCCGTCCACATGGACAAGCCCACGTCCTTCTTCTCGCGGGAGCACCTCGGGACGCTGTTGGGTCGCTGAGGCGTTCGTCCCACGCGGTCCGGTCGCGTCGCCCTATTCTCGCGCGAGATACGCCGGCAGTCGCCGCGACGCGTCGCTGCCCTCCACGAACGGAAGCGCCGTCACGTCGGCGTCTACCTCCGCGCCGTCGACGCGGACCGTCACCGCGTCCGCGTCGAGGTCGAAATCCACCAGTGCCAACGCGATGGGTTCCTCCAGCGACGGACTCGCCACGCCCCGCGTCACCTCGCCGACGGAGGAGTCGCCGTCGAAGACGGCCGCGCCCGACTCGGGGACCGCTTCGGGTCGCAGGCCGACGAGGCGCTTGCTCGGTTGGCCCCGGTTTTCGACCTTCGAGACGACCTCCTGGCCGACGTAACAGCCCTTCTCGAAGTCCAAGGCGTTCCGGAGGCCGAGCACGTTCGGTACCTTACCCTCCAACTCCGTGTCGAACAGGGGGGTGCCGGCCTCGGCAGTGAGCGTCTCCCACGTCGCGTAGCCGAACGGCGGCGCGTTCATCCCGTTGGTGAGGAGCGTCTCGAAGACACGTTCGGCGTCGTCGGCCGCGCAGACGACTTCGTACCCCTCCTCGCCCGCGAGGCCGTCGCCCGCGATGACGGTGACGCCCTCGTCGCCCATCGACCCGCGGACGAACGTCAGCGCGGGTTCCGGTGCGGCCGCGCCGTTGAGCACGCTCGCCACCTTCTCCGTCGACTGCGGGCCGTGGACGCCGAACACGCCGAACTCCGTCGAGGCGTCCTGAATCGATACGTCCTGGATGAACACCTTGTCCGACCAGTCGTCGATCAGCGGTTCGGCGCGTTCGGGCGGCGTGAAGCAGAGCAGTCGCTCGCCCGCGTTGTAGACGTACATGTCGGTCTCGATGCGGCCTTGCGGGTCCAGCAGGAGGGCGTAGACGCCCTCGCTGTCGGCGTCGGGCACGCGGTTCGACACCGCGTTGTCGACGAACTCGACCCGGTCGTCACCCTCGACGACGACGACGCCGTAGCCCATCTCTATCACCGCCGCGCCCTTGCGGACCGCCCGGTGGGTTCGCTCCGGGCGGCCGTAGTCGCGGACGATGCGCCGGCCTGCGCGGGTCTCGAACGTCGCCCCGTACCGCTCGTGCATCTCCTCTACGACGGTCATTACCTCACGTTCCGCACTCTGGAGTAAAAACGTCCTCGTCACGCGTCGACCCGCCTACGCGCCGTCGGTCACAGTCCGAACCGCTCGCGGACGGCGTCGATGAAACTCCGCTCTTCCTCGGGTTCCGCCGTCGGGTCCGGGACCACCCGGTCGGCCGGGAGGATGACCACGCGGTCCTCGCCGCTGTCGACCGAGATGAGTCCGTCGGACTTCAGCGCCGACAGCGCCTCCTCGATGGTGTCGATGTCGGCGTCGACGGCCGCGCGCAACTCGAAGACGGTCATACCCTCTTCGGCCCGGTCGACGAGTGCGTCGAGGAGGTCGACCTCCACGTCTCGTCGGTCTCGAAACTCCCGCCGCGCTCTCATGCTCGGTACATCGTCCGCGGGCGGTTTATACTGTCCCCCGAGCGTGCTCCCGAGTAGCACACCAAATGCCGGGCGTCGGACGGCGAGGGGGTACATTTTAGTCGTTGAGTTTCCGAAAGGCGGGTAATGGGACTCAAGTGCCGTCTACTCGGGCATCAGTACGGGGACCCCGAGATAGAACGCGAACGCGAGGAGAAGGGCGACGAAGTCGTCGTCACCATCCGGGAGATTCAGGTGTGCCAGAAGTGCGGGGCCGAACACGTCGTCAGCGAGAACAAGGAGATCACCGCCATCCGAAGCGCACAGGAGGTGGGACTGGATCGACAGACGGACGCCGCGCCCGAGGCGGCCGACCCCGCGGCCGCCGACCCCGAAACCTCGCCCGTCGACGACCCCGGTTCCCATATCGCTGAGGCGGAACCCGACGCGTCGAACCCGTTCTCGGCGGAGGCCGCGGACGGCGACAACGCGGGCGCGGCCGACGCGTCCGACGCCGCCGCGGAACCCGCGACCGACGCCGACTCGGAGTCGTTCAACGACGACGACTTCGAACCGCCGTCGGACCCCGATGAGGACGACGCGGTCATCCTCGGCGACGAGGACACCGAACGCGACGAGACGCAGTGGCCCGAGGAGACGGGCGCCGACCCCGCGGCGGCGGCGCAGGAGTCCGCGGCGCAGGACACGCCGACGCGGGAGTCGACGGACGGTCAACCGGTCCCGACCGACCCGCCCGCCGAGGAGGACGAACCGGTCACGGACGACGCGGAGTTCATCGACGCCGACGAGGAGGCGGTCGAGGCGCCCGACATCGACCGCGGCCACGGCGAGTGGCCCGAACGGACCGACTTGGAGGAGCGACAGACTTCCTGGCCCGTCCAGGAGAGCGAAGACGAAGGGTTCGAGGCGGAACCGTCCGACGGCACGGCGTCGGAGGTGTCGTTCGGCGGCCTCGCACCCGAGGCGAACGGGCGGTCGTCCGACGAGGCGACTCGCGCCGGCGGCGACGCCGACGACGGGGTGGGCCGCGCGGAGTCGCGGGGGGAACTGCAGGCCGACGTCCCCGACGACCGAATCGAGTTCTACTGTCCGAACTGCGGTCACGCCCGAGGGGCGGGCGTCTCCTCGATGCGCGCGGGCGACATCTGCCCCGAGTGCCGACAGGGGTACATCGCCGAACGCCGACTGTAGTCTCTCCCCCGGCATTTCGCGAACCGACTTATAGGCGGCGCGAGACGCTTTTATACGGCATAAGAAGCGACGAGGGACGAAACAGGTAAACCGTCCCCTGTCAAACGACGGGCCATGAAGGAGTACAAGATGCGCCGCGGCGAGACCCTCGACGAGCGAGTACCCGACATGGAGTCGTACATCGAGGACATGTTCGGTCCCATCACCGAGACGATGGACTACAAAGGGAGCGACCTGCACGTCGTCGGCGAACCCTCGAATCCCGTCTTCGAGAAGATAGTCGCCGGCGCGGTGAAGTACAGCGGTAAGAAGGACAAACTCGCCGTCGAGTTCCACGAACGCGACCCGACGGAACTCGGTCCCGACGAACTCGAAGCGGCCGGCGACGCCGTCGACGCCAAGAACACGTTCCTCCTCGAAGCGACCGGACGGGACGCCAAGTCGCGCCGCGACTCGCTGAAGCGGTCCGTCGAGGACGAATCTCCCGACTACTGAGCGGGTCTCTTCTCCGCGCGGGCGACGCCGCGCGCCCGTCACCGACCGGGAGCGACCGCGTCCCGCCGCGAGTTCCTCCGCTCAGATCCGTTCCGGGAGCCATCCCCCGTCGACTTCGACGTTCTCACCGGAGAGGTACTCCGACCCCTCGTCCCAGAAGAAGGAGACGGCGTGAGCGACGTCGTCGACGCCCGCCCACCGGCCCCGCGGTGCGTCCTCGGGGAACTCGTCGGACGTCTCGACGACGTACGGCGAGACGGCGTTCACCGTCACGCCGTCGTCTTGGGTGTCCGCCGCGAGCATCCGCGTGAACATCAGCACGCCCGTCTTCGCCACGAAGTACGGGAAGTTCTTCGGGGCGACGAGCGCCTTCTCGCTGCCGGCGTACCCGATATTGACGATGCGCCCCCACGACTGCTCGCGCATTCCGGGGAGCGCGCGCTTCGAGCAGAGCACGGTACCGTAGAAGTTCGTCTCCATCACCCGCCGCCACGTCTCGAACTCTATTTCCTCCCAGTGGGTGGGCGCGAAGTCGCCGACGTTGTTCACCAGGAGGTCCACGGTTCCCAGTTCCGCCTCGGCGGCGTCGAACACCGCGTCGACGTCGTCGGGGTCCGTCACGTCGCCTCGAACCGTCGTCGCGGCGGGGGCGCCGAGTTCGCGCGCCTCGACGGCCGCCTCCGCCGCCGCCTCCTCGCTGGTGTGGTAGTGTATCGCCACGGACGCCCCCGAGGCGGCGGCGCGGAGGGCTATCGCCCGGCCGATACCGCTGGAACTCCCGGTGACCAACGCGACGCGGCCGTCCAACTCTGGTGAGAGCATACGACTTCGTTCGTGGGAGCCCACATTACGCCGTCGCCCTCGGCGCGCCGCCGGGTCCGTCGCCGTCTCCGATTTGTCCGGTTCGACGGGACGACGCGGAGAAAGTTACATGATGCTAGCACGTGACCTGGGACCGTACGCCGCGACCGCCAGTGGCTCGCTCGAATATTTAATTCGTAAGCGAGTAAATAATCGCCACAGTTAAGTTTCCGGGGGTGATAGCGTAGTTATGGCCATAGAGACCATCCTGTTAGCCGTCGGCCCGGGCGATGCAGACCGACTCGACCGACTCGCCGAGGAGACGATAGACGTCGCCGGACCGACCGGCGCCCGCGTCATCCTCGGGCACGTCTTCACGCGCGAGGAGTACGATTCGGCCCTCGACAACCTCGACTTCGACCGAACGGCCGACGAGGTGACCCCGGACGACGTGGCGACGCGACACTCGACGGTCCGCGAACTCGTCGCGACACTCGACGAGGCCGGCATCGAGTACGGGATTCGCGGGCGCGTCGGCGACCACGGGGAGTCCATCGTGAACCTCGCGAAGAACGTCGACGCCGACCGAATCGTCGTCGGCGGCCGCCGCCGGTCGCCAGCCGGGAAGGCCGTCTTCGGCAGCGTCGCTCAGGAAGTCATGCTCTCGGCGCCCTGTCCGGTCACGTTCGTTCGCGCGGACACGAAGTAACGGTCGGACGGGAAGCCGTTCCCGGCGCGTGCACGCGCTTTCGACGCGTGCAAATCGAACTCGGATTCGTGTGAGAAACCTCTTAGTTAAGTGCGGGGCAAACGGGTATCGGTACAATGGCCTACTACGTGGGTGTCGATCTCGGGGCGACCAACGTCCGCGCGGTCGTAGCCGACGAAGACGGCACGGTCCTCAGCAGTCGCAGCGACCAGACGCCTCGCGGTCCGACCGGCATCGCCATCACGGAGGCGATCCTCAGAATCGTCCGCGAGGCGTGTTCGGGGGCGGACGTCGAACCCCAGGATGCGGTCGCCGCCGGTGTCGCCTCCATCGGTCCGTTGGACCTGGCCGAGGGCGCCGTCGAAAATCCGGCGAACCTCCCCGACACCATCGATAGAATCCCCCTCACGGGACCGCTCTCGGTCCTCCTCGACACCGACCGAGTCTACCTCCACAACGACACGAACGCGGGCGTCATCGGCGAGCGGTTCCACTCCGAACGGAACCCCGACGACATGGTGTACGTCACCATCTCCTCGGGGGTCGGCGCGGGCGTCTGCGTCGACGGCAACGTGCTCTCGGGGTGGGACGGCAACGCCGGCGAGGTCGGGCACATGACGCTCGACCCGCAGGGCGAACTCACCTGCGGATGCGGACACGACGGTCACTGGGAGGCGTACTGTTCGGGGAACAACATCCCCCGATACGCGAGATTCCTCTACGAGGAGGACGGCAGCGTGGACACCGTCCTCCCCATGGAAGACCCCGACTTCTCGGCGGTGGATATCTTCGAACACGCCGAGGACGACGAGTTCGCGCGCCACGTGGTCGACCAGGTAGGCCACTGGAACGCGATGGGCATCGCCAACATCGTCCACGCGTACGCCCCGCTCACTATCTACGTCGGCGGCGCCGTCGCCCTCAACAATCCCGACCTCATCCTCGAACCCATCCGCGAACGGATGGACGAGATGGTGATGGTGAACGTCCCGCAGATAGAACTGACGACGCTCGGCGACGAAGTCGTCGTGCAGGGCGCGTTGGCGAGTGCGTTGACCGGGGGCACTGGTGACCGTTCGCGCCTGTAGGGCGCGAAAATTCACGAGTGGTCCCGCAGGCGGGACCGGCGACCGTTCGCGGATGTAGGTCGCGAAGATTCGGGCGTTCCTTCGCAGGCGGGACCGACGACCGTTCCGCTGCCCGCCCCGCGCCCGCCGTCTGACCCTCTCCTTCGCCTTCTCCCCCCGTCGAACCGCCGACTTATCCCGCTCGAAACCCGAACGAGCGTATGCGCCGCCGCGACTTCCTCCGCACCGGCGCGCTCGTCGGTGCCACCGGTCTCCTCTCCGCCGCCGCGACGCCGACGGCCGCCCACCCCGGCCCGTACCAACCGTACGGTCGCGTCGACGTCGCGGGGACGAAGGAGGCCGTCACCTCGCCGGACGGCAGCGTCGCCTACCTCGCCACCGGCACCGGGTACGCGACGGTCGACGTCTCCGTCCCCGACCGCCCGGAACTCCTCGCCGACGTGCGGGGACCCCTCGCGGACCACGAAGCCGGTCCGCTCCGCGGCATCTACGACGTGAAACTCGACGCGACCGACCCCGAGACGCTGGTCGTCGTCGGTCCGGCGAACCCCCTGCCCGGCGCCGTCGCGGGCGCCCTCGTCGTCGACGTCTCCGACCCCGCCGCGCCCGAACGCGTCGCCTTCCACGAGACCGACTTTCCCATCCACAACTGCTTCGTCCGCGACGGCTTGGCCTACCTGACGAAGAACGACGGCGAGACGAACGCCCTCGCGGTTCTCGACATCGACTCCGGCGAGACGCTCTCGGAGTGGACGCTCACGGGCGTCGACGGCGCGTGGGCGGACGTGCGGAACGGGCGACGGGCCGTCCACGACGTCTTCGTCGGCGGGGACACCGCCTACGTCGCCCACTGGGACGCGGGCACGTGGATTTTGGACGTCTCGGACCCGACGAACCCGACCCACATCGGCGGCGTCGAGGTTCCCGACCCCGCCGAACTCGCGGCTTCGAACGCCGAGAGCCGACGGGAGGGCGTCCTCCCGCCGGGCAACCACCACTACGTCGCCACCGACGAGTCGGGGACGCTCCTCGGCGTCGGCAAGGAGTCGTGGGCGCAGCGAATCGGCGGAGGCGACGAGGGAGCGGACGGGACCGGCGAGTCGCGCCTCGTCGGCGGCCCCTCCGGCATCGACCTCTGGGACGTGTCGGACCCCGCCGCACCCCGGAGGCTCTCGACTATCGACCCGCCGCCGTCGCCGGACCCGACGTACGGCGGCGTCTGGACCACCGCGCACAACTTCGAGTTCGCCGACGGCCGCCTGTACTCCTCGTGGTACCGCGGCGGCGTCAAGCGCCACGACGTGTCGGACCCGCGGAATCCCGAACCGCTCTCGTGGTGGCGGATGCCCGACGAGGCGTCGTTCTGGACCGCCCGCCTCGCCCGACCGGGCGCGCAGGAGGGATTCTTCGTCGGCGCGAGTCGCGGCGTCGGCGACGTGCCGGGCCGCCTGTACACGTTCCCCGACCACGCGGGCCAACAGGCGTCGCCGCCGTCGCTCACGTCCGCCTCCGCGGCGACCGAGACGGAATCCCCCGTGGCGACGGCGACGTCGGAGGGAAGCACCGGCGGTACGGCGGCGGCGACCGGCGAACCGGACGAACCGGATGAATCGGACGACGGCGCGTCGGCGTCCGCGCCCGGATTCGGTGCGGGCGCCGCCGCGGGCGCACTCGGCCTCGCCTCGTGGCGACTCCTCCGGCGCGCCCGACGGAAGTAACCGTCCCCTCGAACGCCCGAATCCGAGCGATAGACCGTGAGAAACATCCGTTCACGTGTCGGCGCCCAGACGGTAACCGGAAGGCATCAAAGTGTGGGGCGCGAAGGGAAGCGTATGAGCGACGACGGGGACTCGCTGAAACGGCGTATCGAGGACTGGATGGTCGGCCAGATGCCCATCATCCAGATGCACGGCGGCGACAGCGTCGTCCGCAAGGCCGACGCCGAGTCCGGCGAAGTCGTCGTCGAACTCGGCGGCGCCTGCTCGGGGTGCGGCATCTCGAACATCACCGCGAACAACATCAAATCCGACCTCATCATGGACTTCGACGACGTGACGGACGTGCAGGTGAAGGTCCCGAGCTCGGGCGACCACGGCGCCAGCACGGTCGAGGGCGGCCGCGGCGGCGAACTCCAGTACGGCGACGAAGACACCGGGCACTTCTAACGAGCTTTTTGCACGTTCGAGTCTCCTCGGGCCGCTACGCGGCCCTGCGGGGACCCTCACCGCAAAAAGCTCGACCAAAAACCTGCCGCGACTCGCTTCGCTCGTCGCGGTGCGACTGCTCGGAGTCTTTCTTGGCCGTCGCTCCTCGTGAGAACTCACGGCGAGCGACGTACTGCGGATATTCGGCCCGCTCGAACCTCTCGGCTTCCGCTTCGCCCGCCTACACCTTCACGAACTGCGCTCGTCCGCTCTGGCTGACCGTGATGCGGTAGCCCTCGTAGGTGAACGTCACCTCCACTTGCGCCTCCGGGGCGGGCGGGTTCGAGAACAGGTGGTCCAGCATGTGGTCGATTTGGACGTACGTCGGGCCGAGTTGATCCGCGGCGGTTCCCTCCAACTCGGCGACGATTTTGGCCACCTCTACCGCCGGTTCCTCGGCGTTCGTCTGTAGCTGCCGCTGAATTATCGCATCGTCCGGCGTCTCATCCATCCCGTTCGATTCTCACAACCATCCGACAAATAGTTCGCGCTCGTTCGTCGTTCCCGCGACCGATTCGCTCACTACGAGAGCGCGTTCTCCAGACTCGAGGCGACCGACCGCGCCTTCTCCGCGAGCGCCTCGCTCACGGTTCCTCGCTCCACCGCCTCGTCCAGTTCGTCGTCGTCGACGCGTTCGACCGTCCCGTCGGGATGTTTTATCACGTCGACGTGCAGGTCGACGTAGCGCACCTCGTCGGGGAAGCACTCGACGGGCGTGCAGACGTTCACGTACGTCCCCTTCAGGTCGCCGCCGGCGTTCCGGTAGACGGTCGGATACCACCACCGGCCCTCGCGGAACTTCGTGAGGGCCGTGTCGCCCGACTCACGCGGCGTCCCGAGGCCGTCGTAGACGCCGCCGCCGGACAGCGTCCGCTCCACCGAGAGCGTTCCGTCGGCGTCCCACTCGACCACCTCACCGCGGCCCAACTGGAACGCCCGCCCGTCGGGTTTACCGTGGCCGATGCCCACCCTGTCGCCCTCGACGGGGCCGAACTGCCGCGTCACCACGCCGAACGGGAACTCCCCCGACGGAGAACACATCGCCTCCACGAAGTCCACGCCGGCGCTGGCGGCCTCGCAGGACGCCTTCGTCCGGTGGTGTCCCGGCATCGTCGTCTCCACCTCCCTTCGGCGCTCGTCCAGCGCGAAGCGCGATTCGCGACCGAACCAGACCCACCGTCCCGCGCCGGGGGCGGCGAGTCGCCGGAGCGGTTCGGGGGCGCCGTCCGCGTCCGCGAGGGCATCGTCCATCGCTTCGGCGCGCCCGGCGGCGCGTTCGAGGGCCGCGCCGAGGGCGTCCATGTCCGCCCTCGTCGCCGCGTGCGACCACTCGATGCCCCAACCCTCCGGCGCGTCGACGGAGAGGAAATCCGTCATGCCGACGAGTTCGCGTCCAGCGGCGTCGTCGCGGGTGTTCACCGTGACGTCGTCGCGCCCCCGCACCAGCGTCGCCAGTCCGCCGTCGGCGCGCACTCCCGTCGTGAGCGACGCCCTGCGGTCGCTCCACGGCGGTTCGGGGTCGCGTACCTGCACGCGGACGGCGTCGCCCGCCTCGATTCGCTCGTCGGTCTCGCGGAACGGGAGGAATCCTTCCGAATCGCCCAGCGAGCAGACCGCACCAGAGCCTTTCGTCTCCGTCACGCGGGCGTCGAAGACGGCGCCCGGCGGCGCGGGGTCCGCCCACGCGAACGTGTCGACGCCGACGGCCGAGAGCAGGTTGGCGACCGCTCCGACCGCGTCCGGGTCGCCGTGGACGCCGACCCCCCGTCGGTCGTCCGTCGTCGCCGCCGTCACCTCGTGGTGGCCGTCCTCGAACTCCGCGTCGAAGCGGTCGCGGATGGGCTCGGAGGCCTGCACCACCTCGTGGCCGGCGTCCAACAGGAGGCGCGTCAGCGCCGTCGCGTAGATGCCTCGGACGCGGGCGCGAACGGGTGCGGATTCCCCGCCGCTCATCGCAGCGAGTCCGGGTCGCGGGCGAACCGGACGCGGGCGTCGACGGTCGGCCCGAGCGACAGTTCGACCTTCTCGTCGCTCAGTACCCGGCCGCCCTCGACGGGGACGCCCCACGAGTCGAAGCGGAGGTAGCCCCGCAGGTCGCTGCCGTGCGTGAACAGGTCGACGTACTCCACTTCGTGCTCCTGCACGTCGCTGGCGCTGTGGGCCATCTCCATGTCCGAGTGCATCGTCCCCCCGTCCCCGAAGAACGCGCGGATGGTCTCGGCGTCGCGTTCGACCGCGTCGGCGACGGCGTCGGAGGCGGTTCGAATCTCCTCGGTCGTGAGGCCGGCGTCGCGGAGGGCGGCCTGCGTGCGTTGGTCGAAATGCATGCTCGCTCCGCAGTTGGTTCTCACACCCTTTCAAGCGCCCGTTTCCGCGGCCGTCGTCCGCGCTCGGCCGAAGATATTACCGGGGTCCCGTTGTATTGTCAGGGCGATGGCAGAGAGACGAGACCCGGTCGAACGAGCCTCGGACGCCTCGACGGACCTCTACGACGTCTCCACGTGGGAGGAACGGACGTCCGTCGACGGCCTCGCCGTGGCGCTGTATCGCCTGTTCACCGCGTCGGCCCGCATCGTCGTCGTCCTCCTCGCGTTGGTCCTCCTCCTCGCCATCGGCGGGTTCGCGGCGCTCACCACCCCCGAGATAGGCCTGCTCACCGCCCTCTCGGCGATTCCCGCGCTGGGACTCGCCGCGTACGTCTACTACTCCGACGCGACGACGAACGAACCGCTGTCGCTCCTCGTCGGGACGTTCCTCCTCGGCGTGCTGACCGCCAACTTCGCCGCCGTCCTCAACGGCGCCCTCCAGCAGTACTTCAAGGCGCTCGGCGGCCTCGGCATGATACTGTTCTTCTACGTCGTCGTCGGCCCCGTCGAGGAGACGGTGAAACTCCTGGCGGTGCGCCTGTACGCCTACGGCGACGACCGGTTCGACGCCGTCGTCGACGGCGCCGTCTACGGCGCGATGGCGGGCCTCGGTTTCGCGTTCATCGAGAACGCCCTCTACATCACCGAGCAACTGCCGCAGGGCGGGAGCCAGTTGGAGTTCGGCCTCGGCCTCATCGGCGCCGGCGGCGGCATCACGGCCGTCCGCGCCCTCGCGGGTCCGGGCCACGTCATCTACTCCGCCATCGCGGGCTACTACCTCGGTCTGGCGAAGTTCAACCGCGAGAACCGCGGCCCTATCGTCGTCAAGGGCCTGCTTATCGCCGCGTTCGTCCACGCGACGTACAACGCCACGGTCAGCATCGGGGCGGGGCTCATCCAAGCGTTCACGCCGCTCAGCGGCCTGTGGGCGTTCCTCGCCTACGTCCTCATCTACGACAGCATCTTCGGCCTCTACCTCATTCGGAAGATTCGGCGCTACCAACAGGTCTACCGGCAGGCGCACACGCCGATGCACGACGAGTCGATGCGGTCGGAACAGACCGAGTTCGAGTAGTCGACGAGTCGACCCGACCGCCCGAACGGTCGGCTCAACCTCGCTCGCTTCCGCTCGGAACCCCTCTCGGTGTCAGCGCGTCAACGCGCCAGCGCGTCGGCGTAGCCCGACACCATGTTCTCGACGTACTTCGCCACCACGTCCACTTCGACGTGGACGGGGTCGCCGGCCGACTTCTCCGAGAGCGTCGTCACCTCGTACGTCGTCGGGACGACGGCGACGGAGAAGTCGTTCTCGCGGCGGTCCGCGACGGTGAGGCTGATGCCGTCGAGGCAGACCGAACCCTTCTGCACGACGTACTTGGCTATCGACTCGGGCAGGTCGAACTCGAAGAACCAGTCGTCGCCGACGCGTTCGATTCCCGTCACCGTCGCCGTCGTGTCGACGTGCCCCTGCACCTGTCTCTTATACACATCTCTGATGGCGCGAGG
>NZ_AOIV01000027.1 GCF_000337095.1 Halogeometricum pallidum JCM 14848
TGTGTATAAGAGACAGCTCGAACGTCGCGTCGGGGGCGATGCGGAGGCGTCGGCCGCCCTCGTCGTCCGTCGCGTCGACGACGGCGCCCGTGCACTCCACGATTCCGGTGAACATACTCCTCCGTCGCGTTCCGCGCGTGAAAAGCATCACGAGTTTGGTCGGCCCGCGGTCGACCGGCGCGTTCGCGACTTTCCGGGTCGGGGCACTCTCCGGCCGGGATACGCTTTTGTGGTCGCTCGCCAACCCGCTCACGATGACGCTCCTCTCCAGGTTTCGGACCAGTTTCATCGCGGGACTGTTCCTCGTCGCACCGCTGGCGGTGACAGTGTTCATCCTCGATTTCGTGTTCGACCGCCTCACGGCCATCATCCTCAACCCCATCGTGAACACGGCGGGGTTGACGAACGTCACCGGCGACGAGATACTGCTCGCGCAACTGCTGGCGGCGGTTCTGCTCGCCGTCTCGCTCACCGTCGTCGGCCACGTCGCCTCCCGCGAACTCGGCCGCCGCCTGTTCGGGGGGTTCGAACGCGGCGTCGGCCTCATCCCCCTCGTCCGGACCGTCTACTTCGGCGTTCGACAGGTCTCGGAGTCGCTGTCCAGACAGAGCGACGGGTTCGACCACGTCGTCCTCGTGGAGTACCCCCGCGAGGGCCTGTACGCCATCGGCTTCGTGACGAACGACGGTCCCCGTTCGGCCGAGACGGCGACCGACTCCGAGGAACTGCTCACGGTGTTCGTCCCGCACAGCCCAAACCCGACGGCGGGGACGCTGGTGATGGCGGCGCCCGACGAGGTGTTCGAGGTGGACATGTCCGTCCGGCGCGGCCTCCGTCTCGTCGTCACGACGGGCCTCGGCGTCGACGACGTGGAGGAGTTGCCCGAAGGGGTCGTCAGGTGACTCAGAGACCCCAGTACGCCGCGATGCCGACGGACGTGACGACGGCGAGCAGCAGTTGCAGGGGCGCGCCGACGCGAACGTAATCGGAGAAGCGGTAGCCGCCGGGGCCGTACACCATGAGGTTCGTCTGGTAGCCGACGGGCGTCATGAACGCCGTCGACGCCGCGAACGTCACCGCGAGGGCGAACGAGAACGGGTCGGCGCCGACGTCGGCGGCCGTCGAGACGGCGACGGGGAGAAAGAGGATGACGCTCGCGACGGGCGTGATGACGTTGGCGAACGCGCCCGTCAGCAGGTAGAACAGGGCGAGGACGACGACGGGCGGGAGGCCGGCCGTCGCGACGACGAACGAGTCGGCGACGAGTGCCACCGCGCCCGTCTCCCGGAGGGCGACGCCGAGGGGGACGACGCCGGCGAGGAGGAAGACGACGTTCCAGTTCACCGCGTCGTACGCCTCGTTCGGCGAGAGGACGCCCGAAACGACTATCGCGACGACACCCGCGAGGGCGGCGATGGCGATGGGGAGCACGTCGAACGCGGCGAGGGCGATGACGCCGAACAGGACGACGAACGCGGCGACGGCGGTCCGGGTCACGCCACCCTCGCGCGCCCGCGCCATCACGTCGTCGAACGCCTCGTTCGTCACGACGAAGTCGTCGTTCTCCGTGAGGAACTCCGCGGCCCGTTCGGTCGTCCGCATCAGGAGGGCATCGCCGCCGCGCAGTTCCGTCGCACCGATTCCGTCGCGGACGAGTTCGCCGCCGGCCCGCCGAACGGCGAGGGCGGTGGCGTCGTACCGCTCACGGAGGCGCGCGCTCTCGACCGTTTCGCCCACCAGTCCCGACTCCGAGGGGACGACGAGTTCGACCAACGTGCTGCGCTCGGGGTTGTCGAGTTCGGCGTCCGTGACGGCGGCCCGCGGCAGTCGGCGCAGGGAAGCGAACTCGACGAACCGCTGGATGGTCGCGGGGTCGCCCCGGACGGTGAGGATGTCCCGCGACTCCAACTCGCGGTCGGAGTCGGCGGCGACGAAGTGCTCCTCACCCCGTACCACGTCCAGCACGTCCAGCCCTAAGTCCCGGTGGGCGTCCTCGGCGACCGCCTGCGCGAACTCGTCCACCAGCGGCGACCGCGAGGTGACGAGGACGCGCGCGAGGTACGACTGCACCTCGTATCGCTCGGTGCGCGACCCCGGCGGGACGCGGGCGGGCAACAGCCACTTCCCGACGGTGAGCAGGTACGCCGCACCGACGAGGAAGACGACGACACCCAGCGGCGTCAACTCGAAGACGCCGAACGGCCGCCCGAGGAGTTCCTCCGAGAGCCCCGAGGCGACGAGGTTCGTCGCGGTGCCGAACAGCGTGAGCGTTCCCGCGAGCATCGACGCGTAGGAGAGAGGGATGAGCAGTTTCGAAGGGGAGACGCCCGCCTCGTTCGCTAAGTCGGTCACCATCGGGACGAAGACGGCGACGACCGGCGTGTTGTTGACGATACCCGCGATGGGGCCGGTGAGGCCGATGACGGCGGCGAGGAGTCGGTTCTCGCTCCCACGCGTCAGGTGGGCGACTTCGACGCCGAGGCGGCGCACGACGCCCGTGCGCTGGATGCCGTCGCTCAGGATGTACATCGCCATGATGGTCACCGTCGCGGAACTCGAAAAGCCCGACAGCCCCTCCGTCGCCGACACGCCCGTGTACGGTTCGAGGGCGACGAGGACGACGATGACGGCGATTGCCGTCACGTCGGGCGGCACCGCTTCGGTGACGAACAGGGTGACGGTCCCGAGAACGACGGCGAAGACGACGAGGACGCCGAGGGGAAGGGTCGTACCGAGGAGACTGACCGAAGGCGCCGTCAGTATCATGTGTCGGTCCTCTCGGTCCGCCGAGTTAGCCGTGTCGCCGCGCCGGCGTCCGGTTCTGCCCCTTTCTTCCCCTCGGGTCCGCTCTCCGTCGCCCGGTGCGGACCCGTCCGACACACCGAGACGCTTTTTCCCTCGGCCGGCCATGCTCGGACGATGCGACTGGGAATCATCGGAACGATTCAGCTCGCGGCGACGCTGGTGTTCGCGGTTCCGCTCGGTATCTTCGGGCTGAATACGTTCCTCGACGGGCAGCGACTGCTCGGCGGCGGCCTCCTCGCCGTCGCGGTGCTGATGGTCGTCCTCCCGCGCATGGTGACGACGCCCGGCGACATCCCCTCGAAGGTGGCCGAATCGGTCGTCGGAAAAGCCGTGAAGACGCCCGACGACGAGGAGTGAGACGGAGGCCGAACGGTTCGGCGTTCAGCGCCCGTTACTCCGCCGTCGGCGCGAACGACCGCGGGTACTCGTGGAGAATCTCGTAGCCCTCGCTCGTGACGGCGACCAACTCCTCCAACCGAACGCCGCCCTGCTCTGGGTCGTAGACGCCCGGTTCGACGGTGAACGCCATCCCCTCCTCCAACTCGACCGCCTCGCGAAGCGACGGCGCCTCGTGGAGGGAGACGCCGACGCCGTGGCCGGTGCCGTGCGTGAACCCGGCCGCGCCCTCCTCGGCGTTCGGGTCGAAGCCGTGGGCGGTGAGTTCGGCGGCCGCCTCCCGGTGCACGTCGTTGGCCCGCGCGCCGGGTTCTATCTCGTCCAGCGCGGCCGCCAACGCCGCCTCGACGGCGACGTAGGCGCGGCGCTCCCAGCCGCCGTCGCTGTCGACGACGTAGGTGCGCGAGAGGTCGCCGTAGTAGCCGTGCGGGCCGCGCGGCGAGAGGTCCAACAGAACCGTCTCACCCGGCCGTAGGACGGCGGTGCCGGTGTAGTGTAAGTCGGCGGCGGTCGGTCCCGCGCCGACGACGGTGTTGCCCGCATCGCGGACGCCGTAGGCGGCGAACTCGGCGTTCACTCGTCTTCGGAGGCGTTCGGTCGACAGCGGCCCCCCCTCCCAGACGAGTTCGTCGCCGTCGGGTTCGGCCGCGGCCAGAATCTCCTCTGCGCGGGCCATCCCGCGGACGGCGGCGCGTTGGACGCGGCGGAGGCAGTCGAGTTCCCCCTCGGTCTTCGTGCGCCGAGCGTCGGCGACGGCCGCCGTCGATTCGAGGTCGTAGCCCGCGCGTTCGAGGTGGACCGCGGCGTCGTGCGGAATCCGCCGCGGGACGAGCACCGTCCCGCCGTCGACGCCCGACGCGGACAGCGCGGCCGCCGCGCGGACGCCGGCGGGGTCAGACTGGCTCTCGGTCCGCACCGTCCCGTCGAACTCCCGGCCGGCCTGCTCTGCGAACAGGGTCGGCGCGCAGAGGACCGACTCGCCCGCCGCGCGGACGAACGCGTAGTCGCGGTCCGGCCCCGAAAAGCGGGTCAGATAGCGCAGGTCGTCGTCGAACCGGTCGCCGACGGCGACGAACGCGGCGGCGTCCGCCGCCGACAGCGCCTCCTCGAGGAACGCGGCGTCCGTCGACGGGGCGGGAAGCGGGTCGGGGCCGGCGTCGGCGGCGCCGGTCATCGCGTCTCCGTCTCGGCCATCGGCGCTACGGGTCCGGTTCGGGCGCCGGCGCGTCGCCGGTCTGCGCGTCTTCGAGCAGTTCCTCGAGCGGCGTGTCGCGCACCTCGTTGTGCAGGAGGACGCTCACCGGGAGCGTCGGCGCCCCCTTGACGAGGTTCTCCAGGATGACGAGGCGTTCGCGGGCGCGCGACATCCCGACGTAGAACACGCGGCGTTCGTTGTCGGTGAGGATGGGGACGGGGTCGGTCGTGGAGGTGAACTCCTCGACGCCCGCCACCTCCTCGTCGTCGACGGAGGCGGCCATCTGCTCGACCACCTTCTCGGTGAGGTCGGTGGAGACGAACACGTGATCGGCCTCGCGGCCCTTCGCGGAGTGGATGGTGCCGACGCGGACGCGGTTGGGGTCCATCCCCTTGTACTCGCCCTCGAAGTACGCCTCGACGGACTTGCGCTGGAAGGAGGTGACCTTGCGGACCATGTCGCCGGCGGCGGCGCCGTCGGGGACGAACGGGGCGTGGTCCTCGATGGTCTCCGGCGTCACTTCGAGGTCCGTCAGGTCCTCGACGCCCTCGAGGTCCTGTAGGTCGTCGATGTAGTCGAACAGGTCGTCGCGCTCGTTCGACCCGAAGGCGGAGTCCTGCAGCATGTCGGCCAGGCGCCGCGCCTCCAACCCGGTGATGTTCTCCTCACGGTCGAGTTTCTCGATGGCCTCGACGTACTGGGTGAGGCGGTCGGTCCACATCCGCTGGTCCGTGAGAACGGAGAACGGGACGCCGAGCGGCAGGAACTCGTCGATGAACTGGAACATCTGGTAGCGCGCCCGGAACAGCACCATGATGCTCTCGTCGTCGTCCTGCTCTATCGTGTAGCGCACGTTCCGCGCGAGGTCCAGCATCGACGGCGACGCGATGCCCTCGACGACGCCGCCCTCCTTGCGCGGGTGGAGGTCCTTCTCCTGTCGCTTCTCGATGTGGCGAATCTCCTGGTTCACCACGTCCAGAATCTTCGAGGGGAGCCGATAGGAGTTCGGCAGCACCACGTCCTCGTCGCGTTCGGTGTCCAAGAGGAGGTTCGGGTCCGCGCCCTGCCACGCGTAGACGACCTGGTCGTCGTCGCCGGCGATGAGGACGCCCCTCAGGTGCGGGAGCCACTCCTGGTAGACGTCGTACTGCAGCGTCGTGATGTCCTGGAACTCGTCGATGACGAGGTAGTCGACGTTCGGAACGAGCGAGCGCTGCTTCACCCGTTCGAGCATGTCGGCGAAGCCGACGAGGCCGTTGTCGCCCTTGTACTTGCGCCACCCGCGGATGACGCTCGGCACGTCGATGCGGTCGTCGTCGGAGGGCCACGTCGGCGTGTACTTGTTGCCCTCCTGCGCGTTGGGGTCCACCTCCGGCGGGAGGCGGACCTCCTCGACGTCCCAGTTGAACGGCACGTCGTACCACTCGGAGACGTCGCGGCGGGTGCGCTGGAGCCACTGGCTGGTGGCGATTATCTTGTTGCCTATCGTCGTCGACCGGGCGGTGCGGCGGCCGGCGCCACCGTACTCGTCTTCGAACTCGACGCCGAAGTTCTCGCAGAACTCCTCTTTGTCCTTCTCGCCGACCACGTCGTTGCGCGAGAGGTCGAGCAGTTCGTACGCCTTCGCGTGCATCGTGGCGACGTTCCCCTGTAGCGCCCGCGGGGAGACGTCGAGTCGCTCCGCGAGGCGTTCTCGAATCTCCGCGGCGGCGGCGCGGGTGTAGGAGACGACGAGGATGTCCCGAATCGTCACGTCGTCGTCTTCGAGAATCTCCTCGACTCGGTCGAGAAGCGCCGTCGTCTTCCCGCTTCCCGGACCCCCGAACAGACGGGTGACTGTCGCGTCGGAGTCGCTCATTGTACCCGTTCACGCCCTAGTCCCTCATAAACTGCCTGCTTTCCGGGACCGCTCTTACCGTCGAAAAAACGCGTCAGAAGGCGATTCGCGGAGGTCGAGCGGGGGCCCGTCAGGCGCGCGGATCCCACCCGCAGACGGTACAGTCTACCGCCGCCTCGTCGTGAAGTGCACCGCAGTCCGGACACTGCTTCTTGTTATAAGATGTCTCCCAGTCCTCTCGTTCGGATACGTCGTGACCGCGGTCGTCTAAGAACTGGTCGAACAGCGCCTCGTTGGAGTCGGGTGCTGAGGCCATACATGGTGTGCTACGAGTTACCACCACTTAGTCTTGTTGCCGGCTCTCACGGCTCGGGAGCAATCGATACCAGAGGCGGCGGAAAGGGCGCCGCTTCGGGTCGAACCCGCGAATTCTTCTCGTCGCGTCGGTCGATTCACCGGGCTCTCTCGGCGGGCTCAGAGCCCGTACAGCGATTCGAACTTCGCCGTCGCGTACTCGCGAAACGCGTCGGCCGACAGCGGTTCGCCCGTCGCCTCCGCGACGAGTTCGTCCGTCGGGTACCGCCGGCCGTGCCGGTGAACGTTCTCGCTCAACCACTCGTGCACCGGGCCGAACTCGCCGTCCCGAATCAGGGCGTCGACGTCGTCCAGTTCCTCGCGCATCGCCGCGTCCAACTGCGCGGCGAGGACGCTTCCGACGGTGTAGTTCTGGAAGGCGGCGAGGTAGCCCGCCGTCCAGTGGATATCCTGCAGACAGCCTTCGGAGTCCGTCTCGGGTCGCACGCCGAGATACTCCTCCATCTTGTCGTTCCACATCGCGGGCACCTCCGACACCTCGATGTCGCCGCCGAGGAGGGCCTTCTCCGTCTCGAAGCGGACGAGGATGTGCAGGTGATAGGTCAACTCGTCCGCCTCGACGCGGATGCGGTTGTCCGGTTTCACGCGGTTGACCGCGGCGTACGCCGCCTCCGCACTCGCGCCCGACCCGAGTCGGTCGTTCGCGGTGTCGACGAACCCCTCCCAGAACGGCTTCGACCGGCCGACGTGGTTCTCGAAGAAGCGCGATTGGGACTCGTGGACGCCGTGGCTGCCCGACTCCCCCAGCGGCGTCCCGTACCGCTCCCGCGGCAATCCGAGGTTATACGTCGCGTGCCCGAACTCGTGGACCGTGGAGGTGAGGCCGGCGAGGGGGTCGGACTCGTCGAAGCGCGTCGTCACCCGGCAGTCGAACTGGTTGCCGAAGGTGAACGGGTGCGCGGCGGTGTCGAGACGGCCGCGGGTCCAGTCGTAGCCAACGCGGTCCAGCGCGTCCTCCGAGAGCGCTAACTGCGACCTCTCGTCGTACGTTCCGTCGAACGGCGTCGGCAGTTCGCCGGCGGCGCGTATCTCCTCGACGAGGGGCACGAGCGTCGCCTTCAGGTCCTCGAATATCTCCTCGACGGTCGAGATGGGGAGGAACGGCTCCGAGTCCCCGTATATCGCCTCGAACGGGTGCTTTCCCGAGTCGAGGTGGTCGGCGCGTTCGCGGTAGCGGTCGACGATTCGTTCCAGGGTGGGCGCGAGGGCGTCGAAGTCGTCGTCGGCCTTCGCCTCGACCCACGTCTCGTGAGCGCTCGACTCGATACGGGCGATATCGGCGACCAGTTCGTCGGGCACGCGGTCGGCGCGTTCGTGTTGGCGTCGAATCTCCGCGACGGCGGCGCGTTCGGCGTCGTCCAGTCCGCCCTCGTCCACCGCCTCCAGCAGTCGGCCCAGTTCGCCGTCGGTCAGCAGGTCGTGTTCCAGCGAGGAGAGCGTCGACCGCTGTTCGGCGCGGGCGGGCGTTCCGCCGGCGGGCATCTTCGTCTGCTGGTCCCACATCAGTATCCCGTCGGCGTGGCGGACGTTCGAGACCCGGCGGTAGCGGTCGAGGAGGGCGTCGTAGGCGTCGCCGCCGGCCGCGTCGGTCGTTGACATACCCACGGGTCGCCTCGGACTCCTATCAAACTCCGTCTGCCGGCAGTCGGCGAAAAATCGGTCGTCGGGGGTCGCTCGCGCCGTCTACGCGTCGATGCCGTACAGGTCGCCGTACTTCTCGGTGACGTAGTCGGTGAACGCGTCGGCGGTGAAGTCCTCGCCCGTCGCCTGCGCCACGAGGTCGTTCGTCTCGTAGCGCGCGCCGTGCCGGTGGACGTTCTCGGTCAGCCACTCGTGCAGCGGTTCGAAGTCGCCCTCCTCGATGCGGCCCTCCAGGTCGTCGATGTCGGCCTCGGCGGCGTCGTACAACTGCGCGGCCATGACCGACCCGAGCGAGTACGTCGGGAAGTAGCCGAAGTTGCCGTGGCTCCAGTGGATGTCCTGCAGACAGCCTTCGGAGTCCGTCTCGGGGCGGACGCCGAGATACTCCTCGTACTTATCGTTCCACACTTCCGGCACCTCCTCCACGTCGATGTCGCCCGCGATGAGGGCCCGTTCTATCTCGAAGCGGACGATGATGTGCAGGTGGTAGGTCAACTCGTCCGCCTCGACGCGGATGAGGTTGTCCTCGTACACCTGGTTTGCGGCCTCGTACGCCTCCTCCAGTGTCACGTCCTCGGCCTTCGGGAACTGCTCTTTGAACGCGGGGAGCAGGACGTTCCAGAACGCCTTCGAGCGGCCGACGTGGTTCTCCCAGAGGCGCGATTGGGACTCGTGGACCGACAGGTCGCGCGACTCGCCCAGCGGCGTCGCGTAGTGTTCGTCCGGCAGGCCGAGGTTGTACGTCGCGTGCCCGAACTCGTGAACCGTCGAGAGCAGCGACCCGAGGGGGTCGGATTCGTCGAAGCGCGTCGTCACGCGGGCGTCGAACATCGTCCCCGAGGAGAAGGGGTGCGAGGAGGTATCGAGGCGGCCGCGCTCCCACGGGTAGCCGAGCGTCGAGAGCACGTCGCGGCACAGTTCCTCCTGGGCCGCTTCGGGGTACTCGCCCTCCTTCGTGAACGCGCCGGTGGCGATGTCGTCGCCCGACTCGCGTATCCGCTCTATCATGGGGACCAGCGTGTCGCGGAGTTCTTCGAGGATGGACTCGGCCTGTTCGAGGGGGAGGCACGGCTCGAAGTCCTCGAACAGCACCTCGTAGGGATCCTTCTCGGGGTCGATGTGCTCGGCGTACTCTCGCTTGAGTTCGATGTGTTTCTCGAGGTGCGGCGCGAACGTCGAGAAGTCGTCCTCGGCCTTCGCCTCCTCCCACGCGGGCAGGGCCTCCGAGGAGGCGGTCGATATCTCCTCGACCAACTCCGAGGGGACGCTCACGGCGCGGTCGTACTTGCGCCGAATCTCGCGGACGACGGCCGCCCGTTCGTCGGTCAGGTCGGCGTCTTCGAGTTCGTCGAGTCGCTCGCCCACCTCGTCGTCGGTGAGCAGTTCGTGGGCTAGCGAGGAGAGCGTCGACAACTGCTGGGAGCGCGCGGGGTTGCCGCCCTCGGGCATCATCACCTGCTGGTCCCACGAGAGCAGTCCGGCCGAATTCTGCACGTTCGAGACCCGCTTGTACGTTTCGAGGAGTTCCGTGTAGGCTTCTGGCGCCGACTCGGCGTCGGCCCCTGCGGCGTCGGTGGCCATATCGAATCGAAACACCTCCTGCGTTATGAACTATGTGTATGCGGAGGTGCCCTCGCCGCGGGCGTTACTCCGTCTCGGGCCACGACTCGGCCGCGTCGAGGTAGGTGTCGTAGCACCGTTCCAACACCGAAAGCGAGACGCTCTCGGTTTTCGTGTGCGCCTCACCCGGTTCCGACGCGCCGCAGACGACGCACGTCGCCCCTGCCCCCGCTAACCACCCGGCGTCCGTGGCGTGCGGCTTCGTCACCAGTTTCGGGTCGTTCTCCTGCGCCCGCGCGGCGGCGTCGAGCACCGCCTCGGCGAACGCCTCGTCGTCACAGCCCATCGGCGGGAGGTCCTGTTCGAGCACCCACTCGACGCCCTCGACCGCCTCGACGCGTTCGAGGTCCGCGTACTCGCCGGGGACGGTCCGTTCGTCCACGGTCACCTCGCAGCGCTCGGGAACGACGTTCCACGCCGACCCGCCCTCAACCTCGGTGACGACGACGCTTCCCGCCAACGTCTCGCCGAACACCTCCGCCTCCGGCGCGTCGAGGTCGCGGATCACGTCGACGGCGTCGCAGGCCCGATAGACGGCGTTCTCGCCGGCCTCTGGTTCGCTCGCGTGCGAAGCGGTGCCGCGGGCCACCACCGTGGAGGCGCGCCGTCCCTTGTGCGCGACGACCACGTCGGTCACGTCCGCGTCCGAGTAGTTCGTCGACCCCTCGCCGACGATGGCGTAGTCGGGCGCGAAGCCGTCATCGATGGCGCCGCGGGCGCCCTCGCCGCCCACCTCCTCGCCGACGAACGAGGCGAAGACGAGTTCGCCCGCCGGGTCGGCGTCGCGGAAGGCGAGCATCGACGCCGCGACGGCGCCCTTCATGTCCGCCGCCCCGCGGCCGTACAGGCGGCCGTCCCGTTCTTCGATGACGTACTCGCCGTCCGCTACCTGCGAGTCGTCCGGCGGCACCACGTCGTGGTGACCGACCAGCGCCAGCGACGTCCCCTCGCCTTTGCGGGCGAGGACGTTGCCGTGTCCGTCCCGCGTCACCGCGGCGTCCGTCTCCTCGCGGAGCCACGACTCGATGACGTCGCCGCAGGCCGACTCGTCCTCGTGGCTCGGCGTCGAGACGAGCGTTCGCGTGAGCGCACTCAGTTCTCGCATGGACGGAGATACTCCCCGGTCGGCATAAGTCTCGGTACCCCGGTAACGTCGCCAGGGAGCGGGAAAGAAACTGGGGCGTACGGCCGGAGGACCCTTCCGTCGCCCGACGCTACGACCGACCGTATGACGGACGACGACACCGACGCCGAGGAGGAACGGCAGGAACAGTACGGCGGCGGCGAGGGCGACGTCGACGCCGTCGAACAGACCGAGGCCGTCGGCGACGGGGACTCGGATTCAGATTCGGATTCGGACTCGGACTCCGACGGCGAGAGCGAGGCCGACGTCGACGAAGAGGAGTGGGAGGAAGCGGAACACGAGAACCCCGACGACCGCGAAGACTGATAATGACGGCTCTCACTATTTACCGGTAATCGCGACTCTCGGTCCCCTCGATCACCGGTAAGGGACGAGAGCAGTCATTATGACGCGTCGCTCCCGACGCTCCTCTCCGCGAGAACTCCGAACCGGACCGGTTCCGGTCCGGGTCACTCATCCGAGAGCGGCACGACCGACGGGCGCG
This sequence comes from Halogeometricum pallidum JCM 14848, assembly GCF_000337095.1. Lineage (GTDB taxonomy): Archaea > Halobacteriota > Halobacteria > Halobacteriales > Haloferacaceae > Halogeometricum > Halogeometricum pallidum. The sequence continues at coordinate 11,498 of NZ_AOIV01000027.1, forward strand.
GCGTCCGTCCGCTCAGTTCACTTCGTTGTACATCTCGTCGATGACCTTCTCGACGCTCGGCGGGCCGCCGTCGGGCTGCTCGGACGTGTAGGAGTACTCCGACTTGCCGTCGTGCGAGGGGCCGGTCGTCCACGGCTGTCCGGGGTCCTCGCGCTCCTCGCGCATCGTGGACATGAACGTGTAGTTGTAGTCTTGGTTCTCCTTTTCCTGCGGGAAGCTCGCGGGGACGGGGAGGTGGTCGTCGAAGGAGTCGAGCACCGAGTGCCACTGGTTCTGGTGCATCGTGTCGCGGGCGATGAGGTACTCCAGCATGTCCTCCATGCCGGGGTCGTCGGTGAACTCGTAGAGGCGCGTCGCCAGCGTGCGGCCGGTGGACTCGGCCATCACGTTGGCGTACATGTCGGCGGCGAGGTTGCCGCTGGCGACGACGTAGTTGCCGGTGAACGGCACGCCGTTGCTGTCGACGGGCATTGCGTGCATGCCGGCCGAGAGCGCCTGCCGGGGCTGGCCGCTGCGCATCATCTCGTCGATGACGGCGTCCTCGCGGGCCGCCTCGCGCGCCTCGGGGGAGGCGCCTTCGAGGTTCTTCGCCACCGCCGTCGCCAGCATCTCGATGTGGCCCAGTTCCTCGACGGCCGTCTCCATGAGGAGCGTCTTGTACTCGCTCATCTCGCTCGGCACGGCGAAGGACTGGAACATGTACTGCAGGGCGACGCGCATCTCACCCTCCGCACCGCCGATAGCTTGCTGGAGCATCTTCGCGAACTGCGGGTTCGGTTCCTCGACTTCGACCTCGTACTGCAGGCCGTTTTCGTGGTAGAACATCGTTACAATATCCTCGTCGCGTAGTGTACTAAAATAATTTTTTGCCGACAGACAAGTTCTGTCTCGATGTAGAAAACGAGTCCCATAGAGATGAAAAGCAAATTCTCGTTCCGATGTAATTCCCGCGTTCCGATACGCCTCACTGAGATATCATGTTTACCGGAGACGAGGTCCATCGGTCCGCCGTGATACGGTCTTTTATCAGTCTCGCACGCCAAGCCGGGGCCATGAAGCTAGTGCCGGACACGAGCGCGGTCATCGACGGTCGCGTGTCCGAGCGAGTCGAGTCGGGCGGCGACGTGGAGACGGTGTGCGTGCCCGAAGCCGTCGTCGGCGAACTCGAATCGCAGGCGAACAGCGGCTACGACACGGGCTGGGAGGGGCTCTCCGAACTCCAACGCCTCACCGAACTCGCCGACGAGGGGTCGGTGACCGTCGAGTACGTCGGTCGGCGGACGAAACCGAGCGAGGCCACCGGCGCGCACGAGGGCGACATCGACGCCGTCATCCGTGACATCGCCGAGGAGCACGGGGCGACGCTCCTGACGAGCGACCAGGTGCAGGCCGAAGTCGCCCGCGCGAAGGGCATCGAGGTGGAGTTCGTCGAGGCGCGCACCCGCGGGTCCGGCGGCCTCGTCATCGAGGAGTTCTTCGACGACGAGACGATGTCCGTCCACCTCAAGACCGGCACGAAACCGAAGGCGAAACGCGGCGCCATCGGCGAGATGCACTACCAGACCATCGGCGAGGAGGTGTCCGACGAGGAGACGATGAAGGCGTGGGCCGACGACATCGAGAACTCCGCCCGCGCGAGTCCCGACGGCTTCGTCGAACTCTCCGAACCGGGCATGAGCATCGTCCAGTTCCGCGACTACCGAATCGCCCTCGCCCGCCCGCCGTTCGCCGACGGCATCGAGATAACCGCCGTCCGGCCCATCGTCAAGACCGAACTCGACGAGTACGAGTTCGCCGACGAACTCCGCGACCGCCTCTCGGAACGCCAGCGCGGCGTCCTCATCTCGGGGGCGCCCGGCGCCGGGAAGTCGACGTTCGCGCAGGCCGTCGCCGAGTTCCTCAACGACAGCGACTACGCGGTGAAGACGATGGAGAAACCGCGCGACCTGCAGGTCGGCCCCGAGATAACCCAGTACACCGCGCTCGACGGCCAGATGTCGAAGACGGCGGACTCTCTGCTTCTCGTCCGCCCCGACTACACCATCTACGACGAGGTGCGCAAGACCGACGACTTCGAGGTGTTCGCGGACATGCGCCTCGCCGGCGTCGGCATGGTCGGCGTCGTCCACGCGACGCGCGCCATCGACGCCCTCCAGCGACTCGTCGGCCGCGTCGAACTCGGCATGATTCCGCAGGTGGTCGACACCGTCGTCTACATCGAGGACGGCCGCGTCGACACCGTCTACGACGTGCAGACGCAGGTGAAGGTGCCCGAGGGCCTCACCGCCGAGGACCTCGCCCGCCCCGTCATCCAGGTCACCGACTTCGAGACGGACGCGCCCGCCTACGAGATATACACGTTCAACCGCCAGGTCGTCACCGTCCCCATCGGCGACGAGGCGGAGGGACGCGACGAGACGGGCGTGAGCCGCCTCGCGCGACAGGAGATAGAGCGCGAGATTCGCTCCATCGCGCGCGGCCACGTCGAAGTGGAACTGCAGGGACAGGAGAAAGCGACCGTCTACGTCGACGAGGACGACATCTCCTACGTCATCGGCAAGGGCGGCGGGAGAATCTCCGACATCGAGGACCGCCTCGGCATCGACATCGACGTTCGGACCCACGAGGACAACCCGGCCCAGTCGTCGGCGTCCGGCGGGTCCGGCGGGTCCGGCGGCGAGGAGGGCGACGTCGTCACGCCCGAGGTGACCTCCCGGCACGTCGTCGTCCGGATGGACGACCACGTCGGCGAGACCGTAGAAGTACGCGCCGACGGCGACTACCTCTTCACCGCGACGGTCAGCCGCGGCGGCGACATCCAAGTTTCCCGGGGCAGCGCCATCGCCGACGAACTCGAACAGGCCATCGACCGGAAACAGAAAATCACGGTCCACCCGGCGTAGGCCGCCGGTCGCCGTCTCTTCTATTCTCGTCCGTCCGCCGCCGCCCGCCGGTCGTCAGCTTCCGCTTGCCCGCCGCCTCGAACGCCGTCGCTCGCCGCGCGGAAAGGAAGAAGATTAGTTTTCCACGTCGTCGCGGAGTGGTCGTGCATCGGTGCGCTCCACCTGTGGAGACGGAGACGTTACGACGGGGTTATTCCGCGCAGCAGGCTTCCGCCTCGTCGGCGTCGCCCTCCGAGGGCCGCTTCGGGGCCGCATCGGTGAGCTGATAGAGATTCTGCCGCGCGTCCGCGAAGTAGACGTCCTCGTCGACGACGCCGATCCCCTCCAGCCGTTCCAGCGCGTAGCGAACCGTCCGAGCCGACAGCATCGACTCCTGGACGATTCCCTTCTGCGTGAGCGGGCCGTTGTATTCGAGTACTTTGAAAACTAACTTCGCACTCGGGGGGAGGTCGTCGAGACTCTCCTGTTCTTGTTCTGCCTCAGCCATCGTTACGAATCGAAACGTGCAAACGCCATAAACCTTCGTGGACTGTTACGGGAGAACGGTTCAACTTCGCTACGTTTCGCGCCGCGTCGGGTCGTCCCCCGCGTGCGGGAACGAACGCCTTTTGACGTCGGGTATCGGAGTCGTACCCATGGCAACGGAAACGCAAACGGGCCTCTCGGGTCACATGCGGGGGGTCACGGTCACCACGCTCGCCTGCCTCGCCGGCGTCGCGGCCGCGCTCGCGTCGGGCACGCTCGTCGGACTGGGGTCGGTCCCCGTGTCCGAGGCGGCGACGAACCAGCAGGCGCTGGCCGTGCTGGGGGCGGCCGTCCTCGCGCAGTTTCCCGTCCTGAAGGTCGTCGGCGTCGACGTCTCGGAGTTCGGCGCGAAGGACTACCTCTACGTCGCCTTCATGACGTTCACGCTGTGGTTCATCGCGTTCGGCATCCTGCTGACCTCCGGAGCGGCACTGTAATCATGGCGGAAGACAGCATCGCGGTCGTCGACCTCGACCGGTGTCAACCCGACCGCTGCAGCTACGAGTGCGCCAACTACTGCCCGCCGAACCGGACGGGCAAAGAGTGCATCGTCACGCGCGGGGAGTACTACGAGGACGACGAACCGTACGACGGCGGCCCAGACCAGATACGCATCTCCGAGGAAGTCTGCCTCGGCGAGACCTGCGGCATCTGCGTCGAGAAATGCCCGTTCGACGCCATCGAGATAATCAACCTCCCCACCGAGCTACAGGAGGACCCGGTCCACCGCTACGGCGAGAACGCCTTCGCCCTCTACGGTCTCCCCGTGCCCGAGTCGGGCGCGGTGACGGGTATCCTCGGTCCGAACGGCATCGGGAAGACGACGGCCGTCCGAGCGCTGGCGGGCGAGATGGTTCCCAACCTCGGCACCTACGACGAGGAGGCGACGTGGGAGGCCGTCCTCGAACGATATCGAGGCACTGAACTGCAGAACTACATCGAACGCGTCCGCGAGGAGAAGGTCTCCATCGCGCGCAAACCCCAGTACGTCGACCAGATTCCCAAGCAGTTCGACGGCGTCACGAGCGAACTGCTGGAGGCGACGGACGAACGCGGGAAACTCGACGAGTACGTCGAGCGTCTCGGCATCGCCCCCGTCGTCGACCAACCGCTCGACACCCTCTCCGGTGGGGAACTCCAGCGCGTCGCCCTCGCGGCGACGCTGGCCCGCGACCGCGATTTCTACTTCCTCGACGAGATAACGCCGTATCTCGACATTGGTCAGCGCGTCACCGCGGCCCGACTCATCCGCGAACTCGCCGAGGAGGAGGACAAGGCCGTCCTCGCCGTCGAACACGACCTGGCGATACTGGATCTGCTGGCCGACACGCTCCACATCGCCTACGGCGAACCCGGCGCCTACGGTGTCATCACGGACCCCAAGTCGGTCCGGAACGGCATCAACGAGTATCTGAAGGGCTACCTCTCGAACGAGAACATGCGCATCCGCCCCGACGAGATACAGTTCCACCAGCACGCGCCGCGCGAGACGACCAAGAGCGACCCCCTCGTCGACTATCCGGATCTCTCGAAGTCCTACGGCGACGGGGAGTTCTCCCTCGACGTCGAGGGCGGTACCATCTACCACTCGGAGGTGCTCGGCATCGTCGGCCCGAACGGCATCGGGAAATCGACGCTGGCGCAGATGTTCGCGGGGTCGCTCGAACCCGACGAGGGCGAACTCGACTACCGCCTCGACATCGCCTACAAGCCGCAGTACATCGATATCGACCAGCCGATGCGCGTCGACGCGTTCCTCTCCTCTATCACCGAGGACTTCGGCACCTCCTACTGGAAGACCGAGGTGGCGAACCCGCTCCAACTCGGCCGCATCATGGAGCGCAACCTCGACGACCTCTCGGGCGGGGAGCGTCAGCGCGTCGCCATCGCGGCCTGCCTCTCCGAGGACGCCGACCTGTTCGTGCTGGACGAACCGTCGGCCCACCTCGACGTGGAACAGCGAGTGCAGGCGACGACGGCCATCCGCCGCTACGCCGAGAACCACGACGCGACGGTGATGGTCATCGACCACGACATCTACATGATCGACCTCCTGGCGGACCGCCTGATGGTCTTCGACGGCGAACCGTCCGTCCACGGCCACGCCGGGACGCCGCAGGAGATGCGCGCCGGGATGAACGACTTTCTCTCGGACCTCGACATCACGTTCCGCCGCGACGAGCGGACCCAGCGCCCCCGCATCAACAAGCCGGGGTCGCAACTCGACAGCAAGCAGAAGCGCTCGGGCGAGTACTACTACTCCACGGAGTGACGACCCGCTCGGAGTTCTTCCCCTTTCGTCGATTCGGCCTCAAACGTTAACGGTGTCGACGCTCGATATGCGTACATGAAACAGCAGGTACTGAAGCAGTTTCTCGGTTCGAAGAAGTCGCGTCAGCTCGGCGTCATCCTCCCGCTCGTTCAGGCGGCGTTCGCGCTCCTCAAAAAGAAACCCAAGCGGGCGCTCCTCCTCGTCGGCGTCGCCCTCGTGTCGAGTCGGTCGACGAAGCTCGGCACCGTCGCGCAGGTCCTGCTCAAGGTGTTCGGCGGCCGCGGCTCGAAGGCGTAAACGGTTCGTCGGCGTCCGCTGACCCCCAGTTTTCCGAGGTGACTACCGCTCCAGCGGTGCGGACGCCACCGCGCCCCCGTCCGCCTCTTCTACGTCGAGTTCGTAGCCGAACGCCCGTATCACCGCGGCGTTCGTCCGCACGTGGTCGGTGACGCGCGGCATCCGCACCGCGCCGCCGGCGAGGGCGACCCACGGAAGCAGTTGGTCGCCGAGGTGTTCGTCAACCGCCGCGCCCGTCGCCCGCCACTCGCGGAACGCCTCGACTGCTTCCTCGGCCACCGATTCGGCGGGGACGCCCCGCTCTCCGAGGACGCCGTACCCCGCCCGCGAGTCGCCGCAGTCGGCGACGAGAGTGAGGACCGCCCCCGGCGACGCCGTCTCCGTGTACGTCGCCGCCGTCGCCGTCGGCACCGCGGTCCGGTCGTCGGCGGCCGCGGCCATCCGCTCGGCGACCGACGCGGATTCGAGGGAGTCGGCGGCGACGGCGCGGGCGGAGAGTCCCCGCACCGGGCCGCGTTCTCGGAGGCGCAGTTCTGAGAGCGAGGACGGCCGGACGGTCAGCGAGAGCGTCCCGCCGCCGGCGGGGTAGAAGCCGCGCCGTTCGACCGCCAGGTCGGCGTCGACGCCGACGGCCCGCAGCAGGGGTATCTTCGCGTGCCGGAGGTAGTCGACCATCGGCGACCATTTCACGTCGGTGCCGCCGGTGACCCTCGCGGTCAGCGGTTCCCGGAGGGCGACGGCGAGGGGGAGAAGGGCGTCGCAGACGAGCGTCGCGCTCCCGGCCGTCCCCACGTCGACGGCGAACTCGCCGCCGGGGGCGGCGGTCGGTTCGAACGTGAACGCGTCGCCGCCCACCTCGACGTCTTCGACGGTGGCCTCCGTCGCCGCCGCCACGGCCTCGACGGCGGCGACGTGCTGGGCTTTCAGCCCGGGGTCCGGTCGCTCGGCGCGGACGTTCTCGACGCGTATCGGCCGCCCTTCGATGGCGGCTAAGGAGAGGGCGGTCCTGACCTGCTGGCCGCCGCCCGCGCCTCCGTCGAGTTCGAGCATCTAGCGGACCACGGTCACCGGGACGGCGGCGTTCGCGACGAGGCGCTTGGCGACGCTCCCGACCATCCCCTCGACGCGGTCGGAGAGGCCGCGGTGACCGACGACGATGCCGTCGACACCGTTCTCGGCCGCGTACGCCGTAATGGTCTCGACGGCGTCGCCGTACAGCAGGACCGCCTCGGCGTCGACGCCGTTCTCGGCGGCGCGTCCGGTCGCGTCGGCAACGATTCGTTCGCCGCGCGCCTCGGCGTCGTCCGGGTCCTCCGTGTAGAGGCTGTCGTCGCCGTCGGCGTTCGGTTCGACGGCGTTCGGTTCGACGGCGTAGGCAACCGTAAGCGACGCGTCTAGGGCCGCCGAGAGCATCAGCGCGTGGTCGAGTGCTCCGTCGCTCGGTTCGGATCCGTCGACTGCGACGAGGTAGTGCATTTTTTCACCGCCCTTACTACGCCGCGGACGCGGTTAGCTGTAGCTGTGACGTTCGGACGGGCCCGGAGGGATTCGACCCGGCGACGTCGCGTCTGTGGGTCGGGAGTCCTCAGTGGACCAACCGACTGCAGGTGCCGCAGAGGTTCTCCTCTTTGACGTCCACCTCGCGGACCGTGGGTGAGAAGGACATGACGCATTTGGAGTTATCGCAGTGCTCTAATCCGAGCGTGTGACCGATTTCGTGGACGACCTCCTTGCGGACGCGGTCGGCGAACACCTCCGATTGGGGTTTGGTCGTAATTCCGCCGTCAGAAGAGGTCTGGAGGCGGTACGTCGAGATGACGGAGCCGTTGCCGTTGAGGTAGGCGAGGCCGAAGACGTAGTTCCGCCGCCGGTAGTAGAGGTCTTGGGCGGTGATGCCGATGTTCTTCTCGCCGCTGCCGACTCGACTCGCGAGCTCGATGAACTGCTCGGCACGGTACTGGTTGCGCCCGCGGTCGAACGCACCTTCGGGGATCGACTGCTCGTTGTGAACCGTGACGTCGCAGTCGTAGACGCCGCGGAGGGCCGCAGATGCCTCGCGCTTGACCTGCGCGGGAAGGTCCCCGATGGGCACGATGTCGACAAGCATGAAAGTTGTTAAGCGGGGCGGTGCCATAAATATCCCGCCGTGGAATCCGAAATTACGGCGGCTCTCGCTTCGCGTCTCGGACGTTACAAGGCGCTGACAGAGGTCGGCGTGGGTCGACGTCCGGCCGTCGCACTCGCCCTCCGACGCGCCGGGCGGGACGTGACGGTCACGGACGTGCGCGCCGTCGACGTCCCGCCGAACCTCCGCTTCGTCGAGGACGACGTGGTGGCCGCGAGCGAACGCGCCGACCCGGGCGATGCCTACCGCGTCGACGCCGTCTACGCGCTGAACCTCCCCGAAGAACTCCACCGTCCCGCCCGCGACGTGGCCGCCGCCGTCGGCGCTGACTTCCTCTTCACGACGCTCGGGTTCGACTCCCCGACGGTCCCCTGCGAGACGGAGACGCTGGCCGGCGGAGCGGAGACGCTGTACGTCGTCGAGGAGACGGGCGAGTCGGACGGTCCGGACGAGCGTCGCGGCCCTCGGAGCCGTCGCTCCGAAGGACAACGCTAACGGTGCCGTGCCGCCGTCTCCCGGTATGCACGCAGACGCAGTCGTCCTCGACGTGGACGGCGTCCTCGTCGACGTGGCCGACTCCTACCGGCGCGCCGTCCTAGAGTCCGTCGCGCGCCTGTACGACCGAACCGTCGACCGCTCGGCGATTCAGCGCTTCAAGGACGCCGGCGGCTTCAACAACGACTGGGAACTGACGTACGCCGCCGCGCTGTACGTCCTCGCGGACGACCGCGAACCGCTCGACATCGCCGAGTTCACCGACCGCATCCACGAACGCGGCGGCGGCCTCTCGGCGGCCGAAGCCGTCGCCGAAGCCCACCTCGAACCTCAGAACCACGACGCCGTTCGCGAGGCGTGGGACCCCGAGGGTCTCCGCGCCGTCTTCCAGGCGCTCTACCTCGGCGCCGACCTGTTCCGGGAACTGGAGGGCGGGGACCCGCCGTTCGAGGCGCCGGGCTACATCCACGACGAACCCGTCTTAGTGACCGGAGAGACGCTGGATTACCTCACCTCCCGCCACCGCGTCGGCGTCCTCACGGGTCGCCCCGCCGCCGAGGCGGACATCGCCCTCTCGCGGGCGCACCTCGCCGTCCCCGAGGACCACCGGTTCACGATGGACGACTGGGAGGAGGGGAAACCCCACCCCCGCGCGCTCACGACGCTCGCGGAGCGTCTGAACGCCGACTCCGTCGCCTTCGTCGGCGACACCCTCGACGACGTGCGGACGGCCGTCAACGCGGCCGACGCGGACCCCTCCCGAACCTATCGGGGAATCGGCGTCCTCACCGGCGGTCTGACGGGCGAGGCGGGCCGCGAGAAGTTCGAGTCGGTCGGTGCGTCTGCCGTCCTCGACTCGGTGAACGACCTGCCCGAACTCCTGTCGGACGACAGATAGGTTTAGGTCGGCGGCGCTCCCCCTCCGCGCCGTGGACGCCCTCCGAATCGAACGGCTGGTCTGGTCCGCCGCTCTCGGCCTCCGCGCGACGCTCGATTCTGTCGGTGTCGGCAAACCCCTCGGGAACCTCGTCCTCGCGTGCGGACTCGTCGTCGCCAATCGAGTGACGAAACGGACGTTCCTCGGCCGCCGGAACGCCGGCGGTCGCCCTCCGTGAACGACTCCCCCGAAGCCCGTCGGCCGAGGAACACGCTTAGGTCGCCGGCACGCCGAGTTCCGAACATGGATGCCATCCGAATCGAACGAGTCGTCTGGTCCGTCCTGTTCGGCGCGTTCGTCGGCACCACGGTCGCCCTCCTCTTCGCGCCGGACCCCACCGGCCTCGTCGCGTTCGCCCTCGCGGCCGTCGTCTTCGCCGTCGCGGGCGCCCTCGCGTTCCGCGTGTTCGAGTTCGCCGAGTCGCCGACGGCCGAGGCGGGCGATATGAGCGTCCGGTTCGCGGCGTTCCTCCTCGTCGCGTCCGCGCTCCAGTTCGGCCTCGCCGCCGTCGGCGTCGACGGACTGGTCGGTCGGATCGCCGGATTCGCTGGAGGATGGTTGGCGGCCGACTACGCGTCGACGCGTCTGAACCCCCGTCGGTGGGGTAGCGGAGGTGTCTCCCAGTGAGAGACACCCTCCGACACCTCTCGCGGTTCCTCGTCGTGATGATACTCGTCGACTTCCTGGGTCTCGGCCTCTGGGTCATCCTGCCGGCGTCGGCTGGGTTCAGACAGTACGTCCTGCTCGGGACGCTCGTCGTCGCGCCCCTCGTCGCCTTTCTTCTCACCTACGGGTCGGAGTTCGAGGGCGCGTGACCGTCCGCGGACGCGGCGGCGACCGCGGCAGGTGCTCCCGGTCACGCAACGCTTTACCACCCGCCGTCCGCACGCGGTAGCATGCGAATCGCACTCCTCGGTGGGACCGGCGAAATCGGCGAGGGACTCGCCCTGCGCTGGGCCTACCACACCAACCACGACGTCGTCATCGGGTCGCGTGACCCCGAGAAAGCCCGCGAGAAAGCCGACGAGTACGAGACCGAACTCGCGAGTCGCGGCCGCGAGGTGAAGGTCAACGGCTTTACCAACGAGATGGCGGCCGACCGCGCCCGCGTCGTCGTCCTCGCGGTGCCGCCGTACCACGTCGCCGACACCATCGACGCCGTCGCCGACGGACTCGACGACGACGACATCCTCGTCACGCCCGCCGCCGGCATCAAGCGCGAGGACGACGGTTTCCACTATCACCCGCCGAAGGCCGGCAGCGTCACGCAGTTGGTCGACGACGCCGCCCCCGAGAACGTCCCCGTGGTCGGCGCGTTCCACAACCTCGCGGCGGGTCGCCTCGCGGACCTCGACGCCGAGTTGGACATCGACACGCTCCTGGTCGCCGACGACTACGACGCCAAGGACATCGTGGCGCGACTCGCGGAGGACATCGACGGCCTCCGCGCCCTCGACGCCGGCGGCGTCGCCAACGCCGCGGAGGTGGAGTCGGTGACGCCGCTTCTCATCAACGTCGCGCAGAACAACGAGGGGATGCACGACCTGGGCGTGCAGTTCCGCTGAGCCCCCTCCCGCGCCCGATTCTCACGACAGTTCCGAGCGCGGCGCCGTCGCCGCCTCGCCGTACAGCGTCCGAGCGACGAGCATCCCGACGACGACGACGAGGGCGACGCAGCCGAGATACTCGACGCGGAAGCCGACGAACTCGACCAACGGGACGGCCACGAGGGGACCGAGCGTCGACCCCGCGTCGCCGAAGACGTTGTAGACGCCGCCGAGTTTCCCCACGTCGTCCGAGGGGCTCAGGTCGCCGAGGTAGGCCAACAGCGGCGGGTTCGACCCGCCGACGCCGACTCCGATGAGGCCGACGCCCGCGAGCGTCGAGGGGAGCGTCGGCACGAGGGCCAACAGCGCGTAGCCGGCCGCGAGGACGCCGAGCGCGGGGAGCGTCAGCGCCGCGCGGTTCGACAGCCGGTCGGAGTACCGGCCGACGAGGAGCGTCGTGATGCTGGAGGCGACGACGCCGACGGCCATCACGACGCCGCTGACGCCGGTTTCGGAGAGCACGCCGATGGTGATGTCGTTCGCCTGCGCGTACAGCACGGCCGTCGAGAGGAGGACGCCGGCGAACAGGAAGCGCACGGTGAAGTTGACCGCGCCGACGGTGAAGATGCGCACGTCCGAGCGCACGAGTCGCGGGACGTCGCGCAGCGAACTCGACGCGCCGACGTCGGTGTGCACGTCCGGCAGGACGGAGATGGCGACGAGGGCGGCGAACAGGCCCGCACAACCGGCGACGACGAACGCGGCCTCGTAGCCGAACGCGTCGGTGACGAGGCCGCCGACGACGAGTCCGGCGGGGAATCCGAGGCTCTGCCCGCCGCGCATGTACCCGACCCACTTCCCGCGGTTGCCCGCCGTCGTGACGTGCGTGATGGTGCTGAACGCGCCAACGAACACGAACGCCGACCCGACGCCCCAGCAGGCGCGCGCGAGCAGGAAGACGGTGGCGCTGTCGAGGGGAATCGGTCCGGGGTCGAGTCCGAGAACGTAGCCGAACGGCGACAGCCCCTGGACGAGAAAGCCGGCTATCATCGGTCGTCGCGTCCCCATCGTGTCCAGCACCTGCCCGGCGGGCGTGTTCATCACCAGCCTGGTGAACCGGTTCGTCGAGAGGATGAGTCCGACCATGAAAGGGGAGATGCCGATGAGGGGGCCGAGCGTGGGGAGCGTCGGGAAGGCGACGCCGGCGCCGACGCCGCCGAAGAAGACGCCGGCGATGAGGCTCCCGGCGACGAACTCGACGGACGGGTCGTCGCCGCCGAACAGACGGCTCACGCGGTGGAACCCCCGTCGGCGCGCCTCGCTCGGGGAGAGAGGACGGATGCGGATTGCGGGACGCTCATTCGGATGGATACGCTATCGTGAGCGCACGCTCTTTGCGCTTTGCAAACGGACGTTTCCGGCCGGGAGTCACGGCGGCTCCCGTCCCGCTCAGAACCGATCGCGCAGTTCCGTTCGTAAGTCCTCCAGCGAGGCGCCCTTCATCGACAGCAGGACGAGGAGGTGATAGACGAGGTCCGCGCTCTCGGCCAGCAGTTCCTCTCGGTCGTCGTCCTTGGCCGCCAGAATCGCCTCGGTCGCCTCCTCGCCTATCTTCTCTAAGACGTAGTTCTCGCCCTTCTCGTGGGTGAAAAGCGCCGTCGTGTAGGAGTCCTCGGGCAACTCCGCCTTCCGCGATTCGATGGTCGAGAACAGTTCGTCGAGCACCTCGTCGGCGGGCGTGTCGGCGTCCATGTTAGCAGGTGCGCGGAGACGCGGAAAAACACGTCCGGTTCCGGTCGCGGGTGACGGTCGGAGGCTTCCGAGCGCTTCGGCGCGTCCGACTCAGTCGGCGGCGTCGGCTTCCACGCGGTCGAAGAACGCCAGGTCGTGCAGTCGGCTGTCGGTGGTCAACTCGGGGTGAAAGGAGGTGCCGACGACGGGGCCCTGCCGGACGGCGACGGGCGTCCCCTCCCACTCGGCCAGCACCTCGACGCCCTCGCCCACCTCGTCGATGAGGGGGGCGCGGATGAACACCGCCGGGAACGGTTCGTCCATCCCGGCGACGTCGAGGGGGGCCTCGAAACTGTCCACCTGCCGGCCGAACGCGTTGCGGTCGACGGTGACGTCGAGCAGATCCAGCGTCTCCACACGCTCGTCCTTCGCGTCCACGGACGCCACGATGAGACCGGCGCACGTCGCCAGCACGGGTTTTCCGGCGGCGGCGTGCGCGCGTATCTCCTCGTCGATTCCCTCCCGTCGGAGGAGACGCGAGATGGCCGTCGACTCGCCGCCGGGGACCAACAGCACGTCGCAGTCGGGGACGTGTCCCGACTGGCGAATCTCGACTACCTCGACTTCCTCGCCGTGGGCGGCTGCGGCGCGGCGGATGGCCTCGGCGTGTTCGGACACGTCGCCCTGGACGGCGACGACGCCTGCGTGTAGCATACGTACCCGTCGGTGGGCCGGGGTGAAAAACCGAGCGTTCGGAGGGCCCTTCGCGGCCTCAGAAGGCGACGGAGTTCAGGACGATGACGAGGACGCCGAAGAGGAGGCCGAAGGCGACGACGGTCTTGGGGTCGATGCGGATGGCGTTGCGGTCCTCCGCGTCGAAGTACCGAACGAGACCCGCACTAGACATCAAGCCGCCGCTGTTCTGTCCGCTGCTCATGTCACCTTCTGTGAGTGCCCCCGGCCTAAACGTTTCGACTCCGAGAGAACGGGGCGGGGTTGAGAAACCCTTATGCGCGGGGACAGATTATCACTCGGAGAACACCATGACCGTTCGACTCAAGGATTTCTACGCCGATTGGTGCGGCCCGTGTAAGACACAGGACCCCATCCTGGAGGAGCTAGAGGCCGACTACGCGGACGTCGAGTTCGAGAAGGTCGACGTGGACGACGAGCAGGACGTGGCCAACGAGTACCAGGTGCGCTCGCTCCCGACGCTCATCGTCGAGAACGACGACGGCATCGTGGACCGCTTCGTCGGCGTCACTCAGCGCGAAGACATCGAGTCGGCGCTGCAGAAGGCGGGCGCCTGAACGACGACACGGTTCTCTCGTCGACTTTCGTCGGCTTTCCTCGTCCGCCAGCGACGGCGTCGCGTCCCCCGTCTCGCAAGCGTTATACGGTCGGCTGGGGAAGCACCCTGTATGCCCAGCAACGAATCCGCGACGAAGCGAACGCTCGAAAAGCAGATCTGCATGCGCTGCAACGCGCGCAACCCGCAGCGAGCGACGAGTTGTCGCAAGTGCGGTTACAAGAACCTCCGTCCGAAGTCGAAGGAACGCCGCGCGGCGTAATCGGGCTGTTTCGCCTCTTCTCTCACTCCTCGGGATACTTCGGTTCGCGACGCTCCGCGCGCGTCAGCGCCCGCCGTATCACCTCGCGCACCGAGTCGCCCTCCAGTTCGGCGCGGAACACGTCGCCGTGGCCCGCGTACAGTTCCTCGACCGACTCGGGCGTCCGTTCGAGGAGCGCGTGGAGGCTCTGGACGAGTCGCTCGCGCGACTGGCCGGACATGTCCGTGCGGCCGAAGCTACCGTCGTCGAACGCGCCGTCGTTGTACACCACCACGTCGCCGCTGAACAGGCGCGTTCCGCTCACGAAAGAGACATGGTCGGAGGCGTGCCCCGGCGTGTACACCACCTCGAACGTCTCCTCGCCCATCGCCACCTCGTCGCCGTCTTCGAGGGCGCCGTCGCGACGCGGGTGCTCCGCGTAGGCGTACAGGTCGGCGTCGAACCGGTCCAACACGGCGTCGAGTTCGGCGACGTGGTCGGTGTGCTGATGCGTGAGGACGACGGCGTCCAACTCCTCGGTGCGTTCTGCGATGACGTCCTCGACGCCGGGCATCGCGCCGGCGTCGACGAGGACGTTCCGGTCGCCGAGCACGAGGTACGCGTTACAGGTGAACTGCTCGGCGCCTTCGGTGACCGTGAATGTCTCCATACCGTCCGGTGCATCCCCGCGACGGAAAAAGTCCCCCGAGTCGGCAAGCGTCGGGCGACCGAACTCCACGAATCGGGCAAAATCGTATATTTCCTACGTTCAGACACCGAACAAAATTCGGATTAGCGTATCACTTTTCTGTGAGAACCTGTTATGTAAGGGCGTATGGGATTTGGGAGCTACGACGAATCGGAACAAGAGAGTCAGGACTACGACCAAGATCTCGACGAGAACGACGGCGTCACGACCTCGGAGAGCGACCACAAGGGCGAGGTGAACTTCGAGAACGGCGCGTCGAACGACGAACTGCTGGACCGTCTCAAAGAGATCAAGGACGACTGACGATCACCACCGACGACTCGTCGTGACGCCGACACTGAGGTCGGGAACGCGGGCGCTCGGAGTCGCGGAGTCGTACGCGGGCCGACGACCTAACGCGGGTCGGGGCGCCGACGCGAGCGGGTCACCCGACGCGGAGAGCGTGCTGTGCGGCGCAGTCGTCCGCGCGGACCGCGTCGTCGACGGCGCCGGGTTCGGGACCTGCACCGTCGGCGGTGCGGACGCGACGGACGCGATACGCGGACTTTTCGCGGACCTCGGTCGCGAAGACGTACGTCTGCTGTTCGTCGCGGGTATCGCTCCCGCCTGGTTCAACCTCGTCCGCCTCGGCCGCCTCGCCGACGCCGCCGAGCGACCCGTCCTCTCGGTCTCCTTCGAGTCGAGTTCGGGACTGGAGTCTGCGCTCCGCGAGCAGTTCTCCGGCGACGAACTCGACGCCCGTCTCGACGTCTACGAGTCGCTGCCGCCGCGACGGCCCGTGCGCGTCGGCGACGACACCGTGTTCGTCCGCGCCGTCGGCCTCGACGACGACGAGGCGGCGCGCGCCGTCCGCGCGTACACCCCCGAGGGGAGCGGTCGCCCCGAACCCCTCCGCGTGGCGCGCCTCCTCGCCCGGTCCGGCCGGCGGTGGCGCGAGGGCGAGGGGCGGTGAGGCGCGTCGACCGGACCGCCGCCGCTAAGTCGGACCGGCCCGCCTCTCCGCTATGAGCGACGACGCGATGGACGGCCTCTGCGTCCGCGAGTGCCAGCGCTGTCCCGCCCTCGTCGAGTCCCGCAGTCGAATCGTCAACGGCGTCGGCCCCGACGACGCGAACCTCCTCTTTCTCGGCGAGGGACCCGGCGCCAACGAGGACGAGCAAGGCGAACCGTTCGTCGGCCGGTCGGGGAGCGTCCTCGACGACGCCCTCCGCGAGGTGGGTCTGGCCCGCGCGGACGTGCGCATCACGAACTGCGTTCGCTGCCGCCCGCCGGAGAATCGCGACCCGACGAAAGAGGAACTGGGGAACTGCCGCGGCTACCTCGAACGCGAACTCGAACTCGTCGCCCCGGACCTCGTCGTCACCCTCGGGAAGGTGCCCTCCGAGCACCTGCTCGACCGCTCGGTGGCCGTGACGAAGGAGGCGGGCGACGTGGTGGACGTGCGCCTCGGCGACCGCTCTCAGCGCACCCTGGTCTGCGTCCACCCGGCGGCGACGCTGTACGACGGGAGCCAAAAGGAGACGTTCTTCGACGCCGTCGCGAAGGCGGCCGACCTCTCGGGCCTCGCGGACGGCGGCGACGGGCAGTCGAGCCTCGGCGATTTCTGAAGCGCCCCCGCCCGTGCTCTTCTCCGCGTCGCTCCCCGCGACGTTCGGTCCTCCGCTACTGCGCGCGGCGGTGTTCGCGCAGGTGCGCTACCGCGTCGAACCCCGTCTTCAGCGTCACCATCAGGACGACGAGCACCGCTGCGCCGCCGAGACTGGCGACGAGCGTCGCTCCGATAACGACGGTGAGGTGGAGGACGAACACCCGTCGGTACGGTTCGGTCATCCGCTCCACGGCGGAGGCGTCCCGGAACTCTCCCCGCCCGAGGTAGTTCCAGAGAAAGGATCCGCCGTGGCTGACGAGCATCGTGAGTCCCGCGAGGGCGATGCCGGAGACGTCCAAGCCGCCGACGGACGCGCCCGCGAACGCCGGGAGGCCGAACAGGACGAACACGCCGTGGACGACCCAGAAGATGCCGTAGTGCGCGCAAAAGAACAGCGCCGGGAAGGCGTTCTCCGGGTGGACGGTCGGTCCGGCGTCCGGGTCGACGGCCTTCGGGCCGGACACGTCCATCGGCCGTCCGTTCAGCGTGAACGTCGCGCTCCCGTCGTACGGCCCGCTCGCGAGCAGGATTTTGGGGACGTTCAACAGGCCGACGACGCCGCTCTCCACCCAGTAGACGGCGAGCACGTCGAACACATTCCAGCCGAGGGCGAGGACGCCGACGAGGGGGACGAGATTGGCGGCGAGAAGCGCACCGAGAGCCAGCGGCGACGGCGGCGTCGGGGTCGATGACGGTACTCGATGGCGGGTCGAGACGACTCACGGGCGGCGTACGCGTCCGAGCGAGAAGAAACGGCGGGTGTCCACGGGCGGGGCGGAGGCTCTGATTTCGTGACCCCCTGCGTTCCGAAACTACCGTCGAATGGGCGTCGAGCGCGGCCGAATCCACCCCGAGGGAAAGTCACTTAGCCGCGCTCCTCCCAGTTCCGGTATGAGCACGACGACGACCGAGACGCGCGAGACGGTGGCTTCGGTGGTCATGGTCGACTACGGCCTCGGCAACCTCCGGAGCGCCCGGCGCGGCCTCGAACGCGCTGGCGCGGACGTGACCGTCTCCGACGACCCCGAGACGTTCGCCGACGCCGACGGTATCGTCCTCCCGGGTGTCGGCGCGTTCTCCGAGGGGATGGAGAACGCCGGTCCGTTCCGCGAGGCCCTCGCCGAGGCGGCCGACCGCGGCCAGCCGATATTCGGCATCTGCCTCGGGATGCAGATGCTCCTGACAACCTCGGAGGAGGCCGCCCACGCCGGTGAGGGTGACGTCGAGGGTCTCGACCTGATTCCCGGTCGCAACGTCCGCTTCGACCAGGGACAGAAGGTGCCGCACATGGGCTGGAACGAACTGAACGTGGAGCGAGAGCACCCCCTCGTCGAGGGGGTAGACGGACAGTACGCGTACTTCGTCCACTCCTACTACGCCGTCCCCGACGACGGGGACGCCGTCGTCGCCTCGACGGACTACGGCGTCGAGTTCCCCGCCATCGTCGCCAACGAGGCGGGCAACGTGTTCGGCACGCAGTTCCACCCCGAGAAGTCCGGCGAGACCGGACTCCGAATCCTCCGGAACTTCGTCGAATTCTGCGCGGAGCAGTAGGAGTTCACCGAACTCTCAGGAGAGCGTCACGTCGTCTATCGTCCGCGCGACCTCTGTCTCCCAGACGACGCTGATTCCGACGGCGACGATGCCCACGTCTTCGGCGTCGACCTCGTACTCGTATCGGCTCCACCCCGCGCGGTCCTCTATCGCTCGTTCGGTGTCGAACTCCTCCTCGCGCAACCACCCGCGTTCGGGTCGCGGGCCGGCGTAGACGGCGAGTTTGGTGATGGTGTTGAACGACTCCTCCGGCGAGTGCACGGACACCGAGAGCGTGCTCACCTCGTCGAAGCGGGCGGCCTGCTGAGCCCAGATGACGCCGTCGTCCTGCAGGCCGTTGATGAAGAACTGGAGGGCGGCGTCGCCGGAGGCGACGGGGTCGTCGACGACCCGCGCGGCCGACTCCACCGGGAGGCCCGTGTTCGGATCCGTCGGCAGGTGACGGCCGATCAGCCACCCCCGAAGCCCCGACTCGAATCCCGGGTTCACGACCTGTCCGCTCGGGTCCGTCGTTCCGTCGTCGACGGGCGCGTTGCACCCGGCGAGTGCGGCGAGACTCGCGCCGCAGGCGGCGAGATACCGTCTTCGGTTCACGGCTCTCTCCACACGCGCGGGGGTGATATACTCCCCGCCAACGGGTGAAATACCGCTCACGAGGGAGCGACCGGCACGAGCGGACCCGAGAGCCTTTTACAGAGGGATGGAGAACGTCGGTCCATGCAGGCAGTCACGCTGGGTCCGGCCGGGACGTACTCGCACCGCGCGGCGCGCGCCGTCGCCGACGACGTCGCGTTCCGCGAGTCGGTGTCCGCCATCGTCGACGCCGTCAACACCGGCGAGTACGAACGCGGCGTCGTCCCCATCGAAAACAGCATCGAAGGCAGCGTCACCGAGACGCTGGACGCCATCGCTTCCTCGAACATCTCCGTCACCCGCGAGATAGTGACGCCCATCCGGCACGCCCTCCTCGCGCAGTCCGAGGAGTTCTCCGTCGTCGCCTCCCACTCGCAGGCCCTCGCGCAGTGTCGGACCTACCTGGAGACGAACTACCCCGAGGTGAAACTGGAAGCCGTCGCCAGCACGGCCCGCGGCGTCGAACGCGCCCGCGAGGACTCCTCCATCGCGGGTATCGGGCACCCCGACAACGCCGGCGAGGGACTGTCGGTCATCGCCGAGGACATCCAAGACCAGTCCTCGAACGCGACGCGCTTTTTCGTCATCGCCCCCGAATCCGCCCGGTCCGACGCGGGCGGGAAGTCCACCGTCGTCGTCTACCCGAACGCGAACTACCCCGGTCTGCTTCTCGAACTGCTCGAGGCGTTCGCCGAGCGGAACATCAACCTCTCGCGCATCGAGTCCCGACCCAGCGGCAACCGCCTCGGCGACTACCTGTTCCACGTCGACTTCGAGGCCGGACTGTACGAAGAACGCGCCCAGGACGCGCTCGACGCCGTCGAGGAGATAGCCTCGCGTGGGTGGGTCAAACGCCTCGGCTCGTACGACTCCCAACACGTCCTGTACTGAGCGACGGCGACCGGCCGTCCGTCGTACCCGTCCCGCACCCGCATCTGCGAAAACCTTGATGCCGGGACGGGCCGAACTCCCGCACGGCCATGGCGCGTCAGAACCCCTTCGACGAGATAGAACAGTTCTTCAAGCGGATGGGACGCGAGTTCGAGGAGTCCGGTCTCGCCTCGCTCCGAGACGTCTCGGTGGACGTCTCCGAGACGGACGACACCGTCGTCGTCACCGCCGACTTGCCCGGCTACGAGAAGAATGACATCGACATCTCCGCGTCCGGGCGCGAACTGACCATCAGCGCCGAGCGAAGCGCCGAGGGCGAGGAGTCGGGCGACCGGTACATCCGCCGCGAGCGCACCCGCAGCAGCGTCAAGCGCTCGCTGACGCTCCCCGAGGAAGTCGTCGAGGAGGAGGCGTCAGCCACGTACAACAACGGCGTCCTCACCGTCACGCTCCCGAAGGAGTCGGCGGACGAGGATGACGAGTCGACGGATATCGACGTCATCTGAACGGGCGACGGACGACCGCAGAAACGTCACCCTTAAACGGAATATTCACTCGAATCGGGCCTTCTACCGTGCGAACTGTCGTCCCACGTTCCGCGGTATTTATCTCCTCGAACGGCGTTATAGCGCTCGGTGAATTACCAATGATGAGACGTTCTAACCCCTTCGAAAACATGGAATCGATGTTCGACCGAATGTCCCGACAGTTCGACGAGATGAGCCGTCAGTTCGACGACTCCTCCCGGACCGGTTCCTCCGCTCAGGGCATGGAAGTCGACGTCCGCGACGGCGAGGAGGAGTTCGTCGTCGTGGCCGACCTGCCCGGGTTCGAGAAGGAGGATATCGACCTCTCTATCACCGAACGCGCCCTGACCATCTCCGCCTCCCGCGAGACGGAGACCGAGACCGACTCCGACGCCGACGGCGGCGAGTACCTCCGCCGCGAACGGCGCCACGAGTCGATGCGCCGCACCTTCCGCCTCCCCGGCGACGTGACGGCCGAGGACGCCGCCGCCTCCTACAAGAACGGCGTTCTCACCGTCACCCTCCCCAAGGTGACGATAGACCGCGAGGAGTCCCGCCACATCGACATCGAGTGAGCGACCGACCCGGTTCGGCTCGCACCTCCCGGACGCGTATCGACGCCCGCGAGGCCGCCGTGCCTCGGCGCTTCACTTCTCGTCTCGTTCGGCCGTTCGACCCGCCTACCCGTCGCACTCGGCGGACGCCTCTGATTCAATTTCGCGTCCTCTCCCGCCTCCTTCCGTCCGCGCTGTTTCCTTTCTTTTCCCGTCTTCCGTTCGTTTTCCTCCGCGCCCTCCGTTTCCACCGCATCCTCCGCTTCCGCCGCGAACGGACGCGCCCGTAGTAGCGTCCGCAGGTCTCCGCTCGCTCGACCGCACGACGCCGTGCGGTCGGATGCGTACTCAGTTGCGGACGCCACTCTGGTTCGCCCGCATCGGACGGCCGCGAAAGTCGGGTATAGGAGTTAATTTATGCGCGCATCCTGACCACACAGACATGGAATACGACCCGCAGGAACTGGAGGAGCGCTGGCGGGAGCGGTGGGCCGAGACGGGCCGGTACGAGGCCGACCCCTCGGAGGCCGACGAGGACCCGACGTTCATCACGGTGCCCTACCCGTACCCCAGCGGTGGGATGCACATCGGTCACGCGCGGACGTACACCGTCCCCGACGTGTACGCCCGGTACCGCCGACAGCAGGGGGACAACGTTCTGTTCCCCATCGCGTGGCACGTCACGGGCACGCCCATCATCGGGGCCGTCGAACGGCTGAAGAAGGGGGAAGAAAAACAGCTGTCGGTCCTGCGCGACACCTACGACGTTCCGGAGGAGACGCTGACGGACCTGGAGACGCCGATGGGCTTCGCCCGCTACTTCATCGAGGAACACTACAAGCGCGGGATGAAGTCGCTCGGCCTCTCCGTCGACTGGCGGCGCGAGTTCACGACGAACGACGAACGCTACTCGAAGTTCATCACGTGGCAGTACGAGACGCTGCGGGACCGGAACCTGCTGGAGAAGGGGCTGCACCCCGTCAAGTACTGCACGAACGAGGAGCAACCGGTCACGACCCACGACCTCTTGGAGGGCGAGGAGGCCGAGTTCCAAGAGTACACGCTCGTCCGCTTCGGCCGCGGCGACACCGTCGTCCCGATGGCGACGCTGCGCCCCGAGACGGTCCGCGGCGTGACGAACGCCTACGTTAACCCCGACGGCGACTACGTCTACGCCGACGTCGACGGCGAGGAGTGGTTCGTCTCGGCGGCGGCCGCCGAGAAACTGCGCCTGCAGGCGCACGACGTCGAGGTGCGCGAGGAAGCCGCCGGCGCCGAGTTGGTCGGCGAACGCGTCACCAACCCCGTCACGGGCGACGAGGTGTTGGTCCTGCCGGCTGACTTCGTCGACCCCGAGAACGCGACGGGCGTCGTCATGTCCGTCCCGGCGCACTCGCCCGACGACTACGTCGCCCTGCAGGAGGCGAAAGCCGACGACGCCCGGATGGAAGAGTACGGTATCGACCCGGCCGACGTCGAGGCCATCGAGCCGATTCCGATACTGACCGTCGAGGGCTACGACGAGATTCCCGCACAGTCGGCCGTCGAGGAGGCGGGCGTCACGAGTTCCGACGACCCCGCCTTGGAGAAGGCGACGAAGGACCTCTACAACAAGGAGTTCCACGCGGGCCGTATGAACGACGACTACGACGAGTTCGCCGGCGAACTCGTCGAGGATATCCGTACCAGATTCCGCGACACCCACCGCGACGGCGGAGCGTTCGGGACGATGCAGGAGTTCTCCGAGCACGTCGTCTGCCGGTGCGGCGGCGACGTCGTCGTCGCCGAACAGGACACCTGGTTCCTGCGCTACAACGACGAGGACTGGAAGGCGAAGGCCCACGAGGTGGTCTCGGAGATGGACGCCGTCCCCGAGAACACCCGCGGCGAGTACGACCACACCATCGATTGGCTGAACGAGTGGCCGTGCATCCGCAACTACGGGTTGGGAACCCGCCTGCCGTGGGACGAGGACTTCGTCATCGAACCGCTGTCGGACTCCACCGTCTACATGGCCTACTACACCATCGCACACCGCCTGCAGGACGTGCCGGTGGAGGAGTTAGACCGGGAGTTCTTCGATACGCTGTTCTACGGCGCCGACGCCGTCGACGACGCGCCCGAACGCGCGGTAGACCTGCGCGAGGAGTGGGACTACTGGTACCCCGTCGACTACCGCTTCTCGGCGAACGACCTCATCTCGAATCACCTGACGTTCTATCTGTTCCACCACGCCGAACTGTTCGACCGCCCGAACTGGCCACAGGGAATCGTCATCATGGGGATGGGGCTGTTGGAGGGCGAGAAGATGTCCTCCTCGAAGGGGCACGTCGTCCTCCCCGGCGCGGCTATCGACGACTACGGCGCCGACACGGTGCGCTTTTTCCTGCTCAACTCGGCGGAACCGTGGCAGGACTACGACTGGCGCGACGACCAGGTGGAGTCCGTCCGCACCCAACTGGAGCGCTTCTGGAACCGCGCCGACGAGATAATCGAGTCGGACGCCCCCGAGGAACGCCCCGAACTCGCCCAAGAGGACCGCTGGCTCCTGTCGAAACTGCAGGCCACGGTCCGAGAGGTGACCGAGGCGATGGAGTCCTCGGAGACGCGGAGCGCCAGTCAAGCGGCCTTCTACAACTTCGAGGAGCAACTGCGGTGGTACCGCCGCCGCACCGACACGGACCGCCCGGCCGCGCGGTGGACGCTCCGGGAGGTCCTGGAGACGCGCCTGCGCCTCTTGGCGCCGTTCGTCCCGTTCATGACGAACGAACTTCACGAGCGGTTGACCGGTACGCCCGCCGAGGACGCGCCGTGGCCCGAACCGGATGCGTCCGCCGAGAGCGCGGCCGCCGAGGCCAGCGAGTCGCAGATAGAGCGGTTGACGGAGGACATCTTGGGAATCCAGCAGTCGCTGGCGAACGCCGACGAGGACGTGCCCGAGGCCGACCCCGACCGCATCGTCGTCACCGTCGCGGCCGACTGGAAGCGCGAGGTGTTCGCCGCCGTTGCCGAGGAGGGGGCGGACCAGGGCGCCGTGATGAGCACGGTGATGCAGAATCCCGACCTGCGCGAACGCGGCAACGAGGTCAACGACCTCGTGGGCGAACTCGTGGAGTTCGCCCGAAGCCGCGACGACGGCGAGGTGGCGGCGCTGGCGGACCTCGAGGAGTACGAGACGTACGAGGCGGCGACCGAGTTCCTCTCGCGGGAGTTCGACGCCGACGTGGAGATCCGTCTCGAAGGCGACGAGGCCGAGGCGACGAAGCAGGCGATTCCGTTCCGACCGGCCGTCGAACTCGAAGTCGAGTAACCGACCTCCGTCGGTTCTCGATTTCGACATACGCCTCGCTATCTAGTTTGCAATTCTATCGCAAGAGACGAACCGCGTGCGCTGTACCGAGTGCGACGTCGAGATGTGTCGGGTCGACTCGCGGCGCGGGTCCGACTGCGAGGACCGGCGGACGTTCGAGTGTCCCGACTGCGGCGCGATGGGAACACGGACGCGCTGGCGACCGTTCCGAACGGCCGACGACGAACGGATTTTTGTGTCGGGGAGCGTAGCGGTCGGTATGGCAGACGACCAAGACTCTCCGGGCGTGGTGCGACGCGTCTACCGAACCGTGACGCCGGGGTATAAATCACACACCGACAGCGGCATGAACTCCGTGGGCTGGATCATCTTCCTGGTCCTCCTCGCCCTGTTTCTCCCCCTGCTCCCGTTTCTCCTCATCGTGTGGGTCGTGACGAAAGTACTCGACTACCTCGCGGCGCAGCGAGGACCGAGCGAAGAGACCGAGACGTAGCGACCGGTTCGGGGTTCAGCTATCGTCGGGGCCGCGACCCCGGCCGTCGAGTCCGAGCAGGTCGAACTCGTAGCCGTTGTCGTTCTCGTCGGCGTGTTCGTAGACGACGTGCGCCGCGGCGACGTCCTGAATCGCCAACCCCGTCGAGTCGAAGACGGAGATGCCGTCCGCGGCGGTGCGGCCCTCCTTCTCCCCGACGACTATCTCGCCGATTGCGCCGTAGATGTCCTCGTCGGCGAGGACGCCCGCGTTGTACGGGACGTTGATTTCGCCCGAGTGCGTGGTCTGTTCGTGGTCGTCGATGACGAGTTTCGCGTCGAGGAGCACCTCGTCGGCGAGTTCGTGTTTCCCCTCGGCGTCGGCGCCCATCGCGTTGATGTGCGTGTGCTCGCCGACGGCCTCGCGCGGGACGATGGGACTCTCGACGGGCGTCACCGTCGAGAGCACGTCGCAGGCGGCGGCCTCCTCGATTGACCCCGCCCGCACGTCGAACTCGTCCTCGAAGGCGTCGAGGAACCGCGCGACGCGTTCCTCGTCGAGGTCCGAGACGACGACTTCCTGGATGTCGCGGACGGTGGAGATAGCCTCCAACTGCGTGTACGACTGGACGCCCGCGCCGACGATGCCCAGCGAGGTGGCGTCCTCGACGGCGAGGTGGTCGGTGGCGACGGCGGCGGCCGCGCCCGTCCGCTTCATCGTCAACTCGGTGCCGTCCATGATGGCGAGGGGGAAGGCCGTCTCCGGCGAGGAGTACACCATCGTTCCCATCACGGTGGGCAGGTCGAATCTGTCGTCGTTGTCCGGGTGGACGTTCACCCACTTGATGCCCGCGGCGTCCCACTCGCCCGCGTCCATGTACGCCGGCATCGACCGGAAGTCGCCGTTGTACTGCGGCAGGTCGACGTAGGACTTCGGCGGCATCTGCGCGTCGCCGCGTTCGAAGGCGGCGAACGCCTCCTCGATGGCGGGGACGAGGTCCCCCATGTTCGCGTTCTCGTGGACGTCGTCGCTGTTCAAGAGCAGCGTTTGCATCTTACCACCCTGTTGCACAGTGCGTTACTTAGTTCATGCTAAAACCGAACGAACTCCCACGTACGCTCTTCGATTCGAATGAGATGTCTCTCGCAGAGAGAAATTGAAAGTTAAGTTGAATCCTCTCCTCGATGGCGTCCGCCGAGTCCGTACCCACCGACCTCCGGCCCCGTAATTTCAAATCGTTTTCATTTACGCGAATTAGAGCATCTCACTGGCCTGAAACTCCCGTAATACGCAGAAGCGGCTTTCTGTACGTGCCGTAATTATACTTCGATGTCAGATCCAGACACCACCTCGGACGACCGGACAGACGCGGAGACGATGCCCGACTCGCGGGGCGCGTTCGCCCTTCGACGCCGGACCCTCGTGCGGGCGGCCGGCGTCGGCGCCGTCGCCGCCGGCAGTGTCGGCGCGTGGGGGATGGCCGCGGCGGCCGACGACGAGAAGACCGCCGAGGGAGGCTACGAGGGGGACCCCGACCACGACGACGGGACGAACCAACCCCCCTCGGCCGACCCGGTGTTCGGGTTCGCGTCCATCTCGCCGGACGTGAAACCGCCCGTCGAACCCGACCACGTGGTCGAGTTGCTGGTCCGGCCGGTCGAGGGCCGGGAGATTCCGGAGTTTTTCTACGACCCCTGCGGCCTGTACGTCGACCCCGGCGATACGGTGAAGTTCTCGTACACGACGCCGCACCACACGATAACGGCGTACCACCCGGCGCGCGGCGAGATGCGACGAGTTCCCGAGGGCGTCCCGCCGTTCTCCTCGCCCGTGTTGAACGCTGAGGCGTACTGGCTCTACACGTTCGAGATACCCGGCGTCTACGACCTCTACTGCGGTCCGCACGAGGCGTTCGGCCACGTGATGCGCGTCGTCGTCGGGACGACGGAGGGGTACGAACCGCTCCCGGACCCGTGCTCGGCGCCGCCGGAGGAGACGTCGACGGAGACTGCGACGCCCGCGACGACGGATACGCCAACCGAGACTGCGACACCGACGGCGACCGAACCGTCGACCGAAACCCCAACGCCCGCGACGACGAGCACGCCGACGGAGACGACGACCGCTTCGGCCACCGAGGCGGCCACTCCGGGGACGACGACCGACGCACCCACGGCGACGGCGACCGAAACGCCGACCGAGGAGGGGGGCGAGGGTGGCGAACCCGAACTTCGACTCCCCCTGTTCACCGGATTGACCGTCCTTCGCGACCCCGCTCTCGACCCGGAGAACATCGTCGCCGACGGCGAGATTCACTGGGAGGACCTCGCCGCCGAGAGCAAGCAGTTGTTCTTCCGCGTCGAGGGCTTCCCGCCCTGTTCGACCGACGAGGCGAGCGAGTAACTGCGCCGCTCGGCTTCTTTGTTCCGCACGCTCGGAGCGACCGCTCTCGGGTCGGCGTCGAAAGAAATCGGATTCGGTTCGGTCCGCAGGCCGACGGTTTCGCGGCGATTCGAGGCTCGGAACGGTGTGTGATGTGGTCTACTCAGACCGACTTCGTCTCGCGGGCGATGCCCGCTCGACAACGAGGTTCGTTCCGAACCTCGCTTACATCGCGCCGCCCATGCCGCCCATGCCGCCCATGCCGCCGGCGGGGGCGCCGCCCTCGTCGTCGCCGCCGCTGGTGCTCAGGTCGCCCGCGGCGATGATGTCGTCGATTTTGAGGACGAGGTTCGCGGCCTCGGCAGCCGAGGAGATGGCCTGCTCCTTCGCGTGGGCGGGTTCGACGATGCCCGCCTCGAAGGTGTTCTCGACCTCGCCGGTGAAGACGTTCAGCCCGGCGTGGGTCTCGCCGTCCTCGTGGGCCGAGCGCAGGTCCACGAGCGTGTCGATGGAGTCGAGACCGGCGTTCTCCGCGAGGACGCGGGGGACGAGTTCGAACGCGTCCGCGAACGCCTCGACGGCGAGCTGCTCGCGGCCGGAGACGGAATCGGCGTAGTTGCGGAGGCGCGAGGCGAGTTCGACCTCGATAGCGCCGCCGCCCGCGAGGACGCGGCCGTCGGAGACGGTCGTGGCCACCACGTCGAGGGCGTCCTCGACGCCGCGTTCGAGTTCGTCGACCACGTGGTCGGTGGAACCGCGGAGGAGCATCGTGACGCCGTGACGCTCGTCGCCGAGGCCCTCGACGTAGAACAGTTCGTCCTCGCCGTCGCGGCGGATCGAAGCCGTCCCGAGGTCGCGGTCGGTGAGGCTGTCGAGGTCGGAGACGATGCTGCCGCCCGCGACGTTCTTCAGGAACTTCATGTCGGACTTCTTCGTCCGACGGACCGCGAGGATGCCCTCCTTCGCGAGGTAGTGCTGGGCCATGTCGTCGATGCCCTTCTGGCAGAACACGACGTCAGCGCCGGAGTCGACTATCTTCTGGACCTTGTCCTTCAGCTGCTTTTCCTCCTGGTCGAGGAACTTCTGGAGCTGGTCCGGCGAGTCGATGCTGACCTGCGTGTCGACGTCGGCCTCCTCGACCTCGATGGGTTCGTTGAGGAGGAGCACGTCGGCCTCGTCGAACTCGGTCGGCATGTCGTCGTGGACGGCGTCCTTGTCGATGACGGCGCCGTTGAGCAGTTCGGACTCCCCGGCGGAGCGACCCGTCTGCGTCTCGATGGAGACGTTCTCGAGGTCGACGACGTGGGAGCCGTCGTCGGCCTCGACGGTGACGCCGCTGACGGCATCGACGATAAGTTCGGCGAGAAGCTCCTTGTTGAGTTCGGAGCTCTTCCCGGTCATGGAGGTCTCGGCGACCTTCTTCAGCAGTTCCTCGTCGCTGGGGTCGACGGTCTCGGCGACGTTGTCGACTTCCTCGCGGGCCTTCTGGCTGGCGAGGTGGAAGCCCTTGATGATGGCCGTCGGGTGGATGTCCTGTTCGAGGAGGTCCTGCGCGTTCTTCAGGAGTTCGCCGGCGATTGCGACGGCCGTCGTCGTCCCGTCGCCCGCCTCGTTCTCCTGGGTCTCGGCGACCTCGACGATCATCTCGGCCGTCGGGTTGTCGATGTCCATCTCCTTGAGGATCGTGACCCCGTCGTTCGTGATGGTCACATCGCCCATCGAGTCGACGAGCATCTTGTCCATCCCTTTCGGGCCGAGTGTGGAGCGTACCGCTTCAGCGACGGCACGGGCGGCGTTGATGTTGTACTCCTGCGCGTCGCGGTCCTTCACGCGCTGAGCGTCCTCTCCCATGATTATCATGGGCTGACCCTGCTGCATTCGCTGGCTCATAGTCACCGCAGGATTGTTTGTGATTCTATATAAAACCTTCGCTACGCTCGCTCGTGCGGAATGTCACCATGAATCACGGAAACCTCCGAAAACCTCCTTACGTGTCGCGTTTCCGTCGCCGCAGACGTTCATCTGTCGCGCGTGCGAACGCGGCGACGGGACGCGGCTTTCGGGGTAGTTTATATACCAACGAGCGGTGGAACGAACCCGACGTCCGAGCGTCGCAGGCAACTCAGGTGCTCGGTCATCAACCGAGCGAACGCCGTCGCTCGGGAGTCGGCGCGCGAAGAAGAGGCGTGGTCGGAGGCCGACGGACGATTAGCGGCCGTCGGGGAGTTCGTCGGCCAGGAACTCCGAATCGCGGGGTTGGTCAGACTCGAACGACGGAAGCTCGTCTTCTGTGTCGAGAGCGTCCACCTCTTCGGAATAGAGACTCTCCTGGAGCTGATTCCGCTTGTTACGACCTTTGCGCTCCCTGCCGTTCTTTGTGTCAGGCATTGTCAACCACGTCTACTCGCGACACACTCATCAATCTTTGGGAGATGTTCGCACGGTGAAACCGGCGGCCACCCGCTCTCTCGTTCACGCGGCCCCGCGGCACGGGCGAACTGCTCAACGCCTCCAACCACTTCCCGCCGGCGAATCTGGGCGAGGAGGAGTCGCTGTTCTCGTTCGGCCACGGGCTGAGTTACACGGCGTTCGAGTACGGCGACCTCCGGATTTCGCCGGGGAAGTCCGCCGCCGCCGACCTCGGCAGCATCGGGGTGTCCGAGACGGTGACGAACGCCGGCGACCGGGCCGGTATCGACGTGGTCGAGGCGTACAACACCCAGTCGTACGGCTCGGTCATCCACCTCGACGAACGCCTGATGGGCTACGAACGGGTCGTCCTCGATTCCGGCGAGCGCGAGCGCGTCACCGTCGACGCTCCGCTGGAGACGCTGTTGGTCCTCCCGGGCGATATGGACGGCGACGCCGAGGAGTTGACCATCGAGGACGGCCGGTACGCCGTCACCGTCGGCGACCTGACCGAGACGTTCACCGCCGGTCCGGCGGTTACGCCGATTGGGAGGCCGAGGAGTCGGAGGAGTAGTTCGTAGGGAAACGCCGGGACAGGGATTTGAACCGCGGTCGCTCACTGCGTTCGCTCCCTGATTCAAATCCCCTTGGTACCGTTTCGACGCTCACGACGACGAGCACACGCTACGCGGTGCTCGTCGGGTAGTTCGCGCCAGAAACGCCGGGACAGGGATTTGAACCCTGGATCCCAAAGGGAACACGCTTTCCAGGCGTGCGCCTTACCACTCGGCCATCCCGGCTCGATTCGAGGTAGCCCGGTGATGCGTTTAAGTCCTTCCTTTCGCGTTGAGACGGTGTTCGGTGGCGTACGCCGCGGCGGTGACCACCAGTCCGACGAGGACCGCGACGCCGGCCGTCGCGCCGAACCCGACGCCCAGCGATCCGACGAGGAGCCGGTACCCCTGCACGAGGACGAGAAACGAGAGCGTCCCCACGAGACCCCACAGCGCCGCCGACCGGGCGCGCGGAGACACCTTACTCCGACACGTCCGCGATGGCCTCTATCTCCACGTCTGCCCCCTTCGGGAGCGCCCCCACTTCCAGTGCGCTCCGCGCCGGCGGTTCCTCCTCGAAGTACCCCGAATAGGTCTCGTTCATCTCCTCGAAGTCGTCGATGTCGTCGAGGTAGACGTTCACCTTGAGCACGTCCGAGGCGTCCGCGCCCTCCGATTCGAGGATGGCCATCACGTTGTCGAGCGACTGCTCGGTCTGGGTGGCGATGTTCTCGTCGTCGAGGAGTTCGCCGTCCGGGGTGAGGGGAATCTGCCCGGCCGTGAACAGGACGGAACCGTTCGTCGTCGCCTGACTGTACGCGCCTACCGCCGCGGGGGCGTCGTCCGTGCTGATGGTTCGCTTCACACGCGGCGTCTCACCCTCGCTCGACTTAAAACTGAGAGAATCGCGGGCTGCATTTTCCGGTGGAGGGACCGAGCTTCGACCGGCCGCAGTCGAGGCTCAGACGAGGACTTCGACCGCGTACCCCCTCTCGCGGAGGGCCGACAGCAGGTCCTCGACGTGGTCGTGCCCGCGCGTCTCCAAGTCCAGTTCCACGTCCGTCTCGTTCATCCCTATCTCCCGGGAGGTCCGGTCGTGCCGGATGGCGTAGATGTTCGCCTGCGCGTCGGCGATGACCGAGAGCAGGTCGTGGAGGGCGCCCGGCCGGTCTCGGAGCACTGTCCGCACCTTCAGGTACCGACCCGTCTCCACGAGGCCGCGCATGACGACGGTGGTGAGTTGATTCATGTCGATGTTGCCGCCGCAGAGGGCCGGGACGACCACCTCCCCCTCCTCGTAGTCGAACTTCTCGAAGACCAACGCCGCGAGAGCGACGGCGCCCGCCCCCTCGACCAGCGTCTTCGAGCGTTCGAGCAGGTAGGTGAGCGCCACGGCTATCTCCTCGTCGGAGACGGTGACCACCTCGTCGACGTACTTCTGGATGACCTCGAACGGCCTGTCGCCGACGCGGCGCGTGGCGATGCCGTCGGCGATGGTGTTGACGCTGTCGAGTTCGTGGACCGACCCCTTCCGGAGCGACTCGGCCGCGCTGGAGGCACCCTCGGCCTGCACCCCGATGACGCGCACGTCGGGCAGTTGCTCTTTCACCGCGGTGGCGATGCCGGAGATGAGACCGCCGCCGCCGATGGGGACGACCACGGTGTCAACCTCGGGGCAGTCTTCGACGATTTCGAGACCGATGGTGCCCTGCCCGGCCATCACGTAGTCGTCGTCGAACGCGTGGACGTAGGTGCGGCCTTCCTCGGCCTCTATCTCGTGCGCCCTCGCCTGCGCCTCGTCGTAGTCCGCGCCGTGCAGCACCGTCTGCGCGCCGTACCGGCGCGTCGCCTTCACCTTCGAGATAGGGGCGTGCTCGGGCATCACGACCGTCGAATCGACGCCCGCCCGGGTCGCCGCGAGGGCGACGCCCTGCGCGTGGTTGCCGGCGCTGGCGGTCACGACGCCCGCCTCCTTCTCCGCCTCCGAGAGCATCGCGATGCGGTTCATCGCGCCGCGTATCTTGAACGACCCCGTGCGCTGGTTGTTCTCCAACTTTAGGTGGACCGCCGCGCCGGTCATCTCCGAGAACGTGTACGAGTAGTCCAGCGGCGTGCGCTTTGCGACCTCCTCGACCCGGTCGCGCGCCGCCTCGACGTCGGCAAGCGAAATCATACGCCGCGATTCCGCGGCCCGCCGGGTAAGCGTTCGCATTACGCTTTCGGACGCGTCAATTTGTGCGCCCGCGGCAGCGGAGTCGGACTCGCGTTCGCTCCCGAGCGCTTCCGCTCGGAGAAGTGTAAGGGGGGAATGCACGCGTGTGACGTGCAGTTGTCCCTCCGTTCGGATGCTATATAAATATCCTCCAGGCGTGGCGGAAGTGAAAACGGCGGACGGCGGCGCCTTCAACGCCGCGTCAGACGGTCGTCGTTCGTCCGTCTTCTCCTGAGTCTCGCTCTTCGATTACAACATCGTTTTCCGACAGATAGCGCTCGACGCGGGTCCGCAAGTCACCTTCGCCGGGCCACTCGGCGTCCGCGTTCAGACGAGTCGCGTCGCCCACGTAGACGAAGGCGCTCCCGCCGTCCACGCGCGGGAGTTCGACGCGGACGTAGAGGCCGGAATCGACCCCCTCGTAGGCGTCGAGCGTCGCCACGTCGTCGGTTTCGAGCAGGCGACCGGAGACGGATCCGCCGGGGGCCAGCGTCGGATAGCGTCCCGCGGCGCGGTGGAGTCCGTCGACGCGCGCGTCGGGGCCGAACGACCAGTCGTCGAGGAGTCGGTCCACCTGACCGGAGTCGGTGAGCGTCCCGTAGACGAAGAACGGGGGCATGACGGGCCGTTCGACGCCGAGGGTCCTTCCGTTTCCGGTACCGTCAAGCGCGCCCCACGACTCGTGGCCGCATGGACACCGGGCGACTCCGCGGCGTCTGGCGACGGGTGTTCTCGCTGGCGTGGCCCGTCATGGCCGAGCAGACGACGCGGACGCTCATGCGCACCGTCGACGTGTTGGTGACCGCGGCGCTGTCGCCCGCCGCCGTCGTCGCCATCGGCCTCGCGGACCTGTTCGCCCGCTTTCCCCTCCGCATCGGCCTCGGACTCGGCGGCGCCGCCATCGCCCTCTCCAGTCAGGACACGGGAAGCGGGGCCGACGCCAACCGCGACGAGGCGGTGACGCAGGCGATACTCGTCGCCTTCCTCGTCGGCCTGCCGTTCGTGCTCGCCGGCCACTTCCTCGGCGACGCGTTGGTCGGTCTGTTTCCCGCCAGCGACGACGCCGTCCGCCTCGGCGGCACCTACCTCGCGGTCATCTTCGCCACCGCGCCCGCCCGACTCGTCGTCCTCGTCGCCGCGCGCGCCCTGCAGGGACTCGGCGACACCCGAACCCCGATGTACGTCAACGTCGTCGCCAACGTCCTCAACGTCTCGCTGTCGGTCGGTCTCGGGTTCGGTCTGGTCGGTCTCCCGAAACTCGGCGTCTTCGGCGTCGGCCTCGCCACCTCGACGGCCAACGTCCTCTCGGCCGTCCTCCTCTTGGCCGCCACGTACCGCCCGTCCTCGCCCGTCGCGTTCGCGCGGCCGACGGACCCCACCGTCGGCGCGCAACTCGTCCGGGTCAGCCTTCCCCGAATCGCGGAGGGGTTCACCGCCGAACTCGCGGAGTTCCCGTTCAACGCGCTGCTGCTCTCGCTCGGAGACGTCGCCGGGGGAACCCCGGCGGCCCGCCAGGCGTCGCCTGGCGACGTGGCGAACGCGGGGTTCCAAATCGGCCGGCGCGTCTACCAGCAGGTGACGGGACCGCTCGTCCGCGGCTACAACGTCGCCGCGAGCGTCCTCGTCGGCCAAGCGCTCGGCCGGGAGGACCCGTCGACGGCCCGGTACGAGGGGTGGGCGACGGCCGCCCTCTCGCTCTGCACCGTCGGCGTCATCGGCCTCCTGCTCGTCGCCTTCGCCGACCCCGTCGTCGCCGCCCTCGGCTTCGGCGGGTCGGACGCGGCGCTCGAATACGCCGCCGAGTTCGCCGTCGTCTACGGCGTCTCGGCCCCCCTGCTGGCGCTGTTCGTCTCGCTGTCGGGGGCGTTACAGGGCGCGGGGGCGACGCGGCTCCCCTTCCTCGCGCGACTGACGGGGATGTTCGGCTTCTTCGTCGGCTTCTCCTACCTCGCCGTCGAGCGGTTCGAGATGGGTCTGTTCGGCGTCTACGCCGGCGTGTTCCTCGCGTACGCGTGGATGAGTCTGTTCGTCGTCGTCGCGTTCCGGTACGCCGACTGGGCGGGGACGGCGGCGGGTCTCCTGCGCGAACGCGGGAGCGTCGACGGGGACGACTGAACGGGAAATCGACGACGGAGAAAAGCGGAGAACCGTGATGTGCGTCCGCGCCTACCGCTCGTCGGCGGACGTGAACGTCCGGTCCTTGTCGCCGACGTAGCGCGCGCGCGGACGGATGAGGCGGTTGTCCTCGTACTGCTCGATGACGTGGGCGACCCACCCGCCGACGCGTGACATCGCGAAGATGGGCGTGTAGATGTCGACGGGAATGCCCATCTGGTAGTACGTCGAGGCCGAGTAGAAGTCGACGTTCGGCGCGAGACCCTTCTCCTCGCCGATGTACTCCTCGATGGCGACGGAGTAGTCGTACCACTTCATGTCGCCCGCGGCCTCGCCGAGTTCCTCGCTTTTCTCGCCGAGGATGACGGCGCGCGGGTCCTTCACGTTGTAGACGCGGTGACCGAACCCGGGGACGCGGCGGCCGCCTTCGAGGGCGTCCTGCACCCACTTTTTGGGGTCTTTGTCGCTGTCGTCTATCTCCTTGAGCATGCTCATCACGTTCGCGTTCGCGCCGCCGTGCAGCGACCCCGCGAGCGTTCCGACGGCCGAGGTGACCGCGCTGTGCATGTCCGACAGCGTCGACGCCGTGACCATCGCCGAGAACGTGGAGGCGTTCAGCCCGTGGTCGGCGTGCAGGACGAGGGCCATGTCGAACGTGTTCGCGAGCACCTCGTCTGGTTCCTCGCCGTTGAGCATGTAGAGGAAGTTCGCGGCGTGTCCGAGGTCCTGACGCGGGCTCACGGCGTTCTCACCGTTGCGGAGGCGATTGAACGCCGCGAGCGCCGTCGGTATCTTCGCCGTGATGCGCCGACCCTTGCGGATGTTCGCTTCGAGGTCGGTCACGTCCTCGTGGTCGGCGTCCTCGTCGTACGCCGACAGCGTCGAGACGACCGTTCGGAGCGCC
The DNA here is from genome assembly GCF_000337095.1 of Halogeometricum pallidum JCM 14848. Lineage (GTDB taxonomy): Archaea > Halobacteriota > Halobacteria > Halobacteriales > Haloferacaceae > Halogeometricum > Halogeometricum pallidum. The sequence continues at coordinate 46,754 of NZ_AOIV01000027.1, forward strand.
GCCATCGGCACCTCGTCGGCGTCGGCGAGTTCTCGAATCTCCTCCAACACGCCGTCGTCGAGTTCGCGCTCTTTCGACATCTTCTCGGAGAACTCGTCGAGTTCCTCGCGCGTCGGAAGTTCCCCGTGCCAGAGGAGGTAGACGACTTCCTCGTACGACGCGTCGGGCGCGAGGTCCTCGATGGTGTACCCGCGATACACCAGCTCTCCGGCGTCCCCGTCGATGTAGCTCAGTTCCGACTCAGCAACGAGAACGCCTTCAAGACCCCGCTTTAACTCGTCTGACATACTATTACGGTACCCGTCCGTCTCAAAAAAGCGTTATCGTTCACCCCAAACATATTTCGACGACCGTCGAATACACCTTCGACAAGATACGTGTCGGCACCCGGTGTCGCCCCCGTTCGGCGACGCCCGCGACACGCCGTTCGGGCGTGGCACGACTCGCCACGGCACGGCGATACGGAGATATAGGCGCTTCGCGTATCGGGCGCCACTGACGTTGTCGCTAACAACCCTTTTCACACGACGGCCTGAACGTTCTCCCATGAATCCCGAGGACGTGGAGTACGAACCGGTCAGCGTCAAGGCGGTGCTGGCCGAGATGAAGGACACGGCCGAACTCCTCATCGACCTCTCGTTCTCCGCGGTCCTCAACGGGAGCGACGACATCGCTCGGGAAGTGCTCGAACTCGAAGAGCGCATGGACGTCCTCCAACTGCAGGGCCGGATGAGCCTCCTCATGGCGGCGCGGACCCCCGAGGACGCCGAGCAACTCGCGCCCGTCCTCGGCGTCGTCAGCGCGGCCGAGAAGATATCCAACGCCGCGGGCGACATCGCGAAGGTCGTCATCGAGGACATCGGCCTGCCGGACGCCATGCGCTCGGCGCTCCCGGAGGCGACCGAGATGCTGGTACGCGCCACCGTCGACGACTCCTCGGCGTACGCGGGTCGCTCGCTCGCCGAGATAAACATGGAAACCGAGATGGGCGTCCGGGTCATCGCCATCCGCCGCCGGTCGGCGACGGGCAAGCGCCGGTGGATAACCAACCCCCACCACGAGACGACTATCGAGGGGGGTGACATCCTCCTCCTCCGCGGCCCCCAGAGCGGTATCCAGACCGTCTTCGAGGCGGTTTCCGGCGCTCCCTTCGAACTCCCCGAGACGCACGACTCGCCCATCGAGGACCTCGAACGCGCCGTCGACTCCATCATCCTGATGAAGGACATGAGCGAACTCGCCGTCGACCTCGCGTACGGGTCGGTGCTGTTCGACTCCGAGGACGTGGCCGAGGAGGTGTCAGAACTGGAGGCGGAGGTGGACGCCCTCAAATCGAGGTTCGAGGCGTGGGTGCTCCGCGCCGCCGAACGCGTCGAGGACCCCGTACAACTGCGCGGCCTCTTCCACATCGCCTCCGCGACGGAGGTCATCTCCGACGCGGCCCTCGAAATCTCCGAGGGCGTCCTGCGCGGCATCGACGCCCACCCCGTCGTCGCCGCCGCCGTCGAAGAGTCCGACGAGATAATCGTCCGGTTCCGCGTCGGCCCGGACAGTTCGCTGGCGAACACGACGCTGGGCGACCGGATGGTCAAGACGGAGACGGGGATGCGCGTCATCGCCGTCCGCCGCGCCGACGGCAGCGAGTGGGTCGTCCAACCCGGTCCGACCACCGCGCTCCGTCCCGAGGACGTGCTCATCGCCAAGGGCACCCGGGCGGGAGCCGAACGCCTCGGCGAACTCCTCGACGACCCCCAGCAGTTCGAGGACTGAGGCGGCGTCGCCGCGACCGGCCCGGAACGCTTCGGAACGGTCGATATCTCAGATAACCGGTTCGACAACAGTTATTTTGCCTATCTCCGATACGCGGACGTGAGTCTCGTCGCAGAGTTCTCGCTCCCCCGAGGCGATCTGCTGTTGGGTCGAGTTCCGACCGACTGGACCGGCCGCGTCGCGTTCGAGCGGTTCGTCTCCGCCCCCGCGACGCCGCTCTCGTTCCTCCGCGCCTCCGGCGACGTCGAGGCGTTCGTCGCGTCGGCCCGGGCGGACGCCGCCGTCGAGTCGCTGGTCGAACTCGACGCCGCGCCCGCGTGGACGCGGTACCAGCTCTCGTGGTCACCCCGGGTCGAGTCCGTCCTCGAACCCCTCCTCCGGACGGCGACGGTGGTCGAGGCGGCCGCCAGCGAGCGATGGATCTTCCGCCTGCGCTTCGCGGAGTTCGACGACGTCGCGACGTTCCGGCAGCGCATCGACGACATCTGCGTCTCGCTCGAACTCCGCCGCCTCCACGAGGGGTCGCGCGCCGAGGAGACGGACCGGCGGATGACCGACCTTCAGCGACGGACGCTGACGGTGGCGCTCCGCGAGGGCTACTTCGAGGTGCCGCGGTCGGCGACCCTCTCGGACCTCGCCGCGGAACTCGGCGTCTCGAAGCAGGCCGTCTCGGAACGGCTCAGGCGCGCGCTCTCGATTCTCGCAGCGGACGCCGTCGGGACGACGGGCACCACTTAAACTACTGGACAAATCAACGCCGAGGACCATCCGTGTTTCCGTGGTGGTCTGTAGCACGAATGTGTGGAGTGGCGTTTTCCGACGGCGGCGCGACGGGCGCGCCGAACGAGGGGGGATCCGGGGGACAGCCGTGACGGCCGCCGCGTCCGGCCCATCGAACGAAAGAGAGGACGGAGAGGAGTTCGCCGTCCGACTCGTCAGAGAGATCGCTCGGGCGTTGGACCGGGATCCGCTCGACCTCCCGCCGCTGGCGCGGGAGGTCGACTTGGAGGCGCTCTCGTCGCTGGTGCGGGACGGCCGCACCGCCGTCTCCTTCGAGTACGAAGGCTGTGAGGTCGAAATCGAACCGAGCGGCGACGTCTCCGTCGCGCCCTTGGGCGGCGGGGGGGCAGACGACGGCGTCGCGCGGTCGGACGCCGACGCCGCGTAACCCCGCTCACATCTCCTTCGCGAGTCTGTACGCCGAGACGACGGTCAGCGCCGCGGTCACGAGGAGCGCCGTCGACGACGCGAGGACGAACGCCAGCACGGCGAACCAGCCCTCGGCGCCGAGAAACGGGTACCGCTGCGTCCCGGCGAACGGGCCGAACAGTTCGAGGACGCGGAACAGGTAGGCGACGGCCGCCAGGAGGACGCCGACGGCGGCGCCGGCTTTCGCGTTCCGCGAGACGTGCAACGCTTGGGCGAGTCCGCGCTGGGGCGGCCGCTCCGGAACCTCGTCGCTCACGGTTCTCCCTTCCGGCCCCGTTCGCATAGCCTCGTCGGAATCCGCCGCCGTTCAGGTGTACGCCTCGAACTCGCGACCGAACGCGAGGAAGTAGCCCGTCCCGAGGAGTCCGACCGCCGTCGCGACGAGGAACGCCGTCTCGGGGCTTCTCGCGTAGAGCCAGCCGCCGACGGCCGCCGACGGGATGGTGACGGCGTTGCGGACGAGGTAGTAGGAGCCGACGACGCGCCCGCCCGCGTTCTCCTCGGCGGGGCCGACGATGAGCGCTTTGTGCGCGGGCAGGCCGGCGAACCGGAGCCCCGAGAACGCGAACAGCAGCGTCACGACGAGGGCGTCGTCGGGGGCGTTGACGAGGAGGACGGGAAAGAGAGCGTAGACGGCGAAGCCGACGGCGACGACGGGTTTCAGTCCGACGCGGCGGGCGAGTTTTGCCACCGGCACCATCGTGAGGAGGGCGACGGCCATCTCGACGGCGAGGAGGACGCCGAAGAAGGCGTCCGGCGAGAGCGTCACGCCGAGCGAGGGAATCGAGAGGCCGACGCCGAGGAACTCGACGACGACGATGACGAAGAAGACGTACACCATACCGTTGGCGAAGCGGACGAGCGTGTCGCCGACAAGCAACGGACGGAGGGGGGCGGGCATCCCGCGCAGGTCCGAGACGACGGTGGCGACGCCCTCGAACGACGTGCCGACGCTGTCACCACTGGCGTCGTAGAGGACGTGCTGAGCCGCCGTCGCCACCGCGGCGAAGAGGGCGGCGACGGCGAGGACGACGCGGAACCCCGTCTCGAAGGCGAACAGCGAGAGGACGCCCGCGGCGAACAGGGGGCCGAGGAGGAAGGCGGTCCGGCGGAACGTCTCGGTGCTGGCGAACCCCGTCGCGAGGCGGTCCGGGGGGACGCTCTGCTTCACGATGGCGAACGTCGCGCCGAGGCCGAACGACTTCCAGGCCTGCGCCAGCAGGAGGCCGACGAAGATACCCACGGGAAGGAGGACGGGGTCGACAACGAACGCGCCGAAGGCGAATCCGGGTAGTGCCATCGTCCCGAAGGCGCCGGCGAACACCCAGACGAGGAAGCCGACGGTGGAGGCGAGACCGAACGCGGTCAGCGACGCCCGCGACCCGATGCGGTCCGAGAGGGCGCCGCCGGGGTAGGGGTAGACGGCGCTGATGAGGTTGCCGAAACTCCCGTATAGGCCGATGGCGACGCTCCCCGCACCGAGGACGCTCAGATACCGCGGCATGTACCGCCCAGTCATCTGGAAGCCGAGGCTGAACGCGAACATCGCCGCCGAGAGGACGAGCACGTCCCCGTCGAGGGCGAAGAAGCGGCGGAACGTCGAGAGCGCGTCCGGGTCGTCCGTCTCACCGCGTGCCATACGCACAGACTCGAGCGGTAGAACAAGTCTCTCCCGGTCGTGCGGAACGGTGCCGCGGTGTACCGAACGTTGCCAAACCGGGTAGAATCGGCGCGCCTACAGGTGAAGCCAGCGGGTCGACCCGTGCTCCGGGAGATGCCAGCGCTGGTAGATCTTGTCGTCCTCCGAGCGCACGTCCACCTGCGCGTCGCAGGACGCCGCGAGCGAGTCTCGAAACGCCGCGTCGTCGGCGTCGACGTGGTAGTAGGCCATGCCGCGGACGCCGACGACGGAGTCGGTGACGCCGCCGAGGAGGTCGACGGTCCGGTCGTCGCCGACCGTCTCGGTGAGTTCCGCCATCGAGTCGACGCTGAGGCGGAGTTCCCCGGGCCCCAGCGACCCCGACGCGTCGAACGTGTCCACGGCGTCGCAGACGGTGTTGCTCAGGTCGTCGGCACCGACCTGCGGCGTCGACGCCTCCTCGAGAATGCTCCGGAAGTTAACGACCGAGACGGACTCGCTGCCGGCGTCGACGCCGCGAGGCAGTCGGTCTCTCAGCGTCTCGTCGTTCTCCTCGGCGGTTACGACGATGCGGGAATACTCGGGCAGCGATCCGAGGGTCCGGCGACTCGCTCGCTCCGTGCTCAGGTCGTCGTCGCAGCTAACGAGGACCGAGCAGCCGCCCTGCTTCATTCGGAGAAGCGCTCGTCGGAACGTCTCCGGTTGCAATTCCGCTGACATAGTATCGGTATATACCCATATTTTTCAGGGCTTCTCATTCTGTTATTATCTACGGACCCTGATAACTGTTGTTTCCGGATTGGTACCGCTTTTTAGTCCGTCGGGCGAGAAACCCCCGGCCGCGCGCGAGAAGCGTCACACTCCGTTCCGTCCCCCTCGTTCCGTCCGCCCACCGGCGAGAACGTCAAGCGATACCGAACGGATAAAGGGCGGCGCATCCGACCGTCTTAGTAATGATTTCGCTCGGCAGTGCGAGTGCGGCCCCCGGCGAGGCGGACACGGGCCGCCTCGAAGTGGGTGAGATGCGCGACGGGACGCCCGTGGGCCTTCCCTGCGCCGTCGTCAACGGCGCCTCCGACGGGAAGACGCTCTACCTGCAGGCGGCCTCGGACGGGGACGAACTGAACGGCGTCGGCGTCATCCAGCGGTTGTTTCCGCGACTCGCCCCCTCGGAACTCTCCGGTCAGATATTCGTCGTCGGTATCGTCAACTTCCACGCCTTCCAGGTGGCTCAACACCGGAATCCGATAGACGACACGAAGATGAACCGGGCGTACCCGGGCGACAGTAACGGCACCTCCTCGGAACGCATCGCCGCGGCGACGTTCGACGTCGCTCGGGAGGCGGACCTCATCGTCGACCTCCACCAGGGTTCCACCTCGCAGATGATAGACGAGGTGCGCGTCCGGTGCGGCCGCCACCACCGCCTCCACGGCGACTGTCTCAGCCTCGCGAAGACGTTCGGATGCGGGTACGTGCTGGACCAGAAGGGCCCGGACGGCCAACTCGCCCGCGCCGGCCCCGACGAGGGCGTCCCGACCATCGACCCCGAACTCGGCGGCTGTGTCGGGTGGGACGAGGAGAGCATCCGCAAGGGCGTCCGCGGCGTCGAGAACGTCCTCCGCGGCTACGGCTTCCTCGAGGGGTCCGTCGAGACGGAACGACAGACCCGCGCGAAGGGGTTCGACCAGTACGGCTCGCCCGCCGGCGGCCTCGTCCGCTTCCAGAAGAGCCTCGGCGAACGGGTGTCGGCCGGCGACGCGGTGTTCGAGGTGACGGACGTGTTCGGCAGCCTCAAGGCCCGCGTCACCGCCGACGGCCCCGGCGTCTTCTGGCGCTCCCGTCGCCTCCCGCAGGTCGCCACCGGCGAGTACGTCTGCTCGGTCGGCACCGACGTCGATAGCTTCTGATGACGCTTTCCTCCCTCTCCCTCCGGTGTTCGGCGTGCGGCGAGACGTACGAGACCGAGTGGGCGTGGTGCTGCGACTGCGGCGCCCCCCTTGACTTCCTCGCCGACCCGCACCCCTCGCGCGACGCGCCCGACCCTCGCGGGTTCGACGACCGGCGCGGCCTCTGGTCGTTCGCGGACTTCCTGCCCGTCGGCCCACACGTCACCCTCGGGGAGGGGATGACGCCCCTCGTCGACGCCCCCGAGTGGGACGCGTCGTTCAAACTGGAGTACGTCTTCCCCACCGGGTCGTTCAAGGACCGCGGCGCGACGACGACGCTCTCCGTCGCCGCGGAACTCGGCGTCGAGAACGTCGTCGAGGACTCCTCGGGCAACGCCGGCGCCGCGATAGCCACCTACGCCGCCCGCGCCGGCCTCGACGCCGACATCTACGTCCCGGCGTCGGTGAAGGCCTCGAAACTCCGCGCCATCGAACGCGCCGGCGCGACGCCCGTCCGCGTCGAGGGCACCCGCGAGGACGTGACCGACGCCTGCGTCGAGGCGGTCGAACGCGGCGACGGCTGGTACGCCTCTCACTCGTGGAACCCCGCGTTCTTCGCCGGCACGGCCACGTTCGCCTACGAGGTGGCCTACCAGCGCGGGTGGTCCGCGCCCGACGCCGTCGTGACGCCACTCGGTCACGGGACGCTGTTCCTCGGCGCCTATCGCGGGTTCCGCGCGCTCAGAGACGCGGGGTGGATAGACGAGATGCCGAAACTGCTCGGCGCGCAGGCGGCCGGCTATGCGCCCGTCGCCGAGGAGTTGCACGGACCGACCGACGGCAGAAACGACGCGGCCGACGGCATCCGGATACGCGACCCGACGCGACTCGGGCAGATTCTCGCCGCCGTCGACGCCACCGACGGCGACGCCATCGCCCTCTCGGAGGCGGCGGCCGAATCCGAGCTAGAAGACCTGCACCGCTGCGGGTTCTACACCGAACCGACGTGCGCCGTCGCGCCCGCCGCCCTCCGCGAGTACCGCGACCGGGGGATTCTCTCGCCCGAGGACGACGTGGTGGTTCCGCTGACGGGAAGCGGGTTGAAAGGCTGAACGCGCTCCCGAACGATCGAACGCAGAACCCGACCAAAAACGAGTTAGCTCGGCCGACCGGCGTCCCGGCCGGGTGTCTCCACGTCCGTCTCCGTCTCACCGCGGTACGTGTCGATTCCGAGCGCACGGTTGAGCGGGCACTTCTGCGTGATACCCGTCACCGCGAGGAGCGGTCCGACGACGAGTCGAGCGATGCGGTCGTAGCCACCGACGTTCTTCTGCATTTTTCCTCGGCTCTCCCTACGTCGCGCGAACGCATAACGAGCGTCGCTGCTTCTCGGAACCGAAGAATCGAGCTACCGCTCGTACCGTCGCCGTCGCCCGCTCAGCCGTTCGTCCCAGTCGATCCACTCCTGTTCCCATCCGGTCGGCGCGAAGTAGCCCGTCTCGTCGCTGTCCAACTCGGCGTCCTCGCGCATCGTTCGGTTGCGCGCGAGGCCGCCCCGCTGTTCCCCCTCGACGAGGAGGGGTTCGAGGGCGACCGGACCGTGCTTTTCGACCACCTCGCCCGCGTCGTCGACGCTCACGAGCGTCTGTTTGGGGCCGCCCATCGGGAGGACGAGCCGACCGTCGGACGCCAGTTGCGAGACGAGGCGCTCCGGCGGGCCGAGGGACGCCGCCTCGACGAGGATGCGGTCGAACGGCGCGTACTCGGGGAGTCCCTCCGCGCCGTCGCGGCAGTCGACGAGGACGGCCGACGCGTCCGCGGACTGGAGGTTCGACCGCGCCTCGTAGACGAGGGTGCGGTCGATGTCGACGGCGTGGACGTGCGTCTCGCCGACGATTTCGGCCAACAGCGCGGCGGTGTAGCCGACCCCCGCGCCGACGACGAGCACGTCCTCCTCGGGTTCCGCCGAGAGCGCAGAGAGGAGTCGGGCGACGTTCGCCGGCGAGAGGACCGTCGAGCCCTCGAAGTCGCCGTTGCGGTTCTGGTACGGGGCGTTCTCGACGAACTCGTGTCGCGGGACGGTTCGCATGGCGAGGGCGACGGACTCGGCCACGTCCATGCCGTGTTCGAGGCCGTCGACCATGTCTTCTCGCAGTACCGCGGGGTCCATACGCCCCTTCGGAATCCCGTACTAATCAACTGCACGCTCGGGACGACGCGCGACGACGGCCGAGCGGTCGTCGCCGGGCACCGCGCGCACCGTCACGTCGACGAACCCGGCTGATTCGAGCCACGAGCGGTACGCCTTCTCGGGGTAGGCGTCGCCGCGGCCGACGCCAAGCGCGCGGACCCGCGCCCGGACCGCCGCCCGCGACCCGTCGCGCAGGGCGTCGACGAGGACGAGCGTCCCGCCCGGTTCGAGGGCGTCGAACGCGGCGGACAGGAGCGTCCGGTTCTCCTCGGCGCCGAACCGACTCGTCGCGTCCGCCGCGAACGCGAGGTCGAACCGCGAACCCGCTCGGAAGTCGGCCGCGTCCGGGACGTCGGCCGCGACGGTCTGTACCTCCCGGTGTGCGAGCATCGGGGCCACGGCGTCGACGGCGGCCGGTTCGTCGACGAGCGTCGTCTCGAAGCCGCGGGCGGCGAACTCGGTCGCGTACGCGCCCGAGGCCCCGCAGACGTCGAGGACGCGTTCGGCCCCGGGCGCCTCGCGCACGGCGGCGGTGACGCGCGCCCGAACCCGCGCCTCGTCCGTCGCGGCGTGCGCGCCCAGTCGGTTCCGCGTCCACTCCTCGGGCGGGTCGGGCGCCTCGCCCGTCCGCATCGTCTCCGGGAGGGCGGCCCAGCGGTCGAACAGGTCCAACGCGTGCGGAAGGCGGCCGATGGACCGCACGTCGCGCTTGGCGAGGAAGCCGAGCGCGCGGTTCGTTATCTCGTACTCGTCGCCGACGCGGCGGAGGTATCCGAGGTCCGCGAGTGATTCGACGACGACGCGGGCGGCGTGTTCGGTCACGCCCGACTCGGCGGCGGCCGCCTCGGGCGTCCCCGCGGTGTCGAGAATCGCCTCCAGGAGGCCGCTCCGACGGGCGGCCCACAGGACGAACAGTTCCTCCCTGTCGAGCGACGACCGGTCTCGCGTCGGCATACCGCCCCGGACGGCGGGCCGGGTAAAAGCGGCTCCGTTCCGACTCGCTCACGACTCCATCACCCACCGAAACGGATGCATAATATCCTTCTGTACTGACTGTTTCAAACCGTTTCACGCGAGAAACCGGCAGACAGCGTCGAGGTCGATCCGTTCTGTTTCGGACCCTTGTTAGCCGAAACGTACGCGATAGTTTATACAACCGGAGCGGTTCGCTGCTCTCACGATGGGTACCCGAGAAACTCCAGCACACGACTCGGCGTACGACACTCACACCTCCACGGTCCGAACCGACGGCGACCGCTCGGACCGACGCCCGCGCATCTCGCGCGACGACGCGTTCCACGTCCTCCAAGACGAGGGTCGCCGTGCAGTCATTCGGTTCCTCCTCGCTAAGAAGACGGAGGAACCGACCCCGCTCTCGACGCTCGCGGCGTTCATCGCGGCCGTCAAATACGGCGACAGCGAGTCGACGGCCGTCGGCGAGGTGCAAGAACGAGTGCGCGTTGCGCTTCACCACTCGCACCTACCGGTGCTCGAGGACCACGGTCTGGTCGTCTACGACCACGCGACGCGGACGGTCGAACCGAGACCGCTCCTCACGGCCCTCGACCCGTTCCTCGAAGACGGACTCGACGCCGAACGAGACCTGACGGTCGACCCCGACCGGGCCGAGGACCGCGGACTCGGCGGCGCGCGGTAACCGCGTCGCTCAGGTTGGGCCCGAAGAACTCCCGCTCTCGCCGGCGTTCCCGCGCGTCGTTCGTCCGCCTCCCGAGCGTCGGCGTCGGCCGCCGCTATCGGCCCCGGCCGGTCACCACGCCGACCACGCCGAGGTGGTCTTGTCGGTGCCGTACAGGCGATTGATGTCCTTCGCGTACACCATGTCCCCGTCGTGGTCGAGTTTCCCGTGGCGGTACTCCGGCGCGTCCTCGCGGACGTGGAGGGCCTTCACGAGGAACTCCTCGTCGCCGAACGACTCCGTGTCGCCGACGGTGAACTCGTAGTCGCCGGGGACGTTCACCTTGAAACTCCGGGTGTTCTCGCGATAGCCCGTCCCCTCTTTCGGGTTGACGGTGACGCGCACGGAGACGTTATCGACGGCGCGGGTCCAGATGGTCTTGGCGTCCTCGACGGTGGCCTCGTCGACGCGTTGCTCCGGGCCGACTTCGATGCCCGTGATGCGGACGAGCATGATAGCCTCGGGCGTGTCGACGATGAACTCTTCGCCGGCGGCGATGGTTTCGGTCGGCGGCACGTCGACCATCGTGGTGAACGACTCGTCGTCCTGCGAGATGACGACCTTTCGTTCGACTTCCGTCTCCTCTTCGACCCGCACCTTGTGGACGTGGCTGCACTCCGTGCAGCGAACCGTGGTGTGGCCGCCCGGTTTCAGCACCTCGTGCACCGTCTCCTCCGCGGGCGAACAGGAGGGACAGGCGACCGCGATACGGTCCTGCGTGTTGCTCATACGGCCTGTTATCCCGTCACGCCGTAAAAATCCGCCCTTCCGCGGGTCGCCGTGGGATGGTCTGTCTGTCACGCGTTCACGAGACAGCGGATTGATATTTCTAAGCGTCGAAGGGCCGCGTATGGTCTCTCGCGACACGAAAATCACCGCCGCGTTCGTCGTCGTCGCACTCGCCCTGTGGCTCCTCGCGGGGCAATTCACCGATAGTTCGTTGGTTCTCTTCGGTATCCTGCTCGGGATCGGCGTGGTGCTACCGACGGCACTGAACGAGATACGGAATCGGTAGTTCGGATCTTCGGATACTCCGAACTCGGCAGTTCGACTTCCCCCTCGTCTCGCGGTTTCACCGCTCGACAGCCGGGAGGTCCACGACCTCCCCTGCTCACGGCTTCGCCGTTCCTTACCGAGGAAGTTTCACTTCCTCTCCGTCCGCGTACACCGTCGGGTCCTTGATGATGCCATCTAGATGAAGCGGTGCCTCCGTGTCGCCGCCGATGCCCGCGTCGTCGCCGATGGCGACGTGCACCGTGCCGGCCGCCTTCTCGTCTAGGAGGACGGACCCGACGAGGTGGTCGACGCCGACGTTCGTGCCGATGCCGAGTTCGGCGAGGTTGTAGGCGTCCCGTCCCACCTGCTCCGCGCCCGCCTCGACCTGTTCGCGCACGCTCTCGTCGGAGATGTCGGTGACGTAGCCGTCCTCCACGTCGAAGCGAAGTTGCTGTCCGCCCTCCAGGAGGCCGTGGGGCATCATCGTCCCGTCGACGACGTACGTGCCGTCGGCGGTCTCCGGGGAGACGAACACCTCGCCCGCGGGGAGGTTGGAGAACCCGCCCGCCTCGTGGACGATGCCGGTGTCCGCGCGCCACTCCCGCGCGCCGGGTTCGAAGGTGATGTCGGTGCCCGACGGCGTTTCCACGCGGATGACGCTGGCCTCCGTCACCTGTTCGAGCACGTCCAAGCAGTGCTGGGAGATGGCGTCGTAGTCGGCGTCTAACCCGGCGAGGAACACATCCTCGGTGATGCCGGGGAGCGTCGCGCCGCGCGCGCCGCCCTCGCAGGCGTTGCTCCGGGCGCGGGTGTGACTCAGGCTCTTCGTCGTCGGCGCGAGGAACACGTCCGCCGCGGCCATCGCGGCGGCGACGGCGGCGGGCGGTTCCTCGCCGTGTTGGTCCCCCGGCGGGTAGCGCAGGAGCGTCGCGTCGCCCGTCGCGTCCGAGGCGGCGTCGTAGAGCGCCTCGCCGATGTCGATGCGCTCGTCGTCGGTGACGACGACGCAGGAGTCGTCCGGTTCGATGGCCATGCACTGGCCGACGGCCGTCTCCGCGGCGTCGCGCAACTCGTCGTCCGTCATGTCGCGAACTGGGTCGGCCGGCCGGTTAGTCGTTCCCATCCGACCCCCGTCTCGCGGAATCTGCCGCGTTGACGAACCCGTGAGTAGTAACTCGCGCTCGTACGAATCCTCCGCGTTACTCGCCGCAGAGTTAATTTCCGACAAAAAATCCCCGAAATAACTATTGTCCTCGGCCGTCGACACCTCACCGATGATACGAGTGGGTGTCAACGGCTACGGCACGATCGGTAAGCGAGTGGCCGACGCCGTCGACGCACAACCGGACATGGAACTCATCGGTGTGGCGAAGACCCAACCGAACTTCGAGGCCCACACCGCCGTTCAGCGAGGATACTCGATGTACGCCGCGATTCCCGAGCGAATGCCGCTGTTCTCCGAGGCGGGTATCGACGTCGAGGGCGCCGTCGACGAGATGGTCGCCGACGCCGACGTCGTCGTCGACTGCACGCCGTCGGGAATCGGAGAGAAGAACAAGGCCCTCTACGAGTCGCACGACACGCCCGCCATCTTCCAAGGCGGCGAGGACGCCGACATCGGCGACGTGAGCTTCGTCGCCCGCGCGAACTACGACGACGCCCTCGGCGCTGACTACGTCCGCGCGGTCTCCTGTAACACGACGGGACTCTCGCGGATTATCGCCCCCCTCGAGGAGGAGTACGGCGTCGAGAAGGTCCGCGCGACGCTCGTCCGCCGGGGCGGCGACCCGGGGCAGAACTCCCGCGGCCCCATCAACGACATCCTCCCGGACCCAATCCACATCCCGAGCCACCACGGCCCCGACGTACGGACCATCTTCCCCGAGTTGAAGATAGACACGCTGGGTCTGAAGGTGCCGGCGACGCTGATGCACGTCCACAGCCTCAACGTCACCTTAGAGGACGACGTGACGGCGGCGCACGTCCGGCAACTCCTCGAAGAGGAATCGCGCGTCTTCGTCATCTCCGAGGGGATGGGTATCGACGGCGCGGGCAAACTCAAGGACTTCGCGCACGACGCCGGACGCCCGCGCGGCGACCTCTGGGAGAACTGCGTCTGGGGGGAGTCCATCGCCGTCGAGGGCCGCGATATGTATCTGTTCCAGGCCATCCACCAGGAGTCCGACGTGATTCCCGAGAACGTCGACGCCATCCGCGCGATGACGGAGTCGGCCAGCAAGGCCGATAGCGTCGCGACGACCGACGAGTACCTCGGCGTCGGCATCACGGGCGACCCCTCGGGGTTCAACGAAGGGGACCGCTCCGACCGCGTCCCCGGGACGGAACTCGCGGACGACTGAGCGTCCGTCCGTCCCTCGTCCGCACCCTTCGCCCCTCGCCACCGCTCGTACTCCGTTCACACCTCGTAGAACGCCACGTCGTCCTCCTCGGTGTCGAACAGGGCGACGTGGTAGGTGTCGTCCGCGCCCGGAATCGGCAGACCGCCGGGGTTGACGTGGACGGTGTCGCCTCGCTCCTCGTACGTTCGTTGATGCGTGTGTCCGCGGAAGACGTAGTCGTACGTTCCCGAGTCGACGAGGCCGTCGACCAGCGTCTCGTTCGTCCCGTGATAGAGGGCGACCGACGCGGCGTCGAACTCGAACGTCGCGCACTCGCCGTGGTAGGTGCCGAACGACGCTATCACCGACCCGAGGTTCCACTCCCCGTCGTTGTTGCCGCGGACGGCGTGGAACTCGAAATCGGAATCGAAAACGTTCGCGGTGAACGGCGAGACGACGTCGCCGCAGTGCAGTACCGCGTCGACGCCGGCGTCCTCGAACGTCTCGACGGCGCCGCGCGCTAAGTCGAGATTGTCGTGCGTGTCCGAACAGATTCCCACTCTCATGGCTCCGGGTTCGAGGGACTCGCGCAAGAAAGTTGGCGCGGCGTCGGGTCGCGTCGTCGTCCGTCGCCGTCCGTTCGCTCTCGTCCGTCGTCCGCCGCTCAGTTCCGTTCGAGCATCTCCACGCCGACCAGCGACGCGCCCGTCAGCGCGCGGATGTACGCGCCGCCGGCGATGGAGACGTGACCGAAGTCGTCCTCGTCGAGTCCGTACATCTCGATGGCGCGGGAGGTGTCGCCGCCGCCGACGACGGAGAAACACTCCGTCTCGCTGATGGCGCGCAGGACGCCCACCGTGCCGTTCGAGAACCGTTCGTCCTCGAACAGACCGAGCGCTCCCTTCACGAAGACGGCCTCGGAGTCGTGGATGACGGGTTCGTACGCCTCGATGGTGTCGGCGCCGACGTCGAGGTACGGGCGGTCCTTCTCCTCGAGGTCCTCGAGGTTGACCTCCGCGCGCCCGCCCTCGGGCCCCTCGTACGCGAGGTCGTCCGCGAGCGATATCTGGTCGCCGCGCTCCTCGATGAGCGATTCGATGGTCTCGTGGTTCTCCTCCCACTGGTCGTCGAAGAGGTCCATGTCGTCGACGTCGAAGCCGACGTCGTGGCCGGCGGCGCGGAGGAACAGTTCGCCCGCGATGCCGCCGAGGAGGAACCGGTCGACCTTCTCGCCGAGGTTGTTCATCACGTCGATGACGTCCGTCGCCTTCGTCCCGCCGACGACCATCGTCACCTGCCCGTCGAACTCCCGGGTGGCCATGGCGGAGTTGGCCTCGTACTCCGTCTGCATCACGCGCCCGGCGTAGGCGGGCAGTTCGAGGGGGAAGCCGACGAGCGAGGCGTGCGAGCGGTGCGCCGCCGAGTAGGCGTCGTTGACGTAAGCGTCGAACAGGGGCGCCAGCGCTTGGACGAACTCGGTCTCGGCCTTCTCCTCCGGTTCCTCCTCCGGCAGTTCGTCGTCGCACATCCGGGTGTTTTCGAGGAGGAGTATCTCCCCGGACTCGAGCGATTCGATGGCTTCTATCGCGTCGTCGCCGTACGTGTCGGCGACGAACTGCACGTCGCGGTCGACGTGTTCCGCGAGGATGTCTGCGTGCTGTTCGAGCGAGACGAAGTCGTCGTCGCCGGGGCGGCCCTGGTGGGCCATCAGGACGACGCGGTGCCCCGCCTCCGCGAGTTCGCGGACGGTCTCGGCGTGGCGCTCGAAGCGCCGGTTGTCCTGCACCTCGCCGCCTTCGACGGGCGAGTTCAGGTCGAGGCGGACGAGGACGCGCTGGTCGGAGTCGAGGTCGTCGAGAGTCTTGAACGTGGACATGAGTGTGGGTTGTATCGAGTCGAAAGATGGGGAGGGGTTACTTATATGTCGGCCGTCGCCCGGTCGCGGGCGTTTCCGGACGCGAGTGACGTGGACGGCCGATCGTGGTGGTCGGTCCCGGACGGCGAACTCAGTCGTGGGTGATGTACTGCGCCACGTCGAGCATCCGGTTCGAGAAGCCGTACTCGTTGTCGTACCACGTGAGGATCTTGTACAGGCCGCCGTCGTTGACCGCGTTGGTCGACTGGAGGTCGACCGTCGAGGAGAAGGGCAGGCCGACGATGTCCGAGGAGACGACTTCGTCGTCGGTGTAGCCGAGGACGCCCGCGAGGGGGCCGGAGTCGGCGGCGTCGCGGAAGGCGTCGTTTATCTCCTCGACGGAGGGCGCCTCGTCGAGCGAGACGACGAGTTCGGTGATGGAGCCGTTCGGTACGGGGACGCGCATCGCCATCCCGTCGAGTTTGCCCTCCAGTTCCGGCAGAATCTGGGTGGCGGCCTGCGCGGCGCCCGTCGACGTGGGAACGATGTTCTCGGCGGCGGCGCGGCCGCGGCGCTTCTTCGATTTGGGGCCGTCGATGAGGTTCTGCGACCCGGTGTAGGCGTGAACCGTCGTCAGGAGGCCGGAGTCGATGCCGAACTCCTCGTCGAGCACCTTCGCGACCGGCGTGACGGAGTTCGTCGTACAGGAGGCGTTCGAGACGACGTCCTCGCCGTCGTACTCGTCGTGGTTGACGCCGTAGACGATCTGTTTGATGGGGTCGTCGCCCTTCGGCGGCGCGGAGATAAGCACCTTGTCGGCGCCCGCATCGAGGTGCGCGGAGGCGTCCTCCTTCGTGCGGAAGATGCCCGTACACTCCAGCGCCACGTCCACGTCGAGTTCGTCCCACGGCAGTTCCGCGGGGCTCTGAACGTTGTAGAGGGGGACGGAGCTGTCGCCGGCGGTGAGTTCCTCGCCGTCGAGCGACACGTCGTCGAGTCGACCCATCACGGTGTCGTATTTGGCGAGGTACTCCATGTCCTCGAAGTCCATCACGTCGTTGACGCCGACGAGTTCGACGCTCGGGTTGTCTATCACCGCGCGGAACACGTTCCGCCCGATGCGGCCGAACCCGTTCAGTCCGACGCGGACCACGTCGTCCGCGTCCTCAGTCGAGCCGAAGTACGATTTTTCACTCATATCCGAGTATCGGCGGGCGAGATACTTGAATCCCTGTGTCTCCCGACAGCGACGGAAACCCCCGAAATCAGTGTCGTAAGTCAGCGTCACTGTCGTTCTACCCTGAACGATGATTGAGGTCAGCGCGCAGGAGCGCGCATCGACTCGGACAGAGACGAACAGTGACGCTCATTTTCGTGCACCGATTCGACCCCAACGGTACCGAGACGGGTCGCGCGTCGTCGCGGTCCGAACCGTCGCCGGGGGGAGAAGGCTTTTGATGAGAACACACTAACGAACTCCTGCATGAGAGATGAGCGCGACGATCCGTTCGACAACATCTTCGACGAAATCGAACGGATGATGAGCGAGATGACCGGTGGCGACGCCACCGGATTCGCCTCGGAGACCCACATCGACGTCTACGATGAGGGCGAGGCGGTTCGACTCGTCGCGGATTTACCGGGTGTGGAGAAAGACGCCATCGACCTGAAGTGCGACGGCGAGACGCTCACAGTGAGCGCAGCGAGCGACCGGCGCGAGTACGACGAACGGATTCGGCTCCCCGTTCGCGTGGACGAGCACTCCGCGTCGGCGTCGTTCAAGAACGGCGTCCTCCAAGTCACGTTCCAGAAGGCCGAGGACTCCGCGCCCATCGACGTCGAGTAACGCGCCGTCCCGCGCGGCGACGACCCGACTCGGCTTTTCGCGGAGACGACTTCGACTCCCTTACTCTTCGGTCCGTTCCGCCGTCCGCCGTATCAGCGCCGCCAGTCGGTCCCAGAAGTCCGTGGCGTACTTCTCGTGGTCTATCGTCGGCCGGGCGTTCGTCTCCGAGACGAGGGTCCGGTCGGGCGCGGCGAGGAGGTCGACGCCGAGGTAGTCGATTCCGAGCGTCTCGGCGACCGACGCGGCCAGTTCGCGGTGCTCGTCGGGCACCGCCACCGCCGTCGCCTCCGCGCCCCGGTGGACGTTGTGCTTCCACCGCCCCTCGCCCAGCGACTCGGGGAGTCGACGCTCCACGCCGCCGACCACCTCGCCGTCGACCACCATCACGCGGTAGTCGCGCGCGTCGGCGACGAACTCCTGAACCAGATAGGATTTGTCGCCCGTCGACCGGAAGTCGTGGACGAGATTGAGGTAGTCGACGACGCCGAGCAGCGAGTCCGCGTCGGCCACCTTGGCCACGCCGACGCCCCGCGTCGCGGAGTTGGGCTTGACGACGAGCGGAAACGCCATCCCCTCGACGGCGTCGAGGACGACGGACTCGTCGACCGGATTCGACAGCATCCGCGTCTCCGGGACGGGGAGTCCGGCCCGCGAGAGGGCGGCGACGACGCCGCCCTTGTTCCGCGAGGTGAGCACCGCCCCGCGCCCGTTCACCCACGGCATCGGCGACCGGGCGTTCAGCGCGCCGCCCTCCATCAACCGCGTCGGGTAGACGAAGCCGACGTCGAAGGACTCGCCCGCCTCGGTCAGCCGAATCGACCGCTCCTTCGCCGGGAGGTGTTCGACGGCGATGCCGCGCGCTCCCAGCGGGTCCCGCATCCGCTCGAACGTCTCGCTGTCGGTCGTCACCGCCAGTCGGAGCATCTGCTACGGAGTCGGCGCGACGAGAGTAAAAGTGACCGGGTCCGAACGAACTGGGACCCGCGAATCTCGCGACGCAACGGTCAGAAAGGACTAGCTGTCGAAGCCGAGTCGCCGTTCAGGAGACGAGCAGTTCTTCGCCCTTCTCCACGTCGATGCGGCAGGGCGGCGACATCTTGTTGTAGGCGCGGCGGAGTGCGTCCTTGGCGATAGGTGCGTCCTCGACGCTGCAGTAGATGGTGAACACTCGCTCGTTCTTGTGGACGCGCGCGGCGGTGCCGACGACTTTCCCGAAGGACTGCCGCATCCCGTCGGAGACGCGGTCCGCGCCCGCCCCGGTCGCCTGCTTGTTCTCGCGCAGGACCTGGTGGGGGAACTTGCGGAGCACCATCTTGTAGTTCTCCTCTCCGACCTGCTTGAGCATCACGCGGTTGGCCGACAGACGTGCCGACTCCAGCGATCCGTGCCGGACCTGACAGTCCTCGCCGAGGCGGAGGCTGATCTGGACGGGGTAGTCCTGGGGACCCGTCTGCAGGTTGCCCATGTTGTGCTGTGCGATCTGCGAACCGGGGATGCCGGTGATGTACTCGCGTCGGGTGTACGACGGCTTGTCGATGTTGCGGTACATCGAGGCGGGCTTGTCTGACATGGTTACTTGTGCAGATGAACGGTCATGCGGCCTAAAAGCGCTTCGAACATCGACCGCCTCAACGGCCGTGTGTTCCGTTCGCACTCGTTGTCCTCCGGCACCGGAACTATCACTCCCGCACCCGCGAACGCCGTCGTCTTCCGCATCGACTACGTCACGGTCCCGCAGACGGCCCGCGTCGGCCTCGTGGTGAACCCGTCGGCGTCGTCCTCCTCGTCCTCGCCGTCACCGTCTGGATGCCGCTCGTCTGGGGCGTCTCGGTCGTTCCCTGACGCCCGAACGGAGAGCGGACGCGTCTGTCGCCGTTCGGAAGAGTCGCTCGACGGTTACTTTCGATATTCTGTTGTTCTACCAATATATTTCCGGGATTCGTCCTAAGGGACTCTGTCGGGCCGCGCGTTCGACGACTTCTATGAACTGACCGACCTTACCGTCCCGGCACCTTATTTCGGCGCGCCCCGACGACCAGAGGATTCTCTTCGCCCGGCGTCGACACGTAGGTATGATACTCGTTTTGGAGAACGAGGTGGATCCGCCGACCCGCTACTTCGTCCCCGAGATTCGCCGCCTGCTCGAAGCCGCCGGCGCGCGGGTCCGCGTCTACCCCTACGCCGACCGGGGCGGCCGACCTGACCTGCTCGACGAGGCGGACGCCGTCGTCCTCTCGGGGAGCACCGCGGGCGTCTACGAGACGGAGACGTACCCGTGGATGGACGACCTGCGGGACCTCGTGTGCGAACTCGTCGCCGAACAGCGACCGACGCTCGGCGTCTGCTTCGGCCACCAACTCGTCAACGACGCCCTCGGCGGCGACGTGGAACATCGGGGCCTGCACACCGGTCTCGACCCGGTCCGCTTCGCCGACGACCCCCTGTTCGACGGCGTCGGGACGCGCGTCCCCCTCGTCCACGGCGACTACGTGACCGAACTCGGTGAGGGGATGGAAGCCGTCGCCTCGGCGGACTACTACTCGAACCTCGCCAGTCGCCACCGGGACGCGCCCCTGTGGACCGTTCAGTACCACCCCGAGTTCACCGAGCGCCTGCTCCCGCGTATCGAGGCGGACCTCGGGTGGCCCGAAGACCCGGCGCACCGCGACTTCGGCGGCGTGACCGTCGACCGGACGTTCGCCAACTTCGTCCGCCTCGCGGACGCCGAACGGTAGCGCTCGCGTGCCGTCCGCGCCGCCGTCTCCGTCGTCCCCTCACTCCCCGTCGCCTTCGCTCCTGTCCCCGTCCTCCGCCGCCACGGGTTCGGCGGCGACGAACGATAGGCCCTTCTCGTCCAACAGTTCCTTCGTCCGGTCGGTCACCGACGGCGCGACGAGTATCCCGCGCACGCCCTCGCCGGGGAATTCGGCGTCGACGGCCTCGACGTACCGACGCAGTTGGCCGGCCGCCGAGGGGCCGACCCGGCGCCGCTTCAACTCCACTACGAGTGGGCGTCCCTCGGCGTCCTCACCGAAGATGTCCACCGGCCCCGCCGCCGTCTCCCGTTCGGTCGCCCGCGGCACGAATCCCTCCTCGACCAGCGCGGGGTCGTCCAGAATCCGCTCTCTGAGGTCCTCTTCGCTCCCGGTGAGACGCAGGTCGCTGCGGTCGGTCACCTCGTAGGCCGACACCTGTTCGAGTCGCTCGAACCGCACGTCGAGTCGTTCGGTCGGCGTCGAGCGCTCGCTCCTGACCCGCAGGCGGCCGTCGCGGACGCTCGCGCGGTGGGTACAGCCCGGCGGCTGCCAGTTCACCGGCTTGCGCTTCTCGTCGGTGTGGACGAGGATGGTCCCGTCGGGCTTGCAGACGACGAGTCGGTCGCCCGGCCCGAGACTCGACGTCGCGCGGCCGTCGTACTCGACCGTGCAACGCCCGAACATGGTCACCATGCGCCCGTCGCCGAAGGCTTCCTCTAAGAGGGCGAGGGCGTCGCGGTGCGTCGGGCGGTGGAGCGTCGTGGCCGTCATCGAAACTACGTATTCGGGGTTCGCCGCCGTCGCGTAAAAAGAGCGCGTCGGCGGCGGGCGGCCGGCGTTTGAATCGGCGACTGGGAGGCCAGATAAAGCGACAATATTTGCCCTGTCGAGTCATACCGTAGTACATGGTAGTGAGAGACACAGACGAGTTCGAACCGCTCCAAGGTGACCCGATGGACGAGGAGGAGGTGGACGCGTTCCTGCAGAGACACGGTATCGGCGTCCTCTCGCTCGCGGACGAGGGGGATGCGTACGGGGTGCCGATATCGTTCGGTTACGACGGCGAACGCCTGTACTTCGTGTTCCTCCGCGGGGAGACAAGCCAGAAGGAGGCGTTCGCCGAGACGACGACGCGTGCGACGCTGACGGCGTTCGACGTGGCGGGGCGCCACGAATGGGAGAGCGTCATCGTCGCTGGGCGTCTCAACGTGGTGGACGGAGACGAGTGGGACGCACTCGTCTCCGCGATGGAGGACAACGCGTGGTTCCCGAGCCTGTTCTCCGAGTCCGAACCGATGCGGGGAATCGCCGGGTGGGTGCTGGAGATAGAAGCGGCGACGGGGCTTCGCAACCGGCCGTAAACGGGCGACTCCGAGCGTAAGCGCGGGTTGACGGACGCTCTGGTTGATGGTCGGTTGGCTTCACCGTTCGCGCTCGCTTGTCCGGGCGCGTCTGACGGCGTACACCGCTGCTCCGAGCACCGCACCGACGGCGTTCGCCGCGGCGTCGGCGAGGCTGGCGTCGCGCGTCGGCAGCGTCGCCTGCAGCAGTTCCGCGCCGCCGCCGAGGGCGACGGCGACGAGGACGGCGAGCGCCAGCCTTCGAACGTCTCGCGCGCGGAGCGCGAACGCCGCGAGACACGCCGTCACCGCGTACGCCCCGAGGTGGACCCACTTGTCGACGCCGAGTCCGAGCGGACCCGCGGCCCCGAGTCCGTCGCCGGGTGGCGTCGCGGCGGAGGCGACGACGACGCAGAGGCTCCAGGCGACGAGGGGGGCGACGCGGCGGAGTTGCTCGGGAGCGCTCACGGGCGCACTCGTCGCCGCGGCCGCCTCAGCGTTTCTCTTTCCCGCCGGCTACCGCAGCATCCCCTTGACCATCGACGTGCCCGTCTTCAGCAGCGAGGGGCGAGTGATTTCGTCTATCTCCTCGCGGGTGAGTTTGAAGTCGAAGACGGCGAGGTTGTCCGCGAGGTGGTCGCGGCTGGTGGACTTCGGGACGACGGCGACGTTCCGGTGCTGGGTTGCCCAGCGGAGCGCCACCTGCGCCGGCGTCTTGTCGTACCGCTCGCCGATTTCGCGGAGCGTCCCGTCGTCGACGAGGTCACCCTGCGCCAGCGGGCTGTAGCCCGTGAGCAACAGCTCCTCGCTCTGACAGTACCGGAGGAGCTTCCGTTGCGGTCGGTGCGGGTGGAACTGCACCTGATTCGTCAGGATTGGGACCTCGGACGCCTCGCGGGCCTTCTTCAGCATCGGGACCGGGAAGTTGCTCACGCCGACGTGGTGGACGCGCCCCTCGTCGACCAGTTCCTTCATCGCGCCCATCGTCTCTTCGACCCGGACCAGCGGGTTCGGCCAGTGGAGAAGCAACAAATCGACGTACGGCGTGTCGAGGCGGTCGAGACTCGCCTTCGCGGACTCGATGAGGCCGTCGCGGTCGGCGTTCCGCGGGTTCACCTTCGTCGTCAGGAACACGTCTCTTCGGTCCGCGTCGGCGTCTGACAGCGCGCGGCCCACCTCGGACTCGTTGTCGTACATCTGCGCGGTGTCGACGTGGCGGTAGCCGAGTTCGAGCGCCGTCGACACGGCGTCGTAGCACTCCTCGCCGGACAGTCGCCACGTCCCGAGACCGACCTTCGGGACGCGCGCGCCGCGCACGTCGCAGTATTCCATCTCGTCGGACATGCCGGTAGCTACGCTTGGCGGGGGCCTGAACGTACTGGCTGGCGACGCCGCGACCGCTCACGGAACCGCACCGCTCAGAAAGATGAGTAGTTCAGAGAACTGCCGCATACGGACCGAACTCAATCGACCGCGGCGTCGTCAGCCTCCGTCCGCTACGTTGTCCGAATTCGTCGTCGACTTACAGGCGGGTGACGTTCTTCGCTCGGGGGCCCTTGGGGGCGTCCTCGATCTCGAACTCGATCTCCGTACCCTCTTCGAGGTCCGGGCCGCCGACATCTTCCATGTGGAAGAAAACGTCCTCGTCGTGGTCCTCGGTCTCTATGAATCCGTAGCCGCCCGTGTCGTTGAAGAAGTCGACTTTGCCTTTTGCCATAGCCTCTGGATTAAGCCGTTCCCCACTGATAACCTTTCCGAGACCGAACGCTCGGATTGGAGAACGAAAATCGGGACTATTAGGGGGTCGTGTGGGCCTCAAACGGACGAATCGATCCTCTGAAGTGTGGTGTCTAACCACACGGCACGCGACCGCCCCAGCGCCGCCACGACCGCCACGAAACCGGGGCTGAAGCCGGTTCACTGGAGACGGGTGCGCTCGCGCGAGAAAAGCCGTCGGTCGTCGGTCGGTCCTGCCTCTTCCCGCCTCACGCCTCGCCGTCGACCGGGCGAAGCCGAACCTGCAGGACGCCGTTGTTGAACGTCGTCTCGACCACTTCGACGGGGTCCCACGGGAGCGGCACCCGTTCGGCGACGCGTTCGTCGACGGCGACGACGAACTCGCCGCGGTCCGGGCTGATACCGGCGGTTACGTCCTCGTGTTCGGCGCCCGCCAGGTCGGCGACGATGGTCAGTTCGTCCCCCTCGCGGTGGTGGTCGACGTGATAGTCGGCCGGCGCGTCCGTCTGCTCGCGGTCGGCGGTCCCGTCGGACCGTCGCTGCGCGCCGGGACCCACACGACTCGGTCGACCGCTCGGTCGCTCGCTGAGCGAGTGCCGGTTCGAGTCCCGCTTCGCCTCGCTCAGAAGGTCGCTCAGGAGGTCGGTCACTGAGAAGTTGATGTCGATGTGCGTTCGCGGTCGCTCGTCGTCGGGTCCGTGCTGGTCGTCGTCGTCGTCGTCTCGGTGTGAACGTGTCATGATGTCGAACCTCGCCGACCGCGCTTCGAACGTTCGTAGGTCCCGCGCGGGGAAAAGCACGACGCCCCTTGACGAAGGGCGCGGACGACCGTCTCCGGCGGAACGAACGCGTCTACCTCGCTCGCCCAACCGACGGGCGCCGAACCCTGAGGGCCGCGCGTTCGGTCGGTCGACCCCGCCGACTTCGCCTCACCCGACGTGTGTAGCCCCAACGGCTACTGGGCGCGGGGCGGTATCGACGCCTATGCTCGGAACCATCCGTTCGGCGCTCCGTGGCGTCATCAACCTCATCATCGCCATCATCACCTTCCCGCTCCGGCTGATCCGGTCGATCCTGTAGCGGCCGGTTCGGTCGTGATCGCTCCTTGAACGACCCGATTCCGCGATCCGCACTGTTATTCCTTCCTTCGGTATCGAACCACTGCTACGGCTCCTCTAAAGCCGGTTCCATCGGCGGGCTCTCAGCGTGTCTCTCAGATAGAATTGCGTATTTCTCGCAAGACTTATTCCGCCCGGAGACGAATCTTGGGGACGAACCATGTACGCGAAGATAACCGCTCGCGAACTCGCAGACGCCATCGACCGAGGGAAGACGGGGACGATACTCGACACGCGCCCGGCGGACAGTTACGAGGCGTGGCACGTCCCCGGCGCGGTGAACGTTCCCTTCGGGCTCACCGAGACGCTCGACGACGACCTAACGTCCGAGATAGACGCTCTAGTCGACGGCGGGCCGATAACCGTCATCTGCGGCAAGGCCGCCACCTCGGCGGCGCTCGGTGCGGAACTCGACGCCGCCGGCTACGAGGACGTTCGGGTCGTGAAGGGCGGGATGCGCGACTGGAACGACCTGTACGAACGCGCCGATGCGGGGGTCGACACCGACACCGACGCCGACGTCGACGTCGTCCAGTTCCAGCGGCGCGGCAAGGGCTGTCTGAGCTACCTCGTCGGGTCGGACGGCGAGGCGGCCGTCGTCGACCCGACCCGGCACGTCGAGCAGTACGTCGTCGCCGCCGCGGAGCGCGGATGGGAGATAACGCGCGTCCTCGACACGCACGTGCACGCCGACCACATCTCCGGCGGGCGCAAACTCGCCGACCGATTGGGCGTGCCGTACCACCTCGGCGCCCGCGCGGCGGACCGCGACCTCGACCTCGCCTTCGACGCCGTCGAGGAGGGTGACGTCCTCCCCGTCGGCGACGTCGACCTGACGGTCCTCGCGGCGCCCGGACACACCTCCGAGATGGTCGCCTACCGCGTCGGCGACAGGGCGGTCCTCACGGGCGACGCCCTGTTCGTCGACTCAGTGGGTCGGACCGAACTGGAGTTCGGCGAGGAGGGGGCCGAGGAGGGCGCGGAGATGGCGTACGACACGCTCCACGACACCCTGTTGGAACTCCCCGACGACCTGACGGTCCTCCCCGGCCACGTCACCGTCGAAAGCGACGGACAGTACGCGAACGGGTCGCCCGGCGAACCGGTCGCCGCGTCGCTCGGCGACGTGGCGTCGCACCTCGACCTCGTCGGACTCGACCGCGAGGCGTTCGTCGAGCGCATGGTCGAGAACGTGCCGGAGAAGCCCGCCAACTACGAGACGGTCATCGCCATCAACGCCGGCCGCGAGTCGTACGGGACCGACCGCGAGGCCACGCAGTTGGAGACCGGCGCGAACAACTGCGCGGCGTAGGGGCGCGCGGCGTCAGGTCGAGAACACGCGCACCTGAAACGGGGCCAGCGACATCGTCGCTTCGCCCGTCTCGGAGTCGAACTCGGGTGCCGACCCGCGGAGCGACTCGCCGCGTTCGGCGGCGTCCCCCCACTCCCACGGCAGTTCGTACCCCTCGAACTCCTGCGGGCCGAGGTTGGCGACGACGACGACCTGCCCCTCGCTTCCGAGTTCGCGGCCGGCGGTCCGACAGTACGCGAACACGCGGGCCGCGTCCGGGTCGTCGAACTCGTGGTGGGTGTAGAAGAGGTCGGTCTCCTCGCGCTGTAGCGCCTCCGTCGAGGTCCGCAGGTGGATGAGGTCGCGGACGCTCGCCAGGAGGTCCTCGTGCCCCGGATACTCGCGGCGGTGCCACCGGATGGGGTCTTCCATCTGGCGCTGCCAGTGGCCGTAGTCGAGGTCGTGTATCTCCCCGAACTCCTCGCCCGCGAGGAACATCGGCACGCCGACGGACGTGAGGAGGAGAGCGAACGAGCCCCGGACCCGGTCGAGCGCCTCCGTGTGGGCGTCCATCCGCACCCTCGGCCCGGCGGTGGCGATATCGTCGAGGAGGTACTGGACGTTCTCGACGGAGCCGTCTCCCAGCCCCTCGGCCTCCACGAGGTCGCCGAAGAAGAGGTTCATCAACCGCCGTTCGTGCGGTTCGCCGATGTCGTGGGAGGTGAGGTAGTTCACGGCCTTCGAGAGGTCGCCGAACCCCTCCTCGAACGCCCCCTCCCGGTCGTCCCACGTCCGGTCGCCGGTCACGAGGGCGCGGGCGCGGTCGGTCCGCGTCGGTTCCTCGGGTTTGCTCTCGACGCCGTCGCGGAGGAACCGGCGGGCCTCGTCCCGGTAGTCGAAGTTCCACATGCCGTCGACCACGCTCCGGTCGTCGGGATTGGCCTCGTCGTCGCGGACGATTTCGGTCCGCCCCCACGAGTCCTCCGCGACGACGAAGAACGGGCGGTCCGGGAACGCCTCCTCTTGCACCGCCCACGCTCGGTCCCGGAACTCCTGGACGAACGCGCGGTGGTCCATGCCCTTGAACTCGTCAATCCGGAAGCCGTCGACGTGGTACTCCTCGATCCAGAACTCGGCCATCCGGTGGCAGAACTCCCGCGCGGGGTGGTAGCCGTCGACGGTCGCCTCGAAGTCGAACCGGCGGCCGCCCCACTGAGGTCGGTCGGGGTCCTCCTCGGGGTCGAGGAAGAACCGCTCGCCCGCCAGCGCCTCCAACGGCGTCTCGGTCGCGTGGTTCATCACCACGTCCATCAGCACGCGGATGCCGCGCCGGTGGCAGGCTTTGATCAGGAACTTCGCGTCGACGGGGCCGCCGAAGTCGAGGTCGGGAGCGAAGAAGAAGCGCGTCCCGTACCCCCAGTTGATGCTGACGGGGGCGTCCTGTATCGGCAGCAGTTCGATGGCGTTGACGCCGAGGTCCGCCAGTCGGTCGAGGTGGTCGGTCAGGAGCGTCTGGAAGTCGCCGTCGGGCACGTCCCGCCGGTGCTCGCCGGAGACGGAGGCTGCCCACCGAAGCGGCAGTTCGTAGACGACCAGTTCCTCGTTCGCCGGGAGCGAGCGCTTCTCGCCCTCCTCGCCGTCCGGCGGGACCAGTTCGTCCTCCCAGGAGAACGGCGGGCGAAACCGCTCGCCGTCCCTGATGCGGAACGCGCCGCGGTGTCCCCGGAACCGCGTTATCTCCTCTGCGAACGGGTCCGCCGCGACGACGGGGTCGTCCTCGCCGTCGCGGTGGACGACGAACTCGTACTCGTACCGCCCGTCCGGGAGGTCGAGGTCGTCGAGGTCGATCCGGTACCACTCGTCCGCCTCGGGGTCGGCCGAGAGGTCCTCGCGGCGCCACTCGCCCGGGTCGAACCGGTCGCGCGCGAGCACCGGCGCGAACCGCAACTCTACACGCTCTGCGTCTAGCGCCGGGACGCGAAGGACGCTGCCTTCTCGAACGTCGGGGAATCCACTGCTCATGGTGATCGAATACCTCGTAACTAGCCGGAAACGAGAAAAAATGTGCCGGCCGATTAGCCCGGTGTAGACGCGCTGACGCCGTATCTAACACGCTCTTCCGGGTACATTGTCTCGTTTAGCGGGCTAAACTCGTAGTTAAGGATTGTGGCCGTTCGGATATGCGACCAGTAACTAAACGGTCATGTCATGGGATTAGGGCATCGGTAACCGTGTCGGGTCGGCCGCGCGGTTCCCGAACCAACCCAACCCATGTCCAACGAATCCTACCCTGCGTCCGCATCCGCGGACGGTATCGGTCGGTTACAACACGCGGTCTCGGAACGCTACGGACGACTGAAGGACCTCCTCGTCTACAGTTCCCTCTACCTCGTCGTCGTCGCGGTGGCGGAGGTGCTGACCGCGATGGTCGCGCTCTCGCTCCCGCTGTCTCTCGCACCCGTCGTCGTCGGACTCGTCACGTTCGCCGTCTACGTGGGCGACCGAGTCGCCGACGCGGACACCGACGAACTGTCGAACCCCGACCAGTCGGCGTTCGTGCGCCGACACGGGCGGACGCTCTCGACGCTCTCGGCGGCGGCGTACGGCCTCGCGCTGGCGCTCTCGCTGACGGCCGGACCGCTCGCGCTGGCCATCACGCTCCTCCCCGGCGCGTTCTGGGTGCTGTACGCCTCCGACTGGCTCCCGTCCGTGGGCGCCCGCCTCACCCGGCTGAAGGACGTCCTCCTCGTCAACTCCGGCGTCGTCGCCGGCGCGTGGGCCGTCGCGCTGCTCGGCCTCCCCCTCGCCTTCGCCGGCGCGGCGCCGACTGCGACGGCCGCCGTCGTGTTTACCTACTTCTTCGTCGACACGTTCGTCAACACGGAGATACCGAACGTCGGAGACAGGCACGCCGACGCGGCCATCGGCGTCTCGACGCTTCCGGTGGTGTTCGGCGTCGCCCGCACGCGGCGAATCCTCTACGCCGTCGAGGCGTCTCTGGGCGTCTTCGTCGCGTGGGCGTTCTTCGAGGGACTGCTCTCTGCGGCCCTCGCCGGCGGCGTTCTCGCCGGCCTGGCGTACACCCTCGCCGTGACCGCCTTCGTCGGACGAACGGAGGCGTATAGCCGTCTCGCTATCGCCGGCGAACTGAAGGCACTGGTCGTCCTGGCCGTCGTCCTCGCGTTCGGCGTCTGAGTCGGAGAAAACTGTCGGCGAAGCGCCAGTTTTCGCCTCGTCGGTGACTTTCACGCTTCGCCGGATACTTCATATGGACTGAACGGGATGTGTGCCGTATCGACGTTCCCGTGAACTTGCTCGTGCCCCTCCTATTCGTCTCGGTCGCCGTCGGCGCAGCGGCGGCGGTGCTCGCGTGGCGAGAGCGACCGGAACCGGGGGCGACGCCGCTCGCCGGACTGCTGCTCGGTCAGTGTGTCTGGTCGGTGTCAATAGTGTTCCAACTGCAGGCGACCGGCGTCGCCTCG
Source organism: Halogeometricum pallidum JCM 14848 (assembly GCF_000337095.1). Taxonomy (GTDB): domain Archaea; phylum Halobacteriota; class Halobacteria; order Halobacteriales; family Haloferacaceae; genus Halogeometricum; species Halogeometricum pallidum. The sequence goes on from NZ_AOIV01000027.1 coordinate 75,908, forward strand.
AAACTGTTCTGGCTGCGTTTCAGTTGGGTCGGCGTCGTCATCATCCCCGTCGCGTGGCTCCTGTTCGCCTTAGAGTACACCGGCCGCGACCAGTTCGCCCGCCCCCGCTACGTCGTCCTCCTCTCTCTCGTCCCCGCCGTCACCGTCCTCCTCGCCGCAACCGGCGGCTTCCACGACCTGCTGTACGCGCGGGTGTACACCACCGCGTCCGGCGCCGTCGAAATCCGCGAGGGCGGTCTCTGGTACTGGTTCATCGCGGGGTACACCTACCTCCTCGGTCTCTCGGGGGTCATCCTGCTCGTCGACCTCCTCGCCAGCGAGGCGGTCACGTTCCGCAGTCAGGGGATAGCCCTCGTGGTCGGCCTGCTCGCGCCGTGGGTCACCAACGCCCTCTTCATCGTTGGGGTGCTCCCGGTGGGTGCTGTCGACCCGACGCCCGTCGCGTTCTCGCTGTCCGGCGTCATCTACCTCGGCGCGCTCACCCGGTTCCGACTGCTCGGAACGAGTCCGGCCCCGAAGAAGCGCGCCCGGCAGTTCCTCTTCGACCGGATGCAGGAGGGGGCCGTCGTCGTCGACATCAACGACCACATCGTCGACATCAACGACAGCGGCATCGACATCCTCGGCGTGACCGCGAGCGAGGTGCTCGGTTCGCCCGCTGGAACCGTCATCCCGGAGTACGAGCGGTTCCCAGAGGAGGGGGCGCTGTCCGGTCACTTGACCGTCGGCGACGCGAGCGGCGGCCACCCCTACGACGTGACGGTGACGGGTATCACCAACGTCCGCGGCGTTCCCATCGGTCGGGTCGTCACCTTCCACGACATCAGCAAGCACCTGCGCCAACAGCAGCGACTCGAGGTGCTGAACCGCATCCTCCGGCACAACATCCGCACCGAGACGAACGTCATTCACGGCTACGTCGACCGCTTCGCCGACGACGAGGACGCCCGCGTGGTCAAGCGGCGAGCGCTCCGAATCGAGGAGATAGGGCGGAAGGGGCGCGAGGCCATCGAACTGTTCGACGAAGGGCGCGAGGACGGCGAGCCGAAACCGCTCGCCCGCCTGCTCGAACGGTGCGTCGACGGCGTCCGCGAGTCGCACCCCGAGGCCGTCGTCGACTGCGACCTGCCCGAGGAGGACGTCGCCGTCGCGGGACTGCTCACCCCCGTCTTCTCGAACGTCCTCGCCAACGCCGTCGAGCACAACCCCTGCGACCGTCCGCGCGTCCGGGTGACGACCCGCATCGAGGGCGACCGCGTCCTCGTTAGCGTCGCCGACGACGGCCCCGGTATCGACGACTACGAACTCCAAGTGTTGGAGGAGGGCACCGAGAGCGCGCTGGTGCACGGAAGCGGTCTCGGACTCTGGATCGTCAAGTGGGGCGCCGAGATAGCGGGCGGAGATGTCCGCTTCGCCGAGAACGATCCGACGGGATCGGTCGTCACCGTCGAGGTCCCTCTGCTCGACCGGAGCGCCGATGATCGGTCCGTCGCGAACGGGAGACCGTCGGACGGGGACCGGCTGAGGTGAGGCCTCAGACCAGTCCCGAGAACGAGACTGACGTCCAACGCTGGTTCCCGCACGAACGCACCGCCGAGTGAACGGTTATGCCGTCGGACGAATACTCTCCGCGGTATGGGACCAACCGTGCGGTCGAGCGGCCCCGCGCGGCGCCGCAGGCGGTTCCGCGCCGCCGCCGAGGGCGTTCGCAGGCGACCACCGACGGCTCCCGCCCGCCGGGGGGACTCCGAGTTGCTGGCGCTCTCGGCCGAACCGTACGTCGACGCCGCCGAGGCGCACGATCGACTGCGGGCGCTCTGCGCCGCGTTCGAGGCGCGCAGAGACCGCCGGGCGGCGTTCCTCTCGGTGTACGTCCGGATGACCGGCGCCGTCGCGGCACGCGTCCGCCGCGAGGAGTTCGAGGATCCCGAGTGGGTCCACGATTACCTCGTCGCCTTCGCGAACCTCTACCGGGAGGCCATCCACGACTACGAGTCCGGGAACCTCTCGTCGCTGGCCGACCCGTGGCTGCTGGCGTTCGACGCCGCCGAACGCGGCGACTCGCTCGTTCTCCAGGACACGGCGCTCGGTGTGAACGCCCACATCAACTACGACCTCTCGCTGGCGGTGGCCGCGGTCGGCGTCGACCCCGACCGGGCGGCGAAGCGCGCCGACCACCGCGCTGTTACCGACGTCATCCGTGACGTCGTCGACGAAACGCAGGACGCGCTGGCAGCGCGGGACGCCGCCGGACTCCGGATGCTCGACGAGTCGCTCGGGTCGTTCGACGAGCGGTTTCTCGTGTTCACCGTCGACGAGTGCCGCGACAGCGCGTGGCGAACGGCCGTCGCGCTTCGCTCCCGTTTCGGCGCGCGGCGGCGACTGGCACGCTGGACGAACGCCGTCACCTCGACGGGGGCCGCACATCTCATCCTCTCCTCGCGGGCGAGCGACCGTGTCCACGAATCGCTGCGGACGCTCGAACGCACCGCGGGCGAGGATCGCTGACTGCTCTCGCGAACCGTTCGCCCCTCGCGGCGGCGGTGTCCTCGACGGCCGCCAGCCGAGCCGTTGATATGAGTGCGGTGTCATGGTCCGATACTTGAATGTCTGGTTCGGACTCATCCACCCCGTCCCATACGAGTGCGAAAGAGGCTGGCGAGTCCCTCTACGAAGGGACGCTCGACGTGCTGATGAGGGGTATCGGTATCATCATCCCCTTCATCGTCACGCTGTACATCCTCAACGTCGCACTCGAGTTCGTCACGAACGCGCTTCGCCCGGTTATCGACCTGCTGCAGTGGCTCGGCGTCATCTCGTTCGTCAAGAGTGCCGGCTTCATCCAGTTGCTCATCGAACTGGAGATGTACCCGGTGGTCATCGACTTCTTCACCGAACTGGTGGCGGTTCTGGTTCTTTTCGGTGTCATCATCGTCGTCGGCTCTGTCGGTCGGAACCACTACGGCGAGCAAGTCATCAGCTTCGTCGACCTCGCTATCTCCTCCATCCCCGGTCTCGGGACCGTCTACAAGAGTTTCCGCCGGATGGGCGACGTGATGCTCGACCAGGAGGCGGAGAACTTCCAGGAGATAAAGCTCGTCCAACTGCTGGGCGACGACGTCTACGTCATCGGCTTCGAGACGGCCCAGTCGCCGACGACGGTCGAGGAGACGACGGGTCACGACGAGATGGTGACGATGTTCATCCCCCTCGCGCCGAACCCCGTCACCGGCGGCTTCCTTACGCACGTCCCCCGAGACCAGGTGTACGACGTCGACATGACCATCGAGGAGGGCGTCCGGAGCATCCTCACCAGCGGCGTCGCGACCGGCGACAACAGCCAGCAGAAGACCGAACTGGCGATGGGGGATTTGGAGAAGATAACCGACATCGACAATCTCCAAGACGCCATCGCGCGCGACGAGGACGAAGCGCAGAACAGGAACGGAGACGAAACCGAGAGCGACTCGAAGCGCTCGTAAGCGGTCGTCGGAGTTCCGACCTCACCAACGTACTTGTGTGCTGAGTGCCAACTCCGGTCGTGGGAATACTCGACACCGTTCGGGACATGCTGTTCCCGGACACCGAACGAGGGGTCCGCTACCGGTGTACCTCCTGCGGCGAGGAGTTCGATACCGCTCGGAGCGACTGCCCGGCGTGCGGTTCGACGGACGTCAAGGAGGTGGAGGGGTTCGACGCTCGGCCGGATACGTGAGCCGAGGGGTCCGAGGGCAGAAAGAGACTACGGGGACCCGCCCGACGGTTCGGACGCCGGCCGCGTGTACCACCACGCCCAGAGCATCAGGACGCCCTGAAGCGGGAGCCGAACCCACGCCGCGACGCGAGCGACTCCTTCGAGACGGTCGGGAACCACGTCGTTCAGCGTCTCGTTCGTCGCCATGTAGACGTTCGCCGGGAAGACGGCGACCAGAAGCGCTACGAGACCCCACGCCGACCGGCGGCGCGTCCGTCGGAGGAAGACGCCGACGCCGAGAACGACCTCCGCGACGCCGGAGACGTAGACGAGGGCGCGCCGCCGGGGGAACTGCGGCGGGACGACGCGTTCGTACGCGTCCGGCGCGACGAAGTGCATCACGCCGGCGAACACGTAGAAGGCGCTCATCAGGTACAGCAGCGGACGCTTGAGGCGAGAGAGCGTACGCGTTCGTCGAGGGGTCGGAGCCGTCGGGGAATCGTCGTTACGCGTCATGCTTCGGTCACGGTTTCAATTGACGCAGACATCGGTTTCACAGTATCGGGTCGGTCGGGGTTCGGTCTCTCCCTCGTCGGGCGGCCGTCGACGCCAACAGAGTGATACCGTGACAGTGCCGACGACAGACCGATTGCGCCCGATGACGCCGACCGATCTGATCGAGGACTACCTCCTCCTGTGGATTCTCCTCTCCGTCGGAGTCGGCATCGCCGCTCCCCGCGTATCGGTCGTGACGCGGGCCTCGACGCTCATCCTCGCGGTGATGATCGGAAGCATCTCGCTGACGCTCTCGGCCGAGCGGTTCCATCGCTGTCTCTTATACACATNCTCATCCTCGCGGTGATGATCGGAAGCATCTCGCTGACGCTCTCGGCCGAGCGGTTCCGTCGGATCGACGCCCGAACGCTCGGCCTCGTTCTCGCGGGGCACGTCGCGATGCCGTTTCTCGCCTTCGGGGTCGCCCGCGGTCTCGGCCTCTCGGCGGCACTGACGACCGGATTCGTGATTCTCGGGGCGGTGACTCCGGAACTCGTGACGCCGGTGATGACCGAACTCGCCGGCGGCGACACGGCGCTCTCGACGACTGCGCTGGTCGCTATCGGCGTCGGAAGCGTGGGGTTCATCCCAGCCGTGGTCACCCTCCTCGCCGGCGGAATCGACGTCCCGACGGCACCGATCATCGAACAACTCCTCGTGGCAGTCGTCGCCCCGATGCTGATCGCAATCGGCGTACGGGCGTACGCTCCCGACCGAATCAGCCGCTACGACGGCTACTATCCGGCGGTGTCCGCGCTGATGGTCATCCTCATCATCGGCGGGGTGACGGCCGCGAACGCGACGGTCATCCGTTCGAACGCGCCGCTTCTGACCGCCGTCGGCTTCGGCGCCGTTATCCTGAACGGCGCCGGGTACCTCTCGGGATATCTCGTCGGATATTCGGCGCCGAGACCGACGCGAATCGCGTCGATGCTGTCCGTGGGAATGCGCGATTTCGCCGTCGCGGCCGCGTTGGTCGTCGCGGCCGGCCTTCCACCGATAGCGTCGATACCCGCCGTCGCGTTCGGCGTCGTCGAGATGATCACGAGCGCCGGGCTTGCGAGGTGGTTACGCCGGCCTCGGTGAAGACCCGAATTGAGACGACTGACTACCGGGAGTGTTCACCGCTCACGATTGGTTGCTTTGCTCCCTCGTAGTTCGCAGGAAAATGCCGCCTCCCGGATTGTGAACTTCTGGCGAGCAGAGCTCGCCAACTTGCCGCTCACTGCGTTCGCGCCGACGGGGACAGCCTGATTCGGTCGAGTGCTCTCACTCGAACAGTAAATGCGTGAGAGAATTATGCCGCCTCCCGGATTTGAACCGGGGACAGCTCGATCTTCAGTCGAGTGCTCTCCCAGTCTGAGCTAAGGCGGCGCGTTTCCAGAGAGGCCGATGATTCAAAAAAGCGTTTCGATGTGATATCACCGCGCCCTACGCGACTTTCCGGCGCTCGGTGAACCTCTCGTGACCGCCGTTCCACGTTATCGTCGTCACCGCGGCCACCGCGCCGCCGTTCCGCTTGACGCGGTAGGCGTCGAGCGGTCCCAGTCGGACGCGCTTCGTCACCGTCTTCGACTCGCCGGGCTTCAGCGTCCGGGCGGCGTCCCGTCCCTGCCAGACGACCTTGTTACCGGCCTTCAGACGCGTGTTGACGCGGACGTTCCGCACCGGGTCGTCTCCGATGTTGGTGACTCGCACGGTCACGTCCTGGCACGCGATTCCGCAGTTCGACGTCCTGACGAGGTCGAAGTCGAACTGCTGTTCGTCGCTTCGCTTCGTCGGCGCGGCGTTCGTCCCGCCGGGCTGTCGGGGGGACTGCTGCGCCGCGAGTGGGGAGGCGCTACTCGACGGGGCGGGAGACGTCGCCGCGACGGACGCGGCGCCGCCGACCCCCGACACGACGAGGAGAAGCGCGATTGCGAGGGCGAATGATCGGTGCATACGTATACGAGTAGACTCCCGCGACAGGTGTAGTTGTCGGCTGCGTGTCAGATTCGACGAATGTAGTGCGTTTCCGTAAGTCGCGACGCTCGCGAATTGTTGCTGAAGTCGGCGGGAACGAACCACTCCTCGCGTTCTCTGCTCAGGAGGAAACGTCACAACGCTTCGAGAATAGTATTCCGCCCGAGTCGCGACTGTCGTCGCGTAACGAATCAGGACGGAAAGGCAGACGTGCCGGGCGGGGCGTGCGGACTCTCGGTGACTTCTCCCCGACAATCAACGAGGAAGCGTATTCACGCGTTTGGGTTGCTAGCTAATGCACAGGTTCTGGTTGGGCCTGTGTGCCCGACAGGTCTACCAGAAGGCCATATCGACTGGCCCTCCCATGTGTGTCTATGTGTCGCATGGTATTTAAATCCAACGAATAGGGGAGTGCAGTATATCCGGATCACCCGAAACGTGTCGGTTCTCGACCTCCTATTTCCGCCAACGACTGATTCCGACGGGAGTGGCGACAAGGAGCGTCCCGAAGGCTGTAGAGGCGTACTTTCCAGAAGTGGGCTTGCGCGGAGTCGAACTAAGATCTTTCACTCCCGAGTTCGACCGCCCTCTCGTCCCTACAACACTGTTCGCTGTCGCTCACGGGTTGTAGTGGGCTCGGGCGGAGTCGAACCACCGATCTCTTCCTTGTAAGGGAAGCGTCATAACCACTAGACCACGAGCCCGCAACACGAATCAATCCGTACACGCGGATAACGGTTTCCAATCGCCGCGCGGGGGAACCGTTAGGTCCACCGCGTCCGTTCTCCGGGTATGGTCGATTCGCGGTACTCGCTCGGGTCGGTTCTCCTCGCCGCCCTCGTCCTCGTCTCGGTTGGCGCACTCGTCGTCGCCTCCAACCCAACGCTGCTCCCCGGCGGCGATTACAACCGGACGTCCGTCTCTATCGTCTCCGAGGGCGAGGTGGTGACGAAAGTCGACGTACGCGTCGCCGACTCCTACGAGAAACGCTACACGGGTCTCAGTGACACCGAATCGCTCGGTGCCGACGAGGGGATGCTGTTCGTCCACGACGAGGAGGGCGAATACGCCTACGTGATGCGGGAGATGGCCTTCCCGCTTGACATCGTCTTCGTCGACGCCAACGGCACCATCACGCGGATACACCACGCCGAACTCCCGTCCGAGGGCGCCTCCGGGGACGACCTGACGAGGTACCGCGGCACCGGGAAGTACGTGCTCGAAGTGCCGTACGGCTACACCAACGAAACCGGCGTCGACGTGGGTGATACCGTCCGAATCGACGACTACTGACGGCGACGCCTCCGACCGACTGCATGTTCCACCGACGGCCGCCCGGAAGCGAAACACCGAGGGCCGACGAGCGACGAACTCGGGTATGAGCGACGCCGCAGACGCCGCCGCGCTCGCCGACTTGGACGGCTGGCACGCCGAGGGGTTCGCCGCCCGCGTCCACTACCGCGGCGCCGGCGACCGATACAGCATCGAGTACTACGAACCCTCCGCGTGCGTCCTCTACTGGAAGGTGAAGGGCGACGGCGAGACGGCGGTTCCCGTCGGCCGCGACACGGTTCCCGACCCCCTTCGAGCGCGCGTCCGGGAGGACCTCTCCGAGGCCGGTATCGACCCCGAGGTGGAGTCGCGGCATCTCTGAGGTCCGGGTCCCGGACCGGTCCGGTCTGACCCCCGGGACGCGCCGAATTACGGAGTGTTTCGGTTCGTAACGAACGCTTTAGTGCGACCGCCCCCGAAAAACGCTAATGGCTCCTCCCGTAGACGAAGACGACCCCTTCGAGGACCAACGGGCGAACGTCGACGATCCGATGCGTCGGCTCTTCGCCGAGTACGGACGCGAGAACTCGCTCGCGTTCGTCGTCGGCCTGCTCTCCAGCGTCGTCGCCCGCCTCCTCGACCTCATCCCCCCGGTGTTGCTCACCGTCGCCGTCGACGCCATCTTCCTCGACGAGCGGACGTTCAGCCTCTGGTTCGTTCCCGACGCGTGGGTGCCCGGTACGCAGACGGGACAGCTCTACCTCTCGACGGCGCTCATCGCCCTCGCCTTCTTCGGCGGCGCGGCGTTCCACTGGTCCCGCAACTGGGGCTGGAACTCCTTCTCTCAGCACATCCAGCACGCCGTCCGAACGGACACCTACGACAAGATGCAGCGGCTCAACATGGACTTCTTCGCCGACAAGCAGACCGGCGAGATGATGTCTATCCTCTCGAACGACGTCAATCGCCTCGAACGATTCCTCAACGACGGGATGAACTCCGCGTTCCGCCTCGGCGTGATGGTCGTCGGCATCGCCGCCATCCTCATCTACTGGAACTGGCAGTTGGCCATCGTCACTCTGCTCGTCGTCCCCCTCATCGGCTACTTCACCTACCGGTTCATCCAGACCATCCAACCGAAGTACGCCGACGTCCGCTCGTCGGTCGGTCGCGTCAACTCCCGACTGGAGAACAACCTCGGCGGCATCCAGGTCATCAAAACCTCGAACACCGAGAGCTTCGAGTCCGACCGCGTCGAGGACGTCTCCGGGGACTACTTCGACGCCAACTGGGACGCCATCGGCACGCGCATCAAGTTCTTCCCGGCGCTCCGCGTCATGGCGGGCGTCGGCTTCGTCCTCACCTTCCTCATCGGCGGCGTCTGGGTGCTCACCTACCAGTCGACCGGGGCCGCACCGCTCTTTTTCAGCGGCTCGCTCACCCCCGGCGAGTTCGTCGGCTTCATCGTCTTCACCCAGCGGTTCATCTGGCCGATGGCCCAATTCGGTCAAATAATTAATATGTACCAGCGCGCGAAGGCCTCCAGCGCCCGCATCTTCGGTCTGATGGACGAACCCTCCCGCATCACCGAGCACCCCGACGCGGACGAACTCGTCGTCGACGAGGGCGAAGTCGTCTACGACGACGTGACGTTCGGCTACGACGAGGAGGAGACCATCGTCGAGGACGTCTCCTTCGAGGTCGGCGGCGGCGAGACGCTCGCCCTGGTCGGTCCGACGGGCGCCGGGAAGTCGACGGTGCTGAAACTCCTCCTCCGGATGTACGACGTCGACGAGGGGGCCATCGAAGTCGACGGCACCGACGTCCGCGACGTGACCATCCCGAGTCTCCGGCGAGCCATCGGCTACGTGAGTCAGGACACGTTCATGTTCTACGGCACCGTCGCCGAGAACATCAAGTACGGGTCGTTCGGCGCCGCCGCCGACGAGGTCGTCGAGGCCGCGAAGGCCGCCGAGGCGCACGGCTTCATCTCGAACCTCCCGGAGGGCTACGACACCGAGATAGGCGAACGCGGCGTGAAGCTCTCGGGCGGACAGCGCCAGCGGCTCTCCATCGCCCGCGCTATCCTCAAAGACCCGGAGATTCTGGTGTTGGACGAGGCCACCTCCGACGTCGACACCGAGACCGAGATGCTCATCCAGCGCTCCTTGGACCGCCTCACGGAGGACCGGACGACGTTCAGCATCGCCCACCGTCTTTCGACCATCAAGGACGCCGACACCATCCTCGTCCTCGAAGACGGCCGGGTGGTCGAACGAGGGGGGCACGAGGACCTGCTCGCCGAGGACGGCCTCTACGCGCACCTGTGGGGCGTGCAGGCCGGCGAGATAGACGAGCTACCGGAGGAGTTCGTCGAGCGCGCGAGCCGCCGCGCGTCGCGGACGACGGTGGAATCCGAGTCCGGCGACGACTGAGAAAGAGCGGAGTCGCTCGAGTCGGTTCGACCGCTCAGAACGAGTCGGTTCGACCGCTCAGAACGAGTCGGTCTCTTCGTCGGGGGCCGTACCGGCTCCGCGGTCGCTGTGACCCTCGTCGGCCGCCTCGCCGCCGACCATCATCATCACCGTCTCGAACACTTCCTCGGCCGACTCGAACTCGTCGACGCCGACGCCTTCGATGACGTCCCCGAACCGCTCCTCGCCGTCGTTGTACTCGACGGTTCGGTCGCCGTACTCCTCGGTCAGTTCGTCGGGCGTCGCCGGGTAGTCGTGGTTCTCCAGTTCGTCGCCCAACTCGCCGAAGTCGACGCCTTGGCTTCGTTCGTCACTCATACACCGGCATTCTCGGTCCCGCTTGAATGGTCTTTGGGCCGTCCCGTCCCTGGGTCTCGTCCCGCACGCCGGTGCGCGTTCGACCCCGAGCGCTCCCGCCGGTTACAAGCGACTCCGGCGCGGACAGCGGGGTATGCGACTCTCGGAGGCGACGTGGACGGACGTATCGGATCTCGCAGGGGAGACGGACATCGCCTATCTCCCGGTCGGCAGCACCGAACAGCACGGCCCGCACGCGCCGCTCGGAACGGACGCGTTCACCGCCGAAGCCGTCGCCGACGCCGGCGCCGAGGCGTACGACGGCGAGGTGGTCGTCGCGCCGACCCTCCCCGTCGGCGTCGCGGCCGAACACCGGCAGTTCCCGGGGACGCTGTGGCTCTCGCCGGACACGTTCCGCGACACGGTCCGGGAGACGGCGACCAGTCTCGCCTCGCACGGGTTCGACCGGGTGGTCGTCGTCAACGGTCACGGCGGGAACGTCGACGCCCTGCGCGAGGTGACGGGGACGATGACCCGCGAGGACGACGTTTACGCCGTCGCGTTCACGTGGTTCGAGGCCGTCGGCGACTACGGCTCGGAGATGGGACACGGCGGCAAACTGGAGACGGCGCTGCTCCGACGGGTCGCCCCCGAACTGGTGCGCGACGACCGCATCGAGGAGGCGCGCGACGGTGGGAGTCCGCGCTGGGGCGACTGGAACGCCGGCGTCAACCTGGCGCACGACTCCGCGGAGTTCACCGAGAACGGCGTCGTCGGGGACCCCTCGACGGGGACCGCGGAGGTGGGTGAGGAACTACTCGAACTGGCGGCGGCGTCGCTGGCGCGACTCACGTCGGCCGTCGCGGAACGGGACGTCTCGCGGCCCGACCGACGGGAGTGAGTCGGCGAGTGCGAGACGCGAGGAAGGGGCTCCCGCGTCAGTCGTCCGCTTCGGCCTCGTCCGCCGACTCCTCGTCGGCGTCGGCGTCCGCTTCGGTCTCCTCTTCTTCCTCGTCGGCGTCCGCCTCGGCTTCGTCCACTTCTTCCGTTTCTTCCTCGTCAGCGTCTTCGGCCGCCGCTTCGGCGGCGTCCTCGGCCTCCTGCAACTGACTCCGCAGTTGCGGCATCGTGCTCGTGAGCTCACCGACGAGTTCGCCCGCCTCGCGGATGGAGTCGAGCAGTTCCGTCATCGACTCTATCTCTTCTTCCAAGTCGTCTGCGTCCTCGAACGCCTCGGCTCGCTGGCCGATGATGAACGTCTTCTTGGCCTGTCGCAGGTGGTCGTCGGCGTCACCCACGTCTAACGAGGAACGCAGGCCGTTGAGGACGCCGAGGACGTTGTCGGCTTCGGCGTCCCAGACGTCGTCCGTGGCGGGAAGCGCGCTCCGGGCGGCGTCGAGGTGTTCTTCGACGTCCGCACGCATCTCCTCAGCAGCCTCTCCGAACAGGTCGTCATCAGCGAGTGTGCTCTGGCTACTCATACCCGTCGTTTCGACGCGAAGTGGTTTAAATACATGCCCGAAAGTGAAAGTGAAATCCGGTACGAGGACCCGTCTCGACGCGGATTCACCCGTCGACGGAGACGAGCTTCATCAGCGGGTAGCCGTCCTCCATCTCCATCCGCGTCCGCACGGCCGTCCCCTCGTACTCGACGTCCATCTCGACTTCGAGGAACCGCCCCGTCAGTTCCGTGTAGTCGGCCGCCGACGCCGCGAGTTCGGCCGCCAATTCGTCTTCGAGCACCGTCACGCGCACGTCCTCGCAGTGGGGTTGGTTCTCTATCGATTCCTCCATCGCCCGCGCGAGACTGTCGGCGCTCTCGGGGCTGACGGGCGTTCCGGCGAACTGGTGGTACAGCGATCCGAACTTGATTCCCGCCTCGAAGCAGGCGTTTTCGGCGTCCGTGGGCATGGACGTGGCTCCGAGGGAGCGGCCATAGACGTGTCGCCTCGCGTGCGGCGTGAATCGGATATTTCTTAGCCGTCCTTCGCAGAGTAGGTATCGAATGGACGAACCGGTTCTGCTGACAGGGGCTGGCGGGCGTGTCGGACAGGCCATTCTCCGGCACATCGGGGACCGATTCGAGTGGCGACTGCTGGATCGAGAACAGTTGGGCGAATCGAAACGGCCGGACTCGGTGCCCGACGACGACGTGTTCGCGACGGACATTACCGACGAGGCGGGCGTCCGCGAGGCGATAGACGGCGTCTACGCCGTCATCCACCTCGCCGGCGACCCGCGTCCGGAGGCGCCGTGGGACAGCGTCCTTCGGAACAACATCGACGGCACGCACACGCTCTTTCAGGCGGCCGTGGAGGCCGGCGTCGAGAAGTTCGCCTTCGCGTCGTCGAACCACGCCGTCGGCGCCTACGAGACGACCGACCGGACGCCGGACCTCTACCGTCCCGAGGACGACTTCCGCCTCAACGGCACCGAACTCCCGCGTCCGAGCAACCTCTACGGCGTGAGCAAGGCGACCGGCGAAATCCTCGGCCGTTACTACCACGACAACCACGACATCTCCGTCGTCAACGTCCGCATCGGCAACCTCACCGAGGGGCATCCGCCCATCGACTACGAACGCGGACAGGCGATGTGGCTCTCGTACCGCGACTGCGCGAATCTGTTCGAGCGCTGCGTCCTCGCCGACTACGACTACGAGACCGTGTACGGAATCAGCGACAACGACCGCAGATACTACTCCATCGAACGCGCGCGGTCCGTCCTCGGCTACGAACCGACGGACAACTCTGCCGAATACGAGGACGAGGACGAGAGCGACTGCGCGAACGGCGACGACGACTGACGACTCCTCACTCGAACAGCCCGGACACGTCCGCCTCCCGTCCGCGCCGCCGTTCGGCGTGCTCTCGCAACCGCTGGTAGACGAGACCCCGCCGTTCCCCGCCGCCGACGAACTCGAACAGCAACGCGACGAACCGCGTCGTCGAGGCCCCCGATTCGACCTCCTCGCGCCCGTAGCGCGCGGCGTCGTCGACGACGCTCTCGTCCCACCGCTCCCCGTCTTCGGCGAGGAGTCGCGCCGCCGCGACGGCCTCCTCGAACGAGAGGTCCTCCGCGCGCACGGCGACGCCGCCGACGGTCAGCGGGACGGGCGACGCTCGCTCGGCGAACTCCGGGTCGGCGGCCAGACGGTCGAGATACGCCCGAACCTCCCCGACGTTCACCTCGCGGTAGTCCGACGCCACCTCGCCGAGGTAGCCGCTCGCACTCTCGGCCAGTCCCCGCGCACCGCTCCAGTTGCGGGTCCGCGCGTGGTACACCGCCGCGGTGTACTGGATGAGACCGTGCAGCAGTCGCTCGTCGGCGGTTCCCTCGTCGAGCGGTAGCCACTCGTCCTCCCACGCGTCGTGGGCGGCGTGGTGGTCCCCCCCGTTGAACACCGCCGCGCCGACGCGGAGCGCTCCTTCCATACGTCTCCGAGGTTCTCCCGGCGGTAAATACCCCACGCGAGCGATCCCTCGTTCGTTCTCGGTGACAAGCTTATCTACTCTCGGGACATATGTTATTTGATAGCATATGGACATACTCCAACCCTCGACTCCCGCGGGGGACGTTGGATGAAACGACTCACCACCTCCACCTGCATCGGGTGCGGCGACCCGTACCTGTTCACGAGTATCTACAAGGGCAACTACTGCAGCGACTGCCACGAGACGTGGTCAACTCGCCAACCTGACCGCGGGCGACCCAAACCTCGTCCGATACGCTCGCGCGTCGTCTCCTCCGTCCGGCGCATCGTCGACGAGGACGACGCGCCGTCGCGGTACGATGAGGAGTAGTCGGCACCGACCGGTGGTTCCGCGTCCGTCCATCAGATCGCGCGGAACCCGTTTTAGCGGGCTCACACGCGGATAGACGCGAGTCTGGGTCCGTCAGGTGGAACAGGCGCGGAACCTTCGGCTCCGTGAGCAAGCGGAAGCGTCGCTCGCGACGTAGCGCGCTGAAAACGTCCTGACTGAGATTTGAACTCACTCGCTCACGACGTTCGCTCGTTGCTCAAATCTCCCTGTACAACGCAGAAACCGGCGCGGGCTCCTCGCTTCGCTCGTCGCGTAGCGCCTCGCAGAAACGTCCTGACGGAGTCCCNCAAATCTCCCTGTACAACGCAGAAACCGGCGCGGGCTCCTCGCTTCGCTCGTCGCGTAGCGCCTCGCAGAAACGTCCTGACGGAGTCCCACGCGAGCGGACGCGAGCGTGGGGCACGTCAGGTCGCGAATGAAATGAGCGTCCTGACGGAGATTTGAACTCCGGTCCCTGGCTCCGCAAGCCAGGAGGATAGTCCACTACCCTATCAGGACTCACTCNGAATGAAATGAGCGTCCTGACGGAGATTTGAACTCCGGTCCCTGGCTCCGCAAGCCAGGAGGATAGTCCACTACCCTATCAGGACTCACTCTTCGATACAGCGCATCCACTTAAGACGGTTACGATGTTGTTGGTTCGTTTCCGAGACGACGAGATACCGAGTCGTTCCGTAGGACTCTCGCCCTGTTCGCCGCAGAGTGCCACGTGAACAGGGTGATATCTCACGAGCGGGATGTGCTGCGGAACAGAGAGGATGTCTGTCGCGGTCGGGCTTTGTGGGCCCGCGGTAAGGCGGCCGCTGGAACAAAACAAGCGCGCGGGTCGGCAGCGCTATCGGCACACTGATTCGGAACGGAGGTGGACGCGTATCGAAAGTCTCGTGCGGCGCCCTCTGGGTCGATTGCTGTCCTCGCATTCGCTCTCAGTCACTTCTCACCGCGTCCACCGAGCGACGTACGGAAGAGTCAGGAAAGTACGAACCAGGTGGACACGGTATAAGTGGGTTATACGGTTAAGATACAAACCGATGCGGTTACGGGTCGTCTTTTGATCTGTATGCCACAGCGAACCCGCGTCGACGGGCCGACCGGAGAGACCGAATCGAAATTTTACCACCCCGCCGGGTCCGACCCGCCGTTCGTAGTTAGTCAATTGGAGCGGATCTGGAAGATGCTTTTTACCCACGAGGCTGAAATATAGATATAGCCGTGGACGAACGCGTTGCAACAGTCGGCTCGGGGGGAGACTGCACTACTTCCCGATTGACTGACCCGGTTCGCTCGACACGCGTGAGACGCGGAGAGTCGACCGATAGCCTCGTATTCACGACCAGCGACCGACCGGCTCAGTTACGCCACTTCACGGCCAGCGCTACGACCCCGGTAGCGAGCACCGCGGTGTCGGGTCTCACCAAGCGTCTCGAAACCCTTCCCGGGACATTCGATGCGGTAACACTGCGATTCCAGAGAACATGACTGACGTCAAAGCGGTCGTCCGAGCCGAGCATCCGGATATCGTCCTCTCACAGACAGTCGCCCACGACCAAAGCTCGAAAGTCAGGTCGGTGTCCGAGGCGGGAACCGACCCGACGTCGGGAAAGTTCTTCTATCAGATAGAGTCCTCCGACTTCTCCCAGTTCGAGGACGGGTTGCGGAACGATAGCACCATTCGCGAATACGGGCGGGTCATCGACACTAGAGGCAAGAAGGCTATCTATAGCTTCGAGTATACAGACGAAGCGAAGATTCTCTCGCCGGTAATCTCGGCCGCCAACGGTGTCGTCCTCGACATGGAGAACGACGGAAGCGCTTGGATTCTCACGGTGTGGATCCCCGAGCGAACGGACCTCGTCCACCTCTGGGACTACGCCCAACAGAACGGCATCGATCTCGATCTACTGCGCGTGAACGAATACGCTAGTTTAGGGAGTACGGACGCCGGATTGACCGACAGCCAACGAGACGCACTTCTCGTCGCACTCGAAACGGGGTATTTCGAGGAACCGCGGGACGCCACTCTCGGCGAGGTCGCCGCCGATCTGGATATCTCTCAACCCGCAGCCAGTGGTCTCCTTCGGCGCGGAATCAGACGACTTATCGTATCGTCTCTGATGGACGACAGCGAAGCGCCGGATTGACCGACGGCCACCGGGGCAGTGGAGGCGACGCACTCCCGTGGGGGAGACCCGCGTCTCAGCCGACGTGACAGGGTGCGTGTCGTGGTGGAGACGTGCGCCGTATTCAGCACCACCACCGAGACCGGTTTCTGACCGTGGTTTCACCGCGGTACTTCACTCCATCACCGTGTTGGTTCATCGCCCAAATCTTCGCGGTGGCGCACAAGCCGGTGTAGACTCCTCGCTGCGCTCGCGACGTAGCACGCTGAAAACGTCCTGACGGAGATTTGAACTCACTCGCTCACGACGTTCGCTCGCTGCAAATCTCCCTGTACAACGCAGAAACCGGCGCGGGCTCCTCGCTTCGCTCGTCGCGTAGCGCCTCGCAGAAACGTCCTGACGGAGTCCCNGAATGAAATGAGCGTCCTGACGGAGATTTGAACTCCGGTCCCTGGCTCCGCAAGCCAGGAGGATAGTCCACTACCCTATCAGGACTCACTCAAACGTAGTCATCTCCCCTTGAAATCGGTTCCGATACGATGTCCTCCAGAGCCGTGTCACCTCGCCGCACGGAACGACCCCGTCTCGTCCTCCTCCATCACGAACGTCCGCCGAACCCTCGGTGGCTCTAACACCGCGGAGCGCGTCGGGTGGACCATGACCGACGATACGACCGACAACGCGGACGAGGCGCCGACGGTCCGGTCTGCGGCGCTCTCCGCCCTCGAAGGCAGCCCCGAAGCGGCGATAGAAACGCGCGACGACGCCGTCGTCTGCCGCGGGTGCGTTCGCGGACGGAACGGCTCCGTGATGGCCGCCCTCGACGATGCGACGTACGACTCGAAGACGGACGAACTCCGCGTCGTCGTCGCCACCGAGACGGACCCGGACGCGGGGCCGATGAGCATCCAGGCCGTCGTGGACCTCGGCTACGAAGTCGCCGTCGAGTTCGCCGGCGGTCTGCCGGGGTCGGTGACGCTCGTCGAGGACGACGCCGACGGACGCCGGGAGGCGCTCACCGCGTCGCTCTGACCGAGGCGACGAACGTTTTTCTTGGATGAGGGGGCCAGTCTCACCGTGCCAGACCGAGACGCCGAAATCGGGGGACAGCGGCCGGGTACTCCCGACAAGACAACGCTTAAGCGCGGGCCTACCTTGAACCCGTGTATGATTGTGGTCGCTCCGCTCCGAGCACCGGACAGTGCCGTCCGGACCGAAGCGCGTCGCCGACACCGCGACGGGGGTGCCGCGTAGATGGGTGCCATCGAGGAGGTGTACGACGACCTCGACACCGACGTGCCGTTCGAGGAGTTCGAGGCCGCCGTGAACGACAAGGTCGAGCAGATGGGCGGCCTCGCCGACGACGAGACGGCGGCGATGCTCATCGCGCACGAACTCCGCGACGAGGAGGTCGAGGGCATCGCCGACATCGAACCCGGCATGGACGACGTGAAGTTCCTCGGGAAGGTGATGAGCGTCGGTGAACTCCGCACGTTCGAACGCGACGGCGAGGACGAGGACGGCCGCGTGGTCAACGTCGAAGTCGCCGACGAGACGGGCCGAATTCGCATCTCGATGTGGGACGCGATGGCCGAGGACGTCGTCGAGAAACTCGAAGTCGGACAGGTCCTCCGCATCGCCGGCCGGCCGAAGGACGGCTACAACGGCGTCGAGGTCAACGTCGACAAGGTCGAACCCGACTCCGAGGCCGAGATAGACGTGCAGACGCAGGATAGCTACCGCGTCGAGGACCTCTCGCTCGGCCTCTCGGACGTGAATCTGAAGGGGCGCGTCCTCAGCACCGACAGCGTCCGCACGTTCTCGCGCGACGACGGTTCGGAGGGTCGCGTCGCCAACCTGACCCTAGGCGACCCGACGGGTCGCATCCGCGTGACGCTGTGGGACGAGAAGGCCGACCTCACAGAGGAGTTCGACGCCGACGTCACCGTCGAAGTCGTCGACGGTTACGTCCGCGAACGCGACGGCAGCCTCGAACTGCACGTCGGCAACCGCGGGACGGTGGCGGAACTCGACGAGGACGTGGAGTACGTCCCCGAGACGGCCGACATCGGGTCGCTCGAACTCGACCAGACGGTCGACATCGCCGGCGGCGTCATCGAGACGGACCCCAAGCGGACGTTCGACCGCGACGACGGCTCCGAGGGGCAGGTTCGAAACGTCCGCGTGAAAGACGACACCGGCGACATCCGCGTCGCCATGTGGGGCGAGAAGGCCGACGCCGACATCGACCTCGCGGACTACGTCGTCTTCACCGACGTGGAGATACAGGACGGCTGGCAGGAGGACCTCGAAGCCTCCGCCGGGTGGCGCTCCACGGTCTCGGTGATGGACGAGGCGCCCGAGGGCGCGGCCGGCACTGGTGCCGACGCCGAGAGCGGGGGCGGCGCGCAGCAGTCGCAGTCGCGCGGCCTCGACGCCTTCGGGGACGGAAGTTCGTCCGCCGACGCCGGGTCGTCGGACGGCGACGAGGCGGGGACGAACGCGGGTGATACGGAGGCGGACGCGGCTACCGCGGGCGCCGACGACGGCACGGCCGGCGACGCCGGAGGCGCGACCGTCGAGGAGTTCACCGGCACCGTCGTGCAGTCGGGCAGTCCGGTCGTCTTGGACGACGGGACGGAGACGCGGAGCGTCGAGACGACGGAGAGCCTCCAACTGGGCGCCGAGGTGACCGTCCGCGGGCCGGTCCGCGAGGGCCGCATCGACGCCACCGAGGTCGAGTCGGTCACGCGCTGACCGCTCACGGCTTCCCTTCCGACTCGCCCGTCCGACGTTCGACCGATCGGAGTCCCGAAAGCTCGGTCGCGCCTCGCGAGCGGACGCGCCGCCACGCCCGCCGAGAGGCGTCGAGAGCCGCTACGGAAAGGATTATACGCCGCACGCCCGGCATATGTGGGTATGAGTGTCGAGTTACCGTTCGCACCGGTCGACACGATCATCCGCCGCAACGCCGGTGACCTTCGGGTCAGCGCCGATGCCGCGGAGGAACTCGCCCGCCGCATCCAGCGGCGCGGCTCGGAGCTCGCTATCGACGCGGCCGAACGCGCCCGCGAGGACGGCCGCAAGACCCTGATGGCGTCGGACTTCGGCGTCGAACAGGTCGTCCCGCGGAACGAACTCGAACTCCCCATCGCCCCTATCGACCGTATCGCTCGCCTCGACGTCGACGACCGCTACCGCGTCTCGATGGACGCCCGCATCGCTCTCGCGGACATCCTCGAAGACTACGCCGACAACGTCGCCGGTGCCGCGGCGAAACTCGCTCGACACGCCGACCGCCGAACGATACAGGCGGAGGACATCGAGACGTACTTCTCCCTCTTCGAGTAGATGCAGTTCGGCTACAGCGAGACCTGCCTCGCACACGACACCGGCAAGCGGCACCCCGAGACCGCCGACCGCCTCCGGGCCATCCGCCGGGCGCTGGCCAAGCGACACGGCGCGGAGTACGTCGACGCCTCGTCCGCCACCGACGAGGACGTCGCGTCGGTCCACGACGACGACTACGTCGCCGAGATTCGGGAGTTCTGCGAGGGCGGCGGCGGTAACTGGGACCCCGACACCGTCGCCTCCGAAGACACCTGGGACGCCGCCCTCGCGTCGGCCGGCCTCTCCCAGTGGGGCGCGCGCGCGGCCGTCGAGGGCGCCGACGCCCGGGACACCCCGTTCGCCATCGGCCGACCGCCGGGTCACCACGCCGTCGAGGACGACGCCATGGGATTTTGCTTCGTCAACAACGCCGCCGTCGCCGCCCAGACGGTCATCGAGGCCGACGACCTGGACGTCGAGCGTGTCGCCATCTTCGATTGGGACGTCCACCACGGCAACGGCACGCAGGACATCTTCTACGACCGCGGCGACGTGTTCTACGCCTCGGTCCACGAGGACGGCCTCTACCCCGGCACCGGCGAGGTGGACGAACTCGGCGCGGGCGACGGCGAGGGGGCGACGCTGAACGCCCCCTTGGCGGCCGGCGCGGGCGACGCCGACTACCACCTGTTCGTCGAGGACGTGCTTCGACCGGCGGTCGAACGGTTCGACCCCGACCTGTTCATCGTCAGCGCCGGGTTCGACGCCCACCGCCACGACCCCATCTCGCGGATGCGCGTCTCCACGGAGGGGTACGCGCAGATGACCGACGGCGTCCGGAGCATCGCCGACGACGTCGACGCCGGCCTCGCGTTCGTCCTCGAGGGCGGATACGGCCTCGACACGCTGTCTGAGGGGGTCGCCATCGTCCACGAGACGTTCGACGGCCGCTCGCCGCTGGAGCTAGAGGAAGCGCCGGACGAGAAGACGGTGTCGCTGGTCGAGGAACTGCGCGACGCGCACGGACTGGACGACTAACGCTTTCTCTGACTCGGGCTACGGCCGCGGGTCGAAGTACCGCACGAGTTCGACGCCGAACTCCTCGGCGAGCGTTCCGACGTCTTCGCCGGCCAGCACCGCGTATCCCTCCCCCAGCGACGACTCGACGTGCGACCCGAGTCCCACCTCGAACAGCGCGTCGCTCTCTAAGAGGTCGACGGCGTCGGTGAACTCGCGTTCGCGTTCGACGGCGTAGCGGTCGCCGTCGAGGAACGGACCGTAGGCGTCGCCGTCGGCGTAGGCGTCGAAGAATCCCTCGGCGTGCTCGCGGACGTGGACCGGGGGGCCGCCGTGACGCTCGACGCTCGGGAGCGTCCGGTGGGCGAGTTCGACGAACAGGACCGCGCTGTCGGCCGCGAACGTCGCCGTCCGCACCGGGTCGAATCCCCTTCGACTCAGTTCCGACTCGACGCCCGCAATCGACTTGTACAGTTGCGGGTAGAGTTGGTCTTCGACCACGTCGGGGGCGTCGAAGACGACGGCCACCGGTTCGGTTCCGCGCCGGCGGACGTGCTCGCGAACCTCTTCGGACGAAAGCGGGTCCGGGTCGCCGCCGAAGAACGGCGCGACGCTCGGGTCGGCGAGGAGTTCGCGCGCGTAATGTTGGAAGCGGGCGACGTTCTCCGCCGAGCAGACGGCGGCGACGTTCCGCGTCGGGTCCGTCGGGTCGACGACGACGAGGGGGTCGTCGAACGACCGCGTGCCGTGCCCTTCCGGGTCGAACTCGACGGGCGGGTGCCAGTCGGCCGCGGCCCGGAGCAGCGACTCGAACCCCCCGTGTTCGAGGACGAGCAGTTCGGTGAGGTAGCCGGAGAACCCCCGCGTCCGGAGGTCGCTCCCGTACGCGCCGATACCCTTCAGGAACCGCTTGAACACCCGGACCTCGGCGGCGAGTTCGTCGTCCAAGCGCGACTGCAGGTAGTCGTTGTGGTGCGGCGTTCGGTCGACGGCCGACCGGAGCGACGCGCCGTCATTGACGTCGAAACAGGGCACGAGATCCACGTCGAACCCCTCGAACGTCCCGGTGACGTAGGGGTGCTCGGCGTACTCCTCCCGTCCGTCGGGAAGGACGGCGTTGCCGACGGCGAGTCCGTAGCGTTCCAGCGACTCGCGGTCGGTTCCCTCGGGGAAGCGCACGAACAGGTCGATGTCCCGGTCGCCCGAGAGCCACGTCCCGCGGGCCGTCGACCCGACCTGGACGACGTCGGCCGCGACGCCCAACTCGTCGAGCGCCTCCCCGACGCGAGCCGAGAGCGCGTCGACGGCTTCGGAGAGCGCCGACCGCTCGGCCGCGTCCGGGTCGATTCGCTCGCGAACGCGGGCGACGACGCGGGATAGCTCCTCGGAGTCCGACTCGGGCATGTCGCTCGCGGCTTGTTCGCCGGCGGGCGAAAGCGTGTCGGTGCGGGCCGCCTCGGACGCACGCTCACACCCCGCACCCGTCGGGTGAAAACGAAAGCCCTATCAAAGTTCCTCGGTGTACAACTGAGTGCGGACGCACGCCCGAGCCGTCGTAGCTCAGTTGGTAGAGCACCTCGCTGTTAACGAGGTGGTCCCAGGTTCGAGTCCTGGCGACGGCGTCGTTTCCTCCCGAACTCGCCTCCCCCAGCGGTCGCTCCGTCGTGCGGTCGGTCGACGGCAACGACAACGCTAAAGAGGTGCCCCCGGGAAGGTGAGGACGAATCGGGCCCTTAGCTCAGTCTGGTTAGAGCGCTCGGCTCATAACCGAGTGGTCGATGGTTCGAATCCGTCAGGGCCCATCGATAAACCCGCGAGCGACAGCGAGCGGTGTTTCGGGTACGTTCTGACGGGTCGAACCAGGGAGCGAGCGGTAGCGAGCGACCGGGGTTCGAATCCGTCAGGGCCCATAGAAACGACGGAGGTCCCTCGAGAATCTCTATCGACCTTTCTGTGGACTTCACTCGAAACTCGTGAGACAGTCCTCTGCAGCGTTCGGTTATAACTGAATCTCCTATCTTTGTCGTTTTCTCGTTATTCTGGCCCCGTAACAGCGGGATCTACGATCAGTCTAGTCGATTGAGCCCGCCTTGCCGTTCTTGCTGCATGATACCGCCGGCGAACAGTCGGAGCTTGTCGACGAGTTCCGACCCAGTCTCGTACGTTTCGACCCGAAGATCCCACCTCACTTTCGCTGACCGAATCATCGCGCTCGTGACGTCGTCCTCGTGAGCGAAGAGCAACCGATCGCCGTGCGTCTCCGAGAGCGCTTCGAGGATGCTCCCAGCCTCCTCTCCCACGCCGAAGTTGTGCCCAAGGAACGGCAGTACGAACGCGGTCGCGTTACTGCATTTCGTGTAGTCGATGCTCTGTGTCGCCGCGTCCACGTCGTCGGTGTCCACGTCGACGTCGAGAGCCAGAAACGCATTTATCCCGGGGTCGACACGGAGTTCTCCTTGCACCCGTCTCAGGAGTGCCTGCGCCGCGTCGATCTCGTCTTTGCTTTGGAAAAGTCGGCGTAACGGTCCCGGGAGATCTTCGACGTCGATCTCGCGTTGTTTCTCCTCGCTGAGAACGTACTCGAGGTTGAACGATTTGTACGGCCCCATTAGGTAGAAGAGAAACCGGTCGTACTTCACGCGTCCTAGCCGCTCGACGATCAGGTCGCGCGTGACCTCCACGGCCACGAGTGGCCCTGCTCACGAGGGATGTTTAAAACAGGGTATTTTTGAGAATGTTCGGCTTGAGAACCCCTAAGAGTCTCTCACCAGTATGTCGCGTAAGATGGCGACGAACGACGCTCAGCGGTCCAGTGGTAGCATCCCGGATGATCCGGAAAACCTGCTCCCGGAGGAGAGCGTCCTCAGTCTCGACGAGTACCTCGCGATGCACGCTGCCGTCGGACACCGGACGAGATACGAGATTCTGTACCGACTCGTCCACAGCGGAGACATGAGCCCCAAAGAACTGGAAGAATCGATGGACGTCGACGACAGCACCCTTCATTACCACCTCAACAAGCTCGTCGACGTCGGGCTTGTCGAGAAGCACCAGCGGACCGAGCGAGGCCAAGACGGACTGTACACGTACTACCGGGCCACGGTCTTCGGCGAGGTGACGCTCACGGAGGGCGTCGACGAGTTGATCCGCGGCGAACAGGAGTTCGAGAGCCTGTACGACAGCTCCGACGAAGAGTAACCACGGAGTGTTACAGAAGTTCAAGCGCAAAGCCTCGCCCTTCAGAGCGGGGATACGCGCGACAACAGGACTACAACCGCAATCCACAGGTCGCCCGGCGTCGTACCCTACTTCAAGCCAATCGCGTAAACTCTCAATCGGAAGACACGGGGTCTCTTCCCGCTGATACGGACGGTTCCACGCCCACCACCGGCAAACCCGGTGGGGAGTACGTGGCTGAGACTCGTTCGCCGTCCTCACACTACCCCTACCCGTCACTGGAGACGGTCGGCAACGACCGCGCAAACGAGGGGGCGACAGCACACCAAAACACGCCCCATTCGCGGTTGCACTCCGCCCTCGTCGGCGGAGTACGGTCGATGGCACGACCCGTGTCCGCCCACTGTCCAAAGGTGGGCGGTTGCCCGGTATTCGGACGCCTCGGTTCAGGCGGTATCGGGTACGGCACAAGTGGATACCGCGTCCACCTCGGACGCACGAATACGCCATACCCTCGTTTCGGGGGCCGACGTGTAGCGCACGAACCCGGTACTCATCCGCCGTGGATGGGGAAGTTGCCTTCGGGGGCTTGGGAACGGCCCGACGCCCCACGGAGGAACCCTCGCGCTTCAGCGCGGGGAGGATGTCAATGAGACGGCTCTATCGAAACCCTGTCCGTCAAAAGTCCGTAATCCAGAGTGCGACAGGATATCGTGAAGAAAGAACTGTCCGCACAACCCCGAGAACACGCAAATTGACGAATCCCGTTCCTCGTTGGTTGAGCAAATGTACTGTCTCACGATATCACGGTCTTGCTTCGAAGACCAGACTGGTCGGCGTCTCGGCCGCGCGGCGGAAGCGTGTGAATCCGCTCTCTGTGACAACGTCACGAGTCTGCTTCTCACCTGCCTGTGCGCCAAGTCCGTAGCCGACGTCCTGGCTGAGCGAATTCGGCGTACAGGCTACCGTCGAGATCGAGTACGCCAGACGGCCAAACGGAGTGAGGTTGTCTTCGACCCGATCCTCGGCATAGGGCTCGACGATCATCCACGCACCGTCGGCGGCGAGAGTCTCCCGGATGTGGGCCGCGACGCCGACGGGATCACCCATATCGTGGAAGCAGTTGAACATCGTCACGAGGTCGTAGTCAGTTCCGTCGTACTCTGATGCGGTTGCCACCTCGAAATCGACGCGGTCGGCGATACCAGCGGCTTCCGCCCGCTCGCGCGCGACGTCGATCGAGTCCTCGTGGTAGTCGATGCCGACGACCGTCGAGTTGGGGTACGCTTCGGCCATGCGGATCGTCGGTGCGCCGTGACCACAACCTACGTCGGCGATCCGCCCGCCCGCTTGCAGCTTTTCATCGACCCCGTCGAGTGCCTCGACCCAGTCGAGCAGGAAGGCCCCGTAAGACGGTCCGAAGAAGCGTTCGGTGCCGTGAAACACGTCCTCGTCGTGTTCGTGCCAGCCGATGCCCTCGCCCGTTCGAAATGCTTCGCGGAGTTCGGGTTCGATCTGGGCCGCCGACGCCACCAGCTGGAACGCGCCCGGCATGAACACCGGACTCTCCTCGTTGGCCAAGACGTACGCCTGTTCGGGGGAGAGCTCGTAGCTGTCGGTCTCGGGGTTGTAGGTGATGTACCCACCGGCAGCCTGTGAGCGCAGCCATTCGCGGACGTAGCGTTCTGCGGTATCCGTTTCCTGAGCCAACTCGGCGGACGTGAGCGCCCCGGCTTCGTCTAATGCCGCGTAGAGGCCGAGTTCGTCGCCGATGATGGCCAGCGCGGCGTGGACCGTCGCCCCGAGGTCGGTGAGCGATGTCTCCACGAGTTCGTTCAGTTTCTGTTCATCGATGGGGTCTGCTCGGGTTTCTGTTGTCATAATCTCGCGTCCGTTGTCACCTGCGGAAGGGGAACGAGCAAAGCACATACGCGACTCATTTCCGCGAAGATGCGATCCGTCTCCGCGGAGAGAGCGAGTCTGTCAACGTCGGGGTTTTTCGACATTCCTCCCACCCCTTCGTTCAGAGACGACCTCGGTTTCGAGCGGGACAGCATTCGTGATGTTGTCCATCAACGGGGAGGTCGTTTCGACTCGGTCCCGTAGCTCGGCGAGTTCCTCCTCCGACGCGTCCGCGTCTATGTACGCGGTGCAGGTCACCGTGTTGTACCCGGCGCGGACGTCCTCGGAGATGCCGAGGAACCCCCGGAGATCAACCTCGCCTTCGAGTTCGAACCGGAGGCGACTGAGTTCGATACCCATGGCGGCAGCGTTTGCCGCGTAGCCGACGCTCAGACACGATCCGAGGGCGGCGAGCAGAAGCTCGACCGCGTTGGGTGCCGTTCGCTTGCCGAGGATCTGCTCTGGTTCGTCACCTTCGACGTGGAACTCCCTGGTGTGGATTCGTTCACCGGCTTGGTCGAAATCGTCGATCGCGGTCACACACTGCAGACCGTCGGTCCATTCCGTTTCTGCGCGGAACCTGAATCGACCGGTCTCTGGGTCTTCCGTGATTGCTTCGACCGCGTGGCCGAGTTGCTCTACATTTACTCCGTGGGTGCTGGTCATGATGTGTTCCGACTCCACTAGGTGACACGACTGTGAGGACGATGTAGGCACCTAGTGATATGCGGGCAGCCACTGACCATCTTGCAGCCGATGAACGGGAC
The DNA here is from genome assembly GCF_000337095.1 of Halogeometricum pallidum JCM 14848. Classification (GTDB taxonomy): domain Archaea; phylum Halobacteriota; class Halobacteria; order Halobacteriales; family Haloferacaceae; genus Halogeometricum; species Halogeometricum pallidum. The sequence goes on from NZ_AOIV01000027.1 coordinate 102,299, forward strand.
CACCGGCTCCAAGTAGTGGACTTTCGGCTCATCGGAGGGGTGATTTCACGAGGAGCGTTTCGATAGGCCGACTGCATTTTTGGGTCGCTTCGTGGAGATAATCATCAGCACCGAGAGACAGCGGTGTGACAATCGGATAGCCTACAGAGCGAACCTTCACACCTCGTTGACGGAGCGGGACCGTCACTGTTTGACAGGAGTCTATTCACTCTACAGTCGGTTCGGGTGTAAGTGGTCGGGCCTCACGTCGGTAGGACTCGTACATCGATTCCGTCCATTCACGTGCCTCCGGGGCGTCGGTATCGAGTAACACCTGTACCGTCCCGCTGTCAGCGTTGTAGCCGCTGATTGCGATTCGGTCGTCGAAGAGACTGAGCCCGTAAGCGGGCAAGTCCTCGTGTAATCGGACCGTGAGGTTGCCGCTCTCCAGTGCCTCGGAACAGTGCTCTTTGTACGTTGCAAGGATGTATTTCGCGACGCTTGGCGGGTCGATAATCTCCGTGTACATGCCGTCGAGGACTTGCCGACGAAACTCGTCCTTACACGGCTCAAGCAGGGCGACGCCGTACCCAACGAACCGAAACCGGTCTGTCTGTCGGAGCAGCGACACGAATCGGTTCACCGGACCGTAGGGATCGTCGGCCCTGGCGTCAGTCACGACCGCCTTCGACGCCATCTCGACGGTGAAACCGCTCGCTTCGGTTGGGAGCCACTGCCAGACGTCCCGGACAGCCTGCTCGGTTTCGAGTCGTTCGATCAACTCTTGGATTCCTGCCGCGACGAAGGCACCTAGCTGTGTGGCCTCGAACTGGTGTCCGTCCTTGCTGATCCACTGGCGGTCTTCGAATTCGCGCAACGTGCGCCCGATCGTAGAAGTCGAAGCCGCAGTCATCGTCTGAAGGTCGGCCCGGCTCTGGGGCCGCCGGACCAAGGCGGCGAGCACGGTAACGCGGTGGTCCGACCGCGCGAGGAACTCGATGTCGTCGAGCGGCGTATCCGTGGTTCGAGGTAGCATGGTGAAAGTACACATAGGTGGTCTATAGCTTTTCGGACCACCAGTAGAGGCCCCGACGATGATCTACCTGCGGATGGAGTCCGACGAGTCGGAACAGGCGGACTCCTACGCGGGTTCGGGCGTACGCAGTGCCAGGATAACGCCGAGGAGGGCGACTCCGCCGCCAACAAAGAACGCCGGGTCGTACCCGACGCGGTCGATGATGGCGCCGGCAGCGATGGGTGCAGCAAACGCGCCGAGCAGACCGACGCTCGTCAGCAGCGAGATGGCCGTCGTCCGCACCGCCGGCGGGACGAGTTCGGTGATGTACGAAAAGAGGAGTCCCGTGACGAGTTGAATCGCGAAGCCGACGACGAGTACCGCCGCGATGACGAGTTCGAGTTGCGAAACGAACACGAACGCGACGACGGCCGGTGCGGCGACGGCGAACGACGACACCACGACGGGACGACGTTTACCGCCGAAAACGCGTTCGGAGACCACGCCGCTGCTCGACCGTCCGACTGCTCCGATCGCCGGGAACAACGCGGTCAGCAGCCCACCCGTCGCCAGCGAGATGCCGAACCCGTCGACGAGATAGCTCGGTAACCACGTGTTGACGAAGAGATACAGCGAATAGGCGAAAAAGCAGAGCACGCAGACGATCCAGACCGCCCGACTGGTGAACAACTCACGCAGTGCCGTCCGGTCCGGCGTCGCCGTCTCGATGCCGGGAACGTTGCGACGGGTCGCGAGCAAGAACAGCGTGACGCCGACGACGCCGATGACGGCGTACAGCGGGAGGATCGCGGGCCACCCGACGGCGCGTGCGACGAGCGGACTGCCGAACTGCCCGAGCGCGAACCCGACCGGTGCGCTCGCGGTGAACACGCCGACGGCGGTTGCCCGATATCTCGGTGCGACGGCGCTGCCGACGACGTTCGCGCCCGCGTTCCAGAAGATGACGTACGCGATACCGCCGAGGACACGCGAGACGAGCAGCCAGAGGTACGCGCCGGAGGTGGCCGCATACCAGCCCCACACGCCCGCGGTGACGAGCGCGACGGTCCCGAAGAGGATCACCCGACGGACCGAAAAGCGGTCGAGAACGATACCGGTGGGGACGCTGGTGACGACCGCGGTTGCGTACATGATGCTGACGAGCCAGCCCGCCGTACTCGCCGTGAGTCCGAGCGAGTCCTGAATCAGCGGCAGTACGCTCGCCGGCGCGATTTCGTAGGCCGCGGCCGCCGTCGAGAGCACGAACAATCCGATGAATAGAGCGAGCGTCTCGCGTCGAGAACTGCCTGCGTTGGGGTGGTCGCTCACGGTCTCTGTACTCGATTTCGGAAGCACTCTCAAACCGGTTGCTATCTCGTTCTACCGACAGAAACTCGAAGACCCGGTGGTGGAGTCCACCAGGCGAGGATCGTACTGTTCCGAGAAAAGCCGGTTTACAGAGTGAATCCCGGGAGCGATTCGTCGCGAAGTCGACCTGAGCTACCCGAGGATGTACTCGAGGGCGGGGTAGCGCTCGAGGAGCGTCTGCCCGCCGAGATCGTAGGTCTCGAGGTATCGGTCCAGACCGAGGATGCGACCCGCGCCGAACGCGGCGACGGCGAGGAACACGAGCATGTACGCGAAGTCGCCGTTGATGAGGCCGTGGGTGATGTCCCAGTTCCCGAAGTAGAACATGAGCATCATGAGCGCGCCGAAGAACGCCGCGAGGCGGACGAACGCGCCGACCAGGAGGCCGAGGCCGATGAACAGTTCGCCCCACGGGACGGCGACGTTCGCGAACTCGACGAACCACGGGGTCGAACCCATCCAGGCGAACAGCCCGGCTAACGGGTTGCCGTTCGTGGCCGCGACGTTGGCGAGGTAGCCGCCCGCGCTGAACGGGTCGGCGGCGACGATCTTCGTGAAACCGGAGTAGGCGAACGCGTAGCCCATCATGAGCCGGAGCGACAGGACGAACCACGCCGACAGGCTGTGGGCGCGACCGCCGACGGTGTACCCGCCGACGGTGCTCTCGAAGGTGTTGCGAGTCTCGGGGGAGATGGCAGATGAAGTCATGATGATGGCGGAAGAAAACTTCCTACTTTCACGAACGCTTCGTAACCTAATAAAGTAGTATGGATATACTATACCATGGCCACACGTAACTTATGAGTGGGTACAAGGGGTGGGATGGGAGCTGAAGACCCAATCGGAGGCAGTGCGACCAGAGGGGTAGAGCGTGGCGACGACTTCTGTGTGACCGGTACTCCGGAACTCACCGCTACTGGTGAAATGCACTTTGAGGGGGTCGTCATCGCTTCGAGAGCCTGCCGTCGAGTGGAAGAAAAGGGTTGATACTGAACATATCAGAGATGATGCATGGAAAAAGAGACCTCAAATCGGCGTACACCCCCGTGTTCCCCGGAGTGTGGCTCGCTATGTGGGGTGTAGCGGGTGTTTGGACGAGGATTCGGTGACAGACGATGCTCGACCGGAAACGAAAGTATTCCGAAGAGGAATTCGGTCGTTTCAGCGGCTGTCTTAGTTGTATTCGAGGGCTGGTGAATGAGGTGGGAGTCGCGTTGGAGGCAGATGGATGATCCGTACATTCGGATTCGGGCGATACACCCCTGTTTTGAGGGGGTGTACCGGGGTTTCAGACTTCGGAGAAACGCTGGTTTACCGTGTCGACGTCGATTCGCCCTCCTCCTACAGATTCAAATAACGGAAGTAGACCCCGTCTATCGGGTTGTCTCTGCCGTTTCGGATACATCTCGACGCCAGTCGGCGTCCGTCTCTCTGGGGTTGCGGTCCTAGTCGTTCTACACTCTTTGCACGCCCCTTTCTTCCGGGGACGGCTGTAGATGTACTCTCCCGTAGACCGTATTCAGGGCGCTCGTAGCGGTGAAACGCTCGTAGAGAGGGGTGTACGCCGAGGTAGATGTCGAAAACTAACAGCTTTCGTTACTGACTACCTCCGTAAGAGCGCGGACGCTATCGACGACACTATCGGTCGAAGGCACGTTCCCTTTTGACCCCAATCGCAGTTCGTCGATTGGTTAGACTGCAGTCGAACGCGATAGAGAGCAAACGGAGTTCCCGCCATCCCGAACACCGACCGGTCGGCACCGGCGACCGATTTCGGAACGCGAACTCCGCGGACAAGAACGACGTGCGCGGCCAACTCGCTTTCGCCCGCGTTTCGGACGCACGCTACTCCTCGGATGTCTCGTACTCGACACCCGCCTCGCTCACCCGCACCATTCCCCCCTCGTACTCGAATCCGAGTGAGATGCTGACCTCCGGATTCGAGAGGACGGCCTCGACGGCCTCGGTGTTCATCACCTCGGCGATGGGACGCAGGGCCGTCGGTTCGCAGCCCTTCGCCTCGGCGACGGTCGAGACGATCTCGTACATGATGTTCTCGATGGAAGTTCGCGGACTGGGCGTGGTTGTCGGGTGTGTGTCGGGCATCGGAGGGGTTCGGCGGGGCGGTTACGCCGGGGACGCGCCCTCGGGGTTAACCTATGCGGGCTAGAGTGATAGGCGGGGGAAAGCACTTTGGGCTAACCGAGCGGTGTTTCGGGAGGACAACGTGACCGGGGTCGACCCGGCGATTATCGGCCGCTCGCCCGGGCGACCACCTCGCCGGAGTCACCGGATACTTCAGCACGCGCCCGATACGGACGGCAATGCCACCGGACCACGGCGGTTTCGAACGCGTCCGCGACAACGTCGACGGCCACCCGATGGTGAGCCTCCTCGCGTACGCTCGCACGTACTGGGTCCGGCTGACGCTCGGCGTCCTCGCCGCATTTCTCACGCGGTTCGCACGACTCGTCCCGCCCATCGTCGTCGCGGCGGCCATCGACCGGGCCATCCGACAGTCGGGGGAGGCGGGGGTACTCACCGACTTGGGCGTCCTCCCGGCGGCGCAGATAACCACGCAGGCGGCGCGGCTCGCCCTCCTCGAACGACTCGTCGCCATCGCCGTCCTCGCGTACCTCGTCCGGTCGGTGGCGCGGTTCGTCTCTCGGTATCTCCTGCAGGCGACGGCGCAGAAGGTCCAGCGTGACCTCCGAAACGACACCTACGACCACATCCAGCATCTCTCGATGTCGTTCTTCGCCGACCACCAGACCGGCGGCCTGATGTCCATTCTCAACAGCGACATCAACCGACTGGAGCAGTTCCTCAACACGGAGTTCCGCCAGCTCATCCGCGTCGTCGCCACGGTGGGCGGCATCGCGGTCGTGCTGTGGACGTACTCGCCGAAGCTCGCTTTGGTCGCCTTGGCGCCCGTGCCGATAATCGGCGTGGCGAGCGGGCGCTTTCTCACGTGGATCGAACCGCGGTACAAGTCCATCCGCGAGACGGTCGCGCGGCTGAACACCCGGCTGGAGAACAACCTCGGCGGCGCGGCGGTCATCAAGGCGTTCGACCGCTACGACTTCGAGCGCCAGCGGGTGGCACGGCAGAGCGAGGCGTACCACGACGAGAAGGTCTCCGCGCTGCGAATCCGTCGGGGATTCTTCGCGGCGCTCCGACTGCTCACCGGCGTCGTCTTCGTCATCGTGCTGTTCGTCGGCGGCACCGACATCATCACCGGCGTGCCGGGCGAGAACGGCGCGCTGACGCTCGGCGGGTTCACGCTCTTTTTCCTCCTGCTCCGCCGTCTGTACTCGCCGATGCGCCGGGTCGGCAAGTCCGCGAACAAATACCAGCTCGCGATGTCCAGCGCCGAGCGGGTGTTCGGACTCCTCGGGCGCGACCCCGAGATAACGAGCCCGGAGTCGCCGCACCGCCCGGCGACGGTCGACGGCGACGTCGAGTTCGACTCGGTCACGTTTTCCTACGGCGACCGCGACCCCGTCCTCCGCGACGTCTCCTTGGACGTGCCCGCCGGCGACACCGTCGGCCTCGCGGGGCCGACGGGCGCGGGGAAGTCGACGCTCCTGAAACTCATCGCCCGGTTCCACGACGTCGACGGGAACGGCGCCGCCGACGGGGGCGTCCGCGTCGACGGCGTCGACGTTCGCGACTACGACCTCCAGACGCTCCGCGACGAGATAGGCATCGTCGAGCAGGACCCGTACCTGTTCTCCGGAACGGTGGCGGAGAACATCGCCTACGGCGACGCCGACGCGCTGGAAGCCGAGTGGTACGGCGAGGGCGACGCCGAGGCGACCCGCGAGCGCATCGTCGCGGCGGCGGAGGCGGCGGAGGCGGAGGCCTTCGTTCGCGAACTCCCCGAGGGGTACGACACGCGCGTCGGCGAGCGGGGAGTGAAGCTCTCGGGCGGGCAGCGTCAGCGCATCGCCATCGCCCGCGCCTTGCTCAACGACCCCGCCGTCATCATCTTCGACGAGGCCACCTCCGACGTCGACACCGAGACCGAAGAGCTCATCCAGGAGAGCCTGGACCGACTGGTCGAAGAGCGGACCGCGTTCGTCATCGCCCACCGCCTCTCGACCATCCGAGACGCCGACCAGGTGGTCGTGCTGGAGGAGGGCGAAATCACGGAGCGAGGCACCCACGACGAACTCGTCGCCGCCGACGGGGCGTACGCCGACCTCTGGGGCCGGCAGGCCGACACGGAGGCGCCGGGGGCGACGGCGGACGACTGACCGCGCGCGACTCCCTCCACGGCGTCCGCGTCGAAAGCACTGGGTCGGTTCGGGGTGCGTTATCCTCTGTGATGCGCTTCAGAAATAATTATTACATATTAGAAGTGAATGTTTAATATGTCTACATGGCTCGATCCGCGGGACGACGCCGCGTGGGGCGGCGTCGCGGACGAACCGGCCCGCCCGGATCCCGTCGCGCCGACGCTCGAACGGGCGCACGCGGTCACGCTCCCCTACCGCTTCTCGGAGACGCGGACGTACTACGAGACGCTCGCCGACCTCGAAATCGACGGGCGGGCGTACACCTCCGCCGAGGTGACTGTCGTTGGTGGCGTCACGCGCGACCGGACGCTCAAGCTGCACGTTCGGGGCTATCTCTGGCAGGAAGCCGGTCCGGCTCCGAACGCGTACCGGTTCCAATCGCAGGTCACCCGCGAGGCGTCCCCGACCGAGACGGTCCCGTTCGACACGTATCACACGTGGCACCGGAGCCAGCGCGGGACCGTCACGCACGACGGCGTCGTCGCCGACTTCGTCCCGGACGAGGGAACTGAAGCGACCGAGCGCGACCACCGGGCGTTCGGCGACCTGTTCGAACCCCTCCGCATGGCTCTCGCCGAACTCGAACTCGTTCGGAACCCGCAGTTCGCGTCGTACGTGCTGAGAGAGACCGACCGGTGGGAAGCGTACGGCGCCGTGTTCCGCTGGCACGCTAACGCGTTCAGCCGGCGCGAAGCGCTCTAATCCGGCGTTCCCCCGCCCACTCACTCCACGGCTTCGTACGGGACCACGGCGACGCGTTCGCCGGCCGAGAGCGCTTCCCGGGTGAGGACGACGCCGTCGGCCAGCGCGATTCGCGTGCTCGACGCGACGCGCCCCGGCGCGAACCGCTCCTCGTACAGCGAGAGCGACGAGGCGGCGTGTCCGAGGGGGGTCGCCGTCGGCGGGTCCGTCGACCCCCCTTCCCCGTCCAACGTCACCGGAATCGCGTACTCCACGCTCCCCGTCCCGTCTCCGTCACCCCCCGGCAGGGTCACCCGCGCGGCGGACGTCGCCCCGACCGTCGGCAGTCGGTCGCGTCCGACGAAGTACGGCCGGAGGACCAGCGTCGCCGCCGTATGGGCGGCGACGGGCTTGCCCGGCAGGGCGAAGACGGGCGTCTCTCCCACTACCGCCGCGGCGACCGGTCGGCCGGGTCTGAGCGCGACGCCGCGGAACGACATCTCGTGCGCCGCGAGGACCCCGACGACGTGGTCCGCGCGGCCGACGCTCGTGCCGCCCGTCGTCAGGACGGCGTCGTGCTCCGCCGCGGCGGCTTCTATCGCCTCGCGGACGGCCGTCTCCTCGTCGGGGACGGCGTCGAGAATCTCCGCGCGGTGGCCCCACCGACCGACGAGGCCGGCGAGCATCTCCGAGTCGCGGTCCGGTTGCCGCCCCTCGTGAATCTCCGTCCCGGTGGCGAGGATACCGACGGTCCGGGGTCGCTCGGCGGTCACGGCGTCGACGCCCACGTCTCGGAGGAGCGCGGCGTGTCGCGGTTCGAAGGTCGCACCCGCCGAGAGCAGTCGCTCGCCGGCGGCGGCCGTCGCGCCCGCCGGGTAGACGTTCGTCTCGGGCGCGAGTGACGCCCCCGACAGTCGACCGTCCTCGACCGTCGCGTCCTCGCGCATCAACACCGCGTCGGCTTCCGGGGGAAGCGGCGCGCCGGTGGCGATTTCGACGGCCTCGCCCCGCCGTATCGTCGGCGGGTCGTCCTCGGGGAACACCCTGCCCACGACGGTCAGCGGGTAGTCGTCGTCGGCCGCGAAGGCGAACCCGTCCATCGTCGCCCGGTCGTGCGAGGGCACGTCGCGCCCGGCGGCGACCGGTTCGGCGAGCGTTCGGCCGGCGGCCGCGGCGAGTTCGACTCGCTCCGTCGGCGCGTCGGCCCGCGCGGCGCGTAGTTCGAGCAGTCGTTCGACGGCGGCCGACCGCCGAATCGGTTCGGAGTCGTTCATCGCTCCCCGCGCGTCCGCCCGGACGCGACCCGTCCGGGAGGCCGTCGCTCGTTCGCGTCGCCGTCACGTCCCCGAGTTCGGGAGTCCATATGACCTTATATAATCATAAGGGCAAAGCATTATAAATACACGCTCGAACCGTTTTCGTGGACTATGATGACACGCGCCAAGAGGTGGCGGTATGGAGTTTAGCGGGACGTTCGAACTCGAGGGTTCGTCCGTCGAGGAGGTGTGGCTCGCTCTCTCGGATCCTGTCTTGGTCGAACAGTCGCTCCCCGGATGTCAGTTCTTGGTCGAAGTCGACGACCCGGACCCCGACTTCGACGCCCTGCGCGAGGAGACGGCCGACCGGGAGGTCGAACTGACCGGCGACCCGGAGGTCATCGCCGAACGGGCGTTCGAGGAGGAGAACCACTACGCCGCCCTCATGCAGATAAGCGTCGGACCGGTGAACCCGACGTTCGAGACGGTGGTCACCATCGACGACCGGGACTATCCGAAGATGTCCGCCGTCGGCGAGGGCTCCTCCAGTAACAGTTCCTTCGAGATGTCCTCCGGGATGACGCTCTCGGAGACGGACGGCGGCACCGCCGTCGACTGGGAGACGGAAGCCGACGTGTTCGGCAAGGTGGCGCAGATGGGTCAGCGCGTCGTCAACCCCGTGGCCAACCGCGTCGTCAAGCGGTTCTTCTCGTCGGTGGAGGATAAACTGGACGAACAGCGACTGTCCGACGCCGACGTCGAAGGCGACGGGGCGGAATCGGGCGGAACGGAGAGCGACCGCGGACTCGTCGACCGAGTGCTCGGTCGGTCGAACGACTCAGACTAGTCATGGCAGAACACGACATCACGCTGACGGTAAACGGGACAGAACACGAACTCGAAGTCGAGTCTCGGACGCTACTCGTCCACGCCCTGCGGGACGAACTGGGCTACACCGGGACGAACGTCGGGTGCGAGACCAGCACGTGCGGCGCGTGCACGGTCCACCTCGACGGCGACGCGGTCAAATCCTGCACGCTCTTGGCCGTCCAGGCCGACGGCGCGACGGTCGACACGGTGGAGGGCCTCGCGGACCACGGCGAGTTCCACCCCATCCAGACCGGCTTCCAGGAGGAGCACGGCCTCCAGTGCGGCTACTGCACGCCGGGGATGATGATGACCGCGACGGACCTCCTCGAAGAGAATCCCGACCCCTCCCGGGAGGAGATTCGGGAGGGCCTCGAAGGCAACCTCTGTCGCTGTACGGGCTATCAAAACATCGTCAACGCCGTCGAGAACGCCGCCGAGACGATGGGTTCTGGCGCCGTCGCCGACGGCGGTTCCGTCGAAGAACTGGCGGGTGGTGACGCGTGCGCCTCCGACCCGAACGCCGGCGCGGAGACGACCGACCGCTGCGAAGTGCGCTGGCCCGACGAGGGTGAGAGCGAATGAGCATCGAATCGCTCGACCCCGACGACGTCGACGCCGCGGACATTCTCGGCTCGGCCATCGAACGCCGGGAGGACCCGGCGCTCATCACCGGCGAGGCCGAGTACACCGACGACATCCAACTGCCGGAGATGCTCCACATGGCCATCCTCCGGAGCCAGCACGGCCACGCGGAGATCAGCGACGTCGACACCGGCGCCGCCGAGGAGATGGACGGCGTCGTCGCCGTCTACACGCACGACGACGTGGCGGACGAGGCGGTATCCCGCGACGGGTCGCTCCTCATCCCGACGGGGTGGCTCCTCGATAGCCTCCGGCAGGTCGACCACCCGGTACTCGCGAAAGACAAGGTGCGCTATCAGGGCGACGCCATCGCCGTCGTCGTCGCCGAGGACCGCTACGTCGCCCACGACGCGACGAACGCCATCGACGTGGACTACGAACGCCTCGACGCCTCGGCCGACCCGGACGCGGCGCTGGACGGGGAGGCGGGGCAACTGCACGACGACGCCGAGGGCAACGTCGCCTTCGACTGGGAGATAGGCGACGAGGAGCGAACCGAAGAAGCGTTCGACGACGCCGCCCACACCGTCTCGCTCGACCTGGAGAACCAACTCCTCATCGCCAACGCGATGGAACCCCGCGCCGCGGTGGCCGACTACCACCCCGGTACGGACGAACTGGACGTGTTCATGACCTCGCAGAACCCCCACCTGCACCGCCTGCTCATGTCGGGGGTCATCGGTCACCCCGAGCACAAACTGCGGGTGAAGGCGCCCGACGTGGGCGGCGGGTTCGGCTGTAAGATACACCACTACGCCGACGAGGCCCTCGTCGCCCTCGTCGCTCGGGACCTCGAACGGCCCGTCAAGTGGACGTCGACGCGGACGGAGGGGTACAAGACGGACGCCCCCGGTCGCGGCCACGTCACGACGGCGGAGTTGGCGATGGACGACGACGGCAACATCACGGGCCTGCGCGTGGACACGAAGGCAAACCTCGGCGCGTACCTCTCGACGTTCGCCCCCGCGGTCCCGACGTACCTGTACGGGACGCTCCTCTCCGGGCAGTACGACATCCCTGCCATCCACGCCTCGGTGACGGGCGCGTACACGAACGTCCCGCCGGTCGACGCCTACCGCGGCGCCGGCCGCCCCGAGGCGTCGTTCCTCGTGGAGCGACTCGCCTCGCTGGGGGCGCGGGAGGCGGGCATCGACCCGGCGGAGTTCCGGAAGAAAAACTTCGTCCCCGACAACGCCTTCCCCTACCAGACGCAGGTGGCCGTCGAGTACGACAGCGGCGAGTACGGCAAGCCGATGGAGAAGGCGCTGGAGACGGTCGATTACGACGCCTTCCGCGAGCGTCAGGAAGAAGCGCGCGAAGAGGGCCGCTACCTCGGTATCGGCTTCTCCTGTTACATCGAGGCGTGCGGTCTCGCGCCCTCGGAACTCGCCGGCCAACTCGGCGCGCAGGCGGGCCTCTGGGAGTCCAGCCTCGTCCGGTTCCATCCCTCCGGCACCGTCACCGCCTTCTGCGGGACGTCCGGACACGGGCAGGGCCACGGGACGACCTACGCCCAAATCGTCGCTAACGAACTCGGCATCCCGTACGAGGACGTGGAAGTCGTCGAGGGCGACACCGACGAGATACCGCAGGGGATGGGCACGTACGGCTCTCGCTCCGCCGCGGTCGGCGGTAGTGCCCTCGTGAAGAGTTCGCAGAAACTGGTCGAGAAGGCCCGCGAGATAGCCGCCCACCAACTGGAGGCCGACCCGGCCGACGTGGAGTTCGAAGGCGGCGAGTTCGGCGTCTCCGGGACGGACCGCTCTCTCGGCATCAAGGAGATAGCCCAGCAGTCCTACCTCGCACACGACATGCCCGACGACATGGAACCCGGACTGGAGGCCACCTCCTTTTACGACCCGGACAACTTCGTCTTCCCGTTCGGCACGCACGTCGCCGTCGTGGAGGTCGACCCCGAGTCCGGCGAGATAGAGTTCGAGAACTACGTCGCCGTCGACGACGTGGGCAACCAGATCAACCCGAAAATCGTCGAGGGACAGATCCACGGCGGCGTCGCGCAGGGCATCGGACAGGCGCTCTACGAGGGCGCCGTCTACGACGGCAACGCGCAACTGCTGACGGGGTCGATGCAGGATTACGCGGTGCCGAAGTCGCTGCACATCCCCGACATGGAGACCGAATCGACGGTCACTCCCTGCCCGCACAATCCGTTAGGCGTGAAGGGAGTCGGCGAGGCGGGCACCATCGCCGCGCCGCAGGCCGTCGTCAACGCGGTGACCGACGCCCTCGAACCGTTCGGCGTCGACACCGTCGAGATGCCGATGACCGCCGAACGAGTGTGGAACGCGGTCAACGAACAGGCGACGGCGGACGGCGGCGACGCCGCCGACGCGACGGACGCGGATACAGCGACAGATGCGGACGCGGATACGGGAGGTGAGAACTGATGTTCCCCGACGAGTTCGACTACCACGAGGCGGAGTCGGTGTCCGAGGCGGTCGACCTGCTCGAAGCGCACGCAATGGAGGAGACGGAACTGCTGGCGGGCGGGCACAGCCTGCTCCCGGCGATGAAGACGGGGCTGTCAAGCCCCGACGTGCTCATCGACATCAGCGGCGTCGACGAACTCCGCGGCGTCTCCGTCGACGGAGATACCCTCTCCGTCGGCGCGATGACGCGCTACAGCGAGGTGCTCGACGACGACGCTGCGCACGAACACGCGCCGGCGCTGACCGCCGCCATCGAGCAACTCGGGGACCGGCAGGTCCGCAACCGCGGCACCGTCGGCGGCAACCTCTCGCACGCCGACCCGGCGTCGGACCTGCCGGGGCCGGCGCTCGTCTCGGACGCGACGCTCGTCGTCCACGGCCCGGACGGCGAACGCTCCGTGCCCGCCGAGGAGTTCTTCTTCGGCATGTACGCGACGGACATCGGTCCGAGCGAACTGCTGGTGCGCGTGGAACTGCCGTCGGCGGACGGCGCCGTCGGGACGTACGCGAAGAAGCCGAGTCCGGCGTCGGGCTACCCGATGGTCGGCGTCTCGGCGCTCGTCGCGACGGACGGCGACGCCGTCTCCTCGGTTCGCGTCGCCGCCAACGGCGTGATGGACCACGGCGTCCGACTCGAACCGGTCGAGGACGCCCTGACGGGCGAAACGCTCGGCGACGACGCCATCGAGGCGGCCGCGAGCTACGCCGCGGACGACTTGGACGAGGCGATGATGATGGACGACCTGCAGGCCTCGGCGGCGTTCCGCGCCCAACTGCTGGAGGTGTACACGAAGCGGGCGCTTCAGGACGCGAGCGAACGCGTCTCGGCGTCCGCCGCGGCCGACTGAACGGACGGGCCGAACCGACGCGGGCGGGACGGGGACTCTCGCGTCCTTCCCGCGGCCGCCGCGGCGACCCGCCTCCCGCGAGAAGCGTCGCCGCGGACACGCGGTCCGGCGCCGGCGCGGAGCACAGGACGAGCGACGAAGCCACTATGACGCCACGACTATGACCACCGACGAACCGACGAGATGACGGACCGACCGACGACGGCGTTCGCCGACGTGACCGACGAGGAGATACGCGCGGCGTTCGAGGCGGAGGACTACGTCGCCGAGGACGACATCGTCACGACGGTGCTGTTGGCGCTCCGCCTCGGAAAACCCCTCTTAGTCGAGGGCGAACCCGGCGCGGGGAAGACGGAACTCGCCAAGGTGCTGGCCGCGCGCTTCGGCTCCGAACTCGTCAGACTCCAGTGCTACGAGGGGTTGACGGCCGAGCACGCCCTCTACGAGTGGAACTACGCGAAGCAGTTGCTCGCGGTTCAGGCCGGCGGCGCCGGTCCGGGCGGCGAGGGCGCCGACGCGACGGGCGCCGGCCTCGATACCGACGCGGGCGGCGGCGCGTCCGTCTTCACCGAGGAGTACCTGCTCGAACGCCCCCTGCTGCGGGCGCTCCGCTCCGACGCAGACCGCCCCCCGGTGCTCCTCGTCGACGAGATAGACCGCGCGGACGACGAGTTCGAGGCGCTCCTCTTGGAGGTGCTGTCGGACTTTCAGGTGTCGGTGCCGGAACTCGGCACCGTCGGGGCCGACCGTCCGCCCGTCGTCGTCGTCACCTCGAACCGCACCCGAGCGCTGAGCGACGCGCTCAAGCGGCGCTGTCTGTACCTGCACGTCGCGCCGCCGTCGTTCGAGAAGGAGACGGCCATCCTCGAGCGGAAGGTGCCCGAACTGGACGGACTGGTGGCGACCGAACTCGCGGCGATGGTCGCGCGACTCCGCGAGGAACCGCTCCGGAAGCCGCCGGGCGCGGCCGAGACCATCGACTGGGCGCGGGCCGTCGCCGCCCTCCGAGACGGGGCGAGCGACGCCGGCGCCGCCGGTGACGGTGCCGGTGCCGAGGCCGAAGACGCCGATATCGACGGCGACAGTGAACTGACGCCCGAGACGGTCCGAAACACGCTCGGCTGTCTGCTGAAGGAGGTCGAAGACGTCGAACGGGTGGACGACCGCCTGTTGGACGAACTGCTGGCGGCCGCCGAGCGAGCGAGGTCCGAAGCGTGACCCGACCCGACGGCGGTTCCGACGCGGGGACGCGACTCGAGGCGGCGGTAGCCGACCACCTCCGGGCCGAACTCGTCCGGTTCGTCAGGGCGCTCCGACGGGCGGGGGCCGCCGTCCCGGCGAACGCGGCGACGACGGCCGGTCGCTCGCTGGCGGCCGTCGGCTTCGGTGACCGCGACCGCATCCGCGCGGCGCTCCGAGCCGCCCTCCTCACCGACCGCGCGGACTTCGAGACGTTCGACCGCCTGTTCGAGGAGTTCTGGCGGCGGCTCGCCGCCGGCCCCGCCGACGGCTCCTCTCCGCTCGACGACGTTGAGGGAGCGCTCGCGCCGTTCGCCGACTCGGCCGACGAGACGGGAGACGCGGACGGAAGCGAGGCGGACGACGACGGCGACGAGGCGGGCGGCGACCCCGCCCGCTCGCTGACCGAGTCGTTCGCCGCGGCGGTCACCGACGAGAGCCCCGACGCCGACGAGGAGGAGGCGACGGCGGCGCGGTACAGCCCCACCGGCGCGGCCGAGTCTGTCGGCGGCGGCTTCCCCCTCGACTCCGCCGACTTCGACGACGCGTTCGCCTCGCTGACGCGCGCGTTAGCCGACGTGCGGGGGCGGCGCTTCGGACCCGGCGACGACGACCCGGACGTCCGCCGCGCGCTCAGAACGAGCGTCGCTACCGGCGGTGCCGTCCTCTCGGTGCCGCGACGGGAGCGACGCCGGACGGCCGTCAGAGCGCTCCTCTTAGTCGACGTGAGCCGGTCCGTGCTGGACGCCGTCGACCGGGGGTTCCTGCTCGACTTCCTGCGCCGCGCCCGCGAGGAGTGGCGCGACAGCCGAGTGTTCTTCTTCGACGAGGACGTACGCGAGGTGACCGACGCGGTGGACGCCCCCACCGCCTCGGCGGCGATGGACGCCCTCGACGCGGCGGAGGCGGCGTGGGGCGGCGGCACGCGCATCGGTCACTCGCTCTCGCGTCTGCGCGAGACGGCCCCCGAGTCCGTCGACCGTCACACGGTCGTCTTCGTCGTCAGCGACGGACTGGAGATGGGCGACGTGGCGGGCCTCGAACGCGAACTGTCGTGGCTGCGACGGCGCGCCGACCGGGTGCTGTGGCTGAATCCGCTGGCGACGGCGGCGGCGTACGAACCGACCGCTCGGGGGATGGCCGCCGCCCTCCCCTTCGTCGACGGCCTGTTCGCGTTCGCCGACGAACGCGACGTCCGCGAGATGGCGCGGCAACTGCGCCGGCAGGGGGCGGGCGGCCGCGTCGGCTACGAGTTCGACGCGAGGCGGGCGGAACCGGCGAAGGCGGAGCGGACGGAGACAGAGCGGACGGAGACGGACCGACGAACGACCGCGCGGCCGACGCGCGGAACGAGGACGAACGACCAATGAGCACGACCGACTGGAGCCTCCCCGAGACCGACGTTTTCGACCAGATACGCGCAGCGCTCGACGACGACGCGGACGCCGTCCTGGCGACCGTAATCGACGTGGAAGGGAGCGCCTACCGCAGACCGGGCGCGAAGATGATACTCAGACCGGACGGTAGCGGCGCGGGCAGCATCACCGCCGGCTGTCTGGAGGACGAGGTGCGCGCCCTCGCGGCGGAGGTGCTGGCCGACGGCGACCCGCGCGTGGAGACGTGGGACCTCACCGGCGAGGACGACGTGTGGGGCCTCGGCGTCGGCTGTAACGGCGTGATAACCGTCCTGTTGGAACCGCTTGGAGACAGCTACCGACCGGTCGTCGAGGCCCGGACGGACGGCGCACCCATCGGCGTCGCCACCGTCGTCGGCGACGAGAGCGGGGCGGACCGCGCGCTCGGGTCCCGCGCGTACTACGACGGGAACGACTTCTCCGCGGGGGCCGCCGACGGCGCCCTCTCGGACGCCCTTGCGGAACTCGAACCCGCGATGGCGACGCTGTACGAGAGCGGGAAGGCCGAGACGGTCGCCGTCGAGACGGACGGCGGGACCGTCGAGGTGTTCCTCGAAGGCGTCCGTCCGCCGCCGGAACTCGTCGTCTTCGGGTCCGGCCCGGACGTCGCGCCCGTCGTGGAGTTGGCGAAACTCGTCGACTTCCGCGTGACCGTCGCCTCCTTCCGCGGCGGGAAGGCGGGCGCCGAGCGGTTCCCCCGCGCCGACGAGGTGGTGTCGTCCTCGCCCGCAGACGTGAGCGACCTGCGCGAGTGGGACGGGGACACCTACGCCGTCGTGATGACGCACAACTTCCTCGACGATCGAATCGCGCTCGAAGAACTGCTGGAGACGCCCGTGCCGTACGTCGGCCTGATGGGCCCGCACGACCGCTTCGAGGAGATGCGCGAGGACATGGCCGACGACGGCCGGACGCTCACCGAGGACGAACGCGAGCGGATATACACCCCCATCGGGCTGAGTCTCGGCGGCGACTCGCCGTACCAAATCGGGTACAGCATCGTCGCCGAACTGCTGGCCGTCGCGAACGACCGGACGCCGAAGCATCTCAGCCGGCGCGCCGGTCCCATTCACGACCGGGTGGACGTGGATGCGAACGCGGACACGGACGCAAACGCGGACGCTGACGCGTCGACGGAGTGAGTCCCGTCCTCAGGGCTCGGCGGTGAACACCTTCGCCTCGCCGCCCTCGGTGAGGCCCATCTCGACGGACGTGTCGAGGTGGTTCTGACTGGAGTGACCTTCGAGCATCCCGTACAGGTGCGCGTACAGTTCCGGGCGGCAGTAGGCCACCTTGACGCCGGCGTCGTCGCCGCGGGCGTACACCTCGTCCACGAGGGCGTCGAACGACGTGCCCGCCGGGACGGTGAAGCGCACGGGCGCGCGGAGCGTTCGCACGAGTTCGAGCGTTCGGCGCGCCTTCTCGACGTTCTTCTCGGCGGCGCGTTCGACGGCGCTCACGTTCGCGTCCGTCGTCCCCAACTGCTCGGCCACCTCCTTCTGCGTGCGGCCCTTCTCCCGGAGTTCGAGCACCTCTCGCTGGCGGTCGGTCAGTATCGTCGCCTCGGTCGCCACCATGGAAACTCAAACAGAACCGTTTGAGATAGCCTTATTGGTCGAACGACTCTCTTTGAGTCCATGCCTGACGCTGACTCGTCGGTCCGCCGTCGCGCCGTCCTCGCGGGCGCGGCGACGGCGATGAGCGGCCTCGCCGGTTGTACTCGTGTCCTCGGTTACACCGGCGAGGGAACGAGCGGTGCCGGCGATGAGGACGCGGCGGCCGGCGGGGCGGGCGGCGGCGGGTCGGAAGCGGTGTCGATGCTCGCGGCCGGGAGTCTGAACAACGCCCTTGAGAACGGACTCAAGCCCGCCGTCGACGCGACGGTGGAGGTGGAAGCGCACGGCTCCGCCCGCGTCGCACGCCTCGTCGCCGACGGACAGAAGGACCCCGATATCGTCTCCGTCGCGGACGTGGCGCTGTTCGACTCGCCGCTCCGTCCCGACTGGTACACCGAGTTCGCCACGAACTCCGTCGTCGTCGCCTACAACGCCGACACCGAAGGGGGCCGACGCGTCGCTGACGCCGGCACCGAGGGCTGGTACCGGCCGCTTCTCGCCGGGGCGGTGTCGCTCGGCCGGACCGACCCGGACCTCGACCCCCTCGGCTACCGGACACTGTTCGCCCTCGAACTCGCCACCGACCACTACGGCACCGAGGAGAACCTCCGGGAGGCGATTCCCCGGACGGACCAGATATACCCGGAGACGCAACTCGTCAGCCAGTTCGAGACGGGGGCGATAGACGCCGCGTTCACGTACCGAAACATGGCCGTCGAACGCGGCTACGACTACGTCGAACTCCCGCCCGCGGTGGACCTGAGCGACCCCGCGCGCGCCGAGGCGTACGCGACGGCCGACTACGAACTGCCGACCGGCAAGGTGGTCGAAGGGGGACTCATCAGCTACGGGTCGACGCTCCGGCACCACTCGCCCGCGACCCGAGCGGTGTTCGACGCGCACGTCTCCGGCGACTACCTGACCGATTTCGGGTTCGTTATCCCCGACGAGTACCCGCGGTACACCGGAGATGTTCCCGACGCCGTCGCGGATTGACGCCGCCGGCCGGTTTGACTGGCTGTCAGCCACGCTCCTCCTCGGCGCGGTGCTGCTGTGTTACTATCTCGTCCCCCTGCTGTCGCTCCTGGTCAGCCAGTCGCCCGCGGCCGTCCTCGGCCGCCTGTCCAGCCCCGCCGTCGTCTCCGCGGCGACCACGTCGCTTCTCGCCTCGACAGCGAGCGCCGCAGTCGCCACCGTCTTCGGCCTTCCCCTCGCCTACTGGCTGGCGCGGGCCGACGGGCGTCCCGCGACGCTCGTCACCGCCGTGGTGGTTCTGCCGCTCGTCCTCCCGCCCGTCGTCAGCGGCATGGTGCTTCTCACCGTCGTCGGCCCCGGCACCTTCCTCGGTGACCTCGGCGAGTCGGTCGGCGTCCCCCTCACCCGCTCGCTCGCCGGCGTCGTGTTGGCCCAGACGTTCGTCGCCTCGCCGTTCGTCGTCGTCACCGCCAAGTCGGCGTTCGAGGGCGTCGACCGGAGCTTAGAGCACGCCTCGCGGTCGCTCGGGAAGAGCCGCCTCTCGACGGTCCGGCGCGTGACGCTCCCGCTCGCGTGGCCGGGCGTCGTCGCCGGCATCACCCTCGCGTTCGCCCGTTCGATGGGCGAGTTCGGCGCGACCATCATGCTCGCGTACTACCCGCGGACGATGCCGGTCCAGATATGGGTCTCCTTCTCGACGCTCGGACTGGAGAACGCCTTCCCCGTCGCCGTCGTCCTCCTCGGCGTCGCCGTCGCCACGCTCGTCGCGCTGAACGCCCTCGGCACGAATCCCTTGGAGTGAAATGTTGGAACTGACCGGACTGCGGAAGTCCTACGCCGGGTTCGCGTTCGGGCCGGCGGACCTCGCCGTCGACTCGGAGGTGCTCTGCGTGCTCGGCCCCTCGGGGAGCGGGAAGACGACGCTGCTCTCCCTGGTCGCGGGCATCCTCTCGCCCGACGCGGGGCGTATCGCGCTCGACGGCGCGCGACTCGACGGAGTGCCGCCGGAGCGACGCCGCACGGGGCTGGTGTTTCAGGACGGCGCGCTGTTCCCCCACATGACCGCCCGCGAGAACGTCGCCTACGCGGCGGACGACGGCGACGCCGTCGAGACACTCGCGGACCTCCTCGAGATACGCGACGCGCTGGACCGCAAGCCGGCGGCGCTCTCGGGCGGGGAGCGACAGCGCGTCGCCCTCGCTCGCACCCTCGCCGCCGACCCGGGCGCGTTGCTGTTGGACGAACCGCTGTCGAGCCTCGACGCCCCCATCCGCAACCGCCTCCGCGACGAACTCCACGACCTGTTCGACTCGCTCGACATCCCCGTCGTCTACGTCACGCACGACCAGCGCACCGCGACGGCGCTCGGCGACCGAATCGCCATCCTTCGCGACGGAACGGTCGAGCAGGTGGGGTCGCCCGAGGACGTGCTCGACCGTCCGGACAGCGAGTTCGTCGCCCGGTTCACCGGCACCGACAACCTGTTCGACGCGACGGTGACACGGCGGGGTGAGGGAGGCGACTCCGAGGACGCCGTCGTCCGTCTTCGCGTGGGTGACCTCCGACTCCGGGCGGCGGCTTCGGCGGATTCGTCAGTTGGTGACGACGTCACGGCGTGCGTCCGCCCCTCGCGCGTCCGACTCGGATCGCCGGGCGACGCGCGCATCGGGGAAGCCGACTCCGGCGACGGCGGGAACGTCCTCAGGGGGACTGTCCGCCGGTGGTTGAACGAGGGAGACGGCTACCGGGTCGTCGTCGACCTCCGCGACGCCCCCGTTCCGCTGACGGCGCGGGCGACGCCGCACCGCTTCGAACGGGCGGGGATACGCGACGGCGCCGCCGTGGAGGCCGTCGTCCCGCCCGCGGCGATTCACCTGATTCGGTGAGGCGCCGGTCGCCGTCTCCCGGACCGACTTCTGTGAACTATCCTCTTTCGAGCGACAAAATTATATCCCAACATTTTCAGTATAATTTGGAGAACTGCCAGCAGACTTTTGAAATGACAAATTGTGACTGTAGAGCGTGTCTCGAACGTCGGCGGACAAGAACCGGTGGCTCATCGCGCTCTCGGCGGTCGCGATTCACCTGTCCATCGGGAGCATCTACGCGTACAGCATCTATCAGATACCCCTGAACGAGACGCAGGGGTGGGGAACCTCGAGCGTGACGCTCGCGTTCTCCATCGCCATCTTCGTGCTCGGAATCACCGCCGCCTTCCTCGGCAAGTACGTCGAGGAGTACGGCCCGCGGCTGGCCGGGTTGGCCGCGGCCGTCCTGTACGGTCTCGGGATGGTCGGCTCGGGGGTCAGCGTCCTCATCGGGAGCCTCCCGCTGTTTCTCGCCACGTTCGGCGTGGTCGGCGGGATGGGGCTCGGACTCGGCTACATCTCCCCCATCGGGACCCTCGTCGAGTGGTTCCCCGACCGCCGCGGGATGGCGACGGGCCTCGCGGTCATGGGATTCGGCGCCGGCGCGCTTCTGACCGGTCCGCTCGGGAACTATCTGATCCAGAGCGTCGGCGTCGCGACGACGTTCTTCGCCCTCGGCGTGCTGTACTTCGTCCTGATGTCGCTCGGCGCGAGTTACCTCGCGAAGCCGCCGGAGGGGTGGCTCCCGGAGGGGATGGAGGGCGAGGAGAACGCCCACGAGAAAGCCAAGAGCGCGCTGTCGGGACTGGATAACCTCACCGCGGCGCAGGCGCGCACGACGCCGCGCTTCTGGATGGTGTGGCTCATCATCTTCATCAACGTCTCCGCGGGCATCATGCTGCTCGCGTTCGCCTCGCCCATGCTCCAACAGGTCGGCGGTGCGACGGCGACGACCGCGGCGTTCATCACCGGCTACATCGGCATCTTCAACGGCGGCGGTCGCATCTTCTGGTCGACGCTCTCCGATTACATCGGTCGGACGACCACGTACGGGGCGTTCATGGCCATTCAGATCGTCGCCTTCTTCGTGATGCCGCAGATTACCGCCGTCTGGACGCTCGCGGCGGTCATGTTCCTCGTCATCACCTGCTACGGCGGCGGATTCGCCTGTCTCCCGGCGTACCTCAGCGACCTCTTCGGCACCGACGAGGTCAGCGCGATTCACGGCTACGCCCTCACCGCGTGGGGCTTCGCCGGCGTCGCCGGCCCGCAACTCGCCTCGTTCGTCCTCGAAGCGACGGGCAACTACACCAGCGCACTGTACGTGATGAACGCCGCCCTCGTCGTCGGACTCGTCACGGTGCTCGTCCTCCGATGGCGCATCGGACGCGTCAAGTCGTCGAATCGGACGAACGAACCCACCGTGAGCGACTGACCCGGCGGACCATCCGGAGCACTCGTCTCCCCTCCCGTCGGCTCCGCCCTTCATCGGTCACGGACCGCCCGGACGAAAACGTTTTGTTGTTTTAGGCTAGCCTAAACAGCATGCCCGGCGAAGCGACGGACGGAGCGGGACCGACGCGACGTTCCGAGACGGGGCGGAGGTAGCGTCCCGATGGCGGGAACGACGCTGATCGAGATACGCGAACATATCGAGGCGCTGGCGGGCGACGACGGGGAGTTCGCCGTCGTCTGCGGACGCACCGGCGAGCGGCCGATTCCGGTCGCGGGCGAGCGCTTCGAGACCCGCGCCGTCGCGCGGACCGCCGCGCGGGCGACCGAACAGTACCGCGCGGTGCTCCGCCGCTACGACCCGCAACTGCGCTTCTACGACCTCGTCGTCTGTCAGCACGTCGGCGGGGGTAGCCGGAGCCGAGCGGACGCTCGCGGCGGGCGGACGAGCCCCGGTTCCAACGCTCGGTGACCGCGCTGTTCTCCCGTCCCGTCCCGCCCGACTCGAACCGCTTCCTTTTTCACTTTAGGCCCACCTAAACACTCGTGATGAGCGTCGAACGACGACCGTCCGAGGAGAGTTCGCCGAAGTCCGAATCGGTCGCTACGCCGCAGGTGTCCGTCTGCGAGAGCCGTCCCGGCCGGTCGGTCTTCCTCGAATCGGGGAACGCCGACGGGTGGATAGCCACCGACCTGTCCGTCTCCGTGAGCGAGGAACGATGAGCGACGAGACGGACGCCGAACGGACCGTGATTCGCTCGGGGCGCGACTTCGAGCAGGAGTTCCGCCTCGACGCGCGCGAGGCCGGGGAGTTCCTCGTCGCACTCGGCGAGCAACTCCGCGACGGCGACGAACTCACCCTCTCGACCGACGAGTGGGAGCTTCCCTTCTCCTTCGGCGAGCCCGTCGGAGTGGAGATAGACTACGAGGGCGTCGGCGAACCCGAACTCGAAATCGAGATAGAACTGCCGGGCCGGACCGACGAGAAGGCCCCCGACGTCGACTGAACGCACCGATTCTTCTTCTGCCGACCGACGCGAACCGACGCCGGGCCGTACCGCTCAGCGGGCGTCGGCGTCCGGGTCGTACTGTGACGACGTCTGCAAGTGGAGTCTGAGCCCGGCGGCTCCGACCACCGCGAGCAGTCCGGTCGCCCCGGTGACGGCGGCGACGCCCGTCGGCGTGAGCACGTCCACCGGTCCCTCGCCGACGAGGACGACGCCGCGCATCCCGCGGTCGCCGTAGTTCGTGCACCCGTACTTCGAGAGGCCGTCGCCGTCGAAGGCGAGGGCGAACTCGTGGCCTGTGCCGCGGACCTGCTCGCTCGCGTAGCCCACCGTGTCGTCGACCACGTCGTAGGCTCCGGCCGTGCCGACCCACTCCCAGACGACGGTCGTGCCGGGGTCTACGCGTATTGCGGCCGGTTCGAAGGCGAACTCTCCGCCGTTGCCCATCGCGCCCACCTTCACCGTCACCTCCGACTCGCCGCGGCGGTCCGCGACGCCGTCGTAGTTGTCCGTGCCGTCCAACCAGCCGTCGAAGGAGGGGTTCTCCGCGTCACCCCCTCCATCGCCGCCGGCGCCGGACCCGCCTTCGCCCCCGGGTCCGCCGGGGAGCGTCACCGCGGCGTCGCCGACGACGAGTGCACCCCGCATCCCCATCGCCGAGTGGGGCGCGCAGGCGTACGAAACGACGCCCGACTCGGGCGCCTCGGCGGAGAACGTCGCCCCCGCCTCGGAGTGGTAGTCGGACTCGAACGACCCGTCTTCGGCGACGACGTTGTGGCTACCGCCGTTGCCCGTCCACTCCCAGGTCACGGTCGTTCCGGGGTCGACGCGGACGACGGGCGGCGAGAACCCGAAGTCGCCGCCGTTGCCCGGGGCGCCAACCTCCACGCTCACCTCCGTTTGACCGGTGGCGTCGACGACGGCGTCGGCGCCGTCGGTCTTGGCGAACCACTCGGTCAGGTCGGTCTCCTCAGCGGCGCTGACCGGACGCGCGAGGAGAGGCCCTCCGACGAGTCCGGCCCCCACCAGCGCGCCGGTACCGGCGAGCACGTCCCGTCGCGTGCAGTCGGTCATGGCTACGCCTCGTACCCCGCGTACGCCATCACCTGCTTGAACAGGTCGGTGTCCATGACGGGCGTGTAGACGACGGCCGAGAGCATCCCGCCGGGGTACGACGACCCGTTGCGCACGTGGTCGACTTTGTGGCAGTGAACGAGGTAGATGCCGGGGTCGGCGTCCGCCTCGAACTCGACCGTGTAGCGCTCCGCGGGCGCGACGTTCACCACGTCCTGTTCTATCTGCATCGCCTCCGGAATCGGCGACCCGTCCTTCTCGACGACGCGGAAGCGGTGGTTGTGCACGTGCAACGGGTGCGAGTGGAACCCGCCGTTCACCCAGTGGATGCGGACCGTGTCGCCCGGGTCCACGACGACGGGCGACCCCGTCTCGGGGTGGAACGTCGCCGGCGCGGACTTGCCGTTGATGGTGAACGTGTCCATCTGTCGGTTGGTGATGTCGTAGGCTGCGTCCTCGCCCCCGTACTGCCGCGAGAGGCGAGTGTCCCACTCCTTGACGGTCATGTAGTACTCCTTGTCGGCGCGCTCGTATCCCTCGGGTTCGACCCGCAGGACGCCGTACATCCCCATGTCCATGTGCCGCGGCGTCTGGTAGTGGCAGTGGTACAGGTGCGTGCCCGCCACGTTCGCCGTGAACTCGTAGGTGTGCTTTTCGCCGGGTTCGACGGTGACGCCCGTCGTCGTCGGCACGCCGTCGTTCTCCCACGTCTTCCGCAGGCCGTGGACGTGGAACGTGTGCGGCATGTCCATCCCCGTGTTGTCGAGGGTGACGCTGAACTCCTGGCCCTCCGTGGTGCGGAGGATGGGCCCCGGGACCGAGGGGGTCCCGTCGTCGGCCTGCCACGCCCACACGACGGGGAGCGTGATGGGCCCGTTCATCGTCTCGCCGGGGTGCACGTGGTGCACCGCGTTCACCGTCTTCAGCGTCACGTGATTGTCTCGCTCTTCAAGGTCGACCACTTCCGGGCGACCGGTCGTCGGCAGGTCGCTTGCGACCTGCGCCGCGGACCCCGCCGGGTCCACGTTCGTGACCGTCGGCGTCGAACTGGTCAGACAGCCGGCCGTGGCGGCCACGCCCGTCGATCCCGTCGCGGCGAGGAACTGTCGTCGCGAGATTCCGTCCCCGGGAGCACCGATTTCACCCTTCATCACTCTCTCGTTGTTTCGGACGGTACATATCGGATAGCGGTAACTCCCATTCGGCGAGAATACTGTCTGAGAAACTCACGCACGACTCGAACGGCGACGCCGCTCGCCGGCGTGTCGCGCGCGAAAACAGAAATCGGTCGAGAGCGGCTCGCGCCTTCAGGCGCTCGCGTTCGTCGGAGTCTCGGTCGCGGTTTCGGTCGCAACCTCGGTCTCGGTTGCCGTCTCGGTCTCCTCGTCCGCGTCGGGGAGACCGGCGAGCGGGTCTGGTTCGTAGAAGCGCCAGAGGCCGTCGTAGCCCTGGTAAGCGTTCTCCTCTTCCTGCTTGAACTCCTCTTGCTTCGAGAAGGGATAGTCGGCGACTTCCGCGTAGCCGCGTTCGATGAGGTCGGCGTTGAGCGTGGCGGTGTCGCCGTCGTCGACGTACACCTGGAGGGTACCGGAGTCGTCGCGACGGTCGGCGACCGAGTCGACGTAGATTCTCACCTCTCGTCCCTCGACTTCGCCGCTCACGAAGCCGGTCGCTTTGCCGCCCCAGTCGTTCAGCCAGGCCTCGCCGCCGTCTTCGGTGGCCATGCCGAGGTAGTCGTCCTCGGAGTAGTCGCCGTCGGGGGCGTCGACGCCGACGAGGTCAACCTTTTCGAGGTGGCCGTCGGGGAACTCCACGAGGAGGCTGTCGCCGTCAGCGACCGTCGTGACCGTCACGTTCCACTCGGTCCGCTCCTCGGTCGAAGCGGTCTCGTTCGCGGACGCGGACGACGCAGTCGCCGTCTCGTCGTCGGTGGTCGGTCCGCTCTCGGACGCGTCGCCGTCCGTGTCGGCCGTCGAGGCGTCGCCGGCAGTCGAATCGTCGGTGTTCGCGTCCGATTCGTCGTCGTCCGAAGCGGAGGTGTCCGAGACGGAAGCGTCTGAACTGGAGGAGTCCGACGAGTCGTCGTCGGCAGACGCCGCCGACTCGCCGCTCGAATCGGACGAGGTGTCGTCGCTCGACTGCGTCTCCGTTTCCGCACTGTCGTCCGTCGCCGTCTCTTCACCCGCGTCGGCCGCGGGGGCGGTGGCGGACCGGACGTCCGTCGCCGTCGCGGAGACCGCCGAGGCGGCGGCCTCTTCGCGCGTCGATTCGGCCGTCGAACTGTCCACCGATTCGTTGCTCCTCACGATATCGCCGTCGGAGGGTGCCGATTGCGTACCCGCAGCGGTGCAGCCCGCCGTGACGAGTAGGAGGGCGACCAGGAGTGTTGCCAGCCGGGACATTCTGTTTGAAATCACTCCATCACAGGACATATAATTCAGCATAATTCTCCGCGGTATAATATCGTGTCACCGTGAGTTTCTCTATTTACTACTATTTTAACCGCGGTTGTAAGCGGCTAACTCCCGCGAATACGAGTGTTAGGACGAAACTTCCGCTCGGGCGACCGGAACGGCCAGGACCGGTTGTTCGGCCCGGTCGGCAGTCCTATCCGGTCAGTGATGTTTCAGATCTCCCTCCGTGAAGGCGGGATTAACGGGTCGGGTGGAGTAGACTTCGAGCGAGTTCTCCCGACCGGATCTCCCGCCGACCGATCCGTTTGACCCCCGGTTACGAACTTCATTCCGAACTCGTTTCACTTATTCTGTCCGTGCAGTAAGGTCACAACCAGTGGTCAAAAAAGTCGCCACGCGGCGTCGCGCGCGAAATCCGCGCGCGGCTCGAAAACGGATAGTACGAGCCGTTCGACGGCATTTTCTCAACTCTGTGTCGATTCCTCCGCGGCGCCTCCGCCGCGCGTGCGCGGACGATCACATCTCAACCGCGGACGGCGCGTCTAGGGCGTCCAGAGAGAGGTTTCGGGCGCTCCCGCCGTTTCGTTCTGTCCAACCTTGGTACGACCTACGTCAGTGTGACCGGCGGCATGTCGAGAAACGCCGTTTCGTAGCCCTCGTGTCGGGCGACCTGCGGGGGAACGTCGACCGTAATTTCGAGCGTCTCCGACCCGGTCAGACCGGGGGCCGGGGCGCCGTAGTGAAAGCCGAGTTCGGGGTCCAACCCCGCCGCCAGCGACCCCGAGAACGACGCGCCGCCGTCGGCGGAAGCGCCGAGCGCCATCCCCGGTATCGCCAGCCGGTTGTACGGCGTCCGCGGCGAGACGGCGAGGTACGGGTCCTCGCCGAACCGCGCGGCCTCCACGATGGACGCGAGGAACACCGCGTCGCCCGTGCTCCCGCGTCCGAGTGCGGTGCCGGGGAGTCGCTCCGGCGCTCGACCGACCGGTATCGCCTCCATCTCCATGGGCTCCACCGCGCCGCGTTCGCCCTTCCGGTCGTCGAGCATCCGGTAGCTGACGTCGTTCAGCGCCCGCGCGGAGAACTCGAAGCCGACGGCGCCCTCAGCGGGGGTGCCGAACTTCCCCTCGTAAGCCCCGAAGCGGTTCGCGTCGACGCCGCCGACGCTCACCGCTACGTCGTACGCGCCGTCGCCGTCCAGCGGGAAGTTCGCGCCGTAGTGGACACCCATCCGCTGTGAGAGCATCGGGTAGATGACCTCCTGGCTCACGAGTTCCCCTCCCTTCGATATCTCCAGCGAGAGGCCGGTGTTCGGAACCACGCGCCCCGTCTCGGGATCCCACACCGACGCCATCAGGTGGACGCTGTCCGCCTCGATTATCGCCGTCTCCCTCGCGACGAACGCGCCGTCCTCCTCCTTCTCGACGACCCAGAAGCGGTGCGGGTACGAGTACGCCACGCCCGCCCGCAGGTCGCCCACGTCGGTCGTCCCGGCCGTCTTCATCCCCTCGACGTGCGTCGGGGCGTAGACGGCGTCCGGGCGGTTCTCGACGAGGGGCGGTTCGCCGCCCGCCCCCGTCGACGCCCGCTTCGTCTCGAACAGGTCCGACCCGCCGAGACACCCGCCGACCGCGCCGGCCGTCGCGGCCCCCGCAACGGCGAGAAACCGTCGTCGTTTCATATCCGAGAGAGCGATTCAGCGCGGATACCAGTTCTGGTGCACTCTGCGAACGTTCGCGTCTTCCGGAGACAGACTCTTGTCCGTCGCTCGCCGACTCGCCGCATGGACGCGCCGAATCGGTCGCATCTGGATTGGAAGGTCGCGGGGGCGGGGTTCTCGCTGCTGCCCGTCGGCGTCGGCGTGGTGACGGGGAACCCGCTGTTGGGCGTCGCCGCGGTGTGCTGTCTCCTCCTCGCCGTCGGTCTGGTGTACCCGTTCGCCACGTTCGCATCCGAGTCGGAGTGACCCCGGCCGGCGAGTATCGCGTACGCGTACACGGGCGCGTCGGCACGTCCGTTCGCGGGCGTTACTCTCGGAAACGGCTGCCGAGTTCGACGCGCGCCCGGCTATCCGAGCACCACGTCGAGCGTTAGCATGACGGCGGCGCCGGCCATCATTCCGAGCGTCGCGAGTCGTTCGTGGCCGTGCATGTGCGTCTCGGGGATTATCTCGTCGCCGATGACGTACAGCATTCCGCCGGCGGCGAACCCCATCGCGTACGGAAGGACGGGGGCGGCGATGACGACGGCCCACGCGCCGAGAACCGCCAGCGGTATCTCCACGGCGCCCGCGCGGATGCCGGCGACGGCGGCGTAGTACCGCCGGCCCATCCCGGCGTTGATGGCCGCGACCGAGACGGCTAACCCTTCGGGGATGTTCTGGATGCCGATGGCGAGCATGAGGGCGATGGCGTTGCTCACGTCGCCCGACCCGAATCCGACGCCGACGGCCAGCCCCTCGGGCATGTTGTGGAGCGTGATGGCGACGGTGAACAGCAAGACGCCGAGGACGCGCGAGTCGGCGTCCCGCGCCATCTCCTCGGCCCGCTTCATCCCGCCGTCGGTCTCGGCGCGTTCGGACAACCGCCCGCTGACGAGGGGGCCGACGTACCGAACCCAGTGTTCGGCTTGGTCGAGGAGGGCGACGCCGAGGACGAACCCGACGAGCACCGGGACGATGCCGGAAAACTCGAACCCGCCGACCGCGAAGGGGCGGTACGAGGGGTCGGAGGCGAACTCGATGCCGGGCAGCAACAGACTCGTGAAACTCGCAGACAGCATCACGCCGGCGGCGACGCCCAACGCGCCGTCCAGCGCGCGTTCGGTCGGGTTCCGCCACACTAACACCAGCATCGCCCCGAGCAGATTCATCCCGGCGATGACGACGCCGCCCGCGAGTCCCTGTATCACGGGGTTCGTTCCGACCAGGTCGACGAACGCCTGTTCTACGGACGCCACGCTCGATATCCTCCGGAGACCGCGAAAGTAGACATACTCTATCTGTGTCTCGGAGAAACGTAAAACTGTAGCGGGTGCGACGGGACGCGGTCGGTCGGCCCTTCCTCGGGATTCGCGCCGTTCGGCCGTCAGAACGACCCCACAAGAGTTATCCTGACCGAACGTTCACTCTTCCGCATGGAGCGGAACTCGCAGAAGCGTCCGTGGCTCGCCGCCCTTCTCGGGTTGGTCACGGGCGCCGGGCACGTCTACCTCCGCCGGTGGAAACGGGCGGTCGGGTGGATCACTCTCTCGTTCGCCACGTCGCTGCTGGTCGTCGACCCGACCGCACTCCAGGCGTTCTACGAGGGGACGGGACCCGTCGAACCGGTCCTGCCGGTACTCGTCGTCGGCTTCGCCAGCCTGTTCGACGCCTACTTCCTCGCCCGCGCGCAGAACGAGGCGGCGCGTCGCACCGCCGGCGCGGACGGGACCGTCACGCACTGCCCGCACTGCGGGAAGGAACTCGACGGCGACATCGACTTCTGCCCCTGGTGTACGAGCGAACTCGACGACGTTCGGGTCGCCTCGCCCCCTGACGGCTCCAACCCGGACGCGCGCGAGTAAATTTCTTCGTCTCTCTGACCTGTTTCTCTCCGGCCCTTCGACCGCATCCGTCCTCGCGTCACTCCCCGGCGTCGAGTCCGGCGTCGGCGGCGACGCCCTCGGGGTCTTGTAGTTCGTCGGCCAACTCGTCGCGCCGTCGCACGAGTTCCTGATAGGCGTCGATGTCCCTGTCGCCGTTGAACGCGGCGGTCTTCGCGAGCGCCGAGAGATATCGGCGGACCGTCTCCTCGCGCGGCGTCAACAGGTCCTCGACCGTCTCCGTCAGCCCCGTCGCCGTCACCGGCTTCCGAAGGTAGCGGTCGAACGGGACGGTCAGCGCCGCCTCGTCCAGTCGGTCCGACGCGAGCAGCACCACCTGGACCGACGGGTACTCCTCGGCGATGCGGCGGGCGACCCGTTCGCCGGCGACTTCGGGCATCTTTCGGTCGAGGAGCACCACGTCCACGGAGTCGTCGACCATCGCGAGCCCCTCGCTCCCGTCGTTGGCGGCGCGGACCTCGTAGCCTTCCAGCATCGACGCGTACAGTTCAGTCAGGCGCGCATCGTCGTCGACGACCAACACGACGGGCACGCCGTCGGCATGGTAACGCTCGGACCACCGGCCCAAGTCCAACAGCACCTCGGAGAGGGCGCTCCCCGCCTCGGTCGGGGCGTACTCGACGCGGAGCGGTCGCTCCTGTAGTTCGCGTCGTTCGACGACGCCGGACTCCGTGAGGTCGGCGAGCGTCTCGTTGAGTACCTTCGAGGAGACGTCCAGTCGGCGTTCGAGTTCGGAGAACCCCGCCGGCCCGTCAGCCACCAGCGAGTAGACGACGGCCGGATGCCACTTTTTCCCGACGATGGTCGCCCCGTCGAGGACGGCCCGAAGCGGCGGTTCTCGGTCGCTCATCGTCAGCCCATCTGCCAGCCCGACTGATAACGATTTCTCTCGTCGTTCGTGGTGTCGGGAAAAGCGCCGCGCGGCGGAACGTGGCGGAGGGGGGATGGATGGGGGTGCGCCAGTGAAGGCGCGTCGCCGTCGCATCCACCGAAAGGGGGGGAGACACCGCGCGTTCGCGCGGTGTCGGATGAACGGTGGATGCGAGTCCCGCCGTGTCGAACGCTCTCGTGTGCCAGACGACACAGTGACGCTTCGCAGTGGGGGTCCGTATCGGCAGGACCCGGTCGCACTGGCGACTGTCTCTACTCCCGGCTATTAAAAGACTCTTAGCTAACCCTCCGGTCGGCATCTCGCTTACCTCGAGGTTAGCCCGATACGCGCAGTTCGACGACGAACGCGCCGTCGTCAACTTTCACGTCTCCGCCGTAGGCGTCCACGAGTCGTTCGACGAGATACCGGTCGATGCCGGCGTCGGAGCGTTCGAGGTCGGTTCCCGTCCCGAACGCCGGTTCCGCGCGGACGCCCTCGCCGTCCGGGTCGGCGTCCGCCACGCGGACGCGAACGGTGTCGCCGTCGCGTTCGGCCGAGACGCGAAGCGCGGGGGCGTCGCCGCGGTAGTTCGACACCGCCTCGTTCAGCAAACTCCGGAACACCGACCCGAGGAGGTGGTTGGCGGCGACGCGGCACGCCGGCACCGCGTCGAGTTCGATGGTCACTCCGGGGAACGTCTCGCGCCGCGACTGCACCGCCTTCCGAAGCGCCTCGCCGAGGTCGGTCGGTTCGACGGCGGTGGCCGCCTCGTCGGTGACGGTCGCCGCCGCGTCGCCCGCCACGTCGGTCAGTTCCAGCGTGTGCCGGCCGTTGTCGAGAATTCTGTCGAGGATGTCCTCGCCGCCCTCTGAGACGTGGTCGCGGAGGACGTCCGCCCACCCGACGATGACGGCCATGTCGTTGCGGATGTCGTGCCGGAAGAGTCGGTCGAGCGCCTCCAACTCGGCCACCCGCTCGGTCGGGGTAAGTCTCTCGGCGGTGCGACCGGACTCGGAGACGGCCGCGCGGACGCGGCCTTCGAGCGTCGCCACCTCTCGTTCCGCGACCCCGCCTGCCCCCGTGTCCGCTCCCCCCATCGATTCATCGGTCCCGCCGTCAGATCGGTCGTCGACCTCGCCGGCGATGACGTAGTCCGCCGCGCCGGCGTGCAGGGCCTCCCGCACCGTTCGCTCGTCGCCGACGGCCGTGTACAGTACCACCGGTAGCCGCGGCGCAGCGGCGCGAACCGCTCGCACCACCTCGACCCCGTCCCCGTCGGCCAGCGCGTAGTTCGTCACGACGCAGTCGTACGCCTCGGCGTCGCGTTCGGCGGCCGTCCACCCGGCGGCCCGTTCTATCTCGAACCCGGCCCGGTCCGCGAGTCGCTCCGCCGACACCGGCGTCGGATCGTCGTCACCCTCGACGAACAGCACCCGCACCCGTCTCTCCATATGTCATCGATGGCGAACGAGTACAAAAGTCTCGCGCCGTTCGTCCGCGGCGGGCGGCGGTCCGGGACTCCGCCGTTCGCCGCCGTCTCAGTCCCTCGCTGTGATGGCGGTGAAGTCGTCGACGGGCATCACCGAGTAGTCGACGCTGAGAGTATCCTTCGTCGCGCGAATCCTTCCGACGAACGTGGAGATGTCCTCCAACTGTCCTTCGAGGACGAACAGTTCCATGCAGTAGTGCTCGCCGACGTGGCTGTGGAAGTTCGAGGCGACGAACCCCTCGTACTCGTGGCGCAGTTTCATCATCCGCTCTTCGACGCTGGTCGTCTCGTAGTCGAAGATGACGGTGACGACGGCCATCAGACGCCGGTCTTCGAGTCGCTTGTCCTCGAACTCCCCGAGGAGGTTCCGCGCCGCCTCGCGGACGACTTCGCTCCGTCCCGTGTAGCCGTGTTCCTCTGCGAACGTGTCGATTCGCTCCAGCAGTTCCTCCGGCATGGAGACGCTGACAACGGTCATGTATTAACTCAACGCCGAAATCATATTAAGCTCTGTTATCGAGGCCGCACCGTTCCGACTCGCGCAGTGCCGTAACCGCGGTACCCCGGACGTTCCCGACGCTCGGGGTACGGACGATATTCGATGTTCGTCTCTGCGTATTCCTCCCCGTCGTTCGTCGTGTATTCGAACGTACGAGTTCGTTTCCTCTC
The DNA here is from genome assembly GCF_000337095.1 of Halogeometricum pallidum JCM 14848. Lineage (GTDB taxonomy): Archaea > Halobacteriota > Halobacteria > Halobacteriales > Haloferacaceae > Halogeometricum > Halogeometricum pallidum. The sequence goes on from NZ_AOIV01000027.1 coordinate 135,401, forward strand.
GTTTCTTCGGAATTCAACGCAGAACTAAGTCCCGCGGGGGAGAATCGCCGGCCGAGATGACCTCCCAAGTCGTCGCCAGCGACTACCACATGGTTCGCCCGGACATCCTCCGCGAGACGCTCAACGGCGTCGCCGAGGTGACCCTCGCGGAACTCGGTTCGACCGAACGCCTCGTCGACGCCTGCCGGCGCGTCGACGCCGACGCCGTCATCACCGACATCGCCACGCCCGTCACCGCCGAGGCCCTCGACGCACTGAACCTGTCGGCGGTCGCCCGCGCCGCCGTCGGCTTCGACAACATCGCCGTGGCGGCGGCCGAGGAACGCGGCGTCGTCGTCACGAACGTCCCCGGCTACTGCACCGACGAGGTGGCGACCCACACCGTCGCACTGCTGTTGTCGGCAGTCCGGGCCGTTCCCGAGGTGGACGAGCGCATCGGCGCGGGCGAGTGGCCGAACGCCGGTTCGGCCGGCAACGAGATACACCGCCTTGACGGGCGGACGATAGGGTTCGTCTCCTTCGGCGCCATCGCCCGTCGGACCGCCGAGATGGTCTCCGGGTTCGGCCTCGACGCGGTGACCTACGACCCGTACCTCGACTCCGACGACCTCGACGGCGCTCTCGACGTCGACCTCGTCGATTTCGAGACGCTGTTGGAGCGGTCCCACTACGTCGTCGTCAACGCGCCCGCGACCGACGAGACGCGCGGCATGTTCGACGCCGCGGCGTTCGAGCGGATGCGCGAAGACAGCGTCCTCGTCAACACCGGTCGCGGGGCCGTCGTCGACGAGGACGCCCTCGTGGACGCCCTCGACGCCGGCGAGATAGACTGCGCGGCCCTCGACGTGTTCGAGTCCGAACCCCTCCCCTCGGCGTCGCCGCTCAGGGACCGCGCGGACGCCGTCGTCACCTCCCACACCGCGTGGTACTCGCGGGAGGCGAGCGCCGAGGTGAACGAGACGGCCGCCGCGGACGTGCGCCGCGTGCTGACGGGTGAGACGCCGATACACGCCGTCGACCCCGACTGGGACTGAGTCCCGCTCAGTCCCGGACGTACGTGTCGCGCACCGTCTTCGCCAACATCCCGTCGCGGTCGAAGACGATGTAGACGGCGAGGAACGGTTCGTCCAGCGGTCGCAGCACGAACACTTCGCGCGGTTGCTCGGACTCCGGCGGCACGTCGACGCTTCCCTCGCCCACGTCGACCCGGCGGACGAGCGGTTCCAACGGCGTGACGCCGTCGCGGAACTCTTCAAACAGGTCGCGCGCGCCGGACTGCTTGGCGAAGACGTACAGCGCGCCGTTCGGGTCGCCGTCGGTGTTGCGGGTGACGCGGCCGTTCATCCCCTCGTTCTCCGCCTCCGCGACCATCCACGCCTGCTTGGCCGCCTCGAACATCCCGGTGACGCCGTCGGCGAAGGTGAACGTCGTCTCGGCGACGACCGAGACGTCCTCGAACCGCGGGTCGCCGTCGCGCCACGTCAGGTCGGCGTCGACGACGTTGCCCGCGGCGAGCGAGTCGACCGTCGCGGCGAGTTCGCCCTCGTAGCCCGTCGCGTCGACGTACGTCGGGTCGTACGACTCGTCGGGAGGCGCCGCGCCGTCCGGTCCTTCTCCGCCCGCGGTCGGGGCGTCCGCGGTCGAGGCGTCCGCGGACAGTTCCACGAGGAGGAGTTCGTCGGGGTCGCGGGGGCGTCCGAGGACGCGGTAGCGACCCTCGGTTGTCAGATCCATGCCACCGCTTCCGGTCGAATCGAGAAAAGACGGGCGGTTTCGGCGGGGCGAGCGGTCACTCCGTCCCGCCCGGCGGCGCCCGCGGGCGCGTTCCCCGAACCGCCGCGCGTGCCTCGCCCTCGGTGAGGTCCCGGACCACGAGCAGTCCGTACGCGGCGACGAACACGCACGGGACGGCGACGACGGCGGCGCCGACGACGATGCCGACGGGACCCCCGTTCAGGACGAGACCGGTGAGGAGGAGCGAGCAGGCGGCGCCGACCAACAGGTGCGCGAGTCCGTACGCCGCGTACGACCCGCCGCCGAGGGCGAGGCCGAGCGTGGTCGCTATCGCCTCGGAGAGACGTTCGTCGCGGACGACCACGACGAACGAGAGCCCGTAGGTGAGATACGAGACGACGAGGACGACGGCGAGAGCCACCGGCGGGACGACGAGCAACGGAAGCGCGGCGAACACGAGGGCCGCCCGGAGGAGGTTCGCACCAGCGATTCGGAGGGTGAAGCGCCGGGCACTCTCGACGAACGACGGGCGCGACCCGTCGATTTGCCGCGACAGCGACCCGAGGAAGCCGGCTTCGAGCGCGGACGTGAGCAGCAGGCCGGAGAGGAACGCGACGACGAACAGGGGGACGGAGAGTGGACCGCCGAGAGGCGCGCCCCCCGCGCCGCCGGCCGGCCCGTTCGGCAGGGAGACGTACGTCCACAGGGTCGGCAGTCCCGACGGGAACGGGAACACGACACCGCCGACGCTATCGGTTTCGAGCGCGCGAGCGATTTTCGAAAAGGAGAGCACCGTCGCGGCGACGGGAACCGCGGCGAGGCGGAGCGACCCGACCGTCACCTCGGTCGCGCGGTCGTATCTGGAGGGCACGCAAACACGTTACTTCTGTGTCACAAATACGTGTCGCTTCGCCGCACCTCACCGACTGCGAGGGGGCGGGAGAGACCCACCGTCCGAGCGCGTCCGGACGAGCGGGTCGCGGCCGGGAGGCGTTCAGTGTTCAGTCGTCGCCGAGCGACTTCACCGCGCCCTTGAGACCCGCCGTCGTCTCCTCGGACTGCTTCGTGATGCGCCACCCCGTCACGCCCATGATGATGAGGATGGCGGGCGAGAGGAAGCCGAGGAAGTAGTACGGCGCGTACTGAAGCGTCGGCACGCCGAGCACCGTCGCCATGTAGACGCCGCCGGCGTTCCACGGGACGAGTGCGCTCGTCGTCGTCCCCGACGCCTCGACCGCTCTGGAGAGGTTCCTGCTGTCGAGGCCGAAGTCGTCGTAGAGGCCGCGGAGGCTCATGCCGGGGACGACGATGCTCATGTACTGCTCGGCGGCGAGGACGTTCATCCCGAACGCCGAGAGCGCCGTGCCGACGGTCAGACCGCCGACGCTGCGGATAGACTGGCCGAGGCGGTGGGCGACGACGGCGAGGACGCCCGTCCGTTCGAGGATGCCGCCCAGCGAGAGGGCGGCGACGACGACGGTGATCGTCCACGAGGAGCCGATGAGACCGCCCGACGACAGCAGCCCGTTCACCAGTTCAACTCCCGTGTCCGCCGTCGTGCCCGACTGCGCCACCTCCATCGCGGCGACGACGCCCTCGACGGAGCGCGGTCCCTGCACGAGAATCTGCGTCGCCACGCCCGCGAACACGCCCGATGTGATGGCGGGCAGGGCGGGGTAGCCGCGGATGGCCAGCGCGAACGTCAGCACGAGGGGGGCGAACGTCAGCGGCGAGACGACGTACGCACTCGAGATGGCGGACTGTATCTCGGCGATGCGGCCCGGCGGAATCTGTCCCGTCGCGGCGAAGCCGAGGTAGGTGTACAGACCGAGCGAAATCAGCATCGCGATGCCCGTCCCGACGCGCATCGTCCGCACGTGCGTCATCAGGTCGGTGTTCGTCACGGCCGCCGCGAGGTTCGTCGTGTCCGACAGCGGCGAGACCTTGTCGCCGGTGTACGCGCCGGTCAGGACGGCGCCGGCGGTCATCGGTTCGGGGACGCCGAGGCCCGCGCCGATACCGATGAACGCGACGCCGAGGGTCCCGGCCGTCGTCCACGACGACCCGATGGCGAACGCGACGACGGCGGCGAGAATCGTAGCCACGGGCAGGAACACTTGCGGAGTCAGGAGTTCGAGCCCGTAGTAGATGAGCGAGGGGATGGTTCCCGCGCCCGTCCACGTCGAGATGAGCATGTAGATGACGAAGATGATGAGTATCGCCTGCATGCCCATCCGGAGGCCGTCGACGACGCCCTCGTACATCGACTCCCACGACACGCCGTACCAGTACCGACCCACGAGACCGGTGAAGGCGATTCCGAACAGCAGCGGTATCTGAGGGTCGAGGTCCAGGGCGATGGCGCCGACGCTGAGGAAGACGAGCATTCCGGCGATGGGGACGAGGGCCTGCCCGACGGACGGGCGCACCTCCGCCGGGATATCCTCGTACGTCAGCGGCTCGAACGATAGTGTCGCCATTACGACGGCAGATATGCGAATGAAGCATTTGTACTCGTCGTATCTATGCCCCATAGGCATTCTTTCTCGTGGTTCCCCGTCACACGCGACCACGTATCTCACGAGGACGACTCGCGACGACCGACGCCGTCGGCCGCCCCGGCGCGGCGCGCGTCGGTCCCTTACTCCAGTCGCTCCGCGGCGAGTCGGAGTAGCCCGTCGAGTATCTCCGGCGTCGTCGGGTGGTACGCCCTGTCGGGTACCTCGCGCACGTCCATCCCCTTCTCCACGACCACCTGCATCGTCTTCGCCATCACGTCGGCGTGGTAGTGTAGTCCCTGATAACCGAGGACGGTGCCGTCCGTCCCGACGACGAGCGTCGCCCGCCCCCGGGGCGCCAATTTCGTCTTGAACACGCCGTCCCGGGCCGCCTCGCGGTGAACGGCGACGTGGTCGAGACCCGCCTCCTCGGCCGACGCTTCGGAGTGACCGACGCGCGCGTACGGGTAGACGGCCGCCCCCGAGAAGACGACGTGGTGGTGGACGTTCTCGTACGCCCTCGCTCTCTCGCCTCGTTCGGCGGCGAGGACGTTCTCGGCCGCCACCTGCCCCTGCTCTTTGGCCACGTGCAGTATCGGCTCTCTCCCGTTCGCGTCGCCGACGACGTACACCCGGTCGTTCCCCCGCGTCCGCATCGTGTCCCGAACCCACTCCTCGTCGAGGTCGGGGTCGACGCCCGTCTCCGCCAGTCCGAGGCCGTCCAACGCGGGTCGACGGCCGGTGAAGCAAAACAGCGACTCGGCGTCGAGCGTATCTGACCCGTCCGGCCCGTCGACGTGCATCCGAACCCCGTCGTCGGTCCGTTCGACGCGTTTCTCGGTCGTTTCCGTGCGCACCTCCACGTCGAACTCCTCGCGGTACAGCGAGAGTATCTCGTCGCCGAAGACGGGGTCGGCCTCGTCCAACGGCCGTTCGTCGTGTTCGACCACGGTGAGGTCCACGCCCGCCTCCGCGAGGTAGGGGACGAGTTCGAGACCGACGTAACCGAACCCCATCACGACGCCGGAGTCGGGCAGGTCGGTCGCGTCCAACACGTCGGCGCTGGTGCGGTAATCGACCGAGTCGAGGCCGGGAACGTCGGGCACGTTCGGCGTCGACCCGGTGGCGACGACCACGTGGTCGGCCTCGATTTCGTCGTCGCCCACGCGGAGCGTTCGGTCGCCCGCGAACCGCGCCGTCTCGTGGCGGAACTCGACGCCGTCGATTTCGGTCATCTCCCGAACCGCCTCGCGGCGGTGCGCCGCGAAGTTCGAGATGTGTTCGTCCTTCGTCTTAACGACCGCGTCGAGGTCTATCTCCGGCGGGTCGCCGCGCAGGCGGTGGTCGTGGCGGGCCTGGTAGCGGTGTTCGGCGGCCGATAGCACCTCTTTCGACGGCATACAGCCTCGGAGGATGCAGAGGCCGCCGCCGGGTTCGCCGTCGTCGACGAGCGTCAACCGGTCTATCTCGGAGCCGACGGCGTCGAGGAGTCCCTCGGCGGCGGCGACGCCCGCACTTCCGTAGGCGCCGACGATGACCACGTGCGTCATATCCGATAGGAGGACCGCGGAGGAATAGTCGTTCGGGGTTCCTCAGAAATCGACCGACTGCACCGGTCGACTCTTCGCTGTGCTCTCGCCGGCGACTATCGACGCCGCGCGGCGATCAGTGCGGCGCCCGCGAGGGCGAGGAGCGTCGCCGTCGCGCCGAATCCGGGCATCGAGGACGCGGTTTCGGTTCCGGTCTCGCCCTCGCTCTCGCCGTCCGCGGCCGTCGTCTCGGTGGTGGCGGCGTCGTCCGTGGTTTCAGCCGTCGTCGTCGACGACGCGTCCCCCGCCGACCGCATCGTCACGGTCCGCTCGGAGAAGTGGTTGAGCGCGACGTACACGTCCGTCGACGCGTCGGCCTCGGCGCCGCCGTCGGCGACTGCGTACGCCGGCCGGTCGCCGCCGTTCGCGGCGGTCCGGAGTTCGCTCGCGGATTCGACCCGCGCGGCCGCCTCGCCGTCGACGGTCACGTCGAGCGAGTCGCTCGCGTTCGCCGCCGCGCCGGAGACGGAGGCGAGGACGACGGCGCCCTCATCGACCGAGCGTTCGACGGCGAACGTCGCGCTCTCGGCGGAGCGTTCGGCGACGGTTACCGTCGTGTTCCCGTCGTAGCGGACGACGCTCGCGGACTCTTCGCCCGCCTCGCCGGAGAGGTAGAGTTCCGCCGTCGCCGTACCGTCGGCGATGAGTTCCTCCGCCTCGCGGTCACTCTCGGTTCGTTCCTCGCCTTCGTTGTAGGCGCGGAGGACGATACGCCCGTCCTCGCCGACGCGGGCGACGACGTCGCCGTCGTCGCTCGTCGTCACGGAGGCGTTACCGACGGCGACGAAGACGCCCGTCGCGTTCTCGCTCTCGACGACGACGCGCGAGTCGCCCTCCGCGGACGCCGTCGCGCCGTCGCTGACGTTCGCGCGGAGCACCTGCGACCCGTCGTCGCTGGCGACGACGAGGTTCCCGTTCGGCGTGTCGTGGACGCGAAGCGTCGCACCGCTCTCGGCGGTCACCGTCGCCGCCGCCTCGGCGTTCGCGGACGTGGAGAGGGAGACGGCCGACCCGGAGACGTCCGCCGCCGTCGATAGCGAGGCGCCGACGTCGGTGCCGAGGCCGCCCTCAGTCGACCCGCCCGAGTCTCCGGACCCGGCGGATTCGACGCGGAGCGAGTCGAACACCGTCACTCCGCCGACCGTGTAGTTGGCGACGGCGTCCGCCCGCGCGTCGAACGCGACGTGCGTTCCGGCGTACGCGTCGTTCTGTTCCTGCGTCGCGGCCGCCGCCCCTGACGCGGGGACGACGGCGGCGACGACGAGCATCGCTGCGAACACTGCGACTGTGCGTTTCATCGTAGTCGATGCTATAGAAATTCACCGTAGAATATCTTTTGGCTTCTAATTAATTTCAAGAATAGCTATCTATCGGCGGTCGCCGCACGAAATCGGGGGCGCTGAAGGTCGCTACCGCGAGATATCGTCCGCGTCCTCCTCGACGACGGCGTCGACTTCCGCGGGCGTGACGACGGCCAGGTCGCCGTCGACGGTCCGCTTCAACGACGCCGCCGCCGCGCCGTAGGCCAGCGACTCGGGCACGTCGCCGCCCTGGAGTCGCTTCGTGAGGAACCCGCCGACGAACGCGTCGCCGGTGCCGATGGCGTCGAACGTCTCCGATTCGTAGACGCCCTGCTCGTACAGTTCGCCGTTGCGGTACGCGAGCGACCCCTCCTCGCTCAGCGTCACGACCACTGTCTCTAAGTCGTACTCTGCGGCTAACTCCCGCGCGACGTTCGCCGGGTCGCCGTCGCGGCCGAGACAGGACGCGATGTCGCGTTCGGCCCCCACCAGCACGTCGACGTTCGGGAGCAGCGACCGGTACGTCTCGCCGGCCTCCGCGGGCGTCCACAGCTTCGACCGGTAGTTCAGGTCGAACGCCGTCGTCGTGTCGGCGGCCGTCGCCGTCTCCAGCAGCGACTCCGTCGTCTCCGCCAGCGTCGGGGAGAGCGCGGGGGTGATTCCGCTGGTGTAGAACAGGCCGGCGTTCCGCACCGCGCCGTTCGGCAGTTCGGACGGCTTCGCCGTCGTCACGGCGGCGTCAGAACGGTCGTAGATGACGTTCGTCCCGCGCGGCGACCCGCCGTGTTCGACGTAGTAGGTCCCCATCCGCGTCGCCTCGGGGTCCGCCCACGCGACGCCCGTACGCACGCCGTGGCTCCGCAGTTCCGAGACGACGCGGCGACCCAGCGGCGAGTCCGGGAGCTTCGAGAGCCAGACGGCGTCGACGCCCAGTCGGGACGCCGTGACGGCGACGTTGCTCTCCGCGCCGCCCGCGTGGACGTCCAGCGCTCGCGTCCGTTCCAACCGCTCGCCGCGGGGCGGCGAGAGGCGTAGCATCGTCTCCCCGAAGGTTACGATGTCGGTCATATCTCCTGCTTCAGCGACCCGGCACATAAGTCCGGCCGGTCCGCCGGCGACGGCGGGGGAGTCCGGTCACTCCGCCCGTCGCCCGCCGTGACCCGGGTAGTCCCGCTCGAATCGGTCGGCTATCTCGTCGTTGCTCAGTTCGATGACGACGGGCCGGCCGTGCGGGCAGGCGTAGGGGTTCTCGCAGTCGTCGAGCGCCGAGAGCAGGTCCACGACCGACCCCTCGGTCAGCGAGGTGTTGCCCGTCACGGACGGGTAACACGCGAGGTCCGCCAGCAGTTCGTCCGCGACGGCGTCGACCGTCTCCCGGCCGCCCGACTCCCCCTCGCTCACGAACGCGGTCAGCGCGTCGCGCAGGAGTTCGGGTCGGAGCGCCTCCGCGAACACGGCCGGGACGCTTCGCACCTCGACGGTTCGTTCGTCGGTCCGTTCGGCCCGGAATCCGACCTCCGAGAGCGCCTCGCGGTACTCCTCGAATAGCGCCGCCTCGCGCGCGGTGAGTTCCACCTCGACCGGGTCGGCCAGCGCCTGCGTCGCCACGTCGCCGGCGAGTCGCGCCCGCAGTCGCTCGTAGTTCACCCGCTCGTCGGCGGCGTGCTGGTCGACGAGGACCATCCCGTCGGCCGTCTCCGCGACGACGTAGGTGTCGTGCAGTTGACCGAGCACGCGCATCGACGGCAGCGAGTCGAACTCGGGGTTCAGCGTCGCCGCCTCTCCCGCCAGGTCGCGCTGGACCGTCGGCGCGCCGAGTCGCCGCTGGCGCTCGTCTCGGGGGCCGTCTCCGCCCGTCGCTCCCGCTTCGCTCGTCGCAGCCTCGTCGGCCGACGCGCCCTCCAGCGACGACTGCGTCGCCTCGGCCGCCGTCGACTCGTCTTCGGTCGCCGCCGACGTCTCGGTCGCCGCTTCCGATGTCGTCGGTTCGTCCCCGGCGGACGCGCTCGGCGTTCCCGATGCGCGTTCGGGCCGCGAGCGCGTCCGACCGGCCGAGACGGACCACGCCTCGTCGTCGGTCACGTCGGTCTCTCCGCCCCCGTCGGGGAGGTCGTTTTCCACGGGTTCGACCGCTGATTCGGTCGATTCGGCTCTCTCCGCCGACTCCGTCGGTTCCGTCGGCTCGGGTTCGGCCGCTCCGACCCCGTTTCCGTCGCCGGGTTCCGTTACCCGCGACCGGTTCGGCGCGGCGTCCGACGACGGAGGCTGCGGGCTGTGTCCCTTCCCGCCGCGGGCCTCCGTCTCCGGCGACTCCGGTTCGGGCTCTACTTCCTCCGGCGCGGAGCGACCCCGCGGCGCCGACGAGCGGACCAGTCCCTGCTCCAAGAGTGCGTCCTCGACGGCCGACTCGACGGCGCGCTTGACGCCGGATTCGTCGTCGAATCTGACCTCCATCTTTCGCGGGTGCACGTTCACGTCGACCGTCTCCCGCGGCACCTCGACGAACAGGACGGCGAACGGGTAGCGGTCGGTCGCGAGTTGGCCGCCGTAGGCGTCCAGGACGGCCTCGCGGAGGACGCGCGCGGTCACGTAGCGGTCGTTGACGAACGTCGAGAGGTAATCGCGCGCGCTCCGGGTCGTCTCGGGGTGGCTGACGAGACCCGTCACCGATTCGACGGGGCCGGCGTCGGGTTCGTGGTCGACGCGGACCATCGACTCCGCGACCTCCCGCCCGTACACCGAGAGGACCGTCGACTCCAGACTGCCGCGGCCCTCGGTGGCGAACACCTCGCGGTCGTCGTGCTCCAAGGAGAGCGCCACGTCCGGGTTGGCGAGGGCGTACTGGGTCGCGACGGTGTTGACGTGGTCGAACTCCGTCGCCGTCGTCTTCAGGAACTTCCGGCGCGCCGGCGTGTTGTAGAAGAGGTCCTCGACTTCGACGACGGTGCCTTCCGGACATCCGGCGGGGCGGACGTCGGTCACCTCGCCGCCCTCGACGCGGAGTTCGGTCCCGGCGCTCTTGCCGCCGCGCGGTTTCGACCGGACGGTGAGGCGGGAGACGGCGCCGATGGTGTGCAGCGCCTCCCCGCGGAACCCGAGCGTCCCGACGCCGGATTCGAGGTCCGAGACGTCGGAAATCTTGCTCGTGGTGTGTTCCTCGACGGCCATCTCGACGTCGTCGCGGGCCATTCCGACGCCGTCGTCGCGGACGCGGACGCCCTCGATGCCGCCGGCGTCGACGGCGACGGAGACGCGGTCGGCGTCGGCGTCGAGACTGTTCTCGACGAGTTCCTTGACGACCGAAGCGGGTCGTTCGACCACCTCACCGGCGGCGATTTGGCGGACGGTCCGGTCGTCGAGGGCGCGTATCGTCGGTCGGCCCCCGTCGCTCACTCGTCGTGCACCTCCAAGGCGTTGCTCACGGCGTCGCCCTGCGGACCGCTCAACCGACGCTCCGCCTTCCGCGGCGAGAGCCACTCGTACCCGGCGTGTTCGTGGCTCAGCGACACCGTCCGCTCGGTGACGATACCGTGGTAGTAGACGCCGAAGCGCCCGTTGTCGTCGTCGTTCCGCCACGCAGTTGCGTGGACGGGATGTCCGAGGTCCACCTCTAAGCCCGTCTCCTCCGCTATCTCGCGTTTGACGCCCTCCTTCGCATCCTCGCTAGCGCCGAGGCGGCCGCCCGGCAGTTCCCAGCCCTCGTCGCTCGTTCGCTGGACGACGAGAACGTCGCCGTTCGGAGCGAACAGCACTCCTCGAAGACTCACCGTTGCCCGGAGTGGTCTCTCAGTCATTGTAACACAGTCGGCGTTGTCGCCCTTGTAGTTTCGCCATGATATCAGGCCGTGAGGCTGTCTGCCGGCCCCGACTATCTACTACCGACCCCACCCGCTGACCGGGCGACTACTCCCGCCCGTCCAACCGCTCCTGCCACTCCTGCACGCGCCCCATCAGTTCCAGCGGCGACGTGTCGTTGACGTCCGTCCCGCGCAGTTCGTCGAGAACCGCGTCGAGTTCGGGGTCGACGGAGTCGGCAGGGTCGCCGGACCCCCCTTCCGCGCCGCCGCGAAGTGCGCCCTCCGACCCGCTGTTCGCCGCCCCGCGCGACCGCTGAACCGCGGCCGCCTCGCCGTTCTCGCCGTCGCCGCTTTCGCCCCCGCCGAACTGGCCGGAGGAGAGGTCGAACACCGCCTGCACGGGTTCGCTCCTCCCGCCGCCCTTCGCCTCGATGGCCTTCTCGGCGCGGAGTTTCGCCAGCACGTCGTCCGCGCGGGAGACGACGGGGTCGGGAACGCCGGCGAGGTCGGCCACGTGGATGCCGTACGAGCGGTCGGTCGGTCCCTCCTGCACCGTCCGCAGGAACGTCACGTCGCCGTCTCGCTCTTCCGCGGCGACGTGGACGTTCGCCACCCGGTCGAGGTGGTCCGCCAGCGACGTGAGTTCGTGGTAGTGCGTGGCGAACAGCGTCTTCGCCTTCACCTCGTTGTGGAGATACTCCGTGGCGGCCCACGCGATGGAGATACCGTCGTACGTCGCCGTCCCGCGACCCACCTCGTCGAGGATGACCAGCGAGTCCTCCGTCGCCGAGTGGAGGATGTTCGAGAGCTCCTGCATCTCCACCATGAACGTCGAACGCCCCTGCGCCAGTTCGTCCAGCGCGCCGACTCGGGTGTAGATGCCGTCGACGACGCCTATCTCGGCCGACCGCGCGGGGACGAAGCTCCCCACCTGCGCGAGCAGGACGATGAGGGCCGCCTGCCGCATGTACGTCGACTTCCCGCTCATGTTCGGTCCGGTGACGATGAGGAAGCCGCGTTCGCTATCCATACTGAGGTCGTTCGGGACGAACTCCGTCGTCCGCTCGACGACGGGGTGGCGGCCCGCCTCGATGCGGAGCGGCCCCGATTCGACCAGCGTCGGGCGCACCCAGTCGTTGCCGGCGGCGTGCGTCGCCAGCGAGGCGAGCACGTCTATCTCGGCCAGCGCGCGCCCCACGTCCTGCAGGAGTTCGGCCGCCTCGGCGACGCGTTCGCGCAGGTCACAGAAGAGTTCGTACTCCAACTCGCCGCGGGACTCCTCCAGCCGCAGGATGTCACGCTCTCGCTCCTCCAGTTCCTCGGTGACGAACCGCTTGGAGTTCTTCAGCGTCTTTATCTCGCGGTAGTGCTCGGGCACCTCGTCGGCCACGGACTTGCCGACCTGGATGTAGTAGCCGTCGGTCTTGTTTCGGTCGACGGTGACGTGCGAGAGGCCGTGCTCGCGCTTCTCCCGGTCGGCCAGCGTGTCTATCCAGCGTTCGGCCTCCTCGTGACTGTCGATGAGTTCGTCGAGTTCGTCGTCGTAGCCTCGTTTGAACAGGCCGCCCTGTCGCACCGTCTTCGGCGGGTCCTCCGCGAGGGCCGCCGCGAGTTCGTCGCACAGGGCCGCCGCCGCCTCGCGGTTCGGTCGGGCCACCACGTCCGCGAGGGGGGAGTCGGCCAGCGGTCCATCCTCTATCGCCTCGGCGACGGCGGGGAGCACGGCGAGGGTGTCGCGCACCGAAAGCAGGTCGTTCGCGCCCGCGCTTCCGGAGGCGGCGCGTGCGGCGAGGCGTTCGAGGTCGTAGGCGCCGTCCAGTACGTCGCGGACGCGTTCGCGCGCGAGGGCTTCCCGCGCCAGCGCCGAGACGGCGTCGAGTCGGCGTTCGAGTTCCTCCCGTCGGCGGTGCGGCCGGGTGACCCACTCGCGGAGGAGGCGCCCGCCCGGACTCGTCACCGTGTGGTCGATGGCGTCCACGAGCGTTCCCTCCGTCCCCCCGTGCATCGTCTCCGTCAGTTCGAGGTTGCGCTGCGTCGTCGCGTCGAGTTCGAGGTGGTCGCGCGTCTCGTAGGTCCGCAGGCGGGTCATCGACCGGCGGACCCCCGTGCCCGTCTCCTCGACGTACCGGAGGAGGGCGCCCGCGGCGCGGACGGCCAACTCGGAGTCGAGACCCACGCTCGAAAGCGTCTCGCGGCCGAACTGCTCGCGGACGACGTGTCTCGCCCGGCCGGGCGCGAAGGCGTCCGCCTCGAACAGCGACAGCGAGGCGTCCGTCTCCTCGCGGAGGCGGCGCAGGAACTCGTCGTCGCTCCGGACCGTCGGACCGGGGAGCAGTTCGACGGGCGCGAAGCGGTACAGCTCCGAGTGGGCCGCGTCGGCGTCGGCCGTCTCGGTGACGAAGAACTGGCCCGTGGTCACGTCGGCGAACGCGAGGCCCACCCCGTCGCCGCCCTCCTCGGAGACGACGGCGGCGATGTAGCGCGCCTCGGCGTCGGACGTCTCCAACAGCGTTCCCGGCGTGACGACGCGCGTTACCTTCCGGTAGTGGCCGCCGCCGTCGTCGTCGAACTGGTCGGCCACGGCCACCCGGTAGCCGCGTTCGACGAGCACCTTCAGGTACGGGGTGAGGTCGTCCACCGGCACGCCGGCCATCGGGTACGACGATCCGTGCGAGGACTTCTTCGACACCTTCAGGTCCAACTCCTCGGCCACCAACTCCGCGTCGTCGGCGAAAAATTCGTAGAAGTCGCCGCATTGCATCGTCAGGATATCCGCCTCCGTGTCGGACTTCAAAGAGAGAAACTCCCCGACGATTCCCTGCGAGGTCATATCCCTCTCTCCGCGTCGCGGCCGATAAAACGCTGCGGTCTGCGGGACCCGGAGACCCTCTCGCCGACCGAACGTTCAAGCGCGATGAGGGGGCCATCTCCGCCGTGATGTGATAGTCGCCGCGGACGGGCGCGCGGAGCGCGGCACACCTGTTCGCGGACGCGTGGTGCCGCCGTGTTCGCCACTCGCGTCAGCCGTGCGCGCCTCGCTCGTTCGAAGCGGTCCGTCAAACAGGTCGTTTAGACGGGGTCGTCCGGGTCGTGTCGCTGCTGCATCCGCTCGGCCTCCGTGCGGTACCGCTCCCGCGTCTCGGCGTCATCGACCGCGGAGAGGCGTGCCGTCGGTACCTCTCTGGCCGCCGTGACCTCCGGTCCGGGACTGTTCCCGTAGCGGTTGAACGCCCACTCCTTCCGCAGGGCGCGTACTCCGTCCGGCGTCGCGTACACCACGACGAGGATGTTCGGCGAGTCCTCGGAGTACGTCCGTTCGACCATCCACACCCGCGTCTCCCCGCGGTCGCCGTCCGTCCGCGTCGCCTCCGACGTCGTGTCTGTCTTTGACATCGCGTCTGTTTCCATGCTGGTACGGACGCGTCCCCGGGCAATAGCCGCTGTAAGCGGTTCTCTCCCGACGAGAATCGGTCGCGTCGGTGAGAGCGACCGAGGTCGGTGGTCGTCGGGCACTCCGAAGACGTGACCGCGAAGTATCAATAATGAAAATTAGTGGGACACTCTTATCAACGTTCTGTTGGAATCGGAGATAATGTCGAATTCGTTGCTCACCCGACTCTCGGACGCACTCCCGGTGGGCGGCGGTGACCCCCGCTCCGGCGGCGGAACCGCTACCGACGCCTCGGAGACGGTCGCCGGCGTCGCGCGTTCGCTGACCAGCGCACAACTGCTCGACGGTATCGGCGCCCCGACGTTCGCGCTCGACGCCGAGGGAACCGTCGTCGCGTGGAACCGTCAGATAGCGGCGCTCACCGCCGTGCCCTCGTCGGAGGCGCTCGGCTCTCGGCACGCCAGCGAGGCGTTCTACCCCGACGGCCGGCGGGCCAAGACGCTGGCGGACAAGGTGCTCGAAGCGCCGACCGACGCCGACGAGGTGTTCGGCGTGCCGGCCACGGGCGACGGCGGGTTCGAGGATTCGAGCACGATGGTGACCGGCGACGGCGTCGAACGACACATCCGGTTCGTCGCCCGCCCCGTCTTCGAGCGGGGCGAACTCGCCGCCGTGATCGAGACCATCTACGACCGCACCGACGTGGTCGCCCGCGAGCGTGCGTCGACGCGACTCGTCGACGAACTGCTCGACACCGTCGGCGCACTCGCGGACGGCGACCTGTCGGCGCGCATCGAGTTCGAGGACGACGGCGGGCACCTCCCCGAGACGACGCTCTGCGTCGTACCGGAGTTCAACTCGATGGCCGACCGCTTCGAGCGACTGGCCGACGAGGTGGACGAGACCGCGGTCCGCCTCGGCGAGGCCATCGAACGCGCCGCGGACGCCGCGACGCGCATCGACTCTCGCGCCACCGCCCAGGCCGAACTGCTCGATACGGGCGCCGCCGAGATGGAGGATCTCTCGGCGAGCATGGAGGAGATAGCCGCCACCTCCGACGAGGTCGCCACCTCGGCCGCGCAGGCGCAGGCGGCCGCCGAGGACGCCCGCGGGGCCGGCGAGTCCGTCCGCGCGGCGACGGACAACGTCGTCGGCATCTCCGAGGACCTGCTGGAGACGGTCTCCGAACTCGACGAACAGATGGGCACCATCGAAGAGGTCGTCGAGGTCATCGCCGAGGTGGCCGACCGGACGAACCTCCTCGCCCTGAACGCCAACATCGAGGCGGCCCGCGCCGGCGAGGCCGGTTCGGGCTTCGCCGTCGTCGCGGACGAGGTGAAGCAACTCGCCAACCAGACGCACGAGCACACCGAAGACATCGCCCGGAGTATCGCCGAGATACGCGAACAGGCCGACGAGACCGTCGACGCCTCCACGCAGTCCCACGAGCAGGTTCAGGTCGCCTCGGGTGAGATAGCGGACGTGTTGACCGCGCTCGACGAGATAGCCGAGGCGACGAGCGCCGGCGCCGACGGCATCGCCGAAGTCGCCCGCGCGACGGACGGGCAGGCGACGAACATCGAGGAGGTGACGACGACCATCCAGAGCGCCCAGTCGCACGCCTTCGACGCCCGAGACACGTCGAACGAGGTAACCGACGCCACGGCCGACCAGACGGTGGCGCTCGGCGAACTGACCGACCGCGTCGCGCGCCTCTGCGGCGGCGACGTGGAGGCGTCGTTCGACCCCGAGGCGCGCGAGGTCAGTGAATCCGATCCCGCCCAGACCGCACGACTCGAGTCGATTCGACCGACCGACGACTAGCGACGACGGCGAGAACCGGAACCGACGAGTCGTCTATTCGACCGACACCGTACAGGCGTCGGTGTACTCGACACCCGCGAGGGAGTCGATGGGGTCCTCGCCGCACACCGGGCAGTCGGGGTTCCGTCGATAGGGAACCGTCTCGAACGTCATCTCCATCGCGTCGTAGAACAGGAGGCGGCCCGCGAGCGGTTCGCCCTCGCCGAGGACGAGTTTCACCGCCTCGGTCGCCTGAACACAGCCGACGGTCCCGGGGAGGACGCCGAGGACGCCCGTGGTCGCGCAGTCGGGTACGGTGCCGGGTTCGGGCGCCTCGGGGAACAGACACCGATAGCAGGGACCGTCGGGGACGAGCGTCGTCGCCTGCCCCTCGAACCGGTAGATGGCGCCGTGCGCGACGGGGATATCCCGAATCCGGCAGAAGTCGTTGACCAGAAACCGCGTCGGGAAGTTGTCCGAGGCGTCGACGACCACGTCGTAGTCGCCGAGGACGCCGACGTTCTCCTTTCGCAGTCGCGTCTCGTGGGTGTCGACGTCCACGTCGGGATTGAGGCCGCGGACGTAGTCGGCGGCGCTGTCGACCTTCGGCCGCCCCACGTCGCTGTCGCGGTGTATCACCTGTCGCTGGAGGTTGCTCCGTTCGACGGCGTCGTCGTCGACGATTCCGAGGTGGCCGACGCCCGCCGCGGCGAGATACTCGATGGCGGGCGACCCGAGGCCGCCGGCGCCGACGACGAGCACCGAGGCGTCGAGCAATCGCTGCTGTCCCGGCGGCCCCACCTCGTCCATGATGATGTGTCTGGAGTACCGGTCCAGTTGGGTGGCGTCGAGAGAGAGACTCATACCGGATGTTGGTCGCTGCCGCGAATAAATCCGCGCCCGTCGGCAGGGGAATCGCGCGCTCGAACCGACGCGTTTCCCGTCCGGAAGACGACGGACAAGACTTACTACAGCCGTCTGATATGTTCCACGCGTGTCCCGCACACGACGAACCCTCCTCCGGACGACAGCGCTCGCTCTCGGCGGTTCGGCGCTCTCGTCGCTCGCCGGATGCCTCGGCGGGTCGACGGGTACCGCCGAGACGGCCACCGACGACCCGACCACCGCAGCATCGACCGGTGACGGGGCCGACGGGACCGGAGACTCGTTCCGCGAGTGGCTCATCGATCCGACGAACACCCCGCTCAGAGACGGCTACGGCGTCGTCTACCACGACGTTGCGGGGATTCGCGACCGCCGCGACGCGATTCACGAGAACGCGTACGAACGGTTGCACGCCGAGATGTTCAGACCCGTTCCCGCGAGGGAACTGCTGGACCTCGGCGACGTGTCGACGACGCTCAGTCTCGACTTCGAGGCGAAGCTAGCGTTCGGGTCGTTCGACCCCGACGCGTTCGAGGAACGTCTCGCCGAGGAGTGGAACGCGCGGCCGACGCCGACCGGCCAGCCGACGACGGCGACGAGAACGCCGCCTCCGGAACCCGAGCAGTACCGCGGATTCCGACTGTTCGGCGACCGACGCGTGTACGCCGTCTCCGAGGACGTCGTCCTCCTGGTCTCAACGATGCGCGACGGCGACTCGCTCGAACGCGCCAGAGCCATCCTCGACGCGAGACTCGACGGGGAGACCCGCTACCCCGACGGCAACGAGTACGTCGACGCGATGCTCGGTCTCGTCGAGGACACGCACGCGCTGACCTGTTACCCCGAGGCGATGGACGGGTCGACGTCGCGCGGCTTCCGGAAGGACGTCATCACGGGTGGCCTCAAGTCGTGGCTGTTCGGGTCCGAGACGACCGAGTTCACCTTCGCGTACACCTACCCCGACGCCGAGGCCGCGGGGGACTCCGATTTCGAGTCGTATCTGGAGTCGGACCGGTTCGACCCCTACGAGGGGCTGAACGTGGAGACGAACGGGAAGATGGTCTGGACCCTGGGGTCGATTCCGACCGAGGAGTTCGACTACCTCTCGCCGGGTGGTCCCGGCGACGGCGTCCACACGGAGAACGGGTAGTCTCGCTCTCTCCCGTCGGCGTCCCCGTGAACGACCGTGAGGGAGGCTCCCGAACCGAAGACGGTTTCCGGCGTCGCCCGGCACCCGAACCCATGGTGACGGAGACGACCCCCGATACGCTGGCGGCGAAACTCGAAGACGCGGATGCGGACATCACCGTCGTGGACATCCGTGACCCGTCCTCGTACACCGCCGAACATATCGAGGGGTCGGTGAACCTTCCGACCGACCGCCTCTCCTTGGCGAGCGTCGACTCCGAGTGGGGCGACGACATCGTCGTCACCTGCTACATCGGACAGAGTTCCCGTCGGGTCGCGTCGATGCTCGACGCCCACCTCGACGCCGACGTGACCAGCCTCCGCGGCGGCTTCGACGCCTGGGACGGCCCCGTCGCGTCCGGACACGACGCCTGAGAGGCGCCGGACGCCGAACTCCGTTCTCGTTTCGCCTTCGAACGAGCGACCAGCGGACGCTTCGCTCGCGCCGTCGCGTCGCAAGAAAAAAAATCGGCTCTCGGCCCGTCGCGAGGCGGCTTACTTGCCGCGGCGTCGACCGCTGCCGATGCTGGGTCGCGTGTGCTCGGCGCCCTTGCCGCGGGTCTTGAGACCACGGTTGGACGTGCCGGCGTTCGTCAGGCCGCGGAAGGCGCGTCCCTTGTGGTCGTCGCTGCAGATCCAGTTGAGGTCGTCGTCGTTCTGGATGGCCGCGTGTTCGGGGTCGACCATGATCACTTCGTGCCACTTCTGGGAGCCGTCCTCGCCGACCCAGTAGGAGTTGAGCACGCGCAGGTTCGGGTGCTTGCGCGAGGCGCGTTCCTCGGCGATGCGCTGGATGCTCTTGCGGCGACCGATGCGGTTGACGCCCTGCCGCTTCGAGCGACGGCCGGCCTTGTGGCGCTGTTTGCGCGCGCCGCCCTTGCGGACGGAGACGCGGGCCACGATAATGCCCTGCTTGGCCTTGTAGCCGAGTTCGCGCGCCTTGTCGAGGCGCGTCGGGTGGTCGACGCGGACGATGGCGCCCTGGTCGCGCCACTCCTGCTTTCGCTGCCACTGTAGTTCGGCGACTTTGCCGTCGCCGGGGTTCTTCCACGCGTCTTTGATGTGGGAATAGAAGCTTCGTGCCATAGTTTCACCACGGGCGCTTGCGATTCGGAGGCGCTCTACCGTCGACCGCACTCCACATGTCGTCCCGAGTGCTCGGGTGCCCGCTGGCGTCCCGTCTGACCAGCGAGTTGCCGACTCTACCGTCGGTTCGCCTTTAACGACTTCGAATCGGTCGACGCCGTGCCGAGGCGTGACAGTGTCGGGTGGGGCTCAGACGTCGAACGGCGGCGGGGCGAGCAGTTCGACGTCCGACTTCGCCACGAACGCGTCGAGGCGGGCCAATTCGTCCTCGTCCGGGCCGTCGGCGGGCACCGTCGCCTCCGAAACGCGCGTTCCCACCTCGCGGAACATCGTCTCTCCCGGCGAGACGAACAGCAGCACTCGGGTGCCGTCGGCGGCGATGCGGAAGGCGTGGGGGACGTTTCGCGGCGCGAACACGGTGTCGCCCGGTCCCGCGGACAGCAGGTCACCGTCCGCGAACAGTTCCACCGCGCCGTCGAGGACGTACCAGAGTTCGTCCGTCGACCGGTGGACGTGCAGCGGCGTCACCACCCGGTTCTCGTCGCCCCGGCGCTCGACCATCTCGAACGCCCCGCCAGCCTCCTCGCTCGTCACCTTCCGAAGTGCCAACGCGCCCAGCGCGTGGTACGCCTCGCCCTCGTCCCGCCGGCGGACGAACGTCCGCGGCCCGTCTCCGTCTCCCGTGCCAGTCACTCTCTTGCGATACGCGTCCAAGGGCTAAAGCGTGGTCGGATATGCGCCGAGACCAGAGCGTAGACGGGGTCGAGCGCACAGGATGACTTCGGCACGACTCCGCGACGGTGACGTTCGAGGGATTGATGCCCTCATCCTCCGGTGTGACTGAGACGTCCGGGGATCGAACCGAGAGGCCGACCGTCTCGCCCGGCGAAACGCCGTCGTTCCGGGCCGTAGCCCACAGTATAAGTGACCGTGTTCTGCATGTATCCTCATGGACGACGCGGCTCTCGTGGACCTACTCAAGCGGTTCGGCTTCTCCGACAAGGAAATCGACACCTACCTCACCATCCTCGAACTCGGCGAGGCGAAGGCGAGCACCATCGCGGACGAGGCGGACGTCTCGAAGCGCTACGTCTACAGCATCGCGGAGAAACTCGAAGGCCGCGGGTTCGTCGAGGTGAACGACCACGCCGTGCCGACGACCATCCGCGCCCGTCCCCCGGCCGACGTGGTCGATTCGCTGTCGTCGGACCTGGACGACATGGGGCCGGCCCTCGAAGCGCGCTTTTCCCGCGCGGCCCCCCGGTCCGAGCGGTTCGAGGTGGTAAAATCGCGAGTGACCGTCATCAAGCGCGTCTCCGAACTCGTCGCCCGGGCGGAGACGGAGGTGACGCTCGGGATGCCGTACTCGCTGGTCGAGGAGGTGGCCGACGAACTCCGGGCGGCGGTCGACCGCGGCGTCCTCGTGCTGCTCATCGTCACGGGTGTCGGGCCGACCGACGAACTCGAACTCTCGGGGCTGGCGTCCGTCGCCCGGGCGTGGGAGGCGCCGATGCCGACGATGCTCACCGTCGACCAGAGCGCCGGCCTCGTCGCGCCGACGGAGATGGTCACGCGGTCGAACACCGGCGCGCAGGCCATCGTCTTCGCGCAGGAGCAACTCGGGCCGGTGCTCGTCGGGTCGTTCCTCGGCAACTACTGGCCGATGGCCGCCGAGACGTACACCTGCGAACCCGATTCCCTCCCGACGACGTACGACGATTTCCGCCACGCGGCGCTGCAGGCGACCATGCAGGTCCGGGCGGGCCGCGAGGTGGCCACCCGCGTCACCGGCCGGTCGGTCCACGTCAAGGACGGCCGGACCGAACTCGACGGCGTCGTCGTCGACATCCGACAGGGGCTGCTCGAACCGTCGAACAACTCCTTCCCCGTGGAGAACGCGCTCATCGTCGAGACGGACGACGGCACGTTCAGCGTCGGCGGGGGCGGGGCGTTCATCGAGGACTTCGAGGCCGAGACGGTCGAACTCCGGATCGCGGAGTAGTCCGTCACCCGTCGTCTGCCACCTGTCACCCGCCGGCCGAGACGGGCGCGGTCCGATGGCGGACGATTCTCCGAGGAAGCACCATGTAG
The DNA here is from genome assembly GCF_000337095.1 of Halogeometricum pallidum JCM 14848. Lineage (GTDB taxonomy): Archaea > Halobacteriota > Halobacteria > Halobacteriales > Haloferacaceae > Halogeometricum > Halogeometricum pallidum. The sequence goes on from NZ_AOIV01000027.1 coordinate 156,764, forward strand.
AGGTTCGACGGCATCCCGAAGGGTCCAAATTCGGGAAGCCGGACTCCTCACCGGCCGTTCTGACCGGGCAGTGCGGCCGCGAGTGCCGAGAGCCGTGGTACCGTTGGCCATAGTTTTTTTCAGCGATAACCGTCATTATTAGAGCGCATCTTTGCGGCGGTGCGGACAACGGCACCGTCGGCCGGACCGATTCGGACGACGCGCAGAGACCCCGAACTCCGGACGGAGATACAACAGTGACCAGGACACGACGCGCCTTCCTCAAGCGCGGTGGTGCGGCCGCCGGGATAGCCGCGACGGCCGGTTGCACGAGCGTGCTCGGTATCGAGACGAAGAACACGGTGAAGGTGAGTTCGATGCGCTTCACCGAGGACATCATCCTCGGATACATGGCTCTCGAGTCGCTGCGCGAGAACACCGACCTCACCGTTCTGGACGAGACGGGACTCGGCGGCGTCACCATGAACTTCCGCGCCGTCAAGAACGGCGAGGTGACGCTGTACTGGCTGTACTCGGGCGGCGCGTGGGCGACGATTCCGCCGAAACACGACCGCGTCATCCCCGACGCCGAGAAGCTGTATCAGGCGGTGAAGCGGGAGTTCGAACGCGTCTACGACCTCCAGTACTTGAACCGGGCGCCGTTCAACAACACGTACGTCCTCATCGCGGACCCTCAGTGGGTCGAACGGACGGGCGTCCAGACGATGAGCGACTTCGCGAGCTACGTCAACGGGGGCAACACTGACTTTACGGTCGTGATGGGCCCCGAGTTCCAGCAGCGATCGGACGGCTGGCCGGGGCTGGCGAAACACTACGGCTTCGAGAAGATGCGCGGGAACCTGAACATCCGTAACGTCGGTTCGTCGCTCACCTACCAGATCGTCGGCGAGGGGGGCGCCGAGGTCGGAATGGGGTTCAGTACCAACCCGAAGATCCGGAAGTACGGGCTGAAGACGCTCGAGGACGACGAGCGGTTCTTCCCCATCTACAACCCCGCGCCGCTGGTGAACGGCGAGGCCCTCGAGGCGATGCCCGCGATGCGCGACGTGTTGAACGCAATCGGACCGACGCTCGACACCGAGACGATTCTGCGGCTCAACGGTCTCGTCTCGCTGCAGGGACGGGACCCGCAGACCGTCGCGCGCGAGTATCTCCGGTCGGAGGGGTTGATCTGAGATGCTCGCAGCCGTGTCGTTTCTCGGCGAACTTCTCTCGTTCGCCGCGGAGAACGCCGGCCGCCTCGCGCGACTGTCGTACGAACACGTCGCCATCACCCTCTGGACGCTCGCCATCGCGCTCCCCGTCGCCGTCTCGCTCGGCGTGGTCATCAGTTACTACGAGCGGGCCGCGACGGTCGTCCTCTGGGTCGCGGGGGTGCTGATGACGATTCCGGCGATCGCCTTCTTCGGCGTCCTCGTCCCCGTGCTCGGAATCGGCAACCCGCCGACCATCGCCGCGCTGGTCGCCTACGCGCAGTTGCCGGTCATCCGGAACACCTACATCGGGCTCACGCAGGCGGACGACGCCGCCATCGAGGCCGGGACGGGGCTCGGGATGACCCGGCTCGAACGCCTCCGACGCGTCCGGCTCCCGGTGGCGCTGCCCGTCGTGATGGCGGGCATCAGGAACGCCGTCGTCATCCTCGTCGGCCTGGCCGCCATCGGCGCGTTCATCGGTGCCGGCGGCCTCGGCGACTTCATCTTCTACGGCATCAGCGCCGGCGACACGGCGATGATCGTCGTCACCACCGTCGCCCTCTCGGCGCTCGCACTCGCGTTCGACTACGCCTTCGGGGTGATCGAACAGTGGCTCAGGCTCCGCAACGGCGAGGAGGTCGACCGGGCGGTCCTGACTCGAACGCTCGCCGCGGTTCACGCACGACTCTCATGATCAGATTCGACAACGTCCACAAACGGTACAGCGACGGAACGCACGCGGTCGACGGGCTCGACTTCGAGGTCGAGGAGGGCACGACGACCGTCCTCGTCGGCCCTTCCGGCTGCGGGAAGACGACGACGATGAAGCTCGTCAACCGGCTGGAGGAGCCGACCGACGGAACCGTCTACTACGACGGAACGGACGTCGAAGCGCTCGAAGCGACCGAACTCCGCCGGCGGATCGGCTACGTGATTCAGGACATCGGTCTGTTCGACCACATGACCGTCGGGGAGAACGTCGCCACGGTGCCGGAACTGAAGGGCTGGGACGCCGACCGAACCGACGAGCGGGTGGACGAACTGCTCGACCTGATGGGACTCCCGCCCGGGGAGTACCGGGAGCGACACCCCTCCGACCTCTCGGGCGGCCAGCGCCAGCGCGTCGGCGTCGCCCGGGCGCTCGCGGCCGGCCCCGACGTCATGCTGATGGACGAGCCGTTCGGCGCGCTCGACCCCATCACCCGCGAGGAGCTGCAGGACGAGTTCATCGACATCCAGCGGGAGATCGACACGACCATCCTCTTCGTCACCCACGACATCAACGAGGCGCTGAAGATGGGCGACCGAATCGCGATCATGAGGGACGGCAAACTCGTCCAGTACGACACGCCGACGGCGCTGCTCGACGAACCGAAGACGAAGTTCGTCGAGGAGTTCGTCGGTCCCGACCGGACGCTGAAACGGCTCCGCGTGCTCCGCGTCGAGGAGGTCATGCGGCCCGAAGTACCCGACGAGTACGCCGATATCGTCGACGCCTTCCAGGGGAACGACGCGGTGGTGGCCGACGGCGGCGAGATAGTGCCGGTGGCCCCCACCGACAGCGCGCAGGTCGCGCTCTCGCGGTGCATCCAAGCCGGCGTGGAGGCGCTCCCCGTCGTCGAGGACTCGACCGTCGTCGGCGTCGTCACCGAATCGGCAATCAGGAACCGCCAGTCGGAGGGCGCATGACGGGAGTCTTCGGACTGCTCGCGGCGACGTGGGCGTACCTCCTCGCGAACTCCGACCGCTTTCTCGAACTGTTCCGCGAGCACCTCATGCTCGTGTTCGTCTCCGAGGCGATGGCGGTGGCCGTCGCGATTCCGCTCGGGATACTCGCGACGCGGAACGACCGGGTGAAGCGCGTCGTCGAGACGGTCGGAAACGTCGCCCAAACCGTCCCCACGCTCGCGATTATCGCGCTCATGTTCCCGCTTCTGGGGCTGGGCTTTCTCCCCGCGTTGGTGGGGCTGTTCGTCTACGCCCTGCTACCGGTGCTGACGAACACCATCGTCGGCCTCGAGAACGTCGACGGCGGAACCGTCGAGGCGGCACGCGGAATGGGGATGTCCGACTGGACGATCCTGCGGAAGATCCGCCTGCCGCTCGCCTTGCCCGTGATATTCGCCGGCATCCGGACCAGCACGGTGCTCAACGTCGGTACCGCATACCTCGCGTTCTTCATCGGCGGCGGGGGGCTGGGCGTGTGGGTGATCGGCGGAATCCAACTGTTCAACACGCCCCAACTCATCGCCGGCGCGGTCAGCGGTGCACTGCTCGCCGTCACCCTCGACGGTCTGCTCGCCCTGGCGGAACGACGGCTCGGCGGCGAGGCGGGTACCGGCCACGCCGCGACGAGTTAACGGGGGAGCCGAGACGAGAGAACCGTCCGGAAGCGGTCGTACGGCTGATCGAACTCTTTTCCGTTTGATTCGACAAGGAACCCGCTATGCTGAATAAACCGTTCGAGCCTCGACTGCGCGACCGAATCCGAGCGACGAGGACGAGGCCGCACCCGTCCACGGCGAGCGGGGGTATCTGAGCACGTGGCGCCCAAGGCCAGATGCATCTTCCCGACTCGAAACGGTTCGCGTCGGTCGCGCGGAGACTCGACGGTCGGTCGGCCTTCAGGGCGTAAGTCCCGCTCTCGCCATTTCATATCGCGGTATGAGATTTACGAACGGAATCGAGCCCAACATCCGAAACTCACGAAGTCGAGATCTACAGGGCTCGAAAGGCGATAAAGAAGATGAACGCCCGGGTCGAGACGCGGTGTTACTCGGCGAACGCTCGGAGCGTCTCGAACTCGTCGGCGGCCACCGCGTCGCACAACGCCGGGGAGTCGATGTCGTCGGGCATCGAGGAGGGGTACTTCCGGCGGAAGTAGTCGAGGAGGTTCTTCACGTCGCGTTCGAGCAGTTCGCGCGCGTTGTCGTGTTCGGTGGCGACCGCCTGCGGCCAGTCGAAGACGGTGACGCCGTTCTCCGCGACGGCGACGTTGTACTCGCTCATGTCGGCGTGGACGTACCCCGCCTCGTAGGCCTTGGAGACTTCGTCGACCACGAGGTCGAAGACGCCGACCACCTGGTCGGCCTCCAGTTTCGCCCGGTCGAGTTCGACGCCAGCGAGTTTGTCCATCACGATGGCGTGGCGGTTCTGGTCGATGGGTCGCGGCACCGCCACGTCCGGGTAGAGGTCTTCGAGTACCTCGTACTCCCGTTCGGCGGCCTTCCGCGCGGTGTAGAGCCACGAGACGTGCTGGTTCTCGGAGGTGTACTCGCGTTCGCGCATCACCTCGCGGAAGTTAGTGTAACCCTCGCGGTGGAACTTCAGCGCCAAGGGTTTGTACGACTGCACCTCGAACACGTCGCTCTCCTTGCCGACGCCGAGTGGGGCGCCGACGCCCTGTATCGTATCCCGCTTCGAGAACGTTCGAAGCGCCAGGGCGTCGTACCCCTCCACGGCGAGTTTGTACCCCTCGTACTGGATGGTCTTGCGTTCGACCAGGTCGCGGCGCATACAGCGGTTCAGTCGGTACTCCACGTTCTCGGCCGTCAGACCCGAGAGCTCGGGGAGTTTGCCGCGGTTCACCCACTCGCCGAAGCGCATCCCCTGTTCGACGCCCGACAGGAGGTAGAAATCCTCGGCTTCGAGTTCCGCCATCACACCCGCGACGTTCCGCACCATACCCGACCGACGCCCGCGACGCCTAAAAGGGCCGCGAGTCGGGGTCGGTAAACTACATGACGCGATACGAAATGAATTCCTCGCTACGGTCGCCGCCAGCGGACCACCAAGCATTTAGGAATGTCAGCGAGAGACAATTACACGATGCCCTCCACGCGCAGACGATTCCTCCTCGGTGCGGCCGCGACCCTCCTCGCGGGTCTCGCCGGATGCAACGGCGAGGCGTACGGAACCTCGACGGCGAGCGACGAATCGAACCGCTTCGACGCCGGGCCCGTCCCCGAACACCACACGCTCAGGAACGCCGGGAACGAACCGCCGGTGTGGTTCGCCGACTCCGACGCGGCGTCGACGGCGGAACGGGGGACGGTATCGGACCGGATGCGCGAGACGCGCGGATTCGTCGCCGACGAGGCGACGGCCGACCGCCTCCGGTTCGCCGACGTCGACGGCGCCGACGCGGTTCGGGAGTTCGTCGCCGCGACCGACTTCGAGAACGAGACGGTGTACGTCGAGACCGAATCGATCCCGGAGTGTCGAACGCTGTCGCTGTGCGGCGTCTCGTGGACCGATTCGAGCATCCACACGGACTACGGACTCACCTACCGCGACGCCGACGTCGCCTGCGAGGCCGACGCGAGGGACGGCGTCTCGACGCTGATACGCGTCCCCGAGGCGCTCGACCCGGATGCCGTCAACAGCTACGGTTCCGGGTTGAACAGCAGGGGATGTCGTCTGCGGCGGCCGCCAGGGGACGACGAACGGACGACCGAACCGCCGAACTTCGGTCCGAAGACGGCCGACGACGGACGGTCGACACGGACGTCGACCCGTGCGTCGACGCGGGCTACGCCGCCACGGACGTCGACCCGAACGACGGAGGCCGACCGATGAACGACGACGTGCCGCACAGGCCGACCCGCTCGCGCCGCGGCGTCCTCGCCCTCGCGAGCAGTGCGGCTCTCGCGGGTCTCGCCGGGTGCAGCGGACTGGACGGCGTGAACCCGTTCGGTGAGGACGACCCGCCGACGATAGACGCCTCGGCGCTCGAAGAAGCGCTCTCGGGGGAGACGCCGACGGTACCCGAGCCACTCCCGGTGGACGTGGAGGCCGCCTACGTCGACCGGCGGGTCGCCGAGTCGCGCGAGTCGCTCTCGTCGATTCCCGCGCCCTTCGACGCCGGGGAGGTACCGAACGGGATGATCAGAGAGGAGTTCGGGAGGCTGTACGACCGGGCGACCGAGTCGCTCGACCGGGTGTCCGATGCGGCGTCGCCGGCCGACGCGCTTGAGGCGCTCCGGTACGCCCGCCGCTCTATCCGGGAGGTCGAAGCCGCGTGGGCGGCGGTCGACTCGGGCCTCACCGCCGCCGATCTCGAAGCGTCAGTTCCGACCGTCCGCGAGGCATACGAGTCGTTTCGCGAGCGGTGGCGGTACGTCGGCGACGACCCCGTCCGGGCCGTGCTGGTCCACGCGAAACTGGAGGAACTGGTCGCGGACGCCGGCCGGAGGCTGGACCGGGCGCCGGGTCGAACGCGCCATCCCGGAGAGAGCGCGCTTGGCGTCGGCGAGTTCGCGGCCGACCTCGAAGCGGCGCGCGCGGCGGTAGAGCAGGCCGGCTACCTGTTCGATCGCTTCGAGTCGTCGCTGGCGAGTCCGCGCTCGGTCCGCGAAGAGCTGACCGCCGCGGGTGAGAGGCTGTCGTCGACGCTCGCGGCGCGGCGCGACGCGCTCTCGGCCCCCGGCCCGGAGTCGGAGGCCGCCTCGTACGTCGAGGGGGACGCCGAACTGACGCCCGTCGCCCACGCGCTCGCGGACCTCCGACGGAGCGTCGAGTACGCCGACGATATCGAAGACGAACGAAAGACGGGTCAGCGCGCGCGGGTCGTCGTCTCGGCGCTCCGCACGCTGACTCGCATCCGGGCGTTCGAGTCGCTCCGCGAACGCGTCGAGAACGAAGCGTACGTGACCGTCGAGAACGCCGCGGACGTCCGCGCTATCCGCGAGGCGGCGGTCGAGGCTGTCGGGAACGCCCTCGACTCCGCAGCGAATCCGCTTCTCGTCCGGAGCGCCCTCCGGACGGGGGGATTCGACTACGTCGCGGACCGACTGCACAGGTACGACGAGCAGGAGGAGGTGTCCGTCACGTGGTTGACGGACGGGCTGAGCGGGTACGTGGTCGTCGAAGCGACGGCGCTGGCGACGCCGGAGACGGCGGCCGAGGCGGCCGAAGCGATCCGCTCGACCCGTTAACTGCGAGTACGGTCACGGCCGCCGCCGGTCCGCCGCTTCCGAGAGCGCTTTCTGGACTCTTACCTGAATTAAGGCGCTAAGGCCCCCTTCCTCAACGAGCAACCGAAGGGAGCGAGTAGGGTGGGGATACAGCGTTGACGAGACGCGCTGCGTCTCGTCCGCACACGAGAGTAAAGCTCTCGTGAACGCCGCATGAGTATCAAACACGACCGGCGCTCGGCCCACAGGCCCATGCAATCGTAACTCTCGTTTGTGTAGTTTGTGTATATTGTGTGTAGCAACGCGCAAGAACATCTCTATCCGCGACGACCAAGCCGAGTGGGTCGAGCAGAACCACCTCAACCTCTCGTCGTTCGTCCAAGAGAAACTTGACGAACTCATCGAAGAACGCTCGTAGATGAACTACAACTACAGGTATCGGCTNCACCTCAACCTCTCGTCGTTCGTCCAAGAGAAACTTGACGAACTCATCGAAGAACGCTCGTAGATGAACTACAACTACAGGTATCGGCTTCGACCGTCCGACGCTCTCGAAGAACAGTTAGCGTGGACTGTCGATACCTGTAGGCAGGTCTACAACCACTTCCTCCACCGACTCAACCGCACTGACGGCACGTCGGCATACAGCGAACAGAAACTCCTTCCGAGCCTCAAGAAGTGGTGGAACGACCTGAAGAGCGTTCACTCGAAAGTCCTTCAGAAAGTCGTTCAACGGTTGTACGACAATCTCTCGACGGTTCGCGGACGCAAAGAGAACGGCTACCGCGTGGGGTCGCTCAAGTGGAAAGCACCGGGCGAGTACCGCAGTGTCACCGACAGTCAATCCGGTCACCAGAAGCCTTCGGCTTCTGGTTAGCAACCAGAAAGCTCCGCTTTCTGGTGACGGCTTCAATCTCAAGAACACGAGCGGTCGGACGAGATTGTGGCTCTCGAAACTCGGAGAAATCCCGCTCACCTTCCACCGTGACCTGCCCGACAACGCCGAAATCAAGACCGTCACGGTCAAGAAAGAACCCACCGGCAAGTGGTACGCCATTCTCGGCGTCGAGACGCCCGACGACCCGCCGGAGAAGCCGGAGAATCCCGAGAAATGCGTCGGTATCGACGTGGGGATTCTCAAGTACGCCCACGACACGGACGGGACCGCCGTCGAATCGCTCGACCTCTCGGACGAACGCGAGCGACTGGAACGCGCCCAACGTGACCTCTCGCGGAAGAAACACGGCTCTGCGAATTGGGAGGAACAGCGCCGTGTCGTGGCAGAACGTCACGCCGACCTGAAACAGAAACGCCGCGACTTCCTGCACAAGTTGTCGAACCACTACGCCCGAGAATACGACCTCGTGGCGGTGGAAGACCTCGACACAAAGGGGTGGTGGAACTGCCGGGCAACTCGCGGAACCGGGCAGGCGCGGCGTGGGGGACGTTCCTGCGAATGCTCGGATACAAGTGCGAGCGCGAAGGAACGCACTTCGTCGCCGTGGATCCGCGCGGAACGACGAAAGAGTGCGCCGCCCGCGGCGTCTCGACGGATAAGCCGCTGTGGGTGCGCGAACACTCCTGCCCGGCGTGTGGGTTCGAGGCGGATAGAGACGCGAACGCAGCGTGGAAATCCTTTCTCGCGGTATCACAAAGCGGTTAGGGGCGGGACGCTCCGAATCAACGTCCTCAGAAACGCCACGCGTTTCTGATGTGCGGACGAGAGCGAAGCTCTCGTCAACGCCTGTGGAGACTGCACTCCCTGTGGATACGTCCGTATCTACAAAGCGCGTCGTTGAAACAGGAAGCCCCATCACCAGATCCCGTTGGGATCTGGTTAGCAGTCAGAACTCTTCGAGTTCTGACGACACCCCAAGCGCGAGCCGTCAGGCGAGCGGTAGGGTGGGGTAGTTCACTCCACGTCGATGACGACGGGGTCGTCGCCGCCGTCGTCCTCGGGGAAGTCGCCGAGTCCGCCACCGCCGCCGAAGTCGTCGTCGAAGTCGAACTGGTCCTGCAGGTCCGACATCGCCATCTCGAAGTTCCACTTGTTCGCCTTCCACACGGCGTCGAACAGCGTCCCGATGTACGGGACCGCACCGCCGGCGGTGTCGATGGCGACGTTCGCCAGCATGGCGACGAGCGTCCGGTAGGAGACGCCGAGGCGCGCCGACTCGGCGACGATGTACAGCGAGAACGCAGCGCTGGCGAGGTCACCGACGACGGGGACGAGACCGAGTATCGGGTCGAGTCCGATGCTCGTGTTCGTCCCGGGAACGTCTATCAGGTCGTCGAAGACGCGCACGACGGTTCGCATCCGTTCGACGGCCGCGCGGTCCACGCCCTCGGGAATCTCTCCGTCGTAGCCGTCGAACTCGTCTGCGAAGTCGTCTTGTTCCATACACACGTATACGACGTGAACACTGAAAAACCCGGTGGCAAACCTTCTCGCCACCGTTTCTCTCCGCTCGGGCGGACCGTCCGGCCGCTCGAACGGTGGTCGGCGGGCGCCGGGAGCGCCGCGACTCGGGTACCTGTCGGACCGCACCGACGGAGCTACGCTTATCACCGTTCCAGAATATCGGCAAACGATGGTGGACGGAATCGAAATACCGGACGACAAACTGCGGGCGAAGGTGAAAGGGGAACGCGCGGGGGCGAACGTCAGCGGGATGCAGTATATCGGCTACGAGGTCGGACTGACGACGAACAGCCTCCACGTCTACGGGAAACACTGTAACGCCGACATCGCCGAGGAGGACTTCCGCTACATGGTGGTTCCCCTCGACAGCGTCCGGGCCGTCAAACTCGCCGACTTGACCGACCGAGGCCGGTCCGTCGAGATTCACCTCGGCGAGAAGAGCGATATCGTCCTCTACAGCGAGAACCAGCGAACGCTCGGGGAGAATCTCCGGCGTCTCTTCCTCCTCGTCTCCCGACTGCTCTCCTGAGCCGGCGGCACCCGCACACTCTCCGCTGCCGGTACCGACCCACCGCCGACCGACTCAACTGCTCGGCGTCCGTCGGTCCCCACGTTGTGACACGAACCGCCGTCGTCGTCGGCGCCTCCTCCGGTATCGGCCGCGCGCTCGCCGCGGAACTCGCGGACGCGGGCTACGAGGTGGGGCTCGCGGCGCGACGCTTATCGAAGCTCGAATCGCTCGGCGACGACCTCGCGACGTGGTCGATGGCCCACCTCGAAGAGCGAGGGGGCGGGCACCTCGTCGGCATCTCCTCGGTCGCGGGGCTGTTCGGCAACCCCGTCGCGCCCGCGTACAACGCCTCGAAGGCGTTCGTCTCGCGGTACCTCGACGGCCTCCGCTCCCGGGCCGCGGCGGCCGACGCGGACGTGACCGTCACGGACGTCGTTCCGGGGTTCGTCGACACCGAGATGGCGATGGGCGAGACGTTCTGGATGGCGTCGCCGGAGACGGCGGCCGCGCAGATCCACGACGCTGTCCGCGCCGAGCGAAACCGCGTCTACGTCACTCGCCGGTGGCGACTGGTCGCCCTCCTCCTCCGACTCCTGCCCGAGTCCGCCCTCCGGCGACTGTTCGACTGAGGCGGGTCGGCCCCCCGACGAAACCGCTTTCCGGGACTCCCGCGTAGCCCGCGGCATGAGCGACCCCGACGCCGGCTTCGACTCCGACGAGGTGCGCGGTCCGTTGGCCGATCGCGAGTGGCGACTCATCCGCGAAGAGGCGCGCGACGGCGCGATGCAGATGGCGCTGGACGAGATAGCCGCCGAGACGGCCGCCGCGGGCGGCCCGCGGACCGTCCGCGTCTACCGCTGGGAACCGAGCACGCTCTCTTTGGGTTACCATCAGGACCCCGAGACGGTCGACTGGGAGCACTGCGAACGCGAGGACGTCACCGTCACCCGCCGACAGACCGGCGGCGGCGGCATCTACCACGACTTTGACGGCGACATCTCCTACTCGATTATCGCGCCGAAGGCCGAACTGCCGGGCGACCTATTGGAGAGCTACCACCTGCTCTGCGCCCCCGTCCTCGACGCCTTCGCCCGTCTCGGCGTCGACGCCGACTTCGTCGAGGAGTCGGTGCCGGAGATATGGCACCCGGCGTGTTACCTGCGCGAACTCCACCCCGCACACGACATCGTCGCCGGCGGGAAGAAAGTGAGCGGCAACGCGCAGTACCGCCGGAACGACTCGGTCGTCCAGCACGGGTCGCTGACCTACTCGGTCCGCGCGGCCGAACATCTCGGGGTCTTCGCCGGCCACGACGTGACCGCAGAGCGGTTCTCGGAGCGAGTCGGCGGCATCGACGAGTTCTCCGACGCCTCCCGCGCGGAAACCGTCTCGGCTGTCGAGTCCGCCCTTGCGGAGTGGGCCGACGCCGCCGAGGGCGAGTGGACCGACGACGAACTCGCGAGCGCGCGCGATCGCGCAGAGGAGAAGTACGCTGCCGACGACTGGGTCCGACGGGACCCCCGGGAGCGCTCGCGGGAGAATTAAAACTAAAACCCGAACGTCTCGGCTTCTCCGGCGCCCAACCCCCGGACGACGGCGTCGTGAATCTCGCCGACGGGCGGCGTGTCGCGCGTCGGGTCCAACCAGTGCTCGCCGACCCACTTGTAGCGGACCGTCAGGTCCTCGTCGACGAGGAAACAGGAGCGGTGCGCGCGGTGGGAGACGCCGAACGCCCGGTAGCGCACGCCGAACGCCTCGGCGAGTTCGAGTCGCGTGTCTGCGAACAGCGGGAACCCGAGGCTGAACTGGCTGATGAACTTCCGGTGGAGTCGCTCCCCGGACTTGCTCGCGCCGACCACCTGCACGGCGTCGCCGGTCGCGAACCAGTCGAAATCGCGGAACTCACACCACTCGGAGATGCAGTCGGGCGAGAAATCGCCCGTGTAGAAGTTCAACAGCACCGGTCGCTCGGCGACGAGTTCCGACAGCGACGTCTCCTCCGTTCGGCCGTCCGGTCGCACCAGTCGCTCGCGCACGTCCGGCGCCGTCTCCCCCACCGCGAGTCCCACCTCTGACATTTGCTACGGATGCACAGTATGGATTGATATACTTTCCTCACATCTGACAGTCGAACGGGGGACCGCCGCTGTCGCCGTCCGAAGTCACTATACGCCCCTACCACCTGCGGTCTGCCATGCGCGTGGGAGCACACGTCTCGATGTCCAGTTCGAAAGTCTCCTCGGACGAGGAGACGCCGCCGCACGGCAACGTCGCCAACGCGGTTCACCGGCAGGTCGCCTTCGGCGGCAACTGCGGGCAGATATTCACCACCTCGCCGCAGGTGTGGCGGGACCCGGACATCAGCGACGAGGAGGCGAAACTGTTCAGAGAGGAGACGGCGGAGAAACTCGACGGCCCGTGGGTCATCCACTCGTCCTACTTGGTGAACCTCTGCACGCCGAAAGAGGGCCTCCGGGAGAAGTCGCTCCACTCGATGCAGACGGAGGTCGACACGGCGGAGAGACTGAACATCCCGTACGTGAACGTCCACCTCGGCGCCCACACCGGCGCGGGCGAAACGCGAGGACTGACGAACGCCGTCTCGGTGCTGGACAACCTCGATATCCCCGAGAGCGTCACCGTCCTCGTCGAGTCCGACGCCGGGAGCGGAACGAAGATGGGCGGCGACTTCGAGCATCTCGCCTACGTCGTCGAGGAGTCCGAACAGGACCTCGATATCTGTCTCGACACGGCCCACGCGTTCGCCGCGGGGTACGACCTCTCGACGGAGGCGGGCGTGTACGACACCGTCGCGGAACTCGACGACGTCGTCGGCCTCGAACACCTGAAGTGCGTCCACCTGAACGACTCGAAGCACGAGTGCGGGACGAACAAGGACGAACACGCCCTCATCGGCGAGGGCCGCATCGGCGAGGAGGGGATGTCCGCGTTCATCAACCACCCGGACCTCGCGGACGTCCCCCTCGTCTTGGAGACGCCCACCGAGGACGGCAAGGGCTTCGCGTGGAACATCGCGCGCGTGCAGGAACTCCGCGAGGACGAGTAGCGGTTCGGATCTCTCTGTGGGGGGAACCGACAGGTCGGTGAGGACGACCCGACGCGCGTTCGCGGTGCGCTTCCGCCGTCAGCGGCCTCCCCTCTTAGTATCGGTTTACTGTCTGGTAGGAAGGTTGATATACGGCAGAGCGTTAGTCCGCGACGATGACCCGCCGCGACCCGCCCGCCCTCTCCCGTCGCTCCGCTCTCCGCGTCGGCGCCGCCGCCGGCCTCGGTCTCGCCGTTCCGAGCGTCGCCCGTACCGCCGCCGCCCGCGCGGACGATGCCGACGTCGCCGCCGACGCGACGGCCGCGACCGAACTGACCGTCGCCACCCGCAATCTCGGCCTCGGCGCGAACCTGTTCTCGCTCTTTCTCGTCGAGTCCGTACAGGACCTCGCGCGCACGGTCGGCGACCTGTACGTCGACATCGAACGGAGCGCTCCGACCGAACGGATGCGCGCCGTCGCCGGCGAACTCGCCCGGACGCGACCGGACGTGGTCGGCGTGCAGGAGGCCGCCCTCGTCCGAACCGACGACGTGGGCGACGGCGGCGCGGGCGGCCCGGACGCCGAAACGGTCGCCTTCGACTTCCTCGCGGACCTCACCGCCGCCCTCGACGCCGAGGGCGAACCGTACGAGGTGTTGCAGGTGACGACGAACGCCGACGCGGAGTTCCCCGGCGCCGTCGACGGCGACGAAATCGACGTGCGCCTCACCGACCGCGACGCCGTCCTCGTGCGCGCCGACGCCGACGTTCACGTCGACGACACGTCGTCCGGGACGTTCGAGGAGGCGTTGACGGTCCCCGTCGGCGACGACCGGACGTTCCGCGTCGACCGCGGGTACGGTCTCGTCGACGCGACGGTTCGGGGCGCGTCGCTGACCGTCGTCAACACGCACTTGGAGTCGGTCTCCGAACGCGTCCGCGGCGCGCAGGCCGAGGAACTCGCGGCCGCCATCGAACCGCTCGACGGGCCGACGGTGCTGCTCGGCGATCTGAACGACGGCCCGGCGTTCGAGGGCGGCGCCTACGAGATGCTCTCGGACGGTCTGACCGACGCGTGGGCGTCGACCCGCGACGGCGACGGCCACACCTGCTGTCGGGCGACGACGCTGGACGGTCCGGGGTCGATGAAGACACGGGTCGACCACGTCCTCGTCGGAACGGGTCTGGCCTCGACCGACGCGTGGTTGGTCGGCGCCGACGCCGAGAGCCGTCTGACCGCCACCGTCGACGGGGAGTCGCGGACGCTCTGGCCCTCCGACCACGCGGGGGTCGTGGCGACGCTTCGAACGGGAGCGTCGGCGGACGCGGACGCGAAAGCGGCGACGGGGACGGAGGCGCCGGCGGCCGAGATAACGCGAACGGGGACGATAGACGGCGAAGCGATCGGCGCCGACGGGGCGGAGGTGGGCGACCCCGGAACCGGGACGAGTGCGGGAACGCCGCCGGCCGAGCGTTCGACCGACCCCGGCGATGCGCCGAACGGGTCAGCGGACGCGGCGACGGACGCCGAAGCGGGCGACGGCGGGTCCGCGGGTGCGGACGGGTCGGTCACGGCGAGCGATGCACCCGGGTTCGGTCCCCTCATCGGCGCCCTCGGCGTCCTCGGGGGCGCGGCCGGACTCGCCCGACGGCGGCGCGGGGACGACTGACCACGGGGCGCGACGCTCCGACCGCGACCGCCGAGTCGGCCGCCGACGGCCGACCCGGACCGCTTTTGTCGGTCGGCGGGCAACGCCGACCGTGCGGAAGTTCTCGCCCGAGTACCTGCGGCGAACGCGCGACGGCATGTGGGCGGAGTCCCGCGAGGCCCTCGCGGACCTCTCGTTAGCCGACCGGACGCGCGTGCTCGACGCGGGGTGCGGCACCGGCGAACTCTCCCGCGTGCTCGACGCGGAGACGCCCGGCGAGGTGGTCTGCGTCGACGCCGACACCGACCTCCTCGGGGTCGCGCGTCGGGAGACCGGTCTTTCGACCGTCGCGGGCGATGCGGTGCGACTGCCGTTCGTCGACGACGCGTTCGACCTCGTCGTCTGCCAGGCCCTTCTCGTGAATCTCCCCGACCCGAGCGAAGCGCTCGACTCCTTCGTCCGCGTCTCCTCGGAGCTCGTCGCCGCCGTCGAACCCGACAACGCCGCGGTCGGCGTGGAGTCGACCGTCTCCGCCGAAGTCGCCCTCGAACGGTCGGTCCGCGAGTCGTACATCGAGGGCGTGCGCACGGACGTGGCCCTCGGCGACCGACTGCCCGACATCTTCGAGGCCGCCGGTCTCCGCGACGTGCGGACGCGCCGGCACTTCCACCGGAAGGTGACCCAACCGCCGTACGACGAACTCGAACTGGAGGACGCCGCCCGAAAGGCCAACGGCGCGGGGGTGGCCGCCCACGAGACCGAACTCCGCCGGACGCTGTCGGACGCGGAGTACGACGCCCTCCGTCGCGACTGGCGCGAGATGGGCCGGTCGGTGGTCGAACAGATGCGCGAGGAGCGGTATCGCCGAGCGGAGGTCGTCCCCTTCGACGTGGTGGTCGGTCGGGTCCCCGAGTGAGGACGCGGCCGACGGGGGTGGGGGACCTCGGCCCACTCAGCCCAAGAACAGGTCGACGAGGTTGCCGCTGGACTGTTTGCGGTACAATTCCGAGTAGCCGCAGTTCGTACAGGTGACGACCGTGAACGTCCGGTTCTGCACGTCGAAGAACTTCGAGAGGCCGGTTCCGCTGGTCGCGATGCTGTCCATCTCCGTCTCGGTGCCGCCGCACTTGGGGCACCCGCGGTCACCGTCGCGCGCTTCGTCTTTCATAATGACCGCAAGGCGGAAACCCGCGACTGTAGGCGCGGGAGGAAGCCGACACCCATTCCACAAACCACGTCCGATGGCAGACCGACTCTCCAACCTCAATCGGAACTAGTATAAATACGAGCTACTACATATGAAGTACAGATGGTGGAAGACTCAACCACTCGAACCGTTCCCATCAAACTCGATGTGGACGAGAGTGCCGCTGACCTTCTCCACCAAACAACCGACCACTTCCTCGACGCCGCCAACCACGTCGTAGACGTAGCGTGGGAACCAGACTGGAAACTCACCAGCAAGCAGAAACTCCACGACCAAACGTACTACGACGTTCGAGACGACTCACCACTCCCGGCCAATCTCGTGCAAGCCGCACGAAACCGGGCCGCTGAAGCCGTCCAAGGCGTCATCGAACGCTGGAAGGGAGGCAAGAGCGCCTCAAAACCCGAGTTCACGTCGCGGTTCGCCAGCTACGACGCCCGAACCGTCACCATCAATGACGACCACGCTACACTCGCCACGATTAACGGGCGAGTTACCGCAGAGTTTGTCCTTCCCGACGAACACCGAGAGACGCCACACTCGTCGTACCTGTTCAACGACAACTACGACGTGAAAGGAGCGACGCTCCACTACGATACCGTTGAGGATTGTTTCTACCTTCACGTGCGGACAAACCCCGCCGTGGAGAACGATGATGTCGAACAAGGCGATTCCAAGCACGTCTCCGTCCTTGGTGTTGACCTCGGCATCACAAACATCGCAACCACCTCAACCGGTCAGTTCTGGAGCGGGGGTGAACTCAACCACTGGCACCGAGAATACGAGAAACGGCGTGGCGACCTCCAACAGACTGGAACGCGCTGGGCGCACGAGAACGTTCAACGAGTCGGTCGCAAGCAAACTGGGCGCTTCGAGCAGATGCTTCACACCATCTCGAATGAACTGGTTGAGGAAGCCCTTGAGAACGACTGTACGCATATTGTGCTCGAGCAACTCAAAGGAATCCGCGAACGCTTGCCTTACGCGAAAGCAGTTCACAAATGGGCGTTCCACCGCTTGTTCGAGTACGTCACGTACAAAGCCGACTCGGAAGGACTTGTTGTCAAACAGATTAATCCGGCATACACGAGTCAGCGATGCTCGAAATGCGGATTCACCCACGAGGATAATCGTCCACACAACAACAGACAGGACGAGTTCGGTTGTCTGAAGTGCGGATACGATATTCACGCGGATTACAACGCGGCGAAGAATATCGGCCTGAAGTATCTCCGCGACCAGCAAAAGTCTGGGCGTGGAGGCGCACCCGTAGGCGTGCGCTTGAACAGCGGGACGTTGAACGTGAATGGCGAGTATTCGCCTACTGTGTTACACAGTTAGAACGGGAGTCCACGCTGAATGCCACGCCCTTCAGGGCGTGGTAGCTTACTGCGTTCGAGACTGACCGCGCCGGGGCCTGTAATTTGAGGGGTCACTCACGCTCCTACCGTGACAATCGTGACGGTGACGACGCTCACGGGGTAACGCCTACGCCTCCGCCGGTCGGATAGCGGAGTATGCCCGCAGCATCCCTGTTCTTCGTCCTGTTCGTCCTCCTCGGAATCGGAGGGACGGTGCTTCTCTACGTACTCATCGACCGCGAGACGAGCGACCCGGAGACGATGGACCGCGCCGACGCCGAGCGCCGGGCGAAAGAGGAGTCGCGGCGCGGCCGGCGGTAGTCGCCGCGTGGTACGGTTCGGCTCCGACCCGTCGGCGTCGGAGTCACACCACGTCGCCGCGCACCGTCGAACCCGTCTGCGAGGCGCGGTAGTCGCGGACGGCGTCGGCGGCCGTCCCCGCCCGTTCGTCGTCCATCCCGAGCATCGTCAGCGCCTCCGACAGCGTCGGGAAGACGAGTTCGCCCTCGCGGAGTTTCTCCAGCGCCGACTCCGAGCGCCGCCCCTCGGCGTACAGACAGACGCCGCGCGGGTCGAGAATCTGCTCGTAGGCGTCGCGCGCGAGTGCACCCTTCAGTCGCTGGGTGACGTTGTCGTCGAAGGAGGCGTTGCAGACTTCGAGGTGGACGGGTTCGTCCTCCGGGAGCAGGTGGGCGGCCAGACACTTCTCCGGGGCGGCGTAGCCGTTGCCGTTCGCGCGGAGATGTTCGGGGTACGCCTCGGCCCACTCGGCAGAGACGCTCTTGCCGACGCCCTTCACGCCGTGCGAACGCTCGAACGCCTCGCCGGCGTCAGTGTCGCTGCGCATGAGGAGGTCCTTCGTGACGTAGACGTCGAGTCGGTCCACCGGGTTGAGGCCGAGGGCGACGTCGCCGTACACCCACACCTCGCGGACGGGAACGGGCATCGGGTCTGACTCGACGGCGTCGAGGACGGCCTCGACTCGCTTGACGGCGCGGGCGCGTTCCATACCCTGTGTCGGACGCCGGGAGACAAACGGGTTTCGACGCTTTCCTCCGCCACTCCGTTCCGGCCGGACAGCGAAACCCGTATTCGTCCCGGCGGGCAAGCGTGCGGTGATGGAGTGCGACAAGTGCGGCCGGGACGCGGTGATGCACGCTGGGTACTCGGGGGCCCACCTCTGTGAGAACCACTTCTGCGCCTCGGTGGAGAAACGCGTCCGCGGCCGGATTCGGAAGGACGGACTCGTCCCGCGCGACGCGACGCCCGAGGACCCCGAACACTGGGTCATCGGTCTCTCCGGCGGGAAGGACAGCGTCGTGCTCACCCACATCCTCGACGAAACCTTCGGGAAGGACCCCCGCATCGAGATGACGGCGCTGACCATCCACGAGGGCATCGAGGGCTACCGCGACGAGAGCGTCGACGCCTGCGTCGAACTCGCCGAGGACATACAGATGCGCCACGAACTCGTCACCTACGAGGAGGAGTTCGGCGTCCGCATGGACGACGTGGCCGAGGAGGACCCCGAGAACATGGCCCCCTGCGCGTACTGCGGCGTCTTCCGCCGGGACCTCCTGGAGTCGTACGCCGAGGAGTTCGGCGGCGACAAGATGCTCACGGGACACAACCTCGACGACGAGGCGGAGACGGCGCTGATGAACGTCCTCGAAGGGAACGTCAAGCAGATGGCCAAGCACTTCGACGCGAGTCTCGGCCCGTTCGAAGAGCGCAACCCGACCGACGAGTTCGTCCCGCGGGCGAAACCGCTCCGCGACATCCCCGAGAAGGAGGTCGCTCTCTACGCCCACCTGAAAGACCTCCCCGCGCACATCACCGAGTGTCCCCACGCCTCCGAGGCGTTCCGCGGGGAGATTCAGGAACTGATGCTCGATTTGGAGGACCGCCACCCCGGCACCCGCCACTCTATCATGTCCGGATACGAGGAGATAGCGGAGATGGCGGCCGACCGCTACCGAGGCGCCGATAACGCGGACCTCAACGACTGCGAGCGCTGCGGGTCGACGACGGCGCGTGACGTCTGCCGGAAGTGCCGACTGCTGGAGTCGATTCGGGCCGTCTGAGTGGCGAGTCGACGCGGAAGCGGTGGTCCCGACTCGGGGGGACGAAAGAAAACGTGAAAATCGGGGTACGACGAGCGGAAACCGCCCGTGCGGGCCTCTGCGTCTATCGGATGACGTCGAGACCGTTCTTGCGTTCCGACTGGTCGCGGCCGCCGTCTGACTGCCACGACCCGTTAGCCGCAGAGCGACTCCGGGATTCGGACTGGGTGCGTCCGTCGCTGCTCGTGTCGAACTGCGAGCCGCCTTCGATGCTCTGCCGGGACTTGTCTGCCTGCTTCTGCGTCGACGGTCCGAGCACCTGTGCGGACTGGACGCCGGTCATGATGGCCATGACGCGGACTTTCCCCTTGTACTCGTCTTGGATGCGCGCGCCCCAGATGACGTTCGCGGAGGCTTCCAGCCGTTCGGTGATGTTGTTCGCGATGCCCTCGGCCTCTTTCAGCGTCAGGTCGGGGCCGCCCGTGATGTGGACGAGACCACCGGATGCGCCGCGGTAGTCCACGTCGAGAAGCGGGTGGTTCATCGCGTCGTTCACCACCTCTTGGGTCTTGTTCTTGTCCTGCGTCTCGCCGACGAGCATCACCGCGACGCCGCCCTGGTTCATGATGGTCGACATGTCGGCGTAGTCGAGGTTGATGAGCGACGGCTGAGTGATGGTCTCGGAGATGCCCTTGACCGTCTCCGCGATGATCTGGTCCATCACGGAGAACGCCTTCCCGATGGGAAGGTTGGGCACGTAGTCGAGCAGGCGGTTGTTGTCGAGGACGATGATGGAGTCCGCTTCGTTGCGGAGCTTCTCCAGTCCCTCCTCGGCCTTGACCGTCCGCGCGCGCTCGACGTTGAACGGGGTCGAAACCATACCGACGACGATGGCGCCCTGTTCTTTGGCTATCTTCGAGACGACGGGGGCGGCGCCGGTACCGGTGCCGCCGCCCATGCCGGCCGTGACGAACACGAGGTCCGCGTTGCCGAGCACTTCCTTGATGGTGCCCTGCGCCATCTCCGTGGCGCGTTCACCCATCGAGGGGTCGCCACCGGCGCCCAGCCCCTGCGTGAGCGACTTGCCGACCAGAATCTTCGTGTCGGCCTCTATCATCTTCAGGTGCTGTTTGTCGGTGTTGATGGCCACCGTCTCGGCGCCGTCGACGCCGATGTTGTAGAGGCGGTTGACGGTATTGTTGCCGGCACCGCCGCAGCCGACGATGACGATTCGGGGGTTCCCGAACTCGTCGTCGTCCGACCGCGATTCGGCCTCCTGTTTCTCCGCCTCGTCGCGCTCCATGGCCTCTCTGACGATATCCTGCATCGTCTTACACCTTGGCCCAGCCGCGCTTGGTCGACGATTCCCGGTTCTCGACCTGTTGTTCGTTCAACATCTCGCGCACGGCGGATCGGATCGCCTCGGACCGGTTCGGGAACTCCCCGGTCTCGACCATGCGTTCGACTTCTTCGATCTGCTGCTTCGGAATTCGTAGTGTCACACGCTCCATATTATGCATTCCCCCGGTAAGACGGCGCGCACGTCTCGTGCGAGCGTCTTACACACCGAAACCGACGGACAGGAGCGACCTCCCTCCGTCAGACCGGCCGTGTAAGACAACCGTCTTACGCGACAGTTACCACAAAGCGGTATGATATAAATGTAACGGACGTGTGTAAGACACCGCGTCCAATTATCCCGTATACGCCCGCTAGAAGCCTCAGTTCCGGTCGAGTACGTCCGCCGCGGACGTCCGACGACCGCACCCCGGACAGAACGCCCAGTCGGAGCGCACCTCGTCGCCGCACTCGCAGAAAACGCGGTGCGTCGCCTTCTCCCCGCAGTTCGCACAGTAAACGTCCTCGGCGTCCAGCCCCTCGCCGCACTTCTCACAGGACTTCTCGCCCGTGGTCGCGCCGGGAGTCGGGTCGCTGTCTCGTGTCTTACGTTCGGCCGTCTCGTCCCGAGACTGCCCCTTAGCGGCGTTTGCAGGCGTTTCGGCGGCCGCTCCGTCGACGGTGATGTTGACGTTTACGTCCTGCGCTCGGGCGGGCGAGGATGCTCGTCCGGCGGCGAGTCGCTCGGCTACCACCGCGTCGACGCGCTCTCTGACCAGTTCGTCGACCCGAGCGCGGAGTGCGTCGTCGACGGCGGACTCGGCGTCCGACGAGAGGGGGTCCGACGGCGAGGCGTCCGCCTCCGTCTCCGCCGAACGTTCCGCGTTCTCGAGGTAGAGGCGAAGCGCGTCGCGCATCGCCTCGCTCTTGGAGGTGTCGAGCCCCTCCATGCGCTCGACGAGTTCCTCGTCGGCGCGGAACGTTATCTTACTCATCAAGGTAGTCATTCTCACGACTCTATTTTAATCTTCCCACACGTCTGACGTTCGGCGCCGGCGGCAATTGACAACCGTTAAAACGGGCGATAGGCTACGAACGGGTGACCGCTCTTAGCTCAGCCTGGTAGAGCAGCCGACTGTAGATCGGCATGTCCCCCGTTCAATTCGGGGAGAGCGGATTTGTCCTACCACTGTCACTACGCGAGCACAGCGAGCGTACGTGCGGTGTCCACTACGTCCTCCGTCCGATTCTGAACAGCGAGCGAGGCGGAGCGCTGCTCGCGATACGAGCGAGAGGCCGACCGTTCTGCCGGTTTGTCCCACACTTACCACGGTTCCCTCCGGTGTCAGTGCATGGACAGACGAACGCTCGGAACCACCGGTTTCGACGTGACGGAGATCGGACTCGGGACCTGGCAACTCGGCGGCGACTGGGGCGAACTCACCGACGAGGAGGGCCGGGAGGCCGTCCGCGCCGCCCTCGACGAGGGCGTCGACTTCCTCGACACCGCCGACGTGTACGGCGACGGGCGGAGCGAACGCCTCGTCGGCGAGGTGCTCGACGAACGCGACGCGTGGGACGAGGTGACCGTGGCGACGAAGGCGGGCCGCCGCCTCGACCCGCACGAGGCCGACGGCTACGACGCCGAGAACCTCGAACGGTTCGTCGACCGGAGTCGAGAGCAACTCGGCGTCGAGACGCTCGACCTCCTGCAACTGCACTGCCCGCCGTGGGAGACGTACTACCGCCCCGAGACGTTCGAGGCGCTGTCGGACCTGCGCGCGGACGGCAAACTCGCCCACTACGGCGTCAGCGTCGAGAAGGTCGAACAGGGGCTGAAGGCCATCGAGTACCCCGGCGTCGAGTCGGTGCAGATAATCTTCAACCCGTTCCGCCAGCGACCCGCAGAGCGGTTCCTGCGCGAGGCCGAAAAACGGAACGTGGGCGTCGTCGTCCGCGTCCCCCTCGCGTCGGGCCTCCTCGCCGGGGCCTTCGACGCCGACGAGGAGTTCCCCGAGGAGGACCACCGCAACTACAACCGCGAGGGCGAGGCGTTCGACGTGGGGGAGACGTTCGCGGGCGTCCCCTTCGAGGTGGGCGTCAAGGCGGCCGAGGAACTCGAAGCCGCCGTCCCGGAGAACGCGACGATGGCGCAGTTCACCCTCCGCTGGATTCTCGACCACGACGCGGTGACGACTATCATCCCCGGGTCGCTCGACGCCGACCACATCGCGGACAACGTCGCGGCGTCGTCGCTGCCGTCGCTGTCCGTCGACCGACACCGGCGGACCGAAGACGTGTACGACGACTACGTGCGCGAGCACGTCCACCACCGCTGGTGAGACACCGGCGCGGGAGACGCGTTCTGCGGGCGTCCCGAATCAGCCCTCGAACGGGGCCTCGTAGCCGTTGCGGATGAAGTAGCGGACCCAGTTGCCGTACGGTCTGAGGCGTGGACGAGTCAGGAGTGCCCGAACTGCGGTTCGACAGAAGATACGACGCGCCACCGCGACACGTTGACGTGTCCGTGTGGATTCGAGGGACACGCCGACTCGTAGCGTCGGAAACGTTCCTTCGGCGTCATCAGAACTCTTCGAGTTCTGATTGGCGAACGAGACACGGTGTGTCTCGTCAACGGCAGACGACGGTAACACGGTCGATGGCACGGCCTGTATGCCTCAAGTGGGACAACCACGAATGGTTGGAGTCATCACGCTCTCTCCGTCCCAACGAGGAGCATACGAACCCGCAAGTTGCCTCCGTGGGTCGGTAAGCGATACCCCCAGCGTGAGGAAACCTCGCCGTGAACGACGAGGAGGATGTCATACCAGTGGCCGCAGTTGACGAGGACGACGATCGGTCCGTCTTCGAGCGTCTCCGAGAGCGTCGTCTCGCCGCCGTTCGTGCTTTCGAGCGTGAAGCCGGGCGCGTCGGAATCGTCGAGGCTCATACGGACGAACGGTGGGTCGTCTCCCTGATAGTCACACGGCGGTTCCCCGGCGACGCACAGGACCGACAGAGCGCCGAGCGAGGTCGGCCGCCGCGCCGCCTGCCCACCACGCCTTTGAGCGTAACGACCCTACATCGAGCCATGCCGAGCGACGAACGCGACCTCGACCGCGCATCGGACCGCAAGCACGAACGCGCCGAGAGCGTCGAGAACATCCTCGACGAGACGGAGTCACTCGTGCGCGACGAACAGAAGTTCCCCGTCCGCTCGGAGGAACTCGCCGAGGAGTACGGCGACCACCCCATCGACATGCCGAACGAGACTGAGTCGCTCGGGTCGGTGTTCGACCGCCTCGAGGACGAGGAGGAGTACGACAACCCCGAGCAGGTTCGCGAGGCCGTCTACGGTGCGGTGACCGGCGAGGCCGGCGGCGCCGAGGAGTACAACGAGGAACGCGACCTCGGCGCGGTGGACCGCGCGGAGGGCGGCAGCGCCCGGAACGACGTCGACGGCGAGGCGATCATGGACGACGTGACGCCCGACGACGACTCGGAGCGACGCGACCCGCCCGAAGAGCGGTAACCCGCCCGGTCTCTTCTCGCGACCCCGAGTTCGCCGCCCGACTGGCCGCCTCCTCAGGTATCAAGAGGGCGGCGTCCGGTCCGTCTGTATGGCAACGACCCTTCCCGCCGCGGAGTTCGCGGCCCGACTCGACGCCGTCCGCGGCCGACTGGCCGACACCGATGCTGACGCCGCGGTCTGGTTCGACGCGACCAGCATCGAGTATCTCACCGGCTTCCACCACGTCCAGACGGAACGCCCCGTCGCCCTCGCCGTGACCGACGACCGCGCGGAGATAACGGTGCCCCGACTGGAGGTCGAACGCGTGCGCGAGAACCCCCGCATCGACGCCGTCCACCGCTACTTCGACTACCCCGACGGCGACCCCGTCCGGACGGCGGCCGAGATGCTCGCCGAACGGAACGTCGACGCCGTCGTCGCCGACAGCGACGGCGCGCCGGGGACGATGGGGTATCAGGGCCCCGCCCTCTCGGAGTTCGTCGACGTGGAGACGCAGGGGTGGATAACGCGCATGCGCTGGGAGAAGACCGACGCCGAAATCGACCTCATCAGGGAGTCGGCCAAGTGGGCGAACCTCGGCCACCGCTACCTCGCCGACTACACCGAGGTCGACGCGCACCCCGCGACGGTCTCTCAGCGCGCCTCGACGGACGCCTCGCGCGCGATGCTCGATACGCTCGGCGACCGATACGCCGTCCGCGTCCGCGGCAGCGGTCCGGTCAACGCGGGCTACATCAGCGGCCGCGAGACGGCCCTCCCGCACGGTCACACGCCGAACGAACGGCTCTCGGAGGGCGACGTGCTCATCACGGGCGCCTCGGCCAACGTCGACGGCTACCGCTCCGAACTCGAACGCACGATGTTCGTCGGCGACTACACCGCCGAGGACGAACACTACTTCGAGCTCATGCTGGAGGCGCAGACCGTCGCCATCGACGCCCTCGGTCCGGGGGTCGAACTCGCGTACGTCGACGACGAGGTGACCGCCTACCTCGAAGAGCACGGGGTCGCCGACCTGGCGCAACACCACGTCGGCCACAACATCGGCCTCGGCGGCCACGAACCGCCGTACATCGACGCCGGGTGGACCGAACACTGCGCCTCCGAGCACACCGACCTGACCGACTCGGACGCGGTGATGGCGCCGGGGCACGTCTACACCATCGAACCCGGCCTCTACACCGACGAGGCGGGCTACCGCCACTCCGACACCGTCGCCGTCACCGACACCGGCACGGAGACGCTCACGCACTTCCCGCGCGACCTGGAGTCGAACGTCATCCGGTAGGCGTCCGGCCGACTCCTCCGTTCGGTCCCTTCTTCCCGCCCCGCCGTTCCAGTTTCACTTCCGCTCCGCCCTTTGCCGAGGTTCATACGTGGTGGCGGCCACACGCTTCGTATGTCGCTCACCGCGGACACGACCCTGGCGCTCCCGGCGGAGACGCCGTTCGAGTTCTCCCGCTCGGTGTCGTTTCTCGACCGCTCTGCGCCCTGCGCGGACGGACAGGTCCGTCGCGGCGAACTCGTGACCGGCGGGTTCGCGCCCGAACCGTTCGTCGCGCACCTCGCCCCGGACGGGCCTGACATGGTCCGCGTCCACGTCGATTGGCTGGCGGACCCCGGCGAGGGGTCGGCCGTCGCCGACCGCGTCGACTCGTTCCTGTCGCTGTCGGACGACCCGACGCCGCTGTACGAGGCGGCGGCGGACGACGAGGTGTTCGCGCCCGTCGCCTCCGAACTCCGCGGCTACCACCACGTCCGCTTTCCGACGCCGTTCGAGGCGGCGTGCTGGGCCGCGCTCTCCCGGCGGACGCCGGCGCACGTCGCGGCCGAACGCCGCGATTCGCTCGCGCGCGAACTCGGCCGCGTCGTCGTCGTCGACGGCGCCGAGGTATCGCTGTTTCCGAGGCCCCGGACGGTCCGGGCGAACCCCGACGCCGTTCGGACCGCCGTCGAGGATACTCCGGCGGGCCGACGGACGCGGTCCGCTGACGCCCCCGACCGTGACCGCGAGGGAGGGTCGGAGGCGCTGCTGGCCGCCGCCGAACTGTTCGCCGAGTCGGACCTGCGCGAACTCGGCACCGACGACCTGCGGGAGCGACTCGAATCGGTTCGGGGGTTCGGTCCGCGGTCCGCCGCGTTCGTGGCGTTCCGCGGATTCGGTCGCGCGTCGGTGTTGCCGACGACGGAGGCTCACCTCCGGGCCGTCGGTGAAGCGTACGGCGTCGAGAATCCCTCCGAGGAGACGGTCCGACACCTCGCGAAACCGTACGGGGAGCACCGGGGCTACTGGGCGCACTACCTGCGCGTCTGGGACCTCCTCGGAGACGGGTGAGCGCCGACGGCGGTCCCACATCGGCCGTCGTCGCCCGCCGCTCTCTCCGTCCTCTCCCGTCCGGCAGCTTCAAGTCCGATTTCGCCAATCCACTGGTAGTGGCAATCTCGTTCGACCTGTTCGGCACGCTCGTCGACGCGGCCCGGCCGGCCGACCCAGCGGCGGCCGTCGCGGCCGAACTCCGCGAGAGGGGCGTCGCCGTCCCCGACGACTGGGCGGACGCCTACGCCGAGGTTCACATCGACGCGCCCGAGGGGGCCGAAGTCCCCCTCCCCGCGCACGTCTCGGCCGCCCTCCGCTCCCGCGGCGTCGACGCCCCTGCGAACGCCGCGCGCCGCGCCGTCGTCGCCGCGTTCGACCCCGAGGTGCGGACGCGCCCCGGCGCCGCCGCCGCCGTGGCCGCCGCCGCCGAACGCGGTCCCGTCGGCCTGTTCTCGAACTGCTCGGTCCCGGAACTCGTCGCGCGGACGCTCATCCGCTCGGACGTGGACCGCGACGCGTTCGGCGCGACGGTGTCCAGCGTCGCCTGCGGGTGGCGCAAGCCCGACCCGCAGGCGTTCGAGACGCTCGCCGGCCGCCTCGACGTCGCCCCCGAGACGCTCGTCCACGTCGGCGACAACCGGTACGCCGACGGCGGCGTCTCCGGCGTCGGCGGCCGGTTCGTCGACGCGACCGAGACCGACTTCGAGGCGTTCGCGGACGCCCTCCGCCGCGGCGCCTCGCTCTCCGAGTTCGTCTCGGAGGCGTGAGCCGTGCCCGCGAGCGCAGCCCTCGCCGTCGCACTCGCGGCCGGCCTCGACGCGACGCTCGCCGAACCGCCGGCGCGCGTCCATCCCGTCGCCCTCCTCGGTCGCCTCCTCGGCCGTCTGGACCGCCCGGGGTCGCACCCGCGACTCGTCGGCGCCCTCCTCGCCGCCCTCGTCCCCCTCGGCTTCGCCGCCGTCGCCGGCGCCGTCGTCGCCGCGGGGGGAGCCCTGTCGTCGTGGGTCGGCGCCGTCCTCGCCGGCCTGCTGCTGTTTTCGACGACCAGCCTCCGGATGCTGCTCGACGCTGCCCGTGACGTGACGCGCGCGGCCGACTCGGACCTCGAACGCGCTCGGACGGAACTGCGCGCCCTCGCCGGCCGCGACGCCTCGCAGTTGGACGCCGCGCACGTCCGCTCGGCCGCCGTCGAGAGCGTCGCCGAGAACCTCGCGGACGGCCTCGTCGCCCCCCTCCTCGGGTTCGCCGTCTGCGCGCCCGTCTCGCTCCCCCTCGCGGCGGCGGCGGCCGCGTGGGTGAAAGCCGTCAACACGCTCGACTCCATGTTCGGCTACCGCTCGAACCCCCTCGGCTGGGGACCCGCCCGACTCGACGACGCGGTCATGTGGCTCCCGGCGCGCCTCTCGGCCGCGCTCCTCGCCGCCGCCGTCGCCGAGTTCTCCCTGCCGTTCTCCGCACGCGTCCGGACGCTCGCCCGACGGCCGCCCTCCCCGAACTCCGGGTGGCCGATGGCGACGATGGCGGCGGTGCTGCCCGCGCGACTCGTCAAGCCGGGCGTCTACGACCTCGACCCGGCTTCGGACGGGGCGGGCACCCCCCTGCCGACGACGACCGACGCGACGCGCGCCGTCCGAGTGACGAACCGCGCGGGACTGCTCGCGTTCGCCCTCGCGGGGGTGGTCGCGTGGTTCTGACCGCCCTCCGCGGCGGCGTCGCCTTCCTCACCCGACTCCCCGTCGGGAGCGACGAGGCGTCCTGGGAGGTGTTCCGCCGCACGCCGGTCGCGTTCACGCTCGTCGGCTACCTCGTCGGCGCCCTCGCCGCACTCCCCCTGCTGCTCCCCGTGCCCGTCTCGACGGCGGCGGCGCTGTACCTCGCCACGCTGTACCTCCTCACGGGCGTCGCGCACGCCGACGGCCTCGCGGACGTGGGCGACGCGGCGGCCGTCCACGGCGACGCCGAGCGTCGGCTCTCGGTGCTCAAGGACTCCCAGACGGGCGTCGGCGGCGCGCTGGCGCTCTGTCTCTGCCTCGTCGCGCTCGGACTCGGCGCCCTCGGCGTCGCCGGCACGCTCCCTCGCACCGCGTTCGCCCTCGCCCTCGCGGCCGAAGTCGGGGCGAAGACGGGGATGGCGACGCTCGTCTGCACCGGCGAGAGCGCCCACGAGGGCATGGGGTCGGCGCTCCTCGACGCCAACGACGCCGCGAGTCTCCTCCCGAACGCCGTCGCCCTCCTCCCCCTGCTCCTCGTCGCCCCCGCCCTCGGCACCGCGGGCGTCGTCGCCGCGGCGCTCTCGCCGGTGGCCGCGGCGCTCTTCGTCGGCCGCTGGGGGGACGAACACCTCGGCGGCGTCAGCGGCGACGTGCTCGGCGCGGCGAACGAACTCGGACGCGTCGTCGGCGTCCACGCGGGGGTGGTGGCGTGGACGCTCTTCTGATGTGCGGCGGGCGGGGCACCCGTCTCGGCGGCGAGACGGAGAAGCCGCTGGTCGAGGTGTGCGGCGCTCCGATGGTCGAGCGCGTCGCCGCCGCCCTCCGGGAGAGCCGCGTCGAAGAGGTCTACGCGGCCGTCTCGCCCGCCGCGCCGATGACGGCCGAGCGGGTCCGCGAGACGGGTCTCGCCGTCGTCGAGACGCCCGGCGAGGGCTACGTCGAGGACCTGACCGCCGCGCTCGATTCGATAGGAAGACCGGTCGTCACCGTCGCCGCCGACCTGCCGCTGCTCTCGTCCGAACACGTGAACGGGGCCATCGCGGCGAGTCTCGGCGATGGGGACGACGAGGACGGCGGACCCCGCTCCGTCACCGTCTGCGTCCCGGCGGACCTGAAGCGCCGCCTCGGCGTCTCCGCGGACACGACGTTCGAGCGCGAGGGCGAGGAACTCGCGCCGACGGGGCTGAACGTCGTCGCGGACGGGGCCGACATCGTGCGCTTGACGTGCGATGACCGCCTCGCCGTGAACGTGAACCGACCGACAGACCTCGAACGCGCGGAGGAGATGTGCGACTGATGCTCGTCGCGGGGACGACCCGCACGGCCGAGCGGTCGGGGCTGAGCGCCGCGGGCGCGACGCGCGACCTGTTGCTCCACACGCCGAGCGCCGACGCCGAGATTCTGACGTACGGCGACACCGTCCGCGCGCCGGTCACGCCCGTCAGTCCGACCGGGTGTCCGACGCCGGCGGCGGTCACCCGCGCCGTCCGCGAACTGCTGGGCTTCGACGCGACGGTGGTCAACGGCGGCCTCGCCCGGCCGACGGGCGCACCGACCGTCTCTATGGGCGCGGCCCCCGGCCGAGATATCGGCGAGGTGGACCCGGTGCAGACGGCCCCCGGCGCGTTCGCCGCCGCCCGGCAGTTCGGCCGCGCGCTTCCGAACGAGGAACTCGTCGTCGGCGAGACGATTCCGGGCGGGACGACGACGGCGATGGCCGTCCTCCGCGCCCTCGGCGAGGAGTGGTCCACCTCCTCGTCGCTGCCGGAGGATCCCGTCGAACTGAAGGAGGCGGTCGTGGCGGAGGCGTTCGAGTCCTCCGAAATCGAACCGGGACGAGCCGCCCACGCGCCAGAACTCGCCGTGCGGTTCGTCGGCGACCCCGTGCTGGCCGTCGCGAGCGGACTCGTCGCCGGCGCGCTGGAGGCGGAAACGGAGGTGGTCCTCGCCGGCGGCACGCAGATGCTCGCCGTCGCCGCGCTGGTCAGACACGCGGGCGTCGTCGGACCGTTGACGCTGGCGACCACCGCCTACCTCGCCGACGACGTGCCCGAACTGGCGGACGCGACGGCGGCGCACGACGTGGACCTCGTCGTCACCGACCCCGGCTTCGGCGGCGAGGACGCCGGACCCCTCTCGGCCTACGCCGACGGCGTCGCCAAGGAGGGAGCGGCGATGGGCGGCGCCCTCCACCTCGCCGACCGCGCCGGGCGGTTGGACGAGGTGACCACCGCCACACTTGACGTGCTGGCCCGCCTGCGGTCCGACGATGGACCCTGACTCGGTGGCGGACGTCCCGCGGGTGCCGCACGGCGGCGACGACGACCCCGCCGTCGTCGACTTCAGCGCGAACACGAACCCGAGGCGCCCGCCCGGCGTCGCCCACGTCTACGACACCGCCTTCGGCGCCGCGACGCGCTACCCCGCGGACGACTACGCCGACTACCGCGTCGCCGCCGCCGACTACGTCGACTGCGACCCGGAAGACGTCGCGCCGACCCCCGGCGGACTGGCCGCTCTCCGCCTCGCCTTCGGCGTCACCGTCGGCCCCGGCGACGACGTGCTCGTTCCCGAACCGAGCTTCGGCGAGTACGACCGCGAGATTCGCCTGCAGGGGGCGACGCCCGTCCCCGTCGCCCACGACGAGGTGCTGGCGACCGACCCGGCGGACTACGCCGCCGCCGTCGTCTGCACCCCCAACAACCCGACGGGCGAGGCGGCCGACCCCGAGGGCCTGCGCGACTTCCTTGCTCGGTGCCGCGCGGCCGACACCGTCCTCGTCGTCGACGAGGCCTTCCTCGATTTCACCGACCACCCGAGCCTCGCGGGCGCCCCCGGCGCTATCGTCGCCCGGTCGCTGACGAAGATGTTCGGGCTGCCGGGCCTCCGCGCGGGATTCGCCGTCGCGACGGGCGAACTCGGCGACAGACTCGACGCCGCGCGGCCGACGTGGGGGCTCTCGGTGCCCGCGGCCGACGTGGGCGCCTACTGCATGCGGCAGTCCGTGTTCGTCGAGGAGACGAAGGC
Source organism: Halogeometricum pallidum JCM 14848 (assembly GCF_000337095.1). Taxonomy (GTDB): domain Archaea; phylum Halobacteriota; class Halobacteria; order Halobacteriales; family Haloferacaceae; genus Halogeometricum; species Halogeometricum pallidum. The sequence goes on from NZ_AOIV01000027.1 coordinate 188,060, forward strand.
GCGCGTCGCCGCGGAGCGGGCGGAGATGCGCGACCGTCTCCGGGCCCGATTCGAGGTGTTCCCCTCCGACGCGCCGTTCCTCCTTCTCGGGGACGATGGGGACGTGGACGCGCTTCTCGCACACGCCCGCGAGCGGGGGTTCGCCCTGCGCGACGCGCGGACGTTCCCGACGCTGGACTCGCACGTTCGGGTGGCCGTTCGCCTCCCCGAGGAGAACGACGCCCTCGTCGAGACGCTCCTGAAACTCCGATGACGGGAGCGCGCGACCCGGATGCGGGACGCGACGCCGACCCGGTCTTCGAATCGGTCGTCCGCGACGGCGTCTGTCGGTTCCGACGGCCGGGGACGCGGTGGCTCTCGACAGGACACGCGGGCGGTCGCTCCGCCGGTCCCGTCGCGTACAACGTGAGCGTCCCCGAGGGATGGGACGAGACGGACGTCGACGGCTACGTCGAGCGTCGCCTGTCGGCGGCCGGTTTCGAGGAGTCGGGGCCGACGCTCCTCACGGGCGTCTCGATGCGGCACGCCCGCCGCGCCCGCCTCGTCCCCGTCGAAGCCGTCGTCACCGCGGGCGTGTCGAACCCGGCGGCGCTTCCCGTCGACGGCGACGGGGCGTCGGCGGCGCGACGGGACGGGAGGAAGAGCAATGACGCGCACGCCGGCACGGTGAACGTCGTCGTCGGCACGGCGCGCGCCCTAGACGCGGGCGCCCTCGCCAACCTCGTCGCCGTCGCCGCCGAGGCGAAGGCCGCGACGCTCCTCGCCCGGACGGGCTTTCCGGGGACGACGACGGATGCCGTCGTCGCTGCCTGCGACCCCGGAGGGGAGAAAGCCGCGTACTCCGGGAGTGCCACCGAAGTCGGGTCGGCCGCCCGCGCCTGCGTCCGCGACGCCCTCTCGGCGTCGCTCGACTCGCGATACGGGGGCGCGTCCGAGGAGGACCCCGGCGAGAGCGACGGGATTCCCGCCTCCGTCGCGGACGCCGCGTACGGCGTCGTCACCGACCAACGGGCGTCGGTGTCCGCGGTTCTCGCCGACGAGAACGGCTGAGGAACCTCTTTATCCGAGACGCGCCGAGGGGACCGGTATGAGCGATACACCGGTCCCCGCGGACCTACCGGGGTTCGTCCTCGCCGGGACCGCATCGGGCGTGGGCAAGACCGTGGCGACGCTGGCCGTCTGCCGCGCCCTCGAACGCGACGGTCGGACGCCCGTCGCGGCGAAGGCCGGCCCCGACTTCATCGACCCGAGCCACTACGCGGCGTCGCTGGGGCGCCCCTCGCGAACGCTCGACCCGTGGATGACCGGCGAGGACGGACTCAAACGGGCGTACGCCCGCGGAGCTGACCACGGCGACGTCTGCGTCGTCGAGGGGATGATGGGGCTGTACGACGGCGACGTGAGCACCGCCACCGTCGCCGGGGAACTCGATTTACCGGTCGTCCTCGTCGTCGACGCGACGGCCGGGATGGAGAGCATCGCGGCGACGGCGCTCGGATTCCGCGCCTACGCCGACCGGATGGACTACGACGTGGACGTGGTCGGACTCCTCGCCGCCCGCGCCCACGGCGGGCGACACGAGGAGGGCATCCGGACGGCCGTCCCCGAGGAGATGCACTACGTCGGCCGCACGCCGCCGCTTGACGGCCTCGACATCCCGGACCGCCACCTCGGCCTGCACGCCGGGAGCGAGTCCCCGGTCGACGATGACGCCCTCGACGCCGCCGCCCGCCACGTCGACGCGGACGAACTGCTCTCGCTGGCGCGCCGCCCGCGGGTCGATGCACCGCCGGAGCGACCGGCCGACCCCGCCGGCGTGACCGTCGCCGTCGCCGAGGACGACGCCTTCCGGTTCGTCTACCCCTCCGTCCGAGAGCGACTCGCCGCGCGGGCGACCGTGGAGTCGTTCGCGCCCCTCGCGGGCGACGACCTCCCCGCGTGCGACGCCGTCTACCTCCCCGGCGGCTACCCCGAGAACCGCGCGGCCGAACTCGCGTCGTCGCCAGCGCTGTCGGCTATCGCGGACCGCGCGGCCGAGGGCCTGCCCGTCTTCGGCGAGTGCGGGGGGCTGATGGCCCTCGGCGAGACGCTGACGACGGCCGACGGCGAGGAACACGCGATGGCGGGCGTCCTGCCCGTCTCGACGCGCATGACCGACGGACCGGTCGCCCTGGACCACGTGGGCTACCGGGCGCGTCGGGATTCGCTGCTCGCGCCCGCGGGGGAGTCGCTGCGCGGCCACGAGTTCCACTACTCGGCGGCGACGGCCGCCCCCGACGCGCGCTTCGCGTTCGAGGTGGTCCGCGGCGCGGGCGTCGACGGCGCGAACGACGGCGTCGAGGAGTACCGGACGCTCGGCACGTACGCGCACTTCCACGCCGAGTCGGGCGCCTTCGACGCGTTCCTCGAGGCGGCGCGGAACTAGACGGCGAGTTCGAGAACAGGGGAGTCGGCTCCGATCCGGTCAGTGCGACCGCGTCTTCGTCTCGGCTTCCGTTCGCTCTTCGACCTCCTCGGGGGACTCCGAGGCGGACCCGGCCTCATCGGCCTTATCGGCCATCCGCTGGACGGCGGGCATCTGCAGGAACGAGAGGAGCGTGTACAGCACGTACGTGTGCTCTGCGCCGTTCAGGTGGTCCTGATAGCACTGCGTCGCCGCCTCGCGGTCGATGAACGGCAGCGCGTCCATCAGGGGGCCCCTCTCGCGGAGTTTCTTCTGGGCGAAGTCGTGGGTGCGGAGCAGTTCCGTGGAGTTCGTCCACGGCTTGTCCGACATGTAGGGCTCGGGGGAGCGGTCGGGCGAGAGGTGCTTGCGGGAGAACGCGTTCGCGTGATGCAGCAGGAACTGGGTGGGGAACGACTTCGTGAGCGGGACGCCCGTCGACGCGTGCGGCACCCGGGCGAGGTCCTCGTCCAGCGCCACCGTCGTCGCGTCGATGACGTTCCGCCGCATCCGATGTCGCATCGGGAGTTCCAGCGCCAGTTCGACGAGGCGGTTGTCGAAGAACGGGGTCCAGTGTGAGATCATCCCGTTCATCGCGTGGAAGAAGTAATCCGACTTGTTCGAGAACGGGTAGAAGTCGTCGAAGAAGACGAGTTCTCTCACCGACCGGTAGTTCACCCCGTGGTGGTCGATGCCGTCGTTCTCCACGATGTTCCGCTCGAGTATCTCGGTGAGGTCCGACGAGCACTCCAGATACTCCGGCAGCGGCTTCGCGCGGCGTTCGATGTGCTCGCTCACGCTCGTCGTCTCCTTGGCCATCGGCAGGTCGAACTCGCCGAGCTTGCCCAACTGGATTCTCGGCGACGGGAAGGCGTGCTCTCTGAACAGGGTGTCGGCCCCCAGTCCCGAGATGAGCACGTCGACCTCCTCGCGGATGCGGTCGCCGAACTCCGTGATGTGCGCCTCGCTGAACCGACCGTGGAAGTTCATCTGCCGCGGCGTCGATTCGAGCATCCGCGCGTGGTTGTCACGGTCGCGCCGCAGCAGGTGGAAGTCGCGGTCCGCCGCGAACGCCACCTGCTCTGCGACCTGCGCTTCGCGGTTCAGCCACCCGGCGGTGTGGTAGGTCTGCAGGTCGATGTCCGGGTCGACGCCGGCGAGGATGGCCCGCGAGTCGCTGCCGCCGCTCAGCAGCAGCCCGTACGTCAGGTCGGGGTCGAGTCGCTCTTCGAGCACCGTCTCGAACCGGTCGACGAACCGGTCGGCGAACGACGAGAACGACTCGTCGACCGGTTCGTACTGCGGTCGCCAGTACCGCTCGGTGTCGACGGTCCCCGTATCGAGGTCGACGGTCGTGACCGACGAGGGGAGCAGTTCCTCGACGCCCGTGAACGGCGTCCGGACGCCGCCGACGGCGCCGAGCGTGAAGTACTCGGCCAGATACTCCACGTCGAACTCCGCGTCGACGTTCGGGCGGACGGGGAGCGACTGCATCTGCGTCGAGAAGACGAGCGTCTCCTCGTCCGGGCGGACGCGGTACACCGGGCGGGTTCCGAGCCGGTCGGTGACGATCAGCGCGTCGTTCTCCTCGCTGTCGTAGACGACGACGACGAACGACCCGTTCAACCCGGCGGCGAACGCTTCGCCGTCGGCCTCGTACCGCCGGGCGCAGAACTCCGCGATGGTCGCCGCGCCGTCCGTCGAACGCGGGCGGTAGCCGTCGGCGCCGTCGGGGCTCTCGTAGCCCCAGACGTTCCCGTACGCCCACACGAACGCCCCGCCGTCCGTCTCCGCCGGCTGCTTGCGCTCGTCGCCGGGGTGGGCCGCCCACTCGACCGCGACGCGTTCGTCGGCGAACTGTCCGCGCTGTTCCTCGCCCGTCCACGAGAGGTCCGACGCCATCTCGTCGATGCCGTGGTCGCGGGAGCCGAGGATTCCACAGATTCCTGTCATCGTCGGATCGGTGTGTGTTGGTCTGACAACGCGGCGAAGGTCGGATCGGGGGGGTGGTACTGTGATATCATGGTGTCGTTAGCTTCGGACGGCACCGAGAACTGCTTCTAGGTCGCTGCGTATCTTCCACGTTGAGAGGGACTCGACGACGGCCACGGCCGAGACGTAGACGACGACGCCGGCCACGACGAGGCAGGCGAACTCGGCGATAGCGGGGAGTCCGGAGAGAGCCGGTCGGAGGAAGTAGAGCGCCGCGCCCATGGCGACGCTGGCGAAGACGGGATAGGCCAACTCGATGATGAAGCGTCGGTGGGTCCCGCCGATGCTCTTGACGGCGAGGTGGGTCTTCACCGGGACGATAAGGAGGACGTAGATGCCGGCGATAGCGCTCACGGTCCCGACGATTCCGTACGCGGTGGTCGCCGGGTAGATGACCGCGCCCGTCACCACCAGCCTGGCGAAGTTTATTTTCGTGTTGTAGTCGGGGTGACCGGTGGCGTTCCAAACCTCGTTGAAAGTGGAGGTGAGCGCCGAGAACGCCCCGTACACCGCGACAATCTGCATCACCGGGATGATGGGGAGCCACTGCGGCCCGAGGAAGGCGCGGACGAACGAGGGGGCGGTCAGGACGATGCCGGCCGCGGCGGGGAACGACACGAACGAGAGGATTCTGATAGTTTTGTTGACCGCGTTGGCGAGCGCCTCCGAGTCGGTCTGGAGCTTCGAGAACATCGGGAACATGACGGTCGAGAGGCTCCGCGACAGCTCCAGCGGCGGCGTCTTGCCGAGTCGGTAGCCCATCTGGTAATACCCGAGCACGGCCGTCGACATGAGCCATCCGATCAGCCAGTCGTCACCGCTCACGAGGAGGAAGCTGATGGCGCTCGTCGCGGTCACCCACTTCCCGTATCCGAACAGTTCCCACGCCTGCTCGCGGTCGAAGCTGAGCCCGGGCCGGCGGTCGTCGAGCGCGTACGAGGCGATCAGCTTCGCCACGTCCGCGGCGAGGTAGCCGTAGACGAACGCCCAGACGCTCTCTAAGATGAACGCCAGCACGACGGCGATGACGAACTTCGTAATCGCGCCGCTCATGTCGAAGACGAACTTCTTGTGGAGTTCGAGGGATTTCTCGAAGTAGACGATGCTCGGGTTGAAGAACCCGGTGATGAGCGGCGAAAGGGCGATAGCCTGCAGTATCGGTTCGACGGCCGGTTCGTCGAAGAACCCCGCCGCGAAGGGGGCGCTGAAGAACAGAATCGCCGCGATGAGGACACTGCGTGCGATCTGCATCATCCAGGTGGTGTCGAGGTACTCGTCGACGTTCGCCTCTGGTCGCTGAACGAGTGCGCGGCTGATACCGAGCCGCGAGAACCGACTCAGCGCCGAGTACGTCACCAGTGCGAGGCCCATGAGACCGATGTCGCGCGGAGTGAGCAGGCGCGCGAGAACGATCATCATTATCAGCTGCAGGCCCCTCGCGCCGACGTTGATGCCGACCGACCAGACGGCAGACTTCACCGTCTGCGACGACAGGCTACCGCTCGGCCGCAGGGTTCGGATGACCGCCAGAACAGCCGCTTTCACGCGATCGATCATATCGGTCTCGACGCGCTCTCGGTCGCACGGGCGGTCCGCAGAGTTCCGCTCGGTGAACGCTCCCAGTCACTCTCGGGAAGCCGGGCGCTATCGGATTCTCTCACTCGAATCAGGAGATTACTGCATGCGCTATTATAATTTCTGGCTTCTATCGACGCTGTATCGGCGGGATAGCGTCCGTGAGGGGTGTACACGGGAAACACGTTCTCCCCCCGCGACAGGAGTCGTCACGTCTGATTTAGCCAGTCTTAATTTACGTGCCGGACGCATCGACGGTACAGTACATGAGGGAGGATTCTTTCCAATACACGCTCCTCAAACCGCTCCGCGACCGCGCGGGTGCGGGCTACCGGGGGCTGTCCGACCGGCTCTCCATCTTCGCGACGCTCCTCGACCGAGAGCTCTCGACCGGACTGTCCGTCGACATCCCGTTCGAGCGGCGACTGTGGCTCTGGCGGCGCGGGTTCACCAGTCGGTCGAGCGCCCTGTACGACCTCGACGAGGGCAACTACCGGCAGTTCGTCTCCGACCTGCAGCACGAACGGGCGAACGACATCGCCGAACCGTGGGACACGGTCGTGAGCAACAAGCTGACGTTCTACCTCCTGTTCAGTTCCTACGCCGAACACCTGCCCGACTGCTACGGCGTCGTCGGTGACGGCGAACTGCGCCGGAGTTCGCCGACGATGCCGACCGCGCCGTGGGCGGCGCCCTCGGACGGGCTGAACGGCGTCGAACGCCACGACGCCGTCCGGTGGGTCGACCGCTACCTCGACCGCCGGGCGGCGCTGGTACTCAAGCCCGTCTACGGCCACGGCGGCCGCGGCGTGTTCGTCTGTCGGAAGCGGGGCGAAGACGAGTACGCGGTCAACGGCGAGTCGAAGACGCGGGCGGCGTTCGGCAGATTCCTCGACGAACTGGAGGAGTACCTCGCGTGGGAGTTCGCCCAGCAGGCCGACTACGCCGAGCGACTGTACCCCGACTCGGTGAACACGCTCCGCGTGCTGACGATGTGGGACTACGAGGCGGACGAACCGTTCGTCTCGGCGGCGGTCCACCGCATCGGGACGGCCGACTCGGCGCCCGTCGACAACTGGAGCAACGGCGGCCTCTCCGCGATGGTGACCGACGACGACGAACTGAGCGCCGGCGCGCAGTGGCTTCCCTCGGAGGGGGAGGTCCGATGGTTCGACGAGCACCCGGACACGGGCGACCGAATCGAGGGGACGCGCATCCCCGACTGGTCGGTCGTGCGCGACGGACTGTTGGAAATGGCGGCCGAGTACCCCTCGCTGCCGCGTCTCGGATGGGACGTCGTCCTCACCGGCGAGGGGGAGTTCGTCGTCCTCGAAGTGAACGCCCACACCGGATTGCGGACGCTCCAAGTGCACAAACCGCTGCTCGAAGACCCGCGCGTCCGCGAGTTCTACGAGCACCACGACTGTCTGTGACCTCGCTTCCCCGAGCGCTCGGGTCGGAGTGCGGGCGTCCGGCGCGGCGAGTCGCGTCCGTTAAGTCGGGACGCCGTGGACTACCGACCGACCAATGATCGACGGTGACCTGCTGGCGCGGTTGTCCGACGCGTCCCCCACGGGGACGACGGCGACGCAGTCCGTCTATCGACGGCTGTCGGTGCTGGAAACCCTCTTCGAGCGAGAGGTGGTCTCCGGCCCCTCCGTCCCGCTTCCCCTGGAGCGACGGCTCTCGCTGTGGCGACACGGTTTCACCAGTCGGTCCGGCGTCCTGTTCGACGTCGAGGAGGGACGGTACGACGAGTATCTCTCGGACTACCAGCTCGAACGGCTGGACTCGCTCGGCGGACCGTGGGGAGCGGTCGTCAAGAACAAACTCGCCCAGTACCTCCTGCTCGACGCGTTCCGCGAGCACCTGCCCGACTGCTACGGCGTGCTCGACGGCGGCGACCTGAAGCGCCGGCCGGCGTTCGCGTCCTACGAGGGCGACGGTCCGCGCCGCGTCGACGCCGTCCCGTGGCTCCGCGACCACCTCGACGGGGAGGGAGCGCTCGTTCTCAAACCCGTCTACGGCTACGGCGGGTCGGGCGTCTACGTCTGCCGGGCGGCCGAGGGGGATGGCGACGACTACCTCGTCAACGGCGAGGCGAAGACGGCGGCGGAGTTCTCGGCGCTCGTCGAGGAGTTGGAGGAGTACCTCGTCTGGGAGTTCGTCCAGCAGGCCGGCTACGCCGACGACCTGTTCCCCGACGCGGTGCACACGCTGCGCGTGCTCACCCTGTGGGACCCCGAGGCCGACGAACCGTTCGTCTCGAAGGCGGTCCATCGCATCGGAACGGCCGACTCCGCGCCCGTCGACAACTGGAGTCGCGGCGGCCTCTCGGCCGAGATTCGGGAGGGCGGGACGCTCGGCCCCGCCGCCTACTGGTCGGACGACGACCACGAGCGCCGGTGGTTCGAGCGACACCCGGACACGGGCGCGCGCATCGAGGGCGCCCAGGTTCCGGGCTGGCCGGCGATACGCGACCGACTGCTCGAACTGGCGTCGACGGTGCCGTACCTCCCGCGCGTCGGCTGGGACGTGGTCGTCACCGGCGAGGGGGAGTTCGTCGTCCTCGAACTCAACTCGCACGCGGGCGTAGAGACGCTGCAGGTTCACGGACCGCTCCTGCGGGACGAGCGCACCCGTCGCTTCTACGAGCACCACGGCTTCGCGTAGGCGTCGGAGAGCGCGTCGATCCGAGACGGGCTATCGGTCGTCCGATTCTCGGACGGTGGTGACGGGTATCGGCGACTCCCGCACCAGCGTCTTGGCGACGTCCCCGACGACGAGTTCTTCGAGTCGCGACTGCCCGTGGACGCCAACGACGATGAGGTCCGCGCCGTACTCCTCGGCGGCCTTCACGATCATCTCCGCGGCCTGACCGACCGCGACGCCCGTCCGAATCTGCACGTCTTTCTCGCCCGCTATCTCCTCGGCGACGGTGAAGAGGTCTCGCGCGTGGTCGCGGCGTTCGTCGAGCCAGTCGTCCCACTCGCTCGGGTGGTCGCCCCACCCCGCCGCCGCCGTCTCGTCGCTGTTTTCGTCGACGACGTACAGGACGGTGATGCTCTCGCTTCCGTACTCCGCGCAGGCGTAGCGCAGCGCTCGCTCGGCGAGCGGCGACCCGTCGAAGGGGACGAGGACGTGGTTCGGCATATCCGAGAGTACGGCGCCGAGCGTATTAGGCGTGTAAGTCGAGAAACACGTGCGGCGCTGCGCGCTCGACTCCTCAAAGACGCGCGGCGTGTTCGGCCGCCGCGGTCAGTCCGCGGCCGCCGTCGCCGTTCCGGGTCCCGTACGCTCCCGGCGGTCGACCGTCCACGCTTGGTGCGCCATGAGCAGCATGCTGGCGACGAGACAGAGTCCCCACAGCAGCGTCGACATCCCGATGGCGGCGATTCCGGTGGCCGAGACGCCCCACACCGCCAGCGGCAGCATCCACTGTCCGACCAGATACAGCCCCGTCGTCGCTCGCCGGACTCGCCCGGCGACGTTCAGCGCGTCGACCTGACTCCCCATCACGACCGCCAGAATCGACAGCACCCCATCTCAATTCAAGCAGGGAATCCCGGCCTTTAGGCCGGGAGGGAATGCGACACGGTGCTGACCAACCGCTACTCGGTAGCCGGGCCGGAATCCAACTCTCGTTGTGCGTGGAGTAGCATCCCCTTCCACGTCAGACCGTGACGTTTCTTCGTCTCTTTCAAAGACTCGTACTGTTCCTCGTCTACCTCGAAGTTGATGTGTGGCATGAGCCATTCTTGCGCTCCGTTACACTTAATTTTGTCTACGTTCTATCTACGGGTGTGTCCGAGACGGTGACGAAGACGCTACAGGCAACGCTCGCCACGCCCACCACGGGCAAAGAGCAACGCCTACAGCGACTCTTGGACACCTACCGAACCGCACTCCACGATGCCTTCGACAACAGGGCGGATACAATGTCTGCTGTCAACGACGTTGTGACGCCCTACGACCTGCCGTATCAAGCCAAAGACGCCCTCAAATCCTACGTCCCGAAACTCCGCTCGACGTATAACGCCGAGGAGTTAGACGACGAGCATCCGCTTCGACTCGTCAACCGGGCCGCGAAGTTCGACTACTCGAACGAGCGCGAACATGGTTTTGTGTGGCAGGCTCCGCAACCCGGACGCGGGACAAATTTTTGGATTCCGCTTCGGATTAACCCCGAGCAGGAATCCCTGTGGTTCGACCTGCTCTCCGAGGACGCGAAGGCGGGTGAGTTGCGGCTACAGCGACACCGCACGTCGTGGGAGTTGCACGTCACCGTCGAATACTCGGTCGAAGAACCGACCGACCCGGACGACCCGACGTACATCGGCTTCGACGTAGGCGAGAGCGCGTTGATAACGGGCTGTGCCCTCAAACGCGACGTACCACGGAAGCCAATGCTCGTCAGCGGCAGTCGAGCGCGACACCTCCGCAAAGAGATGTTCACGACGCTCCGGCGGCTACAATCACGAGACGCCGCCGAGTGGCGCGTGGACGAACGATTCGACCACTACCAGAACGCCCTCACGGATATTGTCGAGAAAGCGTCTCGGCAAGCCGTCGAGTACGCCCATTCCTTCGAGAATCCGGTTATCGTCCTCGAAGACCTGTCGTACATCCGCGAACGCTTGGACTACGGCAAGTTCATGAACCGGCGGCTTCACGCGTGGGCGTTTGCCCGACTACAGGGCCGAATCGAAGACAAAGCGGCCGAGGCAGGGATTCGAGTCGAGTACGTCAACGCGGCGTACACCTCGCAGACGTGCCACGCTTGCGGGCGTCTCGGTCGGCGGAGTCAACAAGCGGAGTTTGTGTGTCCGCACGACGACTGCCACGTATCGGAGTTCCAAGCAGATATTAACGCGAGTGCGAACATCGCACGTTGCGCTAACCCGTGGGGAGAGAGCGTCCGTTGGGAACCCGGACGCGATGACTCGCCACAGGACGGGAGCGGTCGTGACACCGCCACAGTCCACCGNGCGCTAACCCGTGGGGAGAGAGCGTCCGTTGGGAACCCGGACGCGATGACTCGCCACAGGACGGGAGCGGTCGTGACACCGCCACAGTCCACCGAGAGACGAGCGAGACACCCTCGCAGATGACGCTCTCGGCGTATTCGGACTGAAACCTGCCTAACGGATTCCCACCGTGTGGGAAGGCCCGCCGTTTATGGCGGGGAGGATGTCACGTACAGCCCCACGCCCATCATCACCGTCAGCCCCAGGAATCCCGACGTCTTGAGTATTCGAGACATATGTTGGCAATACTCACTATCTCGTATACTTGTTGTCGTTCGTCTGATAGCTGCTCCGCTCGGACGTCCCGGCGGTCGAAACGACTTTTCCGACCGGCGCGAACGCTCCCGCATGCACGGACGCGAGTCGGCCGTCTCGGTTCTCGACGCGAACCGACGCGACGGCTACACGATTCCCTCGGCGACGCTGTACCCCTTCCAGTGGAACTGGGACAGCGCCTTCGTCGCCGTCGGCCTCGCTCACGCCGACCCGGCGGCGGCCAAGCGCGAGATTCGGACGCTCCTCGACGCGCGCTGGGAGAACGGGATGGTGCCGCAGATAGCCTTCTGGTCGGACGCCGCGGGCTACTTCCCCGGCCCGGAGGAGTGGCGGGTCGGCGCCGACCGGACCGCCCACGCCGACGTGGAGACCAGCGGCATCACCCAACCGCCGATGGTCGCCCTCGCCGCCGAGTACGTCTACGAGATGACGGGCGACGAGTCGTTTCGGGACTCCGTCCTCCCGGACCTCAAAGCCCACTGCGAGTGGTGGCTCCGCGAGCGCTCCGACGACGGCGAACTCGTCTGGGTCCGCCACCCGTGGGCGACGGGGATGGACGACTCGCCGGCGTGGGTCGGCCCCCTCGAACGCTTCGACCCCGGCGACGTATCGTACGTCCGCAAAGACCGCAAGGACGACGACCTGGCCGAGCAGCGACCGACCGACTGGGACTACGACCGCTACGTCGCCCTCGTCCGGCAGGGGCGCGAACTCGACTGGGACGAGGCCCGGTTGCGGAAGGAGTCGCCGTTCGTCGTGGAGGACGTGCTGACGAACGCGCTGTTCGCCCGCGCCTGCGGGTCGGTGGCCGCTCTCTCGGCCGACGCCGGTGACGACGCGGCCGCCGAGCGTTGGCGCGCGCAGGCCGAGACGACCCGCCGCGCCCTCTCCGAACGGCGGTTCGACGACGACCTCGGTCTGTTCGTCTCCCACGACCTCGTCGCCGACGAACCGCTCCCGGTCCGCTCGGTCGCCGGACTCCTCCCGACGCTCGCCGGCGCGCCGACGGACGACCAGTTCGAGCGGATGCGCGAGACGCTCGCGGACTTCTTCGCGTACGAGTACGCCGCGCCCTCCTACGTCGGCCCGGAGATGGACTACGACCGCTACTGGCGCGGGCCGGTGTGGCTGAACACGAACTGGCTGCTCGAACGCGGCCTGCGGCGGATGGGCGCCGAGCGAGAGGCCGACCGGATTCGGGCGGACTCCCGGCGACTGCTCGACCGCGAGGGGTTCCGCGAGTACTTCAACCCCGAGACCGGTTCCGGGCGGGGGAGCGACCGCTTCTCGTGGTCGGCGGCGCTGTCGCTGACGTGGGCGGGCGACGACGCCCCGACGGAGGTGGCGCGATGAGCGACGACCGACCCGAGTCGGGCGACCGCTCCGACGACGCCGCCGACGCGCCCGCGACGGACCGCCCCGATTCGCCCGCGGAGACTCGACGGAACACGCCCGGTGGGGGCGTCGCGCCCGGCGCGAACGCCATCGAACCGTCGGTTCCGGAGGAGTTCGGCCTCGTGCAGGCGTGGTGGGGCGACGGCAAGGGGAAGACCACCGCCGCGTTGGGGATGGCGTTCCGGGCGGCCGGCCACGGCTACCGGGTCCACCTCCTCCAGTTCCTGAAGGGCGGGGCGGACTCGGTGGAGGGCGTCCGCGGCGAGTACAACGCCATCGAGGCCCTGCCGGGCATCTCCTACGAGAACACCGGTCATTACGGCTGGAAAGGGCTCATGGACGGCTCCGACGACGACGAACACGCGGCGAAGGCGACGGCGGCGTTCGAGCGAACGAAGGCGCTCGTCGCGGCGGCGGGCGAGTCGGACCTCTCGGAACCGCTCGCGTCCGAGGGCGACCCGAGCGAAGGGGTGAACATGCTCGTGCTGGACGAGATTCTGTACGCCGTCGACATGGGGTTAGTCGAGGAGGACGAGGTGCTCGAACTGATAGACGAAGCGCCCGCGGACCTCGAACTCGTCCTCACGGGCGGGCACGAGGAGCCGACGTTCCTGCTGGACGCCGCGGACCTCGTGACCGAAGTCCGGAAGGTGAAACACCCGTTCGACGAGGGGACGCGGGCGCGGAAGGGGACGGAGTACTGAGGGGTACTCACCCGGAGCGTCGCTCCATCGGCCGCGGTTCGACGCCACCCGTCGGCACGCGCAACCGGGCGACGACGCTCCGCGAGGCGTCGGCGCTGTCCACCGTCTTGTCCACCGCGTAGGCGGTGTAGCTGCTCTCCTCGGGCGTGAACTCGACGACCGAGTAGCCCCAGCGGGAACTGTCGAACAGCGCGAAGTGCGGGTTCATCGCGCGGGCGACGCGAGAGACGATTCCGCCGGCGACGCGGCCGACGACTCCCTCGTCCAGTCCGACGGCCTCGGTGAGGTTGACGCTCGTGACCGCGGGTGTCATGAACTCGGGTCCGAGTCCTCGACGCTCGTCCGCCGCCCCGTCGGCCGTCGGCATCGTCGACGCCAGATAGGAGTGCAGGTCGCCGGTGAGCGCGACGAGATTGGATGTCGCGTCCGATTCGATGCCGCGGGCGAGACGCTCGCGCGCGAGCGGGTAGCCGTCCCACGAGTCGGTCTTCGGACGGAGGGTCGCCGCGCCGACGCCGACCTGAAACGGCGAGAACAGCACCTCGTTCGCCCACGCCGTCCACGTGGTCTCCGACTCCCGCATTGCGTTGAGAAACCACGCGCGCTGGTCGCCGCCGAGCATCGTCTGGTCGGGGTCCGACCGCCCGCCGAACCAGCCCGGCCGCCACGTGCCGGCGCCCGGCGGCGGCGTCCGGAACAGTCGCTCGTCGGTCAGCACGAGGGTCGCGAGATCGCCGAACGAGAACGCACGATAGAGCTCGAAGGCGTCGTGCAGGTGGTCCGCGTCGGGGTCGTAGCCGACGCGGGCCGGGGTGAACTCCCACCACGCTTGGATGCCGGCCGCGGTGAGGCGCGCGGCGAACTCGGGGTCGTCGCCGCGCGGGTGCGTGGGGAGCACCGGCGCGTCTGCCTCGTAGTCCCAGTATCGGTTGTTGCCGACCGCGTGGTCGTCCCACGTCCGGATGACGGTGTGACGCCTGTGAAGTCGCTGCAGGTGGGGGTCCGACATGTACGTCCGGTAGAGTTTGCGGAAGTCCGCGAGCGAGGAGGCGAGGTCGTTCCCGCTGGGGAGTCTGATACTCCGGTAGCGCTCGCTGCCCAGCCCGCTGTACTGGTGGGCCGCCGACTCGTAGATGTAGTCGCCGAGGTGGACGACGAAGTCGACGTCGTCTTCGGCGACCCGGGCGAGCGCGCCGTAGTACCCGTTCTGATAGTCCTGACAGCAGATGAGGGCGAGGCGGAGCGAGTCGGGGGAGGCGTCGGGTCGCGGGAGCGTCTGACATCGACCCATCGGACTCTTCTGACCGCGGTAGGCGAAGCGGTAGTAGTAGGTCGAATCCGGGTCGAGGCGTCCGTCGAGGTCGACGCGGACGGTGTAGTCGCTCCCGGTGTGGAGTCGCTCCGGCGGTATCTCGCGGCGGAGTGGGGGGTCGTCGAACGACGGGGTCGGGGCCACCTCGACGCCCAGCGGTTCGTCCGGGTCGCGGGCGTCCGACGCGACGCGCGTCCACAGCAGCACGCCGCTCGGCGTCGGTCCGCCGCTGGCGACCGACTGTGGGAACACGGTCCCGTCGTCGCGGCCGGTCGCGTCGAGGTCCGAGACCGGGTCGGTCTCGCCGGGTTGAATCGGGGGGTCAAGTCTCGCCTCGCGGGCGCTCACCGTTCGGCGTCCCTCCCGTGTCCGCGGGGTCGTCCGCCCCGCGTCTCGTCGTCTGGTCCGTGCGTCGCTTCCGAACGGGGAACCGGCCCGGGGAACATCCTCCGACGGTACGACCGGCAGCGGTATAACGCTCGGGTGCGCGCTCGAACTAGTCCTTGCCCTCGACCGGCCACTGCGGGAAGATGGGTTCCTCGGGGCGGGCGCGTTCGTCGTCGGCCAACTCGACCGAGAGCGCCTCGACGTTCTCCGTTAGGTGCTCGACCCGGCGGCGCTCCAGTCGGGGGTGCGGCTGGCCGCTTCGGCTTCGATTCTCCTCACCGGTCCGGTCGTCGCGGCGGCCGACGCGATACTAGACGGACTCTCCGGTCCCGACGCCCTCGGGGGCGGAGGGACGCCCGAGCGGACGTCCAACCCGGCGACCGGTACGGCGGACGGATACGAATACTGACTACCGTTCGCGACGTCGTAGCGGGCGAACGCAATGAGTCGAACCGTCCTCGTCGCGGGCACGGCCAGCCACGTCGGCAAGAGCACCGTCGTCGCCGGTCTCTGCGGACTGCTCGCCGACCGCGGCGTCAGCGTCGCGCCGTTCAAGGCGCAGAACATGAGCAACAACGCCCGGGCGGTGCCCGTCGCGCCCGGCGCCGAGGCGACCTCGGAGGCGAAAGCGGGAACGAGCGCCGACGCCTTCGGCGAGATAGGCGTCTCCCAGTACGTGCAGGCCCGCGCGGCCCGCACGACGGCGACGACGGACCACAACCCCGTCCTCCTGAAACCCCGCGGCGGCGGCGAGTCGCAACTGGTGATAGACGGCCGTCCCGCCGGCAACTTCGCCGCCGGCGACTACTACGAGGAGGGGTGGCACCGCGCCCGCGACGCTGCCGTCGCGGCGCACGCCCGCCTCGCCGCCGCGCACGACGTGATACTCGCCGAGGGCGCCGGCTCCATCGCCGAGATAAATCTCCACGACCGCGACCTGGCGAACGTGGAGACGGCCCGCCTCTCGGACGCGGATATCCTCCTCGTCGCCGACATCGAACGCGGCGGCGTGTTCGCCTCCCTCGTCGGGACGCTCGAACTCGTCCCCGACGACGTGAGAGAACGGGTGGTCGGCGCGGTCATCACGAAGTTCCGCGGCGACGAGTCGCTCCTCGACGATGGCCTCGACGCCTTCGAGTCGCGGACGGGCGTGCCCGTCCTCGGCGTCCTCCCGTACGACGATCCGGGCCTCCCCGAGGAGGACAGCGTCTCCCTGCCGGCGGAGGGCGAACGAGCCGTCTTCGGTGCGGATACGAAAGACGCAGACGCCGTCACCGTCGCCGTCCCTCGCCTGCCCCGCGTCTCGAACGCGACGGACCTCGAACCGCTGGCGGCCGAACCGGGCGTCCGCGTCGCCTACCGCCCGCTCGATTCGGATTTCTCGGACGCCGACGCCGTCGTCATCCCGGGGTCGAAGAACACCGCCGACGACCTACGCGCCTGCCGAGAAGCGGGCCTACACGACCGCCTCCGGGGGTTCTCGGGGCCGGTGGTCGGCCTCTGCGGCGGCTACCAACTGCTCGGCGAGCGACTGCTGAACGTCGGCGCCGAGAGCGTCCGCGGGGATTCTGCACTCTCCGGGTTCGGACTGCTCCCCGTCGAGACGACCTTCTCGACCGAGAAGCGCGTCGCACCCGTCACGTGGCAGTTCGACGGGACCGGCCCGTTCGAGGGATTCGCCGGGTCGGTCTCGGGGTACGAGATTCACACCGGCGAGACGCGGGCGGTCGTCGGAGACGGCGAGGAACTCGCGCGGCCGTTCGCCGCCCCCGACGGCCGGGCGGACGCGACGCTCGGGGTCGCTCGGGGCGCGGTGATGGGAACGTACCTGCACGGCCTCTTCGAGAACGAGGGCCTCAGAGACGCCTTCGTCGACGGTCTGTTCGCCGCCGCGGGTCGCTCGCGGCCGGCGGCGGGGGAGGGAGAGACGGCCGACTCGCCGTACGACCGGGCGGCCGCCCTCGTCTCCCGACTGGACCTCGGACCGCTCGGGTTCGAGGAATCGGGTGACTGAGGGCGGCGGTTGACCGGCCGAATCCAGACCGCTCTACACAAACGATTTGTCTTCTCGTCGACCACTTCGCATATACACCCGAAATGGACGGCGGTGGCCGCCCTCTCGCAGGCCGCCCTCGCGGCCGTCTTCGCCTTCGATTACGTCGCCGGCGATTCGACGCCGCTCATCGCGGCGGTCGGAACGGTCGCTGCGCTCTGTGCGAGCGTGTGCTTCGGACTCGAGTACCGTCGGCGGCGGAGCGGAGAGTCGGCGTGGGGCCTCGGACCGTAGGCGCCGGGGCGTTCCACCGCGGCGACCGCTCAGTTTACTGCAGCGACTGTCCGTCGCACTCGCCGCTGGGACAGCGTCCATCGGCGTGCGCGGCGAACTCCCGGTCGAACGCCGACATCGCCGTCTCGACCGTCCGCGCGGCGCTCTCCTCGAAGTGACACATCGAGGAGTTCTGCATCGTCCGCGTCAGTTCGCGGAGCATGTCGTCTTTGTACTTCCCGGAGTAGATCTGTCGGAGCAGGTCCGTCATCTGCTTGGTCCCCTCCCGGCACGGCCCCGACCGACCGCAGTTCTCCTGGGAGGCGAAGTTCGCGCGGTCACCGACGGCCGCCAGGGCGCAGCGGTCCTCGCCGAACAGTTCGATGACGCCCTCGGAACCGAGGCCGGCGCCGTCCAGGGCGGGCGCGGAGTAGGTGTGGTCCAGTCGGCGGGTGAAGCCGCCGAACTGCCCGCCGACGACGGCCATCTTCACGGAGTCGTGGTCGACGGCGTCGGTCGCCGTCCGCATCGACGACCCCGTGGAGAGTTCGACCGTCGCGGGCGCGTCCACGTCGCCGGCGACGGTGACGAGGCGCGTTCCCGGGTCGGCGTCGTCGGCGTCGAACCCGTCGGGGTTGCGAATCACTTCGCGGACCTGCAGCAGCGTCCGCGGCGTGTGGATGACCGTCGGCCGCCCGTAGAGGCCGTGCGTCTCCGGTCCCGGGGGCGTAAGCCGCGCTTCGAGTCGGTCGTTCCCCTCTAGGGACTCGAGCGCCATCGTCGGTTCCCCGGCGATGAACCGCTCGGGGCCGACGGCCAACTGCGGGGCCTCGCCGTGCGCCTCGCGGTAGCGCGAGATGGCCCGCGAGAGGCGTTCGGTCCCCAGCGATTCCTCCTCGGCGTAGACGACCACGTCCTCGGCGTCGAGGAGGTGTCCGACGGCCATCGCGGCGTCGACGACGCCCCCGGCGTCGCCTTCGAGCAGCGTCCGGTCCGTCCGGTTGCGTTCGTCGGCGTCGTTGGCGTTCACCACGAGCACGGGGTCGCCCTCGACGTCGCGGGCCTCCTCCCAGCCCTCGGCTATCGATCTATCGGAGCGGGCGTCGCCGCGGCCGCGGCCGAGCAGACCGAGTTTGTGCATCCCCTCGCGCACGTCGTCGGGGTCCTCGCGCACCGCTTCGAGCAGCGAGTCGGTCGGCGGTTCGCTCGGGTCGACCCAGCCGCAACGTCCGAGGGCGCGTCGGCGGCCGACGCTCAGCGGTCCCTCCTCGGGCGTCGGAAGCGCGCCGTCCTCGTCCGGCGTCCCTTCCTCGCCCTCGACGATGGCGTCGGCATCCTCGGCGAACTCGCCCGACTCCGCCGCGCTCACGATTTCGCCGGCGCGGTCGTGCGACGGCGCGGCGTAGAACGCCGTCCCGTCGTCGGTCGTCACCACGAGCAGCGGTTCCAGCGCCTCTACGCCCGTCGAACCCGTTCGTCGAACCGTCGACGTCTCCG
The DNA here is from genome assembly GCF_000337095.1 of Halogeometricum pallidum JCM 14848. Taxonomy (GTDB): domain Archaea; phylum Halobacteriota; class Halobacteria; order Halobacteriales; family Haloferacaceae; genus Halogeometricum; species Halogeometricum pallidum. Next base: position 206,934 of record NZ_AOIV01000027.1, read on the forward strand.
CGCCCTCCCGCGCGGCGTCGGCAACGGCGTTCGCGTCGGTCCGATGCGCCGACCCGGCGGCGACGCGGACCGCCGGCAGGCTCCCGTCTCCTTCCTTCGAGTCGCTCATCGAACAAAAGTACTGCTGGCTGGTAGGAAAGGTTTGTTGCCCGCTACTGATGTGTCGGTATCGAAAGAACTGTGGGCTCGCCGCCCCGTCGCGGTCACCGATCGAGGTGGGCGGCCGTTCCCGACCCCGCCTCGGTGACGGTTATCCGGCGAAAAAAGCTCCCTCGCGCGCCGCTCAGAACGGCGGTTCCATCTCTTCGTCGTCGTCGCCACCGCTGCTGACGACGAAGTAGATGACCGCCGCGGCCACGATAGCGAGGATGAGCATGGTGAGCGCGACGCTCCGGCCGCCCTCCGTGGTATCGCCGATATCCTCGTCGGCGGCCGGTTCGTCTTCGATGGGAATCTGAACGGGTCCGTCGTTCTCGCCCTCGGTTTCGGTTGCCATGGGCGGACTAGAACGCTCGGGGACAAAGGCGTTCGGGCGGTCGGGAGGGGGGCGTCGACGACCGCCGTGCCACCCGGACGCGATCCGCGATGCGGACGACGACACGTGTCTACCTGAGATACATTCTCTAAACAGAATATTTAATTCGGGCGGCCGCGAGGTGCGGGCATGGTCGAAGCGTTCGCCGTCGCCAGCGGGAAGGGCGGGACGGGGAAGACGACGAGCACGCTCGCACTCGGGATGGCGCTGGCCGAGCGGTACGACGTGACCGTCGTCGACGCCGACACGGGGATGGCGAACCTCCTCTTTCACACCGGCCTCGACGACGCCGACGTGACGCTCCACGACCTCTTGGTCGAGGGGCGCGACGCTCGCGTCGGCGACGCCGTCTACGAGCGCTTCGGGATGTCCGTCGTCCCCTGCGGAACGAGTCTCGCCGCGTTCGAGGCGGCCGACCCCGGCCGCCTCCGCGAGGTGGTCGCCGAACTGGCGTCCGAGACGGACGTGCTCCTCCTGGACTCGCCGGCGGCGCTCGGGTCGAAGAGCGCCGTCCTCCCCGTCGTCCTCGCCGACCGCGTCGTGGTGGTCCTGCAACCGACCGTCCCCTCGCTGTCGGACGGGCTGAAGGTGCAGGAGTACGCGCGTTCGTACGGCACGGAGACGGCGGGCGTCCTGTTCAACCGCGTCCGCCCCGACGAGGACGCCGAGCGAATCGCCGAACAGGCCGCGCGCTACTTCGGCGGGACGACGCTCGCCTCGGTGCCCGAGAGCGACGCCGTCCGCGCGGCCCGGCGGGCGGGCGAACCGCTCCTCGCGCACGCGCCGGCGGACCCCGCGGCCGACGCCTTCCGCGAGGCGGCGACGGCGTTGGACGTTCGCGAGGGNCCGGCGGACCCCGCGGCCGACGCCTTCCGCGAGGCGGCGACGGCGTTGGACGTTCGCGAGGGCGACGCCGGCGACGTGGCCGACCGCTTCCGGAGCGCCGTCCTCCCCGACCGGGTGTGACCGTACCGTGACCGCGTTCTCCGAGGCGTCGCTGCGGATTCCGGCGGGCGAACTGCTCCGGTCGCGCGTCGTCAGCGACGTGGGGACGACGCTCGCGGCCGTCTTGGACCGCGAACTCACCGGCTACGCCGTCTTCGAGCCGCAGGACTCGCTGCTCGGCGGCGGCGGAGACGCCGCCGTGCTCACCTTCGAGGAGGGAGTCCCCGTCCTCGCGTACGACGCCGGAACCGACCGCGGCGGCCCCGACGCCCTCGCCGCCCTCGACGCGGCGGGACCGTACCGCGTCGAACTGTACGGACTCGCCGCCGCGGCCGTCGAACGCCTCCACCGCGACGAGACGTGTCGCGTCCCGCCGGCGCGGCCGGCGGACCGACTCGCGGCCGACCCGGAACTGGTCGAACGGACGCGCGCGGCGGCGCCGGCGGACCGCCGGGAGGACGAGCGCACCGCCGTGGAGTCGTTCCTCGCCGACGCCGAGCGCATCGACGAGATTCGAGCAGAAGCGCGGCGGGAGGCGAAGTCTCGAGCCGCGGAGTGGGGGCTGTCCGACCAGTTAGAGGAGTGATGGGTCGGTCGGACCGTATATACCGCCTCGGCCGCAAGAAATCGTGTGACGGTGCTCCCACTCGTTCCGTTGCGGACTCCCGCGGACTTCGCCGACTGGTACCGACCCGGCGCAGACTACGTCGTCCGAGTCGCCGAGGGGATGGGCTTTCCGACCGGTGACCTCCCCGCCCTCGTCGACGAGGCGGAGACGGCGATGCGGGAGAACCGCACCGGTTACGACGTGGCGGTGGAGGTCGCACAGACCATCGTGGCCGACCTGCTGGCCGACGCCGCGTTCGGAGCACCCTTTTTGGAGTGGACGCCGCTGTGGTACGAACTCGCCCTGACCGGGCCGACGTACTTCGCGGGGTGGCGGCTCAAGTATATCGCCCGCAAGTACGCCGACACGCTCGAACACGTCTCGGTACCGCGGTTCAGCCGGCCGCAGGACGTGCTCTACGAGGGGAAGCCGGCGGTCGACCGCGTCTCGGGATTCGCCGACCGCTTCGCCTTCGCCGACGCCATCATCCATCTGGAGTGGTTCGACTACGTCGCCAGCGAGTGCGGCCTGCCGGTGCCGCCCGAACTCATCTCTCGCACGCGCGAGGAGACGGTGGCCTACTACGTCGGCGCGCGGCCGATGGAGGACCTGACGCCGACGGTCCGCCGGTTCCAGCATCTCCTCTTCTCCGACGACGTGTGGGTGCGCGACGTGAACCGCCGCTACGACCTCGACAGCACCCTGTTCACGCTCTGGGAGCGCATACTCAGCCGGGAGCGCCGGCGGTTCGACCCCCGGCAGTAAGACGGTAAGGCGGACCCGACTCGCGATTACGGCGCTGGCTCGTAGTCCGGACCGACGACGAGTTCGAGCGCTCGCTCTCGGACGTGCATCGTCAGCTCTCGGTGCTCTCGAATCTCGCCGTCGAGGCTGAACTCGATGTCCTTGCCCTCGCGGCCGGAGACGTGGAACTCGCTGCCGGTCATCTGCGTCACGTTCTCGGTGTCGCGGCCGATGAACTGCTGGACGGCGGCCTCGGTCAGCATCTTCGACGTCGGCATGTCCTGTACGACGGTCACCTCGAACAGGCCGTCCTCGACGTTGGCCTGCCCGCCTCCGTCGGTGAACCGGCGCGCGTTGCCGACGAGGATGCAGAGCGCCTCGCCCGACCACGTCGTCGACTGGGACTCGGCGTCGTTCTTCGCCTCCAGTTCGACGTGAAGCGGTTCGAACTCCCGAACCGTCTTGAGTCCGGCGGCGACGTAGGCGAGTGTGCCGAACTGCTCTTTCATATCGGAACTCGTCTGGGAACTCGTCTGCGCGGTCAACCCGGCGATACAGGAGTTCGTGAACAGTTCGTCGTCGGCGACGCCGAGGTCGATGCGCCGGCGTTCGCCCGTCTCCAGGAGTTCGAAGGCGTGTTCGACGCTCCGCACGCCGACGTTCGCGGCGAAGTCGTTGCCGGTCCCGCCCGGAACGACGCCGAACGTCACGTCGTCGAGGGCGTCCGCCCGCGCGAGTCCCTCCGCGACGTTGTGCACCGTCCCGTCGCCGCCGCAGGCGGCCACCCTCCTCGCGCCCTCCTCGCCCGCCCGCCTGGCGAACTCGATGGCGTCGCCGGATCCTTCGGTCCGTTCGACGGTGTAGCCGCGTTCCGCGGCCAGCGACTCGACCCGTTCGGCGTGGTCGCCGGACCCGCTGACCGGGTTGAGGATGATTCGCCACTCGCCGTCGTCGGTTCGGGCGGTCGCTTCTCGGTCGCCGTCGGTCGTCTCGTGGGTCGTCATGGTTCAGAGCGGTGTCGGTCGGCGGTCGGTCGGTGTACGAATGCGGTCGACCGCTAAGGTTCTGGTGGCTTCGATACCGGACGCCGCGTCAGAGTCTGTACCGGAGTCGCTCGTACCCAACCTATCGACGCGCACCGGCGAATAACGGGTGGTTTAGGCGTGATTCGACCGCTCGACGCCTTGATACGGCCCGACGGCACGCCGCCGGTCGCCGAAGCGGACGTTCGGTACGGACTGCACCGTTCACGTATGCAGTGGTTAAACTCCGCTATACGAGACAATACTCATACCCCTCTCTTCCTTTCGGAAAGGCAGTTGATTGACATGCAGGACGCAGATATCTGGCAGTCCGTCTCCAAGGCGCTCGGAGATAAGACCCGTCGGCGCGTGCTGGTCGCGCTCTTGGAACTCCCGAACCCCGACGACACGCTCAGCGTTCCCGAGGACGTCGACGCAGGGGACCGAGACGAGACGGCGCTGGAGACGGCGCTGTACCACAACCACCTTCCGCTGTTGGAGCAGGCCGGGTACATCCGGTGGGACCGGGACGCGGGCCGGGTCGGCGTCGGCGACGCGTTCGAGGAGATTCGACCGGTGCTCCGACTCCTCCACGACAACCGGGCTGACCTCCCGGACGACTGGGTCTGACTCGAATCTAACTCGAATCCGGACGGGGCCGGCTGCCGTCGTATAAACACCGTTCGAACACGGCCCGTGGATTGGTATGCGTGCGTCCCGTTACTCATACGCCCATCGGGGGAGCCGCTACGGTCCGCGACGGACCGATCGGCGCAGGCTTCCCCGCCGGTGGACGGCGGTTCGACCTCGAAGCGCACGCGCCCGACACCGCCGATACGCGGCTTCCCGTCACATCCCCGCGATTTCACCCTTCCGACAGCGCACGACGAGACGCGACGAGGAGCGACCGGTTCGCTCCCGGGCGACCGACGCCGACCGCGCTCGACACCGCCCGTAACGGAACTGATCGGTTCGTCTCGACGCCGTTCGCGGCGACCCACTTCGAGAACGTCGTCGAGACCAAGGGCTTCCCATCGCGGCGGAGACGGCCGCGCCCGATTTCCAATGATACAGCAACACAACCGCGACCGAACGAGTACGAGAGGGCACGAATGAGCGACCAGCACCCGAACGAGACGAACTCCGAGGAGAAATCCGGCGTCGCGGGCTACATGGCTCAGGCGAAGGAGATGGCCGAGTCCGCACAGCAGCGCAGCGAGACGACCCCGGACCACGGGTCCGACGAGGGGCACAGCGGTCCGTTCGCGCCGGCCGAACACCTCGCGGAGTCGTTCGCAGCCAACTCCATGTCGGAGGGTCGGCTCTTCGACGTGGCGGACGCCGTCAGCGACTACCGGCTGAACGACGTGGACGTGACCGACACCACCTGCGGTTACTGCGCCGTCGGCTGTCGGTTCGACGTGCTCTCGAAGGACGACGAGGTATTGGGCATCCGGCCGAACGCCGAGAAGGCCCCCGTCAACGGCATCTCGACCTGCGTGAAGGGCAAGTTCAGCTACGGCTACGCCGACGACGAGGACCGCCTCACGACGCCGCTCATCAAAGAGGACGGCGAGTTCCGCGAGGCGTCGTGGGAGGAGGCGCTGGACCGCGTCGCCGAGGAACTGCAGGAGACGAAAGACGAGCACGGCCCCGACGCCCTGGGACTCGTCTCCTCCTCGCGGACGTCGAACGAGGCGAACTACCTGATGCAGAAGCTGTCCCGCCAGATTCTCAAGACCAACAACATCGACAACTGCAACCGGCTCTGTCACTCGCCGACCGTCGCGGGCCTCTCGCAGACGGTCGGTTACGGCGCCGGCTCCGTCGGCACGGAAGCCTTCAACGACACGGACTGCTATCTCATCACCGGTTCGAACACGACCGAATCCCACCCCGTTCTCGCCACCGACATCAAGCAGAACCTCAAGGAGGGGGCCGAGGCGTACGTCTTCGACCCCCGGAAGGTGCAGATAGCCGAGCACGCGACGCAGTACGCCCGCGTCACGCCCGGTTACGACACGGTCTGGATCAACGGCATGATCCGTCACATCCTCGAGGAGGACCTGCAGGACGACGAGTTCGTCGAGAACCGGACCGTCGGCTTCGACGAAGTGAAGGAGGGCGTCGAGAAGTTCACGCCCGAGTTCGTCGAAGAGCACGCGGGCGTCCCGCCGGAGCAGTTGAAGAACGCGGCCGAGGCCGTCGCCACGGCCGATAGCTGCATGTTCTGTTGGACGCTCGGGCTGACCGAGCACAGCCACGGCACGGAGAACGTCGTCTCGATGGCGAACCTCGCCTTAGTGACGGGCCACGTCGGCACCGAGAAGTCGGGGCTGGCGCCGTTCCGCGGGCAGAACAACGTGCAGGGCGGCGGCGGCGACATGGGTCCGGTCCCCGGNCCCGCGAGAAGTTCGAGGACTACTACGGCGTCGAGGACCTGCCGGACGAGGTGGGTCTCACCATCACCGAGCAGTTCCTCGCCGCGGACCGCGGGAACGTCAAGTCGATGTTCGTCGAGGGGGAGAACCCCGTCTACTCCGAACCGAACGTCGACCACGCCGAGGAGATTCTCGAAGAACTGGACTTCCTCGCCGTCCAGGACATCTTCCTGACGAAGACGGCGGAGTACGCCGACGTGGTCCTGCCGGCCACGGGTCACGTCGAGACGAACGGGACGTACACGGGGACGACCCGACACGTCCAACTCGTCAAGCGCGCCGTCGACCCGCCGGGCGAGGCGAAACCCGACTGGGTCATCACCCAGGAACTCGCCGAGCGCTTCGGCTTCGAGTGGGGNGTCAAGCGCGCCGTCGACCCGCCGGGCGAGGCGAAACCCGACTGGGTCATCACCCAGGAACTCGCCGAGCGCTTCGGCTTCGAGTGGGGCTACGACTCGCCCAGCGACATCATGGACGAGATAAACGACCTCACGCCCATCTACGGCGGCGTCACGCACGAACGCCTCGAAGACGGCGAGGAACTGCAGTGGCCCGTCTGGGACGAGGACCACCCGGGGACGCCGCACCTCTACAAAGAGCAGTTCAACACGGCCGACGGACTGGCGCACATGTTCCCGAC
>NZ_AOIV01000028.1 GCF_000337095.1 Halogeometricum pallidum JCM 14848
GCCCGGTTGAACCGGGGCACATCCGAGACGTACGACAGCGTCGATTCGAGGAACGTGCTCGCGCCCGCGATGATGCCCGTTCCGAGGTATATCACCGTGACGCCGAGGCCGATGAGCAGTCCACCGGCAGCGTACTGGGTGACACCTCGCGGGAACAGGTCGGCGAACGCGACCAGCGGGAGTGTAGTCATATCCATTGGCTTAGTTCCAGAGCTCCGTCATCAGTCACTCGTCATCGCGTCGCTGCTGGCGGCGCAGTTGTTCGGTCCCAGTTCGAGTTCGAACGCCTCCTCGTCGTCGGTGTCCTGTCGACCGAGGTTCGTCGCGATGATCTCTTCGTAGTTCGAGGGTCGCGGCGGCATATCCGAGAGGATGAACTCGATGAACCCCTCGCGCTCCATCGACAGCGCGTCCATGCGTTCCGTCAGGTCGCCGAGTCGCGCAGCGTAGGTGCCGTCTTCGCGCGGCGTCG
>NZ_AOIV01000029.1 GCF_000337095.1 Halogeometricum pallidum JCM 14848
GTTCGTGGCGTTGGTGCTGGAGGGTCAGAAGCAGGAGGCTATAACGGCCGCAGACACGTTGACGCGGGCGTTACTGAACGATGATAAGCCACTGACGGACGACGATGTGGCGCGGCTCGCTGAGATCGGGAATGCGTTCCGGGCGATCTACAGTGAACTGGTCCACCGTGTGCCGGAGGAGCACCGTGTGAGGTACAAGGACTCGTAGTCGGTTTATCATACTTCTGGTAGTATGCGTATTCAGTGATACCCTCCCCTACAGTATTCATTAACTGTAGACCTTCGGTCTACAGTGAATGAAATTGGCCCACAGCCCATTTGCCCATGGTGTGTCAGAGAGGAGGTAGATATATAGA
>NZ_AOIV01000030.1 GCF_000337095.1 Halogeometricum pallidum JCM 14848
GGGTCGCCGAAAATCGAACCGACCCCACCACCCACCACAGGGACCTATAACGGTGTCTAGGGGGACCCCACCCGGCACCTCTCACCTCGCGGTGGGACCGACCGATCTAGTCTGGTGGCGGTCCTCTATCCTCGTCGCGCCGGAAGTCTCCCGACGCAGCCGACACCCAGTCCTCGACGATCGGATCCCACGCCATCAGTGACCAGTCCTCCTCGAGCGCACTGCCGTCACGATCGTCGCCGCCCGGATCGCGTGGATCGAGATCGACGTCGGCGCTAGATCCGTACCGCCGCGACCCCGACGGCAGGAACGACAGCGAGCCACGACCGAGGTACGCACTGATGTAGTGCGCCGCGTTCCGTGCGTCCACCCGCCGGATGTCCACCACCCGGCCGAGGCCGACGCGCTCGGCCAACTGCGACAGTTCCCGCTGCGGCAGGAACCGATCCACGAGCAGGTGCAGGTGCGGCCGGTCCCGCTCGTCTCCCTCGTGCCGCACCCACAGATACGACAGGTTTGGATAGCGGTCCCTCAGTTCCGTCCTCAGCGCGTTCCACCGATCGGTGATGTACTCGTGCTTCTCCTCCTTCGACGCGGGCGCTCTGCGGTCCACTGTGAGCGTCAGGAACCGACGCATCTCCGGGCGCTCCTCCGTGATCCGTTCTATCTCCTCGATCAGTCCCATCCTCAGCCGGTGGCCGCAACACTCGCAGTCCCACGAACCGCAACGGTACGACGCCTGTTCCCCCGATTCTGTCTGGTACTTCAGGTGCGCCAAGTCCTTCCGGCAGTCCGGCCGCTCCCGATCCGGCCCGCAATCCCAGTCCCGACCGAGCCGTGACTGCTCATCCAACTCGACCTCGCCGTCGACGGGATCCGCGCTCACTCCGACCACCCCGACCGACGCGATCGCGAGCTGCTCCACGAGTGGCCCGACAGCACGTCCGGCCCAGCTGGGGCGGCACTATCCGACGACCGCGACGAAGACGAGCCGGTGGCACCGCACCGCACCATAGCCACCGGCACGTCTTCTACCGCACCGCACGGTGGAACGCCTGAATTGGCGAAGCATAGCGGCTCTTGAGTTGTTCTAACTAGCGTCGAGTAAAGACCGCACCGCCGCCGCACCGCCACCGCACAAGATAGCCCCCTCCCGCCGGTCGGGGGCGTGCGGATCGGGCGGCCCTCGAGCCGGGTACGCCGGCTCTCGGGCAAATCAAGATCGCCCGATCCTTGCGGTGGATCGGCGCTTAGTCGTCCAGACCGAGCGTTTCCGTGAACCGTCGAAACACTTACTGACTCGGCTGAGAGAGGACAGAGCGAGGACGAACCCTCCGGCCAAGAGGTTTCCACCGGGCGATTCTGCCACAAATCGCGTCCGGTGGAATCGTCCGTCGCCCGGGCCTTCTCCGGGCATTCACTCACGTTGCGTAGCTTTGACTGCGACGAGAACGACTAGCCCCTTAAAGAATACTGACCTTTCACCCCGGCAGAACATCTACCTATCCCGATACTACCAACACGCCCACATATTGTTATTAGCAGTTCTAACCATAGCCAGACAGAACCCGAAACCGCATGACAGCGCAGGGGTCGCCGATCGCCCCGGAGTATCACCCATCACAACTTACCGCCGTCTTGCGATTCTTCCCCCTGTCGAATCCCGGCCCTATCCGTACAATCGCAGGACGGCGTAAGGATACCCCTGTCTGAACCGCCACAACTTACCGCCGTCTTGCGATTCTCCCACCACAATCACTCGCCCCTCCGCTCCCTAATCGCAGGACGGCGCAAGGGTCGCCGAAAATCGAACCGACCCCACCACCCACCACAGGGACCTATAACGGTGTCTAGGGGGACCCCACCCGGCACCTCTCACCTCGC
>NZ_AOIV01000031.1 GCF_000337095.1 Halogeometricum pallidum JCM 14848
CTAGGTGAAGGCGGCGCCACGCTCCGACCTGGGAAGCGCATCGCAGAACGCACATCCCGAAACGGCTGCTGCATCATTCGCCCTCCTCGTCGGCATCCTGGCCAGCCGACCAGCCACGATGGAAGACAGCAAGCTGTCGGATCGAGTCAAACGCTTCACCACTCGGTTCGTGAACCAGTACTCGCTGTTCGGCGACTGCTGTCACGATATCGTCGTCGACGAGCTCATTAACGAGTCGTCGGGCGGTCGTTTCCTCGACGTCTGCCGTCGACACCCGGGTGGCGTCCCGGTCCTGTGCGACGAGTTCGGCTTCGAATCGCTCGTGATCGTTTCCCGTATCATCGAGTATACTTGGACCAGTCATGGAATTCATGCGTGGGCACGCTCGCAGACGCGCCTCGCGCATTCCGGCGCGGATAAACACTCCCATCGAGAGAATACACTGACACTGCGATCTCACCCCAATTGTCTAATCTGGGGAGGTTCATGCTTCACATAATGGAGAATTCGCGGACACCAATCAACTCCAGTGAGAAAGCCGCGCTTGACCACCTCGAGCAGTATCTCGATGCGGCAGAGGATGACGAGAGCCTTACTCGAGAGGATGCCGTCGCCCATCTCCAGGGACAGAATGTCGAACGGGCCGACGCGCAAGCACACGTCGAACAACTGCTGTTGAAGGGCTATCTCTACGAAGTCGAAGACGAACTGCGAATTCCATCGCGCTCTTGACGACGAGGACTGTCTCCATTTGTCGGTGTCGCTGACGACAGCCAGAGCAATGCAATGACAGAAGCAGTGATGAGGAGCGTAATCCACGATTTCGTGACCCAGAGCCACCGGCCAACTCGCCCACACAATCGTCGGAACTGATTCCGGAGAGCCGCCTGCCGTTCTGCTTCCAAGACATCGACCTCGTCATAGTAGTCGCGTCGGTCCGCGGGAAGCGTCCGAAGCGTCGTCTGGCACTCGCTGCACGCAAATTCGAACTCAGCGCGGACGTGTTGCCGGCGGAACTCCCGTTCACCGCTTTCGTCGTAGCTCGTCACCTCGTACACCAGCAGCTTCGAGACGAAGCGTCCTGCCCCGCACTCGGGACACCGATTCATCTCAAGCGGTGGTGTTCCGTCCTCGTTGCTCCCATCGTCAGGCCACGATGCCTGCGGCCCAGTGCGCTTGGGATCGGCCGATGGGTTCGCGTGATTCTCTGATGACGATACATCTGCTGTCTCGGAGTCATTGAACGTCGACATGGATTCACCGAAGGCTGTGACTGCACTCAGCCGGGAACAGCACGGACAGCACGCGGTATCTCGTTTTGATGACCTGCCACACTGAGCGCCGTCACCCGTTGACGGCGCAAACACACCGCTACAGCTCTATTGAAATCCTATTCTTCAGATAAAACACAGCATGCAACAGCCGGGCAGTGGGTCTATGTATTGTTCGGTTGTCACAGTTTACCCCGTTGGGCGCTCTTGTCGTAAGGACGCTTTATAC
>NZ_AOIV01000032.1 GCF_000337095.1 Halogeometricum pallidum JCM 14848
ATGATGGAGAGGTCGATGTGGCCGTCGTCGGTGGAGGGCGTCGACAGGGCGAGGAACGTCGCGTCGGTGTCGAGGACCGCCTCGTAGTCCGTCGTCGCGCGGAGTCGGTCGCCGGCGTGCTTCTCGATGAGGTCGTCGAGGCCGGGTTCGTGGATGGGCGACTCGCCGTCGTTCAGCGTCGCCACGACGTCCTCGTCGATGTCGACGTTGACCACTTCGTGTCCGACCTCCGCGAAGCAGGCCGCGATGGTCGTCCCGACGTAACCGCTGCCGATGATGCTCAGTTTCATTGTCGCGTCTCACTCGTCGTGAGCGTTTCAACGTTCTCCTCCGTCCCGAGAACTGACAGCGGAGGGCGCCGAGTCGCACCGATTCCGGTCGAGTCGCACCGCTCGCGCAGAACGAAACACGGGAGTACCCCCGCGACGAACGACGGGGCATGTCGAAGGCTTCCGACGACGCGCGGGGGGAGGTCACCGCCTCGTGGCTCGTCGTGTTTTTCAAAGGCGTCTGTATGGGTGCCGCGGACGCCGTCCCCGGCGTCTCCGGCGGCACCATCGCGCTCGTCACCGGAATCTACGAGCGACTCATCGCGGCCGTCACGGCCGTCTCGCCCGGTCGAATCGTCGACGTCCTCGGGGGGGTCGCTCCCGACGGCCGCACTGACGCCGTCCAAGCCCTCCGCGAGATGGACGTCCGGTTCCTCCTCGCCCTCGGCGCCGGCATCGCCACCGCCGTCGTCAGCATCACCCGCGTCGTCCACGTGGGCATCACCGACTTCCCCGTCCCGACGTTCGGCTTCTTCTTCGGCCTCATCGCCGCCTCGGCGTGGGTGCTGTTCTCCGAAGTCGAGATGGATACGCCCGGACGAATCGGCGCCGCAGTCGCCGGATTCGTCTTCGCGTTCGTTCTCTCCGGACAGGCCGCGGCGTCGCTGGGGACGAGCGCACCGGTCACGTTCGTCGCGGGCGCCATCGCCATCAGCGCGATGATCCTCCCCGGCATCTCCGGGTCGCTGCTGCTCATCCTCCTCGGGCAGTACGAGTACATGACGGGGACGCTGAAGGCGTTCGTCGACGGTCTCCTCGGACTCGCCCTCGGCGGACCGGTCGGTCCCGTCGCCGAGAGCGGCGTCGTCGTCGTCGCGTTCATGCTCGGCGCCGTCGTCGGCCTGTTCACCGTCGCGCACGCGGTCCGCTGGGCGCTCGAACACCACCGCGAACCGACGCTCGCTTTCCTCGTCGCCCTCATCGTCGGCGCCCTCCGCGCTCCGGTGGTGAGCACGACGAATCAACTCGCGGAACTCGGTCGCACGTGGACGACGGAGGGGTACGCCGTCTTCGCCGTCGCGGCCGTCCTCGGCGCCGTCCTCGTCCTCCTCGTGGACCGCTACGCCGGACTGGCGGAGATAGACGACGAGGAAGACACCGCGGCGCGAAGCGTCGACTGAACCGAGCGTAAAGCGATCCGAGTGCGACAGGTCGAGTCGGAGCGAGAGAAGAGACGAGTCGAGTGCGACGGCTCGGGCCCGCGACTACTCCCGGGAGACCGAAATGTTGAACACGGCGTCGCTGCCGCACTCCTCGCACGTCGTGATTCCCGACCCCGAGAAGCGCGCGTCGCAGTCGCGGCACTCGTAGTAGCCTTCCGCCGGGGAGTACGGGTCGACTTTCGCGTGGTTCAGTGTCATGTGTCTTGTTATCACACGCTTCGGTGAAAAAGTTATCCTAGTACAACATCTTTCGGAATCTATTCCTAGAATCGACTAGTATATTCTGAAATCACTCGACGTTCGTCCGAGTCGTGGCGCCGGAGTACCGTTCGTTACCGGCGGCGGGCGACGCAGACGAACGTCTCGCGCCGAGTCGTCGCCGAGCGGATATCGAAGTCGTTCGCCTCGAAAGCGGCGACGCAGTCGCCGAGTCCGAACCGCTCGTCCGTCGGCGGCCCGTCCGCGCCGTCGCCCGCCTTCGACCAGTCGACGGTGACGAGTCGGCCGCCGGGGCGGACGACGCGGGCGAGTTCCGCGAACGCCTCCTCGCTCGCGAACTCGTGGTAGACCATCGTCGAGAACGCCGCGTCGAGTTCGCCGTCCTCGAACGGGAGCGACCCCACGTCGGCCGTCACGAACTCGACGTTGTCGGGGGCGCCCTTCTCGCGGTAGAACTCGTGCATCTCCGCCTGTACGTCGACGGCGTGACAGGTGCCGACGTGCGGGGCCACGTCGTCGGTGTAAAAGCCCGTCCCGCTCCCCAGGTCGGCCACGACGGCGTCCGGGTCCGGGTCGAGAAGCGAGAGCAGTTCCTCGCGTGAGCAGTAGCGGTAGCGCCCCTCGTCGTTGAGGTCGGCGGCGCGTTCGATGTCGAACGTGTGAAAGCCCATACCGAGCGTTCGCGGGAGCCGTCAAAAACGGCGGCGGTCGCGGCGAGTCGAGCCCTCTCCCGTTTCCCGACTCGCAGCGTGGGACTCGCAACGCGGTCGCTGCCGCGGGAGCAAGCTTAATCCTCCCGGCGCCGACATTCCCCGTAACCATGACCGAACCGACACTCCGCACGCCGACGGAACGGACCTGCGAGCGGTGCGGCCGAGTCGAGCGATGGGACGGCGTCGAGACGACGTGGACGGTAGTCGAGGAGGACGGCGAAAAGCAGGTCGGAAGCCGCTACTGCATCCACGAGTGGGACATCAACGGCACGTTCGCGCCGTTCGAGGACGAGGGCGCCGACGGGGCGCAGGTCTGAACCGGCGTCCGCTCACGCCCGAATCCGGCTCAGCACCGAGAGCGTCCCGTCCATGTACGACTCCTCAAGCACCTCGTCGGCGGCCGAACGCGCCGCCTCGTCCGCGTTGGCGACGGCGTACGAGCGGCCGGCGACGCCGAACGTCGACACGTCGTTGATGCTGTCGCCGACGGCGACGAACGCCTCGGGGTCCATCTCCAGCGTCTCGCAGAGGCGCTCGAAGCCGACGCCCTTCTCGACGCCCGGCGTCTTGACGTGGTAGGCGTAGCCGGTGTCGATGACCTCCATCTCGTACTCCGTCGCCACCGCGCGAAGCAGTTCCTCGTCGGCCGTCCGCTCGACGGCGATCTCCGTCTCGCGCCAGTAGTTGATGTCGTCGAAGGAGCCCCAGCCGAGTTCGCCGCCGCGCTCCGCGAATTCGTCGGCGACGGCCTGTGCACGCTCTCGGTCGCCGGTGTACGTCACCTCGCCGTCCGCGAGGACGACGCCGCCGTTCTCTGCGACGACGTTCTTCTCGATGCCGAGGTAGTGACAGAGGCTCACGGGGTAGGGAAACGCTTTGCCGGTGGCGAGCACGACCGGCGCCTCCCACGCCGAGAGCGCCTCGCACGCCCGCGGGTCGAGGCGGCCGGGGTCGTCGGTGAGCGTCCCGTCGATGTCGAGAACCAGCGGCGGCGCGTCGGTGTCCATGGGCGCGGTTCGGCGCACGCCGGCAAAGAGTCACCGCTCGGGGTGAGTGCCGCCGGCGTCGGCCGAGCGGAGGCGCTCGAAGACGGCGGTCGGGAAGTTCGGCTCCGGACGCGTGGGGGGCCGGCCGGGACCGTCGCCGTCGGCGGCCGTCTCCACCCGACGGACGAGTCCCGACTCCGCGAGTTCGTAGAGGACGCGCTTGACCGTGTTCGCCGAGAGATTCACGGAAGCGTCCGCGGCGACGGCGTCGGCGGCGGCGGTCACCGACGAGCGGTCGGCCGGGTTCAGCGACACGAGCGACGCGAGGACGCGTTGCCGACTCGCGGAGAGCGCGAGCACCCGGCCGAGCGAACAGCACTCCGCCGGCACCGCGTCGCACCCCGTATCGACGTGCGAAGGGCCGACGCGGGCGGCGCCGTCGTCGACGGCGGCCGCCGCCGCACCGAACAGGGCCGCGAGTCCGTCGTGCGCGTCGCCGTCGGCCCATGCGGCCACCTCGCTCACCGTCTCGTGGCCGAGGGCGTCGCGCGCGAGGCCGTCCGAGACGCGTTCGGTCAGCACGTCGACGAGGGCGTGGCGTTCGTACGCCGGTATCTCGACCGTCGCGTCGGCGGTCCCCGCCGACTCTGGCGCGTCGCGCCCGACGGCGGCGTACGAGAGGGCGTCCGCCACCGGTTCGAAGGCGGCGTCCACGTCGGCGAGGTCCGGCGTCCCGGGTTCGCCGACGTGGTCGACGGCGACGACCAGTCGGCGCGAGCGGTCGAGTTCCGCGCGGAGTCGGTCGCGGAGGGCCGCGGTGCCGACGCCCTGTTCGGGGACGGCGTCGTCGGCGACGGCCGCGAGCACGGTCCGGAGGAGGGCGAATTCCGTCGGCGCGACGCGCGCGTCGACGGCCGCGAACTCGGTGACCGCCGGCGCGGCCGCCCGCGTGGTCGTCCGAATGGTCCCCCGACGGCCCGGCGTCGTCGCCGCGAGGTGGGCGAACAGCGCGGAGACGACCGCCGACTTGCCCGCACCCTTCGGCCCGTGAACGTAGAGGTTCTCGGGCAGGCGACCGTCGAACGCCGGGTCCAGTCGGTCGAGGAGGCGTTCGAGCGTCGGTCCGCGACCGACGGGTTCCTCGAGGTGGTGCGTGGGGTTCAGCGCGGACAGGTCCCGTACCGGGTGGCGAGAGCCGTCTCCGCGGCGTCGGCGTCGGTCGATTCTGTCGGTGAGTCGCATGTCGTCCTCCGGGAGTCGTTGCATCATTCTCCGAGGACCGATAAAAACACACGGTCTCGGCGCGCCCGTCGAACGGGCCCCTTTCGGTTCTCTTGCGCCGCCTCGTCGGCGTCGGTCCGGGTGATCCCCTCGATCCGACAACCACGTGGCAACCGCCAGTAACTATTATAATCGTTCGTGTCTATCCAACGGATTTCTTCCGTTCGGCCGGCCGAGAGAAGGAACTTCGAGCGGTCTATCCTCGCTCGGGAGGGCAGGGACTCGTATATCGCGGATCGGAACGGTAATTTACGCATGGTGGGGGACGGGAGGTAAAATAAAGTACGGGCGGCCCCACCACTCGAAAGTGAGATGACCGAAACGCCGAGCGTCCTCGTCATCGGCGGGGGGTCGACCGGGTGCGGCATCGTGCGCGACCTCGCGATGCGCGGACTCGACGTCACCCTCGTCGAGAAGGGGAACCTGACACACGGGACGACGGGCCGGATGCACGGCCTCCTCCACAGCGGTGGGCGGTACGCGGTATCGGACCAACCGTCCGCGCGGGAGTGTATCGAGGAGAACCGCGTCCTGCGGAGAATCGCCACCCACTGCGTGGAGATGACGGGCGGCCTGTTCGTCCAGCGACCGGAGGACGACGACGAGTACTTCGAGCAGAAGTTGCAGGGCTGTCGCGACTGCGGCATCCCCGCGGAGGTGCTCTCGGGCGATGAGGCCCGCGAGATGGAACCGTACCTCGCGAAGGACGTAAAGCGGGCCATCCGCGTCCCCGACGGCGCCATCGACCCGTTCCGCCTCTGCGTCGCCAACGCCGCCGACGCCATCGATCGCGGCGCGCGCGTCGAAACCCACGCCGAAGTCGTCGACGTCCTCGTCGAGGACGACGAGATAGTCGGCGTCGAAGTCGAACACGGCGAGAAGGCCATCGGCATCGGCGACGGCGAACCGGGCACCCGCGAGAAACTGTACGCCGACTACGTCGTGAACGCGACGGGCGCGTGGGCCGGGCAAATCGGCGAGATGGCGGGCGTCGAAGTCGCCGTCCGCCCCTCGAAAGGCGTCATGACCATCATGAACGTCCGGCAGGTCGACACCGTCGTCAACCGCTGCCGGCCCAAGGGGGACGCCGACATCATCGTCCCGCACGAGACCACCTGCATCCTCGGAACGACCGACGAGGAGGTCGAGGACCCCGAGGACTACCCCGAGGAGGGCTGGGAGGTCGATCTGATGATAGATACGCTCTCCGAACTCGTCCCGATGCTCTCGGAGGCGCGGACCATCCGGTCGTTCTGGGGTGTCCGTCCCCTCTACGAACCGCCGGGAACCGGCACGGTCGACCCGACGGACATCACGCGCGATTTCTTCCTCTTGGACCACGCCGACCGCGACGGCCTGCCGGGCATGGCCTCCATCGTCGGCGGGAAACTGACGACCTACCGCATGATGGCCGAGAAAATATCGAACCACGTCTGCGAGACACTCGGCGTCGAGGCCGACTGCCGGACGGCCGAGGAACCGCTTCCCGGGTCGTCAGACTTCTCCGTCCTCCGCGAGTGGATGGACGAGTTCGGCATCCGTTCGCCCGTCGGCCGCCGGAGCGCGCAGCGACTCGGGTCGCGCACGGACGACGTGTTGGGCAGGTGGGACGGTCCGAACCCGGTCGTCTGCGACTGCGAGGCGGTCACCCGCGCGGAGATTCACGACGCCATCGACCACTCCGGCACCGACCTCAACGCCGTCCGCATCCGCACCCGTTCCTCGATGGGAAACTGTCAGGGGGCCTTTTGCTGTCACCGGATGGCGAACGAACTGATACACGACCACGACGAACTCGTCGTCCGCGACTCCTTGGACGAACTCTACCAGGAGCGCTGGAAGGGCGAGCGACACGCCCTGTGGGGCGAGCAACTGTCGCAGGCGATGTTGAAGCATATGCTCCACGCGACGACGATGAACCGCGACGGCGACCCGGCCGCCTCCGACTCGGTGATCGACTTCGCCGCGTTCGACGCGGGCGAGGCAGCGCCGGCCGCGGCCGGCGGAGCGACCGGCGACGACCCGGACCGCGCGGCGACGGACGGGGGCACGGAGGGAGAGAATGCCGATTCGTGAGGACGTCCTCGTCGTCGGCGGCGGCCTCGCCGCGGCGACGGCGGCCCTCGCGGCGCGGGAGACGGGACGGTCCGTCCGCCTCGTCGCACACAAGAAGAGCACGCTCCGACAGGCCAGCGGGCTGATAGACGTGCTCGGATACGTCGACGGCGACGGCCCGCGCGCGGACCCCTACGGCGCGATTACCGACCTGCCGGACGACCACCCGTACAGAATCGTCGGCGAGGAGGGGGTCAGAGATGGCCTCCGCCTCTTCGACGACGCCGTCGGCGACATGTACGCCGGCGGCCACACCGACGCGAACGCCCTGGTCCCCACCTACGGCGGGACGGTCAAACCGACGGCGCGGTACCCGAACTCGGTCGCCCCCGGCCTCGCAAGCGTCGAGGAGGACGCCCTGTTCGTCGGTTTCGAGTCGACGACCGACTTCTCGGCGCCCGTCGTCGCCGACCACGTCGTCGCCGCCGGCGTGCCGTTCGAGGCGCGCGGCGTCACGGTTCCGTTCCCGATTCGATTCCGCGACGACGCCCGCGCGACGCGGTTCGCCAAGGCGTTGGACGAGGACGAGGCGGCCGACGACGGCCGCGGCGTCCGGCGCGCCCTCGCGGAATCGGTCGGAGAGCATCTGGACGGCGAGGAGCGCGTCGGCTTCCCGGCGATGCTCGGCGACGACCACGACGAGGAAGTCCGCGAGGAACTGGCGGACAGACTCGGCGTCTCCGTGTTCGAGGTGCCGACGGGGCCGCCGAGCCTCCTCGGTCTCAAACTGGAGGACCGACTGTTCGAGGCCCTCGACGAGGCGGGCATCCGCCTCTCGACGGGCAACCCCGCGGTCGGCTACGAGGCAGACGGCGACCGCATCGAGGCGGTGTACGTCGACCGCAAGGGCAAGGACGTGCCGTACCACGCCGAGCAGTTCGTCCTCGCGACGGGCGGACTCGTCGGCAAGGGCATCGGCTCGGACCGCGAACGCGTCACCGAACCCGTCTTCGACTGTCACGTCCCCCACCCGGAGGACCGCTACGACTGGTCGGAGTCGGCGGCGTTCGGCGGCCACGCGTTCGCGCGGTTCGGCGTCGTCCCCGACGAGGAGTTGCGACCCACGACGGCGAGTGGCGAACCGGAGTTTGCGAACCTCCGCGCGGCCGGCGGCGTCGTCGGCGGCGCGGACGTGGCCCGCGAGAAATCCGCCAGCGGCGTCTCGCTGGCGACGGCCGCCGTCGCCGGCGGCCGCGCGGGCGAGGAGGCCTGACCACACACCACATGAGCGACGCAGAGAACCCATCGAACCCGACGCCAGACGAACAGACCGACTTCGAACCCGTGCAGGTGTTCGACGACGAGACGGAGATGGACCTCCGCCCCGGCGCCGACAACTGCTATAAGTGCACGACGTGCGACACCACCTGTCCGGTCGCCGAAGTCGACGACGACTTCCCGGGACCGAAGTTCCAGGGCCCCGAGCAGTGGCGCCTGAAGCGCAAGGACGACGAGGACATCGACGACTCCATCACCTCCTGTTCGAACTGCATGCGCTGTGACAACGCCTGCCCGTCGAGCGTCCCCCTGAGTCAGATGCACAACACCGCTCGGGGCGAGTACGTCGACAAGCAGATGGACAAACTGTCGCGGGAGTACCTGCGGAACAGGCTCCTCTCGAACTACCGCATCATGGCGGAAATCGGGAGCAAGGTGCCGCGCTTGACGAACTTCGCGCTGAACAACTCGCTCGTTCAGAAGGTCAACGAGAAGGTGCTGGGAATCACGTCCGAACGCGACTTCCCCGAGTTCGCAGAGCAGACGTTCCGCGAGTGGTGGCACGAACGCGGCGGCGCGCAGGTGTCCTCCGAAGAGAAGAAAATCGCGTATTTCCACGGCTGTTACTCGAACTACAACACGCCCGAGGTGGCGAAGGCGCTGGTGAGAGTGTTCGAGGAGTTCGGCTACGAGATAGCCGTCCCGCGCCAGCGCTGTTCGGGCACGCCGATGTTCGCCAACGGGATGCTCGACGACGCCGAACGCGCCGCAGAGGTGAACGTCTCGGAGTTCTCGGACCTCATCGACGAGGGCTACGACGTCATCGCCTCCTGCACCTCCTGTTCGATGTCGCTGCGGCAGGAGTACCCCGAACTGTTCGAGTTCCACGGCACCGCCGAGGTGTCGGCGCACACCTACGAGGCGATGGAGTACCTCCGCATCCACGAGGACCTCGAATCCGAAATCGAGGACGCCTCCGTCGAGGAGCAGTCGTTCGCCTACCACGCGCCGTGTCACGCCCGCAACCAGGGACTCGAACGGCAGGCGGTCGAACTGTTCCGCGAACTCGACGGCGTGAACATCGAGGACGTGGGCGACTCCTGTTCGGGCATCTCCGGGACGTACGGCTGGAAGGACGAGAAGTACGACACCTCGATGAAGATCGGCGAGGAGATGTTCGACCACATGGAACACGCCGAGGGGAACGTCGGCATGACCGAGTGCCCGACGTGTTCGATGCAGATGGAGCACGGCACCGGCTACGACATCAAGCACCCGCTCCAACTGCTCGAAGAAGCGCTCGTCTGAGCGCCCCCGAAGCGGTTTTTTCCGAGTTATCGACGCACCACGTCCTCGTCCGTCGGCCCCGCGCCGCCGAACTCCTCGACCAGCGAATCCAGCGTCTCCGCGTCGTCAGCGCCGGGCAGTCGTTCCTCGGCCGTCCGGCAGTCGGCCTCGACGCCGAGTGTCTCGCAGACGCGGTCGGCCGTCGCCTCGGCCATCTGGCGATACGTCGTCAGCTTTCCGCCGACGACGCTCGTGAGGTTTTCGACGCCGTCGTCGGCGTGGTCGAGGACGAAAAAGCCGCGGGAGATGCCGCGGGCGCCCTCACGGGTGTCCTCGTCGGGTGCGTACAGGGGTCGGACGCCCCACCACGTCCGGACGTGGTCAGCGTCTGCGACGGGCGGCAGCATCTCGGCGCACGCCTCTCGCATCCGGTCGACGTCCTCCTCGGAGCGTTCGTAGTCGGTCGGATCCTCGACTTCGACGCTCGTCGTCCCGAGGACGACTTCGCCGTCGTGCGGGACGACGATGTCGCCGTCGGCGGGGTCGCGGGTGCGGTTGAGTACCGGCCCGAGCCCCTCGTGTCGGACCGACACCATCACGCCCTGCGTCGGGCGCATCTCCACGTCGACGCCGGCCATCGCGGCGAGTTCGCCCGCCCACGCGCCGGCGGCGTTGACGACCCGTTCGGCCCGAATCTCGTCGTCGACGGCGCCGCCGACGTCGACGGCCGTCACGCCCCCCTCCTCGACGCGCAGGTCCTCGACGGGGGCGTCCGTGAGAATCGTCGCGCCGTGCTCGCGGGCGTCGGCGGCGTTGGCCGCGACGAGGCGAGAGGGGTAGACCACCGCGTCGGGCACCTCCATCGCGCGGACCACCTCCTCGGAGAGGCCCGGCGCCGCCTCGCGGGCCGCCTCGGACGAGAGCGTCTCGACGGGGATGCCGACGTCCTCGCAGGCCGTGCGCTTGGCCTTGAAGTACTCCGGGTCGTCGTCGGGTAGTTGGACGAACAGGCCGCCGGTGTCGCGGACGCACGCGCCGGCGATGTCCTTGAGAACTCGGTTCTCCTCGATGCACTCGCGGGCGCCCACCTCGTCGGACTCGGCGTACCGCGCACCGCTGTGGAGGAGGCCGTGCGACCGACCCGACGTCCCGGAGGCGAGTCCGCCGCGTTCGACGAGCGTCACGTCGACGCCGCGGAGCGCCAAGTCGCGGGCGACGCCCGCGCCCGTCGCCCCGCCGCCCACCACGACAACGTCCGTGTTTCGCGTCATCACTAGCCGTTCGTCCGAACGGGTATGTGCCTGACGGCGCCGGCGAGTCGAACGCCGCGGACGAAGACCTGATTGCCGGTCTGACTGTCTCGGGAAAGTAATCTAAGAAACATTTATGATATTTCTTGAGCTACGTTAACTGTTCGACGTGGGGGTGGCGTCGGCGGTGGGGTTCAACCCACAGGAGTTGTTTACAGATGACAGAAAACACATACGTCGGTGCGATCGACCAAGGCACCACCGGAACCCGTTTCATGGTCTTCGACCACGACGGGCGAGTCGTCGCGAACGCCTACAAAAAACACGAGCAGATCTATCCGGAACCCGGCTGGGTCGAACACGACCCCGAGG
>NZ_AOIV01000033.1 GCF_000337095.1 Halogeometricum pallidum JCM 14848
CGATGACGTCGTCCCACGTGGTGTTCTCCTCGAAGTGCCAGGTCTTCGTCTCCGGTTCGAAGTGCGCCGGCATCTCGTACTCGACGACGTACTCGTCGGCCTCCTCGTCGTAGTGGGCGGGCACGTCGATGTCCATCTGGTTGCAGACGGGGACGGCGCTGTCCATCCACTTCTGCCGGAGTTCGTCGTTGCTCAGGCCCTTGATGCGGTAGGCGAGTTGGTCGTCGTGCTTCTTCTGGTCGTCCGGCAATCCGAACCACTCCAGCGCGATGGGGAACATCCAGTCGACGGCGTCCTGTACCTTCTGTTTCGTCTTATCGTTCTTGTTGGAGAGGCGGCGCATCCACGTCTCGCCGTGGCGGAGGTGGAACTGCTCTTCTTTCCCCACTTTCGTCAGCGCCCGCTTCCACGGCGCGTAAGAGGTGTTCTCCTCGATGTCCGAGAGCAGGGCGATGCCCGCACGGTCCCACAGACCGTGGGCGGTCACCAACTCCGCGAAGTTGTCGAGGTGCTGGTCGAAGCCGTACGTGTTGCGGAACTCGTGCGGTTCACGCCCGTGGATGAGGTACTCACGGTCGTACCCCAGGTCCTCGAGCAGGCGGTACGCGATGTGGCCGTGACCGAGTTCGTCCTGGATGACGCTAATACAGGAGGCGCGCGCGTTGACGCTCGGCGCGTTCAGCGAGGGGCCGTAGTAGGCGGGGGCGCTCATCAACTCGGTGTCGCCGGAGACGAGGAGCGTCTGCGTCAGCGCCTTTTTGTAGTCCTCGGTCATCTCCTCCTCGGACTCTATCATCTTCCCGTCTTGCAGCTGCTGCTTTAGCTTCTTATCGGTCACCATGCTCGTGTCTCTCGTTGCCGTCCGCACCNCCTCGGACTCTATCATCTTCCCGTCTTGCAGCTGCTGCTTTAGCTTCTTATCGGTCACCATGCTCGTGTCTCTCGTTGCCGTCCGCACCTATTAATTGTTTGCATCATGTGAGATTCGGACGCCGAACGACCTCTCACCCTCCGGTACACCTTTTTGCTCGGGGATCCGCATGGATTGACATGGACGTTGAAATCCGGCGGGCGACCATCGAGGACGGACCGGCCCTGCTCGACCTCTGGCACGGGTTCACCGAACATCTCTCGGAGTACGACGAGCGGTATCAACACAAAGAGGACGCCGACGACCGGTGGCTCCAGTACTTCGAGAACCAACTCATCGACTCGAAGTACGGCGCGGTGTTCATCGCCGTCGCCGAGGACGATATCGTCGGCGTCATCGAGGCCCGACTCACGGGCGACCACCCCATCTTCCGCCTCTCCGACCACGGCTACATCAACGGTCACTACGTGGCCGAATCGCACCGCGACGAAGACGTCGCCGACGCCCTCGTCGAGGCCGCCGTCGAGTGGTTCTCGGAGTCTGACCGCGACGTCACGTTCTGCCGCGTCGACGTCATCGAGGGCGACGACCAGGGGCGAGAGGCGTACGAGCGGATGGGGTTCTCTCCGGTCGAACACGTGTACGAGCGACAGGTGGACTGATGACAGAAACGTACGAGGTCGAATTCGTGAACGAGGGCCGTACTATCGAGGTGCCCGCGGACCAGCCGATTCTCGAAGCGGCCGAGGAGGCGGGACTCGATCTGCCCTATCAGTGTCGGATGGGCGTCTGTGGCGTCTGTAGCGCCATCCGCGTCGTGGACGGCGACGTCGAACAGACCGAGGGGATGTTTCTCTCCGGGAGCGAAAAGGAAGAGGGGTACGTCCTCACGTGCGTCGGGCGGGCGCGGTCGGACCTAAAACTCAAATCGAACTCCAGCCCATAACTAATTCGCCATCATCATCTTCCGGCGGTCTTCGAACCCTGAATGAGGTGTGTTCCGACCCGCTGTTTACAAGTCTGGTAACGTCATTTGTGAATTCTGGGTGGCGGCTCGTAAGCATTTGACCTCCCCATATGAGAACGGTTCGAGAGCAGATCCGACGAATTGCAAACAGTACTAGTAGTGTAATATTCGCAAGCTGCCAAAATTTTTTGACACTTCGACGATCGTAGAGTTGACAACATTGTAAACAGGCGAGGGGGACGCGAAACAGGTAGGACTGGGATGCATTCAGAGAATTCGGGAGTGATGCCAGGAACCCACACACAGCGGAACGAGGCGACCGTTCGAGGGCGGCCCCGTGTCCATTCAAAGAACGAAGTAGGGACGGCCTTGTCCGGAAGAACTGTCGAGAGCGTAGCGCTCGGAGTTGGACTCAACACGCGAGACGGGTGACCCTGCCTTCGTAGCCGACTCACTTGATATCGAACTTGGCGTAGCCACCTCACATTTCGTCAAACAGGCTGACCGTAAGTTTCCACGGCATCACCTTGTCAGAAGAGATGACGGGGCAGCGGAGGCGGGCGGCGTCAGTGATCCAGATAGTGTTCCAGTTAGTCAGTTCTGTTCTTGCTCGCGGAGTTTGATGCGCTGTATCTTCCCTGTTTCCGTGCGCGGGAGATTCTCGACGAACTGGACGGCGCGCGGGTACTTGTACGGTGCGAGCGTGTTCTTCACGTGGGTCTGGAACCGTTCTACGAGTTCGTCGCTCGGTTCGTAACCTGTTTCGAGAACAACGAATGCCTTGACTATCTGCCCGCGCTCCTCATGCGGTGCACCGACGACAGCCACCTCTGAGATCACTTCCAATTCTTCTAAAACATTTTCGACCTCTGGGCCGGGAATGTTGTATCCTGAGGAGACGATGAGATCGTCATGCCGTGATTTGTACTCCAGACGGCCGTCCTCGCGGTGGATGTAGATATCGCCCGGGAGGCTCCACCCATCAACGACGGCCTCCTCTTGTTTGTCCTGTCGTCCCCAGTAAGAGATACCGGTCGGTCCACGAACCGCTAGCAGACCGGCCTGCCCACGTGGCATCTCCTCCTCGGAATCGGGGTCGATAACCTTGCACTCGTAGCTGGGGACAGGGAACCCGGTCGCTGTAGGGTCAATCTCACCGGTATGTCGGTGGCTGATGAAAACGTGCAGCATCTCCGTCGTCCCGATGCCGTCGAGGATGGTCACGCCGAACTCCTCTTTGAACGCGTCAAACGTGCTCGGCGCCAGCGGTTCACCCGCGCTCATGCCTGCGCGGAGCGACGAGAGGTCGTACTCCTCGGCCGCGTTCGGGTGCGCCGACAGGATCTGGTTGAACGCTGTTGGAACCGTACAGAGGACAGTAACGCCGTGGTCTTCGACCGCCTGCAGGAGGTCCGCGGGTTTCGCGTCCTCGACGAGGCTCGTCGTCGCGCCGAACCGGAGCGGGAAGGTGACGAGGTCGCCGTAGCCGTACGCGAAGGGAAGCGGCGGGTTGCCACCGAATACGTCCTCGCGGGTGGGTTCGAGACAGTAGCGCGCGAACGTGTCCGCGGTCGCAAGCACCTGCCGGTGGGTGTGGATGGCGCCCTTCGGTTCGCCCGTGGTACCGCTCGTGTACAGCATCAGCGCGAGGTCGTCGCGCTCGGTTTCGTAGGCGTCGAGGTCGTCGTCGGCCCCCTCCAACAGGTCGTCGTAGTCGCGGTGGTCGTGTTCGACGCCCGCGCCGCGGTCGGCGACGACGACCTCCTCGAGCGTCTCCAACTCCGGCAGCGCCTTCTCCACCTCGTCGAGTAAGTCGTCGTAGACTACGCAGTGGGTCGCGCCAGCATCGTTGATGATCTTCTCCAGTTCGGCCGCTCGGAGGAGTTTCATCGACGGGAGCGCGACAGCGCCGATTTTCTGGGCGGCCAGACACGCGACGATGGCCTCCGGGCGGTTCGGGAAGCGGACGAGCACGCGACTCCCGGGTTCGACGCCGATGTCGGAGAGCGCGTTCCCAAACCGGTTCACCCGAGACTGTAGGTCCGCGTACGAGATAGCGCCCTTCTCGAAGCTGATGTCGGGGTTGTCGTCGTACCCACTGAATCGGATTGCCGGGTCCCCCCCGTGCCCCTCCTCAACGTGCCTGTCGACTAGTTCGCTGACGACGTTCACCGTCTCGGGGTAGTGGGCTTCGGGAACCGCGTGGATGAGTTCCGGCTCCGTATCCGAGTCTGGAAGTTTCTCCACTGGAATACGTGTTTGCATCTCATGCCGAATTGCGTGAGCGGGGGATATAGTAGTTCCTACTGATTCTTCGTGTTGTTGCTCTTGTATTGACATTCCGCTTACCCTCCCGTCCAGAACCTGCCAGGTCCAAATTTTCGGACGAGCGGCAGCACCTTGGTGGCCTGTGACTTCTCAAGGTTCGCTTCCTCTATCTTGAACGCGCCGGCCCTCCTCATGTACTATTGCAGCTGGCGTGTTTATCGGTAGTCCACCCTATCGTTAGTACGAGAGATTGCATCTATAGCTTCCGGGGTCGTTCCGCGGCGAACTGGCACCGTTCGCGGGTGCGCCTGGCATCCCACATCCTTTTCTATGGAGGACGCGAGAAACGAATAACGATGAGTGAGGCGTACATCGTCGGGGCCGGACAGTCGCCGTTCGGGTCCTTTCCAGAAGAGACGTACCGTTCGCTGTTCGACACCGCGTTCGACCGGACGCTTTCGAGCGTCGACGACGAGGTCGACGCGGCGGACATCGAAGAGGCGTTCCTCGGAACGCTCGGCGTCGGCGGCCGACAGATCGGGTTGAGCGCACCCGCGGTCACCGAGCACGTCGGCCTCCACGGCATCCCGACGACGCGCGTCGAGAACGCCTGCGCGTCGAGCGGCTATGCCCTCAGAAACGCCGTCGCGACGGTCCGCGCGGGGATGGCGGACCTCGTCCTCACAGGCGGGTACGAGGTGATGACGGACACGAGCTCGGACAACACGAAGTGGTGGCTCGGCGTCTCCGGGGAGACGGAGTGGGAGCGGCTCTCGGGGACGACGTTCGCGGGCGTCTACGCGCAGATGGCGTCNGACAACACGAAGTGGTGGCTCGGCGTCTCCGGGGAGACGGAGTGGGAGCGGCTCTCGGGGACGACGTTCGCGGGCGTCTACGCGCAGATGGCGTCGGCCCACATGGCCGAACACGGCACGACGGTCGAAGACCTCTCGCGCGTCGCCGTCAAGAACCACGCCAACGGCGCGAAGAACCCCGATGCCCACCTCGGCTTCGAGTGCTCGCTCGAAGATGCGGTGAACGCCCCGGAGGTGGCCGACCCGCTCAACCTCTACCACTGTTGCCCGACGACCGACGGCGCGAGCGCGGTGCTCGTCGCGAGCGAGGACGTCGCCTTCGACCTGACGGACGACCCGATTCGCGTCGCCGGCGTCGGTGCCGCGAGCGGGCGGGTCGGCCTGTTTCAACGCCCGTCGCTCACCTCCATCCCGGCGACCCGGACGGCGGCCGAGCGAGCCTACGAGATNTACGAGATGGCGGGCGTCGGTCCGGACGACCTCGATTTCGCGGAGGTGCACGACTGCTTCGCCATCGCGGAACTGCTCGCCTACGAGGATTTGGGCTTCTGCGAACCCGGCGAGGCGGGTCGGCTCCTCCGCGAGGGCCGGACCGACCCCGACGGCGACCTGCCCGTGAACACCTCTGGGGGGCTGAAGTCGAAGGGCCACCCCATCGGCGCGACCGGGACGGGGCAGGTGGTCGAGGCGTTCAAGCAACTGCGCGGGAAGGCGTCGGTGCAGACGGACGACCCGGTCCGCGGGCTGACGCACAACGTCGGCGGGTCGGGCGGTGGCGTCACCGTCCACGTGTTCGAGCGGAGTTCGGAGGTCGGACAGTGAGCGACCGCGGCATTGCCGCGGCGGGTGTCTACGTCCCGCGCGGCTGCGTGAGCGCCGACGAGGTGGCCGAGGCGTGGGGAACGTTCGACGGTCGGGGAATCGACTCGACGGCCGTTCCGGCCGGCGACGAGGACGCGGTGACAATGGCCGTCGCCGCCGCGCGGCGCGCCCTCGACAACGCCGACGCGGACCCCGCGTCCGTCGACGCCGTCGCCCTCGCGACGACCACGCCGCCGCTGGCGGAAGAGGAACTCGTCCCCCGACTCGTCCGCGCGCTCGGACTCTCCCGGGAGACGCGCGCGTGGCA
Organism: Halogeometricum pallidum JCM 14848; assembly: GCF_000337095.1. GTDB lineage: Archaea > Halobacteriota > Halobacteria > Halobacteriales > Haloferacaceae > Halogeometricum > Halogeometricum pallidum. Next base: position 6,051 of record NZ_AOIV01000033.1, read on the forward strand.
CCACGGACAGAGCACGGCCGCCGGCGCCGACGCCCTAGAGACGGCGCTGAACGCCGAGGGAACCGTACTGGCGGTCGCCGCCGACGCGCCGACCGGTGACCTCGCCGACGGCGACCACGCCCTCGGCGCGGGCGCCGCGGCGTTCGTCGTCGGCGACGGCGCCCCCGTCTCGGTCGAGGGCGTCGCCGCAGCGACCGACGAGTCGCCGGGCGTCCGCTTCCGCGAGGCCGACAGCGACGAGGTGACGTCGCTCGACATCACGGGTTACGAGCGGGCGGCGGTGCGGGAGACGACGCGGAGCGCGATAGCGGGACTCGGTCTCGACGCCGACGACATCGGGGCCGCGTCGCTCCACCAGCCGAACGGGTCGATGCCGTACCGCATCGCGGGCGAGGGCGTCGTCTCCGACGAGGCCGTCGCCGAGGGAATTGTCGTCGACCGAATCGGCGACGCCGGGGCGGCCACGGTTCCCGTCGGGTTAGTCGCCGCCGTGGAGTCCGACACCGACGGACCCGTCCTCGCGGCGTTCTTCGGGAGCGGCGGGAGCGCCGTCGCGTTCGCCTTCTCCGGGCGACTCGACGGCAACGAGGCGGCGGCGGTCGACGGTGGCGAGGCCGTGAGCTACGTCGAATCGCTCAGAAAACGCGGCCGCATCGTCGACGGCGAGGTGGCCGGCGGCGGCGCGAACGTCTCGCTGCCGACGTGGCGGCGGACGCTCGACAGCAGATACGCGCTGACGGCAGGTCGGTGTCCGGAGTGCGGCGCGCTGTCGTTCCCCGGCGAGGGGGCGTGCGACGAGTGCTTCGAGCGGGTCGAGTTCGAGCGTGCGCCGCTCTCTCCGGAGGGAACCGTCGTGGCGCGGACTATCATCGGGCAGGGTGGCGCGCCGCCGGAGTTCGTCGAACTCCAAGAGCGCGAGGGGGCGTACGGCGCCGTCCTCGTCCGCGTCGACGCCGCCGACGGGGACGGGTCGGCGCTCATGCCGGCGCAACTGACCGACTGCGACCCCGAGTCCGTCGAGGTGGGCGACGCGGTTCGGCGGGCGGTCCGGCGCATCTACGTGCAGGAGGGCGTCCCCCGCTACGGCGCGAAGTTTGCGCCGGTCGAGTAGCCACCGGACGTCAGCGTTCGTCCGGGCGGCGTCGCTCTTCCGACCGACGCCGGAGGAGCAGGGTTTTTTACGGCTGTCGGACCGTACCGAGAGACGATGAACGTGTGCGTACTCGGTGCCGGGACCATGGGTCACGGCATCGCGCAGGTGACGGCGACGGCGGGGCACGACGTCCGCCTTCGGGACGTCAAACGGGAGTTCGTCGACGACGGACTCAACGCGATCCGCTCGAACCTCCACGGCGGCGTCGAACGGGACAAACTAACAGCCGAGGACGCCGACACGGCATTCGACCGCATTGAGGGCTACACCGACCTCGGCGAGGCGGTGTCGGGCGCGGCGCTCGTGATAGAGGCCGTCCCCGAAGATATAGACATCAAACAGGAGACGTTCGAGGACGTGGAGGAGCACGTCTCGGAGGAGACGGTCATCGCCTCGAACACGTCGTCGCTGTCGGTCACCGAGATAGCGAGCGTCCTATCGGACCCCTCACGCGCGGTCGGACTGCACTTTTTCAACCCGGTCCACATCATGGGTCTTGTCGAAATCGTCGTCGCCGAACAGACCGACGAGGCGATGACCGAGTTCGCTCGCGAGTTCGTCGCCGGCATCGACAAGACGGTCGTCGAGGTGACCGACTCGCCCGGGTTCGCCTCCTCCCGATTGGGCGTGGCGCTCGGATGCGAGGCGATGCGGATGGTCGAGACGGGCGTGGCGTCGGTCGAAGACATCGACGCGGCGATGGAACTGGGGTACCGACACCCGATGGGGCCGCTCGAACTGACGGACGTGGTCGGACTTGATGTCCGCCTCGACATCCTCGAGTATCTCCGCGAGGAACTCGGAGAGCGATTCCGGCCGCCGCAAGTGCTCAAACGGAAGGTGCGTGCGGGCAACCTCGGGAAGAAGAGCGGCGAGGGGTTCTACGTCTGGGAGGACGGCGAGGCGGTCCGGCCCGCCGACGGCGAGGGGGGCGAGCGATGACGGCGCCGCACGCCGACGACTGCGAGTTCGTCCGCGCCTCCGTCGACAATCACGTCGTCACCGTCACCATCGACCGACCGGACGCGCGGAACGCGCTGAACGGACAGGTGCGGACGGAGTTGAAGCGCATCGTCGAGCGCATCGCCGACAGCGACGCCCGCGTCGTCGTCCTCACGGGGTCAGACGAGGCGAAGGCGTTCGTCGCCGGGGCCGACGTCTCCGAACTGCGGGAGCGAGACACGTTCGAACAGCGCGAAGCGAGCCGCCGCCCCCGCGTGTACGAGGCCGTCGCGGACCTCCCGCAACCGGTCATCGCCCGCGTCAACGGACACGCGCTTGGCGGCGGGTGCGAACTCGCTCTCGCCTGCGACGTCCGCGTCGCCCACGAGCGAGCCAAACTCGGCCAACCCGAGATCAACTTGGGACTCATCCCCGGCGGCGGCGGCACCCAGCGACTGCCGCGCCTCGTCGGCGAGGGGCAGGCGATGCGTCTCATCCTGACCGGCGAACTCGTCGACGCGCGCGAGGCGGCCGACATCGGCCTCGTCGATATCGTCTGCTCGGACGAGGCGTTCGACGACCGGGTCGACGAACTGGCCGCCGCCATGGCGGATAAGTCGCCGCTCGCGCTCGAACTCGGAAAGGAGGCCGTGCGAGCGAGCAGTCGGCTCGGACTCGACGACGGCCTCGACTACGAGGCGAATCTGTTCGTCCAACTGTTCGCCGCCGAGGACAAAGACGAGGGCATCGACGCGTTCTTCGAAGAGCGCGACCCCGAGTGGCGCGGGCGGTAGGGTCGACCGCTCCTCTCTCCCTTCACTCGAACTCGGGTCGCCGGTTCTCCAGAAAGGCGTTCACTCCCTCCTCGTGGGCGTCGGTGTCGTAGGCGAGCGTCTGCGCCTGCGCCTCGCGTTCGAGGCCGTCGCGCCACGACCGCCCGAGGTTCGCGTGGATGACCTCCTTCGCGAGGCCGATGCTCTCCGTCGGGCGCTTCGAGAGCGTCTCGACCGTCTCGTTGACGGTCGTGTCCAGTTCGTCTGCGGGCGCGACGCCGTTGAGGAGGCCGAGTTCGTCCGCCTCGTCGGCCGGTATCAGTTTTCCAGTAAAGGCGAGTTCCTTCGCGGCGCGGAGGCCGACGAGTCGGGAGAGCGTCACCGTCCCGCCGAGGTCGGGGACNATCAGTTTTCCAGTAAAGGCGAGTTCCTTCGCGGCGCGGAGGCCGACGAGTCGGGAGAGCGTCACCGTCCCGCCGAGGTCGGGGACGAGGCCGACGTTGACGAAGGAGGCGGCGAACCGGGCGTCCTCGGCGGCGTAGGCGAAGTCGCAGGCGGCGACGAGCGACAGTCCAGCACCGGTGGCGTCGCCGTTGACGCGGGCGACGACGGGCACCGGCGCGGTGAGGAGGGCCTCCGCCACGCGTCCCAGCGTCTCGCGAACTCGCTCGTAGGACTCGTGGGCCGTCTCCTCGCGTTCGGCCATCGCCTCGATGTCGCCGCCGGCGCAGAACGCGTCGCCGGCGCCCGTCAGCACCGCGGCGTCGTGGGTCGCCGGGTCCAGTTCCTCGACGGCCCCGGCGAGTTCGCGGGCGGCGTCCGCAGTGAGTGCGTTCTTTACCTCCGGCCGGTCGAACGTGAGACGGCGCACGCCGTCCGCGTCTTCGATTCGCATACCGGCGCGTACGGGGAGGCGGTACAAAACGTTGGTCGGGGCGCGGTCAGTCTGGAGGGGTCTCCCGCTATTCGAGTTTGACGTTGACGTTCTTCGTCTGCGTGTACTCGCCGACGGCTTCGAGACCCTGTTCGCGGCCGTGTCCGCTCTCTTTCGTCCCGCCGAACGGCGTCTGCGGGAAGGTTACGGGGTACTCGTTGACACTGACCATGCCGTAGTCGAGCAGGTCGGCGACGCGGTGTGCCCGCGAGAGGTCGTTCGTCCAGATGCCCGATAGCAGGCCGTACGGGGAGTCGTTCGCGGTTTCGAGCGCCTCCTCCTCGTCGGAGAACTCGATGACGACGAGGACGGGCCCGAATATCTCCTCGCGGGCGACGGCCATGTCGTTCGTCACGTCCGTGAGGACGGTCGGTTCGACGAAGTAGCCCGTCTCCTTGTCCTCGGGGACGCCGCCGCCGCAGGCGACGGTGGCGCCCTCCTCCTTTCCCGTTTCGATGTAGTCGAGCACCGTTTGCCGCTGATCTTCGCTGACCATCGGACCCATTCGCGCGTCATCGTTGATGCCGGATCCGAGCGACGTCGACTCCGCACGTTGGACGACGCGTTCGACCACCTCGTCGGCGATATCCTCGTGGACAAGCAGGCGTGACCCGGCCCAGCACATCTGTCCGGCGTTCATGAAGATGCCGTAGTGGACGCCCTTGGCGGCGGCGTCGAAGTCCGCGTCGGGGAAGACGAGTTGAGGGCCCTTTCCACCGAGTTCGAGCGTCACGCCCGTGACGTTCTGTGCCGCGTCGGCCATGACACCCTTGCCTATCTCAGTGCTCCCCGTAAAGGCGATGTGCGCCACGTCGGGGTGCTGTGCGAGCGTCGCGCCTGCGCCCGACCCCGATCCGGGGAGGACGTTCACGACGCCGTCGGGGAGGCCGGCCTCTTCGGCGGCGAGACCGTAGTACAGCGCCGACAGCGGCGTCTCGCTCGACGGTTTCAGGACGACGCTGTTGCCGCACGCGAGGGCGGGGGCGAGCGAGCGACCGGCGAGTTGGAACGGGTAATTCCAGGGGGCGATGTGTCCGGTGACACCGAGCGGTTCCCGCGAGGTATAGTTCAGGCGCTCGCCGGGCACGGGGTTGTGCTCGCCCGTCAGTTTGTCGGTCCACCCGGCGAAATACCGGAACGTGTCGATGACCATCTGGACCTCGATACCCGCCTCGAAGGGGGTCTTGCCGTTGTCGTGGGACTCAACGAGCGATATCTCGTCCTTGCGCTCCTCTATCTCGTCGGCCATCCGCCGCAAGGCTGCCCCGCGGTCGCCGGGATCCATTTCGCGCCACTCGCTCCCGCGTTCCATCGCGCGGGAGGCGGCGTCAACGGCGCGGTTCACATCTTCGGCGCCTGCCTTTGCTACGGTGGCGTACTCGGTTTCTGTCGCCGGGTCAAGCGTCCGAATCGTCTCACCGGAAGCTGCGTCCGTCCACTGTCCGTCTACGTACAACTGTGTGGGGCCGCTGTACTCCATTACATTTCCACCTCGTAGTCGAAATTATTAATAATTCGCGTTCAGCGAGAGCATCTCCGGTTCAAGATGATAAGCACTCATTCGTTCGATCCTGTTCAAATTTGCCGAACAGAATCCGTTCAGTCTTTCTCCGAACTGCTACTGCATCCGATGTCACTAGCTTACTGTGCGACACCCCAACACCCGTTGTATTGTTTACAGTATCGTACACGACTTAACATTCATAAGAAGAAGTTCGCAACACGTCGACGCGACAGACGAGTAGTCGTTTAACTCCGAAGTCGATGGATATAGTACTCCAACTGACCGATGATACGTTTCACAGTTCCTCTCGTAGCTCGTTTTCTACCAGAGAATCAAACATTCCACAACCAGGTATTATATTAAGAGTTCAGTAAATCATCTATATCTATACATTCATGCTTGAGGAGGGTACATATAATGCCAGGGATTGACTCGTTCAAACCCAGCACTGGCCGCGAACACCCGTTCATCATGATACCTTGGTCCAACAATTTGTAGACCGACGGGTAGGTTGTCCTTCGTGAGCCCAGCAGGGAGTGACGCGTTTGGTGTTGCCGTGAAATTGAATGGCCACGTCAGGAACCAGCCCAGCGGACCTGGGCGCTCTTCACTGTTGATTTCGGGGGGGCCAGAGCTATATTCGGTAGATGGAGGTTCAATGGCCAGAGTCGGCGTGGCAAGCAGATCGTACTCTTCGAACAACTGGTGGATAGTTTCATAGAACGTCGTTATCTGGGCCTGATGCGCGCCGAGTTCCAATGCACTCATCTGCCGGCCCTCTTCGACTTTTTCAGTAATTGAGTCCGGCAGTTCCTCATAATGATCTTCGTACATGTCGATCCCTTCCTGGACCTTCACACCTTCGTTGATACCAGCCATCGTAACGCTCCAGTGATCCATGAACGCGTCCCACAATTGATCGAATGTCTGTTCGATCCCGATATCCACCTCCTTAACGTTCGCGCCCAACGATTCGAACGCTTGCAACGAATCTTCGACTACGGCTTGGACCTCTTGCTGGATGGGGAAGAGACCGTCCAAATCTGAGCTGTAGGCGATATCCAGACCCTCAATGGACCGGTTCGTGGCAGCCACGTAATCTACCCCGTCATCTGGAAGCCCGAATGGGTCTTGTAGGTGCGGGCCGGTCATTACATCCAGCATCACTGCAGCGTCTTTCACCGACCGTGAGAGTGCCCCCTGCTGGTAGAAAGGTGGAGTCACGAACATGTTTGGTCGATGTTTGTGGGGGACGCGTGTGAACGAAGGGCAGTAGCCGAAGACACCACAAGCAGCCGCTGGGATTCGGCATGATCCACCGGCATCTGAACCGGTTCCTATTGGAACCATCCCAGATGCTACGGCTGCTGCAGTCCCACCAGAGGAGCCGCCGGATGTCCGGTCAAGGTCAAATGGAGTCGGGGTTGTGCCAATGAGCAGATTGTCTGTTTGACCCTTATGACCGAACTCGGGGGTGTTGGTCTTGCCAAGGATGATAGCTCCTGCATCTTTGAGCCGCTGGACGGCAATGGAGTCCTCATCAGCAATTACGTTTTCGAGCGGTTTCGCACCTTTGGTATGTGGGAGCCCTTCCATTTTTCCAAGCAAGTCTTTGACTGCGATCGGGACGCCATGGAGCGGACCGAGTTCAGCGTCAGTTTGGACGGCGCGTTCCGCCTCTTTTGCTTCTCCTCTAGCCTCTTCAAGCAGCAGAGTGATGAATGCGTTTAAGTTGCCCTCTTGCTCCTCGATTCGTTCGATATGTGCATCAACGACGTCAATCGGAGACAAGTCACCACGTCGAATACGCGATGCCATCTCGGTTGCCGGTAGGTAGCACAGGTCTTGATTTGCCATGCATACTTCCGCCTCCGAACACGCATAAAGTTAACTAACAATAGATATATTGCCTACAAATAACAACAGATAGCACACGAAGGGACTGTCCGGATGACCTTCTCAGCCTGCTCACCCGTTGAGCGCCTAATGCAGTCGTTGGAATGGTTAAGAGCACGAACCGTACACAAGTGATGGATATTTTAAACCTCACTCCAGATTCCTTCTCTGACGGTGGTTGATATACGACACTTGAGGACGCCCTCGCACGGGCATCTGTAGTTGACGAGGCGGGTGCCGATATTATCGATGTGGGCGCAGAGAGCGCGCGATCGGGGGCAGACCCCGTTTCTGTGCAGGAAGAACAGGAGCGCGTTCTCCCCCGCTATCGAGCGAATTGCCAACGACCCCAGCCGTCAATGCGCTGGCTTCTATCGATACGTACGAACCGGACGTCGCTGACCACGGGTGCCGAGTGGTGCTCATGGATGTGGTCAATCTCCCTGTTGAACCTGCGTATAACCCGGAAACCGACGATATCGTTGGCGCTGTCCACCAGCGTTTACAAAATCGTATCGAACGCGCTCGCAGTATAGGTGTGTGCGAGGAGCAAGTTATTGTCGAGCCTGGGGTCGGCTTCGCGACCGACGTGACTAACGATTTCGAGTTACTCGCGCGAGTCAGGGAACTCGCAGATCTCGGGTTTCCAGTGGTCGTTGGCGCCTCGCGAAAGTCCTTCATTACCACCAGCTGTAGAGTCAGTTCTCTGTACGTCCGTGGCGGAAAAGCGTGTACCAGCGGTTCGAAGGAGAGCGGACTCCCAACTCTCCGGAATCGAGGCGTTTCGGGTATTGGGAACTATGGGTGAGGAACCAATCAAGTACACTGACCTAAGGACCGTGTAGTACCTAATACTCGAATGTTGTCCTACTTCTGTCGAACCTTGTCTCGATGTTTCGTCGAAGGACAGGCTCACAGTATCTGTTGGGTTCGTTGAATTCGAAACTGAAAACCTGGGCGAAGAACTCTAACAATACTATTATTGTAATAGAAGTGGTCGCCTCCTAGATAGTCTGTTCGGTTCATTGGATGACATTCTCATAGAACCCCCCACACGTCACAAAGAAGCACGCTACTGTCGGTTTCCCATATCAGAAAAACATTCGCAGAGCTCTCAGCATCAGTCAGTCGACACGAAGCAAATTATCTCGTACGAAGAGAACTGAGAAGTAGCTAATCGAGGTCATCAACTTCAAGAAATGCTTTCTTGAATCGGACGCGGGCTTCTCAGAGACTCGCGATAGCCTCGATTTCGATGTCGACCCCTTTCGGGAGGTTCGCAACTTCGAAAGCGCTTCGAGCGGGTGGAGACTCGTCGAAGTACCCGCGATAGACTTGGTTCATCTCGTCGAAATCATCGATATCGCCCAGATAGACTGTCATTTTGAGCACGTCTCCGAGCGTGAGCCCCTCCGAATCGAGTATCGCCTCGACGTTGTCGAGGACTTGTTCAGTCTGGTCGGCGATACTTGCGTCTGCCAGCAACTCTCCGTCTGCGGTCATCGGGATTTGTCCCGACGTAAACAGGATGTTTCCGTTCGTTGTCGCTTGGCTGTACGCACCGACTGCCGAGGGTGCACCTGCTGTTTGGATAACGCGCATCGTTCGATTCAGCCGCTCGAATGAACATAAAGTTTCCCGTAGGTTCTGAACCGGACACCGAAGAGAAAGCTGGAAACCGACTGAGTTCACCCGCAGATTTATGCCGATACGAGAGTAGATTCAGATATGTCCGGCAGAGCAAAGCCTGGCTGGCTCAAGATGCGTCCACCATCCGGTCGGCGCTTCACCGAGATAAAACAGAGTCTTCGCGATCGTGATCTCCATACGGTCTGCGAGGAGGCGAACTGCCCGAATCTCGGGGAGTGCTGGAGCGGACGCGAGGGACCGGGAACGGCGACGTTCATGCTGATGGGGGACCGCTGCTCGAGAGGCTGTAACTTCTGTGACGTCCAGACTGGCGGGATGGAACAGCTCGACTCCGACGAACCAGCGAACGTAGCAGAGGCAGTCTCCGAGATCGGATTGGATTACGTCGTCTTGACCTCCGTCGACCGAGACGATTTAGCCGACGGTGGGTCGGCTCACTTCGCAGAGACAATCCGGGAGATCAAGGCGCGAGATTCCAGCATTCTCGTTGAGGTACTCACTCCGGACTTTCAGGGGTCGCCGGATGCGGTTCGCCGGATTCTGGACGCGGGACCGGACGTGTTCGCACACAATATCGAGACGGTCGAGCGCCTTCAGTGGCCGGTTCGAGACCGTCGCGCAGGCTACGAGCAGACGCTCGACGTCCTTCAGCAAGCAAACGAAGAGTCGAACGTGTACACGAAAACGAGCCTCATGCTCGGTCTCGGCGAGTATCACCACGAAGTCTATCAGACGCTCTCTGACCTGCGAGAAGTCGGCGTCGACATCGTCACGCTCGGTCAGTATCTTCAGCCCTCGCGCACGCATCTGGACGTGTTCGAGTACGTCCACCCGGACGTGTTCGAGACGTGGCGTGAAGTTGCCGAGGAGGAGTTGGATTTCCTGTACTGTGCATCGGGACCGATGGTTCGGTCGTCGTACAAAGCGGGCGAACTCTTCGTCGACGCACTCCTCAGGGAGGAAAGGAGTATCGAGCAAGCGCGGAATCTGGTACGTGCCGGCGGCGATTGAGGAAGGGATCCCGTGAATTAGAGCAGAGACGTGGTCACCGCGATAGCTGCGAATCAGCAGGGGACGGGGCAGAGTGGTACAGAACGTCACCGGAGTATTTGCGAGTCTACCGAAACGCACAAGATGGGTCGAGTACAGCTAATTACTGCCCGTCCAAAAAGAGCACCACAACACTAGTCGTCTGAAACAGGCGATGGGTTCGCGGAACGGCAGTTGCCCGGAAGTGAGGCAACAACGGGCTGACGTTATCAGCGATCCAACGACCGATAGAAACGCTGGAGAGCGGTGCGAAATCGGTAGAACAGCGAAGCCGCGATTGCAGATTGGATAGCGCTTCAATCGATTCGAGAAAGACAGCGAGATATGGTAGACGAAGACGATTCGATCGAGACAGATGTACTGGTTATCGGCGCAGGACCGGGCGGTTACACCGCTGCGATTCGCGCCGCACAGCACGACCTCGACGTGACGCTCGTGGAGAAGGACGCGTTCGGCGGTGTCTGCCTCAATCACGGTTGTATCCCCTCGAAGGCCTACATCAGCGCCACGGATACGGCGCACGACGCGAAACAGGCGTCGGAGATGGGAATATTCGCAGACCCCGTGATCGACATGACGAAGATGCAGGAGTGGAAGTCGAGTGTGACGAGCAAACTCGCCGGTGCCGTAGAAAAGCTCTGCAAAGCAAACGGGGTCACACTCGTCGAGGGAACGGCTTCGTTCGTCGACGAGCACGAAGTACGAGTGACGTATCGGAGAGAGAACCGAGGCCGGAGTTCGGTCACGTTCGACCGCTGCGTTATCTCGACGGGCTCCCGTCCGATTCAGATTCCTGGGTTCGACTTCACAGACCGCGACGTGTGGTCGTCGCGGGATGCGCTCGCGGCGGAGTCAGTCCCGGACCGGCTCGTGGTCGTCGGAGCAGGCTACATCGGCATGGAGCTATCGACCGTGTTCGCGAAACTCGGAGCGGAGGTCAGCGTTGTCGAAATGCTCGACGATGCCCTCCCAGCGTACGAAGACGACGTCACGCGAGTCGTACGGAAACGCGCGAGCGAACTGGACATCGATTTTCACTTCGGGGAAGGTGCGTCCGAGTGGCGAGATACCGACGACGGTATCGAAGTAATCACCGAGACCGAAGACGGAGTGGAATCAGTCCATCCGGCAGATAAGGTGCTGGTCGCGGTCGGGCGCCAGCCTGTGACCGACACACTTGGGCTGAAGAACATCGGACTGTTACCGAACGGAAACGGGTTCATAGAGACCGACCGTCATGGGCGCACGTCCGTTGAGCACGTCTTCGCCGTCGGTGACGTGGCGGGTGAACCGATGCTCGCACACAAGGCCAGCAAGGAGGGAACCGTCGCAGCTGACACCCTAGCAGATAAACCGACTCCCAGCGACACTCGGTCGATTCCTGCCGCGGTGTTCACGGATCCCGAGCTCGGAACCGTCGGATTGACCAAGAGCGACGCAGAGCGGGAAGGCTACGACCCCGTCGTTGGGAAGTTCCCCTTCAGGGCGTCGGGGCGTGCACTGACAACCGGCGACACGACCGGGTTCGTCCGTGTCGTCGCCGATGGTGAGAGGGGAACGATCCTCGGCGCGCAAATCGTGGGTGCGGACGCCTCGGAGCTCGTCGCTGAAGTGGCGCTAGCGATCGATGTTGGGGCGACGCTGGAGGACATCGCAACGACAGTTCACACGCATCCGACGCTGTCAGAGGCAGTCATGGAGGCCGCCGAGAACGCTCAAGGGCACGCGATACACACATTGAATCGGTAACCGATTCTTTGGTGAGACGTCCGAGTGGAACTCGGCGCACGGTACAACGTGAAACGGGCTGAAGGGAACCCACCGAACCGCTCGAAGTTGCCCTTCGCTCCGACTACGGAATCTCTGTTAGGGTTCTGGTGAACTCTTATGAACCCACTCGTCGGTTTCGTATTTCGCTTCACTGCGCTCTCGGGCCCGGTCCAGTTCGTCGTCGGTCCAGGAGCCCTCGTTCGCTTCGACAAACGCTGCGAGTTGGGATTCGAGTTCAGAGACCGCGTGCTTCCTCCGAACGTCCACGAGTTCGTCGATACCGATCACCCGTTCGTCGAACTGGTCGGCTCCGACACCCGGGTCGGAGAACACCGCCAAGTGATCGCTCGGGAGCGACGAGAAGGTGATCGAACCGTGTTGGATAACTGCATCGTTCTGCCGATACTGAGCGTTTCCGGACACCTTCCGTCCCTGCGCGAGAATATCGTGAGCCGGATGGAGGTCCCGCAGATAGCACGCCGGGTGGTAGATTTCCGGGCGGGGTTCGTCGGCGTAGTCGGCGAGTATCCCGAGTTCCCTGAGCGCCTTGAGGATCGGTCTACAGAGCAAGTGATAACACTCCAAGAGGTCACCCGGGAGTTCGTCTTTCGGAGCGGTAATCGAGTAAGAGAGGTCTCCAAGGTGATCGTGATAGATCCCACCACCACCAGTTTGCCGACGCGTGACATCGATTCCTTCGCGAGAGCAGTATTCCCAATCGACAGTCGCCGGATCTTGTCCATAGCCCAACGAGAGACAACTCGGATCCCATTGATAGACTCGTACCGTCCTCGGCCCCCCCGCCGCGGCGGTCTCTGCGGCAATCTCATCAAGCGCCATATTCATCGGTCCCGACCGGGACTCTTCTCGAATCAGTCGCCACTCGCACTCAGCGATATCTGGCATCATGCTAACTCCACGTCGGTAGAGTAAAATTGTTGGGTCGGTCGTCGTTGATTCGGCGTTAGGTATCGTGTGTTCCGACTGCTTTCGAGGTGGGGACAACGCGCTTGATGGTATACCCCGCTTCCTTAATATCGGAGATGGCTTGCCCCATCGCAACCTCTCCGGGGGTTGTCGTCCGAATGACGAGGTCCGCCTTGCCGACCGGAAGCCCCTCTTCGGAACGGTCGTGGCGTACGCTTCGGATATTCGTGTCGTGACGACCGATGATGTCAGCGATTTCCCCGAGAACGCCGGGGTGGTCGTCGATACGAACGTACAGTGTAACGAACTGACGCCGATCAACGAGAGCTCGCGTGAGCATGTCCTGCAACGTTGCGATATCGATGTTACCGCCACAGAGGAGAGGAACGACCGTTTCCCCTTGGCAGTCGATTGCCCCCGAGAGAAGCGGCGCAAGGGACGTCGCGGCGGCTCCCTCGACCATCTGTTTCGTACGTTCCAATAGCCACAGCGTCGCCTGTGCGATTTCGGTGTCCGTAACCGTGACAACGTCGTCGACATGGTTCTGAATAATCTCGAACGTGATGTCGGAGATTCCCCCCGTGGCGATTCCGTCGGCGATCGTATCGGGAGTCTTGTTTTCGACTGGATGTCCTGTGTTGAGGCTTTGAGGGACCGTCGCGGCGGATTCGGCTTGAACACCGACAACGCGGATTGACTCGTCGTACGACTTTACTGCCGTTGCAATACCCCCAATCAGCCCTCCTCCACCGATCGGAACGGTGAGAACGCTCACGTCGGGCACCTGTTCGATCAATTCGAGCCCGATCGTCCCCTGTCCGGCGACGACAGCCGGGTCGTCGTACGCGTGAACAAACTCCGTGTCGGGATCGTCAGCGTATGACTTCGCGGCGTCCATCGCCTCCGCGAACGTCTTCCCGGTGAGTTCGACAGTCGCCCCATACCCCTCCGTCGCATCGACTTTCGCCTGCGGAGCGTTCTCCGGCATCACGATGAGCGATTCGAGTCCGAGTTCGGTCGCAGCGAACGCGACACCCTGTGCGTGGTTACCCGCGCTCGCGGCAACTACCCGAGTTGCATCTCCTTGAACGACCTGCGAGATTTTGTTAAAGGCTCCGCGGGGCTTGAACGACCCAGTCTTCTGGAGATGTTCGAACTTGAACCAGACGTCCGCGTCCACTACTCTGCCGAGCGTCGAACTCTCCTCAACGGGAGTCTGACGAATGTCGGTCGATCGATCGAGACGCTCTCTGGCGCGCTCTATGTCTTCAATTGAAACGGTCATCGGTGATCTGGGTTGGTGCATTGAGATCCGGTACGATTGTCGCGTGATTACGGAGTGGGTTCGATTTCATGGTGGCACCTTCGGCGGACGAGGTGTCGTCGGTCAGTCATAGATCGGATACTTCTCGCACAGACGATCGACTAGCGTAGACACGTCCTCAAGTACATCTCGGTCCTCAGAGTGTTCGATGACGTCTACGATCGCATTCCCGACCGTTTCCATCTCCGATTGCGTGAATCCGCGAGTCGTGAGCGACGGTGTCCCAACTCGGATACCGCTCGTCGTAAACGGCGACCGGGTCTCTCCGGGAACAGTGTTCTTGTTAACGGTGATTCCGACGGTGTGGAGGCATTCTTCGGCGTCACTCCCAGTCACGTCTGGATGGGAATCCCGTAGATCAACAAGGACATAGTGTTTGTCGGTGCCGCCGCTAACGAGTGACAGTCCTCTTTCGGAAAAGGTGGTCGCTAAGGTTTCGGCGTTCGCTACCACCTGCTCGGCGTACTCGGTGAACTCGGGCGTCAGCGCTTCTTTGAATCCGACCGCTTTTCCAGCGATGTTGTGCATGAGCGGTCCGCCCTGACTTCCGGGGAAGATGGCCTTGTTGATCTGCTCGGAGAACTCCTCGGTCGTGAGAATCAGTCCGCCTCGACCCGCACGTATCGTCTTGTGAGTACTTGCCGTGACGAAATCCGCGTCGCCGACCGGGTTTGTGTGTATCCCGGCTGCGATGAGGCCGGTGACGTGAGCGATATCTGCGAGGTGATATGCGCCGACGTCAGCGGCGATCTCGTGAATACGTTCGTAGTCGAACTCTCGGGGATACGCCGACGATCCGCTGACAATGATATCGGGATCGAATTCCGTCGCGTGGTTGGCGAGCGAGTCGTAATCTATGCGACCATTGTTGGGTTCAACGCCGTACTGCTCGACCTCGTAGAACTGGCCGGAGAAGTTGACGTCGTGACCGTGTGAGAGGTGCCCTCCGTGAGTGAGATCCAGCGATAAGATCCGGTCACCGGGATCGAGCACCGCGAAGTAGACACCCATATTCGCCTGCGTGCCACTGTGAGGCTGAACGTTCGCGTGTGCTGCATTGAAGAGTTCTTTCGCGCGGTCGATCGCTAACTGTTCGACAGTGTCGACGTGCTCACACCCACCGTAGTATCGAGAACCGGGATATCCTTCGGCGTACTTGTTGGTCAATACTGAACCCTGCGCTTCGAGAACCGCCTCCGAGACGTGGTTCTCCGACGCGATCAGCCCGAGACTCTCTTCCTGTCGTCGTCTCTCGTCTCGAACTGCAGCGTGGACCTTCGGGTCAGTCTGCTCGATGTGGTTACTACGAACCATAGAACGTCTTATCAGGCAGTATCATACAAAATCTCTCAAACAGGAAATTGTTACCTCCAGATTCGAGCGAGATGTAGATGGGCAATAGTCGACTGTCCTACAGAATCGGTACGCTCGAACAGAGAGCACTCTCCCGACTCCGCTCGCATCTCAAAGTGGTAGCGTATTCTTGGCCGAGTGTAGACCGAGTTACGCTGCGTCCACTCGACTCTCGGCTAAGATAAAGAGGTGTACTTGGACTCGCCTCATCAAGAAGGCTGTCGGAAGTGAGTTCAGTCGGAGATCTGCTGCCAAGACAGAACCGGCTCCCTCGCCGCTTTCGTCTGGTCGATTCGCTTCGCGGCGGTCGCGTTCGGAGCTTCGCTGATCACGTCCTCCCCTTCGTCGTCTACCGAGTTGAATGCTGCCGCCAACTGATCTAGCGTCTTTCTGCTTTCAGCCTCCGTCGGCTCCGTCATCAGTGCCTCGTCAACGATCTCGGGCCACTTCGTCGTCGGGGGATGCACCCCGTAATCGAGCATCTTCTTCGCAAAGTCAGCAGCGTCCTTTTTCGCGGCACTCGCGACGAACTCGTGATGGAACGGCTCGAAGGGGACGTCAAGGTTGACCTGTGACGCGAGGTAGTTCGCGTTGAGGACCGCCTTCGCGCTCGTATCGGTCAATCCGGTATCCCCGAGACGGGAGATGTAGGCGTGCGTTTTCAGGAGAACGAGCCAGTTGCCCATCGAACCGTGGACCTTTCCGATGGATTCCTCGGGGTCGAAGAGCGTGTACTCCTCGCCCTCCTCACCCACCTGTGGACTGGGAAGGAACTTGGCGAGGCCGTCACGGACGCCGATTGGCCCAGCACCCGGACCGCCTCCACCGTGCGGCGTCGCGAACGTCTTGTGGACGTTGTAGTGCATGATGTCGAATCCCATATCGCCAGGGCGAGCGCGACCGAGCAGTGCGTTCAGGTTGGCTCCGTCGTAGTACAGCAGTCCACCAGCGTCGTGTACGATCTCGGCGATGTCTTCGATGTCTCGTTCAAACAACCCGAGCGTGTTCGGATTCGTCAGCATCAACGCGGCGGTCGAGTCACCCACCGCTGCGGACAGAACGTCGAGGTCGACTCGACCGTCGTCGTCGGCCGGGAGTTCGACGATGTCGTACCCGGCCATCGCAGCGCTAGCGAAGTTCGTCCCGTGAGCGCTGGACGGAACGATAATCTCATCCCGCG
This sequence comes from Halogeometricum pallidum JCM 14848, assembly GCF_000337095.1. Classification (GTDB taxonomy): domain Archaea; phylum Halobacteriota; class Halobacteria; order Halobacteriales; family Haloferacaceae; genus Halogeometricum; species Halogeometricum pallidum. The sequence goes on from NZ_AOIV01000033.1 coordinate 22,507, forward strand.
GGTCCGCTTCCCCGTTATACTCGTGGAACGCTTTCGCGATCAGAATTCCCGTTAGCTCACCGGCCGCACCCGCGGGTGGCTGAAGCGTCACCGCGTCCATTCCGCCGATTCGACCGAGGTAATCCTGTAGTTCGTAGTATATCTGTAACGTGCCCTGAGCCGACTTCGACGGCCGATCCGGATGGACCGTGGCCGACGGTAGCGCGGCGAGGTCCTCGGTGAACTTTGGGTTGTACTTCATCGTACAGGAACCGAGGGGATACGGACCGCTGTCGATTCCGTAGTTCATCTGAGAGAGCCTCGTGTAGTGGCGAACGAGTTCGGGCTCGGAGAGGGACGGCAATTCAACGCCCTCACGAGTCAGTTCGTCGGGGAGATGCGTATCGGTCGGCTCGTATCGAGTGGTGTCTTTCTCCGACAGCAGCGGTTCGTGACCTTCGGATGCCGTGTCGTTCCACTTCGCCTGTCGATGTTGTTGCATTATTCCATCACCTCTCGGAAGCTCTCGATGAAGTCGTCGATCCGGTGCTCGTTCGTCTCAGTCACACAGACCTGTAGCGTCTGGTCGTCCCGTTCGTGGACTGCGAACCCCTCGCCCACCAAGTCCGAAACGACCTCCGAGGCGTCTCGTTCGACTGCTACGGTGAACTCTCTGAAGTGGTAGGCGTCGTTCACAGGGGCCGAAACCCCATTGATCTCATCCAGTTCCGCGGCGACGCGCGCTGGGAGACGTGTGCATCTATCTGCTAATTCGGTGAGTCCGTCAGGGCCCAAGTACGTGGCGTGAATCGCCGTCCGAAGGGCGACCCAGGCTTGGTTACTGCAGATGTTACTCGTCGCTCGCTCTCGACGAATGTGCTGTTCGCGAGTCTGGAGAGTCAACGTGTACGTTCGGTCGCCTGCACTATCTCTGGAGGCACCGACTAACCGACCCGGGATCTGTCGAAGGAAATCGTCCCGACAGGCGAAGATTCCGATACTCATCCCGTAGACGTTCGGAAGTCCGAGCACGCCGGCGTTTCCGACGACGATATCGGCGCCGAACTGCCCCGGGTTTTGGAGGAGCGACAACGCAACCAGGTCGGAGCCGACGCAGAGCAGCGAACTCTCCTCGTTCACTATCGAACCGATCTCCGTCAGGTGCTCTTCGATCACCCCTTCTGAGGTGGGGTTTTCGACGTACACGAGGAGGACGTCGTCGTCGAGGTACGAGCGGAGCGTCTCGGGTCGAACCATCCCTCCCTCGGTCGGGAGTTCTCGAATCGACAGGTCCGAGCCATCCGTGTAGTTCTCAAGGACATCTCGGCGCTCGGACCGAAGATAATCAGGCACGAGGACCACCGATCCGTCCGCTTCGCGGACTCTGTCAGCGAGCGTGGCGGCCTCTCCGAGGGCCGTTGCGGCGTCGTACATCGAACAGTTCGCCACGTCCATTCCAGTCAGCTCCGAAACCAGCGACTGGAACTCGAACAGTACCTGAAGAAATCCTTGAGAGACCTCCGGCTGATACTGCGTGTACGAGGTGATGAACTCCGAGCGGAGTGAGAGATGATCGACGACGGATGGAACATAATGGGAGTAGTGACCCCGACCCAGGAACTCGGTAACGTCGTCGTTCGTTCCAAGGACGCGATGAAGCCGCTGCATCACCGCCTGTTCTGACGATGCCTCGATACCGAACTCGCCGTCGAACCGAACGGAGTCCGGGATATCGAATAGCTCCTCGACGTCCGTCGCTCCGACCGCGTCCAGCATCAGACGGACGTCCTCTTCGTCGTGGGGGGCGAACGGACTCCCGCGGTCGTTCGAACGGTCGCGCGTGGCTTGTGAATCGTCTATCTCGAGACTATCTTGCATCGTGTTAGATGTGTTCTTCGTACTCGCTGGCGGTTAGCAGATGATCGATACCGGACTCCGTCTCGACAGCCACCAGCCACCCGGACTCGTGGGGATCGTCGTTGATGAGTTCGGGTTGATCGATGATTTCCCCGTTGACGTCCTCGACCGTTCCCGTGACTGGCGAATAGATGTCCGAAACGGCCTTGATGCTCTCGATGACCCCGAACTCGTCTCCTTCACTAAGTTCGTCTCCAACTTCGGGAAGTTCGGCAAAGACGATGTCTCCGAGTTCGTCTTGGGCGAAGTCTGTGATGCCGATTCTGACGACACCTTCGGCGTCCGTCTTCTTTGCCCACTCGTGCGATTCTGCGTACCGTCGATCGTCTGGAATCTCGAATGTCATGGTGAATTACTCGTCGTCTGAAAGCGTGTTCAGGAACCGGTGATCCACGACCGTCGCCGGTATCGAGTTGTCTCGTATCGTGACTTCGACTGACTGTCCCTCTTCTGCCTTGTCGGCGTCGACGTAGGCGAGGGCGATCGGTTCACTCAGTGTCGGACTCATGGTTCCGCTCGTGACGTGCCCGATGGACTCATCTCCGAACGTCACCTCGTATCCGTTACGTGGTATTCCGCGTTCGTTCAGATGGAGGCCCACAAGCGCTTCGTCGACTCCATCCTCTTCGAGAGCCTCCAGTGCATCCTGACCGATGAAACTCGGTTTCGAGAGGTCGACGACGAACCCGAGCTTCGCCTCGAGGGGCGTTCGCGGTTCGGTTTCGGGATCGAAGTCCTGCCCCGAGAGTAGTAGTCCAGCCTCGAGCCGGAGCGTATCACGAGAGCCCAGACCGCATCGCTGTACGTTGCCGAAGGCATCCCACATCGGCTTGGAGTCGTCTACGTCGAAGAAGATCTCGACGCCGTCCTCCCCGGTGTAGCCGGTCCTCGCAACTAAGCAGTCGACTCCGTCAACGGTGGTTCGTACCATCGAAAATCGGCCGAGGCTCGTAATCGAGTCTGCTGATCTGTTGTCGACGATTTCGATGGCATCCGGCCCCTGTACGGCGACCAGACCCAACTCTTCGGTCCTGTTTTCGACACTGACCTGAAGCCCGAGTCGGTGGGCATGTTCTGACCACCGGTCAGCCATCTGCGTTCCGTGCCCGGCGTTCGGAACGAATAGATACGCCTCTTTGTCCGGATATCTATAGACGACAGTGTCGTCTATGATCACCCCGTCTTCGTTTAGGATGCAGGCGTACTGTGCGTCACCCCCACCAAGCTCTCTGACGTCGTTACTGGTGAGACGATTCATCAGCTCCGCTCCGTCGGCCCCGCTGATTTCGACTTCACTCATGTGGCTTACATCGAAGATTCCGGCGGAGTTGCGGACGGCAGCGTGTTCTGTGCTAATTCCGTCGAATTTTACAGGCATCTCCCAACCGCCGAAGTCGGTGAACTCGGCTCCGGCATCCAGATGTGCCTGATAGAGTGGTGGCTTACGTAAGGGCACAGAAAAGTGTGGCTCACCCAGTTATAAATACCTTTCTGTGAGAACAGAATTATCTACAGTCGTTCGTCGGTTGCCGAGGGAGAGGGGTTTTATTATCTCACCGTAGATATTTCCCACTATGGGGAAAGAATCGCGAAAAACGTCCGAGACATCGCTCCTGACGCTCGAAGCGATCTGTGACTTAGATAGCGCATCTCTGACGGAGATAGCAGAGTACACCGGAATTCCAGTTAGCACGCTGCACACCCACTTGCAAACGCTACAGCAGATGGAATACGTGATCCGTGAGGATCAAGAGTACAAACTCGGAATGAAGTTGTTCCATCTCGGGGAGAAGGCTCGTTGGCGAGACGACCGCTACCAACTCGTGAAGGAGAAAGCCTGGGAGCTAGCGAATCGAGTGGGTGAAGAGGTCAACTTCGCTATCGAGGAGAACAACCGAATGGTTATCGTATTTGACGAGACGACCGCGCCATCAGACGAGGGGTTCCAGGTGGGACGGTACTTCGACCTCCACAGTTCAGCCTGTGGGAAGGCAGCGCTGGCAGAGTTCTCGGACGCGAAACTTGAGAGATTTCTCGAGTGCCGCGAGCTAACTGCACACACTGACAACACGATAACGGATAGAGGAGATCTCCGCACCGAACTCAAGACCATTCAGGAGCAAGGATACGCGGTGAACAAACAAGAGGAACTTGAGGGGCTTAGGGCCATCGCCGTCGTTATCAACGAACCCGACGGTGGTGTGTTCGGTACGCTCGACATATCGGGCCCCCCGTACCGTCTTCCGGATGACGAAGTGACCGCGAAGCGGTTGCAATCGGTGGTGAGCGAAATCGAGTCCGCTTTGGTCTCCGAATCGGAGAGCTAGAGAGCGGTTGACGGTTCTCTCGGAGTATTGCTGAACAATGATACTCGGAGAGACTGGGCGACACACCCATCAGTGAGTTCGTCGCAGTGTTCTCCAATCCAGGAACCCGAATTGATGAGTGGACCGTTCTCACTCCGAACGTCCGCGAGAGATTGACCGAGACGTAGTTGGTCGCTCGATCATCAATCCAACTCGGGACCTCACTTCATACACGCACGGCTACGCCGAGCGTGAGTCTGCGACTCAGGAGGAGTGGTGCTGCGGGCGGTCGGTAACGCGATTACCGAGCCAACGGTGAGTTAATTGGAGCACTGAACGACTCCGATCCTTCGTATCATTTACCAGCGAGCAGCGAGTTCCCCCGAATACGGAGAACACACGCGACCGACAGTTATATATGTTTATTCGTGAGAATAGTCATTTGCTATGATCTGGCACAGGCTGGTAACGGCAGTACCTGCGTACATGGATGTCGCCAACAGTCGATGGTTGTGGATATCGACGCTACCGGTAGTCATGGTAGTGCTGTCGCAAGCGGCCATCTTTCTCCGGCGCGCGTGGAGAGACGGGAAGGAGATGGGACTGTCGGAGGACCGTCTAAGATCGGGATTCAAGACAGGGGTGATATCGGCCCTCGGTCCGTCTGTCGCAGTCCTGGCCGGCATGTTGGCACTAATTGCGACCATTGGCGGTCCTGTCGCGTGGATGCGTCTCTCGGTAATCGGATCGGTAGCGTTCGAATTACCCGCCGCCGAATTAGGCGTTAGTCAGTTCGGATATAGCTTAGGAGATCCAAATATCTCCCAGAGGGCGTACGCGACGGCGGTTTGGGCCATGACCCTCGGCGGCACAGGGTGGTTGCTTGTGGCGGCATTCGGCACTCGACACATGGAGAAAGCGAGAGAGAAGATAAGCAACGGGAATGAAAAACTGATACCGATCATCAGTTCAGCGGCGATGCTCGGCGCGTTCGCGTACTTCTTGAGCGGTGAAGCCACGGCCGGTACCCCTGAAACCGGTTCTATCGCAGTCGGGGGACTGGTGATGCTCGCGTTGCTACGTCTTGCAGACAGTCGAGACATTCAGTGGATCAGAGAGTGGGCACTCGGGGGAGCGATGTTAGTCGGCCTCGTAGTGGGAACCGCACTCCAACTCACTGTCGGGAGCTGGTGGTGACATGTCTGGAACTACGGGTAACGACGACGTGTACGAGGACCGCTTCATTCCCTACATCAACAAATGGGGACGGAGAACGAGCCTTCTCGCGGTCGCACTCTCGTTCGGTCCGGCGGTTGCGCTGTTTGTCATCTTCGGAATCATCCCTCCGACGCAGGCGATAATCGCCGCGTTTGCATCGGTCGCAGTCACATTCGGGAGCGCCTGGGTGGTCGAACCGCTGTCGTACTATCCGGTCTTGGGGATTCCTGGAACGTACATGGCTTTCCTCTCGGGTAACATCTCGAATCTACGACTCCCCTGCGCCGCGGCGGCACAAGAGAGTACCGACGTCGAACCCGGTACGCCACAAGCGAGTATCATCTCGACAGTAGCGATTGCCGCATCAATCTTCGTCAACACGGTGATGCTCGGCATCGGTGCGGTCGCACTCGTCTCAGTCTTTCGGGCGCTTCCCGACTTGGCGAAAACTGCACTGGAGTCGTACCTGGTACCGGCGGTCTTCGGGGCCATCTTCGCTCAGTTCGGGAGGGATTATCCGAAGGTCGCGGGAATTGGGCTCACACTCGCGTTGATTATGACTCTGCTATTGGAACTCGGATATCTAGCGTTCCTCCCGAGCTATCCTCTCTATGCGGTGATTGTCGTCTCCGTATTCGGGACGATACTCGCGGCCCGATGGATGTGGCAGCGCGATATGATTGAGCCCCCCGACGAAGGAGAAGCCGAATAGCGGAGATAACAGAGTGACGAACGAATACGTACCCGATAACAATAATGAATACAAACATTCAGCTTCCACCGGAACAATATCTGATCGACCTTCGGCGCGAATTCCACGCGTATCCCGAACCGGGTTGGTGCGAGTACTGGACGACGGTCCGAATCGTCGAAGAACTCGAAGATATCGGCGTCGACGACATCCACATCGGTCCCGACGCACTGGACACCAATGAGCGGTTAGGCGTCCCGGAGGAACGGGTTCTCTCAGAGTGGTTCGACAAAGCGGAATCCAAGACTAACCGGACAGATATTCTGGAACGAATTGAGGGCGGACGAACTGGAGCCGTTGCGGTCGTAGACCGTGGTGATGGTCCGACTGTCGGGCTTCGAGTCGATATCGACGCCTTACCGATTAGGGAGTCGACTGACGGAGATCACGTACCCGCCGCTGAGTGCTTTCGCTCGAAGAATGAAGGGTTCATGCACGCCTGCGGCCACGATGCACACGTCGCGTTCGGGTTGGGAACACTTCGGACCGTCGCCGAAAGTGAGTTCCGGGGTACGTTCAAGGTATTCTTCCAGCCCTCCGAGGAACTCCTCGGGGGTGGTAAACCGATGGCCGTGGGGCCGCACGTTGACGACGTGGATTATCTCATCGGGACGCACGTGGGACTCGATCACCCTACAGGAACTGTGATATCCGGTATCGACGAGGTGCTCGCGCTCTCCCGTCTCGCGATCACGTTTTCCGGAGAATCGGCACACGCCGGGGTGGCTCCGAACCAGGGCAGTAACGCGGTACAAGCGTTCGTAACCGCCGCGAGCAACGTGTACGGTATTCCACGCCACAGCGATGGCGCCACTCGAGTCAACGTCGGTGAGATCAGTTCAGATAATCCCGCGAACGTGATCGCAGACAGAGCGACAGCGACGATCGAGGTCCGGGGAGAGTCGAACGATGCGATGGAGTACATGCGAGATTCGGTCCGCCGGTACGTTGAATCGGCGGCGGAGATGCACGGATGCGAGGCGGAAATCGCGCTCGTCGGAGCAGGGATTCGAGAGGACAGCGATGAGGAACTAGTCGAACTCGTCAGTGAGGTCGCGAACGGCATCGACAGTGTGTCCTCGGTAGTTCGACGTGGGAGCGCGGGTGCCAGCGAGGACGTAACTTACCTCATGCGGGTCGTCAAGGCGAACGGTGGGAACGCGTCATACATCGGCATCGGCGGTGGCAATCCCAGCGGTCACCACACCCCGACGTTCGATATCGACGAAGACTGCCTGCTGATCGGTGTTTCGACGCTCTCGAAGACGGTCCTCGAACTCCTATCGTAGTTCCTCTCGGTTTAGCCATTCGAGTACTCGATTGGGACTTACAGGCCTACAGAAACTCGGTGTCTGAGAGGTCCAGTTTCCGGGTGGGTCGATCTGAGGTGTTCCTGCAGAGAACGGACCCTCTGAGCGAAATCTCCTCGCTTCTTGAAACCGGCTAACCAGGCAGCGACGAGTCGAAGTACTCATCAGGACCGCCGCTCTGAAGTAAACTAATGACGCAAGAGTTAGTCGAAGTACTGTTCGTCGATCCGTTCGACCTGATGAACACGATCGGCCTCGTCGCGTTCGCACTGGTCGGCGCGACCAAAGCAATACGAGAGGAGTTTGACCTGTTTGGGGTCACAGTTGTCGGCCTCGCGACGGCGTTCGCGGGTGGAATGACTCGCGACCTCCTCGTCAACCGGATTCCGCTCGCGCTCAGTTCACCCATCGAGATCGGCCTCGGATTGTTCGGTGTGGGGCTGGCTGTCGGAATAAGCGCTGCACTCGATTCGGCCGATACCCATCCGTTGACACTGTTCTCGGATGCAGTCGGACTCACCGCGTTTACCGTGACAGGCGCTATCGTCGCAACGCAGGCCGACATTTCAGTCTTCGGTGTCGTCGCAATTGCGACAATAAATGCCGTAGGTGGCGGTGCCATCGCAGACGTCTTATTAGATCGCCCTCCATTCATCTTGCTCGACGACTTCTACGCTAGCTGCGCGGTGCTGGGTGGTAGCACGTACTGGGTTGTTCTCACCGCCACCGGCTCGAACGGAACCGCTGCAGCGGTATGTGCCGTAACAGTGATCGGAACCCGATTTAGCGCGCTCGTCCACGGCTGGTCGATCCCGAAAGCCCAAGTATTGAAATCGACGGGTGAGAGACATTCCCGTCATGATTAGCATGACTCGATCTTCACGTACGCGTGGCAACCGCATCGGTGTCTGTCGTGAAAGTTGGTCTGTACGACGAGACCTGATTCGGATGTCCAGTCTGAAGCGGAACTGATTAGCCCCGTCGCACCGTTTAACTAGGTAGAGAATGACGGTAGACGAATCGAACCACCACTGTCGAAGAATCACTATCTCCCTCGCTATCCGGAATCTTTTCGGCGTCCTCTTGGTCGCAGTCTGTCTCGCTGCAGTCGTCGGATTCGTGACAGGCGCGTTCCTTCGTGTCCTCTATTGGCTGACGTCTCTCCTATGGGAAACGGTTCCCGAGACGATCACCGTATTTCCAGGACACCCCCTGTACACGATTTTCGTCTGTACCGTCGGGGGTCTTACGCTAGGGCTGGGACGTATCCATCTTGGTGACCATCCGGGGAACGTCGAAGAGCTACTGTCGGAGATCCGCGACGGTCGTACCGTCAGTCGCGACGAAATCTCAAAGGGAGCGGTGAACTCTCTGGTTTCGTTAGTCTTCGGAGCGAGTCTCGGTCCCGAACTCGCGTTGATGGCGATCGGCGGCGGCCTGAGTTCACACGCCCTCACGAGGCTGAAACCCGCGATTCGGACCACGTGGACCGCGACAGTCTCGGAGACGAGCGCGTCGCTCCAATCCCTCGTCTCACCGTCGGCTGAGCCACTCACTCACTCTGTCGGACGGGATGACGTCCCGCCCGTCCCGCGATGGTGGCGATGGGTTCCGGGAATCGCTGCTATCGCGGTTGGACTCGTGACTCTCAAAGTAGCCGCCGGGAGCGGATTGAGCTTCGGATACGCCGTCCCGGAATTCCGTTCGTCGGATCCGACACAGCGTCTGATAGGGGCGGTTCTCTTTGGGACAGTCGGTGGCCTCGTCTCCGTACTATATCTCGAATTACGTCGACGACTGCAGACCCGTGGTGGGGAGAACAATCGCCTCATGCGGTCGACGGTAGGGGGCCTCACGTTGGGATGTGCTGGCGCGGTCGCACCCGGTATTCTGTTCTCGGGGCAGGGAGCGGTCGAATCCCTCTTCGGTGGACTCCCCCTCGGAGCGGGGGCGTTACTCGCGGCCGGCTTTGCGAAAATTCTCATGGTGAGTGTGATGCTTGAGACGGGCTGGAAAGGGGGGCCGATATTTCCGCTCTTGGCCGGAGGTGCGGCCATCGGCGCGGCACTCGCTCAAGTGATTCCCGGAGTCGGTACCGTAGTCGGGTTGACCGCGACGATGGCCGGAGTACCCACCGGGGAGTTACCCCGTCCGCTCGTACTCGCCGGGTCGGTGGCCCTCTTTTTCTCGAGTTCGCTGTTCGTCGTTGCGGCTATCGGTGCAGTGGCTGGGACACTGATCGTTCGAGTGGTGCGGATGATGCGTTAATTGAGTGTGTCTCTCAGGTGCGTCCTGCCGGAAGAGACGGGAATACCACGTCGTCCAATGAAACAGAATCGCAGACTGGATTGTACTGCCAGTTGTTCGCGACCGAACGAGGGGGATTCCGTATTCGCGTCGATGACTAACACGCTCGTGACGTACCCAGAGAGAGCGCATTCTGTGTGAATTAGTCGTACGTCATCTTGAGTTCGATCTCGTTCGAACCGGTCGAGACCAGTTCGATCAGTTTGTTCCGGAACGATTCGTTATCGACGCGCGTGACCGGTGCAGAGATTGCGACGGCGCCGACGACAGACTCGTCGATGATGATGGGTGCTGCCACCGCTGACGTTCCCTTCGCCGCCTCGTTGTGATTCACCGCGTATCCCTGTTCTCGGATCACCGAGAGTTCCGCTCGGAGTTCCTCCATTGTCGTAATGGACTCAGAGGTCTTCTCTGGGAGACCGTGCTGGTCGACCACCTCCTCCACGTGTTTGTCAGACGAGAAGGCCAGTAACACCTTCCCAGACGCGAGGCAGTGCATATATTCGTGCTTCCCCAGTCGCTCGTGCGTTTCGATCGAGTCCTCTCCCAACTCTTGGGATAGATACACCGCCTTTCCATTCTCCTCGACCATCAGCCACACCGCCGCCCCACTTTCGTCGGCCAGGTTCTTGAGTGTTGACTTCGACTTCGAATATACCGAAAAAGTCTCTCGGGCTGCGATACCGTGGTCGAGGAACTGAAGCGAGAGAGTGTACTTTCGGTCGTTCCGCGAGAGATAGCCGACGTGAACGAGCGTCGTCAGGTAATCGTGAAGCGTGCTCTCAGCCATATCAACCTCTTTCGATATATTCGTGAACGTCGCCTCCTCTACTCCCTGAACTACGTTTATCAGCTCGAACACTCTGACCGCCGTTTTGATCGGCCGGTTCGGCAAGTCTGCGTCGGTCATACGATAATTGAGGAGGATTTCCGGCATAAGAGTTGTGTTACGAAGTGCCACGATTTCGTATTCGATATCCCACCCGATTCGCGCTCTTTTTTCCTACATTACGATACTAATATTGTAACGTTAGATTGAGCAGCGCAGGAACAGGTCGGAGAGAGCCGAAATTGTGAAAATAATACTTCGATATAAGCGAAACAAGCTGTGTTTCTCGTTATACAGTGTCTCGGCAGATATCGATACATAGGTCTGCACCATGACCCGGAAAATACTCCGAAAATACCGAAGCCGATCGAACGTGAGGAACAACTCGAATCGGAGAGAGTCCGACATCGGTCGGAGCAGCACTGTCTAATTAAGCCAATTTGAGAAGTGAGCAGGTCGTTGAGTGAATCGTCCAAGACGCTCTCGAACCTCGGTGTCAGCTACCTCATCCCGAAGCGCGTTCATGCGACTGAGAAACGAGTAATTGGGGCGATAGAAGCAGAAGGTCGCGATGTCGCCGTCGGGTCAGCGACCGTACATTTGAATACGGGATCGCACGCGATGCAGTTCCTCTACATCCCCTCGACGAAGAGCGATGGAACCGCCGTATCCGCGACGAATCTTCGTGTGAGCACGGACGAGGCGGAGGCAGTGTGTCGTCGGTATAGTTCTCGGTGGCAGATCGAGAACGAATACAAATCGATCAAGAACGACTTCTTAGCGAAGACCTCGTCGAAGGACTATCGAGTACGGTTGTTCTATTTCGTGTTTGCCGTTCTCCTCCACAATATCTGGCGTCTCACGGACTTCCTGCTGAAAGCCGCTGTCGGTGAAGAGATGGACTACGCGCCGATGTTGACTGCTGGCGAATGCGTTGAATTGGTCTCCTCAACGCTTCCACCACCTGATTGAGACTCGATATTTCCTTATTCTACCCATCTAGAGCGGTATCACTGTCAAAGGATGGTTTTTCCTTCTATCTTTTTGATATGTGGCGCTATACTGGTCGAATAAAAGACCAACTACTTGTAACCGACCGTAGTCGAAGTCAGTTCGTGGAGAAACTGGGCCAGAATAGAACCATCCTCCGAAACTGTGGTGACTGCCACAGAAATCGATTCGATATATCACCATGAAGTTTACCAGTGCGTCTCGGTACACAGAAATGCCATATTCGACAGGTAGAGTCGCTCTCTATGGTACCTCGTACTTCGAGGAACCTACTTACGTGTAGATGAGTACACGAACGTAGAACTAAGGGGGTCGACGCTGTACCCTCATCCCATCCAATGTCACCAACAGAATCCAGAGGTTACGGCCCACGAAACGTCGTTCCAGTCTCACGGAGAGTTCCGTGACCGACGACGACTCCGAGGTCTCCCAAGCTGTTGACCGCTACCTGCGTTCCAGCGGTGACTCCGACCAGTACCGCCAAACCGCCGAAACCGTCCTCGACCAGTTCACCGACTGGCTTCAGCGTCGCGACCTCGAGACCT
>NZ_AOIV01000034.1 GCF_000337095.1 Halogeometricum pallidum JCM 14848
CTTCGCCGGTATGCCGACCGACTCAACCAGCGCGTTGAGGCGGACGGAATCGCGGCATCGACGGCACAGATGTACTATAACGTCGTCAGTGGATTTCTCGGCTACTGTGTTCGCGACGGCGTTCTCTCGCAGAATCCGGCACTCACTGATCGCGCGCGCGAGCCCTTGCCCCGCGACGACGAAGACCGTACGCAACAGTTCTGGACGCCCGAAGTTCGCCAGCAACTCGTCGAGTACACGAACGACCGCGCGTGCGAAGCAATCGAAGCAGACGGTCTCGACGCGACACAGGCCGTCCAAGACCGCGCGTTCATCCACGTCCTCGCGTACACGGGTGTCCGAGGAGCAGAGGTCTTCCGTGTAAGCGGTGACGACCGCTCGGGCCGACAGGGACTCACTTGGGAACGGGTCGATACGGACTCATGGACGTTCCGCGTCTGGGGGAAATCCCAGTCGTGGGAGGACGTCTCCGTGCTTGAACAGGCTCGCGAGGCGATACGGCAGTGGAAGCGTGTGCAGAATCCTCCGACCGACGAGTGGCCGGTGTTCCCAACCGGGCACGCGCCGTCGAAGTACGCTGCGGTCCGTGACGCCCGCGACGACGCCGACACGCTTCTCGACGGCGGCGACGTCGACGAGGTTCTTCACGAACTCGAAATTGCTCCGCCGGCGATTACGACCCACGGTGCTCGTCGAGTTCTCGCGCGGATTGCTGAGGACGCTGGCGTCGACGTCGACGGTGAGAAGCCGAAGCTGCATGGTGCTCGTCGCGGCCTCGGGGATGCGTTGTTCCGGGAAGATCGAGGACTAGCGTCCGATATCCTTCGACACTCCAGTCTCTCAGTGACAAAAGAGGCGTACTCGCACATCGACGCTTCAGAGCGCGGTGAGACCGCTAGTCGGCTCCTCGACGAGTAGTTTCTCTACTTATTTCTACAGTAGATGAATGTGAAATAGCCGTTCAGTAGAGACGTGCGTACCGAAGTTTGGCGGCTTTCGTTTGTAACTCACGTCCTCACAGGTGAGTAACTGGGTGAATATATGGCTTAATGCCTATTCTGAGTGACATTTGAGTGGGAGATGGCAACCACCTGTGCCTCGGTGGGTGCCACTTGGCCCCTCTCCTACTTTCGATAGACAACATACCCTAAGCGTCAGTTACCGAAGGGAGCCTGTAAAGCGGAGTGTGCGTACTGACAAAGGAACCCCGCATTTGCAGGCACCACCTCTGTGTGTTTTCTGGTGGTTCTGCAAGCCATGAAGATGGAGTGCGAACAGTGTGATTGGTCCACTGAGTATGAAAATGGGCAGTCACAACACGAGATTAATAAGCAGGCAACAGCTCATTTCACTGAAACAGGACACACCGTCCGAAGCGTTGGCTATGAGCCAGCAGAAGTAACCACCTTCCCCGCACCGTAGTAGAGCGTCACCTCTCCAAGTTACAACGAATAAGTATACGACCTGTTCTGAGCGATTTGATTCTCTCGTACTGAGTTCCAAGCCCGTGACCGACTCGCGCTCTGTACTCAGCACGCTTGCCGGTGCCTGTCAGGAGGCAGTGACTTCGTAGAACAATCTCCAGGAGTAGGCTATTCCGCGAAGTAGGCATGGTTTATCTCCTCATCCCCAGAGATATCTTCCTCTTCAGCCACGAACGAAAGTTTCCCAGTTAGATCCGATTTTTGATCGAACTCGACACGACCATAGCTGGAAGAATAGCTTGATTCTGACTCCACAATTATCTCCCCTTCCTTTTCAGATGTTTTAACGATACAGACCCGCCGATCACCATCACTGATCTTACTCAGGATTGGAACAATATTTCCGTTGTGCTGTGTTTGCCAGTCGAGGAACTGGTTACCCATACGTGTATCACAGTCTGCAACGAATAGAAGCTATCTCCGACCATGGGGTATTCTCGGAAGGCTTGATCAGGATCTACAGGCTGAAGAAATCAACCAAGCGTGAACGGTCAGCTAGCAGCAGTCGCTACTGCTGCAGATGTCGCCGTAATCGACGCCGAGTTTGTTACCGAGCTCTTCGTTACACTGCGTCACGAGCGCCGAGAACGCCTCTTCGTCTCCGTCCGCTTTGACCGTTTCGAGGGCCTCCCCGAGTCGCTTCGCTTCGGACAGTACGTCGGACTCAGTAGTGCTCAACAGCACCCACCTCCCGTCGACCGAGCGAACTCCTCGCCGATCTTCTCACTGATCACATCGTTCGTCTCGTTGAGAAGCTCGAGAAACGCCGTCTCGGCCTGCTCGTACTCGCTGATCGTCTCGTTGTCCGCCATCATCTGTTTGAGCTCTTTCAGTTCGGCCATCGTCTCCTGGTCGAAGCCGCTCTCCTGGAGCGCTTGCTGTTTCGCCCGGAACTGCTCCAGTAGTCGTTGGGCTTCCTCGTCCGTCTGGAGTCTCGATTGGGACTCGGCGAACTGCTGGTACTGTTCGGACTCGCGGATCGCATCGGCGAGCGAACGCACTCGTGCGTCGACGTCTACGTCGGTGGTCTGTTGGCTCATTGGATTTCAGGCTGCATCGGTCGGTCATCGTCTTGTGCGCCCAGTATCTCGGTTCCGAGCTGTTCGAGTTCGGACAGTCCGGTCGGCTCCGATCGCTGGAGCGGTGCCAGCATCATCGGCACCTCGAAGCGGTCGTCGATCTTCTCGAGGTAGTCGCGCTGCTGCTCGCGGCGGCTCTCGAAGAACGCGTTGTTACCGTACTCGTCGGGGAGCAGGTAGTTGACCGCGACGAGCGACGTCTCGATGCCGACCTGATTCCTCAGATCCTCCGAGGCGCGCCACGCCTCCATCATCGGCGTGTACTCCGGATACATCACGAAGACGAACGAACTCCGCTCGGGGTCGCGCATCGTCTCGATGACCCGGTCGTACTTGTCGCTCGAATCGGAGGCCTCCTTCGTCAGCGACCCGAGGTCCATGAATCCCTTCCAGTCGGAGGGGAGTTCGAGCAGTCGCAGCGTGTGACCCGTCGGCGCGGTATCGAAGACGATCACGTCGTAGCCGTCGACGTCGAAGTAGCCGACGAACTTCTCCAGCGCCGCCATCTCCTCCGCGCAGGGCGACTCCAGTTCCTCTCTGACCTGTTCTTTGGCCGCCTCGACGTCTTCGGCGTCGCCGTCGAACGACTGCTCGACCTGCTCGAGCATCTGCGTCTTGTACTCTTCGAGCGCCCGCTCTTGATCGATTCGAGCGGCGTGCAGGCCGTCGAGTCCGACGTCGGTCGGGTCGTGACCGACTTCCGTGCCGAACACGTTCTGCAGGTGCGAGGCCGGGTCGGTAGTGACGACCAGCGTCTCGTACCCCTCGTTCGCGAGCGTCGTCGCCGTCGTGGCCGCCATCGTGCTCTTGCCGACGCCTCCCTTCCCCGTGAAGAAGAGATAGCGCGTGTCCGACTGCGGACGGAGTCGCTCCATGACTTCTTCGCGGTCCGTCTCGGCATCGAGAGACTCGCCGGACGGATCTGTGGGTTCCTCGTCGACGGTCAGCGTCGGGTCGGACCCCTCGTAGAGGACGTCGGCCACGTCGGCCAGCAGTTCCGTACCTGTGATCTCGCCGGGTTGGAGGGGATAGGTCGCGATGGGCTGGTCGGCGAACCGTTCCTCGACGCTGGCCAGCGCCTCCTGTTCGTCGGCGCGCTTCTTCTCGAAGAAGGGGTCCTCGCAGACCGATTCCGGGAGGTAGCCGTTGACGACGACGAGACTCGTCTGGATACCGAGGTCGGCGAGATTGCCGGAGCTTCGTTCGATCTCGTCGATCGCCGCCTCCTCCGGTCGCCCGACGAAGACGAACGACGTCTGCTCGTCGTCGGAGAGCGTGTCGACGGCGGCCTCGTAGTCCTCTTTCTGCTCCTGCATCGACGCCGCGGGGCCGATACAGGTCGCCTGTCCGCTGTCCAGTTCTTCGGACCACCCGCTCGGAAGCTCCATGAGACGGATCGTGTGCCCGGTCGGCGCGGTGTCGAAGACGACTACGTCGTGCTCCGGTTCGTCCATGAAGTCGACGAACTTGTCGAAGGCGGCTATCTCCTCGACACACGGACTGTCGAGTTGCTCTTCGACGGTCTCTAGTTGCTCGTCGTCGAGCAGTTGGCGCATCGGTTCGAGCGTCCGCTGACGGTACTCTTCGGCGGCTTTGTCCGGGTCGATCTCGATGGCCGAGAGGTTCTCGACGTCGCCGATTGAAGTGACCGAGTGACCGATGGACTGACCGAAGATGTCCGAGAGATTGGGAGCGGGGTCGGTCGTGACCAAGAGTGTGTCCCGGCCGCTTTCGGCGAGCCACTGCGCGGTGGCGCAACTCACCGTGCTCTTGCCGACGCCGCCCTTCCCGCTGAAGAAGACGAACTCGGTGTCCTCGCCGCTGGGTTCGACGATTTCGCGCGCGGGCGTCACTGTCATCGCTGCACCTTCGTTGGGGAGTTACTCTCAACCGTTTCCGAGAGCATCTCGTAACTGGGGTACTCGCCCTTCGCGATCACGTCGTCGTCGACGACCGTGATCGGGAGAATCGACGGTCCCTCCGATTGAACGGTGTCGTAGATCTCCTGGTGCTCCAAGAACGCGTCGATATTCTGGGAAAGACTTGCTCGCGTGACCTCCACGTCGTCGTACTCCTCGTCTAGCTTGTCGACGGCCCTCGTGATGGCGACGAGTTCCTCGTCCGGGTCGGGTCCGCAGACCCCGGTTGAACAGCACATCGCCGATTCGAAGATGGTTACCTCGATCATGTTTGAATTCTTCTTTGAGCGTCGTACGGTGACGTCTCCGCCCCGCGAGTGGCCGACACACCGGGTTACGGTGGCATCGACCGATTCGTCACGACAACGTCCGACGCTATTCATTTGAGAGAAGAGTGAAATAAGTCCTTTGGTAGCCTGCCTGTGAGGGAACAGTATCGGCTTCTTCCCGCCCTCGAACACCTTAGAGACCGAATTTCGTCCCAAAGCGTTATTTTGGAATATTCTCAACTAAGAGTATGGCCACGAACGAACGTCTCCGGCGTTATCTGTCAGACGAACTCGGGAGCTGTCAGGATGAAGACCTCGAACAGCGAATCAGCGAACTTGAAGAGATCGACAACTCAGTGTCACGCGTGATCGAAACCGACGTCGAGGGTCTCTCGGCGGTCGCGAACGAGACGCGCTACAAGATCGTGAGGGTCCTGCACGCCGCCGACTCGGAACTGTGCGTCTGCGAGTTCGCGCCACTGTTGGACGTGAGCGATAGCGCGATCAGTCATGCGCTCTCTCAACTGACCGATGCCGGCTTTCTTCGTCGACGAAAGGACGGAAAGTGGCGGAAGTACCAGACGACGCAGCGCGCGACGGCGCTTCTCGTCGCACTCGATGGATCCCGCGATATTAACCACGACAAGATAGATATCTCGACGTGTTGATTCACGCTCGAATGTTTGTCTGAACACCTTTTCATATGTATCGGTATGTAGTGCTATAGAACACTGTTAGGAACTGTTATACGAGCATCTGCGGCTATCTCCAGTATGGTGATCCTAGCGTGAAGTTCGGTTTCGTGTGTGTCCAGAACGCCGGTCGAAGTCAGATGTCCGCGGCGTTCGCAGAGCGGGAACGCACCGAACGAGGTCTAGAGGACGAAGTGGAAATTCTCACGGGTGGGACGCATCCCGCCGAAGAGGTCCATCCCGAAGTCGTCGAGGCGATGGGAGAGGTTGATATCGATATCTCCGACAGAGAACCGCGAGAGGTTTCGACGGAGGAACTGAACGAGTGCGACGTGGTCGCGACGATGGGCTGTTCGACGCTCGAACTCGACGCGGACGTCGAAGTCCGCGACTGGGCGTTGGACGACCCGCACGGCCAGTCCGTCGAAAAGGTTCGAGAGATTCGAGACGAGATCAAGCAACGCGTGTCCGCGCTCTTCGACGAATACTACGACGAATAACTCGTAGAAGAGTAGGGGAGTCTGGCTCTGTCGAAACCCTCAGCACCAGATAGATGTCGTGTGCGGACTATAGAGGTTGAATCTCTTACGGAGGCCCGTTGATTCCGTCTCATTGGCGCTGAACTGGCTGCTAAGTGTGTATGCGAGAAGATTAGCTCAGATGTCGAATCCGTTTCGCTTGAGTGCCTCTGCCAACTCCCCATCAGGGTCAGCCACAAACTCAATCAACGATGACTCAGGCCTTGTTGTGGTATATAGTTCAGAGTCAATATTGTCGGGGATTTCGTTCGCGTGCGTCTTGTCTACAACTGCAACTGATATTTTTGGCCTCGTGTTCGCGTCTTTTGACTCACTCATTAACTGATAGTACAGGGAAGGGATGTTTGGCTTTTGCCATCGAGTGTAAAATCCCGATTTGCCCATATTGAATGCCGAATCGATGACCGATTCGCGCCTCTATTCAGCACGTCCACACCAACCTCACCAAACGCTGTCAAAAGTGTCGTGACCGATACAGAGGGTGTATTCAGCACAGCACTGCGATTCGTTTCACGCTTCTTGTTGTAGGACAACCGTTCAGTAGATTCTCTGTACCGAACGATTCGTAGAATCGCTGGTCAATAATTCGTCAGCTGCTGTCAACAGGTCCCTTATATTGTGAGCGAATCTTCTCCCCGTCCCGCCACTGCCAGTACCAGTACTCATTGCTGTTGATTTTCTTCTTCGTCAAAGTCGCTTTACCTGGGACGCCGTCCGGAAGATTGTCTCCCCGAATATCCGTCCGTACCTCATCGTCTCGTTCTTCTTTCTCCTCTATCCTTTGTTCACGTCGTTGATCCTCGGCCAGTCGCTCAGCTAGTCGTGAGACCTGGTCCAGTTGCCGGGGAGTCAGTTCCTCAAGCCGGTCTTCGATGTCGTCAGGTACGTCCTGCATACTCGCTGTTGGTTAACTTCTCGACTCTATTGTTGGTTAAGCCTGCCGGTGAACCAGTGGACGTCGGCGTGTCTAACACACCATTTTTCACGAGCACTTGCTGCGAGCCTACATGACCAAGAAACAAGCACGGTCATTACTACCTCCATTCATACCCTTTTAGCGAGTTCCTAGTCAGTTCGCAATCCCTCGTCCCATTCACAACTACTCAATGGTATTCAACGGCAGAAATAGGACAATAGGAGTACAGCTAAGATCAGAGCTAAAAATTGATGACTCAGGAGTTCGTAAGTTATTCATCGGCGATGTCGGAGAGTCGAGCCTGGATGTCGTCGACGTCGGCGTCTGAGAGCGCTTCAAGACCGAACTGCACAAGGAGGGGGTAGAAATGTCGATTCTTCTTGAACTCGTTACGACCCGCTTTTCGGAGTTTCAGTTGGGATTCGAGGTACGTATCCTCCAGGTCGTCGAGGATGCTATCCGGGATGTAGATCGTCCGGCCGTTCCACTCCTCCTTGATATTCGTGTTGTTCGTTTTCTTCGTTTCGTTCGGTGAAGTCGTTTCCTGCGTTCCAGTCGAGGAACTGGTTTCAGTCATCTCAGTCACCTCGCTCGTCTCGTTCGTTTCCTCCGCTTCATCGTCGTCATCGTAGTTGCCTTCGATACCCGAGGCGCTTCCCCAATCGTCGCTCATGCTTCCACCTCCGTCGGCGGAGTTTTCTCGAAGGTCTCGTCAAGTAGATCGGCGATATCGTTGAATAGCGCGCGGGCGTCTTCGACGCGCTTGTTCTCCTTGCTGAAGCCGAATATCGATACGCCTTCACCGATCGATTGCGAGAGATCCGTCCGCTTTGGGATCTCGAAGACAGGCAGCGAGTAGGCTGACTGGATTTCCTCGATCGTACTTCGATGTTCGGCGTTCTGTTCGACCCGGTTGCAGACGATAGCGAGGCGGTTGACGTCTCCGTAGGCTGGTTCGAGGGACTGGAGCTGTTTCGCAAAAATTCGGAGACTATTGGCGTTGAGCTTCTCGGGAAGGACTGGAATGATAACGTTTCCCGTCGCGACGAGGGCATTATCGGTGAGAACATTGAGGGACGGGGGAGTATCGACGACGATGTAGTCGTAGTCCATCTCGAGTTTGTCGAGAGTCATTCCCAGTCGCTCTCGGCTCTTGGGCGCTTCGAGCAGCGTCTGGATGTTCTTATTGTTCGCGAGCTTCTCACTAGCGGGGAGAATATCGAACTCTTCGTGCTCGACGATGATGTCGTTTACCGACTCCATCTGATCGAAGTCAAGCACGTCGAAGAGCGTGGTCCGATCGGTATCATAGTACAGGTCGCTGTAGCCAAGCGAGCAGGTGAGCCCTCCATGGTAGTCGATATCGACCAGGAGGACGTTGTATCCTCTCGCGGCAAGTGCGCCGCCAGTATGGATGACGTCGGTTGTCTTCCCTGCGCCCCCCTTTTGATTCGCCACCGTGATTCGTGCGGTATTGGTGTCAGTCATTATCTTCGTTTCTCTCGTTGTGTTCGTTTCGTTCGTTATGGTCGTTTAGTTCGGTGCGTTCAGTGAGAGTGTTTCACTCGGTGAGAGGATTACTACGATGTTAAAACCAACTGTTCGTTTCGCTCGTTGAAGTGAATTCACGCGTTTCAATCACGTCTTCCGTTCCGTTCGTTTTGTTCGTTTCTGCCATAGACCGGCCAGAGACAACCAGTTCGTTTGGATAGTTCAATTCATCAACCTCGTTCACCTATCCTCTTCGTTCTATTCGTTTCGCTCGTTTCTTTCGTTTCGGCAAGGGTGGTCGGCACCTTCGGTGGGGATGGCGAAGCTGGATGGGATAGTCAGTTGAGAAGGCTGCGTTCTTAAGCCGATCGCGAACGGTGAACCCGCCGACACAGCCATCGTCACCGGGCGTCCAGCGGCGCCGGCAAAACGTGCATCTCACAGTTCGTCACCGAACGACTACCGGGAAGAGGTCCTCGACGTTGAGACTACCTACGTCAACTGCTGGCGCAACTACACCTGATTCCGGACACTCTACCAGATCCTCGACGACCTCGGCGCCACTATCGACATCCACCGGCAATCGACGCCGCACGATGAACTCGTCGACCGCCTCCAGCAGCACGATGGCCCGCGAACGGTCGTCATCCTCGACGAGGTCGACCAATTGGAGGACCCCAGCGTCATCTACAACCTCCACAGCCTCCCGCAGTTCGCAATCATCTGCATCGCGAACAAGGAAGAGGAGCTGTTCAGTCGCGTCGACGACCGCTCGTGAGCCGGCTGCGCTCCAGCGAGTACGTCCGGATGGACAAGTACCACGACGAACAGCTGTACGACATCCTGAGTGCTCGCGCGAAGTGGAGGCTCGACGAGGACGTCATCACCGACAACCAGCTCTACCGAATTGCCGACGTGGCCGCCGGCGACGCCCGCCTCGCAATCGGCATCCTCCGAACGGCCGCCGACAAGGCAGATCGCGAGAACCACGAGCGCATCACCGACGACATTCTCCTGAACGCCACCAAGGATGCCCGGGCCCAAATCAAGCAGAAGAGCATCGATTCACTCACTCCACATCAGCGGGTCGTCTACGATACCGTTCGCGAGCACGGCCACTCGGCCCGAGCGAGATTCACGACCACTATACGGACGAGGTCGACGACCCGCGGACGAAACGGACAGTCCGGTCCTATCTCTCGAAGATGGCCCAGTACAACCTCCTCGAGGCCGAGGGCACGAGCCGGGATCGAGAATACGCAATCATTGAGTCACCGCCTGCCGCAACAACCACTTAAAGCATTCCAGAACATCGATACACTATGACCACACTCCCCACACTGTTCGAGACCTTCCTGTCAGACATCCGCCCGCAGGATGAGCACAATGATGCCTACAAGGGGGGCCACGAAACCCTCCGCGATCACTTGCAGAATGACGATGACATTAACGAGTTCTACGTTGCAGACTTTCTACAGGGGAGCTATCGTCGGTGGACGGCACTCAGACCGCAGGAAGACGAGGAATCCGACGTTGACGTCGTCTTTGTCTCTGATCTCAGCAGTGACCTTGATACCCACGCAGCGCTGGAGAAATGCGAGCCGTTCCTGAATGAACACTATGAGGGACAGTGGGAGCCGAATGCCCACTCCTACAAAATCGAGGAAGAGAAGGTGGAGATTGATCTCGTCTTGACAGCGGCACCGAGCGAGGCAACACGTGAAGCCGTCAAATCACTGGGTTCATTGGACGTGGGAACAGCCCTGAGTCCGGACGACCTTTCGACCGTGGCAGAGGCCCTCAATATGTCGGCAGATGGTGACGACGAGTGGAAGGACGAACCGCTCAAGATTCCACATCGAGATGAGAACGAGTGGGAGAATACCCATCCCCTCGCGGCTATCGCCTTCACCGTTAATAAGAACGATATCACGGATGGCCACTACGTGAACGTCGTCAAGGCCATCAAATGGTGGCGGCGAACGAAGACACCTGACGTCGAAGGACCGACGAGCTATCCCCTCGAGCACATCGTTGGCCAGTGCTGTCCTGATGATATCGACAGCGTCGCCGAGGGCGTGACAAGGACGCTCGAAGAACTCACACGGCAGTTCAAGACCGAAGCAATGGCTGAGGAAGCCCCTACCCTGCCTGCTCACGGTCTCCCGAGAACCTCCGAGAATGACGTCCTCAAACAAATCGACGGGAAAGATTTCGCGGCGTTCTACGATGAGGCAGAGGATGCCGCAGAACTCGCGCGGACAGCACTGGATGAGGAGGACAAAGAAACATCGAGGGATTACTGGTACCAGCTCTTCGGTGAAAAATTCCCTCCCTTCGGAAGCGACGACGATTCTGACGACGGAGGGGAGAAAGCCATGTCAGTAGGGTCGTCCTCACAGGTAGAGGATCCATCTGACCACCAGTTCGCCGTGTCGGACAGCTGACGTCATAAATGCCTCCCCACGAAATTACAGAAGCCGTCGCAGCCATCGCCGAACAGGATGGAGTCACCGTCCTCAAAGACCCATATCGACACGACAGCAACGGACGGTGGATTGTCAAGATCAGGCTTTGTCCAGACGACTTAGAACCCCATCCAGACGTGCCACGCGAGACGGACTGGTATCTCCATCTACAGGATACGTACCCCGCCGGTTCAATTGGGATCTACCCTGCGGATCAAGAAGAGAACACCATTACCGCCACATTCCCCCACCAGAAGCTGAACGTTGCTGGGAGCGACGATACTCCGTGGCGACGAGGCGATATCTGTGTTGCTCGGTATGGACACACCCTCAGTCAAACGGGAGCCACCGGCGAACCCAGCACAAGCCGTGATCGACTCTGTTGGCATATGGACCGAGCATTGCGGTGGTTAAGTAATGCTGCGAAAGGGGAACTCCGGAAACCAGACGAACCGTTTGAAATCCCAGCCTTCGATACAAACTCGGCTTCGGCCACGACCATCGCATTCAACGAGACGCAGGAGTCGTTCTCAGACTGGAGGACAATGTATGGACAGTGGGGGACAGTCGACCTCCGCTCGTTGCCAACTGCTGAGGAGACATACGCGACTGGTACGTTCAAAGACAACGACGATGAAGTCGTCTATCAGCCACAATGGGGCGGATACATCGATTCGAATCCTGATGACTCTGTTTCCGGAGCGTGGGCATTGTTAGAAGAGTTGCCGATTGAACCCCCGTGGGAGGCCCCGGAGACGTGGGAAGAGTTAGGCGTATTTTTCGATGGTACCGAGACTGACCCGTACGAACTACGGGCGAATATCAAGCCCGTGTTGGACGATGAACCGGTCAAGATTCTTCTAATCGGGTTCCCCATCCCAGCAACGGTCGACGGCAATCCCGAGATGATCTATTGGCAACCAATCGAGATCCAAGAGTTCAAAGATCCGAATGACCTTTCCGGCGGATTTCGAGATACTGGAAAGGGGCCTGAGATAGCCGAACGGCGGGAAGCAGGAGAGGAACAGATTCGGTGGCTGGACTCGGACAACTGGTCGCATGAGCAGCTCACCAGACGCGGACATATGACGGAGTGGTTTCTGGATCGAAATATCGTGCTCATCGGAGCGGGAGCGCTCGGCAGTATGGTTGCCGAGAATCTCGTTCGAGCCGGCTGTCAGCAGCTTACCATCGTCGACAACGACACGTATGAGATCGGCAACGTGGCTCGCCACACACTAACAATCGATAATGTGGGGCGAAACAAGGCGACAGCAATCGCGGACCGGCTTGAATCAATTGCACCGTACGCCCACGTCTTTGATGTGGATAGCGCCTTTCCACCGAGCGGTGAGCTGCCGGAGCCAATCAGAGAAGCGGAGGTAGTAATTGACTGTACCGCGTCACGGGGAGTTCGTCGCGCTCTTGATGCGATTAGATGGAATCAGCCGGTCGTGTTTTGCTCTGCGGCTATGGGTCGGCGAGCGAATCGGTTGTTCTGCTTCACAGCTTACTCACATACCTTTCCGTACAGCGATTACAACGAGGCGTTCGATCCATGGCGGTTACAAGAACAGATCGAATGGGACGAAGATGAGGATGCCATCCCCGAGCGAGTCGGGTGCTGGCACCCAGCATCAGTTATCCGAACGGACCGGGTGATGACGTGGGCAGGGACAGTGACACGACTTCTTGATCAGGCGACGGCATTGAGTCTGCGCGAGAATCACTTCACCGTACTCGAGACCGGTAGTGGCGACGAACTGCCGACCATTTCACAGGCCACACCCCCCTTCCAGGATGGAACAATATGGCGAGCACCGGAATCACCAATCACCGTACAGATTCCGGCCACGTGTCTTGAAGCGATGTATGAGCGCTGTCGGAAAGAACATCCCTGTGAAACGGGCGGTATTCTGGCTGGAACCGACCGTCTCGATGGACCAGCACTGGTGGTTAATGCCCGAGACCCACCACAGGACTCTATTCAAGAACCAACTCGATTCCTCCGCGGAACCGACAAAGTCGAGGAGTGGCTCAAAGACGCTAGGGAGAGCATCGGCATCGACTATCTCGGAGAATGGCACTACCATCCCGGCGCTTCACCCGATCTCAGTCGGGACGATCGGACTGCGATGAATGAAATCGCCGACGACGATGGCTACGACTGTCCCCATCCGCTCCTCTTCATCGTTGGTCAGGACGAAGACGGTCAGTTCACGATCAACGCCTATCTGTTCCACGATAGTAAGGAATACGAGCAGTTAGAACGGATTGACAACCCAGATGCGGCTACAACTCTCAACGTCGGTGACGATACATGACTAACCCAACTGGCCGTGTATTTCTCAGCTATAAGCACGAACAGACGGACGTCGCCAACTTCCTGCAAACGGAACTGGAGCGACACGGGGTGCCGATTTGGCGGGATATCTTCGATTTGAAGCCGGAGCCACTCAGAGATGAGATTATCGACCAGTTGGAGAACCCGGAAACTGCCAGTGGTATTGCGCTCGTCAGTGAGGGCGTATCCGACTCCGACATCATTCTTAACGACGAGTTGCCGGGATTCAACAAGCGATGGGACAGTGATGACGAGTTTTTCGTGGTTGTTGTGCCATGTCCCGATATCAGCGTTGGAGAAGCGAAATCGATCCTTAACGAAGCTCCGATCCTCCACGGCTTTTCCGCCTGGAAAATGCTCCCCCTAGAGGCGACCACGTCTGACAAAGCAACAGATATCATTGATGGAGTGTTATCAGAGCGGATCGAGCGGATAGATGGGTATTTGCCGGACGGTGAGCCTCTCGAATGTTCACTTGACACCTACGATTCGCCCGCTCACGACATCGATCCCGCGATTGCTATCGACTGGTCAAGATCTTTCGAACATGGCCCACCATCCCAAGAAGTATGGAACCAGCGTCTACTCCCAGCTTTAACCACGGTGGCGGACAGTCTCATTCAAAACGCATCGGGCCGCCCCCTCCGCTTCCGTGGCCGAACGCATCTTCCCGCTGCGTTCGCAGCCGGTTACTATCTCCCAACCACACGTCGTATCCAAGCAACGTGGATGCAACCCACTGGGCCCACCGGAATGACCGAATGGACGCTCGATATCGACGAAGAGGAAAGCGGGTTAGAAGGTGATCTTCAGCGACAACCGAATCACGGATCCGAGCTTGCTGTTCTCGTCAACATCGCTGCCGACGTGCAACCAGAGGTAGACCAGATGCATAACGAGCTTCCGGATTTCAATGGTGTGCTCAGATTGATACCAGAGGACGGGCCTGATGTGGAATTGTCCCCGGCACAGGCAGCCCATGCTGCAGATGTTTTCCGTACCAAGGTACGAAACGCGGTTAAAGAACTGCCCAAAACATCGACTATTCATCTCTTCATGGCCGGCCCTACAGGGCTCGCCTTTTTCTTCGGACGAAAATCAAACACACTCAGACCGATCCAGACCTACCTCTACAGCAAAGACGAGGGTCGGTACTATCCTGCTGGTCGATTACAGAATCAGTCACTTTCAGACGACTCAGGCACCGTCTCAGGAGATCAATAGCAAATCAGTGCCCATTAGAAAGAGCCTCGAATCGGTCACGCCGCACCAGCGCGTCGTTTACGACATCGTTCGCGAACACGGCCCGGTCGGACCGAGCGAAATCCACGAGCGTTATTCCGAGGCAGTCGATAATCCACGAACCAAGCGAACCGTTCGGGCGTATCTATCAAAGATGGCTCAATACAACCTCCGCGAAGCAGACGGATCCAGCCGAGATCGGGAATACACAGCCATCGACCAACCACCATCCACACTCGCTGATCAGGGTGATTAAGAAACTGATAGGTCGTGTTTTGTTGAGCGGAAAAAATGTACCCCCGTGATTTATTACTGCAGGAGCGATTATGTCCTACTATGAGCGCAAAGGGCCAGCTCCGTCGGTTCGAGAACAGGGCGCAGTTGCTGCGCCATATCTCTGAGGAGACCGGCACGGACATCGACACGCTTTGGGACGAGTACGAAGCTCAGGTCGAATAGAGCCCTTTGCAGTTTTTGACGCGTGGGCGACGATACTGATCTCGACTTATCGTTCGCAATAGACTCAGCAACAGTCTCTCTGAGCCCTATCGGGGAATATCAGGTTCTCGATCTGGAAGGGCCGGTAGTCATCGTTGGAGATGCGTCTTACCGCGTTGTTCCGGTCGGTGAAAACTCAGACCTGTCAGAAGATGTCCGAGAACTTGGCGTCAACGAGATACGTGCTGCACTCAACGAGCTCGCTGACAACGACGACTTTCAGTCAATCGTAGACAATTGCCCGACGAATACGCCGCTCGTCTACGACGACATCGATTATTTGACTCGCCATCTCCCCACAAATTCGCTCCAGAAGTGCCAAGAGCTGAGTGAGAGCACCCTTTTCGATAAGGAATTACTGCTCCAAGTTGCATACGTAGAACGCCAAAACTCTCTCGTCGGGCACTCAGATAACGTTCTTGAGTATTATCTCGAACAGCGTGCTGAAATCGCTGAAAAACTCCGTTCCACCGACGAGATCGACAGCGAAGTTGAGCGGTCATTCTTTTCGTATCTACTCCTTGCCTCGGCACTCATCGAAGAGCTGACGACAGAAACGGTCCTCAACGAACTCTTTCGCGAGGAAGCGCGTCTCGACAGCATCACAGAGCACGTTCGGAGTATGGGGCACGCGAAGCGGTTAGAGAAACTCTGTGATATCCAAATACTGACCGGGGGTGACCACGGGTTGCTTGTCGAGGTCAAAGAGCGCAGAAACAACCTCGTCCACGACGCGCAGAAACGGGCAGGCCTTGACGAACTCGAATCGCATCGTGAAGTCGCACAAATTCTCGAGCAGACTGATCGATGTGCGTCCGTGCTACTGACGATCTCGGGAAAGAACATCGAGTCAGTCATCGCTAAGCGAGGGTGTGATCCCTATATCGAACACGCTCAATCTGAGGCTGTGGCCGACACCATCACCACATGGGAACAGGAGTCTCCAGAGCGCCTGTCGAGACTTCACGACTGTGAAAGAGCGGCCCTCGAAGAGATTCGCTGGAATACCGAAGAAAGTGACCCTGGGAACAACATCACGGAGGGATTCATGTTTGATGGATTTGATGACGAGGAGCTGTATGAGTTACTGATGGAGTTCGTCGGTGATGCCTCAAACGCGTTCTTCGACCGGATTGATGCCGATGCGAACGAGAGCAATCTCGATCGCTTCGATTTCGCATTAATGGTGCTGCTCTGTGCTGGTCACAGTTACGAGGATATTGCCCGCTGGTTGGATACCGACGAAAAGTACGTCCAGCGGAAGGAGAACGTCATAGCCTGGAGAGCTTCGAAGTTTGAGAAGAGGTTGGTAGAGGAGATCCCCCGCCCAGAGGGCCCAAAATGGCCATCTGACACGGAATCAGATGATCAGGATGGTTGCTAGCCTGATAACAGATGGGTCATTGTCGCATAGTACGTGATTCTCTCTCAGCGGAAGGCACAATTGGACAAGACCGAGCGTGAGTAGCTCGAAGACCTCCTCAAAGCAGAAGGTATTATCTGGGATCGAGAGTACTCGCTCGTCGATTCAGCAGCTGCATCGACGATGCAGTGACCGTGACCCTGCTCAGCTATCCCGAACTGAACCCCCCGAGGCCCGATTGCTCGTGGTCCAGTGGCTCTATGACCTGTGGATCGTCGTTGCCGGGGTTGTTGACTCGCGTCGAGATCTCGTAAGCGTCTATATCGTCCTTCGGATACGGCTGGCACAGGTCCTTGCAGGTGTCCGGATCTGTGGCGAGCCAGTCGGATTCCGCGTCCTGCGGGAAGACGACCGGCATCCGATCTGGATGGAGTTCATCAAGTCGTTCGGCTTTGTCGTGAGAGTCGAGTATGGGAGAACACTCAACGTCGAACCGATTGGCGGTGGACCAGCCAACTCGGGGCGCAGACCGCAATCGGTCCCTCGCTGACCAGGCCGATCCGGCTACGAACGAGATACTGTTGCCGTCACTCGGCGACGGCATCACCCTGCTCGACGTCGAGGGAGGTCGCGGCGTCCCAATCCTGCAGTCGCTCGTGTTCGGCCACCTCCTCCTGCACGATGGCCCCGCCTTCTGGGTCGACGCAAACGGCCACGCGACAACGACGACACTCGCTCAGATCGCGCTCAGTCAACGGTTGCTCAACCGAATTCACGTCGCACGCGGATTTACCGCCTACCAGCACTGCGGCTCCATCTGTGATCTCCCGTCAGCGGTGAACAAGTCGATCCAGACGTCCACCGCCGACGCCCGGGCGGCCAGTCGAGGGGCGCCAGGTCGTGACGAGAACACGTCGCCCCACACACCTGCCCTGATCGTTGCGCCGGCCGTCGACGCCCAGTACCGCATCGACGATACCCTCGGCGAAACTCACGCGAAAACCCTCCAGGCTCGAACCCTCGCCCGGTTGGCGACCTATGCCGAGGGGTACAACATCCCGGTGCTCGTTACTTGAAACGAACGAAACGAGCGAAACGAAATCACCGAGCCGACCGCGACGGTCGCCGACCACCACCTCAAGTGCAAGCAGACCCGGATGGACCCACGGGTTGTCGGCGAGGACTTCGAGATGCTCGTCTATCCCGTCGACGACGGCGCGTACTACCAGACATTGACGGCGTCCTCGACCTCGTCTCGCGGTCGCGCAAGCCGATTCAGGAGACAGCCTGGGCCTCGATTGGCAACGTTCTGACCACCATCCAGATTTGTGAAGCCCACAAGCGAGGGGTTCTGGTGCTGTGGCACTCCTGGCGCCACGAGAAATACAAATCGATAGAGGTGCTTCACGATGCCGACCGTGGTGATTCATCTTCGCGCCGGAGGTCGGACTCCACGAGGATGTCCACGAGCTCGATTTCTCCTCGTTGTATCCGAACATTATCTGTACGCGGAACGTCTCGTCCAACGTGATTCGCTGTGGGTGCCATCGCGGCCGCGACGACGTCCTCGGCCTCGGCTACGCGATCTGTGACGAGCGGGGCTACCTCGTCGACGTCCTCCAGCCCATCATCGATGCGCGCGACGAGATCAAGGCTGCCATCCGTTGCGAACAAGAGCGCGACGATCCCAATAAGGAACGCCTCGACGAACTCGAAGGGTGGTCGGGTGTGCTGAAGTGGATCCTCGTCGCCTACCTCGGCTATCAAGGCTTTAACAACGCCAAGTACGGGCGAATCGAGTGCCAGGAGGCGATCAACGCTTTCGCGCGCGAGATTCTATTGACGGCGAAGCAACGCCTCGAAGCCGGCGGCTGGCGTGTCGTTCACGGCATCGTCGATTCGATTAGGGTGATGCCGGATCCCGATGTCGACGAGCGGCAGCGCGAGGACCTGGAGGAGATCGCGACCGAGATCACCGAGGCGGTCGATATCCGTCTCGAGTATGAAGCTAACTATGACTGGGTGGCGTTCGTTCCGCGGCGAGAGAGCGACGCCGGTGCGCTGACGAAGTACTTCGGGAAGGTCGCTGGCGCGGACGAGTTCAAAGTCCGTGGGATTGAAGCCCGCCAGCGGTCGGCGCCGCTGTTCATCGAGGACGTCCAACGGGAGTGCCTTGACCGCCTCGATGCGACACAGTCGCCGGAGGCGGTCCTCAGCTGTCTTGAACGAGCAATCTCGAACCCCTATGCCGGTGAGGTAGCGGCAGAGCGGCTTGTCGAACGGAATCGCGTCTCCAAACCACTCGATGGCTACACGCAGAACACACAGAACGTCGCAGCGTTGAAACGGGCTCGCGACCAGGATCTCGCCGTCCATCCCGGCCAGGATATCGAGTATGTGGTCGTCGACGACGAAAAATCCTCGCGGGACCGCGTCGCCCTCACCCACGAGGCGGTCGAGACGTACGATCCGTCATACTATGAGACACAGCTCGTTCGCGCCGTCGAAAGCGTCCTTTCACCGCTTGGATGGGATAGGACCGACATCAGACGAGAACTCGCGGAGACGAGAGAACTGGATCTGATGGCGTTTGCAACTGTCGGGAAAGATCGACATGAGTGAGACATGACCCCACTCCCTCCCCCCGTCATCGATGTGTAAAACCCAACGAAGGAGAGGGGGCTTGAAAGAGAAGAAACATCAAAATCGGCGAAAGAGCGAGAGGCACGGAGAAGAAAGCCTAAGACAACAATATCACGTTCCTCTTCGTGATCCTCTCTAGTCTGACAAAGCTTTATATATCAAGGGATAAAACCAAACCCGTACTAGAATTAAACGGGAGTGTTAGGAGGAGTGCAGCTCCGACTAACCAAACGTTGATTCCATTTCTCGGTGCCTACTCTTACTCCCCATTTGAGTAGTATCCGCGGCTCTTACGCCGTGTATAGCGGATTGATATCGGACCTTGACTGGTCGCCTCCCTTCTCCTTCCGGCCGTTTACACTTCGATGACGGGGGGAGGGGGATCACGTCCTCCGTTGAGTGAGAGTCCCTGCTGATTCTCGTGTATCTCATTCGTCAGCTGAAGATGAGTCTGAGAAGCGGACCCTCGTGAGTTCCGGATGGCAGTCGTGCTCAGAAGTTCGATTTACACATCGAAGACGGGGGGTGGGGGGACTTGAAAACCGCCTTACGAGACTGGAGCCGCCATCACTTGTCGTGGAACTCCCGCAGCTGGGAATTAGCGATACTCCGTAGGAGTTCTTCTTGTTCTGCAATCCCCTCTAATCGGGTGTCGTCGACTATCCGGCTCATCATTGCCGCGGGATCACCAGTAAACGTGAACTCCATGTACATCCCTCCGCCTCGTCCTCGACTCTTTCGGGACGCCGATATCAGACCATATGTAGAGAGCTCTTTAACATACTTGACGTATGTTTCTCGAGTCATCTGATCGGCGTCAATCTTGTCGGTCACCCACTGATACACTTTGAACCCGACTGGGCTTGGGACGGAACTAGTCGAGCGATTTGAGTAACAGGCAACAGAAGCGGTGGCGTACAGCGAGATCTTTTTTTGTGTCGTGAGTCCTTCGACGAGTTTCAACGAGCGATCTTTGTCAATCTCTTCCTGGGACTCACGAACGTGATCCTCGCAGACTCCTTCATCTCCCCGTTCATCCGCGAGGTCGCCAGCACCACGGAATAGGTCGATAGCCTTCCGAGCGTCACCGTGACTTTGAGCCGCGAACGCAGCCACAAGCGGTATCACGTCATCTTCGAGCGCATCTGGGCGGAATGCGTCACGGCGATTATCGAGAATTTCGCGCAGTTGCGTGGCATCGTAGTCAGGGAAGTAGACGTCACGAGGATTGAAGGAACTCTCAGCCCGGCCGTCGATGTCTTCCATGAACTTCGGGTCGTTTGTCAGGGCCGCGACCGACACCCGTCCTTCGATCTCGTTCGTATTACTCGCTCGCGACAGTTGGTACAGTAGTTTCGAGTAGGCAGGCTCATCGCTTGCTCGACGACCGACCAAGAGGTCGATCTCGTCAATGATGAAAATAACCGAATCGTAGTGCTCGTTGATGAGTTCGTACAGGCGCCGATACTTGCGCTTTGTCGAAACCCCCGTCTCAGGCACACCGATCTCCGCGCCGACGTCCTTCGCAACTGTCTGGACAAGTTCGTAGACTGCTTGATCGAGGGTATTGATCGGCTGGCAGTTGATATCAACAACGCCGAATCGTTCTCCCTTTGATTGACAGAGTTCGATGATCTGTTGGGTGACGGCGCCGATAATGAGCGATTTCCCTGTCCCAGCAGGACCGTACAATAGCATATTTGGAGGGCGGTTCCCCTGGAGTGTCGGTTTCAAGAATGAGACGACAGATTCGAGCTGCTTGTCGCGGCCGACGATTCGTTCCTCGTCGATGATCGTGTCCGGCTCAACGAGATCCCGATTGACGAAGACCGATGCTTCTCCCTCGTCATCAAGCATGTCCCGGATCGACCGCTGCGTACTATTTTCCGTAATATCCTCATCTTGCTCCGGAAATGCATCGCCGGCGGCATCTTCACGGGTAGTCTCGATCTCTCCACCATCTGCTGTAGAACGAGTTTCTTTATCGAGGGGAGATCGATCCGTTCCCTCCTGATCATTGCCGGCCATACGCTTCCTGTAAGCCGGAGCATTAAAAAGATTCACCTCCATCGATGTTTATCCAGCCGAGATGGCGGATCTACCTCCTGTATTCTCGGAATTATCCTTTTTCGACTCTGAACCGACAACGAAGTATATCCGGCACCGGACCCCCCGTCATCGAAGTGTAATCAGATTTTCCTCGCCCCGTAGTGAAACTGGCCGCGTACCCATCGACGGTCGTGTGGGTGCCCCCCGTCGTCGAAGTGTAAGCCGCGCGTCTGACGCCCCATAATCGATGTGTAAAATTCGCTTTGGACACACCCCGTCATCGAAGTGTAAATTGCCCTCTTTCGCCACCTTTGTAGGCGATTCTTCCGATCTTTATTTCGAACACGGGGAGTAATTACTGCCAGTCGTTTTCGCCCCTAACAGTGTCTCGATTACTCCTCAGAATTGACTGATTCCGGCTCTGTTGAAACCCTTAAGTCATGAGAGAAATGGCATGCCGAATACAGAGCATGTGCTCATACGCGATTGCTATTCGTTTCACACCTTTAGTTCTGAAACAGCCGTTCAGTAGAGACGTGCGTAGTGAGCGGTTCACCGACGGAGCCGTCTCTGACGGCGGAGTCGGCCGTTTTTTGGTCCAGATTTTTACGACGAATGGTCGCGCGAAGCGCGACCCGAGTCTGTAAAAAGGCGGGCTGCACTGATATTTCAGTAGCTTTGCGTAAGAGCGAGGCTGCACTATACTATTCTCCACCAATACCATAGGAAAACTACTACTCTTCAGGACGGGGTGCGTTCTCGTATTTGACCATCTTCTCGGGCTTATCCGAGATGGTCTCATAGATCTGCTGGAGCGTCTCCTCAGCGGCGAGCAGATTGTGTTCCTCGAGGAATGTCCGTCCGTCCTCAGTGAGGCCGTAGAACTTCCACGGATAGCCCTGTCGACGCTGGTCGTCGTCGAGTGCGACTTCCTTGACGATACCCACGTCGATTAGCTTCTGGATGTGCTTGTAGACTGTGGCATCGCTGACGCTGGGGTTGAGCTCCTCGAGCTCGTACATCGAGGGTAGCTGCTTTGGGTGCTGGAGAATGTTATTGACGAGCGCGAACCGCGTCTGCTGGGTGACAAAGTGGACGAGCTCGCGGGTTTCCTTTCCACTAGCAGGACCTAAATCGGTACTCATACGCTACAGTTCATTCCCTGACGCCAAGTAGTTTACTCATAGGTAAATTACCTCAGAGTAAATAGGCTGGCATTTGACCGGGTAAACTACTTCATAAACTCTATTTCCTGTCCGAGAGAGGAGTTGTGTATGACCGACGAGGAGTCGCCTGTTCCTGAAGAGGTCCTGATAAGTGCGAAGAAGCAGCTCGATAAGGAGGTGATTTCACTGGCAGACAACGAAGACATCCTCCAGGCACTGAGTGAGCTGACGCCGGTTTACGAGAACGACCGGTCGTACTTCGTCCTCGGGAACTACGACCGAGAACCGATCCGACGGTTGAACCTCGTCGTGGATCGTCTCAACCGCCGAACTGACGCGTACGCTTTTCGGATGGTAGATATTCGAGGCGAGTGGGACAACAGCATTCAGAAGTTCTGCTTGATCGCCGATATCGTAACATACCTTGTTGGCGTCGCTGAGAAGGACCTGAGTGATTTCCTCGTCGAACAGGGACTACTCGTCGGTACGACTGAATATTTCTCGAAGAGTCACGTCCTCAAGCGGGAGTATGAGAATGAGGAGCACCCATTCGGCTGGATGCAGGATGGCGTCTTCGAGCTGTTTGACCGGGAAGAGAGATTGTATCGCTGGCAAACTGAAGAAGAGCTCGTTGACGTGGCTGGCGAGTTACCATGAATAACGCGATAACCGTCGTGTACGATTAGTTGTGGCCTCTGTCAACGAAATGGTCTCTTAATGGATTGAGCATAAGCAGCGCTCAACTGACCGTACGACCCCGATTACGAGCCCAATGAGATTCTCACCGTAGTTGCTCGTGAAGATCCCCCAGAGCAGCCACGAATTGACGTAGTTCTTTTCGGCGTATCCCTGCCGGACGCCGAGTTTCCGGGCGAGGACGCGAAGTCGATTCTGGCTGATCATCGCGGTTAGGACTCCGTTGGCTTGAGCATCGCTGGCTCGACGTTGATCCGGAGGCAGTACGTACTGTCGGTGGGCCCTCTCTCAGGATGCGTGGGATCAATGAGAGAGTAGCCGCTAGTGAACGATTCGACGAGTGCCTCTCGGGTCGGGAGGTTGATTTCAAGTTGGTCGGCGAGGTAGACGATGCGTTTGGTCACGGCACCGTTGTCAAGATGGTCAAGATACTCACCGACGGTCCGCCACGAACAGCCCTGCTCGTCGGCGGCAACCATCGCGGTCGCCAACTCACGAATCCCGCCACAGAACTCTGGATGGTCCGCACAGTCGACGAGCGTTTTCTCTAGGTCGCTGACGTGGACGGTCGTTCCCTCGATAGACGTCGGCTCGAAGCCGAAGAACTTCCGCTCGGTGATCGTCGTAACGCGATAGGGAACGCCGTGGATCTCTCGGCTTTGGGCTCGGGTCGGCGTCACGACGTAGACTGTCCGTGGGACTTGCTCGGTCAGTCCATGGTGACTGAGGGCGCTGTAATAGCCGATATACATCGGCTCAGCGACGTGGGTGGCAATAAGGTATTCGTGCGTCGTGTAGATGGCCTCCTCACCAGCGGCAAGTGGGATGATGAGATATCGCCCGGGAAGGAGCCGATTAAGCCAGCCCTTCTCGGTAAGGCGGGAAGCGATCTCCCGGGCTGTGTTCGAGGGGACCTCGAGCGTCGTCTCGATGTCGTCAATCGAGATGATCTGGTGCCCCTCTGAAGCCAATCGCGATAGCAGGCGACTCTCCCGAGTTGAAAGTCCTGCCCGTTTACTTTGTGTATCTTCTATGGCACTCATACCTGCGTTCCGTACATAGAGTACAAAACGAACTGGCATTAGCCTTGTGACAGAGGGCGGGCGTTAAACGAGTTAACCAACAAAATGGAGCGAAGGCTCCGATTGTTGGTTAAATCAGGAGTACTTGACCTAGCTATCGACGATATCGAGAATCTCCTGGGCGGTTGAACCGTGTTGTGGATCGCCTCAACCGACGTACCGACGCGTACGCCTTCCGAATGGCCGATATCCGTGGTGAGTGGGACCACAGCATCCAGAAATTTTGCTTAGTCGTGGATATCGTGACGTACCTCGTCAGGGTCGCCGAGGAGGACCTGAGTGATTTCCCCGTTGAAGAGGGATTCCTCGTCGGTACGACTGAGTACTTCTCGAAGAGTCACGTCCTCAAGCGAGAGTAGGAGGACGAGAAGCGTCCGTTCGGCTGGATTCAGGACGGTGTCTTCGATCTATTTGGCCGTGAGGCACGGCTGTACCGCTGGCGTACCGTGGATGACCTTGTGAAATCCGCTGACGAGTTTCCGGAGTGGCTCCACAGGGCTCAAAGATAGCTCCCGACCAGAGCTACTTGTATCCAGGATGCGTAGAGGATTATAATGAGTGAAGATGAGCCAGCGCAACACTGCGAGCTGGCCGAGCAAGTGAATCTACTTGCAGCACTCAAATCCGCAGCAATCGAACATCTGGACGTTGATACTCACCGCGTCATTGCAATTTACCAGAGTGCAGTACTTATGATCATAGTCACTGAGGGACAGATCACTTCAGCGACGGCAATCGATGTCGAACTCTGGAGTCCACCACCGTACGACCCTGATTACGAGCCCAGTGAGATTCTTTCGATGTTCAGTGACCGTCTACCTGCAGTCACTGCCGTCACAGAAACTGAATCGACGTGAATTCGACGACTGGTAGCTGAGAGTATATTCTGAACGGACCCGTTTGACACGTCACTTCTGTCCCGATACGAGCTGTTGAAGTGCCGTCCGAACCCAGTATTCTGTCTCTTTGCTTTCGACATGCTCCAAGGCATTTCTCAGACTGTCTTCGGCAGCCGCGTTTTCACGGGCCATCAAGCAGGATAGCGTTCTCCCATGCATACCAATTGTGGCCAACAACTGAATCACCTCGTAGGGAATGATAGCTAGAGAAAAAACGAACGGCAGCCGATCATTGCAGGTCAGTCTGATGACTCGACGTCAAGCTCGAACTGCTGATTCTCTACTGGTTTGTTCAGTACGATTGCGGTTGAAGATTGCTGGATAGTTGCGTCGTTCAGTAGCTGCTTGATTGTCTGGTTGACGTCCTCTGTGTCACGAAATGAGCCAATACCGATAATGTCGAATTCGCCTGTCGTTTCGTATACGGTCGTTATCTGTTTGTGCTCCTGTAGTCGTCTGACAACGTCCGAGAGCGCTTGTCCCTCAACTTTGAGCTGTAGCACGGCGGTCACTTCGTATCCAAGCTCGTCATAGTTCAGAATCGGCGTATACCCGGTAATCACTCCATCGTCTTCGAGATCGTTGATGTGGTTCGAGACCGTTGTCACCGAAACATCCAATTCTTCAGAAAGACTACGTAGACTCGCCCGCCCATTCCCGAGAAGCGCGTTGATGAGCTCTTTGTCAAGGTTCTCGTATGCCATAGTTTCTAGTCATTTTCGCATCGGAACTTAACGCTTGTACAATTGCTTCCGGTCAATATCGAGATGAAAAGCCGAGGTAGAACACAGTTCCGTGAACAAATGTCTGACTCAGGAGATCTTCGGGCGTACTGATTCCCAAAATATGGATAACCCACATATCGCTAAGAGAGATCAGAAGCGCAAGAGAGTAGGTAAACAATGCCCTCCGAATACTGAATAGAGGGCTTGCCCGTATCTGTTCGAGCATGTTATCGAACCACATCCATCAAGGTGCTATACTCTTTCTCTGTCTGTCGCGGATAGCCACTGAGTGACGACTCTGGAGTCACGCGTGCGACGAAGCATTCGGTACAGGAGATAGGACTCTCATTCATGGAAGTGTTCCATCGTCTGTGTAGCAGTTGAACTGAAGGCGCTCGGTCGCACGTACGTCGTCGTCCGAATCAACTAAGCTGATCGTGTACTCACCGTGAACTGGAGGGCGCCCGAGAGGGACTGCGTATAGTTCGCCTTCTTCGGAACTAAATATGGAGTAATCTTCGGGATCAAGCCCGCTCATATCACGGTTGCTCGACAGCGGAATCGAGGTGATGAGGTTGTTATCGATATCTCTCACTCTGATCGCGTGATACGTCTCCTCAGTAACGGCTTGGTCCGAAACCAGTATTCCGAGAGCGACTTGTTCGTCGCCTTCTATCGGTGCGACCCGGCGGAGATGTTGAGAGCCGCTTCCCACCCCCTGACTGGAACAATGAGCAATGTTTTCCTCACCGAGACAGCCAGCACTCAGACTCAGGCTACCTGCTACTCCCACGAGAAGTTCACGTCTGGAGAGCATACACCATAATGTCAAACCATCCTGATATAATACCGTAGGTATTGTCATGTGCACGTTTCGTGCTGAATGGTTCCTATGACCTGTGTACACGTCGAAAGGTTTCTTTGATATCGAAGGAGAAGTGGTGATTGCCCTTGACACTAGAGCTAGTCTCACAAGCCAAGGGAAGACTCGTACAGCCGTTATAGGCAGTCTCGCTTTTGGATTCGTTCTTTTCTGTTTTCGGCAGAATACTGAGAAATGATGTTTCGTACTCCTCTTGGATAATCGCAGTACCGAGCGATTTACTGTGCGACGCCTGTCTCACAACGTATGAGTACAGACACCGACGGACCGGGAGATGGCGACGGCGACCGGATAGAGAAAATCGATGTTCGCGTTCCTACAGTGGTCCTTGAGACGATTGACGAGGAGTATGCTCGGCGGGGGTACGCCTCCCGTTCGGAGGCGATTCGAGATGCAATTCGAGATTGGTTGAACCCATCGCCGCAGCTCTCCGAGGAGATGCTCGTCGACCTGGAAGAGAGTCGGAAGCAGCGGAAGCGGGGCGAGACGGTGTCTGCTGCCGAGGCCCGAGAACGACTGGGCCTCAGCGACGTCGACGAGGAATGAGGGACGTCAAATGTATTCATCAGCTGATTGTGGCTCTAGAAGCTGCATCATATTTATACGCCGCCGAACCGTTCGTTCACGTAAGCGCCATGGATTTCCAAAAGACCGTTCGAGATCTCGAACGTCGGTATGACTTTGAGAACGGGGAGTACTGCCGAGCGGTCGGTCGGTCGAACGCACACCTCCAAGATTAACTCGTTGTCCATTTTCAGCGTCGGCTCTCCGTCGAGAGCTACGGTTCGTATCCAGCGAGTAACGACGCGAAGGCTGTCTGGGAGAGTCCATCTCGGTCGATCAGTTCAGGAACGCCCGCTCGTTCGGCGATCTCCTCGGCAAATCGAACACAGAGCTGTTCATGCTCTCGGGCGTAGTAGGTCCACGCATCTCGGTAGTGCATATCGAGCTTCCAGTCTGCCAGCGCGATCGCAATACCGCCCTTTCGGAGTACAGTTTCGATCCCGTACGCGCTGAGTTTCTGGAACCGGACGTTGTTCCGTCGGACCGTGAGAACCTGCTTCGACTGTGTGATATACGGATCGACCCACGTTCGCCACTCGTTATCGGCTGTGTGGAGTCGAAGTCCGTTGTACTCAACCTCGCGACCGAACGTACAGAAGTCGAGATAGAATTGGAGCATCGAGATGCTGCACCGATGGTTTGCGTTCGGAAGGACGTGCCTGAGGATCAGGTTCGACATTAGTTCCCCAGCCACATCAGTTGCTGTCCTATTCCAGTTCACTTCATCGAGGGCCTCCGGGACACGACCGAGTTCCAACTCTTTGTAAATCTCCAGTTCCTCGCCGGTTTCTTCGGCTTCCTCACGAACGCCTTCCCATGCTTCTAACAGACCGAGTGCTATCGGGCGCTCCCGATCCGGATGCATATCGTCGAGTGTAGCAACGAGTTCGGCTTCGCTGATCTCAAGGTCGTCAGCTGTCCCAGATTTTCCTGTCTGCGTGTACAAACAGTAAATCTCGGTCTCTCCAATAGGATACCCGATGGCCTTCACCGTCTCCGAGTCGTACCCAGTGTATCGCTCAGAAAACTGTGTCACATCGTCGTCGACGTACTCCAACGAGTATCGTTTGTCGAGCGGATGGTGATAGTAGACGACTCGGTGCTCCATACTAGAAAGCCTCAACCAAGCGAGAAAATGGTTCCGTCGTAGGCCTTCCAACCGAAGCTGAACGTTCAATTCGGCAGTCTCACAGAAAAGCCACCGGACGCTGTCAGGAGCGACGTGCTGAACGTAGAGGGTGTATTCAGCAAACGGAGGTGCTCCGTTTCCGCCAGCTGGCGATAGAACAACTGAGAGGGTGGTGTGCGAACTTAGTAGGTTGATTTCCGAGTGAGTGGGTCTATTTCTGAACCAGAGAACTCTCAGGGTAGCCTGCTCGCCGCCGCGCAACCTGTCGCTCATCCTCTGTCAAGCGGAACTGTTCCAACTCGTCTTCGAGCGAGCCAAGTGACCGGCGACGTTCTTGATGTACTTCGAGGAAGTTCGTGATCTTCTTCGCCGCCATCTCTTTGAGTTCACCACTCAGGAGTGACCCCTTTCGATACTCGCGTGCAAACCGTTCTACCTGCTCATCACTTTCTTCAAAGAAGTAGTACAAAAACTGATACGAGACATCTACCTCAGGGTTCCCTCCCTGCTCTCGATGTTCTTCGAGACTCGTCTGTCCACCAGAATAAGCATGGGTGCGGATTTTGTCGAAGACCGTCTCCCGGTCGTCTGAGAGGAGGATACTCGGTGCATCGTCGGACGAACTCATCTTCCCCGGCCCTTCGAGGCTCGGGAGGAACTTCGAGAGCAAGGCACCGGGCTTGGCCACATCGTACCGTTCCTTTGCCGCGATGTCCCGACAGACTCGAACGTGGGGGTCTTGGTCAACCGCAATCGGGACGAGCGTCGGATGGCGGCCCTCCACAAGTTGTGGGAGGAGGAGATGTGTGGCTTGGACAGCAGGGTAGAACGAGAGACCGATATTCTTGGGTTCTCCATATGTTGCGTCCACGGTCGCTTGCGTCACTTCCTTGGCAAATGCAGTCGCTAGAGGGTACACCACGTCAGCGTCCGCCGTGTCTACGACGATTCGGGTTCGTTTGGGGTCAAACTCGACTGCGAGAAGGTCGAGCAGGTTCTCGCGGGTGTATTCGCTAATTTCGTCCAGCGACTTGTCTTTGAGGAAGTACTTCTCGTCGTCGGAGAACGGAATATAGACGAGAGTTCCCGTCTGATCTTGCAGATA
Source organism: Halogeometricum pallidum JCM 14848 (assembly GCF_000337095.1). Classification (GTDB taxonomy): domain Archaea; phylum Halobacteriota; class Halobacteria; order Halobacteriales; family Haloferacaceae; genus Halogeometricum; species Halogeometricum pallidum. Next base: position 29,246 of record NZ_AOIV01000034.1, read on the forward strand.
CTTAGCGAAGTAGAACGGGAAGATGTGACCGATGTGCATCGGTCCTGAGGGACCGCGGCCCGTCACGATGGAATGTGGTTTACCTTCGTTGGCGGCATCAAGGAATGGGTCTACGTCGCGCTCTGCATAGAACACACCACGGCGCACGAGCGGATGGCTAGGGTCAGGAAACTTAGCCCTCTGCTCGGTAGTGAGGGCATCAGCCCCGAACTTGTCTAGGAGTCGGTCGTAGTCGATGTCGCCTTCGACGGCGTATGGCGTTACGGTGAAATCGTCTTCTGCTGGCATGTGTGTTTGATGGTTGTAGTCACTTTGGAGGTAATGCGATTGAGAGAGCGAGTGAGCATCGCGGTCGAATCCGCCGGGTTAAGCCCGTCTGACTCTAAACCACGCTACTGTCCACTTCCCAAGACGCGTGCCAACGCCAGCAATTGGCGTGGGGAGTGGACACCATATTGACATCGACAAGGTTGCACTGTTTATAGGTTCTGTTTCCCTCCTTATCTTGCAATACTACTTCTTCACTGTCCATATCAGCAAACTTCGGTGGGCGATACGCACGCTGTCTGTAGCGGCTGTCTCAGGACGAAATCTGCATGAAAAACCATCCTCACAACTACCGTTAACCAACAAAGAGTACCGCTTTCTTCGGATGTTGGTTAACTAGAACTCATGTTTTCAGTCCTCTACAACTGTGCTGATGATTTCCTGAGCGGTGGAACTGATACGACCAAGGCGTTCTTGAATCATCTCAGAGTCGTCGCCTTGCCACGCAGCGAGATAGAACGCAGATCCGCTTGTGTCGAGCCCGAGATAGCGACCGACGATATACGCGACGGCCTCAGCTTCGACCTCGCGTTTTGCCCGTTCGGGTTCATTCTCGATATCGAAATGGAGCAGTGCGTGGGCGTACTCGTGGATCAATGTGACAGCGAGATCTGCCCGGTTCGCTCGGGCTTTCGCTTCGACAACTGGCTGGAGGTCGTGGAGATTTCGTTGCTTGCAGACGCCCTTCGCGTCGCCATGGTCCCAGTCGTCAACGTCGACGATACGTACTGTTACACCGAGTTCATCAGCTGCATCTTTGAGCGCTGGCACCAGGTCATCCGCATCACCAAACGCTGCGGTCTCCAGTTCGGGAAGCGGTTCTCCATCTGTCTGGGAGACGTCGAAGACAGCGGCTGGTTTGAACCCGACGAGGCCTTTCGACCAGTCATCAGGCGGCGTCTCGTCATACTCACAACCGATGTTCTCGTGGTAGCTCGGTGAATTCTCACACTCGGGACATCGCTTGGTGATGATTGGTACCCAGATCCAGATCGCGCTTTCCCCTTCCTGGACGTGCCGATCAAACTCGTTCCGCCACGTATTGTAGCCGGCGACTTTCGTTGCCTCGGGACACTGGCGTTTGATGAGCAGCGTATTTTGGTGCGAATAGTCGTGGAACCGACTCTGGACTTCCAGCCACTCTTGAAACTCCTCACTTGCTTGTGCATCGTCGACGTGGTCGACGAGGTCGTGGATCCACGCTTCGATAGTACTGTGCATCTCGTCGTGTCGGGTGTCGGTCTCCTCGAACGAGACCGACGGATCACTACTCGTAGCCATGATTTTCAGGACTCGAATTATCGCAACTGCGTCGATTCAGATCACGCCGCACCCCTTCGGGGCGCACAATAAACGCGCGCCGGCGGTTACCGGAGGGCTGTTTTCTCGTCAGCGAAGCCAACTGTGACGAGATACGCGAGGAACTCATCGAACTGTTTCACGTCACTAAGCGTGTCCGTCGCCAGATGTCGTGCCCATTCAATAGCCCATCGGAACGCAGGGTCGGTTCCGCCCTTCCCGTGGATGTACCACCATCGGGCCGCTTTCAGTACAACCAGTGGATTCGTTGGCGGCTGTTCACTCGCGAGTCCACGAGTAATCAACCGGATTTCCTCGGGCACATCAGCGGACTCGACTTCACCGGATTGGGTGTTCGCGATATCGACTGGAATCGCATCGATCGAGACGTCATTCGGACGCTGTTGTTGACTCACAAAATCACCTGCTTTGAGGACTCTCGTTTGAGCCCTCGCCCTTCGGGGCGTGAAAAACAGAACGTGGCGTCACCTTGGCGGGATGTAGACACTCCGCTCGCCGGCGATCTCCTCGAGATTGTTTCGATGCCGGTGGATGAAATAGCACTCATAGCTGCAGTACCCACAGACGTCACCCGTATCGTACTCGGCGACATACGGACCTCGCTTGGTCGTCCACACGTTCGCACTGCACTCGGTACACGCCGAGCTTTCGATATCGCTTGGTGTGGGCCCGGAATAGCTGAGTTCGGTTGCATCCGGTTGTGGTGTCGAGTCGGGCCAGACGCCCTGGGCCTGCCAGAATTCTTTGAGCCGGCTGAGGCTATAGCGGACCGTCTTCCGGACCGTAACGTAGTCGGCGTCGCGACCACTATCGTCCCAGCCGTCGGCTGTCCAAAATTCGCCGAACTGCGCGCCGCGATGCAGACCATTCCAGTCAAGGCCGACGATATCAGCTGTGGGTCACCCGTCAGCGTTGGCTGAGTGAGCTGCTCTACGACTTTGAGCTGCTTGGGTGGGCTGCCACCGAGGATGTGGACGCGGCGACCCCGCCAGTCGACGGGATCAGAGAACTCGTGAGCAAGTGTGTCCGCGTAGCCTCGTGAGTAGCCAAGTACGATATCGTCGGGAATCGCTTCGATGGCGGCACGGCATTTCGGAACGATGATGAACTCCGTCTCGGGCAGACTCCCTTGGAGCTCTCGAATTGCATCGACGTACGATTGTGCTTCCGCAGCGTCGTAAGCGTCACCGATGATTCCCACGTCGGGTTCGTACTCGAGCACCCGATTGACGTATCGGTCAAGGTCGGGATTCCGAAAATCGTTGTCGAGCATTCCAACCGGGCACTCGAGGGTATCGAACTGCGACTGCTGATACGTACAGTCCTCGCGAAATCCAGGAAGGAACCCGAGGGTCAATGCATCGAGTGCGAACGGAACCCGATGCAGGAACGCTACGTACGCCGCTTGCCGGGCGTCACTGTGTGTCTGCGTAGAGCTGTTGCTAACTGGGTTTGTCTCGTCGTGAATGGCCATGAGAGGTCTCCTGCGAGGCTCCGGTGCCCCGCAGGGCTTCGAGGGGCACGACAAACTCCTCTGAGCTTAACCAACGAATGTGGGAAACAGGCTACCTGTTGGTTAACTCTCAAAGAGACACTGCATGGCTGCTTCCTCACCAGTGAGCGTCTGTTGGTCGGCGTCCGTATCCGCGAAGAGCGTGGACTGATCTCCTGATGAGGACTGCGTTACTTCCGGTCGGTCGTCGACGCCGAACTCACTCGCCTCGGGTCGATCGAGCCGCGAGTCTCGGTCGCGATGATCGGCATCTGCGCCGAAGTCCTCAAGTGACGTTTCAATGTTCGTCTCGGTTACTTCGAGTTGGCCATCGTCTCCGAACACGGTCTGTCGTTCAATCTCGATCTCGGGTCGGTCGCTCATCTGATGGAGCCTCCACCCATAGGGGGCCGACAAACAGCTCACGAACGCCGACTCAGTCGTTATATGACGGGATCGCGTTGGACCGGTCTTCGACTGGCGGAGGATCTAGACGCACTGCTGGCGGGCGTTCTCGTAAGCGACATTTCGCTCTGTTATTGTCGAGTATCGGCGTCCTGAGTCTGTGTGGTGTGCGAACGGTCGAAGCGAGGTGGTTGCTGAGACAGTAGTTCCCCTCGATCGAGTTGTGACAGGTAATCTGTCTGGGTAGTGGCGACGCTATGTGTCTCTGTTTTCTCGGGTGGATTTGTTTGCTGTGCGGGTTTGTTACACTTTTTGTTGTAGAGGTTGAGATCTCGGTTTTCTCACGCTCGGCAGTTGGTGGATGTCAGTAAAATCGAACGGAAAAGGTTTCGTTCTCTGTTAGAGGTGTGGCTAAGGCCACTCAATCAAAATACTCTGCTTCAGCATTGCAACAAAAAGGTTAGTGCTAATATTAACCTGTTAGCTTGTTCGGCACCTACCAACTCCGTGAAATTGAACTTGCGGACGCGTACCACAAACGGACTACGTTCGTTTCACTCAAATTCCTAGACGGTCGTCTCTTATATGATGACCATATGCCATCTCCATCAGCTTTAACGAGTCGACGGTGACGATCCTCGAGCACCTGCAGCCGTTCTTTTTTCGGCCTCGGTGATTCAGAATCACTGCTTTCATCTCCCATTTTTCTATTCTGCACTTACCCCTGCGCTTAACACTCAGGGCTTAGTCTCTTGATTTATCATGTCGACTGGACTAGATCGCAGTGCTGATCACGCGATTTCGGAGAAGAATATCAAGAAGTCGATTGACGACATCTCGGATGAGTATGGCGACTATTCGATTGAGAGAGTTCATGAGGCACTTACGTTATTTCAGGACCAATTTGAAGGATCGGATTTGTCAGAAGAAATTAGGTTTTGCTACGACGAAGGGGCAGGACATGACCTATCTGAGGGAGGACGAACGAATGCCTCGTGGTATATCAGCACGTATGATTATGTGATCCTCGAAGATCTCACGTACAATCCTGGTCATATGATGGAGATGGCTTTCGACGACGAAACGGGGATCCCGGACGACGATGGGCTCCAAAGATGCATCTGGGGGGCTCATGAATACCAGGCAAAAGAGCTCGTCGAGTCGCGCGATCTCAAGCGGATAACTGGTCAGAAGCCGCGAATCGGGAACTGTACGGCTGTGCTTCAGAAGTCCTACGCATGGATCGGTGGTGAAAGCCTTCCCAGCCGAGAAGAAGGATTCTTGTTGAATATCGGTCTCTCGCCTACTGAAATCATGGACTATCGAGCTGTTGAGCACGGACACAGGACCACCGTGCAATCTTGGGCGGAGAAACGTGACGAACCACAGCGAAAGATCGTAGAGAATATCGACCGCGCGAAGGAAAAACTGCATAGTCATTTCGAATAGCTCGTTGATGTTCTTATTTTACTAATAGCACTCTAGAGGAACAGACAGGGGTCGATATTCCTGCGGCTATCAATCTCATCGAGACTTATCAGCCTCCCCACTTAACGACCACAAGAAGACGATGAACACGCAGGACGGACGTTCGTAGAAAATCCGCTCACTCTATTTCATGAGTAACTGACTGTAACGTACGTTCTTGCCACTAGAACGGTGGTTCAGGAGACCCCGAAACGTGGATACACAAATCGCGCCGTTACACCCTGTTACCCCCGCCTGACAGGCACGAATGTGATTTGACTTATCTCTACTACTGCCGGCGAGGCGGTATGTCGAGATTCTTATCGATCCGGTCCTCTTTGATTTCGATATCACGAGCTAGTTGCTGTTCCTGATCTGGAGGAATCGTCGTCAGATGAGCTATCGCCTGCTCCGAAATCGGGCTAACGATAGTCCCAATCTCAGGATACTGTTCGGCTGGCGTCTCCGTAGAATCTCGTTCGTGTCATAGAGCATCTAATCGGGATTCCTGATGTGGCCCAATTGATTGGTCCTATTTGAGCCCTCCTCCCATTTCCCGAACCACTTTCGTTCTAATTTCTGCTTACTATCCGTCTAAACAACATACGACTCTGAATTGTCGAATCGGAACTAGAATTGGAAGGTGAGCATTCAAATCGGTACTTGTGATTGGTGTCGGTACCTCCGAATTTACTCAGCGATTGAGGGAAGAGTGTAGATACTGTTTCTGTAGCTACTGCCAGCGCGAATTCACTGTCTACTTGGTGACTCGAATTGGGGAACTCCAATTCACCAATTACCAATTCTAATGGTCCGTATATGTACTCAACAGTGCATCCCGGAGAGTATGACGTCAAAAACGTCAGAGGCATTCGCCGGTCGGCTCCCCGCCGACAAAGCGGTCCTCCTGAAAGCAGCAATCGAAGAATCGAACGAAACAGAGTCTGAGATCGTACGGCGCGCTTTGCGCTTGTACATTCGGCAAAACCCGGATTACCTCAAGACGCTCCGATCCCCGGACTTCCTAGAGGGGTGGTTCTGATGAGCACTAGTGATGCGCCCTCTACGGTGGAGGACTCGAACTCGATCAACGGGCACGAGCTCACGGCGCGACTAGACGAGTTCTCCAGCTACCTTCGAGTCCGCCAGTCCCTCTCGAAGAAAACGGTCGACCAGCATCGGTGCATGGCACGAGCCTTCTTGAGAGACGTCAGGCTGCTCGACCCNACGAGTTCTCCAGCTACCTTCGAGTCCGCCAGTCCCTCTCGAAGAAAACGGTCGACCAGCATCGGTGCATGGCACGAGCCTTCTTGAGAGACGTCAGGCTGCTCGACCCGGAGCCCTCCGACGCGTGGGCGCACAAAGAGCAGATGATGGACGAGGGTTACTCGAACAGCCATATCAACAACACGATGAAAGCGGTCGAGTACTACTTCGACTACTTAGGTCGAGGCGACGAACTCGCCACGTCCGAACGTCGAAATCTCCCCCGCAAGCGCACGGAACCGAATCCGCTGACTGCGGACGAGGTTCGCGAGATCCTCGCCGCTGCGAGGACGTACCGAGACACAGCAACCTTCCGGGTACTGGTTTCCTCCGGGATCCGGAAGTCGGAGCTCGCCAATCTCGACATCGACGACGTGGATCTCGAACGGCGACGGTTGACGATTCGCGAGGGTAAAGGGAACAAAGATCGGACGGCGATCATCTCCTCGGAGTGCGCCGACGCGATCAGTGCGTATCTCCTCCGTCGCGAAGATGTCGAGACCGACGCCCTATTTCTGTCGCGCTACGGGAACCGATTGACGCCAAACGGCGTGTATCAACTGGTCAAACGGACGGTCGCCAGAACCGGTATTGAACGTAACGTGAAGGTGCACACCTTCCGTGCGACGTTCGCCCAGCGACTCAAGGAGAACGGAGCCGACATCTACCGGATCAAGGAGCTCCTCGGTCACGATGACATCCGTTCGACGATGATCTACCTGCGGATGGAACCCGACGAGTTAGGACGGGAGCACGACAAGTACTACGTCGATTACTGACCCGGATCGTCGGCGGACCACTGATCCGCTATTCGCCGTTCGATGGCGGCCAGGACCGTCGACCCGACGTCGATCGGATGATGCGATTCTAGCGTGAGATCCTCGACCTTCTCGCCGGCCGGTGGTCGATGAAAGTGTACTCGTGCGTTGTGGGGATTCGGGTGGCGATCCCATCGACACTCCCAGTGTTCGCCGTTGCTCACGGTTTCGACGTAGTGCAGAGAGAAATCGCCCGTCGTGAACCAGCGAAGGTCTAACCGCGCGCTTTCAATCGCGGGCGGGTACCGATCGAGATCGAACCGAACTCGCAGCAGTCGCGGTTCGTAACTGTCTGGCTCGTACTCCGTTGTGGCTACGAGAGGATCGTCGGACAGGATCCGTTCGAGGAGTCGAAGCGTCTGTCGATCCGGGGGGCCGGTAGACGGCGAGTCGTCCGATGGTGGAGTCATCTACGCGGGCAGAATGTGACCGTCGTTTTCGGCCATCTGGCGCGCGAGTTCGTAGAGACGGATGTCTCGACCGATTGCCTGCCACTCGCTGACGGCGGCCATCCGCTCGTGAATTGCGTCGTGGTCCTCCTGCTCGAACACCGAGACAGACGACGGATCGCTCGTCTCGAAGCGTTCCTCGAACTCCTCGCGTCGCACCTCGAGTCGCTGCACCCGGTCGATGATCTCTTCGACTGAGAGCTCGTCCGCGATGCGGCTTGCTTCCTGCCACTCGAGGTAGCTGTCGTTCCGTTCGTATCGCGCAGGTCGGCTCTCTCGGTCGGCGCGAGCGATCCCCATCTCCGCGAGTCGATCGAGGTGTTTCTTCGCCGCGTTCGGCGAGCAGTCGGCGACGTTCGCGATTTCGGTATACGATGTGAGTTCGGTGATGCCGAGCACGGTGTCGTAGACCCTGCCGAACGTGTCGGTCGTCTCCCGCCAGTGTCGCCGTCCCGGGTCGGTCTCCTCCGAATCGGGTACCGGGTCGAACTCGGCCATATCTATCTCTACGCGGTCGTCCACAATATATTTTCGCCTATTTCAGATATTTGCGCCACTCGATCGATGGCGGTCCTTTCGTCGCCCTTGTGACTGTCGATATCGTCGGGTTCTGGATGAGTCAAGATACTGTCGAGGGTTCCGAGAGTTCTCGGATTGAGCATATCTGAGAACCGCTCGTTCGTACACGAAATGAGATGGCGAGGAACGACACTCGGAGGCCCGGCGGTGGCATCCCGGAAGATCCGGAAAATCTGCTCCCGGAGGAGAGCGTCCTCAGCCTTGAGGAGTACCTCGGGATGCACGCTGCCGTTGGACACCGTACGAGATACGAGATCCTGTATCGACTCGTCCATAGCGGAGACATGAGCCCCAAGGAACTGAAGGGACGATAGATATCGACGACAGCACCCTGTATTACCACCTCAACAAGATCATCGACGTCGGTCTCGTCGAGAAGCGTCAGCGGACCGAGCGAGGACAAGACGGACTGCACACGTACTACCGAACGACGGTTTTCGGAGAGGTAGCGCTCACGGAGGGTGTGGACGAGTTGATCCGCCGGCGAAAGAGAGATCGAGAACAGGTACGACAGTTCCGACGAAGCGTAACCTCTGAGTATTACTAAGACGGCTTTGCTGAACCCGTTTGTTAACACTATACTGAATACAGGGGGTGAGGGCAAGGGGAACAAAGATCGGACGCGATTATTTCCCCGAAGTGTACCGACGAGTAGCGCGTATCGTCTCCGTCGCGAAGATGTCGAAACCGACGTTCTATTCTTATCGCACTACGGCAACCGGTTGACGCCGAGCGCCGTATGTTAGTAACATCATCTCAGTCGACAAAGATCAACAAACAGCTATGTGTGTTCGTGTAGTTAGAGTACTCAACTACGATGGAAGATTCAGCAAATGACTCCTCCGAATCACTATCGTTGGTAGAAATTGATTCTCACCGCAATTCGGAGGAACGAGCTCGTAATGGGAAATCAGGTGATATTACGTACCTCTTGAGGTATCACCGGAAGAACGACGTTAAAGCAATAAGAGGAAAAGCTGTTGAAATTGGGGAATTGACGAACTGTAACCACATCGATTTAGAACCCCTGTCTAACCAAGGATCAGTACCTCACAAAGCATCGCCAGTTAGCCTGACCTGAGCCACCTGTTCTGTTGTAATGAGTCGTCGCTGCTGGTCAAGCAACGCTGA
>NZ_AOIV01000035.1 GCF_000337095.1 Halogeometricum pallidum JCM 14848
TCCTCGTGAATCACAGTGTCTGCTTGCTTGTTGGAGTGCACATCCTCAGCAAGCAGACGTTCTGACTAAGCGGCTTTGTGAAGTACTGATGTTTTCTTGAGAATGGGAAACGGCTTCAGGGTCAGGAATTTGCCGATCGTTAGGGGTTTTTGAAGTTCTCAGGTGAATCTCTTGCTCAATATCTTCGACTACTTCATTATCAATTCCGACAGAGTCGTATATCTTATTATTGATTTCGTTTTGTATTGATTCTAGTTCCATCTGTAATCGGAGGGAGTCCTTTCTGTTCTCTATCCCCGCATCAAGGACTGAAGTTTCTGCTGAATCAGGTCCTTCTTTCTGGACCTCTTTTGATTTCTTGTTATGCGGATGGTCGTAGAAAAACCCAGCTCGGTCTCCTGGAAGCAGTCCCGGTCCAATATAGTATGGACTTGTAGGGTCGGTTGTATTCTGCTGAATCGACAGCTCGTATTGCCTTTTTGCCAATTTATCAAGTTCTTTGATACCGCTCAATTCCTCCAGCCAGGGTACGCTACCCACTTCGCCTGCTAACCAATCTCGTTCAACAGTTAGCGAAAGGAAAAGGCAATGATACAAGTCACTGTTTAGGACAGCCATCATTTTCCATATTAAATCTGGGTCCTCAGGGATGAGTAAAAAGCCAGTGTGACTGAACAGGCCACTGGAGGGGAAGTAACCGAACCGACGTCCCGTTTCTTTTACCCGTGTCCAAGTCAGTCCCTCCTCACCGTACCGCTCCTCATTCCGTGTTCGAATGGACTTACTGGACCGTTTTAACAGCCTTCCATCGTCATCCCATTCAACTGTTTCTGTAATTTTGGGTAGGATCCATGCGGCGGCACCTCCTTTAGCAATTGGTCGATGCTTTTTGAAGTCCCTCGTCTCCCAGAAATATCTCGCAAATCGATCATCGTCTGATGTCTGAAGACCCGCGAGAGCATCACTAACAGAATCCGCATCGATCTCGGCAGGTTTGGCATCAATTTTAGTATTGTTCTCGTGGAGGGAGCGGACACTTGGTGGGGTAGAGTAGCAAATCGGATTTCGAGGGACTCGCTTAAAATCGTTGAGCGAGATCTCAAAAAACCTATCGATATTATCGGATGATTGTTCCTTTATTGTGTTCAAAAATACATTTTCTTTGTTTTCTGAGTCCACATCATGGAGACGAATGAACGTCCCTTTAGATTGTTGTCTCCGTCCTGTTCGGACTACTGTTCCCACGGTTCTTACGGTAGCATTGTCAAGAACACCCAAGCCATATTCAGAAAGGAAGTCGAAGCTCCCCTCATCTCCAACGAAATCCTCTCTGAAATCCTGAAATCGGGATTTGAACAGGAATGTTCGGGGCACTAACATTCCAATTCTCCCATCATCTGGGACCAAATTATCACATACCTCGAAGAAGTTAATATAAAATTCCGAAGTATATTTGTAATGTTCGTTCACATACCTCCGAACATTCCGTGGCATCCGATTTCGAGACCCATATGGAGGATTCATTAGCGCAACGTCGTAATCCTGCGCCAGAATATCCAGTAGCCGAACAAAACTTCTCAAGTCCTGTGCGAGGAACGAGTCCGAGTCTCGGTGTTCGTCGACGGCCTCCCGTAGGCTATGCAGTACCTGCCCGAGCGTGTGGCTCTGCCGTGGATCATCGTCGAGGGTAATCTGCACGCCACCTACATCGCTGTCGTCCTCAAACAGGTCGCCAAGCGTACCACGAACGTCAAGCAGGCTTCCAAGTCCGTGGACTTCCTCGAATGCGTCAAGGATGCGTCGAAGCGCGTCCTCAACCTTCTGGTCGTCGCCGGCCACTTCATCGAACACTGCTTCGACGCCATCGATATCGGCGACCGATGAGTCCGCACAGACGATACCCACCTCTGGCATGTCGAAACTGTCCGCCTCTTCGACCTCTGTGCGAGTTCGTCCCTTCAGATACAGATTGAAAGCTGCCAGTTGACAGGCACGCATGTCGAGGTCGACGCCGTAGAGATTGTGTTTCAGAATTCGGCGCGGAATTTCCTCGTGGGGAAGGTCTGTTTCGGCGCGCCAGATTCGCTCCAGCACGTCAAAGGCGTACAGTAAGAAATGCCCACTCCCACAGGCGGGGTCTATGATGCGAAGCTCTCTCGGGTGCTCAAAGTCAGTCGGGTTGCCTTCCTCCTCAGATGGGACGAGATAGGTGCAGAAGTCAGCTATGTCGGGCGATTCATTGGGCGAGAGTGGTCGGTTCTTTCGCTCGTCGGGACTGAATTCCTCCTGGGCTTCGACCACGTCCTGCAACTCGCCAGTGTGTTCAAGGTAGAGCTTCCCGAGCGAGTTATCGGTGAGCATTCGGACAACCCAGTGGGGCGTATAGAACTGATTCGCTGGTGGAACGTCTTCAGGATCTAGACCAATGCGGTCACCCTTCTGGCGGAGATCGTCGAGCAGTTTCGTGTTGTAGTACTCGTAGACCCACCCGAGCACGTCGTCTGCTCGCCAGACCTCGTCGGGAACGTCGTTGAGCATCCTACATAATTCCTCGAAGGTGTCGTCATCCGGGTCAATCAGACTGTAGGCAGATGAGCGGTCGAATAGGATCTCGATCTCCTCGGCTAATTCGTCGCACGTGTTGTGGTACGCTTCGAGAATGGCCTCGTCCTCCAGCAGGAACTCCTCGTGAACGAGCGTCTCTGCGGCTGGCGTCAGGCCGTTTTCTTTGAAGACTGTGACCTCTTCGTTGATGAAGTCACGTACCTCCATACAACGCAGTGCGGCGAGACGATTGACTATCGTGTACCCGACCCCAGTGACGTACTTCTCGAACGCCTCGTCCCAGCTGTGCCCCTCGACGCCTTCGAGTTCGATCGCTTCGACGAGCTGCTCCATATCCTCGTCCAGCGATTCAGAATCCTCTGGCTCGTCATCGAGATCCTTCTGTGTTAGTTGGAACCGGACGTTGTCCTCGACGCGCTCGCGGAGATCTTCGACGACATCTTCGAGATGTTCACGTTCAGCCTTGTCCAGTTGCGCCTTCCGTTGAGAGAGAGAATCGCCTGTCATCGATCGTATTGGTGTATGCCATCCGCAGTGAGGACTTCAATGTTCTTGTCGCTCGTGTGGGTCTTCTCAGATGACACTAGAGATATGCCTCCAGTTTCAGTAGCACGGGATCGGGAAGGAGACCAGTATGGTTCTGAGCGAAGGAGAACACCTCTTCGGGTGTTATCTCGCTCATGTTCTCCTGGTCAGAAACGTTGAGCGGAGTCTCGGCAAACAGAAAGACATGCCCAAATTNAAATTGGGCCTTCTCCTCGTAGTCTGTGGGCGAGACGCTCGCCTTTCCACTCTTCACCTGTAGGAAAGCACGCTCGATCTCGCCACCCCTAACCCGTCGGACTTCGCATTCGATGTCTGCTTCCGAACTGTTCGTCGTTGACTTGATTATCGACCATCCCTCCTCGTTTGACTGCAGTTTCATGAGGACAACATCCTCGACCTCGTCCGGACCCAGAATCCCAAAGAAATCCGCCTGAGTCACCTCAGATTGCAGTTTCGATGCGACAGAGGCAGCCAGTCCATCCGTAGTTTCGTCGAACTCATCAATCGCGAAGATATATCGCGTGATCGACTTCCGTTCACCACTGATTCGCATCTTGCTCAGAGTCGACCCCTGGCCGGCAAACCGTCGTTTTACGAAGCCGGGAACCATCGTGTACGGAACGACTTTCCACTCTGCATTACGGAAATTCCGGATGTCGTTTCGCGCGTACTTGTTCTGTTTCTGAGGGCTCTGATCCAGGTCTGTCTCCCAGTCTCCAACTATTCGACACACCGCGAATTCGCTTCCCTCGTTGACCCAGACGAGATCCCCTTTCTGGGCCTCTTTTATCATATATCTGAGCGAGGCTCGAAGCTCGCCGCTGTTTTTCGTTCGTGAGGGCGTGTAATCGTCGTCTTTCCGTCGTACGTATATGTCCTCGATTTCTCGATGTCGAGCGACCGCTGCTTCCGTGTCGGAGATCTCGTCGATTGGTTGGAACTCCTCTTCTTGCTCCTCAAACCGTGAGTGATTGTATCCCCAGCCAATTCCGATGATCCCCTCTTCCTTACAAAAATCGTAGGGTGTCGCCGACTTGTCCGTCCCGCCTGGTTGGATTTTGAGGCGGTAGACAGTCTCTCCCGATTCGTTTATCATATTTGAACAATTTCGCTATGATAAGTAAATGCTGTCATCTGAATATTAAATGTGATTCTTGCTATATTATACCTCTAATTCTGTCGTGGTGGCCGGATTCTGTTTGAGCGTGGATAGAGAGATGTACCGATGACCCTGAACGAATGCGACAGTACGATTCGAGTCGCTCGCAGTCTTGTCGTTGCGGATGGCTCGATCCAGTTCGAGATCAGGCTCGAGGAACAGCACTTTCTCTGTCTCGTTGTACCGGTCCGACCCGTTCTCTCGAATCAATTCCACGGCTTCCAGAAGCTCTTCCTCCTGATGCTGGGACAGCTCCGGATGCCCACGAATCGTCTCCTCGTCCAGTGAAATACTCTCGACCGAGCCAGTGATCTTCGGGACCGTGGTCTTGATCTCGCATCCTTGTAGAACGCGAGGTGTGAAACTGGCTTGAACGAGCGGTTTGGCTGGCAGAAGTACAGCCCGTACTTGTGGTACTCGGGCCACGCTTTTCGAGCGGCGACGACGAGCACACGGTCCTCCTTCCCGCTCACGAGTGACTCGTCGTAGATGAAGCGTACGAACTCTCGAAGAAGGAACGCCTCGCGCTCGGTCGGGACGGACATACTCGCTTCCGCGCTGCCGACGTCACGCTTCAAGAGCGACTCGACGCTCCCAACAAGTGTATCGAAGTTCGCCCACACGATCCGTTCGTCGTCAATCGCCCGTATCTCATCGGGTACGCGCTCGTCGGGAGTGAGTACGATCAGCCGCTGGAGATCCGATGGATCTTGGTCGAGGGCCTGGAGATGATTCTCCAGTTGGTCTCGACGGACGGCATCTCGATTTGTCTTTGTCTCGAACCATAGCGCTGTGGATGCACGAATGGTTGCATCCGGTACCGAGTCGACACCAGTGACCTGGTTATCGAACGTCGCCAGCGAGAGATCCGATTCGTCAGTGAGTGCTTCGAGGATGTCTTCGGCCAATCGGCTGTTGACGTGCTCCAGCATTGCCAGGAGTGTCGACGTGACTCGGTTCTCTCCCTGAGTATACGTCGAGAAGAGCGGGTTTGGCATATGGGACAGTGGCTGGCCTCGACAGATAACATTAATTGAGCTAATCAGTTCAGAAGAAATCAGACAATCCCCAGTTCTCTCGCTGGGTCTTACTTTGCTCTCCCTGGAAGTCATCCAAGGTGCGATCAAAACTGCCAGGCTGAAGCTGTTTGTCGAGGTTTTGTGGCCGGAACTTGGAAGCAAATATTTGAGCAGATTGTTGGACCTCAATAGATCGAAGGCTGTTGGGCTCCCCATACTTTCTGCAGACTGACGATTTCCAGTGGATGTAGTGTCCTTCCAAGTTCGGAGAGACCGTACCCTTGTTCATCCAGTAATTGAACATTGCATGGCGGAACGAATGGTATTCCAGCATTTGGACTCTTCTCCGCCGATCGTCGGGCTCTCGAAAGAAGACCCAATTGATTCCATCAGTGGCGATTCCGTACTCTGCCTCCGTCGTTCGATGGGAGAGATACTCTCGGAGATCTTTCACAGCCTTCTCGTAGTGGTTAAGCGGTTTACACTCACCAAGCACCTGTTCCGAGGTATTCCGAATCAAGAAGTCAGCTCGTCCGTTGCATCCATGCAGAATGGCCTCCGTGATGAAATCAACATCAACTGCTCGAAGTACGGGCCAGACTAGGTTCTCTGAGACGAAGCGCTCGGGAGACTGGTCAAGATCTCGTCCCCTGATCCGATCTTTATGACCGATCAAGAGCGGTTCGATCTCCTCTGGAGCACGCACCGCTAACTCGTCGCAGAAGGATTTGATTGCCGTGCATATTTGTGCGGTGTCCATGGGTAGTTATTCTGGCGGAGATTGAGAGTAGTCACATCTGAGTTTTATTTGTCGATCAATACAATACCGCCGTCATCGACGTCGTCCAGCGTTTCTTTGACCTCGCGAATTCGCGCCAACAGTTCTTCTGCTTCGTCAAGGAGCTCTGTTGCTCGTTCGTCGGTAGGTCGGTCGTCTGCGTCGACTAACCCCGTCACGTCGTCAGTGATGTCAGCGTTCGGGAGCTCCTGACGCAGCTCTTCGGCAACACGCTGAAGCTCCGCCCACGCGTCATCGTCAGCCCCCGGCGGCTTGGGGTTCTTCGCTTCCTCGATGAGTTGCCGAACTCTCTGGAGCGATGGCGGCCGCGACGCGTTCAGTACGGTCGCAACTGACTCAGTGGTTGGCGAGTCCGGATGATCTGTCCGGAGATCATCGTGGGCAGACTGCAATTCTGACCACGGGCTTGATTCACCTTCGAGAAGCTCGCGAACCTTCTCGTAATCCTCGGCCTGCTGGCGCGTGGACGAGCCAACCAGTTCCCCTTCGGTGAGCTGATCGCCGCTCCACGTGATCTCGAATATGGACTCGAGTTCATCAAACGACACGTCGTCGAACGTCGTTGTAGCGTCGTCGAGGAGACTCCCAACTTCCGACTCGTTATCGCGAAGCCACTTGGTGAGACCCGCGCAAATTTCGTCTGGGTCCGATGAGTCGGAAGACTCTCCCGTCACCCGACGATACTGCGTCGAGAGTTCGTCGACCCGGTGGCCTGTTGCATTTGTGAGTCGTGAAGTTACGGTCGGCTTCGTCGGGACGGACCCGCTTTCGGCAGTCGTCTGCATCCGACCAGTAATCATCGCACTGGGATAGAGATCCTCCAGCAGTTCGAGCATCTCGGTGAACTGCGACCAGAGCGTTTTCTTCCCGTCCGCTGTAGCGAAGAGGTCGCGTGCATCCACGAAAGTTTCCGCCTCGGACTGAATGCCATCTTCGACCAACTCGGACGTGGTAATATCGCCGCCACTGTAGGCCGGTTCTAGAACAGCCTCCAGTCCGTCCAGGGCCACATCGAACTCTCTTGAGACACCCTTGAACGTCTTTTTGACGAGGACGCTGTTGGTTTCGACCCAGGAGGCAAGCTCGGCAACCCACGCGTCAGGGTCGCTGCCTTCTGGGTCGTGGCCGAGGATCGTCGATACTACCTTTCGAATCTCCTTGGGATTGACCGTGTCGACACCGAACCGCACCTGCAACGACGTGAGCCCCCTCTTCGTCCGGACCTGTCGACCAATCGCCGTTGGATCGGTCATGTAGTCCGTATCCTGCTTGAGTGCGACCTTCTCGTTCGACATCGTGAGCGTGATGAGCAGCGCCGCAATCGATTCCTGTGGCGTCCCTCGGTAGTCACCGTTCGCGGTCCGCGTTTGCTGGAGCAGCGTCTCGACGTCCACTGCAGTCTGTGATTCGTACTCGTGGATGAACTCCCGACACCAGCCAGTGTCCGCGATCTCTGTGCTTGACGTATCGACGCCGAGCATCACGGCGTCGCTATCCGCGAGCGGCCAGTCGCCACTTCCACGGAAAAATTTCGCCAGCTCCTTCGCGTCATCCACCTCGACGAGCGGCCGCGAGAGGACTCTCCGAGTCGAACCGAACACCGCCTGCACCTGGTCTTCGACGACGTCCGCAAGGACGTTTGGTTGCTCACCCCGGTAGTCGTGGACTGTATGAACAGACGCATTTTCGAGGAGGTCGCTCACGGAAGACTCGAGCCGCCGTTTATCCGTACGGTGTTCCCGTTCGAGCTCCTCGTGACTCTCGGTCTCTTCTTCCAGCACCTGCCCCATCCCGATGACGTTGCGAGTTCTGTCGAGTGTCGTCTCGGGAACGTCGATCGCGATGAGGATGTGTTCACCGCCGTCGCGTCCGTCGTTCACGTCCTGCCACGTCTCCACCTGGTCAGCGACCGTATCCGGGTCGTCAGCGAGAACGCGAATTCGGACGGCGTCGTACTCGGTGGTTGGCGCTCTACCCACTGGGTCGAGGATAGAGTACTCGTAACGGAGAGGAACGAGCCGCTCGTCGCCGACGTCGGCTTCGTGGAGGCTGTTGTCGCTCCGGAAGAAGTCATCGTTCTCCCGGAGTCGCGTCTCGAGCCACGCAGAGAGCTGGTGGGGCGAAATCTGCTCGGCTTTCGTCTGTGCCCGACTGAGAATACTCTCCTGTTCCTCCGAGACGAGCGTGTACACCTCGTCGCCCTGGTCATTGGTCTCCGTGAGCACCTTCCGCTTATCGACGAGCGTGTTGAGTGCCGACTGGGTCTCCTCAACGCGCTGGTCCACTGAGGCGTTCACATTGTCGAGCATCAGCCGTCCGAGGTTCTCCGGTGTTGCCGGGACTGCTGGCGTCTGGTTCAGTAGGTACAGCGCCTTCGAGACACGGACTTCCCACGCGTCGTCGTTCCCATCGAAGGTCGGGATCAGCGTGTTCTCGAGCATCTCCTGGACCCACAGCGGCACGTAGGTCGTCTCCTCGACGAGCAGGTCGAACAGTTCGTCCCACGTAACGAGGGTACCCTCCTCCGTATTGGCCCAGCCGAACTTCGTGAACAGCGACCGCACTAGGACGAGCAACGCACGACCCTGGATGTAGTCGCGCTCGGTCGCTCGACCTTGCGTGATCAGCTCCTGCATCACCTTCCGCAGCAGAGTCAAGTCGTACTCGCGGAACGGGTAGGATTCGACCGGGTCAGGGTCTGCACTCCCGACGGATGAATACGCCTCCAGTGAGAGGTCCGGCATCGACGAGATGAGCGAGGAGACCCGAGAGCTTCCTGTATTGTCCTTCTGTAGCCAGCGTTTCCGGACGATGATTTCTGTGTCGGCACCTTCGAGCAGTACTTGCTGATGGGTCCAGTGGTCCTCGGAGGGTTTCCCGACGAGGCTCTCACGTGTCGCAGGAAGTGAGTACTGACCGGTAGTCACGACGACCGGATTCGGCCCATGTTGGAGCGCTTCCATCGTCTCCTCGAACTCGCGGTAGCGGTGTCGACTGTCACCGACGAACAGCGCGACCTCGTCGAGACCAAGAAGGAGCTCGGTGTGCGGTCCCTCTTTGTTCAGTGCTGCAGTCACGGTCTCGACGCGTTCGACCAACTCATCAGGATCGAACGACTCGGGGTCGACCTCCGCTTCGGCCTGCTCGATGGACGCTTTTACGCCGTCCCGACTGTCGAGCTCGGTCCCTGTCGTCTCCGACAGTGCTGGGAGTGCCTCATAGAGCCAGCGCCGCAGCGAGGCACGCTCGTCGAGCACGTCCTCGAACGTCTGCCCGTCGTGCTCGATAGTCTGGAGCGCATTCCAGACCCCGTCGTACTCCATATCAACGGTCCAAGCCCACTCGAGCAGCCAGTTGGGATCGGTCGGATAGCCAAGCTCACGTCCGATCGCCTCGAAAATGAGGAACGGGAGCGGCGGTTCCTTCGAGGCGTCCCGATCAAGGAGATTCAGGAACACCGGTTTGAGACGCTCGACGTGTGAGTCGTCGATCGACTGAGCGAGGTTGTCGAAGCCAGGCCACTGCTCGGCGAGTTCCGTTCCCAGATGGGCGAACTCGGACTCGGTATCGGCGACGAGACCGATGAGCTTCAGCAGGTGCGTCTTCCCCGACCCGAACGTCGCGTGGAGATAGAGGAAGCGAGCGGCCTCTCCCGGATGTGTCTCGATGACGTCACCGAGTTCCGTAAGGACGCGCTTTGCACTCTCCGTCTCATGGAACTCGACGACGTCGGTCTCAGCCCGTTCACGGGCGTTGACCTTCTGGACTTCTTCGAGCTGTCGGGTCGGATCGCTGCGGAATAGATTGCTGATACTCATTGTTGGAGATGTACCTCCCGGATCTGGCCGTCGATCTGATGCGCTGGGTAGTAGTGTCGCGAGTCGCCGCCGAAGAAGCTCAGCTTCCCACCGACGACATCGCCTGGGAAAGGAATCCCGATCGTCGAGCGGACGTTTCGCCGGTCGAGTTCGTCGAGAAGCTCGGATGCACGCGTAAATGGGTAGAGGCTGCCGAGATTGAGTAGCAGGACGATGTGACTCTGGGTTTCGAGTTTGTCATCGTCGATCTCGTTCGAGATCATCTCTTGGACCAGCTCTTCGGCAAGCCGGTCCTGCATCGTCCCCTCGATACGTTCTGGAGTCGTTTCGCCGCCGAGTGCAACCGAGAGGTTGTACACTTTCGTCTTGGGAAGGAGCTCGTCGAGCCAGATCGGCTGTACAGTGCCCCCGTCGATTGCGGGTGCTTCGTTGGTTCCACTCGCCCACTCACTCAGCCGCTCTGCAGTGCGGTGTTCGACCGCTGGGTCGACGGCCGCGATGACGAACGGATTCCGGATGCCGGCCTGACCGTCAGCGAACGTACAAAGTTTCTTCTTGAACGCGCGATACGGTGAGTCGGTCATCGGATGATCACCCCCGAGTCCGTCACATCGATATCCAACTCTCGACTCTCGACGAGACGTTCGAGGTGCCGGTCGATGCTCTGACGGTCGTCCGGAAGCATGCCGATCTGATCGACTTCATCGGGCGTTCGGTCGCCAACGATTGCAGAGAGTCGGTCGAGCCTAGACGCTAACTCGTCCAGATCATACTCAGTAGCTATGGCTAGCGGATCTATGTCAGAGATGTCATCAGCAGCCGAGACCAGCGTGTCCTCGTCGTCCGAAGCGAGCGACGCGACAACCTGATCGATCGTCTCGTACCATCGCTGTACTTCTCGCAGCGGGGTGATGTACTCACGTTCTATCGCGACCTGCACGCCTGGTGGAAGCTCCGTTGCTGGGATGACCCACGGATGGCAATCGATACGCTCGACGAGGTCAGTGAGTCCTTGCCGGTCGATGTAGGCGTTCCACGAGCGCTGGAACTCTTTGCTAAGATCAGTCATGGTCTCTGCGACGAGAGTATTCCATCCGTCTGTCGTCCACCAGCCCCCATCGAAGTTTTCGAGTGCATCGTGTTGTGCAGTGACTGCCGATAGCGCTTCCTCGTCGACCCACTCGAATCGATCGTCGCCCACCGTGAGTTGTGCGTCGAATCGGTAGAGTGACCCGAGTCGGCGGTTCCAGACGTCTTTCACTTCGTCGAACCACTCTTGGACGTCGTTCGTCTGTTCGATCGCGTCTCCGAGCCCGTCCTCCTGTGATCTCACGACAGACAACCGGTCAGCAGTGGTGTCGATACGATCGACCAGCTCCTTGATGAGCGCATCGAGAAGTCCAGTGACAGCATCTGAGTGAACGTCGGTATCAAGGACTAACTGGATGTCCTCCTGCAGTCCAATGAGCGACGACCGTAACTGCTGGTTCGCTTCCTGCAGATTGATGAGTCCCTCTGCGACGGTCTCGGTCGTTTCCTTGAAGCCTCCCTCTTCAAGAAGCTTCCCGATATTCGGAACGGATAGGAGTTTCAGCCTCGTCGTCGAAAGGCGGTCCTGATCGAGGACAACCGAGTTTTCCAGTGTATTCCCGTCTTCGTCGACGGGAACCAAACGGCCCTCCCGACAGAATCCCCAGATGATCGCACAGAGTGCCGGGCGAGCGTCATCGTAGAACGGCTTCTTCGCAGTGATTCCGTCGAGGACTGTGTTCATATTGAGGCCGTCGTCGCAGTCTGTCAGCTGCTGACCTGTGAGGGAGAACACGTTATTCTGAATCGACGTCTTTCCCTGGCTTGCAGACGGATCAGACGAGGGTACCTGAATCGTGTGCGCCCATGCAGGGAGGGGGTCTCCTGTCGAGAGCTCCGCCAACTCCCGCAGGCGATCGTCGGTCACCTGCAGCATCATCGGGTGGAAGTCGGCGGGATATCCGACGTCGACGGCGGTCTGAACAGCCTTGGAGATACTACTGATATCCGTTCGGTCTTTCACCGTGTACGAACCGCTCTGCATCGCACTGACGAGCTTACTTCGAACAGCATTGGCACGCTGCTCGAGGTCTCGTTCCACAGCTGGTGGTGCATTGTGTGTCGAAATCGCGTCACGGAGTGCCCACCATTTAACGAGGTGCTTCCGGAGGTCGGTCAGACCGTCCGTGTCTATCGTCCAGTAGAGGGTCTCCTTATCGTTGTTTTCGGCGGTGTGGTCTGGGCGAACGCCCTGGACTTCGATAGAGACGTCCAATCCACCATCAGCGTCGACAGTGGTCTCGAAGTCGGTCCCATCGAGACGGAATCCATATGCCACGGGATACTCATCACCGGAGTCGCCGTACGGGACCGATTCTGGCAGTGAGAAGTCCTGTGTAATCCGGTGCCAGAGGTGCTCGTCGAGCGCTTGCAGTACAGCGTCCCAGTCGGGGTCGTCCTCGTTGGCTTCCGTGTCGTCGTAGATAATCCGCTCTTCCTGGGTCGCGAAGCGGTACCGAGCCCCCGTTTCGTCTTCTGTCGGCCGAATGAATTTCTGGAGGCGTCCGAGCGACTCCTCAACTCGGTTCTGGGTACTGATCCAGGATCGACCGTTGAGGTCCGACATCACGGAGACCGCGATGTTTCCCTCATTGAGTGGGACAATATCGTGGACGTGTTGGAGTAGGAGAACGGCTTTCGCCACGTCGAGGTCGAACTCCTCCAGACTTCCATCACCCACCTCATCTTTGATTCCTTGGCTCGCGTCGGAACCCTCAATGACGCGCATATCCTGTTTGAGTATCTCTCTGAGCTCCGGCTTCACCAACTCGTAGAAATCCACGAGCGTGATAACCTGGTCTTCCTTCCCCTCTTCGACCCATGTCTGTAGAAGGTTGTGCATGAGCGCAAGAATAGCTCGTGCCGTGCCCGAGAAAATCGACTTCGCCGGATCGCTGGCCTCTTGGCGGAGGTTGAATAGAATCTCGAGGAAGAGTGGAGCATGGTACGGGAGGAACGGATAGAACTCGACGAGTTCCTCGTTGTCGATGCTGTCAAGCGGGGGTTTCGTGTTCTGCTTGATCTCGTTGTAGACCAGCGACTCGGTGGGCTTCACCGACGCGTCGTCGAGTACCTCTCGAACTGCCGTCTCCCCAATATCGGACTTCTCGAACAGACGGCGCTTCGCGATATCGCCGACGTGCTTGCTGGGGAGCTGATAGCGGTGGGGGAATCGGTCCTTGACGATACTGAAGTCTGCACCGTGTGCAGCGAACTTCGGCTGGACATCCTCGATCTTCGCCTGTGCGGTCGCGACTAGCTGGATGTTGCCGTCGCCGATGTCGTCGACGTTCTCTGCGAGTGTCTGGAGCTCGGTCAGTCGCTCGAAGTCGGTCCCGATGAAGAGGCTGACCTCGTCGAGAAGCAACACGAGCTTCACTGGTTTCCCCAGCTCTGCCTGCCGCTCGGCCCGTAGCTCTTCCAGCCTGCTCACAACTTCCTCTGGGTCGATGTCGGACGGTTGCAGGTCTGTATACCCATCACGTGTCTCGTTGACCTCCTCGAAGAGCTTGGGCAGCACGACGTCTGCCAGTACACCATAGCTCTGGACGTCCCTCCAGAGACGGTCCGATTGCCAGTTGTACTCGCTGGCTGCAGTTGTCACATCATCAAACACAGCTTCAGCGCGAGCCTGCCGATCGGACCACGCGTCCGTCGTTCGGAACCACTTCTCGAAGTAGGCGACGTCGAGTTGCGAGGACAGGCCTTCCGAGATACCATCATCAACGCCCGTCAGATCTGCGTCCTGGTGGGCGTGTCTCAGAACGATCTCGCTGAAGCTCCGCTGTTTTTGCCCCTGATACTTCAGCAGGTTGACCGAGATTGGAATGACGTAGTACTCATCGTGGATCGCTTGCCAGTGATCGCTGAGTTCCTCAAATTCTCTGTCACCAGAAGCCTGAACGAGGTCTGACCAGACTGCATTCTGTTTTCCATCGAGCCAATCGGTGTCCAGCAGTCCATCGAGGACGGTCAGCAGGTGGCTCTTCCCACTTCCGTAGTAGCCATAGAGCCAGTAGTTCGATCCTGTCCGCATATCGTCTGCCTGGCCAAGCGTTCGGTCGACAAAGTCCTCGATAAACCGGCGGGAGTCGGTAGTCATATGGTACGACCGGATCGCCTGCTGGCGGTGCTCTTGCTCGTCCCCTTGCTCGTGCCGGTCGATACGGACGGACTCCTCGAAATCGTCTGGGAGGTCTTCGAACCAGTTCGCGTTGACCATTAGTTCTCACCTCTATCGTGTACCCACGAGTACGGCTGATCACTAGGACGTACGTCGAGAGCGCCCTGCAGCTCAACGTACTCCCAGGCGTTAGTGCTCGCAACCCGGTCAAAGAGCTCTCCCCAACGGTTCTCGGGCTGGAAGAGATAGAGTAACCCGCGCGGCGCAGTGAGCCACTCATCGCCGTCGCTCTCGTATGAGTAGTCCATCGCGACGAGCAACGAGATATCGCCTATCGACGGAGACGCACCAACGACCGATTGCTGCCCGTCGAGCACCCCGATCTCACGCATCACTGATCGAAAGCCCTCGCACCACCGCTCGGTCGTCGACTCCGCGTAGTCGAAGGAGTCTCCGTCGGAGTATTTGAGTTGAGTGAGGATATTGACAAGCGTCTCGTTTGAGAAGTTGAGCGGATCCGGTTTGCCTTCTGCGAGGCGGGCGACGTATTTGTGAACGACGTACCGAACAAGCGAATCGTCCGAAACAAGGTAGAGATAGAGGATCTGTGCTTTGTCACGAGTCGTCTGACACTCGTCGAATATCGTCGGCAGAATGCTTGGATTCGGGAGCGCCGTGGGAGCGTTCTTGAACCGCGACGTCAGCACACGGTAGATCTTCTGGGAGCTGCCCCGTGTGCTTCGGTTCGATAGCCGCTCATCGAACCAGATCTCTTTGACCTCGTTCCAGTTTCCATGCTCAGCGTAGAGTCGTGCGAGTTCCTCGGCTCGCTCGACAAGCAGACCACACATAGTTAGATCCATGTTCACGTCTCCCGGTGGGAGCTGGCGAGACAGCGACGGAAGTGGAGAGCCGCCGCCATCAGATACGGGAGTCATACGTTGGTAGACTGAATCGATGTACTTTATATTTCGTCTACGGCGGAGGGCCATGGTAGTCAAGTCTACGTTACCACTGGCTCCCCAATCAGAGCCTCACAACAGAACTCGTGGAACGCGAGCTCTCCGAAGTTACCGATACGCTTTCGGTCTAAGTCGTCAGCACCTTGGATGGCTGACTGATGCTGGGCCCGTTCACGATCGATCTCGCTTGGGGTAAACCGATACATTAGTAGTATATCAGATACCCTGAATATGAACCTTTGCACTCACGAGTAACAGACCGTAACGTACGTTCTTGCTACCAGCATGGTGATTTAGTAGACCTCAAAATGTAGATACACAAATCACGCTGTTACACACTGTTACCTCCGCCTAACAGGCATGAATGTGGTTTGACCTAACCCTACTCCTGCTGGCGGACGGTATGTTGAGGATTCGTTATTGATCTGGCCCTCTTTGATCCCTCCCCCCATTCCTGAACTATTGCCGTTCCGATTACTGTCGCTATTCGTCTAAATGACCGTAGGATTCTGAAATTATTGAACAGGAACCAGAATTGGAAGACGAGTATTCGAATCGGTACTTATGATTGGTGCCGGTACTCCGAGTTCACTCAGCGACCGGAGAGGAGTGTAGATATTACTGTAGCTACTGCGAGCGCTGATTTACTGTTTACTCGCTGACTCGAATTGGGAGCAACAATTCACCAATTACCAATCCTAATGATTTGTATATGTACTCAACAACGCATCTCCGGAAGTATGACGTCAAGAACGTCAAGAGCGTTCATAGGTCGGCTTCCTGCAGATGAAGCAGCGCTCCTAGAAGCAGCAATCGAAGAATCGAATGAAACAGAATCTGAGATCATACGGCGCGCCCTGTGCTTCTACATCCGGCAAAACCCGGATTATCTCAAAGTGCTCCGATCCCCAGACTCTTCAGATGGGACTGTTCTGATGAGCACTATTGACGCGTCCTCTCCGGTGGAGGACTCGAACTCGATCGACGAGTACGAACTCACGGAGCGGTTGAACGAGTTCTCCAGCTACCTTCGAGTCCGCCAGTCCCTCTCGAAGAANGACTCGAACTCGATCGACGAGTACGAACTCACGGAGCGGTTGAACGAGTTCTCCAGCTACCTTCGAGTCCGCCAGTCCCTCTCGAAGAAGACGGTCGACCAGCATCGATGCATGGCACGAGCCTTCTTGAGAGAAGTCCAGTTGCTCGACCCGGAGCCCTCCGACGCATGGGCGCACAAAGAACAGATGATGGACGAGGGCTACTCAAATAGCCACATCAATAACACGATGAAAGCGGTTGAGTACTACTTCGACTACTTGGGCCGAGGCGACGAACTCGCCACGTCCGAACGTCGAAATCTCCCTCGTAAGCGCACTGAACCGGATCCGCTGGCTGCGGACGAAGTACGCGAAATCCTCGCTGCTGCGAGAACGTACCGGGATACCGCCATCTTCCGGGTACTGGTCTCCTCTGGGATCCGGAAGTCGGAACTCGCAAACATCGACATCGAGGACCTGGATCTCGAACAGCGACGGCTGACCGTGCGCGAAGGTAAAGGGAACAAAGACCGAACAGCGATCATCTCCTCGGAGTGCGCCGACGCGATCAGTGCGTATCTCCTCCGTCGCGAAGACGTCGAGACCGACGCTCTGTTTCTGTCGCGTTACGGGAACCGACTGACGCCGAACGGCGTGTACCAACTGGTCAAACGGACGGTCGCCAGAACCGACATTGAGCGCAACGTGAAGGTGCACACCTTCCGCGCGACGTTCGCCCAGCGACTCAAGGAGAACGGAGCGGACATCTATCGAATCAAGGAACTCCTTGGGCACGATAACATCCGCTCGACGATGATCTACCTACGGATGGAGCCCGACGAGTTAGGACGAGAGCACGACAAGTACTACGTCGATTACTGACCCGGATCGTCGGCGGACCACTGATCCGTTATTCGCCGTTCGATGGCGGTCAGGACCGTCGACCCGACGTCGATCGGATGATGCGATTCTAGCGTGAGATCCTCGATCTTCTCGCCGGCCGGTGGTCGATGAAAGTGTACTCGTACGTTGTGGGGATTCAGGTGGCGGTCCCATCGACACTCCCAGCGTTCGCCGTCGCTCACGGTTTCGACGTAGTGGAGGGAGAAATCACCCGTCGTGAACCAGCGGAGGTCTAACCGCGTGCTTTCAATCGCGGGCGGGTACTGATCGAGATCGAACCGAACTCGCAGCAGTCGCGGTTCGTAACTGTCTGGCTCGTACTCCGTCGTGGCTACGAGAGGATCGTCGGACAGGATCCGTTCGAGGAGCCGAAGCGTCTGTCGATCCGGGGGGCCGGTAGACGATGAATCATCCGATGGCGGAGTCATCTATGCGGGCAGGATGTGACCGCCGTTTTCGGCCATCCGGCGCGCGAGTTCGTAGAGCCGGATGTCTCGATCGATCGTCTGCCACTTGCTGACGGCGGTCATACGCTCGTGAATCGCGCCGTGGTCGTCCTGGTCGAACACCGAGACAGACGACGGATCGCTCGTCTCGAAGCGTTCCTCGAACTCCTCGCGCCGCGCCTCGAGTCGCTGCACCCGGTCGATGATCTCTTCAATCGAGAGCTCGTCCGCGATGCGGCTCGCTTCCTGCCACTCGAGGTAGCTGTCGTTCCGTTCGTATCGCGCAGGTCGGCTCTCTCGGTCGGTGCGAGCGATCCCCATCTCCGCGAGTCGATCGAGGTGTTTCTTCGCCGCGTTCGGCGAGCAGTCGGCGACGTTCGCAATTTCGGTGTACGATGTGAGTTCGGTGATGCCGAGCACGGTGTCATAGACCCTGCCGAACGTATCGGTCGTCTCCCGCCAGTGTCCCCGTCTCGGGTCCGTCTCCTCTGAATTGGGTACCGGGTTGAACTCGGCCATATCTGTCTCTACGCGGCGATTCGCAGTATATTTTTGTCTCTTTCAGATATTTGTATCACTCGATCGATGGCGGTCCCGCCGTCGCCCTAGTTCCTCTGCTGCCAAGCGACGAAATTGTACAGCGTGGGTTATCCATAGTCAACGATCGACTCACTCAGCGGGTTGCAAATTCCAAGTATACTTTGACCTATCAATTAGATGTCTAAATGCCTGATTTGCGCGACGGCCTTCCTCAGTTATCTTTACTCGGATCGTTCTTCCCTCTTTTACAGTTTCTATGTAGCCCTTCTGAATGAGTGGATCAATTATGTGGGTGTCTAAAAGTCGGTATTTCCCCTTGCCACCAACATTTCGGTCCATGTAACCTAATCCATTACTCTCACTGAAGTGAATCAGTTCCCCCTTCGTTGGTGACGCATCTTGATTCTCTTTCAAATTCACAAACTCAAGGACTGCAGTTTGGTTTTCATCAGGTGCATCAATCGGATAGTGTGGTATTTCAGTCACCTCCTTGATTTTTTGAGCTT
The DNA here is from genome assembly GCF_000337095.1 of Halogeometricum pallidum JCM 14848. Taxonomy (GTDB): domain Archaea; phylum Halobacteriota; class Halobacteria; order Halobacteriales; family Haloferacaceae; genus Halogeometricum; species Halogeometricum pallidum. Next base: position 18,514 of record NZ_AOIV01000035.1, read on the forward strand.
CAGGGCTATACTCTTCAGCAACAGCATAGTAAGCAGTACATTCAGTAACCATAGACGCGATAGCACCAGCAACTGCAGTGATCTTACTCCCAGAGGATATATTCACATAGACTTCTTCCTCTCGGTAATCATCAATTGTTTCTGCGATTTTTCCTAGTGAATCGTACAAATCGAAGATATCACAGTACTTAGTAGTATATTCGATGTTTTTGTTTGTTAACCCTTCCTGTACGAGATTTAACCACTTTTCTCCATCGTCGTCGTTATCAGTATGACTAATCAGCACCACAAAATCTGCTTTAAATTGAGCTGCAGCGTCAACAACGCGATCGCGCTCATACCCAACGGGTGCGATGTGAATCCGATCCGGTACCTTGAGCCCCATACTCGTCAGATAGTACGAGGGATACTAAACTTAATCGAATAGTTTGGAAGTAGTGTTACTATCAAATGTAACGCTACTGCGCTACGCGTAATACTTATGTGTGTGTAGTCATAATCAGTAACTATCCGCTATCCGGGAAGGATAGCCAAAGCTAGAATGAAGTCTGTCGGAGAATGAAAGCCCGACCCACGCAGGATGGCAGTCCAGGGGTGGGTCGAAGATCTCGTAGCTCCCTCAGTGGGATAAGGGAACTAGGAATCTCTGTATATCTGTATACGGTGGGTTCTATTGAAACTTGTCTTCCACTGCGAGACATGAAGGGGGCTCTCAGACTGGCTGAGAAAAACCAGTCGCAGATGACGAAAGTAAAAGACAAGATCAAGAACTACCTTGATAAGAACGGGCGCTCTTCCGTTGCGGAAGTTGCGCAAGGTATCGACTACAGCAACGGCTATACCCTGAAGAACCTGAAGGAACTGAAGTCCGATGGTGAGGTTGAGGGCAAGAAGACGAAGCAAATTCCCGCACTCGTCGTTAGCGGGAACTTCTATGTCTTGACGGGAGACAAGGATTACCTTCTCTCTATTGTCAAGCGGCACGCGCCCCACCTGATGGGCCGAGCCAGAGGAATGAGCGTTACCGAACTCCAGAAGCTTCTCACTAAGGAGATCGCCGACAGTGTCGTCGGCGGTCCCCGACCGTGGGAGTTCTGGCGGTAATCCACGTTCCGACTTCGTTTTTTATAGCCACGTCTCGCTGAATGGCGATTGGTCGAGATCAACAAACTTAGCTCTTTCAGCGACCTGTAATAGCTGATTCAGTGTTTCTTCGTCAACTCGAGCCGGTCTGTTTTCCGGACCATGAGGTCCAGCGTATACGGCAAACAAGATACCATCAAATTGATGAAGATAATGTGCTCCGGGTCCAGAGAATATCTTGAAAACATTCGCGGGCTTCGACTCTAGTTCATTCAACACATCTTCTACATTAGGAACCGTTGGCGATTTGGTACTCTCAGAAGTTGGCTGAGCCGAAGGCATAGACCATGCATCGGAGAGACATGTCTTGGATGTACCGGTACAATGTTCTGGGTTTATCTGCTGAAATAATCGGAGAAACCCTTCGAGAGGCTAATCGTAGGTGTCACCAATCGTAAGTCCATGACTCGGGTCATCTGGGGACGAGCGAATCAAAGCAGATGATTTCCACGGCCATGAGTGGCCATGCTCACCAGATATATTTAAAAGAAGGTGTTTTTGAGAACCTTCGGCTTGAGAAACCCTAAGAGTCTCTCGTCCGTACTGTCGCATAAGATGGCGACGAACGACGCTCGGAGGTCCAGTGGTAGCATCCCGGACGATCCGGAAGATCTGCTCCCGGAAGAGAGCGTCCTCAGTCTCGATGAGTATCTCGCGATGCACGCTGCGGTGGGCCATCGAACCCGGTACGAGATCCTCTACCGCCTCGTCCACAGTGGGGACATGAGTCCCAAAGAACTGGAAGAAGCGATGGACGTCGACGACAGCACCCTTCATTACCACCTCAACAAGCTCGTCGACGTCGGTCTCGTCGAGAAGCGCCAGCGGACCGAACGAGGGCAAGACGGACTGTACACGTACTACCGGGCGACAGTTTTCGGCGAGGTGACGCTCACTGAGGGTGTCGACGAGTTGATCCGCGGCGAACAGGAGTTCGAGGCGATGTACGACAGTTCCAACGGAGAGTAACCGCCGAGTTTTCTAAAACGGCTCTGATGAAACTCCTTGCCGCGGATAGTTTGTCGAGATGTGCTGAATATAGGGTGTGAAGGCCTCGGTCAGGAGCTCATCGACGAAGAAATCTTCACGTGCACTCACAGCACTTGTCTCTGGGGTGTGATCAACCGCTTCCGGGTCTCTGGACTTCCAACTGATTACAACTCTCTCGGGTTCTACTCAACATTCCGGAGTACCTCAAGGAGATAAAGCTCCGCAGCACTCTCTAAAAATACCGAGTTGTACGGCCCCATGACCTCGTCATCGAGTCGGAGATTCGTACGATCGATACTCAACTGGAAATCGCCATGGATATCGATCCCATCTACAGAGAAGGAAAGAAGCTCCAATACTGGATCGCTCAATACCGACAGCAAACCTAGCTCCACATCGACTGGTAGAGTCCTTTAGGGGCGTTCTTTCACCACGCCTACCTCGTGTATCTCAGAATCAAAATACACCCACGGGAAGAGATACACCCCCTCGTCAACGAGCCTCTGATATCCTAATTCGTCCATCAGATCATTCCATCGCTCCTCGAGCGTGTCTCCCGGCTGTTCTCGGAGAACCTGCGGTAGATCGTCACGAAGCAATTTCCACTCCTCAGGTCGCCTTCCATGCGGAATGTCCTCGGAGAGTGGCTTGTATCTCGGATCGCTCGCGAACCAGCGGACTAAGTCTGTAATTCGAAGGTTTCGACTGTGAGATGTACCGAATTCGCGTTCTAACTTCCCTACCATTCGACCTGCCCAGTCAGATCCAGTCATGTATTCGTGAACAACTGTTGGTGTGATAAGTATTCTATGAGTAAAGCCAGTTCATTCATCAAGACAGCGAACACGAGGCCTCCGAGAACGGGAGATTGCTCAGTAGAGGGGAGCTACAAATCGCTCAGTCAGAGAGTGCATCCGCAGGTTGTGACTTGCAGAGAAGGGGTCAGGTAGTGTTCACAAGGCGCATTCGTTCTAAGATATAACCGACCAGTCCGAGAACGACTACTCCTGTCCCAAGCGGTGTGATGATCTGGTCTAAGAGAACTAACCCCATCCACGAACCGGCGGTCGTCACCGCGTTCCAAACGTCCACTGGTGGTGAGGTGACGCGACCGAGAAAACGCGGAATGCCGGTGATCAATACCGTCCACAACCCGGTTGCCGTGGCCCAGATTGCGACACCGCCAAGCAGTCCCCGTGAAGTGCTCGGGCGTTTATCAAGTCGAACGCGCCAGTGTACCCGAGCCACAGCACTCACTGCTAACCCGAATCCGACAATTCCGAGTAGCGCTTGGAAAGCGGTAGTTGCTCCCGGAAGTGGTGAAGGTATATCTAGGGGTGTGTAGCCGTGTAACTTCGTAACGGCACTCCAGAATAGTGTGACGAGACCCCAATGAATAGTAGCTCCGAGAGCGAACACTAGCGCTACGTCATCAGGATCGGATGACTGGTTGGCGAACCATACGCGGAGTCGCATACGGTACGTCTCACCGAGTGAATTGTAAACTTTCTGTAGTATGAACGGTACAGGCGCTGTACTAAGGGTCTGTTTTAGGATAAAATCTATGTGAAGAATCCTCTTCTCGACCGCCTTAACCAACAAAGAACCGGATCCTCTCTGGATGTTGGTTAACTAGTACCCATGTTTTCAGCCCTCTTCGATCATGCCAATAATCACCCCAGCAGTAGAACTTATACGACCGAGGCGTTCTTGAATCACCTCGGAGTCGTCGCCTTGCCACACAGCGAGATAGACCGCTGATCCGCTTGTGTCCAATCCGAAATATCGACCGACGATGTACGCGACTGCCTCAGCTTCGACCTCGCGCTTTGACCGTTCATTCTCGTTACTGACGTCGAAGTGCAGTAGTGCGTGTGCGTACTCGTGGATTAGGGTGACTGCGAGATCCGCTTGGTTCGTCCGGTCTTTCACCTCGACGATCGGCGTAAGATCGTGGAGACTTCGCTGCTTGCAGACGCCTTTTGCCTCACCGTACTTCCACTCGTCAGCGTCGATAATGCGTACCGTCACCCCGAGCTCCTCGCCGACCTCTGTAAGTCTCGGTACTAAGTCATCAGCGTTGCCGGTTGCTGCTGTCCCTAACTCGGGAAGTGGCTCTCCTTCAGTTTGAGAGATATCGAAGACAGCGGCCGGTTTGAATCCCACGAGGCCTTTCGACCACTCCTCTGACGGCGTCTCGTCGTAGTCACAGTCAGTGTTCTCGTGGTAGCTCGGCGAGTTCTCACACTCCGGACACCGCTTCGTAACGATCGGAGCCCAAATCCAGATTGCTTGTTCGCCCTCCTGGACGTACCGGTCGAACTCATTCCGCCAGGTGTTGAATCCCGCGACCTTTGTCGCCTCGGGACACTGGAGTTTGATGAGCAGCGTGTTGCGATGCGAGTAGTCGTGGAAGCGACTCTGGACGTCGAGCCACTCTTGGAACTCATCGCTGGCCTGCGCCGCATCAACATCGTCAACGAGCTCCTTAACCCACTGTTCAATCGTACTGTGCATCTCCTCGTGTCGGGTGTCGGTCTCACTGAACGACACCGCTGAGTAGTCACTCGTCACCATGATTTTCTCCGAGACGTCCTAATTCGGAACGCCCCGCGCCCTTACCAGGGGCAAATAAAATCTATCGCACACGAACCTGTCCGTTGACTCGAAACTGGAGATTCAATTTCAGAGAAGAGCTCCGCTCTGTTCGGTCCTTGGTCCTCTCTGATCTTGTAGTCAATTGCGGTCTCGAGATCGTTGAGAGAAAAGATCATACGGCGTCAATTAGTCAACAAAGTAGAGATGCCACCGAATCGACTTCGAAGCATTGTCCCAATGTTTGGTGGTGGGGACCGCTATGTCGAGACGTTGAACCAGATCCTCGCGTTCGTCGACGCTCACCACCCGACGACGGACGAATTTGTTGGGTGGCATCGTGGAGCGTTCAGCAATGTCTCGAGCCGTAACTCGATCATGCGGCGGATCAGCTACCTCAGACAGGTCGGATTTCTGAATCAAGTTGATGATCAGTGGACGCTTGGCTCGGCTGGTAAGGAATACGCCTCAGATCACGAGACTGAAACGCTGTTTCGCATCATGTGTGATCGAAACGTGGGACTTCGGAGTCTGCTATATGAGCTATCAGTTGGGGCGCTCACTATCGAGGAGATCAGTGAGCAGCAACTGGATACGCATCCAGAACTGGGATGGAGCCGTGGACAGACGGATATGGCCAAGCAACGGGCGAACTGGCTCCGTAGTATGGGCCTGGCTGAGAAACAGAGTGGTGCGTACGAACTGACGACTGCAGGCGAGCAGTTCGTCGAAAATGCGGTCGAAGCATGGGCCGATACCGACTGGACATCCGTAAGCCCTGATACCGAACTCACCGCAAGCACGTACGAAACTGTAACGTATGCTCGTGCCGTTGACCCAGAGTTTCGTGCGACTGTGCTTTCACGATACGGCGCGACCTGTCCGATCTCAGGCGTCGATCATCCCGGGCTGTTGGACGTGGCACACGTCCTTCCATGGAGTGAGTATCCGGACCACCGAGCTGATCTCGCGAACGTCCTTCCACTCAGTAAAATCCACCATGCAGCATTTGATGGGGAGCTCTTCACTATCGATGGTGACTACAGACTTCGAATCAATCCCTCATTCGAGACGCAGAGCGACGTACTCAGACAAACGATTGTCGATCAGGCTGGTGAACAAATTCCCCTCTCTAGTGGGGGAGTCGACCCGAGTTACTTCGAACAGCGTAACTCAGCGCTTGACTGGCTCTGATATATCTACACGGAGTTTAGTGCTAATCTGAGACTACCCTTAGTTCGTGATGGGAAGATGATTGAATCGCCGATTCGCGAATAACGCAAAATACGCATTGTCGATATCGCGGCCGGAGAGATGTACGTACCGAGCTGGAACTTTTGACCCTAGCACCCATCCAAACCACTCACAGAGTTGAGCTTCAGTCAGCCAGTTCGCAAGGTGTGTCGCTCGACTATGCCTGAAATGATGTGGATTCACCGGCTTGTCGATACCTGCTCGCTTTCGTGCCCGTTCGAGGAGTCGTAATCGGATATAGTTGTAGCTGATCTGTTCGTCTGGGGTGCCCTGCTCAAGTTTACACCAGAGTGGGGCCTGTGCGCTTAGCGAAGGATGCGTCTGTAACCACTGTTCGAGGTACAAGCGTGATTCCACGAGTGGTAGCCGTCGAGCACCAGTCTTCCCTATCACGATAACGTGTTTCCCAGACCCATCGTCTTCGATATCACCGACACATAGATCAATTAACTCTCCAATTCGTGCGCCAGTCTCCCAAAGGAGCGCGATGAACGCTCGATCTCGGTCGTTGACACAGGCGTCAATAAGCCGTGAGACATCATCCGGTGAGAGCAGATTTCGCGGAAGGATTTGACGGAACGTGGGTGGTCCTCGTCGTATCCATTTCGTTGTTTCTGGCTCCTCACCCCCGTTGTACCATTTGTAAAACTGCTTCACGACTTGCTTGTAATCAGAGACTGTCGACGGTGCAGAGCCACGGCTATGTATCCACTCGACCAGCTCTGTGATATCTTCGCGAGTTAGTGCATCAAATCGCTTTTCACCAAGGTATTGGGCGATAATCTTCAGGTGTGAAGTGAGCTTCTGACGTCGTGCTGCGTTAATCCCGTCGAGCAAGAGGTCACGATGGAACTCTCGAATGAGCCTCTTGTTGGCTGGATGGATTTCAGATGACTCATCTATGTTTTTCAGTATTCGTGCCACCTGTAAATCGAAATCCATCGTGGGCATCTGACCGTCTCCATACGCGTTACAAGGGTATCTATTCATCTATTCTTTCAAATGAAGTATCCCCTCTGGGTTGTCGAAGTTGTCGAGAAGGAACGCCATGAAAGCCGTCTGACGAGCGTAGTGTGTGCCTCAGTAGAACTGGCTAGACTGGTGTCTGTGCTGTCGTGAATAGGCATGAGGAGTCTCCTGCGAAGCTTTGATGCCCTGTAGTGACAGACCCCGACCTTAACCAACGGTTGCGGGAAGCAGAGCTACTTGTTGGTTAATCGCCGAAAAGGCACTGCATCGCGGCTTCCTCTCCAGTGAGCGTCTGTTGGTCTTCATCCGTATCGGCGAAGAGTGTCGACTGGTCACCCTCGGATGCTTGCTCTACTTTGGGCCGGTCGTCGACGCCAAACTGACTCGCCTCGGGTCGATCAAGCCGCGAGTCCTGGTCGCGATGATCGACATCTGCACCGAAGTCTTCGAGTGAGGTTTCGACACTCCCCTCTGTCACTTCGAGTTGGCCATCGTCTCCGAACACGGTCTGTCGTTGAATCTCGATCTCTGGTCGGTCGCTCATCTGTTGTGAGCCTCCACCCCTGATGAGGCCGATAAACAGCTCAGAACGTACGCCGGTAATCCCTCTTCTCATTTTGTTCGTGGATGCTCGTTTGAGTACTCCTACACCCCAGGAGGGCGAACAACTCGCTGGCGGTACTACACTCCTGAGTTGCCGGTTGCTCCGTCAGAAGTGGACGTCCGCCGGAACGATCCAAAGGCCATCGCTTTCGTCAACGATGCGATTCAGCTGTTCTCGGTGCCGAATTCCACACCCGTGTTCGTCATACAGAAAGATCGAGGGGCCGTCGTAGGCACCGACTTGATGGAATGCGTGCCGAGCAAGATTCTCATCGCGCATGATCTCCTCGTCGGAGAGCTCGTTGAGTGCCTCCCGTACTCGATTGAGATTTCGCTGGAACTCGTTCTTCGTCGCGTTCCAGCCGCGCTCTAAAAGCTCCTGTCCCTCTTCAGAGCCAACGCGTGCCGCAACCGGGAGGTCACCCCAGCGAGCTTTCCCTGCTACTGTCATGCCTTCTTGATCGAACGTAACGTAGTAGTCGAATACCGCTTCAGCGTGCGGGTCAGATCCAACCAGCCGATCGAACACTGTTTTGCCGGTGGCCACTGCGTCGTCTCGTGTCGATGCCTCTACCAGCGTGTAAATGACCATGTGCATCAGTTTTCACCTTCGTCTACCGACGCACACGACTCACACCGCGTCATTACGTGGTGCGCCGGCACCCATCGCCGGCGCTAAAAAAATAGCACCGACGACGCTGGCTAGGCGTTCTCAAACTCCGACTGACAGTCCTTCTCCTCGACGATAATCGTCAGATCCCCAGCTTCGTAATCGGCCTCGAACTCAACCGAGAACCTATCCGAGCTGTAGGCGGCGTGGTAGGCACGATGTCGTTCGAGCGACCCAGTTACCTTGAAGTGGAAGAAAGCAGCCGCTGTATACGGCTTGCTTCTGGTTTCGACTTGTGCTTCGACTGATGCAGGGAGCGCAATGTGTGGGGTGTCACTGTTGATTCCCGCAGCGAAGGCTCGAGCTTCGTCGACGCTTGCTCGCGAATGTTCAGGTGTCTCGCCAGTGAGCACATTCACAGGTGTTTCTGTCTCGTCGGTGAACAGGACATCCTCGAAGGTACGAGTGCCAAGAATTGCATCGGGGCGCGGCTCACACTCCTCAAACGGATCGTTCGATGGTTGCTCAGTCATTGAATCACAAAGCCCTGAGGGGCTCAGTCATTCAGCCCCAGAAAAACAGGCTCGCTACATCCTGTGGAAGGCTGATTTCAATTGCTTCTCGGTTGGTTATCCCTTCCTGACCGAGACGCTCGAACTTAACCAACAGCCATCTGTACTTCCCTCTATTGTTGGTTAATACCTCCATCGTGGAATCAGCCTCTACGCTGAGGCCTCTGAATCGATTGCCGTCGAGAATTCGTCGCGTCGAGCGCGAAGCGTCGCTGCAGTTGTTCCAGCTACCTCCGCGATGTCGGTTTGTCTGAGCCCCTGCCCGTACTCTCGGGAGGCGATGTAGAGACAAGCGCCAGCGACCCCGGCTGGCTGACGCCCGTTCGCGATGGCCGAACCGTGCGCCAGCTCTGCGAGTTCGAGTGCTCGCCGCCGGACAGTATCCTTGACCGCCAGCTCCGAAGACAGCCGCGGGATGAGCGACTGCGGTGTAACCGGGGTGACTGGCAGCCCGAGCTCTGTATTTAGCGTCTTGTAGGCGTTCACGACTCTACTTCGCTTGACCTGTGCTCTTTCAGCGACTTCGCCTCGCGTCACTCTTGAGTTGTTGCACCGACACGCGCCGTAGACGCTTGCTGCGGCGATTGCTTCGATCGACCGACCCCTGAGGAGGTCTTCGTGCTTGGCGCTTCTGAAGAGCTGGCAGGCCTGATCACGAACGGTCTCCGAGAGTCCCAACGCACTCGCGATCCGACGAACTTCGCCCAAGCCGTGCGCGAGATTCCGCTCGCTTTTCGATCGCCACCGCCCCCGTCGCTGTTCTCGGCGCAGCCGGCCGAGCTGTCGGCGTTTTCGTGCTGAGAGTTGGTTTCCACTCGCGTCTCGCCAGCGTCCAATTTCGGTCGAGAGACCGCGATCATGCCGTGCAACGGTGAGCGGTGCCCCCGTTCGTTTACTGGAGGACTCATCGTCGTCGAATGTCCGCCACTCTGGTCTGTGATCGATTTGTTGTTCATCGATAACGAGTCCGCAATCTTCACAGGCTGTCTCTACTGTATTCGTTCTGACTCGCCCATTGCATTCTGGGCACGCCGTCGTGTTGTCAGTCGATACGTCTTCGTCGAAACCGCGCTCGTAGATGTCTCTCGTTGCCATCGATCATCAGCGAGGCACGCTGTCTGCACCCCGCACCCCTCAGGGGGCAGAAAAACTACCGCGGACGTGTTGGTGTTGATCCTCTTCTCCGAGATTATGAAAAAAAGGCTTCCCAAAGGTCGACTTTACGTTCGATGAGCCCGGCGAATAGTCTCGGCGCTTCTGGATAGCTACTGTGCCGGCCGTGGTGCGGTTTCGTACCGCTTGATCTGGTCGGTCTTCTCAACGCGCTCGTAAACCGACTGAAGCGTCTCTTCGGCTCGCAGTAGCCCGTGTTCGTCAAGGAACGCTCGCCCGTCGTCACTGATCCCGTAGAACTTGTAGGGGAGGTTGTTTCGACGCCGATCTTTCGGAAGGGTGAGTGTCTCGACGATACCCGCCTCAACCAGTTGTTGGAGATGTTGGCGGATCGTCGTTTGGCTCTTGCTCGGGTTCACGTAGTCGAGTTCCTTCAACGTCGGGAGCTGACTGGGGTGCCCGAGAATGTCCTGCAAGAGCGAGAACCGGGTTTCCTGAGTCACGACGTTCAGCCGTTCTCGGACGCGGTCGATATCGGTTGGCGCCGGGCCTGACGTGCTCATACCTATCGGTTCTTCCAGAATCAGCATAAGTATTTCGCTCAAAAGCGAATCGGTATAGGCTGAATCGGTAAGTGATGAAGTCGATGGATTAATGCGCTCCTCGGGAAGACGTTTTCGTAATGAGCCGTGAGGGGTCCGTTGAAGAACTCGCTGAGAAGGCTGAGGACTACCTCCACGAAACGTCCCTCACACCCAGCGAATACGAGGCTCTCAAACAGAGCATCGCAGAACTCACACCGATTTTCACGACTGACCGCGCCTATTTCGTTCTCGGGAGCTACGGTCGGCCAGAAATACACCGGCTCCAACTCGTCAAAGACCGCCTCAACCGCCGTGCGGACACGTACGCCTTCTTGATGGTCGATATCCGCAGCGAGTGGGTGAACACATATCTCAAGTTTCGGATCTTAGCGGACTATACGGACTTCGTCATCGGCGTCACTGAACATGACCAAGGTGGCTTCCTTGTTGAACAGGGCTACTTCACGGTACTCGAAGAGTACTTTGCGAAGACGCACGTTCTCAAGCGCGAGTACGAGTCTGTCGATTCCGCAAACGTCGACACCGGTGTCGATCTCGAAAAGCCGTACAGTGGGATGCAGACCGCGATCTTCGAGATGCTCGCTGATGCCGGACGACTCTACACGTGGAACACCGAAGAAGAGCTAATCGAGTGTGTTGAAGACCTCCCGTAGAGGGTCTGAAGAGTCAAGTACGGCTTTCAGTGGGACAAACCTCAAACAGAGCTACGACGGCTACGTCTCAGGAAACGTCTTCCGACCAGTCCGAACGCAGTCCCAGCAGGGAAATCCCTCGTTGAGTTCCTCGCAGTCACACTGATCCGACTCAGCAGGTTCGTATCGGTCGTTAGCTGTGGTTCCGCCGTCTGCTATGACCTGCACTCTCGCTACGAGGTCGAGAATCCGGGGCCGAATCGCGATAGCGACTCGGTGTTTGCACGGGCCTTCATACGCAGCGTCGGCGGGGCACTCACAAGTAGCCGGAATACCGTCGACGACGGTAACGAGGTACTCGTGGTTTGCTGGGTTCTCGTGGCTCTCGTTGCGAACTCGGATGTCACCATCGAGAACTGAAAACGCGAAGGCTTCGTACTGTGCTCGTCTGAGTACGCGACTCGTCGGCTCGAACTCTTCGGGTAGGAGTTGATCCATCGGTGGGTCCAGCGCTTGTACGCAGCGCTGCACGGCTCGCCGCGCCGATATACTCTCACCGATGCTGATGATCTGTAGGGCACTTCGACTACAATATCGAAATCTCACCCCATGCCTGCGCTGTCACGAACTCACTCAGATGACCACAGTGCCTCTATGCGTTGTTCAATTGCTGTGAGAACCGTCGAGTACACTTTGAGCGGATGGATCGACAGGAGCTCGAGGTCGGTGATTTCGGTGGCAGACGGTGGCTTGTGGAAGTGCAACCGAGTGTTGTGCGTGTTCGGGTGCTGGTCCCAGCGACACTCCCAGAGCTCTCCATCCTCTCGTTCTTCGATGTAGTGGACCGAGAAATCACCAGTCGTGAACCACCGAATGTCGAGTCGAGCCACTGTTACTTAATCCGGGTATCGTCCAGCGTCGAGCAGTCCATGAAGCAATCGAGGTTCGTATGAATCCGGGTCAAACGTAGTCTCGGTGACGAGCGAATCCGACGAAAGATGCCGCTCCAAGAGACGCAGCGTTTGTCGCTCCGGTGGGCCTGTCGAGCGTGATGCCGAATCCTCCGGTGGCGGACTCATTTACGCCGGAATCAGGTGTCCGTCGTTCTGGGAGAGCTGGCGAGCGAGTTCATAGAGTCGAATATCCCGAATCACGCCCTGTCACTCGCTGACTGCGGTCATCCGCTCGTGGATGGTTTCGTGGTCCTCGTGATCGAACACGGAGACGGCTGTTAGGTCTGCTGTCCCGAACTGCGATTCGTATTCCGCACGCTGTGCTTCAAGCGCCTCCACTCGGTCGATTATCTCTTCGACGGAGAGCTCAGCTGCGATTCGACTAGCGTCCTGCCATTCGAGATACCCCTCGTTTCGTTTGTACGTCGCCGGGCGGCTGTCTCCCTCGGCTCGAACGATACCCATCTCCGCCAAACGGTTGAGATGCTTTTTCGCCGAATTTGGGGAGCAGTCCGCAAGCTCAGCGATCTCGGTGTACGCGGTCGAAGACGTAATCCCGAGGACGACATCGTAGACACGGCCAAATGTATCCGTTCCCTTTTGCCACCGACGCTGGGTGTTGTCGGATGTAGGGGCTGGATCGAACTCAGTCATTGTTTGCTGTACGCTCTATCCATCAATATATCTTTGATACGATGGAAACGTGCGATGAGATATTCGACCGAATCTACTCAACAAACCAAAGAGCTGCCAGTAGATACTCGCGTTCTGCTTTCCAGGAACCATATGCGTCTATTGGGTGTAACTCCGTCGGTACGGAAAAGGAACAAGTTGATAGCTGCAGGTCGACACTAGGAATCGATAAACCACTCTTTCCTGCCAACTACGGCTAACCGATATTCTTCTTATATATTATATTCATTCTTTACAATAGGACGGGCCGAGAAGCCGACCCAAGCCAGGACTGCCAAACGTAGATCATCTTATATCATAAGGCATATGCCTTGCTATTGTGTGTCTCACATTTACGTATGGCACGGCAAGACAAACTCTCACCGTATTGGATTCGATTACGGCCAAAAATAGAGAGAGGTTATTCTTTATCGAATTCCAATGCCGAATATTTTGATTTGTTGAGTCTCGATAAAGAAAACGAAGGATTCGATGGGTTTCCAACGTTCGCTCACTTTCTTCTCACCCGCTTGGTTCATCTCCAGGATAATGGCGTAGTTCGTGGTACTACGGAGAAGACCCTAACAGTTCGTGCCCTGAATGACGCTGGACCTGGTAGTGACCTGAGCACATCCCATGGTTATACTATAGAGGCCGTCTTCGGATACGGTAAGTACGGCCGACCAAGAGACCACGTAGACTCCGAAGAACTGGAAAAACCTGACACTGATCCTGACGAAGTTATAGAAGAGGATGCACAGAACTCCGTTACCTCGCCAGAGGATAGATTATATGCTCTCTTTCATTTTCCCGGTCCTACTACTGATAGAGGTATCGCTATATTCCACAAGTACGGGAATGTAAGTGTGAAGTCTTCACTATATTCTTTCTTAAACGAAAAGCTAGTTCAATTGTATGTGGAAACACCCGGTGAAAAAACAAAAGGTATAAAATTCGAGATGAATACCGTCGCATCAAAGCCTCTTGCTGATCAATTGCTCGAGGACGATATAATGGGATTTGAGTTAGTCCAGCGAAAAGTTCCTTCTGATCCTTATGCCAATCAGAGCGATCCTTTAGGTGGCACACGAGACGCGAAATTTACATTCACTGCTGAAACCGATAACTTGGATATCTCCCGGGAAGGCATTGAGAATCTGTTGTCACGAATCGGAAACAACGACTACCCTTATGCCGAAATATTCGAACGGTTTGATGAAGGCGACTATCACATTGACGACATCAGCGCAATTGTGAATAATTCAAATGACAACAAGAGGAAAAGGAAGCTTACTCGAAGTAAGTTAACTTCTGAAATGTATATTTCGACAGACATCAATTACGATGAGGAGACCAATCGACCAATCCCTGCATCAATTGGATTTCTCGCTCGTGATTTCGCAAACGAGCAGCTTGAGGCATATAACTACGAGCTTCTGGATGAAAACCAAAGTCTGTTGCAACCAGAACATCTGGGTATAGATGAAGAGCCAGCCGAGGAAGTAGTACAGGACTAAGTAATGTTTAGGATGCATCGCATTCCAATCGTCTTGTTTTGTTCAATTCGAGACGATTGGGGATGGATCAGAACGTTGCTCGTATTTTTTCTACTACCTGCAGTAGCTGGCACAACCAGCTATCTAACCAACACACGAATTCATCAGAGTCTCCTGCAACTGATTGTCCCGACTATGGCTATTTTCATTGGCCTTTCTATGAATGCTGTTGCGATAATGTTGAGGTATGCAAAGAACTCAAGAGCTGATGACGACCTGGTCACTAGATTTAGAAATATTTCGGTATATCTAGTGATTCTTGGTGTACTAGCTATAGTCTTGGCTATTGGAGGAGTTGTGTCTATTAACAATTCTGTTCCCGATGCTTCAATTTATCCTGGACCGAGTGCTGCGTACTTTGCATTGTTGATCCATTTCCTGATAATTGCCTTGATGATTCCTGCTAGGCTCTATACAATTGTTGAGAACGTTAGTCAAACCAGCATTGAGGAGGAAGAAGAACAGCGAGAGGAGGCGAAGCTGTCTTTCGACCGAATCAATAATTAATATATAATTTTTATTTTTATATATTATATCTATTTCTGACTCTGTTAAGAATTGTGGAGACTAGTACCGTTGGTTTTGGCTCCTACTCATATATTCGAATAGTGACCCTAAGTACATCTCTAAGATTTGAAACCAGCCTCTCGTCTTTACTAAGGACACATTCTACTTCTAGTCTCAGAGAACGCGATACTAGTGAGATTTTGTTGTGAGTTGCAGTTGTTCTTGAGGTTGTGGCTGCGCGCGCAGCGAATGCGAGCACGGAGCGGAGGGTGGGGGCGGTGGGGTCTGGGCCGGCCCGGCACGTAGCAAAAAAGAAAGCCGCGGCGACCGGCTACTCCCACCACCGACCGCGCTCAGGGAAATGCAGGGTTGACCACCCAGTGACGGCTAGTGAGACGCGTCCCTCGTACCAGTTCCGCGCCGCTCCGTGAATGAGCACCTGTTCGCCTTCCTCAATCCACGGAGCACTCGACTTCTCCCAGATCGTTACCTTCGTTTTCCCACTATCGTCTGCGATCAACCCAACTTGAGCGATGGCTGGTGAGTCACTCTCCCAGAGCACCTCAATCCGACCTTCGATACTCACCTCTTTGCGGTTGACCTCCTCGAGCTTCCCGATCGGAACCACCTG
This sequence comes from Halogeometricum pallidum JCM 14848, assembly GCF_000337095.1. GTDB lineage: Archaea > Halobacteriota > Halobacteria > Halobacteriales > Haloferacaceae > Halogeometricum > Halogeometricum pallidum. The sequence goes on from NZ_AOIV01000035.1 coordinate 33,919, forward strand.
CCCCGGCGCCGTCTCCAATTCCTCAAACACTCCGACGACCGCGCTCATCAGGCCTTTCCCACCGACGACGGCTTCACCCAACCGCCGGCCAATCGCCGCTCGCGACCAGCCATCCAGCTTCTCGGCCAGCCGCATCGACTGTGTGTTCACCGCCGCCAACTGTTCCTGCGAGAGTTCTGCACGAGGATCGTCTCGCTCCGGGTCCGCCCCCGGATCCACGCTCGCCGCCCGCTTCTGGAACTCCCTACGCCGCTCGGCACTCCGCTTCGCCGCGATGTCTCGCGTCCGCTTCTCTCGACCTTCTTGCGTGCCCAGTTCGGCTTTGGCACTGATGCACTCCAGCTCTGCCTCCCGCGCTCGAATGCGCTCCTCCTGTTCGAGGGTCGCACCGTAAATCCGCTCGTCACTGGTCTCAACCATCCCGTCCGGGTGGTTCGCATCCACCTTCGCCTGCGTCTCCATCTGCACCGTCGCCTGGAACTTCGGCGTCTCATCGACGATCTCGAAGCCGTCTTCGTCGACCGCCGCTTCGTCCGCGTTCTCGAATGCCTGTTCATCGACCGAAACTACTTGACTGATGATGTTCTTACTTGACATTGGAACTCACACGTTCCTGAAGGCGCCCACGCGCCCGACACCGCGATGCGACAACATCGCGGTTCTTCGGACCACAACGACCGACAGACTCGTCTACGCGCTCTCGCTCGCGCCTTCGCGAGCGCCCCCTGGGGCGCGAGCGAGAGCGCTCAGAAGGAAGACATCCAACCAGCACCGCGCGCCGTCTCACCGAGCGCAGCGAGGTGAGGCTTGGAAGACGAACGGAGTGAGTCTTCCAGCGACGCGCCCGGAGCGAGCGTCCAGCGGGATATGCCCATTCGTGTCCGGCCCGATCTGCGGGCTCGTGTCCAGCGCGACTGTCGCCGAGTACGCGCGCCGCCGTGTGGCGCGCGACAGCGCAGGCGGCACGAAGCGCTGGAACGCGAAAGCCCGCGAGGGGCGCAACCGACGGGGATACCCGCTGGCGTCGAGGGCACATTCATTTTAGCCCGGAACGAGCGCGGGTGGTGCGGAGAGCGCTCGCATGCCCGGAATGGTCAGTCGCGAGCGACGCGAAGGTCCCACGAGCGCAGCGAGTGGGACGCCGGTGAGCTTCACTCACCGGCAGGCGGCAGCGGCGCGCGGGGCGTGCCGTAGCGAAGCACCCGTTCAACTGAGTTCGACGCTTACTGATACAGCCGACATCTTGACAGAACCAGAAAGGGCGGGACCATCTCCGTATGGCAGTAGAGACGTTTATCTCGGCGATTAGAACCTAGCAAAAGTCACGAGGAATTCTGTCGGACTACCTTGAGTTTGGCTTGCGATCTGTCGACAGACGTTTGCGTCCCCAACTGTAGCCTCGGCGGATTCCGTTGACGAGGCGCCAATGGGCCGTGAATGAGAACATTGCTGGGATGACAATTGGCGAGAGAACGGCGGCAGGCACAGCTATCCATAGCATCCACGGTTTCGGGGTATCCAAAGTTGAAATCAACAGGACGGCAAAGCCGGCGACAGGAATGAATAAGCCGGCTGCTTTCCAGCGCCAGAGATAGGCCCACTTTGCGAGTACAAACGCCATTGCGAGTGGAGCGAATAGGGTGAGTCCCAACCCACGTGTCCCCTCGATAGCGGACATCTCCATTACTCCTAACAGAAACTCCGGTATGGGCAGAGACAATGGAGATGTCGTGAGGGCGCCGTAGACGCCGAGGAGATAGACTCCACCGAGGAGTGCGACGACCGTTTGTAACAGGGTAGACTTGCCGAAGTAGTTGTTCCCCCAGCGACGCTGGCTCGGTGTCGACCGTCCAAAATAGTGCTGGGTGATTTGGTCGCCGAACTCTAGATCAGAAAGAATCCCACACAGGTCTGCACCATTTATCAGGTCCACTCCCAGTTCTTGTGCGGACTCCCAAGCCGTGTCGGTATAGTACCCTGTCGAGACGAGAATCACGTTATCGGCGCCTTCTTGCCGATAGAGGCTACTGTACTGCTGGACGGCAGGCCGGCCGATCTTGTTTGACGCAGAGTAACACTTCGCTTGGATAACGACGTACTCGCCGGTCTCGGCATGCGTCGCTTCTACGTCGACACCTTTGTCGTTCGACTGATCTCGAACATTAACGCGATAGCCCATCGCTTCCCACACATCAGCGACAAACTCTTCGAACCGGTAGTCGTCCATGTGTCGAAGATCGCGTACGAGATCCGGTTCTGTTTGTACAGCCATTCGATGGTTTCCTCTTGTATTTCACGCTGTTCAGGTGACAAATAAACTCTTGCGTGCCTTCGCTGATATCTCCGGCGTGAGAGTGTGAGAGTAACCGATGTGTGGACCCGACAAGGAGCGGTCTACTCGAGAAGATCTTCAACGAAGCGGAAGCCGTTCACGTACGTGACTGAATCGCCATAGCCCTCACTGGCGAAGACATTCTCAGCCCCTTCTCCAGCGAGTGTATCCGTCGTGTAGATGTAGGCGTGATCTGCGGTCCCCTTGACGAACGCTTGGGCGGCCACCCCAGCGAGTGCTGGATCCGCACGTTCGATTTCGTCGGCCGGGCGGTCATCCGTATTCGCGATGTACCGCTGCACACCGTCCATCGTCCTCGAGACTAGTCCATGTGAGTATTCCAATGGATCCGCGACGCGTGCCCACCCTTCGCTAATCGCCGTGTCGATCGGTGGTGTCTCAACATCGGACGTATTGGCAGTCAGTTCGTCGTAGACGCGTTCCGGGAGAACGAACGTCATGTTGTTCCGGCGTACAAACGCTCGGACGACCTGAAATCGACGGTTCGATGGGTGGCCCATCGAGACGAATAGGCCGGTATCCGCGATGTGGATGGCGCTCACGCGTCGTCGCCGACAACGTCCCGGTCAACACCCTCGATGTCCGCGATCGATGCGCCCGACACCTCGATATCGAAGTGTTCGTGGACGACGGGCCGGAGTGCCTGCAAGATCATCTCCGCGGCTAGCGGCGAGATGTCCAGATCCTCCGCCATCAGCCGGTGGGTCACTTCGCCACGTTCGCGGTCTACAGCGTAGGTGAGGGCCGTTGCGAGGCCGGCGATCCCGTGCCGGTCAATGTAGGTGTCGATGTCGTCGTTGGTCGCGCGTCGCCCGACAGCGTCGATGAGCACGGGCGTGATTGTGTACTCGCGAGCGCCGTCAGCGGCCGTGACAGTCAGGTCGATATTGCGAGCAACGTATATTCGGGGTTGAGTATCGGTAGTTGCTTCGATGACACCAGCGTCGACCAGCCGGTTCACATAGGTGTAGGCTGTGCCCTGTGCGAGGTTGAGAGCGTCCATGAGTTCCTGAACGGTTGCTTCCTCCTCTCGGGCGAGATACGCGTACAGTTGAGCGAGCTGTGGCTCCTCTAGCAAGTCCGCGACCGAAAGGAAGTCTCGGATGACGTCGCCGTTGGTTCGGTTTGACGTGCGTGACATGGGCAACTAGATATTTACAGTTTACAGCGAATTAGTAAAGAGTATTGCGGTCAATCAACCAAAGGGTGAGAGCGTCTCGATCATCGGGAGGCTCCGTTTCCCGAGCTCACCGCGCGAAGCGCCGTGAACGTCTGCCAACCCCGCAAGCGTCCACCTCCAGTCGCGGCATCCTCCCTATCTCTCGGCAGGCGTTCTCGAACATCTCATAGGACGATCAGCATCCTCGTCAGGGCGTCTTCCACCGATCACCAACATACACCTCCAATAGAAATTTATACTAAGATTATATATCTGTGTTATATGTCTGGCGTATCCTCCAAATTAAACAAACAGCGAGTAAAGCACGACCTTCATGGCGAGGAGGTGGGACGGCGTGGTTCATTCTACTGTGACTTCTGCAATACTAAAATGTCCATCGAGGAACCAATCATGTATGATATCGCCAGAATACACGATATGGCGCACTTAGAATTACTGGTGGACCTTCCAGATGGATGGTCACTTGACGCCGCTCGGTGTCAGAACTGCGAGGTCGAAGGTATTACGCCTGAAACCGACGGCTGGGAGGAAGCAGTGGTCATACTTTCGGTCAACGAGTCAAACGGTGTCCTCAGCGTTGACGCACACAGCCTCACTGTCGTTGACTACTCCCCAGGCGAAGAGGGAGAGTGTCCACCACCGGTACAAGCAGCCTTCCTGAGTCGACAGGGTGTATCCATGTCCCGGTGGGGTTTCCTCAAAAGCGTCATCGAGACTACCGAAGTAGATGTTAGGCCACTTCAAGTCTACAGAGACATGTTAGAAGAACTGGAAGGAGAGACGGACTGAAGAAGTTTCTAGCGGTCGAACTCGACACGGAACTGCATGAGTCGAGTGGAGCTGAAAATCCCGTAGAGGCAGGCGTGAAATGCCAGCGGCACCGTGAGCCCTTCGACAATGCGTCCTATAGCCGTCGCAAGCGTGGTGGCTGCGTTCAGAGAATTTGGCCGTGTCTGGATTGTACAGTCGACGCAGATCGGATGCGTGACTCGCTCGTCCTGTCCAAGTATGCATCTCGCTAGACTCGGTACCGGACGGAGCATCGCAGAAGGCACAACCAGCGAGCATCTACTGTATCATTCGCTCTCTTCGCCGGCGTTGCAGGCCGCCGTCCACCCCCGATGGAAGACGGCCAGCTGCCTAATTGAATCAAACACCTCGTCACTCGGTTCGTGAACCAGTATTCGCTGCTCGGCGACCGGCGTCACGATACCGTCGTCGACGAGCTCATTAACGAATTGTCGAGCGGTCGCTTCGTCGATGTCTGCCGTTGACACCCGGGCGGCGTCCCGATCCCGTACGACGAGTTCGGTTTCGAATCGCTCGTGATCGTTTCCCGTATCATCGAGTATGCTTGGACCAGTCATGAATTCATGCGTGGGCACGCTCGCAGGCGCGCCTCGCACGTTCCGGCGCCGATAAACACTCCCATCGAGAGAATACACTGACACTGCGAATCCACCCCAATTGTCTAATCTGGGGAGGTCCATGCTTCACCTAATGGAGAACTCGCGGACACCAATCAACTCCAGTGAGGAAGCCGCGCTTGACCACCTCAATCAGTATCTCAACGCAGCGGAGGATGACGAGAGCCCTACTCGAGCGGACGCCGTCGCTCATCTCGTGGCTCAGGATGTCGAACGTGCCGACGCGCAAGCACACGTCGAACAACTGCTGCTGAAAGGCTATCTCTACGAAGTCGAAGACGAGATGCGGATTCCATCGCGCTCTTGACGATGGGTGTCTCCATTTCTCGGTGCCGCTGACTACAGCCAGAGCAATGCAATGACAGAAGCAGTGATGAGGAGTACAATCCACGATTTCGTGGCCCAGAGCCACCGACCAACTCGCCCACACAGCCGTCGGAACTGATTCCGGAGGGCCGCCTGCCGTTCCGCTTCCAAGACATCAACCTCGTCATAGTAGTCGTGTCGGTCCGTGGGAAGCGTCCGAAGCGTCGTCTGGCACTCACTACACGTAAATTCGAACTCGGCGCGGACGTGTTGCCGGCGGAACTCCCGTTCACCGCTTTCGTCGTAGCTCGTCACCTCGTACACTAGTAGTTTCGAGACGAAGCGTCGTGCCCCGCACTCGGGACACCGATTCATATCGAGCGTTGGTGCTTCGCCCTTGCTGTTCGCATCGTCGGGCCACGATGCCTGCGATTCAGTATGCCCGGTATCGGCCGATGGGTTCGCGTGATTCTCTGATGGCGATACATCTGCTGTCTCGGAGTCATTGAACGTCGACACGGATTCACCAAAGGCTGTGACTGCACTCAGCCGGGGACAGCACGGACAGCACCTGGGATCTCGTTTCGATAGCTTGCCGCGCTGAGCGCCGTCACCCGTTGACGGCGCAAACACACCGCTACAGCACTATTGAAATCCTATTCTTCAGACAAAACACAGCATGCAACAGCCGGGCAGTGGGTCTATGTATTGTGCGGTTGTCACAGTTTACCCCGTTGGGCACTCTTGTCGTAAGGACGCTTTATACTCAAATAGTAAAGGCCAAACATCGCTCTCCCATACCATTAGTTAATGAGCGAGTCAAAAAATACNCTCAAATAGTAAAGGCCAAACATCGCTCTCCCATACCATTAGTTAATGAGCGAGTCAAAAAATACGGATATGAGACAAAAAATATCAGTTGCAGTTGTCGATAAGACACACGCGAACGAAATCCCGGACAATATTGACTCTGAATTATATACGACAACAAGACCAGAGTCATCGTTGGTTGAGTTTGCGGCTGACCCTGACGGTGAGCTGGCAGAGGCACTCAGGCAGAACGGATTCGACGTGTGAACTAATCCACTGTTGATCGCTTGTTCTGTTGAGTTACATCTTGAACGCCTCTGAAAAATCTCTTTGAACTGGCATCGATCATCACGCACGCTGTACTGGTTGTCAGTCATCGCAGAGTGGTGTGAAGTAGAACGTACGAAGCGAACGTTACAGGGAGAAAAGAATCTCGTGATAGAGGTGATTGAAGAACTGAATATACAGAAGGGGTATGTGTCTACGGGTAGAGCATTCTCCAATGAATCTCAGTGGAGTAGCGCTGTTCCTCATCGGACTTGTTGGCTTTCTAAAACCTGAAAAAACAGTTCGCTTCTGGTTTCTCGGGACTCTCAGAGAGGGTTCAATAACAGATAATGGACTGAGACTTTACAGGGTTATCGGAGTCTTGTGCATGGGGGTCGGTATTTGGGTTGCTGTCTCTTTCTAATCTGTGTTGAACGGTTCGTACTTTCTCTGTAGTGGCCAAAATCGGAGCAAGACGTGTCAACCACTGGGGATTTCAACAGAGTAATTTCTACGGGCCACCCAATCCACAGACTACAGGAGAGTTAACCAACGCTGACTGAGATAGCAGACCTTGATGTTGGTTAATACACCCCGTCAATTCGGAGTTCGCCAGCCTGCTTGACGCAGAACCTATCTCGGTCATCGGTTGCTAGTTGTGGGGCGTTGGGCGTCTGAGATCCACTAGGGAGAACAGACGCACGGTATCGTCACACTTTCACTCGGAACGGCGGCCGACTAACCGGTCCCACAACGATGGTGTCGCTGCCTCAGAATCGCTTTTACTTGGAGCTCCAGTATGCACGTCCTCGGTCTGTTCGGTCGTTCCATCATGGGTGGTCCGTTCCTCTGTGAGCTGCTCAAGCTCTGCTTCGAGAGTGTCGATTCGCTCGTTTTTCTGTTCGAGCCGTGCCTCGAGTTCGTCGACACGCTCGGTTAACAGCCGGTTTTTCTCGATCAGATACGCGTGGGTACGGTCCGAGTCGTCGCCGTCAGCATCGGAAGTGACGTTCTCTGAGTTGGTGTGCGATGGGGTGCTGTCGTCGCCGGCATCTGGGTCGTAGAACTCTGAGGTGGTCGCAATCGCTCGCTCGATCGTCTTCTCACCGTACGTTGACCCATCGGCGTAATGGACCTCGTCCCACTTCGCCCGGAGTAGCCCCGATTGGCGGAAGAGCTGATCCATCCGTGTTCGGTCGCCACCGGTCCAGAATGCCAGCAGACAGCAGAGTGCCATGTCGGCTTCCGACTGGCTGTCGTAGCCGCCCGTGTTCCCGTTCCACAGCCGCTCGAACTTTTCACCGTTTGACGCGTTTCGAGCTTTCCTCAGCAGGTCCCCATCGTCGAGGTCGACATCGATGTCGACGACACTGGTCGTCTCTGACTGGGCGCCACCAGCGTCACGTGGTTCGGTGTTGGATGTTTCATCGCCGTCGGTCTGCTGGACGTACTCGCGGTGGATCGCCACGAGCGCGTCCTGTCGGCGTGCCACACGAGTGGGCGTGTCGTCGACATGATCGCCGGTGACAGTGAAAAATCGAGCAGTGTCGTACAGTTCGATGCTCCCACGGCGATTTCGGCCGTCCGGTAGGTCACCCGTGATGAGCACGTGGTAGCCGGTCCCGGACGGCGACACTTCCGTGTAGGAGTCCAGTCGCTCGATGATGTCTAACGCCGCGTCGGCGACGTCCTCGCTATCGGGATCTCGGCAGTCGTCCAGATCCACCCCGACGATGGGATCATCGTCCGTAAAGACGAACCCGACGCCGTCGGCGTTTGCTGTGTCGGTATACGCAAGTGCGGTCTCGAAGCTTCCCCACGTCTCCGGATCCGTCGACGACGCNAGACGAACCCGACGCCGTCGGCGTTTGCTGTGTCGGTATACGCAAGTGCGGTCTCGAAGCTTCCCCACGTCTCCGGATCCGTCGACGACGCGAACTCCCCTGTCCCGGGTGTCACGGGAATCTTCGTCGGCTTGCCGTCCCGGTCTTCTTCTCGCCAGCATACCCACTGTTCGCGCTCACGGAGCGCCTCCGGGATGACATCGTAGTCCTCGACCAAGCTATCACTCATTGGTTTCATCACCTTGCATGACTCGCACCGCTTTCGAGTCCGAATAGACATCACTCCGCTTCGCTGCTTGATCCAATTCTTTGGTCCCAACGGGGACCCCCCGTTCTATACTAGTTGGTTTTTGGGTGGAACACCCACTCTGGAAGACCGAAAATCGCCTGACGTAATCGTGTTCCACCCATTTCGGGCTCATTGCTAATGTTCCACCCATCGAGAGTTTGGGTAGAACATACCGCCGTCGGGTGGTTTCTGACAGGTCGGACTGCTGGGATGCATTCATGATCTCGCTTGGGTAGAACAGACAGGAATGGTGTTCAGGAGTGCTGATTGGTGTCCTGTCTGCTTCCCTATCATGGGTGGAACTCCCGTTCAGAGCGGATGCGGACACCAGTGTAATGCCATACGAGATCGTCTTCGATCCTCTTTCTCTTGGAGTCGACTTCGATGTGAGTGTTGAGCTTCCGCGTGAACCAACTCTTATTCAGCGGGTCGTCAATGCCATGTGCTTCGGCCCAGTCCTGATAGAGGGCGAATACGTCATCCTTCGGCACAGCTTCCTCTGCATCTTCGACAAGAAAGTCCTCGACAAACGACTCGAGAGATGGTGGAGACGCTTCTTCCTGGGATCCCTCATCTGTACTATCTACCTGGTCCGTTTGTCCAGATACTGCTGTGCCATCTCCTGATTCGGATGCTGCCACATGGGGTGTATCTGTACGGAGTACCGAGAGTGACTGCACTTCTCCGTCTTCATATACGACCGACTCTGCCGCATCGGGGAGGATCACGATACCGTAGCTCGATCGTTTGTAATCCGGTACTGGAAGATCCTCATTCGGGATGAATGGCCGCTTGATCTGGGTCCAATCAGCGTCGAACGCTGTTTGTGATGCATAGACGTGGCGTTCTCCGTGCTCGTGAACAACGTATTCGTCAGCAGCGTGGTTGTAGCTGTAGACCGCAGGCACGCGGTCTTTCGAGAGGTCTTCGAGCGATTGAACCCGAATGTACTCTGCGTCTTCGGCATCTCGGAGGACGATCTCGTTACCATCGCGCTCCCACATTGTCTGCGAGCGGTCCTCATCGTCGTTTGCCGGTCGCACAGCAGTGACACCCCCTTCCTCCGTCGCACCACCGTTGAACGTGATGTTCGAGTCGGTGGTGTAGAACCGAGTCTCGCCACTCTGGAGTTCCTGAACCGGTGGTGTGAGGATACCCTCGACACGCTTGGCCCAGTATGTCTCTGTGTCTCCAGGACGAACGACGAATAGCGGGATATACCCTGCTTCCTGAGCTTTCCGGAGGTTCGTGAGTATCTTCGCCGGGGTCTCGGGCGTCGTCGTCTCAACCTCAATAGCGAACCGTTCGTCGAGATCTGGATGTGTTGCCCTCGCGTCTGGTTTCTCGCTCCCATCCTGAGGAAGAATCGAGACGGTGAAGCCGAGCGTTGTGAGTTCCTCCTCAATCCGCAGTAGTGCCTCGTCGTGGTCACTGCCACCGGCGGCCTGGACATCCCCTGTCTCGGGTGTCGCAACGTCTTCGCCTGCCTCGGTCAATCGGATAACAATCTCGTCGGCATCGATGTCGACGGTCGTCTCGAGGTAGCGTGAGCGCTCGCGGATGTCTGCGAGTTCCTCATACGAGGGCGGCTCCGCGTCGACGTCCTCGAAGAGCCGCCTGAGTTCATCGTCAACTGTCTCAACGGTGACCCAACCGTTGTCGTCACGGCACCCGTTCCGCAGCTGGAGACTGCGAACCACTTTCGCAATCGCACTGTCTAGGTCATCGTCAGCGACACTGAGCACTTCGTCTAGCTCTGTTGGCGTTCTCGTCTGTGGTGTGTTTGTTGTCTGTGGAACCCCGTAGTGGTCGCTGATGTGATTATACATCGACGACAGCGTCTCCCTGAACCGCTCTTCTTCACGGTCTGTGAGAGGCTGCTCACTCTCGGGAGAGCCCGGTGGAATCGGGAGCGGTTTGAGGCTGAACGGATATGGCCCGGTTTCACCGAACATTGGGCTCGGCACACTGGCGATCCACTCACCACGAGGCAAGGACCGAATCCGATTGGCGAACTCAGTTGGGTCCATCTCTTCGTGGGCCATCGCTCGCGCCAGGTCTCGGTCGACGTTGATTTTGCTGACGAGTGAACTCCCGATGTTGTTCAACGCGTTCAGGTAGATTTTCCGGCCACCTTCCGCTTCCAGTTGCTCTGGGAACTGCATCGAGAGACCGACCGAGAGACGGAAGCCCCGCCCTTTCTCAAGGAGATCATTCATGATGTCGGATACGACCACCGATGCCGCTTCGTCGACGAGCAGGTTTACCACGTAATCGTCCGGGTACTGTGTCAGGTCGCGTTTGCGGTCTTTGAGCGCATCATCGAGGTTGGTCAGGATCAGGCCCGTCATAATACGGGCAGCCTCGTCTCGGAGATCTCCGAGGTCGAACAGGATAACCTGATTCCCGTCGAGAACCTCTCGGAAATCAAACTGGCGGTCAGTATTGTTGAAGATGCGCCGCAGGTGCGGATTCTGCGAGATGTAGTTGAGTCGATGTGTAACCCCACCCATCATGTTATCGAACGTCGTCGAACTATGCTGGAACTGTCGTCGAATCATGCGGGAGATTTCCTCGTCGCTCGACCGCGGTGCGTCCGCGAGATTCGGCTGTGGCGGTCCCGCCTCCCAGAGTTGGTCGATGGCGTGTTCCAGCTGTCGGTGCGCGAAATAGTCCGTTGATTCTCGATACAGACCGTTCTCGCGGCCGTATTCCTCGTCGAACAGCGCCGTAATGAGCGTCTTGATGAGCGTGGGAGCGACGGTCGCCTTGTTGTACCGCTCCGCATCCATGACGAGCTTCAGGATTTCTTCGTAGTGGTCGGCCTTCCGCCGGACGGCATCTTCACGGCGGCGGCCACTCTGTAGCGATGGTTCGAGATCGAAAAAGGAGAACCCCGGGAGGACATCCGGGATTGGGAAGTGAACGACGTTCTCCTCGAGGTCAGTCATTCCGAACCGCCGCGCGTGGGCTCGCATATAGTTCTGCGCCATGTTGTCGTTCTTCGGGATGATGATTATGACTGGCCCCTCGGTGTTGGCGTACAGCGACAACGTGTCGTTGAGGAACGCGTTCGACTTGCCCGAACCGGTCGATCCGAACCGGCCGTAGTGCATCGGCAACAGTCGAGGTGGAATGTGTGTCGGGATATCTTCGGCCGTACCATTATCGTTGAGGGCGTAGCCGATGGCCATCCCATCACGGAACTCATTCATCAGATCTTGGTGGGGGCGTGGTAACGGATTCCGACTCTGCTGTTCGGCGCGTGTGCCCCGTGTACCCTCGACAGTGAGTTGTTCCGAGGAGGGCACGATGACAAAGTTCGCGAGTTCTCGGCCACTCACAACGAATTCCGGCCGGGTCTTGCCACGCCCGGTCGTAATCTCTCGGTCCAGCACCTGCTGAAGCGCCGCTTGTGCGTTCCGTTCTTTGGTGGCTGCCCGAAAACCGCTATCGCGCACCCGTTCTGCTTCAATCTCGTAGTACGGCCCGTCGAGCGGATCGAACATTGGAGCGAGCGTCTGCATCCGCTCATCGAGTGCGTCGTGCTCGTCGTCACTGGATGGAACCCCGATTGCTCGAATATTCGCAGTGAATGACCGCGTGGGATCTTTTGCCTCGATCGCTTCGATGCGCTTTGTAACCGAGTCACTCAGCTGGCTTCTGTCTCGGGATTCCGACTGCTCGTCATCCTCGAAGAGCGGTCCAATAATCTCTTGGGCGAGAGTATCCCGTCCGTCGATAACGTCGTCTTTGCGCAGCTCGGCATCGGCCTGCCAACTCGCTCGACGCTGGAAGACGACCTGAAACGCGATCGGGACTGTCGCCTCCGTTAAGTGATCGATGAGCGATGCGAGGGCACTGCCAGGCTGCTCAACAGGCGAGAGAGTATCCTCTGCGTCGTCGGCAGTGAACGGCGAGAGCGAGGTCATCCAATCCTGTTTTCGGGTCGCTGACGCCTGCCATCGTACGCCGAGTGGGGAGACGGTCTCAGGCGTTGGGCGGGCGAGTATCGTTCCCTCCGGTGTTATCGTCGGTTTTGCAATCGTCGTGAGCGGAGCATCGTCGGGAAGCGTCTCTGCTGGCGCGAGCTTGAGGGCGGTGTCCTTGACCTCGATAATGTGGTCGGCAGATAGATCGATCGTTGCTCCATCATCCGTGCGTGAGTCGGTATCTACCGTCGGCGTCTGATTGTCATCAGCGGTCGTGAGTTCGTATCGCTCGTCAGGCCCAAACTCGTACTGGAGCTGCCCGGCGGTATACTGGTCGATGAATTCCTCTCGTGTGAGTGAAACTGGCTGCACGATCCGTGACGCGACGTCGACTTCGACCCGTTCGATGTCGAATGTCTCGGGATATATCGAACGGAGCCGTTTTTCGAGTGTGTCAAGATGCTCGTCGGCACCGTAGTAGAACTCGACAGGGTCGTCTGCTCCCTCGCTTAGTGCGAGAAACTCAAATCGAGGCGGTGTTTCACTGTGGAAGGGATTCAACTTCTGGGCGAGACCTGTTGATTCTGCCGTCGTCAGTTTGTGCAGACTCTCGAGGACGCGAGGAATTCCGTTGGGGGCAAGCGGTTCGGATGTGGGGGTGACTCGGAGATACTCACGCATCCTCATCCACCTCCATCGATCCACTATCGCGATACATGTCGACAGAATATTCTAGCACTCAATAAATAATTTCTGAATATAGAGAGTGTATAGATAAATGTCTTGTTGACTCATTTTAGAAGAAACAGCAACATTGTACCGTTAACCAACAGTCTAAGGAACCCCTCACGGAGTGTTGGTTAACCACATGACGAGAGGTTGGTTACTCTGTTTTCAAGGGCACAGAGTCGACAGTTTCGCAGTAGAGTGACCAACCCTCGACAGTTCTTCCAATGTGTAGGGTGCCTCTGAACAACGAGGGTTGGTGCAAATTGTTATAAGATGACGGTCTGCATAGGTGTTTCTACGTACCATCGTATGTTTCTGCTACTGAACAGTGTACAGGTTAGGATGCAGACCCGGAGTGGGGTACCAGTGAGGTATTGATGAGTGCGAGTCCTAACCTGGTGCAACAACAGAGAGGAGACCCACTGACGAGGAATACGAACAGCGGAAAGAGACCCTCGAACAGAATACCTGATCGAGTGAGAGTAAGACTACTGTGCCTACTCCCCACAAATACAGAGTGAGATGGCTCGACTCGTCTTCTATCATCATCCACAGGCTGAAAATTTCTCACTCACATTTAGCTCGGCGTCGCTGGCGGAGGTCCATTCTCAGCGGGATCGATCCGACGAGTCGACCAAGCTGATCGGTTATCCCTTCGAAAATCCAGTCTATGTGCTCTACGAAGGCGATTCAGAGATCGAATCAGCCCATGACATCGACTTCGATCAGGAATGGTTGAGCGATCATATTCGTGACCTTCCTCGTGCTGGGCAAGTTGTCGCATTCCGATTAGTGGAATTGCTCGAGGCAGCTGTCGATGTTCGAGAGGAGGATGAGTTTCGGCTCTACAAGGAGTTCGAACCGCAAAAAATCCAGCAGGCACTCGATCACGTGTCCTGGGGAGCCCCACTTCCGACCGTCGCTGGAGAGGTGATGTCGAATTTGATTCTCCGACATTCCCTCCCGAATGCGAATCATCGAACTGGCATCGCGATGCTTCAATTCTGTATTGAGAGTGTGGACCCGGATTTTGAGATGCCACGAACACACGTCGACGACGATACCTGGCGAGAGTGGGTCGATCCCTACATCGTCGATTCCAAGCGGCTCATTACTGTCCGTCGGAACAACCTCCGATTCAAGCAACTCGAAGAGTTGGATGTTGACCTCGTCGAACGAAAAGATGGTATCCAAATCCGATTAGCCGAGTACGAGCTAGATATGCACTGGCGAGAAGCTCTCTCGGAGTACGCTGGACAGCACGAATCCCACTGTACGGACTTCGGACAGGCAGTTCTCGAACGAGCAGAACGGGACGATCTGCTCGACCGTCAAGGACCCACGAAACAAGAGTTCATCACGTATCTGGAGGACGGGCTCGTCGAACGGGACTTCAGAGAAATGTTCTAATCAGTCGCGAAGCTCGGCGACCGACTGACCGACCTCGCGAACGTGTTCACTTCGCTCGAGGTCGAGTTCCTCGGCGAGGTAGTCAACCGTCTCTTCGAGGCTCATATCGGAAAGAAGTCCGTCAAGCGGTATAAACCTAGTGCTGGCGTAGCTATGTAGCCCATCAGGGGAAGCGTCTGTGTATACCGAACTTCGTACCCCTCAGGAAAACTGTGGAATCGGTGACCGCATACCGATACCCACCGAAGTTACGCTGTGTCGCCATTTGCTGTCCATCAACCGAACTCAATTGAAAGAAGCTCCGAAGCGGTCAGGAGCGTTTCAGTCTGCAGGTTGTGCGTCAGTCGCTGGTGTCCCGCTTGGAAGCTCGGGGATGGACAGGTCCACGCGGCGGAGCAGCTGGGCGTTGATCGCGACAATCACCGTACTCAGCGACATCAGGAGCGCACCCACAGCGGGGGAGAGCAGAATCCCGATCGGTGCCAAGACGCCTGCTGCGAGCGGAATCGCGAACACGTTGTAGCCGGCGGCCCAGACGATATTCTCCTGCATCTTCCGATAGCTCGCCTTACTGAGCTTCACCAGCCGAACGACGTCCATTGGGTTGTTCTGGACGAGGATGACGTCGGCCGACTGGACCGCGACGTCGGTGCCGCTCCCGATCGCGATGCCGACGTCAGCCCGCGTCAGCGCCGGCGCATCGTTCACGCCGTCGCCGACCATCCCCACCAGCTTCCCCTGGTCTTGGAGCTCCTGAACTTTCTCGTCTTTGTCTTCGGGGAGAACCTCTGCGAACACCGTATCAATGCCGAGTTCGTCAGCGACGGCGTCGGCGACGTCCTGGGAGTCCCCAGTCAGCATCGCCACTTCGATCCCCAGATCGTGGAGGGCGTCGACGACGCGGAAACTCTCCTCGCGGATCACATCGGCCATCGCGAAGGCAGCGATCAACTCCCCATCACGGACGAGATACACCACCGTCTGTGCGTTCTCTCCCGCATCGTCAGCGAACCGCTGGAGGTGGCCCGGAACCTCGCTATCGAGCTGTGAGAGCAGATTCGGACCGCCGACGTACACCTCGTTCCCATCGACGTTCGCCCGAACCCCTCGCCCTTTGATTGCCTCGAAGCTGGACGCATCAGGGGCACTGAGATCACGCTCATCAGCTGCCTCGCGGATGGCTCGCGCGATCATGTGTTCGGAGTCGCTCTCGACAGCAGCCGCCAGTGCGAGCGCGTCGTCCTCGTCAACGCCCTCGACGGTCGCCATATCCACGACGCCGTGCTCGCCCTCGGTAAGCGTCCCCGTCTTGTCGAAGATGATTGCGTCCAACTTCCGTGCGTCCTCCATCGCGATGCGGTCGCGGACGAGCATCCCGTTCCGCGCCGCCAGGGAGGTGTTGATCGCGACGACGAGGGGGATAGCGAGTCCAAGGGCGTGTGGGCAGGCGATGACGAGTACCGTGACGACGCGTTCGATGACGGTCGCGTCAAACGACACCGCGACCGTCCACGCGATTGCGGTCACGACTGCCGCCCCGAGCGCGACGTAGAACAGCCAGCCGGCCGCGCGGTCGGCCAGTACCTGGGTCTTCGACTTGCTCTGCTGGGCTTCCTCGACGAGCCGCATAATGCCCGCGAGCGTCGTCTCCTCGCCCGTCGCGCCAACACGGACACGGAGACTGCCGTCGCCGTTGATGGTGCCGCCGATGACCTCGTCGCCAGGCTCCTTCGAAACGGGCTTGGACTCACCCGTGATCATCGACTCGTTGACGTCCGAATCTCCCTCCTCAACGACGCCGTCGGCGGGCACACTCGCACCCGGCCGGACGAGCACGAGGTCCCCCTCGGAGAGTTCACTGACAGGGACCTCTTCGGTCTCTCCATCGTCGGTGAGTCGTTCCGCCGTGTCGGGCATCAGTTTCGCCAGCTCGTCAACGGCGCTCGAAGCCCGCCGCACCGACCGCATCTCGATCCAGTGCCCCAAGAGCATGATGTCGATGAGCGTCACGAGCTCCCAGAAAAACGCCGACTGCGTGGGGAAGACTACGCTCGCGAGACTGTAGACGAACGCGACCGAGATGGCCATCGAGATGAGCGTCATCATCCCCGGTGCCCGGTCTTTCAGCTCAGGCACCGCCATCTGGAGGAACGGAATCCCACCGTAGGCGAAGACAATGACCGCGAAGACGGGGTTGATCCACTCGCTCCCCGGGAACGTGGGGACGGAGAACCCGAGCCACTCCTGGAGCATTTCGCTGTACAGGAGGACGGGAATCGACAGGAGTGTCGAAACGAAGAAACGCCGGCGGAACATCTGCTCGTGGCCTTCGTGCATCCCGCCATGCCCCTCACCGTGCCCTTCGTGAGTGCCGTGGTCGTCCCCTTCGCCCTCGTGGCCGGCGTGATCGTGGTGCTCGTGGAGCGCCTCACCCTCCGCCGTAGCAGGGTGAGCCTCGTCCTCCAGTAGCTCCTGTTCTACCCGTTGCTCGTCAGACTCAGCGACCGCTTCATCGTGCTCGCCGTGTTCGTGCTGGTGACTGCTGGTATCCTGCTGGTCCTCTCCTCCCGGGGAATTCTCAGTTGTATCTTTGTGATCGTCCATAGCTCATATGCTCTTTAGGGGTGGATTCGCTGGCTTCCTGAATCTTCGCCCCCTGAAACCGTACAGCAGGACCATCGTAGGCAAACTCCAAAGACAACTGTAGGCCGTCGTCTCGAAGCGGTCCGAGTCCCATCCAGAGGAGTCCCCAGAGCCCCATCGCTCCGCCGAAGAGGCCCCAGCCGCTTCCGCCCATCATCCCCCCGCCATAGCTCCCGCCGCCGTAGGCGGCAGCCGTTCCAGTCGCCGCGACCAGCAGCGGGATGGCGAAGATCGCAAGGCGACGAGCAGTGCGTCCGAGATGAGTGGTAAGTTGCGTCATTATCTTGAGTTGGTGAACCGTGGTTGTCGTTTGAAGCGATCGAAAACGGTCAGAGGCCGTCAACAGTGGCCCTGCCCGTACATCCCGCCGTTGTAGTCGTTGTCAGCCATGTCTTGGCCCATCTCGTCGACGGTCACACCCATGTGCGTCTCCATCCACTCGACGCTACCAGGGCCCATGTGCTCGGTCATCTGCGCCTCCATCCAAGCAGCCCAGTCATCAGCGGTAGCGTTGTCTGTGGGCGCGTCGTCAGCTGTCGTGCCGGTACCGTGTGCGCTGACCACGGGGGCGGTGAACACGAGTCCGACGAGCGCGAGCGCCACGATCAGCCACCGACTGAGTTTGAAGTTGGTCATTGTCTTTCTCCTCGGTTACTCGTAGGATCGCTCAGAGGTTATGACGATGGGCGTGAACTCACGCAGGAGAGCATTCTAGAACGTGTATAAAGCGTTTTAATCGTGTTTGAGAAACAAGAGCGTTCATCCGGCTCGAATTCGCCGAGATGGCACTCAACGCCTCGTTCGGAACGGGACTAAGACCCCACGAGCCACAGATTGATCAACCAGAAATCGAGTCTCAACCCACTCATTCGACGTATTCCACAACACGCGCCATCCCCGCATCGAGGTGGTATAGATTGTGACAGTGGAACAACCACCGACCGGGGTTATCCGCGTGGAAGTCTAGCGTCACCTGTCCTCGATGTCCCGGGACGATAACCGTGTCTTTGATCGCATTGTCGACCTGGAAGAAGTGGCCGTGAAGGTGCATCGGATGGACGACCGGGCTCTGATTGGTCATCCGAATTCGGACGTGTTCCCCAGGTCGAATCTGAAGCGGGTCGGCATCCGGAAAGGCCTGTCCGTCTATCGTCCACTTGTAGGACTGGTTTCTACCGCGTGAGAGCGTCATATCGAACGTCCGGTCGGGATCTCCACTCACACCGTCGAGTGAAGAGAGTGCTCGCAGGTCACCGTATTGCAATCTGTTACTCGAAGATGATGGAGACTGTGGAGTACTCGAACCGTCCGTGGATTCATACTCAACGACAGCTCTGGCCGGTGGTTCGTTCCCGTCGAGCGCGTTCGCCTGAACGAACCATCTCCCCGGGTTCGTCGCTTCCACGACGACATCGTACCGTTCACCAGCACCAAAGACGAACGAGTCGGCCTCGACCGGTTCGACGGGCTGCCCATCGGCGTGGGTCACCGACATCTCGTGTCCAGCGATTCGCACACCAAAGACTGTCGCGCTGGAGGCATTCACGAACCGAAAGCGAACCCGATCGCCCTCCGTTACGTCGAACGTCGGGGGATTCTCCGGCAGTTGGCCGTTGATCAAAAGCCCCTCGTATGGCGGTCGAACGTCTCCCATCATTCCACCCATTCCACCGCCACCCATCCCACCGTCCGACGGAAGACGGGGTTCTCTAGAGAGGTAATCGTCAAGCACGACGACATACTCGCGGTCGTACTCAACGTGTGGGTCTCGTTCTTCAATGATCAGGGGACCGAGTAATCCACGATCGAGTTGGAGTCCGACGTGGCTGTGGTAAAAATACGTTCCAGCGGGTTCGGCACGGAACTTGTATGTGAATGTATCACCGGAGGTAACCGGCTCTTGCGTCACGTTCGGCACGCCGTCAACCGGATTCGGAACGGGAATCCCGTGCCAGTGAATCGTCGTCTCCTCCTGCAGGTCATTAGCCAGTTCTACGCTGACCACATCACCTTCCTGCACGCGCAACTCTGGGCCTGGATACTGTCCATCGTATAGCCACGTAGTCGTCGACGTATCCGAAGCTGGTCGAATGGTCCCAGACGTCGCAGTGAGGCTGACAGATGTATCTGGGTCAGCCGTGACAGTCGGACGGGGGGTCACCGCACGACCGCCACCATCGTCGGTGCCCGGTAGCGGACTGGCACACCCCGCAAGCGCTCCGAGAGTCGAGATCCCCGAGAATTGGAGGAGCCTACGGCGAGAGAGTCCCCAGGAGGTCATCGCATTCGTTTTCGCGGTCAGCGAGTAAAGGCCTCGCGATGAGAGAAGTTCATACGGCCATCCTCGTTCCGAGTTTAGTCCCGGCGATACGGTGAACTATAACGGATTCCCGAGAACCCCCCGCTAGTTCGCCTGTTTCTGTTGTAAGTCGTCGCTCGGATAGATGCGATACGTTCGCCCTTGTCGCTCGCGGTACAGTAAGCCGCGCTTCTCGAGGGCACTCACCGTCTGACTGACCTTGCTTTTCGAGAAGTTCGAGCGATCCCGGAGTTCGATCTGTGTGATACCGGGCGACGAGAGAACCGGTTCGAGAATTCGACGTTCATCATCCGGCAAGAGGTCCAATACGCGAGCCTGTGGCTGGGACTCCGGATTGGCCTTTCCCTCTGATTGAACGGACCCATCCTGCGATTCGATACTCTCAGGCTCGGTTGGATTCGCCATCTCAGTCTGTGAGCGATCGGTTACCTCTGTGGTAGTGAACTCGTCCCGAACCACGAGATAGCCTCCACCAACGACAGCCGAGAGAAGCAGCGTTCCGAGAACGTACAAGAGTGGGTTCGTTCCGTGAACTGCGCCCATCGACGTACCCATCATCGAGCCCATCTGCTCGAAGGCCTGCTGTTGCTGGTACGCTTGCCAGGT
This sequence comes from Halogeometricum pallidum JCM 14848, assembly GCF_000337095.1. Lineage (GTDB taxonomy): Archaea > Halobacteriota > Halobacteria > Halobacteriales > Haloferacaceae > Halogeometricum > Halogeometricum pallidum. The sequence continues at coordinate 54,035 of NZ_AOIV01000035.1, forward strand.
GAGCACACCACCGACTATGAGGACGGCAGCGACCAAGGCACCGGCTACGGTATCGGCTCGCCGTCGATTCATCTTCTCCACCTCGATTCTCCGAGACACTTGCTCATACGTGAAAGTTCGTGAGACAGTGGTGTACCAGTTTTGATCGGCCAACGCAATCACGGGGCTGGCAGCCCCACAAATTCGATATCTCCAATCGATGTTCAATGGTGGTCATGATCCTGAGACGCTCCCGCTTCCGGGTGTTGATGGGCGAATTCATCTGGGTCCTCTTCGAACGTCTCCTTACAGGTTTGCGAGCAGAAGTAGTACGTCTCGCCGTCGTGCGTCGCCGATGGCTCGCTGTCGTCAGTCCGCATCCCCCTCGACCATCGTCACCTGCATAGATGTATCATCGTGCGGATCATCTTTTGCAGTTTTCCTTCAGATAGTTCGGGTTAGAGCCGCAGTAGGTATGAATTCAAAAGAATAGCAGTGGGAAGAGCACGCAGGTCGAATGCACAACCGCATTGAATAGTTAGGACGTAGTAGTACTTGAGACCCAAACTCACGGAGGGATCACAATATGCCGACAAATTCAGACGACACGCGACTTGTTACGCTCCTCCTCGTTATCATCGGTGCGTTCGTCATCGTCCCGTTGTTCTTCATGGGCTTCGGAATGATGGGGTTCAGTCCGATGATGGGTGGTACGTGGGGCAGTCACATGTGGGGCGACGGGACGATACCTGGCTGGATGTTCATCGTCGGCATCGTGATGCAGTTACTGTTCCTCGCCGCCCTCGTCGGCGGTGGCTACCTCATCTACCGTGCGATCACGGGGACGGAGAGTAACTCGGACCAAGCCCTCGAGGAGCTCCGACTCGCCTACGCCCGCGGTGAGCTGACCGACGAGGAATACGAACAGCGACGCGAAGCACTCGAACGAGATACCTGATTCCCGTCCGGCAAACTTGAACGATGATCGGATTCTCCGACCGCCGTCAACAGTCGACGCGTCCGCAGCTTCCAGCGTGGTTTGACCGATACACGACGCTGGGTCTGTACGGACTACTCGTCGGGACTGTCCTCTGTCTGGTCGCGTTCCTCACGAATCCAGTCCCCGACCCCTCGTTCCCGTGGGCGACGCTGCCTGAGTCTCTACGATTACCGATTGCACAGCCCCGGATCCAGCACTGGCCGGTGACCTACACTATCGGCATCTGGCTGTGGGTTTTCTGCTTCCCCGCACTCTTCCTCGCCGGATACCGGCGATGCGGCGACAGGAGCCGTGGGGCAGCGGTATGGCTCGTCGGGTTGCCGACCCTGGCGATGCTGGGCTGGACCACGTACTGCCGGTTCTTCTGGCCGAAACTCCATCCTCCGACCTGGAACGCCCCGGCCTACACGTTCGTTTGCTGGCTGTACTGTTCGACCTACGACGCCATTTGGAGTAACGCAGCGTTCCTAATTGCTCTTCTCGGCGCCGTCGCCACGATTCTGATACTACAGCGAACACGCGGAACCAAGTATGCACTAATCGGGTTCGGCATACTGGCCCTCACCCTCGGCCTCCCAGCCCTTTACGAGGGGGTCTCGACGAGCAAGAACTGATTGCTGACTGCGGTCGTTCAGCCCTGGGATCGTGGTTCGATTTCGTCGAGTGCTTCTGTCGCCACGTCTCCCAGCTCGCCGGCCTCGATATGCGAGTATCGCTCCCGAACCATCTCCTCCGAATTATCGAGATACCGGGCAGCCACCGTGTACCCAAACGCGCGGACAAGTACCTCCCCCATCCCGCGTCGACCACCGTGCGGAGCAAGGTAATCGTGTTTCGGGTGGTCGATGTCGATCTCTGCGGTCTCCGAGAGGCGTTGGAGAATCGATCGTGCGCCGTCCGTCGTGATCGACGGCGGCCTAATGTCCTGATCGAGCCCCAGCAGCAGGTCGCGAGCGTATTCGTCACGCCACTCAGTAATCGCTTCCGGGCGTTCTCCTCGTTCGGCTAGCTCTTCCCGGACGAGCTCCGCAAGCGTCCGTTGGTCGAACGTCGGAAACACCGGCCATCGCTCCGTCGGTGGGTCCATCAGCTGGCGGTAGCTCCGCAGCGGCGAGATCACCGGGTCAGGGAGACTCGCGGCGTCCCACTGCTGTTTCTTCCGGTAGACGTCCATACTCCCGTCGTCGAGCGAGAGTTCTTCCCAGCGGACGCCGCGCCGGCGCGGGTCGTTCGGATCCCGGAGGAGTTCCCCGACGCGGACAGCTGTGTACGCGAGAATGAACACCAGCGCCCGGTCACGAGCCGCCTTCAGCGCCGCGTAGCGAGCTCGCTGCTTGTCGAGGAGGTCAACATCCTCCGGGAGTGTCGTGTACGCCTCGACGGCGTCGCGGGCCCGTTCATCGACGTGTCGAGTGAGCGCGTGTCGCTGCTCGGACGTCCAAGCCTGCTGGTCACCGGGCTTGCGGCCGTCGTCCTCGGGTAGCGGCGCCATCGCGCTCGCCCGCTGAGCGTAGTGCACCTTGAGATATCCCTCGTTGACGCACCAGCCACACCACGCAGAGATATACCGATAATAGGTTTGGACGGTATTCTGCTTGAGGCCTCGATCACCGGCAAGATGACGGGCGTATTCCCGGAATACACGTTCGTCAAGGTCCTCAAAGGTGGGGTCACGGTCGACGTCGTCGGGGACGATCCCGGTCCAGTCGCCGTCACCGCGGTCACCGGCGGCCCACTCGGCGAACCGCTCAAGTTCGCGGGCTGCGTTTCGTCGATAGTTCCCGCCGTCGCCACCGCGGCCTTTTCCCTTGTCCTGGAGGTAGCGCTCGAACGACTCGGAAAGTGAGGTCCCCGGGGCCCGTTCCGTCGGTGTATTCCGGTCCATGCTCTCTTGAAATGTTGAAATGTAGTCAGTCACACAGACAGACGCCGCCTTCCCGGATCTGGCTCACTGCGAACTGATGAACAGCGGTGGCAAGGTCAGTCATTGCTTCCGCCTGTTCTTGGGTTGGACGCCCGCCGCCGTAATAACTCTCTGTCCGGTTTTCGCTGTAGAGGTCCTTCATCGCCTCTGCAGTCTCCCGCTCAAACAGCCCTATCTGGTGGGCACGTTCGTAGCTGAACTGGTGGTCCTGAAAGTCCTGAAGCGTATCGTTCGTCATCGCGAGCGCATACGCCTCAATCGACCGTTCGATCGCGCCGAAACAGACCTCGATGACAGCCGTGTAGTACCCATCCTGTGACTGGAGAGTGTCAACAACCTCGAGGAGGCGGCACGCTTTCGTCAGCTGTGTTTTCCAGTCTTCGTCGGCACTAATTCCGTCCTCGAACGCTGTCCGACCGCGTCCGACCATCTCGAAGGCATCCTGTGCGCGGTCGACTGCTGTGAGCACAGCAGTCGGGTCCGAGCCGTTACTCATCAGTGACCCCTTCCTCCAAGAGGAGGTTCTCGACGGTTTCGAAGTCACTCGTCTTGTAGACCGGAATCCCTGAAACGACGATCTCTCGGATGTCTTCGGTGTACGCCGGGATCGCCTGGACGGCCTCGACATCGATATCGTAGGCATATCGGTCACCATCGAACTCCTTGTCTTCGAGGTCACGGGCAATGGCGTTCGCTTCTCGTTGGCTTTCCGCCCGCCCAGACCGGGTTAGCACCCAGAGATCGATATCGCTCCGCCGGTCAGCCTCGCCCCGGGCCACACTCCCATAGAGGATGATGCCCACAACGTCGTTGATGTTCTCACGGAGCTCTGTAACCGCTGTTTTGACGGGTTGGTGATACTCTGATTGGGGAATCCGGAGGATCGGATCGTCTGGAATCGACAGACGCTGTCTGTTGATCTGGGCGAGTCGCTGGTTGCTCTCGGGCGATTCGATGACCAAGTCGTTCGCGCTGAGAACGTTCACTGCCCGCCGGACGGACTGGTGTGAGTGACCGATCTGTGTCGCAAGTTCTCGCAGTGAGAAGCCACTGAATCGGTGATTTGTTAAAAATAGAAGGACGTCGCTCGTCGCCTTGTGTTTGAATAAAGTCGGATCTGAAGGGGGTATTGAAAGGGAAATAGCTGCCCCAGACGAATTCGTACTATCCGTCTCGCGGTTCATATGCCGTATCACGGACCACTACTATAAAAACATTATACGTGAGTCGGAATAGGCGTAAATATTCATCTGCCAGCAACGGACGTGCGGAGAACACGATCCGTCACCTCCGGGCCTCACCACGTTCGGTTGCTGGGGCTAGAAAGTCCCACTCTCGGATGGCAAACCCCACAATTTCTATTCGCCGCTGGAGCTGTTCCCACTCTCACGCAATCTCTCGGCGACGATCCTCTTCGGTGACGTCGAGTTCCTGGTCAGCGATCGTCCTGCGAAGTTGGTTCGGTGACTCGACATCGAACTCGTTCTTCCATCCTCTGATCTGAGCGTTCATCTTGGTGAGCCGTTCGGTGAGGTCTTCGACGGTGTGGTCGCTGTCCCGGAAGCGTATGACCTCCGTAATCGCTTGACGATGATAATCCGGGAAGTATGTCGTGTGGGCCCCGGTATCGTCACGGTGGAGGATGCCGTCGTCGACGAGCCGTTCGAGGGCGCGCTTAGTCGGCCCGTATGACCAGTCCGCTTCGGAGTCGATCCAGTTTGCTGTCCACGGCTCTGATACCTGCCGGGCGACCATCCGCACCCGGTCTTCACCCGTGGGTTGGCGTTTCATCGGGTCCTCGGAGCTCGATTTTCCCCCAGTCATAAAACACCGTTCGTACTTTGTCGTAATATAGGTCAAAGGCATCTGGTCTATCAGGAAAACGGCCCCCGCCATCTCCACGGACTCGGCTGAATAGAGTCAGAAAAATCTCGAACCCTGTTCTTGGCGGCTCTGCCCCGGGGAAGCGTCTTTCTGAGCCGATTGCAGCATTCGTGCTTCACCGACAGCGGAGGGGTACTAAAATTTGGTCGTGATTATTGGGGTAATCATGACCACTATGGTAATTAGAAGGATTAGCAGAATTCGCGGTTTAGAAGCCTCCTAGGACGAAAACACAGCAACTAACGAACTTATGAATGCAATATCGCTATACGAATTTTCTACCAGTGGAAGTTGAGACTTCGCTCAGAAGAAGGTGTAACGCGTAGAGACGTGAGTACTCGAAAGTAGCTACCATAATTCTTTGACGAGAGCAGTAGTCGCGTTATCGACGATGTCGTCCGCCAGATTGCCCTGCCAGAAATCGATATCCTCGCAGCTGATCGATTGCACACCCCAGGGGACGATCCGGCTCTCGTCTGGCGTACCACCACGAAGCCAACTCTCTTCAGGAATTTCGATGAGCCCGTCCATCCACGATTTTGACGTCAAGGTCAGCGCGATGTACTGCTCGCCGTGAAAGGGCCGTCCCTCGTGGTTTGAGAGAATGAGCCAGGGCCGAGCATCCTCCTCACCTTTGAACGGGTCATCACCGTAGACGACGTCGCCACGTTCGAAAATCGGCCTCTCTTCGTCGGTCACTGTTCGTCCTCGACGCTCGGATGTGGTTCGTTGGGCGCGTGTTCGCGCCAGGACTCCTTGTCCTCCGTACCGAGTTGGTCGTTGAACAGGGCAGTCGCCCGTTCGTAGCCGCTGTATCCGTCGAGGCGCTCGGCGTCGTCGGTCACTGCCCAGTACGTCGCCTTGTGTTCGACCAGACCGCGGTCCTTCAATCGTGAGAGTGCAGTGCTCACCGCTCCCTCGTCAACGCCAATCTGGGAGGCTATTTCGCGGGCCTTGAACGCACGATCGTCGTTAGCGGCGAGAAATCCAAGGACCTGATCTGGGACCGAAAGATCCGCGAGCTCGTCCTCGCTCGTGTTCTCGAAGGTATCGCGGTCGATAGACATCGTTGAACGGAGGTACGTTATCCGCTGTAAAGAGTGTTAGGAGTGAAATCTATGAAAATTCTGAAGAAGAAATCACGTTGATCGTATGCGGTTCCAGAACCGTATGCATTGAGACGACCAGGCTCAACTACTGTCTACCAGGGGAAGTTGAGACGATAGCAGGTTTAGCGGGCCTGTGATGCGCGGTTTCGGACGAATCAATGGCTAATTCGGCGTTGAATCTTGTCTCAATCGCCTCTTCTGTCATTCAACCAACTGAATCGGCGGGTTCAGAGATTCCTAACAGTGTTGCCACTCAGGAATCTGCACTGGCCCTGGACTGACCCTCTCTCTATTCGATTCCTGTCTCTTTCTTCAGCAGCGTGAGCGTATTATCAGCTGTTACGATCGGCGTGTGGTCGTATTCACCAGTCAATTCGACCTGTAGCCACTCTCGATTTCCCACCGGTAGCCGTACCCCGTGAGGTGTTCACTTTCCCGATTCGTCATGGACTCGAATACTGCCGGTGATCCGTGTGTTCGGAGTTTTCCTTTCGTCGAGAGACCAACGTCGTGTTGTGCCACTCATTCTCTCCAAGATGGAGCTTCGATCAGTCTCATACTGATCCTTCTCCCAGTAGAGACTTATGTCGTTCAAGAGTGCTGCAACACTTCGGTTTTCGGCCTTCGCTATCGAACGAGCATTAAGGAACAGTAGCGACAAGACTGACCCAATTACCGGAGTAATTGTTATCCGTGCCAAGCGGATATGCTGAAGTATGAGTACCGGCGACGCCGAGACGACGGTGAACGAGAGCTACTCGGTCACGATCCCGGCGGACGTTCGAAAAAAGCTCGACCTCGAGCCAGGCGACCGTCTCCGCTGGACAACCGACGATGACGGGAGACTCGTCGCCGAGATCGTTCGCGAGCGCTACGGCGCGTTCGACGACTTTGACCCCGTCGACGTGGGTGAAGAGACGAACGCCGTCGACCTCGTCGACGAACACGGGTCCGGGTAGGATGGCGGAGGCACTCGTCGACGCCAACGTCATCGTTGGCTATGCGCTCAAGCGTGACCAGTTCCACGAGCAAGGAAGAGAGATCGTCCGGGCGATGGATCACGGTGATCTACCACTCGGCCAGGTCACGAACTACGTTCTCCCCGAAATTCTCCATCCAGTCGCGAAGAAAGCCAGTCATCAGACCAGTCTCAATCTCCTCGACCGGATCACGCAGAGCGGTGGCTTCCGGATCGTCCACCTCGCGCACGAGGATTTCACCAGAGCACAGGCGCTCTACCGACGGGAAAACGGCGTGAACTTCGTCGACGCGATCACGGTTGCCTACATGCAACGGCAGGATCTCGAGTACATCTATACGTTCGATGACGACTTCGACCGCTTCGACGGCATCACTCGGCTGACCTCGGTGAGCAATCCGTTCGACCCGGAGTAACCACCGTTCGAGTGCACCACGTGGAACAGCCACCGCGGAAGTGGGGTGGGGGATCTCATATGCAGTGAGACGGCTAGTCTCAACTACTGTCTACCATTGTCAGACGAAATCATCGAGATCGTCCTCGTCGGGTTCGTCAATAATCGACCCGCCGCGTTCACTGTGTACGAGAACGTCTGGGAGTGACGGGGTCACAGCTGGTAAGGATCAAGAATTAGCTGCTGTCAACAGGTCCCTTATATTGTGAGCGGATTTTGTCTCCGTCCCGCCATTGCCAATACCAGTACTCATTGTCGTTGATCTTCTTCTTGGTCAAAGTCGCTTTACCTGGGACGCCGTCCGGAAGGTCATCTCCACGAATATCTGTCCGTACCTCCTCGTCCTGCTCTGCTTTCTCCTTGATACGTTTCTCACGTCGTTGATTCTCTGCCAGTCGCTCAGCTAGTCTTATGATGTCGTCCAGTTGTCGCGGAGTTAGCTTCCCAAGTTCCTCTTCCAAGTGATCCGGTACACGACTCATATTTCTCTTCGTTGGTTAAATGCGGTCTATTGTTGGTTAATTCTATCGACGAGAGAGGAGAGTTTGTGGATAGCGATAGATCTGACACAGCACATTTCATGAGGAGTAAGCTACCACGCCCTTCAGGGCGTGGCATTCAGCGTGGACTCCTGTTCTAACTGCTCAAAGCAGTAGGCGAATACTCGCCGCTCACGTTCAACATCCCGCTGTTCAAGCGCACGCCTACGGGTGCGCCTCCACGCCCAGACTTTTGCTGGTCGCGGAGATACTTCAAACCGATATTCTTCGCCGCATTGTAATCCGCGTGAACATCGTACCCGCACTTCAGACAACCGAACTCGTCCTGTCCGTTGTTGTGTGGGCGATTATCCTCGTGGGTGAACCCACACTTCGAGCAACGCTGGCTCGTGTACGCCGGATTAATCTGCTTCACCACAAGTCCCTCCGACTCAGCCTTGTACGTGACGTACTCGTAAAGTCGGTGGAACGCCCACTTGTGAACTGCTTTCGCGTAAGGCAGGTGTTCTCGGATGCCTTTGAGTTGCTCGAACACGAGATGCGTACAGTCGTTTTCGAGAGCTTCCTCCACGAGTTCGTTCGAGATGGTGTGAAGCATCTGCTCGAACCGCCCGGTTTGCTTTCGACCGACTCGCTGAACGTTCTCGTGTGCCCACCGAGTCCCGGTCTGTTGCAGTGAGCCCCGTTGCTTCTCATATTCCCTGTGCCAGTGATTGAGTTCGCCGCCGTTCCAGAACTTGCCGGTTGAGGTGGTTGCGATGTTTGTGATGCCGAGGTCAACACCAAGGACGGAAACGTGCTTGGCATCGCCTTGTTCGGTCTCATCGTTCTCCACGGCGGGCTTTGTCCGCACATGAAGGTAGAAACAGTCCTCAACTGTGTCGTAGTGAAGCGTGGCTCCCTTCACGTCGTAGTCGTCGTTGAAGAGGTACGCCGAATGTGGCGTCTCTCGCTGTTCGTCGGGGAGGACGAAATCGACGGTGACTCGTCCGTCGATGGTGGCGAGTGTCGCGTGGTCGTCGTTGACGGTGACGGTTCGTGCATCATAGCTGGCGAACCGTGACGAGAAGTGTGGCTTCGACGCTTTCTTGCCTTGTGACCATCGTTTGATAACGCCTTTGACGGCTTCTGCGGCGCGGTTTCGTGCGGCTTGCACGAGGTTCGCCGGGAGCGGCGAGTCGTCTCGAACGTCGTAGTAGGTAAGGTCGTGGAGTTTCTGCTTGCTGGTGATTTTCCAGTCAGGCTCCCACGCTACGTTGACGACGTAGTTGGCGGCATCGAGGAAGTGGTCGGTTGTCTGGTGGAGAAGGTCAGCGGCACTCTCGTTCACATCGAGTTTGATGGGCACGGTTCGAGTGCTTGAGTCCCCCACCATCGGTGCCTCATATGTAGAAGCATGTATTTATAGCAGTTCGGATTAGCGTGGGGAGTCGGACTGCTATCGAACGTGGTTTGTGTCAGTGTTGTCGGCTTCTTCCCGCGCCTAAAGTCGCGGGTTTCCGCCTTGCAGTTATTATGAAGAACACCCTCTCACCCCTATCGATTTGTTCTACCCACAAGGAGGGGTGGGTGACTTAATCCAGATCGCGTTGTTACTACCTCTATATTGAGTATTTCATTGAATCAGTTGTTGTTCTTCCCATCTCTTCTTCTTTCTTCTAGTTCTAGCACTAGTCTAGCTAGAGTAGACACACCCCTATCGATTTGTTCTAACCGATCGAAGTCATTCGGTTTAACGTCTATCTACATACTTAAACAAGTATCTTCAGTGTGGATACGGACGGTCTCAATTTCATCGGTACAAGACCTTAGACGCCATTCTAAACTCACTCGATCTCCTCTATCGATTTGTTCGATATCAGTGTCACCTTCCGAAAATCGATACAATAGAGGTTAAACGAGAGAAATGCCGTCAGAGATTATCAGCGGTGAGGCACCCCCATTATTTTCATCGGTGTGAACTACTCCGCCCTACTCGCCGTCAGAGACGGCTCCTTGAGGACGGGGGCTTACCGCCCTCAATTTCAGCTAAACCTCGCCCTGTGGTGCTCTTTCGTACGAGAACAAATCGATAGGGGTGACTCTGTGTCTGTACGTGGTTTCGGAAAACAAGTCGAGAGGGGTGGGGGTCTTCCTTCCCACTACAACTGGATAAAACGCCCATGATCGGTTCGCTCACAATATCGGGTCCTCCATTACCCCCACAGCGGTTTTCCTGAGTTACTCCTTGATTCCGCGGACATCGACATCCAGCCACTCGAGGTTGCGATCCTCAAACGCATCCTTCACCTTCTGCGGGTTAACATCATCGCTGAACTCGTGTTCATTCCACTGTCCACCGCCTACGCCTTTGTTGTGATCGATGGTGTTCACAAACCCAAACATCACCAGTTTCGAGAGATGATTGAACATTCCGCGTTGAGTGAGCGGATCCTTCCCGGTCGTCGTATTATAGGAATGAACCACACGGGAGTAGGCAGCGTGAATCGTACGGGTACGAGCTGGCGTGAGGCCTGCCTTATCGAGATGAGCGAGCGCTTTTAGAATGTAGAGCTTTTCATCGTCCTGATCGACGATCGATTCGACGATATTGCCATACTCCAAGTCCTTGTCGGCCTGCCGAATATGACTCTCCTCGACCTGTTCTGAGCCGTTTTCTTCAGCAATCTCTGCCGATCGGCGGAGGAGTCGGATCGCTCGACGAGCACTCCCTGACGCCTCCTGATACGCGAGGGCTGAACAGAGAGAGATCGTCTCCTCAGTGTAGGCACCCTCGTAGAGAGCAAGCTTTGCACGAGCGCTGAGAATGTCCGAGAGCTCCGTTGCGTTGTATGCAGGGAACTTGATCTCGGTTTCACACAGGCTGTCTTTCACCTTTGGAGAGAGGTTCTTTCGGAAGGTGTAGTCGTTACTGATGCCGATGACACCAACGCGGACGTTTTCGACATAGCCGATGTCACGAGAGCGTGGGAGTTCGTAGAGGAGCGTATCGTCGTTCCCGATTTTGTCGACTTCGTCTAAAATCACAAGGACGGTTCCCTCAAGATCGTCAAGCTCCTCGTACATGATATCATAGACGTCCTGTGGGGCATAGCCAGTCCCTGTGATTCGATTTCCTTTATCTCGGAGTCGATTCACGATCCCCACGGCAACTTGGTACGATGATGTCTTATGGTCTCCCGTTGTGAAATTCTCGCAGTTAATCCAGACGACGTTGAGGGTAATCTGCTCGTTTTCGGGAAGTTGTTCGTTCTTCCGCTCAATGTCCCGTTCGAGATTTTCCCGGAGATACTTGGTCGCCGCGGTCTTCCCCACGCCCGTATCGCCGTAGAGAAACGCGTTCTGCGGTGGTCGTCCCTTGTAGATGGGTTTGAAAACACTCGTGTACTGCTGGAGGACGTCGTCCCGACAGAGGATTTCATCGGGAGTGTAATCTTCTTCAAGTACGTCGGCGTTCCTGATTAGTTCGACATCATCGGCGAAGATTGAATCGACATCATCCATGATAGGAAAGATTGACGTATCCATCAACATTAATCTTTCCCGAGTTTCATGAGTTTCCTGAGTTGCCCAAAAACCTCTCCTCTCACACAGCGGTTTTCCTGAGTCAGCGCTATTTTGTCCGTACGGCGGTGAACGTCGCCAACTAAGCAATACATATAAACAAACGACATCCTAGCGACAGCTAACTCAGGAAAACTGCTGTCAGACACTTCCACGTCTGGCGTTTTCCCCATAATCGTCTAGCGGCAACTACTACTACTACCGTTACAGTTATGATAGCTAGTAGTAGTACCGTAGATTCGACTTGAAGTGAACGCTGTCTGATTTAGTGGATAACTCGGGAAAACTGGTGTGTGAGGGGTAGAACCGTCTCTGGTACCCCCATCTTCATCTGGCCAACTCAGGAAAACTGCTGTGTGAGAGGGGCCGTAGATACGACCTCGGTCAGGTCCCGTCACCCCATCCAATTCACATTTCTCGATCAATCTCGAGCTTTCGCATCGCCCGCTCGAATACGTCTGGATGGCGATGGGCGAGATTCTCGAGATGGTTCCGAATGGACTGGGCCGGATTGACGTCGACATCATCTGTGTCCTGGAGTTCACGCCAGAACTGATGCATTTCTTCGCTCACGGAGACACCAATCGTATGGTCCTTCACGCCAGTGTTGAGTGCGTCGTAGTAGGGTTCGGTATCGAAGTCCGACGAACTTTGTCGGTCCACTCGGTCTTTTTCCTCCGCTGCGTCATCCATCGCTTCGCCGAATGGATTGTCGTCGCTCATATACCCTTATTCTTAAGCTTAATATTAAAGATATTCGTCTAACGTCTCGTCCGTGATCTGGACGTCTTGTTCGGCTTCGAATTGCTGCGCACCAGCCCGGAATGCATGATAGCACTTCTGCCGAGTATTACGGGGCGTCCCATCGCTGACATCGACGACGGTCTCGATGGCACTTGCTGTGTAGGGATCGGACGGATATCCAGAATCGTACTCTTCCTCGCGGGCCCAGGCAAGCCACCTGGCGATGAGTTCTTCCGTTTCTGCGAACCCGAACCGTTCCAGCGTCCGATCCTTCGCGACGAGTCGCGAACTGAGTGTCTCGCGCAGTTCGTCGATTCGATCACCAGCACGCTCTGTNTTCGCGACGAGTCGCGAACTGAGTGTCTCGCGCAGTTCGTCGATTCGATCACCAGCACGCTCTGTTCCGAACAGGAAGAGAATGAAAACAGGTTCACTTTCTCCGAGGTCACCGACGCTCTGAAGCGCGGCTAGTAGCTGCTCGAAGGTCCGTGTATTCCGAGCTGCATCCTCAAGCTGATCGACCTGAATAATACACGCGATATCGAGGGCCTCGAGCTGGTCGGCAACCTCCTCGACAATCTGTCGAACTTCGTCTGTGGCGTGAGGATACGACTCTGGAATATCGAGGTCATCGTACTCATTGAGCTCGTCGAGAAGGCGCGTATAGAAGCGACGTGTCGTGATGGACTCCACTTCGCGTATTCGAGCGACTCGGAACTCCTCGCTCCGAGGACCATCTGAAAGAGCATCGTACACGAGATCACGGAAGTGAGATTTCCCAGCGCCCCGTTCATCGATGATCGAGATGTGGCCTGCTCGATTTAGGATGTGGCTCGCAACCTCATTAAGAAGATCTTGATTCGCACGTACCGCTATACTCGCGTCAGGAAGTGTCTCAGCTGTGAATGGAATCCGATCTGGCTTGATTCCGAGTTGATTCGCATAGGCTTCCTGTGCCTCCTCTGTTTTATCGAGGGCTTCTGTGAATTGATCGCTCATAGTGGCTCCACATACTGAACCGACTTAAATCTAATTTGAATCTTAATCTTAAGATTAAGATATTCATTTCGGTTACTCGGCGGATTGAGTATCTATCGAAATCGGGATATCTGGAATATGAGGCCGCTAATCCTCTGGGAATCTCAAGTGAGATCACTGGTTCTGAGTACGATATTAGAGTGGCTTAACCAACAATTGGAGTATGAGCATTAGCTACGTTGGTTAATTCGGAGTGGTTTGTCGTACTTATGTTGAACTGGAAACATTGATATGATCTCACATAACAGTCAACCGAATGGGAGTTACGTTCCTCCACACTGCAGATTTCCATCTCGGAAGTCCTCTCCGCGCTGTGGAAGCGGCATCTGAATCATTGGCTGAGCGCCTGCAGCGAGCGACGCACGAAGCCCTCCGTCGAGTCATCCAGGTCGCACTCGACGAGGATGTCGACTTCGTCGTTGTCGCTGGCGACCTCTACGATCAGCAAGCGCGCTCCGTCTACGCGAATGAATTTCTCGTCAATCAATTCGAGCGGCTCGAAGACGCCGAGATCCCGTGTTATGTCGTCCACGGGAATCACGATCCATTAGGAGCAGGGGCAGAGAAACTCCCCTTACCCGAGAACGTCCACGTGTTCGGTGCAGACGACGTCGAGACGGTCCTGTACCCGAACGACGACGAGCCGGAGGCTCGCATCATGGGCCAATCCTATGGAAGTCAGTGGGAGAGCAACTCTCTGTACTATCACTACACACCGCCAGACACAGCAATCCCGAATATTGGCCTACTCCATACAGGCCTGAATCCGGATGGTCGACGGTACGCCCCCTGTGGACCAAGCGACTTAGCACAAAAAGAGATCGACTACTGGGCGCTCGGGCATATTCATACACCACGGCTCGTTGACGGAGCGCCAGCAGCGTACGCTGGTATACCACAGGGACGAAATATTGGCGAAACTTCCGTCGGCGGGTGTTTGCTCGTCGACGTGGATGCAGGTGGCGACCCTGACATCGAGTTCGTTCCAACGAGCCCCATCGTCTGGCAGGAAATCGTGGTCGACCTCGGCACTGCGAACACAGACGACGATGCTCCCCTTCGCAACCTTGCAGATGCGGAAGGGTACCTCGAGGAGCGTATGTTAGACCTTCGGGTAGCGGACCAGGACTCTCTCACTGACGCCCTTCCGATGCCGGTGGCTGAAACTGATTGGATGCCAGAGGGGTTTGTATGTCGATGGACGCTGACCGGCCGTGGAGAGCTGTCTAAAGCGCTCAATGAGGAAGCAACGGATGTGCTTGCCAACCAACTGCGGGATCGAAGCAGTAGTGGCTCACCCTTCGTGTGGACCGAATCTGTCCGTGATTACTCTGCACCACCGCTTCCAGACCTTGAGACGTTAGTAGAATCGGACGAGATTATTAGCGAACTCGTTGAGCTTTCCAACGAGATTCGAGGGGACGACGCGGCACGGGCTGAGCTGCGAGCGAAAACAGGTGACGTCTGGAAGTGGCGTACGGACGAAGAACACGAAGACGTTTCAGAGGAACGGATTGCGTTGGACGACAAACGACTAGATGACCTGATTGACCGCGCCGTCACTCGGTCAATCGACGAACTTGCGACACGGAGGGACAATGCGAATTAAGAACTTCGATCTGGATGATTTCGGATGCTTCAGGCGAGCTCGACTCCAAAATGTCGATGATGGATTGACCGTCATCGCTGGCCCACAACGAGCGGGGAAAACGACGTTTATGGAAGCGGTTCGCCATCTGGGCTATGGGATTTCTCGTGGTAATGGTCTCCCGCCAGCAACGGACCAGTATGACCTCACGGCCGACGTCGTCGTCAACGGCGCTGAATACGAGCTGGCACTCACTGGCTATGGTGATCCTGCACTAGCGCCTGTCAATGGTGCTCCCGATCGAGTACTCTCGGATGTGTTCGGCAATCTGGGGTCAGCACAGTACCAGCAACTCTTCACCATTAGTCTCGACGAACTCCGGCGAATGCCAACGAGTCTTGATGATGACGTTAGCCTGTCTGCAATCTTACTCGGTGCGGCGTATGGCGACGTTCTCAAAATCCCTCAGATTCAAGACGTATTCAGCGATCGGGCGAAATCGATCGGAGGCAAACACGGACGCGATGTCTATGACCTCAAGGAGCCAATTAATGAGATCCGGTCGGGAGTCGATGCGCGAGACGACGCCGTCGCCCAAGTCGACGAGCACGATCGGAAGCAGGCTGCTCGTGGCGATGTGAATTCTCGCATCACGGAACTTGATGAGGAGATTGCTGATCTAACAACGGAACAAACCCGCCTCAACACGGTCCTCACGGAATACGAGGAGTTCGAGACGCTTCAGGAGCTGAATCTCGAACTTGATGGGGCTGACCTTGACAAAGTCGATGCGTTCCCGACAGACCAACTTGACCGCGCTCGGCAACTGCAAAGTCAGCTGGCGGAATGGCAGGAGGAACTGACGACTGCGGAAGAAGAGTTCGCTCGACAGGTTAGTGCGGAGGACCACGAAACGTATCGCGACCGGGTACTGGATGCCACGTCTACGATACGGGCGTACAACAGGGAAATTGCTGGCTGGCGTGAGCGGGTAAATTCAGTACAAGAGCAACTGTCTGAGCTTGCGAAAGAGCGTCGAAAACTTCGCTCCCAGGCTGCGGACTTACAACCTGGATGGGATAGCGAATCCTTGCTTGACCGAATTCGTGATATTGAGACCGATCTGTTCTCTCGCGATGAAGTTCGGTCGATTACGCGCTCCTGTGAAGATCTCAAATCCGAATTAGATGAGGTTGAGCGCAACCTGAACGAGAAAACGGCTCGTCACGAACAGCTGGAACAGGAGATTGACACTGCAACCGACTCATCATCTGAGGCGTCTCACACACTTCGTGACCAGCTTCCCGTCGCTGCAGGTGGGACGGTAGTCGCGCTGATTGTGGGGAGTGCGGTGGGTGTTGTTGGTGGTGCGATTCCTGGTGTCGTCATCACGCTCGTGATAACCCTGATCGTCGGCACGTATGCCGCGTCACGGCTTGAATTCGAGTCCCCTGAAGTCGATGGCGTATCTGTCGAGACGCTTCGAGCAGACAAACGCAGCCTGACTGCCGATATTGAAGGACTGCGCTCTCGAAAAGCGGGTCTCGAAACAGAGTATTCGACCGCGACCGAGCAATTGGACTCCCTCCGAGAGAAGCTCGGACTCTCAAACGACACGAGTCCTGCTGCCGTACGAGAGTTCTATGCTGACATCTCCTCGCTCCGAGGCGATCTCATGACGCTGGAAGGAGACGTCGAAGCCCTCGATGAGAAGGAGGAAACCCTCCGTTCAGACCTCGCAGCAGTCGCCGATACCATGTCCGAACTCGGTGTTTTCGATACTGACGATATCGACCCGCTCGAAGACGCAGAGAAATTGTTCGCGACGGTCGAAAATACCGAAGACGACCTCGACCTCGCACAGGCGGTTACAACAGCCCAACGGACCGTCACCAGTCACAAAGATGACCTCCGTGATCTCTTAGCCGAGTGGGACGATGCACCAGATCTCACCACTGCTGATTCAGCTACTGTCGTTCGTACGGCCGACCAGTTCCTCGAACGCGGTGAGAGGGTCACTGAGCTCGTGGAAGCGCGGGAACAGCGCGACGAGATTCGCGTCCGACTCAAGCGCCGACTGACGGCGTCAGCCATCGAACCAGCGTTTGAGTCGTACCGCGATTCAGAGGACGACGATGACGACTGGGCGCTTGCTGCGTTCGAGTGTGTCGTTGAGGAGCACGCTAATAGAAAGGCGATCGAGGAGCGACTCGATACGATTGGGGAAACCATCGAGAGCCTTGAAACGGAACGATCGGAGTGTGTTGAAGACCGGGTTGAACTCACGAAAGAACTCGAAGAGCTCGCCTCCGATGACGATGTCCGCGAGGCACATGCGACGATCGAGGCGGGGCGACGTCGACTCGAACCGCTTGCCGAGGAGTATGCGACGTCTCGCATCGCCGAGTACCTGCTGAACGAACTCCACGAACGATTCATTGACCGGACAACTGGGCCACTTCTCGACGAAGCCAGCGAGATTTTCGCGCGAATCACCGACAACGCCTATACCGAGGTCGACTCCACGAACGAGTTCGACAATCTCGACTTCCAGTCGGTGCTCGCTGATGGCCAGACACAACGTACCGCGGAATTATCGCGAGCCACTGCCGAACAGCTGTTCCTCGCGATTCGCCTTGCTCGGATTCGTCGCCATGAATCGTCGCTCCCCGTGTTGCTCGATGACTCGATAACAAACTTCGACCCCGCTCACCACGTTCGAACGCTGCAGACGATCTCCGAGTTGGCGGATACGAACCAGGTTTTCCTGCTGACGTGCCACCCGGAACTTCTTGAACGAGTCGATACGCACACAGATAGCGCCCAGTACTGGAGTCTTGACGATGGCCAGTTCGATGGGCCCTACTCTGAGCCGGACGAACCCTGCGGACTGCTGGAGCCAACCTGGTCGTAGCTATCCAGATTTGTTCTCTGCAAGCTCCTTCGCCCGGTGCAGTCGTTTCTGGAGGTCGTCCCGAGGTGAGGAAGCGTTGTTGAGATAACGCTCGATGATTTGAACCTCATCGTCGTATCGGTTCTCCTTCCGATAGACGATCGCAAGATGTTTGTAATACCACGGTGCCGGATCGCCCACTTCAGCCTGTTCTGTTTGCTCAATACACCAGAGAAGCAACGATTCGGCTTCGTCGTGGCGCTGCTCTCGCTTTAGCTGTTTGATCGTATCGACTGCATCGGTATAGTGATTAAACGAACCGACCGAGGAAGCCGTCGCTGAATCCTTCTTTGGGCTATCATCTCCGTTGCTTCCGAGTGCACGCAGTAATCGGCGGAACATGGTTTCTCGCGTTATATCTTCCTCATCGTATAGTCGTGTGGTAAACTACCCCACCCTACCCGGAAGGTCTATCGGTTCTTCATGCGCGAGACCGGGGACGAGAGTTGGGGAGAGCAGCAAACACGCAAGAAAGTAGTATCGACAAGTAACCCACCTGCGACCGGTTCTTTGGCGGAGTTCAGAACCGAATTGAGAACTTCTACAGGTTCCTCCAGTTCGTAGCAAGAGAAGTTGGATTGGACGGACCTTCGTTTAACGACTTGGATCTGAAATAGCGGAGGGGATCATGAGAGGTACCAAACTTTGTCTGTTCAAGCAGACTGGAGCTTTTGTCTCCGCCTACCGAAGCGGACTGACGGGATACGCAGCAAGATCTTACGGCAGGTTACTTTAGCCGTGAATATCCATTCCTAAGAAAATAATTATATCCAGAAGATATATATTTACGAACTGTCATTGACTACTATATGGCATCTGTTGAGCAACAACAGCTCGGAGATCTCTTCCCTCGGTCTGTATTTGAGATACCATCATACCAGAGAGGATATTCATGGACGGAGACACAAGTACGAGATCTATTGGAAGACATCGAGTACTCGTTTCAGGAACGTAGTTCGGGTGCTGGCGACAGTGAGTTCGTCCACTACTTTGGTACCGTCGTTCTTCAGAACAAGGGTGTTGAAAAGGGACAGACGGAGACCTTCAGTTCCTATAACGTCATTGACGGTCAACAACGAATAACGACCGTTTCCGTGTTGATGGGGTGTCTCTACGAAGAGCTACAGAATATAGCCCAGAGAGACATGAATGAAGATCACCAGGTCCCACCAGATCGGTTGGCGCAGGACTGTCGAGACGACTTTATCTGCAAGCACGGAACGATCAGATTGTCTCTTGATTCGATCAACAATGAGACGTTTGAAAATCTCGTTGTACACAATGACTCAACCAATACCGTTCCAGGGGAGAACATCGCTCAGCGTCGTCTTATTGAGGCAAAAGAGACCATCAGAAAGTGGCTTGACGAGAAAAAAGAAGGATATCGGGAAGATAACCTGGATGCTGATGAATATTACCACTTTCTGAAGGAACTGGGAAGAACTATACGAAATTCTCTCGAAGTCACTACATACGTTATAGAAGACGAAACAGAAGCAGGTAGATTATTCGAGGTTGTGAATGACCGAGGAAAGGATCTCACAACGCTAGACCGCATCAAAAGTTATCTCGTATATTGCTCGTCACGTCACGACGATAGCGACCTCTCCAACAAGGTCTATCGGAAGATGGGTGAGGTGATCCGAAATATCACAGAACACGGGGGATCAGATGAGGACTTGGAAGTATTCGTCAACAACCACTGGATGGTCTTTACCGGTGAAGTCAACCGTTTCCGTGGCAAGGAATACAACGAGATACACAGGCGGATAAAGTATCTTGAGAAGCACGCTCAAAGGAATCTTAGTCAGGATTCGATGCGGGCATGGATAGAGGCATATTTAGCAAGTATCACAGCCTGCTCCGAAGCATATGCGAAGATAGAGAATCCGAATCTGATCCGGGGTGATATTGAGTATGCTCAATCGATAAAGAGTAGTCTTGATGCAATCAACCAGATGCCGGTTTCCACCAACTTCTACCCCATTCTCATGGCATCTCTCTGTCGGTTTGGCATTAGCGAAGAATTTGACTTGATAACTAACCTCTGTGAGAAATTTTCATTTCGAGTATATAATGTTGCAGACAGAAGGGCAGACGCTGCAGGCAACCCTCTCCGACGAAATGCTTACTGGATTGAGTGGGCAGGCAAAAACGAACAGGCAAGCGAAGTATTCTCTGGAGAGGAGACACCCATCTGGTACGACAACATTGACGAGGCCCTCTCAGAGGCTTGCAAAATGTTCGAGACACAGATGGGCAAGCACTGTACTGACTCCTACTTCCGAGACTGCCTGACGAGAGATGATATTTTCGACGGAGCAACAGAGAATGATGGATGGACGGGTGTAAGAAACAGAGAAGCAGTCCGCTACCTCCTCTACAAGTATGAAAAGCACCTCCGGAAAGAAGGAGTACATTCGACGATCACTCAGATACCCAGTTTCAGTCAGTGGAAGCAAGAGGGTATCACAATCGAACACATCTATCCGCAGACCCCAGAAGACGACAACGATGAAGGGCTTGATGGCGTAGTTCACTCGTTAGGAAATCTAATCCTCCTGGGTCCAAAAGATAATTCGGGGGCAGGGAACCTGAGTTACCATGAAAAGTACGAGAGCATTTACACTGGCTCAGACATGCGGATGATAGAAGAGCTACCGACCCCCGATGAGGGCTGGGGAGTAGAGCAAATCCGTGAGCGTCGAGATAAAATCGTGAAGTTTGCCTTAGAGGAGTGGGGCAACCTCAGCAGTGCCTATGTACACGTTAGCAGCGTGCCCGACAATATGGACCAGGATGATATTGCTCAAGTCGCCCATGATATCCGCTTGGATTGTAGTACCAGGAAGCACTTCAGAGTGCCATCGGTCCGGTTCAGTCAGCACGGTGTCAACGGTGAGGATGGATGGGAAATTGTGAACAGCTGTCCGAATTGTGATGGTACTCTAGTCAAACTGAAGTCGACAAATGAATGGAATGCTGAATGTGATGGCTGCGGTGCGAGGCTACCGGACCCAGTGTTCAAGTTCAGGAAAAGCGACTACATTATAACGTAACTGAGCGAAATCCATTCCGACATATATAGAAGTCTTTGATTGGTTTGACATCAACGGATTAAATATTTATATTGCTGGTGTTCAGCCCGGGTACAGAAGCCCCCAAAATCGCAATGCGAGCTGGCGAACACCATTGGGAGCTCCGCTGGTTCAGTTGTATGACATAGCTTCCCAAACTATGGGTGTAGGTTGTAGCATCCTCTGTCGGGTTCTTCATTGACCGGCTTGGCACTCTGTTCTCTTCTTGAGCTGGGATATTCTATCTCAAGTCTGCTGAAGACTTATCAAGTGTGATGTAGATAACGGTACTATGTCTGCAGTTGGTCACTTGGTGACAGAACTTCCTGGGGTGCTTCATCTGTTCTCTCCAACTGGACCCCCACTTGAGGAGCGAGTCGCACCTATCTTCACCGAGTGTCTGAGTGAACACGATGTCAGCGATATCCTTGTGTTGAAGCGGTTTCCAACTGGCATCGAGACGTTTACCGATGTCTTGGCGACTCACGTCGACTCCGTTGAACGACCAGAAGTGATGTCGCTCACGCGGTTCGCACGGACAATCCTCGAATCAAGCCCAGAGAACCCGACACTCGTCTCTCAGCATGAACGTGCTGCAGTTCTCGCGTCGGTCCTCTCTGGGTACGAATGGACCGACTTGTTTCTGCAACAAGCGTCGGCATTCGATGCCTTCGAAGACGACGTCGGCCGTTTCACCTTGGCAGCAGCGTGGCAAAACCAGGATGTGGATACGAACGATCCCGCGCTTGCTGAATTATTTGACTTCACAGCTCATCTACAGGAGGTTCTTGCGACGAACGAGTATGCTGAACGTGCGAGCATCATCCCACGAGCGTTAGAGTACTTGGAAGCGGAGACCGCACCTTCGCCAATTCTCGACCGGTTCGATCTGATTCTGACAGTAGAGGTCGAAGAGTTCTCCGCCCTGGAACGCCGATTCTTGGCAGCCGTGTCGACGGACACTGAACTGGTGTGTGTCGGAGAACGACATGGGAGTATTCAGCGGGTCCGGAACGAACCTGGAGACATCACCGACCATCTCCAGATGGAAACCTTCGTCCACGATTCCTCGTCTCCCATCTCGGGCCCTGCCCAGGTAGCAGCGCATCTCGCGACCGGCGAAGCGCCGAAACCGGAAGCTACGGACGGTCTCTTCGAGATAACCGAGGAAACGTTCGCCGACCAGGTACAGACCGTCGCAGAAGAAATCGAACGCCGGCGAACGACAGAGGGGTGGTCGTACGACGAGTTCGCGGTTGTCCTCAAGGATTCGAGTTCCCCTATCCAAGAGACCGTTCGCATCTTACAGCAAGCAGGCATTCCGACAGCGTCGATCACCACGAGTGCGCTCTCTGATGACCCTGCCGCCCGGGAGCTGTATCATGTTGCTCGATATCTTAAGTCGGGCGGAGACGACCAATCCCGAACGCTGCTCGAAGCCAGAGTGCCGGACTTCACGATGATTCTCGACGATGACGAGCTGGCGACTGCATCGGTTTCGGACGCTTTGACGACTTGGGTCCTCGACACTGATCTCAAGCAACGAGTCGCTTCGACCGAATCACGGCTGGAAGCTCGTATCCAGTTCCAGCACATCAAGCGCGTTCTCGACCTCGCACGGTTCGTTGAGGACTGCCCGCTACTGGACTCTTCGTGGGACGCGTTCTGTCAGGCACTGGAGCGAGCATTCCGATACTCCGCGCCCGACTTCTACAGCGAGGTCGACGTGAAGGAGGGTGGGGTCCTCGTCGACTCTGCTCGTGTGGTCAAAAACGCTTCCTGGAAAGCGGTGTTCGTCTTGAACGTCGTCGAGGAGGAGTACCCTGCAGTCCCACGGTTTTCGTCGCTCTTTCCGATTGCGCAGCTCAAATCGCTTCCCGAATATCCAGCTGTCACGAGTCCGACTCGAGACGAGGTTCGTGCAACGTTCCCGACCGCTGACGACGACATCGAACACCCGTTCTCGGCGTACTATACCGAGCTGAGTCGACGGCTCCTCGCGGTTGGAGCCAACGCGGCGACGGATCAACTGTACTTCTGTACCTATGCAGAGAACGCAGCAGATCCAGGAAAGTACAAGCAGCCGTCTCGCTTCTTGCAACAGCTCCGGGATCTGTTCGAGTTCGACTTGATCACCCACGAGGACGTCCATAGCCAGGGTCGTGCTGCAACGAGGGTTCTCTCCAGCGTTGAGCGTACTCTCCAGGACGTACGGACCGCCCCCGTCACTGGCGACGAGGTCGACCTGAACGCGATTGAGACGCAGTTCGGCGCGATTCAGCAGCTGTTGGATGAGACAGATGACCCCGGACTTGAAGCCGCATTCGAAGCGCATGTCGACTTCGCTGAAGGGAGGGTTCGCCGTGACTGATTCCGACTCGTCGCGACCGTTGTCTCCTTCCCGACTGGGAACGTACACTCGGTGCCCGCGTCAGTACGAATATAAGCACGACCTCTCTGTCGAAAACCCCGATCAAACGCGCCAGCATTTAGACCGTGGACTAGCGCTGCACGGCACCATTGAACATGTCTGTGAGACTATGGCTGGAGAGTCGGATGAAGAGATTCGTGCTGTCGCGCTTGATGCCTTCGACGACGAGTGGGACTCCCAGACGAGTCGTACTGAATATACTACTAGTGCCCACTACGAGTATGATGAGCAACTCGCTCGTGCAGCGATTGAGGCCTACTTCTCGACCGGACCCGGAGTCGGTCACGTGCAGGGATCAGTTCTCACGGAAGTCGAACTCGAATGCGAACGAGATGGGATCCTTCTCCACGGGTACGCTGATAACGTCGTCCGTACGGACGATGGCCTTCAGGTCATCGACTACAAGCCATCCGTCAGATACGAACTCTCGACGAGCGACCGCGCAAAGGAAAAGCTCCGCGAGCACCTTGCCGGCGAGGACTATCACCCTCGTCTCGTCAAGAGCGCGATTCAGGCGGCGACCTACATTGAGGGGATTCAGAATACATCCGTTTACGAGCCGGGGATGGAGATCGTCTTCACGTACTATGGGTTGCTTGCCAACACAGATATAGAAAAGAGTACTGCCGGCGTCCAGCCCCGTGTCTCGGGCTATGGTCGCAACGTTGAGGAAACCTACTACAGCGAAGAAGAAACGATCTGGGGACTGATTCAGCGGGCACACGATGGGATCCGTGAGGACAACTACGAGCCCATTCGGTGGGACGCGATCCGCGAGAATGCCTGTGACCGGTGTGATTACCGTTCTATGTGTACCGATGCACTCGCAGAGGAGGTGCAGTTCTGATGTCGCCTTCTCCCTCTGAAGACGACTCCGACGAAGAGCCGTCGCCGCGGATTCCCCAACAGCGCATTATCGAGTCTAGTGAGTACCCAATGCGAGTGTTGGCCGGGGCCGGGACCGGTAAGACGTTCACGATGGTTCGGAAGGTCGAACACCTGATCGACGAACACGACGTCTCACCGGATCGAATCCTCGCATTGACGTTCACGAACAAGGCTGCAGCCTCGATGCGCGAGAAGCTGAATGAGAAGCTTGGCGCACCGGGATATGACGTGAACGCGTACACCTATCACTCCATCTGCCACGATATCCTTCGAGAGTATGCGTATCACGCTGAAATCGATCCGCAATTCGATGTCGTGAATAACGCTGATCGAACTGCCCTCATTCACGAAGCGCTCGACGAAATCACCTATCGATTCACCAGTCCTGAAGTCTACGGTCCCGATTCACATGCCGATGGGGCTGCAGGCAGCCTGCTCAAATTCATCTCCACGATGAAGAGCAAAGGGATCTCGCCGAGTACCATCGAGACATTCCTTGGTGACGCTGACCGACTCCTGGAACTGGAGGCACTTGTCGACCGAATTGTCGACCGGGCGAATGAGACAGTCCGGGTCAGCTGGCGGGCCCCGTCTGCAGACCGCCTCGAAGAGATGCGTGACGGCCTCGCAGACCTCCAACAATCGATAGAAGACGAACGAACCGCGCTCGGCCAAACCGGTGTTGAACAGTCGGTTGCGACGTTTCTGTGTGGCATGGAGGAGACCTGTACCTCTCTCGCAGAGCTATTAGAAACGGAGGAGGCGTCGATCATCGATGATGAGCACAAGCCCGCGTTCCGTCTGCCAGCTTATCTGTTCGGGACGTACGCCAGTCCACCGAGCGGTATCCCCGATTCGATGTCTGTCACGCTCACCGGGAAACTTCGATCGTTCGTCGAGGAATGCCAGGAAGCAGCCGATCTGGTCGCTGGCTATACGGCGTACGAGCAACGCCTTCACGAGGCATCGCTGGTTGACTTTGCTGACTTGATCGGTGCGACGCTCGATCTTCTTGAGGACCCGAACATCCGTGCCGAAATTGCGGGACAGTATGATTACGTGTTCTGTGACGAATTCCAGGACACGGATGCTGTCCAATTCGAGCTGGTCGACCAGCTCGCGGACGATGACAAACTGTTCGTGGTCGGTGATGATGACCAGGCGATCTACGAGTGGCGTGGGGCGGCAGTCGAGAACATCGGGCACCGACTCGAGGAGCGCTACGAGACGCTGATACCAGAAACGCTTGAGGAGAACTTCCGCTCCAAGCAACCGATTCTGGATGTCGCGAACAACGTCATTGCACAGCTAGAGGCCCGTGGAAGCGAGAAGGAACTCACCGCGGTCGGTGACGCTGCGAATGCGAGCGATGGTATTGCGACGATAACGGCAGCAGAGGACGATGAAGAGCAGGCTGAACAGATTGCGACTGCGATCGGCCGTCTCCTTGCAGGGTCACTCAGTGACGTCGATGAAACGTACGGTGCAGGCGATATCGCACTTCTCGTACGGAAAAACCGCCATGCAAAGCCGATTGTACGGGCGCTTGAAGAGCGCGGCATCCCGTATCAACTCGCTGGTGGACTCGCGGCTGATTCGGTTGGTGTTGAGACCGTCCTCGCGTATCTCAAAGCACTCGCGAACCCAGCGGACGAGGTCAGTCTGAATCGTGTGTTGACGATGCGCTATCGGCTTCACGACGTTGACCTCCGACTACTAAACACAGCCTCTGATTCGTTATCGGAGGCATTGCAGTCGCTTCCACTCGACCAGTTTCGTGAGCCAGAGCGCGTTCGTCGTGCCCGCGAAGATTTCCAGGCGCTGCGTGCCAAGCGAGAGATCTACTCCGTAGCTCGTCTGTTCCGTGAGTTGAAGGAGCAGACAAATATCGACTGGTACTTGTCACCACAAGAACGACGAGACCTACGGACCTTGGAGTCACTTATCGACTCCTTCGGAGAGGGGGCGCTCCAGCCAGCATTAGATGAGTCGTTCCTTGAGCTGCTCTCCCTCATGGAGTCACTTGACGATAGTGTCGCTGGCGTACAGGACCAAGCTGAAACAGTGAGTGACGCGGTCAACATCATGACTGTACACAAGAGCAAGGGACTGGAGTTCCCGGTCGTCTTTCTCCCGAACCTTTCTGCTGACCAGTGGGAACCGAGTACGCGCTCGTACGATACTCTCGGCCACACGCTCGAAGAGACAGCTGCTACCCCGCTTGACCAGGACTTCGAAAAGCGTGACGAGTACGAAGCGCGCCGCATTTTCCACGTTGCCATGACGCGTGCGGAAGAACAGCTCGTACTCGTTGGTCGACACGCCGACGACGGCGGAGTTGATGACGGTGATCTCTCGCTATCGTTCATCGACTCCTGGCTTCCCGAGCAAATCCCTTGGCGAGCCACCGGCGCATCCTTCCCCATCTGGCAAGAGGTTACCGCTGGACTTCCACCGACGGCCACAGATTGGACGGACGAGGTTGCTCCGATCGATGGCGGCGTGGATCCGACGATCTCTGTGAACGGCGAATCCGTACCCCAGTCAGTGGCCCGGGACCGCGTTCTAGCACTTGCGCGTGGTTTATTGAACGGGGACCTCGATTCTGTCTCACCTGCAACGGCTGGATTTGCCGTTGAGGCGCTGTCGACGGATGGTGGTCCTGCGCTGAGTCACCGGCACAGCTATACTTCACTCGAGAAGTACAGCCAGTGTTCTCGGCGACACTATCTCGATTATCTTGTTCGTGCATTCGAGGATCCCCAGCGAGGTGACACCGGTTCCAACACCGTGTCGATTCGTGATACGGGTATCCTCTTCCACGATACCGCTGAGCTAGCTGCGAAACGGAGTCTTACATCACCCGAGAAGTGGAACGATGTCTGCGACGAACTCGGCCGCCAGGGGAGTTACTCGGCAGGTATCGTTGATCAGGCTAAGGGTTGCATCGATCGGTACTTCAGCACTGAGGCAAGTTCGTGGGAGATCCTTAGTGCAGAACGGTCATTCACGCTCGACATTGATGGTCATACGATTACGGGGAAAATTGACGCCGTCTATCGCAACTCGGCTGGCAACCTCGTCGTCCTTGATTACAAGGCGACCACGATGCAGCGCTCGCTCGATGACAACCTCCAGTTGCCGATCTACCTGCTCGCCTGCCAACAGCTCTTCGACGAACGAATCGATGAAGCTGGCTATGTCTATGTCGGGTCGGTTGGCCCCGACATGAGTACTCGGACGTTCTCTGATGATGAATTAGCGCAGTGTCGACAAGACCTCCTCACACGGTTACAAGCGGCTGAGGACTCGACCTTTGATGACTATACTGCGGGCGATCACTGCCAGTGGTGTCCTCACCGTAGCCTGTCCTGCAGCCAAACTCACTAAGCTGCTGTCGATTTTTCGACTCACCTCGAACTGGTCATTCGCTATTGTTGTCGACGCCAGCTTAGCCGCAATTCCAATATCGGTTTCAAATCAATTGCTTCGTTAGAAAATATCGACCAAGAAGCACTTAGGAAAGGTCCGTTATCGTCTTCTTGTCGTGGTCTGTGAGGAGCTGGACGTCGTATTCGTCCTCCATCGTAGCAATGTTCTGGAGGAGTTCAAGGGCTATGTTTTCGTTACCCTTCTTGAGGTGGTACTTGGCCTGCTTCCGCTGAACCTTGGCAACGCCTTTTTTGCCATCGTGCCATGGAAGAATCTCCATGTAGTACATCTTGGCTTGGTTGAGATTTGCCCACCACTCGTCGGTGTCACCCTCTTCTTTCCATATCTCTTTGGCAAGCTTCCAGTGTGTCTCTCCGAGTTCCCGAGCCACCGGCTTTTTCTCGTTCTCGCTGTCCGCAAGCTCGTAGGCCTCCTCAAGAAGTTCTAGAGCCTCCTCCAGATTCGCCTCTTTTCCACTTGCTCGAAGTTCTTCATAACGATCCTTGCGTACAAGTTCTTCGCTCCGCCACACTGTTTCACCGTCAAAATTTATTGCACGGGACCGAGAGTCACCATCCAGCAGATACAATACCTCTTCGCCATCGTAATTTTCAAACTTCTGTGGTGGGCTGTTCAGATTGGCCGTCTCGTATTCTGTCACAATTCCCCCTGTATCAACGTCGAAGATGTACACTGTCCGATCTGGGTTGTGGGTCGCCGTTGAAGCGTATCGTCCGTTGTCAGTAATCGCACACCTCCAGATATTTGCGTCGAACCCGTGTTCAACGATCAGCTCACCATTAGAATCGACGATAACAAGCGTCCCACCTAGATCCTGGTCGGTAGCGTCACCGATGTCAGTTACTACGATAGTTCCATTGTTGGCTACAGCAGCATCCTCTACACGAGTGACGCTGAAGGCGTGTGCAACTTGGCCTGAAGAGTTCACTAGCACAATTGGTGCGCCATCATCTGATCTAGAACTGGCATAGAGGCAGTGCCATTCACCATTGGGAGATTCCACCGACTGGAACATCACTCTTGATCCACGGAAGGTACCGGAGATAAACTCAGAATTCAAAGAATCTTCAATTACTATCTCGGGACTCGGTTCCGCTTCCTTTTCCAATTTGGAGGAAGAGCGCTTACCGAATATCTTGTCAAACATTCCCATATGGACTGTTGACAATCCTGGGTGTTTAAACATACTGTCGAAGAAACAGCCCGATATTTTCGACATGGACCATGATCGCCAAGATAACACCCCACCACCAGACCTGATCACAGTGAAGCAGACTGATTGTATCTCTGGCATTCTCTGCCGCTCACTTAACCTTAATCCTAATATTAAACCCTGCTACTATCTCTATTTTAATCTCGGAGCCCCTAGAATCTCGTCCGTCATAGCAAGTTCGAGCGTCCTCAGTTACTCAGGAATGACACCGCTCGTGGATCTCAAAGAGGTAGAAGGTATTCAATGGTACAGGTAGTGGGAATATGAGTTCCATCCCTGTAGTCTGTTCGCTGAGGGCTACTATGGTCGCTCTTAGCTACCGATACTGTTGTAGATTTTGGTGAGTCTATATTGAACGGCGAAGTATGGCGAGGTCAAGCACGCAAGGCTGAATCCCGATTGGTGTGGTATAATCTCAATATTAAGATTAAGAACTCGGATTACTGTCTGAATCCATTTGATAAGGATTCGAGCGAACACTTTTCTATTCGTGTAAATAATTTTGTGTTAACAACTCACAATCCTACTATGGGACTCATTGACCGGCTGTTTGGGAATACTCGTACGTCCGAGGAAGAACCGTCAGAGACGATTCCACAGTACGACTGGAACGATGTTGACGCCCGTTCTGAGACGATACACCAACATTACGAAGATATACCGGAGTCTCAGGCTCAGGAAATCGCTGAAATTCTCTGCAGAAAACTGACCGAGGGCAATTATAGTATGCGAGGAATCGCCGACGAGGTAACTGAGCACACGGGATTGGATAAAGATCGAGTATTCACGATCATAGGATCGGAAAGTGCCGCGATGTCAAACCTGAGACGGGTGCAAAGCTATTCGTCCCGAGCTGATTCCCAAGAGTACGTCTACCAATGGATGGGCCCCGATGATCATCGAACGACAGAAATCTGTGCTGGCATCAAACGAGACATCGACTCTCAAGGTGGGGCTGTTCCGCTCACAATGCTTCAGTCACTTCTCGAGGAGCATGCGAGTCAACACGAGAATGGAACGCCAGAACGTGCATCTGAATTCCTTCCCCACCGTGGGTGCCGTCACGTTCTCACCCGATACGTCGACTTCTGAGCGAACTTAATCTTAATATTATGGTTAATTGGCTTTCTGTGGCGCTGGTTCTTAACCAACGAACGACGCCGAGAGCTTCTCGTTGGTTAATTTATTCGCTCAGTAGATCATCGACCTGCCGCGCAGTCTCTGTAGCTTGGATATCAGAGTAGGATTCGTGGGTTGTCTCGATGCTGGCGTGACGGAGCGCTGACTGCGCGAGTTCAGCATGATCGTTAGCGTAGAGTTCGTGACCCAGTCCTCGACGAGCGCCGTGAGGTTTCAGATAGTCACCGTCGACGACGATGTCGGCATCCTCACAGAGCCGCTTCATCAGGTTGCGTGCTCCGTTCGTCGAAATTGCTGGAGGGACGACACCGTGTTCTCGGAGTACCGTATCGATGTTGTCGCTCTCGAGGATGGTCTCGATCTCATCGTCGGGAACGTCCCGCTTCGACAGCTGCTCGCGTACGGCGCGATATCTCGAGGGAGCGTGTGCACTGGGAAAGGCCGGCTATTCGTCAGTTGGTGGATCGAGGACGGTCTTGTACCGTTCAAGCGCCGTCGCAGCCTTCTCAGGGAGCTGGGCATACTCGTACTCGCATGACCTCTCGAGAACGCGGACGGCACCAGCGTCGAGCTGGACGTCCCTCCAGGCGATGCCAGTGCGTTTCTCGTCGGACGGCTCGGCGAATACCTCTGCTCCACGGACACCCGAGAAAGCCAAGAGATAGACGATTGCTCGGTCGCGGTAGGCCCGTTCGCGAGAGACGTCTGCCTCGTCGTCGAGCGCACGCTGGACTCGTTTGTCGACGTAGCGCAGGATCGTACGCCGTTGTTCTTGTCGCCAGAACTGGCGATCCGCATCACCGAGGTCTTCTGGGAGTTCATCGGTCGCGCGCTTGGCCTTTGCAGGGTTCGTATCCAGGAGTTCGTCAGCGACACAGAAGGAGAGGAACGCACGAACGTACGCGTAGTAGGTCGTCGCGGTGCTCGCTTTCAGGTCCCCGGTACGAACACGGCGCTTGAGGTGGCGGGCGTACCGTCGACAGTCGAGGATGTCCAGCTCCTTGAGGGCCGTTACTCCCCGCTTCTCGTATAGCTAGGACTGCCACGTCACGAGGGTCGACTGGAAGTTCTTCCGGGAGTTGCCAGCCTCGACACTGTCGAGATACTGCTGGATGGCCGTCTCGACCGGCGTTCTCCCGGGTATAGCGTCGCCCTCGTCGAGTTCCATGGTTCGTTCTCGACCGATGGCGGCGACCCACGTAAATTTACTGTGTACAACTCGTCTAATACACAGTAAAATCGAAAATGAAATTCCGCCAAATTCGGCAATCCTGAGCCTCCTAGCACCTAATCTGGCAATATTAACCTGTATGATGATATATGGAAATGAGTGGGTATTGAAGTTCTGCGACTCTATCCCGTGGCCTACAAGTAGGGAAAAGTACAAGTTTGAATGAATGACGAGAGGTAGTTCCTCACGCCGCTCTGTCACCGGTAAGAGTACCGAGTGGATGATTCCCTCGGACCCTATGGTAATCAGGCGATATAAACCGCTGAAATATTTCGCTGATACATTGGAGAACGGTTTCCGCGCAGGTCAAGCTGCTGAATATGAAAAACGGGAGGGACAGGCGTCACAGCCTGCTCGAGAGCGCGAGCGTCATCAGTCACAAAATTCCTCGTCTAAGATACTCAATAATGGAGAAGAAGTCGACTACGCGAGCGGAGTTGAGAACGCTAGGCAGAGTGCTCGTCACAACTACTATGCGAATTGTTGGCGACTTGGGACTGATGAAAACCGAGATATCTGGGAAGAATATGCAGATCTTCGTGAAGGTGTAGCTATTGAGACCACGTACGAGCAAATAGAGCAGCACGTTGCACCTGACGAAGACGACCTCTATATGGGAATTGTCCGGTATCTAGACTACGAGGAGGAGCACACGCCGACTATGGGGTTCTACACGCTATATTTCTTCAAACACCGTGAAATGGATTATGAGCAGGAATTTCGGGTATTGGTAAATCGAGGAGGGAACCCTGTAACGTTCTTGGATGGTCGTGAAACCCCAGAGGAGATGATTCCGGACAATTCGGGTGCAATATTTCTCTCTGCAGATATGGATGCGTTGATAAATCGTATAATTATAGCTCCGGATGCGGATGAAGAGGTTCGGGTCCAAGTTGAAGAGACACTGAATGAGTATGGAGTGTCGGCACCAGTAGTTTCGTCCCAGTTGGCGAATCCACCGACTCATCATGACACATATGATGCTGAGCTAGGTGGTGCGGCTAACTACGGAGGAAGCGAAGAGTACCTAGAGGATTTATTTCACGAGTACGTTGAGGAGACAGACTGGGATGTGTGGAGCACGGTAGATGTGGTCCAGCTTAACCAGAAGGGTAATTTGCACCCGCGTACCATGTTCATCGAATGTTTCCGATATACTGGTGACCCGCCCGATCGTGAAGTATACTGTCAGGAACATCTGAACTACGAAGTTCGTGCTCACCGATATGAGGACGGCGAGTGGGTCAATACATTCTGGAATGATGCTGCCGAAGAGACTGACGGTCTGAACGAGTAGTCTTATTTCCCACCCCTATAACATTCGTTACCGCGTCCGTTCCACCTTCGTAACAGGATATGCTGCCGACGATGATTTGCACTCTTCGCAGAACTCATACTCCCCTTTCACCGCGTTCTGTGGGTCGTCAATAATCAAATCTGCAGTAAGCGGTTCTACTTTTTCGCCGCAACCCATCACTAATTCCACGCCTGGAATTCGAAGTGCCCCATCTACTTCTTCCAGTACTTCATCGGGAATGAAGTGCCACTCCCCAATCGACGAGTCCGGAACGATCGCAATTCCCTCCAACTGCATCGCATCTAACTGTGCCTCTACGGGAATCTTATCCAATACTTCCTTCCGCCTTGGGTCAACATCTAACGTCGAATCAGGACCGATGTTGTATGTCTCAACGATTCTCTTGTCTCCGCGGGATGTAAACTGAAGATGGCCGAGAACGCTGGTAGACACGTTTTCGGTACGGCCAAGATATCGCCCGTTTTTAGTTTTATAGATGTGAACTGCGTTGTCCGGGAACGCGGTAGCAACAGCAGCGTACTGACCATCGGGTGAGATCGCTAACGCTGCAGTGTTACTCTCAAAGGACTCTTTCAAAAGCTGCGTGCCGCTAGAATCGAACAAATAGAACGTATCGCCCCGATCGCCTAGCGCTGCTATCGTTCCATCATTCCCAGGAACCGCTTCCGAGATGCCAGTAACTTCGATTACTTGAACGACCTTGTGGGAGTTAACAAGGCAGATTCCGGCTGGTTCATAACCGCTTGAATATTCCCGTCCATCCTCTGCCCAGCACGCAATGTACTGTCCATCGTCTGATGGAACACCGTAAAAATCTCGACACCTATCCGGGAAGAAGGATCGATAGGATTCTGAATCGAATAGTGCCCACCCCCCGGTCTTGTCATAGATGAGGTCCTTGGCGTCACATATCTCCATACGTACCTTATCGTCTCTCATCTGAATCCCACCATGGGACTCAAAGGGATAATCTTTTTTAGATTACTTACCAGAGGACAGTGACAACTTAATGGCCGCATTTATCGAGGCTCTGCTGAAGGAACGGCTCTGGTACTGGTTAGAGACTCAGAAAGAGATGGAGGTTGAGGGTGAGGTGAATCTTGGAACCGGACGAATCGATCTGATTGCAAAGACGCCAGACGACGAGATCTGGGGGATTGAGTTGAAAAGCAAATCTGGAGTCGGTTTTGGATCCACTCTTTATGACCAGAGCCATCGGTACATGGAGAGTGGTGCTCTGGATCGGATTTTCTTCGCATCCCATGCCGTTGATGGTCTCCAGAATGTTCTCAATGGGTCGAACAAACCAGACATCGGCATTTTAAATCAGACCAGTCAGAAGCTGTGTGCTGGTATCGCTGCTGGAGAGTATACACGGGAAACCGTCGATCATGCGATTGAACAGACGCTCCCGGAGGAGTTTCTGAATCGTCGCACTTCGGCGGCCGCTACTATTCGGAAGTATATCTCCTCCAAACTTGATGGGCCAGTGGCGGACTCAAAATCCTCAATTCCGTTGACACAGGCTATGACCGAGCTTCAACGAGCCCGCTGCCCCACGGAGATGGGAATTATCCATATCCCGCTCAATCTCAGAGAGAGTGTCCTCTACGACATTGAGAAAAATATCGATCCAGACCAAGCCTATGAACCCCATATTTTGCGCGATGCTGAGTTCCTCTCTCGCGAGACCGACCCCGTGTTCGCGCGACGTGAAGAACCGTGGGTACGTCATTGTATCTGGCGAGAGTATGGGGGTCTTCCCGAGGCATATCTCCCTAATGTACGGGAGTCGGACCAGGCGTTCCGCCCGATAGATCTCCTCGCATTCTCAGAAAGCCCAGACCCAACAGATGCTGTCGAGGCCCCAGATCTCAACGAGGTCGTTGGTGTTGAAGCAAAGGGTGAATCATCCTTTGGTGGGGACCGAATGATCCGGCAGCTCTCTGAATTTCTCCAGACAAAGACCCTATCTCGGCTCTATCTTGCAGTTCCTCAATCCCTCGAAGAGGAGAGTCTAAACGTTCTATCTCTGCACGAGGAACTGGATGAAGTAGGGATCTTGGTCGTAGATGAGGACGGGACCGTCAGCCTTGCTCGGCGAGCGACGAATATGATCCCTCAGCACGATGGTTACATGAATAGATACAGGCCCAGAAAACTCGGATATGGGGATATCGCCCTCGAACGAGGAAAGGATGTCATCTCTCCCTTTATTACTGAAGAAGAAGCAGAACGTTTGAAGAACTCAGATGCAGCCGAGTATGCACAGGATCTCCTGACCGACAATTCAGAATTAGCGGATACAACTGGCTGGATCTCTGCATCCTTTTCAAACTCACTCCGGCCGCCAGAGTCTGAGTTTAAACAAGGGAAGACAGCTCGATCGTATCTCCTCAAAGGGCGGTCTGCCGATCCCTATCATGATGGCATGGACCCGTTCGAAAACCCATCAGAGATGAAACAAGGCTATGTTCGCCTCACTATCACCGATTTCGAAGCGGATGGAGACTTTGCTCTCAAGCTTCACTTTGGACGCGGGTCGTGGGAGGGAGGTTACATCTGGTTAGCTGGTGACGAGGTTAAACAACTGAAGGCTGTGCTGGTATCGCTTGAGACAATTTCTGGCGGCGAGGTCCCTGGTCAGGGGAAAGTCCTCGATCTAGAGACCTACCCGTTCGACCGTGCCGAGAACGAGCCTCACCGGGTATCCGGCAGCTCTGGCGAAGAAGAACCATTAATACTGCAGATTACTTCTTCGAACGAAGACAACGTGTTCGCAAAAATGCGCCTCGGAGAAGGTGATGCCGAAGGGGTTGATATTGAACTCACCAAACCGCAATGGCTTGACCTTATTGCCACAATCGACATACTACAAACCGGCAACCACCGCGAACTACCGGGTGAATATAGTTCGTATCCCCGTATCGGCCCTAGTGGGGAAGATACCTGGAGCCTTGGGACAGACATAGAGAAACAGAACAACCCTGATCCTCTTCCAGAGACGTAGCTGTCCTCTGTAACTACTAGGGGTCCCCTTTTGCGACGTAGACTTAATCAGGCTAGCGCTCACTTTTCAGCGGTTCTTGGGCTTCGATTTTCTGACGAGAAAGTAACTAATAGATTATCAATTTACAGCACATTTTATCGTATAGAAATCTATTCTGGATGGCATGAACGCGAAAAACGGGAAAGTTTGACCTACATGTGGTGGATGTTCTCGAGGCTGGGGAGACTGCTGACGGGGCCCGCGAACTCATTGCTAACGTCCTCGACGAACACGCACTCACCCGACCCATAAGAGCCTGATATCTACCAAGATTATGAAGACCGGTGCCACATTCGCGATTACGGTCGAGGATTCCGTCCACCGGCATGGAATCAACGTGGTGGTTCACTCGAAGCACAACACGTTCTGAACCGAGGAAGCACCAAAGGCATGGATTTGAGGATCTCTCTATCCTTCACGTCGACGTGTAACCGCCAGAGCAATCTCTTGATGGAACCGACGTCAGTCGCAACGGGATAAGTAAAGACGCGATTGACTCCGCACATGTACAGGGCAAGCATATCGGGCAAGTTCTGGGAGAGCTGTATGTCGATGGACTCGATAACGGGGACACTGCCCTTGTTCGATAGATGACCTCGAACGGTTGATTTCGCATTATGCTACAGGGGACATTGATCCCTTTTCGACCTCGACCGTCTATTCAACCGTCCTGAAGAGCTGTATAGCGGATTCACTTCTACCCGTACAGTCCTTCCGCGTCTGAATAGTGGTTGGACAGCGGCTCTGACAAGCTTAATATTAATATTAGCATTAAATGGCAGTAGTATTGCCTCTGGTGCACTAATTCAACGAACTTGATTCTTATTGAGTCTCTATGGTCAAAAGATACATCTCGTTTCATCTTTTCCCTAGAATTAAGTTATGCGGTGTGTACTTATGTTTGAGGATGAACACCAAGGACGACATTGCTCACAAGCAGCCGATAACAATCGAGGTTCAGGTCCTCAAGGAACTCGACAAGCCTAGCCCGAAGATGGCAACTCGTCTTCTCGTCGCTGACCGTGCTGGGAATCGGTTCCCCCTAGCGATCTGGAAGAACAACGCACTCTCGGATTACGACTGGACGATCGGCCAATGGTACCGACTCGAGAACGCACGCGGAAATGTCTTCAACGGGAAACAGAGTCTGAATGGCTCGTCGAATATGCGTGCGACACCCCTGGAGGCATCAGAGGAGGACGAGACGAGGGCCGACGATGTAGGGCGTGTTGACACCATTCTCGGAAACTTGTCGCCTAATCAGGCCTACCTCTCGCTCTTCCCGATCAGTCGGTCCTTCGATACCCTCTCGGTCTACGAGTACTCGATTGAAGCGGCTGAGGCCTTTGAGGATGATCCCGATACAGTCACCTACCAATGTGCTGGTCGGCTCCGTCGAATTACTGGCGCAGGCGTCGCGTATGCGGGCCCGATGCAGATCGTGTCGACCCGGAAACTCCCGGATAAACTCGCGGACCCGTTCTCGCTGAGCGAACCGACGGAGCGAGAACTGAAAGCAGCTGATGCCCGGGATCGTCATCGAATCGAGCGGCTCCTCAAATCACTCGTCAAAGCTGCAATCGACGACTCGACGTACGACCCGTACCAGATCAACCGAATTCGTGCGCGAACACCCGCGATCACTGCCGGAGATGGGCTCTTCGAGGCGTGTTACGAGTTCGCCGCACGGGTTGATGTCATGCCATCAGGTGATGCATTCGTGGGCATCGAAGTGCGCTACCACGCGCGGAGTCAGGTCACTGCTGACGTCTACGAGGACAAGACTGGCGAGTTAGTCGGAACTATCGTCGAGCACGACCCCGAGCGGTACAACGTCAGTGGGACTGGACGAGTAGTGGGATTCACCGACCACTACTTTACCGATGCTCTCGACGAACTCGGCGGCCTCTCACTTGCAGACTGGTACGCTCAGAAGGATCGCGTTCCCGAAGGCGTCCTCGAGGCGCTTCGTGAGAAAAATCCACGGCTCGTCGATATCCAGTATCAGGAAGACGAACCTGCTCAAATCCACGTGCCAGAACTGCTCCGAGTCGCACCACGCAAGGAAGTGGTCAAGGAATTGGACCCAACCTTTCATCGACGGTGGGACCGCGAGGCAAAGATGCTACCAGATAAGCGGTTCCGCCACGCTATCGAGTTCGTCGATCATCTCGGCAGCCTCCCCGACATCGATGCGACGGTTGCTCCAGAGCCTCTCGGTCCGAGTCTGTCCTACATGTCGACAGCCGTCGATCGCGAGGAGAATCTCCGATTTAAGGACGGACGAACGGCTACCACTCCGTCGAGCGGGATTCGCTCAGGGGTCTACCAACAACCCACGAGCTTCGATATCGCGTACGTCTACCCCACGGAGAGCGAACAGGAGAGTAAGCAGTTTATCTCGAACTTCGAGAACAAGCTTTCACGATGTCACTGCGAGCCAACGGCAACGCGTCATGTTCCCTACGAACTCGGCGGTGAACTCAGCTACCTTGCTGTCATCAACGAACTGGAGTCGGTAGACGCTGTCCTTGCTGTCGTCCCGCCACGGAACGACGACCGAATTGCAGCTGGGGACATCACCGACCCCTACCCTGAATTCAAGAAAGGGCTCGGAAAGCAAAAGGTCCCGTCACAGATGGTCGTGACCGAAAACCTCGACACGAGATGGGTGATGAACAACACTGCAATGGGGCTCATTGCAGGTGCTGGTGGTGTTCCATGGCGCGTCGACGAGATGCCCGGTGAAGCGGACTGTTTCATTGGCCTCGACGTCACTCGCGATCCGGAGACGGGGCAACATCTCGGTGCTAGTGCGAACGTGGTCTACGCTGATGGTACAGTCTTCGCCTCGAAGACTCAGACACTACAATCGGGAGAGACGTTCGACGAACAATCCATCATCGACGTCATCAAAGACGTCTTCCAGGAGTTTGTTCGACGCGAAGGACGGTCACCCGAGCACATCGTCATCCACCGCGACGGTCGGCTATTCGAGGACGCAGATGAGATTCAGGCACCGTTCGCAGACTCGGGCGTCTCAATCGACATCCTCGACATCCGAAAGAGCGGTGCTCCACGTATCGCCCGGTACGAGGATAACTCGTTCAAAATCGATGAAAAGGGCAGGCTGTTCATCTCCCAAGATGATACCCACGGGTTCATCGCGACCACTGGGAAACCTGAGTTCGATGACTCGGATAACCTTGGGACCCCGAAAACGCTACGCGTTGTTCGACGTGCGGGCGACACGCCGATGCTGACGCTCCTGAAGCAGGTGTACTGGCTGAGTGAAGCCCATATCGGAAGTGTCTCGCGGAGTGTTCGGCTTCCGATTACGACCTACTACGCAGACCGCTGCGCTGAGCACGCCCGAGAGGGCTATCTACTCCACGGTGAACTGATCGAGGGGGTTCCGTATCTGTAGCCACCCCTCGGCCAATGGTGAGCGGCGATCTCATCACTGAGTCCGTTTAAACCCACACAAACCCATGAACTTTAGCACACCAATCACGGTCCCACGCAGTGACGGCGACGACACGGTCGAAATCAAGATGGAGCTCGCGATGATCCGGTCGTGGCGCTCGTTCGTGAAGTACTTCGGGGAGGCACGGACCATTCGTACTGTCACCTACTCGCAGTCGCCCCAGATCATTCACGAAGTATTCAACCACGAACAGCTCGACATCGATTTCCTTGAAGTGGTTATCGGTGATTACCGCCAGAGCGAGTATCGGAAAGATCTGCAGGGAGACGTTGACCTGGCAGCACAGCTAAACCATCTACTCCAAGATGAGCAGCTCCAGCTGTTCACCCTTGATAAGCAGGTGACGCTTCATTCAAAGCTATACCTGATCGAGAATCGCGATGGTAGCCGTACACTCATCCTTGGGTCGCCCAACCTCTCGAAGCAAGCGTGGGAGGGAAACCAGACGAATATGCTGGTTGCCTTTTCAACGGATGGTACTTCGGTTATCGACACTTGGTTCGAGAAGTTCTACGAAGCGCATCGAAAGCAATGTGAGGTGTTCATGAAGGACCTCACAGAGCGACTTGATGCTGCCGAGACACCAGAGGAGCGAACGGAGGAACTACACCTCTGGGTTGACGGAACGACGCCGTCGAACAACCCCACTGGTGATCTTCACCGCCGTATCGTCGATCTTCTCGACGAAAACGACGAGCGAATCCGGCGGGTCAACGTGGCTTCTGATCCGGACGAGGCAGACGAAATCGTCGCGCTCTCAACCGATGGCTCTGGAGATGTCGATCCGACAGATGTCGGACCGAGTCAACAGATCCGACTCTCTCCACAAGGCCTCGAAGACCCGGTTAAAAGCGCCAAACCTACGCTTACGCGTCACAACGTTGTGGTGAAACCAACGGAACTCTGTGGATCGCCAGCTGGCTTCGCCCGCTATATGCGGTCGTTCAATGATGACTTCCCAATAATGTGGGTCAACGAGGATGAGCAGTCGGTCAGAATGCAGGTGGATAATACCACGCTGGAACTTACTTCTGCCCCTGACCACACCTCGGAAGTCGACGATGCACTAGCGCATCTCGAATCCTACATTGAGACGATCCAGCGCTTTGGAGACACCAAGTACTCGGAGGCCACGATGGCGCATTTCTATGAGGCACTGATATACTTTTTCTGGGCTCCATTTGCGGATCACTTCGCGAATCATTACGCTGGTACCCCCGGCGCTGAACTTGACAAGGACCTCCCCTTCCTCTACATTCATGGTGGAAACGACTCCGGCAAGGGGATGTTCATCCGGTTTGCGACTCGGCTCATCTCGAATGGGTATGTAGCAGAACCTGTGGAAGGAACGCAATTCACGAAGGACGCGATCAACCGGTGCCGAGGGTCGAATACTGTCTTCCCATTCGTCGTTGACGACGTCGATAAGGGTAATGTTGAGCGCGACATCGTCAAGACCTACTGGGAAGGGGGCTGGGATGGTTCAGTTTCGTTCCCTACGTTCATTTTCACCAGCAACCACACGAAGCCCAAGTCGGAGTTCCGTACCCGAATGAAGGTCCTCGACTTCGACGTCATGTTCGACGTTACTGGTGATCAGCGCGAGCAAGCCGCTCGGATTGCAAACGAACCGAACCGACTCTTCTCTTGGTTCTCGCACTTTATGTTCGAACAAGAGCTTTCACTTCCGGATCGGTCGGACAAGTTAGCTGTCGCTCGAGATGTCTTCAAACAGCTGTACGAGTTTGCTGGACGTGACGAACCCGACTACTTCCCGTCTGAAGGCCCTGCCGAGGACATCTATGATCATGGTCGGCGAGTGTGGCGACACGCACACGAGAGCGATCTGTTCACCCTTGAAACACGGAATGGAGTTATCCGTGCGGACTTCTCCGCTGAACTTGAGTCACAAGACGTCTGGAAGTACCAGAAGCTCGTGCCCGCAACGATTCGGGCAGAAAAGCAACGAGCACGGATAGAGTTTAGTCAACCTGAGCGGTTCTTTGAGTGGACTGGTATCAAACCCAAACGCGGGTTTTTGCAGCGTCTGGGATTCAGATAGTCTGCACGTATTCTTTTCACTATCCAACCTTTGTGCGGCTATGCAAGCATGAGATAGAACCAGTATGGAATACGTACGATCGGTGTCTCTTCAAGAACTTCCACTGGCTCTGACAAGGTCGCAGTGTCACCTGCAACAACAATACCAAGCGGAGCTTCGTAAGTCTCAATGAACTCTGCAACTGCATCTGTTGTTGGCTCCATCGAACCCGCTCGATAGCCTAGTCCGATAGGAACAGGGACACCTGCACACTCGAACACGAAATCGACCTCACCTTCCGTTCCTGGCCAGTACTCGACTGTCGGTTCAGCTGGTGGATCGTAGTCCTCGAATTCATACCCCGCGGAAAAGTTCATATTGAAACTGAGACGCATCGAGTGGTCAAAGGCTGCTACATGTGCCAGCTTCGATTCAAGCTGATAGTCGTTGAGGACCTCACTGGGTGTATGGCCGGTATAGGCATTGACGAGCGCCGTATCACGTAGGTAGAGTCGAATAGAACGTGGACGGCTGTTATCGTATTCTGGGGATGGAGTGAGAAGGAATAGCTTACTGAGGGCTTCAAAGTAGCTCTCTCGAAGTGTTCGTCGATCAACGTCGAAGAGTTCAGAAATACGGTTGTATTTGAACGGTGTTTCCAGATCTGCCGCCACGAGTGCACACAGTCGCTCTAAGTCTGCAATGTTCTTCACTGCATCTAGGCCTGGTATCTCTTGGTAGAGAGAGAGCCGTACGTCTTCGCGGCGCTGTTTGTAGGCATCTTCTGAGAGCTTTGATGCAGAATCGACTCCTTCTGCTTCGTAGCTGAGGATCCCACCAAGTGCGAGGTAGTGCGCCACCTGCGAACGAATACGACTCGCATCGGCCTCTACAGAGTCATAGAGTTCGCATAACGCCTCGAAAAATTGCACTGGGTCATTCGTCCGACAGGCGTTTGGTAATCCGGTCTCACCTCGACGAATTAGTGAGGGTCTCAGCCGTCTCTCGTCTTCTTCGAGTTTCGGGAAGACACTCTGAATATGGTCACGGAACTTTTCGGGGAAAATCGGCCAAACCGAATATCGATCGGCATCGAATCCAACTCGTTTGAGCTCTCGGTTGATCTGAACCTCTGCACTTGCAGTGAGAATCACATGCCGGTCTTCTGCTTCTTTGAGTAGCGACTTAACTTCCTCACCCCATCCTTCTAGAGACTTATTCGGATGTTCAATCCGATGCACGTCGTCTAAGATGATGTACTGTGGCGCTTCGTTCTCGAATACCTGGCTCAGAATACGTCCCTCGTAATAGTTGACTGCACGTCGTAGCTGGTCATTTGACTGGAGCTGGTATAGCGGGTTTGCGTCGAAAGGAATGTAGAGTACGTTTTGAGGCG
Source organism: Halogeometricum pallidum JCM 14848 (assembly GCF_000337095.1). Classification (GTDB taxonomy): domain Archaea; phylum Halobacteriota; class Halobacteria; order Halobacteriales; family Haloferacaceae; genus Halogeometricum; species Halogeometricum pallidum. The sequence goes on from NZ_AOIV01000035.1 coordinate 96,475, forward strand.
GGATCTCGTCTTCTTTGATCCGCTGGCGGATAAACTGATTAATGAGTACGGTTTTCCCGACTCCTCTTTGTCCAACTAACGCATACACATCGTATTTATCGGGTTCTGGTTTGGATCCGTAAGGTGATGCAAATCGATAAAAGTCACTTTTCTTCTGCGTTGGAATGGTTAATTCGTCAAGTGCGCTCACACCGTTTCTCCACCAGGGGTTGTGACGATGGAGGTTAGATAGAAGCGAGTTGTCGATTGTGTCTTTTGTCATTTCTCTATCTTTGACCTCGTGATGATACTCGTTTTGCTAATTCACTTGTTTGGCGGACCTTCCAGCGCTTATTAGACAATTTAACGTAGATAATCAGGTTAGCATTATTAGTCTTTCTAAAACACAGTCCCGGACGCTCAGATCGCTAACTTAATATTAAAATTAACCTTAGACCTTGGGGTCGTTCTGGTTCACCATCCTATATCAGGCTTAGAACTCGATGGTCGATGGAATTTGAAGAGAGTATAGGAGTTCTATATCGTAGGCTAGTCCTCTAAATCAGCGATTGCTGTCACAGGTGCCCGCTACTGCTATCAGGTTCACCCTCTATCTTTTTGTATGATGGAGAGATACGGTGCTGATCTGGTCTCTAACCAGACGAGAGAACACCACTTTACGGAACCTGTCGATGTCGAATCGACCAGGTTCAACACGCAACGGTATATCCACCGTATCCCTGTTAACTGGCTCACGGCAACGGACCCATCGTACAATCTCGACACCTACGAGTTCTACTTGGAGAACCGCGATGTCTTTCCGGACGCGGTCGAGAGCCATCGGGTCGAATCAATTGAATTCGAGTATGCCAAGGAATCGGTCGGCGACGGCACGGGCAAACCATTCAGAGTTAACCTCGTCGCCACTCCTGACGAGGACGGTGGGCCTGGTGGAAAAGCAGGTGAGGGATGGAAACGGTATTCTCGGACCCATTATTTACTCTGGCTGCTCAATTACGACGAGGATGTTTACGAGGTCGTCCGGATTACGCCAACAGACGAACGAGACGGTCTCCTTGTCTTCATCCAAGAAATCCTCCCACATATACCCTCCGAGTAACGGCTCCATTGCTCGCAGAGGTTTCGTTGCTAAGAATGGTTACCTCACGACATCGCTGGCAATTCAACTCTGTGAGGTAACTCGGTAATCGATTGGTCTCTGCGTGCCGAGTTCCGTTGGAAAGAGAAATTCTAGGGGTCTGAGCCTCTCAGGGCTAGTCCGAGTCCGCCGCAGTCAGCACGGACGCATCTCAGCAGCCCTCACCCAGTGTGATACGTAGACTGGCAAATCAACCCGATTCACTGCCCTTGCGCCGTGCTTTTGAGTTCAGTATTGGTGTTCAAAGCTCAACTCAGCGGACTCATAAGAGTACGATTTGACGCCGCACTCGTCACAGTGCGAGCGAAGTTTTGCTGGAGGTACGTACATCTGCCCTCCTGATTCCTCTTCGATGTGGTGGAGAAACGCGACAGCGATATCCCGGTTGTCTCCCTCATCGTTCACCTCAACGACCATTGCTAAATCCGGGTCGTCGTAATCCGGTTTGATGACGTAATCACCAGGCGTGAATGGATTCTCAGCAAGCTCTAGATTCGTGTGCTTGTACGTGTAGAGTTTGATGTCCTGATCGTCGCAGTAGGATGCGAGCTTCGCCGGATGGATCTCACGCCAGTTGCCAGGTCCCTCATCAAGCATGTTCGGGAACGCAACATTCACTGCCTCGCCGTCCATCTCCTGCCCGTACGCGGTCGTATTTTTCTCGGGCGGTAATACCTCAACAACCACCGCAACTGATGCATCATCATCCCCGCTCTTCACCACACGGTCACCTGGCGAGAACGGATTCTCAGGTTTCTGATTGAGGTGCGCCGTGTTCGGGCCCAAGTCGTGTAACTCGTTCATCGGTCGAGCAGCGAGATGAGCGAGTTTTTCCGGTTCTTCACCGGAGTATGCCTCCTGGGTCTTGACCTTCGACTTCAGCGTTTCAGTCCGCTCCCACCCGAGCAGAATGAGCGCATCCTCGTTGTCCCGATGCCAGACCATCACGATGATGTCGTCGTCCGGGTCGTTCTCTAAGATGTTCGCAGGACGGAACGCCGAGACGTCACGTGACGTCTTCACGTCGATCTCGTATCCGAACACCTCAAAATCGTATCCAGAAAAACTCTCAGGGTTACACCGACGGATCGCCTCCTCGTTCTTCCACTCCCACATCTCTACCGGCAGGTACTCCCGGCAGAACTGCTCAAATGCGAGTTCCCCGAGATTACCAATACGTTTGACGTCTCGATTTTCGGCACCTTGAATAACCGCCTGGTGATGGGCACGTTCCCTGTCCATCTCATCCGGTGTATAGAGATACATTATAGTCTGTCAGATTGGTATGTTGATATATTTTGCTCTTGGCCGACCTCTATTCTCTCCCTGAAGCGTCAAAACCTTGTACCGGTGGGCAGACATCCCTTCTGATACGTCTATCGCAGTTCTTCTTCCAAGACCGGTGTCAGTTGTTTGTGGAACTCTGCCAGCCGCCCGACCGCCCACTCTTTGAGCTCCTCGTCATCCAGCGCGTCGTCCAGCCGGCCAACCTCGCGTTTGACGTAAAGCCGCGTGTACCCGCTACTGCCATACTCCTCGGAGTAGATCTCCTCCGGCACGTCCAGTGCACTGTCTTTGATTGCCGACAGCATCGTCTCGAGCATCACCTCATTCCGTACGGAATCGTCGAACTGGAAGTTCATCACGACATGGAGTTCCTTGTCTCCGGGGTTACCCTTAAAGTGCCAGACGAACTCGACATCCGAGTGCCCAGCTGGGATCGTGAGCCAGCTATCGCTGCTGGCACTCCTACTCGTGACGCCGGGCAGTTCCTCCTTGAATCGCTCGAGTACCTCGCCGAAAAACCGACGGTACTTCTTCTGCTTCGGCGACGCCTCCCGCTCCTTGATTTCCTGTGTCTCGTCGGCACCAATGATCGTTGGCACGAACATCTCGGCGTCGTCCCGCTCGTAGTAGTCAAACTCAACGCAGTTGATCTTCAGGTCGTGGGTGTCCCGCAGCCAGCGCGTCATCCTCCGCACGTCGTCGGTAATCGTATACGCGACCAGCATAAGCTGAGGCGACTCCAACCCCTCGGTAAACTCCCGCTCGAAGTCATTGATGTCGAACTCTGAGTCCTCCTCGTGGTCGAACGCCTCATAGAGTTCCTCCAGCGACTCATAGTCAGTAAGGTCGAAAAACTCGTCCTGATCCAACCGGGCCAGCGAGGACGCGTAGTCAAAGAGTTGGGTCACGGCCGATCGCGGGGATCGGTCGCGCTTGAACTCGATCGTCGTGAGTGTCCCCCGCTTATCGCACACGAGCAGGTCTGGCTCCTTGCCCGTTGGCAGCTGGATTTTACTCCCGAGAACGACGTTCTCTCGGGTCGTCAACGTCCCCATCACCAACCTCGGATCGCTGTGGATCACTTCGTGAAGATCGCCCTCCAGATGTTCCTCGCTATACTCCACCTCTTCGAGGTACTCGATCTCGCCCTCCTCGCGGCGGAAGCCGATTAGTGACATTACTGATGGATTCGGACGGTCATTCAAAGGGTCTTCCGAGTCAAATAGACATTTGAGAGGCGGATGCAAAGGATGTTCGAGTTTGAACACACAGCGAGCCCGATCTTGGGCGTTGTACTATTGGAGAAGAACTGCGCGAACAACCTACTCCAGAAGAGTCCGCTTCGGTTCCGGGGCTGCAGGGAAACAACAGAGCGAATTGGAGATTAACGTCACACCGATCGGCCAGATTGTGTGTTCACGCTCGGCGATCGTGTGAACTCAAATGAAAGCGAACGGGAGGAGTTTCGTTCTCTGTTAGGGGTGTGCCTAGGGGCACGTGATCAAAACACTCCACATACTTTCGCGTAGCCGTTTCCCCAGAAGCGTGGTGTGTGGGTCGGTCGTTCACACTACACTGGAAGAGCGAAACAGAGATTTTCAACCTCGGGTGCCAGCGAGATGACTTGCGCCTTCCGCTGCAGTTCACGCCGACGTTTCTCGATCCGTCCCTCCAACTTCGACAGTCGGTCACGCTGTCTCCGGATCGCGATGTCCATGTCCGACCCCGCTTTGGCTTTCCGCTCGTAATCCGCGATGAATGTCTCGATTCGCTCGCGCTCGGCTTCCGCGTAGGCCTCGAGATCATCGAGCTCTTGCTGCGTCTCCTCTCTACGGCGATCCTGGAGTTTGTCGCGTTGTGATTCGACACGCTGACTCACGTATCGGTCGGCCGATGAACGCATCTCGCTTTGGTGTTCGAGGAGCGTGCGTACACGGTCTCCATTCGGGGAGTCCTTGATCGTATCTCCCTCGATGATTCGTTGACCAAGGCGCTGCTGGGGATCACGATGTGCCGCATCGACGAAGACGGGGAGAATCTCCTCGCGGATTACCTCGCCCGTCCCATCCTCGAATCTGACGCGGTAGTTGTAGGTTATTCCCGGTTCGTCGACGAACGGGAGCAGCTTGAGCCCCACAGCACCTTGCTCACTGTCGAGTACCCGCTGCATCAGTTCTTGGACGAGATCTGCATCGGGAGAGATGTACTCGATTCCGTCGTGGTCCATCGCGAACTCACGGTTGAACGTGAACGGTCCGTACGGCTCACCGTCACGCGAGCGTCGAAGCGAGTCGGGCAGTTCTGCACGGAAGAGGTTGTTTCCAGCCTTCTCGACGTCTCCACCCAGCGCGGAAATCCCCAGCTCGAAGAACTGTCGGATGTCAGCTTCGCTACCGTAGACGTCCTCGGACTGGTCCATCACCTCCTGGATCTTCCGGCGGCTCTCCTCGTCGAACGTGCTGGTGTCGATGAGGCTCCGTTCGTACCACTCCGCGAGGGTCCGCTGTCGCTCGTCGATGAGCTCTTCGAGCTCCTCCTTGGTCGCACTCGCTGGTTCGTCGTTCCGAATGGACTCCATGATGAGCGAGTCGACGTTGATGTCGTCGAGCATCCCCAGCACGTCAGCAGTGTTCCCCAGCTGGCCGCGGATGTTCTCGACCTTCTCCTGGAGCATCTCGAACACCTCGCTCTCGCGGGTGTCCTCGAACGAGAAGTTCCACACCTTGACCTCCTTCTCTTGGCCGTAGCGGTGGAGGCGACCGATGCGCTGTTCCAATCGATTAGGATTCCACGGCAACTCGTAGTTGACCATGATGTGGCAGCTGTGCTGGAGGTCGATCCCCTCGCTGGCTGCGTCGGTCGCGAAGAGCAAGCGGGACTGGCCGTGATTGAACTCGTCTTCGATGCGAGCGCGGTCTTCCTTGTCGACGCCGCCGTGGATGACGAGAATCTCGTCGGCCCACGGTTCGTCCTTCACCAGTTCGAGGATGTAGTCGAGTGTATCGCGGTACTCCGTGAACAGCAGTACCTTCTCGTTGGGTTGTTTTTCGAGCAGTTGCTGGATGTACCGCCGAACCTTCTGGGCCTTCGAGTCGACAGGGATGCCCTCCGCGAGCGATACGAGGTCTCTGAGCGTCTCGATCTCCTCTTCGAGTTGGGCGTCGCTCTCGGTGATCGTAAGCCCTGCAAGCTCCTCTTCGGCCTTCTGCTGGTCCTGCTCGTCGAGGTCCTCTCCCTCGAGATAGGCGGAGGCCTCTTCGGACAAGGATGTCGCCGTCGTCTGCTGGTCCACGAGGTTCGCGAGTCGGCGGCTGAGCGTCGCCTTGATCGCTCCGATACTGCTGACGAGGCGCTTCTGCATCAGCGCCATCGCGAAGCCCACAGCAGGCTCGTTGAGCTGCTCAGAGCGGTTGTAGACGTGCTTGACGTAATCCGTGACCGCACGGTAGAACTGGCGCTCTTCGTGAGTCATTTCGACCGGGATGGTCCCGACCTCTCGGTTCGGGAAGATGCGTTCGCCGTCGTCGTCGTAGATGGTCTGCTTCCCGCGACGCATCATTACGCGGTCGACCGCCTCTTTCGAGAGGTCTTGGTCCTCGGCGACGAGGAAGGGGTCGATGTACTCGATGAGCGAGCGGAACGCCTCGCCCTTGCCGTCGTGTGGCGTCGCACTCAGCAGGAGCAGCGAGTCGGAATTGTCGGCGACACGCTCGACCATCTTCGAGGTCTTGCTCGGCGATTCGCCGCGCTTGGCCGCCTTGTGTGCCTCGTCGACGACCACGACGTCCCAGAACGCGTCGTCGAGTTCCTCGCGGAACTCTTCCTGACGGAGGAACGCCATACTCGTGACCAGCTGCTGGTGGTCCTGGTCCCAGATGTTCGCCTCCTCACCGAGACGACGGCGTTCACCTTCGACCCACTGCCGATCCGCTGGTGTGAGGCTGATGTCGAAGAAGCGGTCCATATCGCGGATCCACTTCTTCTGGAGATGGGCGGGGACGACAAACAGGACGCGGTCGGCGCGGTTGCGTGCTGTGAGCTCTTTGAGGATAAGCCCCGCCTCAATGGTTTTCCCCAGCCCGACGTCGTCGGCGATGAGTGCTCGCTGTCGGAGCTTCTGCATCACCCAATTGACGCAGGCGAGCTGGTACGGTTCGAGGCGGACCAGTGAGTTAGAGATGGAGAGGAGTTGGCCCTGCTCGTGAGCGATCTGGAGCTGGAGCGCCTGTGAACGGAGGTCGAACCACTCTGCAGAGACTGATTCGTGGTCAGGATGTAGCTGAGTGGCCGTTGCAGGTTCGAGCGCACTGAGTTGGTCCTGCTTCCGCTCGATCTCCACGTCGTCGATACAGACGGTCTTGACGCCGGCGTCCTCGACATAGGCCCGCAGGTACTCGAGGTCGCCGACGGCGTACGTCTTGATGACCTCGGCGGGGTTGTCGTTGAGGAGGATTTGATCCCCTGACTCAAACCTGCTCATTATTTGATCAAACTGCTAACCTGTATCTAACTATGCCGACAGATCCTTTATTAGCTCGTTTTCGGCAGCCACGAGCGAGTAATACGATTCACCAGCCACGGAGAATCCTTCCACATATTGATTGTAATGGGTGTTTTTCCCAGCATACTGTTCTAAGTAATCCAAATAACTGACCCCTGCCAGAACAGCGTTTTCCATATCTGCGACAGACCCACTTAACAGGTCATCGGCTGATTCAACATGTATCTTGTACGCAGCATCCTCGTTCATATATTCCTGTAGATACTCAATATGGCGATCACAAGCATTGATATAGTCCTCTAAATCATTTAGTGACTGAATTCGGTCGTCGGAAGGAGAAGCAACCGAATTCTGGCTCCGGATATCTACAGGCCCCTGAACTGCATATGAACGGAATTCGTCGTCCCTGACTGCGAATTGCTCAAGATGATTGATATACGACTCAAGTGAGCTGATCAAGAACTCGGCTGCTTTCTCCTGAGTTTCCAATTCGTCGCAGAAGCTATAGAATTGGTTCATATAGGACTGAAACTCATCATCCTCAAATGACTCTAAGTAATGTTCATATTCGGATAAAAGAAGGAGTTGTGATTGAAGATATCGGGAGTAGGTTTCATCTTGGAGTCCAAGCGTTGACGGGTCCTTCCATCCATCTAAACCATTGATATTTGTAGTTGTCTCTATATCTTCCTTCTCAAAACGTTGTGAGATCCGGTCTTTGATTATGGGAACTGCGGCATCAAGCACGATAGTAGAAACTGCGTTTTTTACAATACTAGAACTAACAGCCTTCTTTGCGGCCGATTTTGTTGCAGAAGATTTGGCAGCATGTTTAGCGATTTGAATTACGCTTGATATACCAGGCATACCCTATCTACAGATATACACTAATATAAACATATCTGATATTTCGGATGGCGGGCAATCATTCCTGAGTAATTGTGACGAAGTTCAACACGAACTCCTGTGGGAGGACGCCGCCGTGGTAGAACCGCGCGTCAGGGAGGCCCTGGTTGCGGAAGCGCTGTATCGGATCGGCGAGAATACTGACCCTGGCATCGTCATCGAGGTAGCCTAGGTGAGTGTCTTCGTCGAGTAGGACGCCTGGTGCGTCGTCATCGAGATCTGTTCCGGAGACCCACCGTCGGGTCACCTGTTCGGCGTTGTCCGGTGGGTGGAGGTCGTCGATATCGACGTGCTTCGGCAGCGAGACGAAGCCGTGGTCTGAGAGGATGTACGCACGGTCCCACTCACCCTTCCGCAGTTTTTCACAGATGATGCGAGAGATCGCTTCGATGCGATCGCTGAACAGCTCCTCGAAGTTCGTCAGCTCCTTCTCACCCGTCTCGTCGATGTCGTTCCAGTAGTAGGCGACACGGGTGTTGCTCCAGCCCACCTCGTCCTCAGCGTCCTGCATGATGTAGCTCCAGCCGTCGTTCTCGAGGAGGGTCTGGCGACGGTGGTTCGTAATCTTGCGATCGTTGCGTTCGGGGACGAGTTCCCCGTCCTGGAGTTCGATGTTGAAGCTGAACTTACTGCCGGGCGTGAGCGCGGCCTTCCCGAACTCGGTATCGGATGGGAGCGTGCCAACCCACGTGCTCTCGTCGACTTCGAGCTGGGGAAGCTCGCGACGGATCGAGTCGGCGAGTTCGTGGGCGAGGTCGAAGCGCAACGCGTCGACGATGAACAATGCGACGCTCTGGCCGCTCTGGAGGTGCTCCTGCTCCTCGGCGAAGAACTGGTGAGCATGCTTCTCACCGACGAAGGGTGAGCCAGCTTTGATCTGGTCAACGACGAGGTCACCGAGGTCGGTGAGGTACTCGAGGTACCGCGATTCGGTTAGGGAGGAACGAAGCCCGTCGAGCGTCGCCGTCGCCGGGTGTTCCTCTGGGAGTCCGGTCTCCGGTTCGCCGGAGACGATGAGGTTGAAGACGGCGTTGTCGATCTGCCAGGTCCCCCCATCGACGTCGCCGTAGAGATCAACGACGTCACTGGTGTCGCCGCGCTCTTCCCATGTCGCGAGTTCGTTCGCAAGGGTGGCCACGTCGATGGCCTGCTCCCAGACGTTCGTCCACGGAACGTCGCCGTAGGTCGAGTCGAGCCGATCGTGACGCTGCTTCGCCTGGGTGACACACGTCTCGTACTCGCCGCTGTTGAACGACTGGGTCCACTCGTCCCAGAGCCGGTGTTCGAGCGAGGCGTCGACCGGACAGTCGACGAGATCCCACGGCTCGTCGTAGGTGCGTAGGACGTCGTGCCAGAACCGCTGGTCCGGATCGAGGTAGACGTTCGCCAGTTCACGTTTCTGTGCGGTCTTGCTCAGCACCGAGCGGAGCTCGGGTCTGGAGATTCCGAACCCAGTGCTCGGTTCGGGTTGATACTCCACCGGGAGCAGCGACTTGTCGAGCCCTTCGTCGACGAGCCACTCAGCGACCGCCCAACGGCGTGTTCTCTCGACGATGGTCCAGGCGTCGGACTCGCCCTCGACGGACTTGACGCCGTCGTCAACCAGCAGGTCACGGATCTTCAGCAGCTCGTCGCCTTCTGGAAGATTTCGAGTACCGTGTTCGAGGACGAACTGCACGGGATCGTCGTGGCCGTCCAGCACGATCTTCGTCTGCAGACCCTGGAGGGATGGGAGCCCGCCTTCGCCGTTGAGTTCCTCGTAGAGCGTCTGTGCGACCTTCTCACGGTCCTCGGCGTCCTCGTAGGCGCTGCGGATTGTCGCCGCTTGGAGGCGATCGCCCTCGAAGCAGCGTGCCGCGAGCTTGCCGATGTGTTGCTCAACGACACCACCAGTGTGTTCGACGTCCCTGAACCAGTCTATGTCGCCGCTGCTGGGCTGAGGAATGTACCAGACGGTTCGATCTCGTGGTGCCTCTGCACGGAGTTCTAACGGCGTCTGCTCGGCGGCACGGAACTCACAGCGGAGTTGCGTGCTCGCGTGCTTGACGATGTCTCGGAGGTAGCCACCGTCGTCCCACCAGAGGATGACGGGGTCCTCGTCGGCTGCTTCGTCGACGGCGGTCTCGATGGCGTCGTGGGCACACTCTGGGAGGGTCTTTGTCGCAGGCATGACTATTTCACAGCTTTCTGTCTCACCGCTTCGAGCAGTTCTTCGCGTGTCTCCGTGCCAATTCGAGCAACTCCCACACGCTGGTAGGTGAGTACCGTACACCCCTTGGCTTCGAGTGCGTCAAATTCGAGTGCATCAAGAGAGCTCCTGGAGGCGCTAAGGCACCAGATAGAGCCCGGTTTAGCTGCGTTGACAAGGTCGTTCCACACCTTTCCGGCTGTGTTCTGAAAGATGTCGGTCGACAACATCACGACCAACACATCGGCGTCGTCTGCAGCTTCGAGGAGTTCAGTTTTCGCTTGTTCAACCATCTCGCTACGCCTCATTGGCTCTTGTCTCTCATCAGATACTGCTGACAGTATCTCTTCGCCACCGATGACACCGTATGTTTCTGACAGCACGTGCAGATGAGCATCGGTGAATTCAGCAAGTTCGTCGTGAAGACCAGCTACCATTCCAAAGAGCCCTTCGTAGTACTCCTTGACCGGGCGGTTGCGGTTCTCTGCAGTCGTGTTTGACCCTTCTGTGAAGATGTGGGCCTGCATTAGATCACCTGCTTGCCCACGATCTTCGGAACAATATTGGCATCAACGAGTGGCGTAATGTTGATTTCGACGCCGTGATCTCGGTTCGGCTGGTACCCAGCCGTCGTAATCTCTGAGAGCGCGCGAACAGCCCAATCAGACGGGATCTCCTTCTCAACAGCCTGACATCGGTCGTCAATCTCCTGGGCTAGCGCTTTGAACTCTGCAAGTGGCGGGAGGTCGCCAACACTCTCCTCATCTTCGGTCATCGCCTCCAGATACTCTGTATTTACAATTGAAGAATCGTCAAGGCCCGTCGCGAGCGAAGCGAGTAAGCGTTCATCTTCGGTCAAATTCTCAAACGGTTGGCCATCGTCGTCCAGAAGATCTGTACCCTCACGCTCGAAGTAGTAGGTCATGAATAGGATCCCTGTGCTGGAGTAGTGGTCTGAACCCTTAAGCCGCCAATGAAAGTAATTAAATAGGTCTGCCAAGTGCGATTCGACCGGCTTATCAACTGGCTTGGCGTATTCCATGCAGGCTCGTTCAAGTTCTTCAAGAGCGTCAATCCACTCGTCACGCCATTCGTCGACAGCCTCCCAGAACTTGTCGGAGAATGTATTTTTAAACCACTTCTCTCCCCTGCGCTCTCGCAATTCCGCTAGCGTGTCCACGCGTTTTCGGGTTTCTTCACGGAAGGAAGCGATCTTGGGGGCCAGTTTTTCAACGCGCTGGCGATCCTCATCGTCGAAATTCCGCTTATTGGTGCTCCCCAGTTCCTGAATCACATCCTCGAAGACGCTAATTTGATTGAGTCCACTCGTGCAGCGCTCGTATTTCTCAGCTGCCTCAGCCTGCTCGCTTGTAGATAGTGAGTCGTCGCTCCGACGACGGTTCGCGGTGCTGCGGCGTTCTCGTAGCTCGGCTTTCCGAGGTTCTAGATACTTAGACGTGAGTCTGTCGAGCATTCCAGAGTTGAGGCTGTGATAGTCGACGAAGCACGCGAATCCCTCGTCCGTTGAGTCGGCGATGGTTCGTTCGGTGGTGAGTTTCCAGACTATTGGTGTGCTATTCATTGTATTGACGTGATAGTCGAACAAATGGTCCTCAATGAATGCCCGAAGGTTGGGATACGCCTCTTCGCCAGCGGAGACAGTCCCAAGAACATCATCAACCTCGACCAGACGGTCCTGTGCTTCCTCACCGTAGGTTTCCTCGAAACAGTTAATGATACAATCGAGCATGTCAGGTTGCTCGTCGACACCGTAGAGGGGGATGATACCGTCGTCTTCCTCTTGGACGGACATCATCGCAAAGTGGTGAATCAGATCCTTGACTTGCTGCTCAATGTTCAGTACCTCACAAAGCATCGCCAGTTAGCCTGACCTGAGCCACCTGTTCTGTTGTAATGAGTCGTCGCTGCTGGTCAAGCAACGCTGATNTCAGTACCTCACAAAGCATCGCCAGTTAGCCTGACCTGAGCCACCTGTTCTGTTGTAATGAGTCGTCGCTGCTGGTCAAGCAACGCTGATCGAAGAGGGAGCTGTCGCTGTCGGCGGCGGTCAGCCGCCGACGCGACAGCGTTGCCACTCACAAGGCGGCGATCCCGGTCAGTGACTACCGGTAGAACCGGTCGTCAGGTGGCCGATTCGCGGGGACGGCCCGACGCACCGCGAGGGCCGTCCACGCACCCCGCCGAACCATATTCACGAACTCCTTGTACGGCCACCACCAGAGGCGACGCCCGCCTCGCCGCGGCGTCGCCACGTATTCGTAGTGCAGATACCGCCACGTGTTCTGCAACAGCAGACTCACCACGACGTACAGCAATCTCACCGTAGAGTCTCGCGTCGTTGTCGTCGCTATCGCTTGCTCGGACAACCGATAGCTCGACTCGATACCGAAGCGTTTCGAGTAGTGGTATCGAGCGTCGCGTGGTGTCTCGATGAACGGCGCGTCAGCGGCGTAGCCGTGACGCGCCACGCCATGCTCGTCGTACTTTCCGTTCAGGTACGTACAGTCGATGTAGACGGGAAACTCGACGGTCCAGCTGTGACCGTCGAGTTTCCCTGTCAAATCATGCTGAATGACACGGCTCCACCCTTCCGAGAGCTCTTGCTGAATCGTCTCACCCCATCGGATGATCGGGATCACGTACGCGTAGTTGTGCGCCTGAAGCAGCGTGAGACACTTGCTGTCGTAGAATCCGCGATCAAGGTAGACGGCCTTGACCTCGGTGTCAAGGCCGTCGAGAACACCGAGAAACTCAGCGAGGACGCTGCTGGCGGTGTCGCCGTCTTCGAGACGGCGTACCGCCAGCGTGTAGCGTTTGTTCTTCACACGCGCGTAGAGTGTGGCGTAGGCGTGGAACGCGGTGGTTCCACGCTTCGCCACCGAGTGATAGAGGCCGTCTGTGTCGGCTTCGTCACCGTAGTAGGGGCGCAGGTGGAGGTCTGCGCAGACCTCCACCTGCTCGGGGAGCAGTTCATCGAGATCCTTCCGGAGGAGCGTATTAGCGGCTCGTTCGAGCCGTTCCGGCTCGAACTTCGTCCGGAGGTGGTAGAGGATCGTGTTCCCAGCGGGTGCGTTCTGGCTTGAAGCACAGAGCGTAGAGACAGAGGTCCCGTCGGCGCAAGCGCCGACGAGGACCTCATAGATGTCCTCGGCAGTGATTTCAGCGTTATTGGCTAACGAGAGCGGAACTTCCTCGTCGAGGCGGTTGACGAGAAAGTTAAGAAGCTGGTCCTCGTGAATCACAGTGTCTGCTTGCTTGTTGGAGTGCACATCCTCAGCAAGCAGACGTTCTGACTAAGCGGCTTTGTGAAGTACTGAATTTGGGCATGTCTTTCTGTTTGCCGAGNAGAAGCTGGTCCTCGTGAATCACAGTGTCTGCTTGCTTGTTGGAGTGCACATCCTCAGCAAGCAGACGTTCTGACTAAGCGGCTTTGTGAAGTACTGAGAATTGAAAAGTGTCACCAGCAGCAGGATAACGTAATAGTCCGGACATGCTGGTTATCTCAGTGACAAAACTATCATCTATTAGTCGAATACCAGTGCTATCAATTTCTGGCAATGAAATAAATTCATAACGGTCCTCAACATCAGAATATGCCGCAAACGACTCTTTTTCAAAGCTATCAACTTCAACGTCTAAATTTGAGACTTCAGCTTCAGCGTTTGTAGATGCGATGGCTGGAATGCTAATGCCTCCACCACTAATGCCTAGTGCAGTTCCGGTCAGCTTGATCATTGAACGACGCGACACATCATTGCTTAAATCGTCGTCAGCCAACTGATGTCCAGTATTGTTGCCCACATTGTAAGTCATTAATTCCAACTTGTATAAGTCTATGGTATAGTGTAAATGCCGATGTCGATATCGACGGGGAACTCCCACTCCCACACGGTGCCCACCGCGGGCTCGGCGACGAACGGTTCCGGATCGACCGCGGACTAGCGCAGGACGTGCTCCGTCACAAGTCGTTGTCGACGACGAAGAACGAGTACTCGCATATCGACGTCTCCGAACTGGTGAGGGGGTGAGCAACCTACTCGACAAGTAATGAAACAACTGCGGATTTGCGTTAGGAACCTCTGTTCGCATGGTGCAGCGGTAAATTTGATATATTGGAGTGTGCGAAGTACAATATAGATGGCAAGCGAGCATGACCGCGCAGTAAAGGCACTTGCGAAGAAGTACAAGCGGCAGAGCAACACGAAGGGGGTCTACGCCGACCACGTCAGTAGTTTTCCCAACCCGACCATCCGCGTCGGTGCTGGAAACCACATCCCTGACCTATACATCAAGTTCACAAATAGCCGAGAGAAACTCGTCGAGGCGTTGGAGCAATTGAGCGACGTAGGGACTGTTCTCCCAACTCCGATGAGGGCTAATCGTCGTGATGAGCGTTCGGGCCTCTTCGTGGCTCATATGCCCATTTCGAGCGTAATCCACGATGAGCCGAGACATCGGGACGATCCGCGGCCCCTGCAGCACGGCGTGAATCAGCGGGAAGTTCGCCCACCGAACTCATCGGTCAGAAACCCGTCGACATCGAGCGCGTTCGCGAGGACAATGCCGTCGGTTTCGCCGTCGTCGAGACCGAACGTCGGCCGTGAGTCTGGCGTATCGTCGCGCTCGTAGGGATCCTCGACCGTGTAGTGATTGCGGGCTGCAAGGACATTGTTCGCGGCTGCGGCGTGGATATCCTGATACTGCGTGATGTCGCGGAGCTCCGCGATTACTTCTGGCGGCACGAACACATCACACGAAGTGAGGAGATACTGGAGGGAATCCGGAGCGGTGTCGGTGTCGTAGGCAGCGTCGGCTCGTGGAACGGCGAGACTGACCAGTGCACTCGTGTCGGCGACGACTGTCCGCAGCCGCGGCCTGCTCATCGCTCGTCGCCGTCACCAGTCTCGACCGTCGTCGCGTCGTCGCCGTAGATGTCGACGTCAGTGGGCGCAGCGAGATCCAACGGTTCGGACTCGAGGTCCGCCTTGAGCAGGCGGAGCCGTTGGGCGGTTTCAGCGCCGACCAACTGCTTGACCGTCTCAAAGTCGAGCTGGTCGTCGTAGTATTTCGTCGCCACCAGTTCCTGGAACGTCTCGCTGTCGGCGGTCTCTTCGATGTACTCGCGGATCGCTTCGACGAGGACATCCGTCCGGTCTTTGTCGAAGAGGTCCGCAATCGCGTCGAGACGCTCGACGAGGTACTCCGGCGACTGGAAGTGGACCCGTCGGGGCTTGTCACTCGCGCCCATCCTATGTGCAAATTCTGCACACAGTCGGATAATAATTCCGGTGCATGCACATAGTTTGCACATCCAGATTTAAGGACGGCCTTTGACGATCGTAACTCCTCTTGGGGTGAGTTGGAAGAGGCGTTGTGCTAAAAACTGCCAGACACCTGTCCCAACCCGATACAGAATAGATGTTAGTCAGGATGATTTACCGGCGATTTCGACCGCGACGAGCGATCAGCCTTACCGAGTTTCCGTCAGAATCGCTCGGTATCTCACGATTAGGCAACTTATTCGTAGAGCTTCGATCGTCAATCTGAGAATGGGGAGGATTGCCAGGTCGGAATGTTTTCTCAGTAGCGTAATCAATTGCAGCGACCGCGAACGGAGTAATCACCGCTGCGGCCAACAAAGTCATCCCCGAACCAAGTGACCAGTGGATCCCTGTATCTGGAGCGACCAACCATGTTGCTGCAAGGCCTGAATAGAGACCAATGATTAGCGCTTGAAGTCCATCCTTCAGGTGTTCCTTCTTGAGGAAAGGCATACTCAAGATAGCAGAAGATGCGGAGCCTGTTATGAGTTAGATTCAATCGTTACTGAGTTTGCTAACTCAACAATCTCAACCCGGCGTTTCGTGGGTTGGAGCCCCAAGTCTGCGGAAAGGATGAGATTCAATCCAACCGACTCATTCCCGGTAACGCTGGTCGTGCTTGCCTTTTGGAATGATTCAGCAGGGTAGGCACCACCCGCCGCGAAACCCGTCCCAGAATTCACCTTCCATGTCGAAACGAAGCCTCGAACAGGAAGCGTTCCTCCGTCAAGTTTGAGTGTGATTTCCCCCGCCTTCTCATGCATCATCGTGTCCGAGAAGCCCTCGTAGTGGAACTCGCCCTCGTACTCACGAGTCTGCTTCGCGACATCCGGAGTATTCGCCCCAACTTCGACTTCACGGATATTCTTGATACCGCTCTGTCTCATGTTGGCCTTCAATTCGGCTGCTGCAGGCCCGACCAGCCGCTCCGGAGTCGCCCCGATCGTCGTGTAGCCGCGCAGGTCGATGTGTGCTGCGAAGAACTTCGCTAGTGGGCTATCGAACTCGCCCAAGGTGAGATTCTTCACCCGCTCCCGGAATGCGACGTTCTCGAACGTGCGGAAGCTTACATACGGCGTCGTTCCTATCTCTGACTGCATCTTCATCTTCCGTGCGTCGGTCTCTTCCCATCCCTCAAGCTTGCCCGAATCTACGACAGGCTTCGCAATTTCGACACCGGAGAGATCACTCGATTTCTCACCTTCATCCGGAGAGCTACATCCGCTTACGGAAACTGCGGCCACCGTCCCGACCGCCCCCAGGAACGCCCTCCGAGACGTTCTCATTTCCATCTGATACCAGTACAGTCAGTAATACTAGAACATAAGCTTTGTAGGAGGAAAAAGGTGTCTCCCCACCGCCCGAACAACCTCGCACGTCTCCTATCTTTCTGCCAGCTTTAGGAGCACTCTCTAGCACCGGTTTCCTCTCATGCGACCCAATTTGCTCTCTTACTCCAGAAACAAGGCACTCAACTGTCTGCTCTCGAATCAATGCAGAATCGGCAGTATCCCAATCCCCGTTTGAGCACGGAAACGAACAGCGAACCGAGACTCACCAGAACTACTCTCACCCAGTTTCGCACCGACAGCACGGCGCTGAGACTGCCGCTTGGAGGCACTCGTTTTCATAGCGTTCTACTCAGAGTAGCGTTCGCCGCCGAGTCGCGGCGACCGTCGCAATCCATAGACACTTCTTCAAGAGTTATATACAGAGCAGCGAACCGGTAGCGTGATGTCTCCCTCCAGACGTCAATTCCTTGGATCGGTGGGGGTTGCGTTCGCCGGCGCATTCGCCCCGACTACCGCCACGGCGAGTCCGACGCCCTCCCTCGACTGGCCCATGGACCGGTGCGACCCTGCCGGCACCGGCTATCTCCCCACCGCATCGGGGCCGAAAGACGGCGTGGAAGTCACCTGGTCACACGAGACGACCGATTGGTTCCTCGGAACCGCCCCACCGATTCGCCTTGGAAACACTATCTACGCCGTCGGGAGCGGACTCCTTGCTCTCGACGCTGACACGGGGACGAAGCGGTTCGGAGCCCCCGGTCCTTACCAATCGGCCCCAGCGCGCGTTCCGGCGTCCGCGTACACGACAGATACGCTCGCTGTGACCGCGCCGTCGGGCGTGTTCGGATTGAACGCGGACGGTGGCGTCAACGTCCCGTTCCTCGACCGGTCGTTCGGTGCCCGACGGTGGGTGGGACCCCGCTCTCCCGGTGCTGGTTTCTTCGGCCCTGCGGCGTTGAAGACACCCGTCGCGGCTGACGGCGTCGTCTACACTGCAATACCGGGGACGAACAGCGTCTCGGCGCTCGAGCCGAACGACGGGTCCGTGCTGTGGCGGCACACTCACCACGAGAACGACGCGGCGAGCGCCGAGTTCAACAGACCGGCCGTCCGGGAGGGTCTCGTCTACGTGACGAACTGGCCCAACCAGGCGACCGCTTACCACGCGGAGTCCGGAAAGCGGCAATGGCGTCGCGAACTCGACGAACAGATGGTGCTCGCGCCAGTGGCGACAGAGGCAGGCGTCGTTGTCCCGACCCGGAGCGGGGTCCGATTACTCGACGCAGAGGACGGTACCACGCTCTGGCGATGCTCACTCGACGGGAATATGACAGAGGGCGCACCAGCGGTAGCTGATAGAACCATCTTCGTCGGCGACGAACGGGCGACTCTGCACGCGGTCGACGTGGCAACGGGCGAGGTCCGTTGGACGACGCCGTTCGAGGGACCCACGTCGCCGGTCGTCGCGGATGGTGTGGTGTATGCCGTCCGTGCGGGGTTTTCACTACTCGCGTTCGACGCTGTCTCGGGGGAAAGGCTGTTCGAGTACCGCCCCTCACAGGTTCCCCTATCGACCCCGGTTGTCGGCGACGGGGTTCTATACGCGACTAATCGTCGACGAGTCATCGCACTGGAGGAGTCGGCATGACGACCGACTCGGATGGCACAACTGAACGCCTCGACACGCCCGCGAGTCGAGACGAGACGATGGCAGGAGAAACAGTGACGATAGAAACCGTGCTACGGTTCGCATTCACGCGTCTTCGTCGCAATCCGGCACTCGCTGCTCCGTTCGTCGTCGCGGGTCTCCTCGTATCGCTGGCCGACTGGCTCCGCAGGCTCGGTCCCGTTTCGTTTGTGACACCGGAGACGCTCGGAGACACGTTCAGTATCCAGTACTCGATGATTCCGATGGGGACAGCTCGGACCGCAAGGAACGTCGGCGCGCTGGTCGACCTTCGGGTTCCCTACTTCGTCGGTGCCGCGGGGCTCGAACTGCTCGTCTGGTTGGGGCTCGGCGTCGCGGGCTGGCTAACCCTCTCACGCGCCCTCAGCGTCGAGCGTCGTTTCGATGCGCTTGCACGGTATTTCGCCGTTTCGGGGCTACTCGCCGCTCTCTCGCTGGTGGCCGGGTCGTCGTCCGTCAGCGTCGACAGCCTTCCCATTATGGCGCTGACAGTGTTTATCTACGCCTTCGTCTCGGCCAGCCTATTCCTCTTTCCCGGGTCACTGGTCACCGGCAAGTCGATTCCAGCGGGGCTTCTAGAGAGCGTTCGGGCCTCTCGCGGGAACCGATGGACACTGTTCGGGCTCATCGCCGCCCTCGGACTCGCATACGGGACACTCGCGAAGGTCCCGGTGGCGGGCGGGTTTCTGAGCACGGCCGTCGTCGCACCCGTCCACGCTGTCTCGTTTGCTGCGTTCCTTCCGGGAGACGGCGATGCCACCGTGGAGAACACGGGGCCGTCGGACCCCGCTCGTCGAGAGCGGTAGCCAACCGTTTGGAGTCCGAACCGTTCTGGTCCTCAGAGGAGCAGCCAATCAAGACTCGACGCGCAGGTAGACGACCCACCGGTGCCGTCGTCTCTGAACGTCCAACTGTGTTCCTGCCCCCGGTCAGGGCACGCGATGATGTCCGTCTGAACATGTGTTTCATCGTTGCCGACGTCCTCCATGACGTATACCGTCACGTTCCCAGGCGTCCAGCCATCGATGGTCGTCGTCACCTCTTCGCCGGGTTCGACCGTAACCCGTTGAGTTGGGACGCCCTCATCGGCCAACGTCACGTTTCGGTAGCCTTCGGGCCAGATCAGTTGTGAAAGCGTCGCGAGTCGGCGTTCACCGTTGTCGGTCGTAACGCGGAAGTTCATGAGCATCGCCACTTGGCGACTCTCGACGGTGTAGGCGGTTACTCGGTAGGTGGTGTTATCTTCATTCGAGACGGTCAGTTCCGGCGGTGACTCAATGACTTCACTGGCGGCCACGGAGACGCCGCTGAGGAGGACCAGCATGGCGAGGAAGGCTGCCGTTCGTCGCGGGGCCATACCGATGCAACACGACCACACCGAGATAAGTACCCGGTCTCACAGCGGAGTACTTGTTGCTCTCGTCGATTGCGGATTCTCGTCACTCCACCGAGTCGATCACCTCGCCCATTACCTTTGACTCCGCGCATCCGAGCAACGTATCTGATTTCGTTCGGCGGACAGTTCGTGACGGAATCGATAGTAGGGATATATGTGATTGGGCTGTTATATTGTAGATGGAGGATTGTTCCTCCGATGTCAGAGGCACTTCACCAAGCAAGACTCGCTTACCTCCGATTTCCCTTCTGCCGTTCGTATTGCAAGGCATTCGGACCTTGTTGAAACGTTTCGTTGGCGCCGTGGGTATATCAGACGCAAGGATGGGCTACTCGAACCCCTGTTCACGCTCGTCACCCGTGCGTTGCTGGCGCGCGCGCTTGTAGCGGTCACGCTCCTCGCGGGCGGTCGCCCAGTCGCCGAGGTCGCTGTACACGTCGTCGATGGTCCGCTCGTCGCTGCCCTCCGCGGCGGTGATGGCGTTGACTGCAGCCGGCGATGCAGCGTCGTATGTCGCCTCGTAGTCGGTGATGCGCGTCGTCAGCTCTCGAACACCATCCTGCAGGTCCTCGACAGAATGGTCGGCTACGAGCTGGTTGATGCGTCGCCACTCGAAGTACGCGTCATTCCGTTCGTAGGTGACCGGATGGCTATCGTGTCGAGTGACGATTCCCAAATCGTCGAACCAGCTAAGGTACTTCCGGGCAGTCTTGGGGTCACAGTCGACGCTGTCAGCAATTGCGCTTGCCGCTGTCGGGTCACGGGTCTGTAGGATAGTGCCGTAGATGCGTTGTTCGACGTCGCCGCTGCGAAACGCATCCACGAAGGGGGGTGGCCCATCGGCAGCGTCTGTTTCGGACATACTCGGAATTACAGGACGAAGGATATAGTTTCTACTTCGAGGGATAGTTTCCTCAGTTGGGTAGATTGGGTTCCACAAGTTGACAGCACCTTAACCAACGTTGGGTGATTTGCTTGCCCTAGTGTTGGTTAAGGCCTCATTTCTGAAATCGAAGTTCTCGAGCTGGTTTCACGCAGAATCTGTCTTGAGCGCCGTCAACGCCATTTTGACCTACTTCATTGCCCGGTGACGACCGCTGTGTGAGTCGGTTGACCAACTCCTCACGAACTGCGTCGCGGCTGACTGTCGTTTCGTGCCGGCCAAGCCGCTCGTCGAAATACCGCTTCTGGAACCGTTGGCCGACGGCGTCGACGGCGATGTACTGCGTCCGCTTCATGCCCGCAACGCTCGTCGAGACGAACTCGGCTCCGACGTCTTCGTGGGTGAGTTCAACGAGTGCGCACTCGACAAATGAGACGATGCCAGTCGGACTTCTGCCGTGAGGGAGCGTCAGTTCGAGATCTGCCCACGGTTCGTCGCTTGGTTGCTCAGTGTGCTCGCTAGGGAGTCGTGATCGCTGTTGCTCGTGTTCGGATGACATGGTTGTTGAGTGGGTGCCTACGGCGTCCCCTCCCCCCTCTCGGGGGCGACAAACTCAACCGCGGATCGCATCACTACCCTGTGAGTGAACTCTGATATATCGGCTAGAGATAATCGTCGTTTGATGGCTCCTCAGCTGGAGAGAGCCATCGGCGTTTGCCCCGGCGTACCCTAGTCTTCCTTTAGATGATTTGGGAGATACAGGGAGTGACGAAACGGGCTTAGATTTGTTAAGAGGACCGCCCGGATGTTTTCAGTAAAAATCTGTCCGAAGAGTGTGATTCCAACAGAGCAGGAAACGGCCGTCACGATCAGTTCTCACGATAGAGACGACTCAATCAACAGAGACAGCGATGAACCTAAGTATGTGTAGAACCTACACATAAAGTGATGGCCGAAGAGAAAACACGAGTCGATTTCAACGCCCCAAAGTCCCTCGTCGAGCGCGCCGACAGCGTCGTTGAGCTCCTTGATACTTCTCGGACCCGGCTTCTCATCGATGCTCTTGAAGACGAACTCGAAACTCTCGCAAACGATGAGGAGTTCCGCCGGCGGCTTAGTGACGCCTACTACGATGGTCGCGTCGACTACAACACGGTCGAAACAATCCTCGGCCGCGAGGAAGCGATGCGAATGAAACTCCTCCGAGCGTCGATCGACCGGACACCCGCCGTTCCCCAACTCGAGGACGGCCTCCCGAGTGACGATGCGTTCTACGACGGCGAAATCGCCGAATGGACGGACTCGAGTTCGTCTGAGTCATCGGATGACGAGTCCCACGCTTGACGATGTCGGAGCAAGCGGTTGCTGTCGTTGATACCAACGTCCTGTTGAATCTCGCTACTCCGGTCGTCGACGGCCGTCCGCAAGCTCCCTCCGGTGCGGATCCGCTCAAAGCACTGCTCACCGGGTATGATGTCCAGATACCCGCGAGCGTGCTGGGAGAGCTCACCGACGCGACAGGGAGCGAGGATCTCCTAGCTGCGGCTGCCGACCTCGTGCTCCAGGCAGCGAACTATTTAACGACCCACGACGTCGACGCACAAATCGACGAGCCGCTTGGCTACGGGCTCGATCGTGGGGAATCCGAATGCATCTGGCTAGCTAACGAGTTAGAGGCAGACCTCTTCATCACGGACGAGTTCAATACAACCAACTACCTGTTCGTCACTCTCGCGCTCGACGATCGGAATATACTGTTTACGACTCCGCACATCCTCTGCACGCTCGCAACCCACGATATCCTGCCTCTGGAATATGTCACGGCTGCCCTCACCTACTACGTCGAGACCAAGAGCTGGGACGCGCAGTACGTGGCTCAATTGCGTCAGCAGTATCTCTCGGATCTTGGTTCGTGACGAGCACTCGCTGTTCGACGACCGCCCTCACGAGACCGTCATCGACGAGGTCACTGACGAGCTGTCGCGCCGTCGCCTCATCGACGTCCACTGTCGACACCCTGGCTGCATCCCGGTCCTGTGCGAGGAGTTCGGTTTCGAGTCGCTCGTGACCGTTTCCTGTATCATCGAGTATGCTTGGACCAGTCATGGAATTCATGCGTGGGCACGCTCGCAGACGCGCCTTGCGCATTCTGGCGCCGATAAACACTCCCATCGAGAGAACACACTGACACTGCGAATCCACCCCAATTGTCTAATCTGGGGAGGTCCATGCTTCACGTAATGGAGAATTCGCGGACACCAATTAACTCCAGTGAGAAAGCCGCACTCGACCACCTTGGGCAGTATCTCGATGCGGCAGAGGCTGACGAGAGCCCTACTCGAGCGGACGCTGTTGCCCATCTCATGGATCAGGATGTCGAACGGGCCGACGCGCAAGCACACGTCGAACAACTGTTGCTGAAGGGCTATCTGTACGAAGTCGAGGGCGAACTGCGGATCCCATCGCGTTCTTGACGACGGGTACTGTCTCGGTTTCTCGGTGCCGCTGACTACAGCCAGAGCAATGCAATGGCAGCAGCAGTGATGAGGAGCACAATCCACACGTCACCTCTCTTGGGGATACACTCAACTGCGAATCGTTTCGTGAGTAGTTACTAGCCTTCTGATATATCATCTAGAGACTCTTCTCGTTTGATGGCCTTCGGCCCGAGGGAGCCAGCGGCGTTTGCATAGTGCATATTGGGGGGTTTCTTTGGACGATTTTGGCAATATGCATCGGCCAATAAATCACTCAAATCAGATTATAGGCCCGTCGGGCAGATCTAAGATAATAATAATGTGCTCGACGAAAATTGCAATTTGCCCCAGAACACAAAATGTGCGCGACGAGTGGTTGAAACCCAGATTTTCGCGGTTTTTAGTAGATACGAGTAGGTGAATAGAGTTCACGCTGCTCATCCGATCTTCCGTCGATAACTCGAATAGCCCTCTAGAACACACCGAATACCGCGATATCGAGGGTGTTAGCGGCTGAAATGTGCCCGACGGGAGTGCTAGTCGGGCGTTCAGCCCGTGTCAAATAACCCATACGATAGGAGATATATCTGCGTTCGTTAGAACTGCTCGGTGCGACCACTGCCGTGTTCATCCACTTGATTGTACATCTCATCCGGGAAGGGAAGACTCCCCCAGATCGAGTAGGGACACTGGTCCTTCCCGATACAGTAGCGCTGCATATCGTCATTGTCGCAGTTCATTGGGAGCGGCGTATTCCCGTCGATCGTATTCGTGAATTCATAGCGGATTTGGTAGTCCGTGACCTGCTCGTCGTACCATGGCCAGCGCGAGAAGACGTCTTTGAGGTCCGCGACGATTTCGTCAAGGCTACTGTTCTGATACTGGGGTAACCACATCACCATCCGAGCGAAGTTGTAGAGGTCCTTCCGGATGGGTTTCTTCTCGTGAAGGCGTTCCTCCATGTTTGCCATGCAGGGCAACTCAAACAGGTCCTCGATAGCGTCAACATCGATTTGCGTCGATCCGGTGCCTGGGTGGCCGATTCGATATTGATTGACGCGCCCATCCCGCTTGATGGTGACCGCCGAATGTGACTGATGGTTTGCAAGCGTCTTCGCTAGGCTACTCGGGCTCGAAATCCAGTCCGTAATCGAGGCCTCCCAGTTGTTTTCTGTATCGTACGCTGTGACTGCACTGTAGAGTTCTTTTGCCGTATGGAACTCATCCTGCTGGACGACATCGTCGGCTGACTCGCTGATCGCCCGCCGTAGGACACGAATCGTTCGTTCGCCTTGGTCCCAGTTTCGCCAAATACGCTCGTGATGCCCTGTCTCTATGAAGCGGTTGATCCGATCAGTGATTGCTGACTCGTTCGTCGTCAACCACACCTGCTGGTCTTCGGAGAGGCCGTCCTCTTGGACACGAAGAAGCTTCTTGAATGCCCGCTCCGCATAGGCGTGATACTTCTCATCGAAGTCACCGGCAGGAACGTACAGCCGGTTATCCTTTACTCGCGTCAGGATTTCTCTGTCATCCTCCGTTCCTGCATCACGTCTGTCCGCGTCGTAGACGAGACAGTTCCGGGAGGCAGCAACCATGGGGATTTCGAGGTACAACCCACCCCCGAACTCAGGCATCTCCGTAATGCCTGTACAGACGCGACCGGGGTGGGGACTCTCCCCGCTGGTGTCCTTCGCGTACAGCACCTCAGCGATATCTTGCTGGAGGGTAGCATCGCCGAACTCTCGGAGGAGTGACGCCAGATTGTTGACGTACAGCTCTCGAATGCTGTAGAGGACTTGGATCTTCCGCGGTGGGGCGTGCTCGAACTTCGGGTGTGCCTTGACGCAGATGGCAGCTAGTGTGGCGAGCACGGCAAGCGTCCCTGGTTCGTCGACGAAGGGCTCATCAGCAGCGTTGGTCCGGACGTTCTCTTTGAACGCGGCCGTTCCGAACCGTTCGAGATCGTCCAACAGATCGTCGGGCTGGTCTTCGCCGTCGACGATGTAACGGTTGTAACCACGCGTAAACAGCTGGTTGATGCGTGTTGACCCGTACTCGAGTGGGAGGGCAGCAACTCGATACGCGGTGCGCTCGTCGTCAACTGGGGTAGGAGTACTCATGAGTCGATGAATTCAGGTGTCGCCGTCCGAACGTCGAAGTTCGGACTGTCAATTGGCTGAACAATACTGCAGACGTCAGCGTGCAATGAGTATGGGAGGCGGGCAACGCGCCGGCGGTCGGCGGTCACCACCGGATCAATTGGAATGCCATAGGTGTCCAACAAGAGGTCGTTCAGCACCTCGCGACTCTTGGTATCGTACCGATGGGCCAAGTCGGTGTCAAGCAGGTAGACGTGGACGCCCTGTCCGCTGTACATCACCATCGTCTCCTCAGCGTCAAAATCATTCTCGAAGATATCCCGTACCTCGAACCCGTACTCGATAGCACGGTCGACGTCCTCGAATGCGTAGGGATATCCGGTTGGTGGCGCCTCTCGAATCCCGGCTGCATCAAGGAAACCCTCGGTATCTCGATTATCGACGTCGTCCGCTATCACTCGTTCTGCCCGCTCCCGAGCAATCGTTTTCGCGTCGATATCCACGAGGAGTATCCACGGGCGCTCCCAGTGATCAAGCGCGTAGTAGACGGCGTCGGGGCACGGATTGGGCTTATCGAGAAGAGCAGGATCAGCGAGCGCGAACGTACTTCGTCCAAGGGGGTCATTCTGGGCTGGGTAGCGAATGAACTCCACGATGTCCTCGAACTCATCGAATTCGCAGTGAGTATGTTCACCCGATGCGTTCGTCTGTCGTGTATCTCGGCGAATGAAGTCCTTTGCAGGGACCTCATCTTTCCGCACGGGATGAGACTCTCGAAACGCGAGGGCGTACTGTTTCGGGCCAGCTGGTGTGATGAACGATGGCATCTGATCGACGTACGAGGGAAACTCGTCGGCGTAGTAGGCGTAGATCTCCTCGCGAGTAGCCTGTCGCCACGTCATGAATTGAATTCTCCATCAAGGGTGTGGAAGCCCCGAAGCGTCGTTAGGCCCGCTGCATCGAAGCTCTCGACTGTATCTCGAATATCTGCGAATGATCGGGCTGCACGCCCGCTCACACTGCTTTCGATCCGGTCAGCCTCGGCAAGTCGGTCGAGAACCTCTACTGCAGTCTCTCGCTTGTTGAACGCCCAGACAGCGCTCGCATCAACGTCGCTTAGCTTGTCGTAGTCCTCAACTGGAGCGTGTCTATTGTTGCTCGGCAGTTCCGCCTCACCGACCCACACCAACTCGCTATCAGCGTTGAAGGCAGCGACGTCGAAGACCGTCTCCTCGTCGTATTCGTAGTAGGTCGCGACGCGTGCAACATCATCCTGATTCTGGAGCCATTGTTCGAGGAGCTTGACACCGACTTTGTGCGGGGTTTTCTCTCCGATGTCCCCCTGCCCCGGCCCGACCGCGAGCTTTTGACCGAGTAATTCGCGCCCTGCAGGGAGCACAGTGTAGTACTTCCGTCGGCAGGCCGGTGCTTCTTCCAGTAGATTCTGATCGATGAGCCGCTGGACATCCACGTCATCGAACTGCTCTCTGAACGAGGTCATCGTGTCCAAGAGCGTGTACTCTGAAGAATCACCGTTCATCACATCAAGGACGCAGTTCAGGAACCGAATATCGTCGCGGCTGAGCCCACGCCGTCTGAGTTCTTCATCCGGAACAGTCACTCCGCCCGCTTCCACCGGAGTTGATCCATTTTCGGTTTGTACTGACGAGTCTGTCTCACTCATCGACTCTGTATCTTGGTCTGCTGTGGGCTCGCTTCCAAACGGCCGATCGGTGGCGTCAGAAACCTCCGTTTCGTCCTCTGGGTTAGACGTTGCGTCTGTGGACATCTCTCCAAGGAACGATGATTGCGTCGAATCGTGGGAATCGGTCTGTTCTGTCAATCCGTCTGTCGTGTCTGTAGATTCACTTCCCCAGCTCTCCTCCTCGGATGGGGAGGTTGTGTCCTGACTGCTGGTGAGCCCGTACTTGGCCTGTGTTCGCTCCGACAGTCGTGGGAGGGCCACGGTCTCGAAGTGGTCCTCCTGTTCGACAGAGAGCGGCTCGTCGCTTTCTGGATGTCCTGGTGCTATCGCCAGTGGCTTCACCGAGAACGGAGCGGGTCCAGTCTCTCCGAACGATGGGTTTGCCGAGTGCACGATGTACTCGCCACTCGGGAGCATGTTTATCCGGTTGCGGAGGTCAGTCGGACTCAGGTCTTCGTGGGCCAGCGACTCAATAAGCTCGCGTTCAATCGCGATGTTCCCGATGAGCTTCGTCTTGATGTTGTTCAGCACCTCATGGTAGGCTCGCTCGCTCCGATTTCGGACCTGCCCGGGGAACTGCATCACCAGCCCCATGCTCAGACCGAACGACCGCCCTTGTGGAAGCAACTGCTCAGAGACGAGTTTCGTTGCGGCGATGGGTGCCGCCTCCTCGATGATGAGGTTCGTCAGCTTCTCGTAATCGGTCTGTCCATCACGCCGCCGCACCTGCACCGCATCCCAGAGATTACTCAATAGCAGGAGTGTGATGGCCTGCTGGGCTTCCGGGCGGAGGTCACCGAGATCGAACAGAATTGTGACGTCTTTGTCGAGGAACTCGCGGAAGTCGAAGCGACTGTCGACGTATTCGCCATCCTCATTCTGTTCGGGGGTGTGGTTGAAGATGGGGCGGAGATTGTCATCCTCCCGGAGTGTATCGAGGCGGTGCCCGACAGCGTTCATCGATTTCTGGAACTGCTGGTCGTCCTTTGCGAAGTGCCGCGTGAGCGATTCCTCGACGTGTCTGTTGTCTGCCGACACCGGCGGGATCGTTCGTTCCCCGTGCATCCGGTGTGCTGCCGCAAAGAGGTCATTAAGACCGAAGACGTCGCTGCCATACTCCTCGTCGAACAGCGCTTTGATGAGGTAGCTAGTGATCTCATTGGCGACGAAGGCCTGTTCGTACTTTTCGCGGCCCAGAATCATCCGTAGAATGGCGTGAAAATGGTCAACCTTGTCCTGAATCGCGTCCGTGCGGTTCCGCCCGGCTTCGAGCGCAGGCCGAATATCGAAGAAAGAGAACGCAGGGAGCGTCTCTGGGACGCGGAACTGATAGACGTCGTCTAACCCGCTGAAATGCTCGTAGTGGCAGCGAAGGTAGTTTGCACACATCCCGTCGCCTTTCCGATCGACGATGACGACGGGGCCGCCTGTTGTCTCTCGCAGGGACAGCCCGTCGTTGATGACCGCTTTCGATTTCCCGGCCCCGGTCGAGGCAAACCGACCGTAATGCGTCGTCAAGAGCTTCGGTGGAATCCGAATCGGGTCCGGTTGGGGTGAGCCATTCTCATCGAGTGCATACCCGATCGCCATCCCCTCCTGGAACTGCTGAATTAAGTCGGGATTCGGACACGCGAGCGGATTACGGCTCTGTTGTTCAGCGCGAGTCCCGCGTGTTCCCTCGACCGTGAGTTGTTCGGACGATGGGACGAGAACGAAGTTCGCGAGTTCCGCCCCACTGAGGACGAAATCGGGTCGGGTCTTCCCTCGGCCGACCGCAATCTCGCGGTCAAGTAGCTGCTGAAGGGCCGTTCGAGCGTTCTTCTCCTTCGTCTGTTCTCGAAAGCCCTCAGCACGGAGTCGTTCGCCCGTGACCTCGTAATAGGGGCCGTCTATCGGGTCAAACACGGGCCGAAGTGAATCCATCTGCGCTGCAAGTTCGTCGCGGGATGCACTGTCAGCTGGGACGCCCACTGCTCGAATGTTTGCGGTAAACGACCGGTTGTGGTTCTTCGCGTCGATGTATTCGATCCGCTTTGCGACTGACTCGGGGAGCTGTGTCTCCTCGCGACTGTTCTGTTGCTCTTCGACCGCGAAGAATGAGCCAATGAGTTCTTGGATGAAGGTATCCCGTCCATCGAGAAGGTCCTCTCTGCGAACTTCAGCGTCGGCCTGCCAGGGTGCTCGCCGCTGGAACACAACTTGGAACGCCACAGGCGACGCTGCCTCCATCAGATAGTCGACGAGTGAGGCTAGCGCCGCGCCGGGCTGGTCGACAGCAGTTACTGCGTCGTCGTCATCACTGGACGCGAAGGGCGTCAGCGACGTCATCCAGTCCTTCTTTCGGGTGGCTGAACCGGACCAGCGAACACCAACTGGCGAGACAGTGTCAGTAGTTGGCCGAGCGAGTATCGTTCCCTCCGTCGTCTCGGTTGGCTTTTCGAGTGTCGTCAGTGGTTCCTCTTCGGGAACTGCACTCGGTGGTGCGAGTTCGAGTGCAGTGTTTTCTGTCTCAATGAGATGATTCGTGGCTCTCTGGTCCGTTGTATCGCCAGTAGAGAGGGGGGACGTTTCCGTCGTTTCTGTCTGGTCTTCATCGTCGAGGTTGTGCTGCTCCTCGGGACCAAATTCGTACTGTAGTTGCCCTGCTTCGTACTGGTCGATGAATTCCTCTCGTGTGAGTTCGACTGGCTGGATGAGCCGAGCGGCGACATCAACGTCAACGCGTTCGATATCGAATGTGGCTGGGTAAATCGAGCGGAGGCGCTTCTCGAAGGTGTCGAGATGTTCGTCGACGCCGTAGTAGAACTCGACTGGCTCGTCTGTTCCATCGCTCAGGGCAAGGAATTCAAACCGGGGCGGTGTTTCACTGTGGAACGGGTTCAGCTTCTCTGTGAGGCTTTCCGATCCGGTATTCGTGAGCTTGTGAAGACTGGCGAGAACACGCGAGATTCCCGCAGAGTCGAGCTGTTCGGACGTCGGCGTGACGCGGAGATACTCACGCATCCTCGTCCACCTCCACCGATCCACCATCAGGTTTCGCAGTGACTGCCTGTGACTCTCCGTTCGCAGCCTGCTGTTCGAGTTCCTCACGGAACTGCTGCACGTCCGTATCGGCTGCCTCCTCGTCAGCACCGGGAAGTGTTTCTCGTGTCTGCTCAGCCGGGTCGAAATCGATAACTTGCTTTTCCTTGGACATTGCCTGCACCTTGATCCCGCGCCACTCGCCGTCAACGCCGACGAGCGCCTCGGAGAACCCGGCGTCCTCGTTGCCGGGCACCGCGTCCTGTACGTAGCGCATCTGTGCGTAATTCAGCCCGAACTCCTCGGCCCACTCCTCGTCCATCCCATCCAGGCGATGGAACTGCTTGACAGCACACTGGTCGAGGATTGCCTCAGATTCGGCATGTTCGAAGAACTCATCGACCGTCTGGGTGACGAGGCGGATCGAGAGGTCGTGGTGGCGGTGGTGCCGGAACACCGTTTCGAGGAACGCCAGACTCGCGGCGTCCTGCATGATGTACCGAGCCTCGTCGATGACGAATACGACCTCTTTGTCAGTCTCTTTCGCCCGTTCGTATACGAGCGAAATGAGCAACTGCATCGTCAGCGCCGTACTACTGTCGACGCTGCCCTCCTGCTGGGCAAGGTCGAGGTAGATGACCTTCTCGTCGCGGATGTCGAACTCCGAGGGTTTGCCGAGATTCGCGTGGCGGCCTTCCTCCTCGAAGGGACGGAGCTGGTCGAGCAGCCACGTCGCATCCTCGCGGATCTTCCCGGCCTCTTCGTCAGACCGAACGACGAACTCCTCTGGCTCGTCGACCATGTCCTCGAAGACGTCCATCATGTCTCGAATCGTCGGGCTTGGGTTACTGTGCGTCGAGATGTCGTCGGAGATACTATTACGCATGTAGGCGCGTTTGAGTCCGAGTTCGAGTGTCGTCCGACGATCCCCGAGCGAGATACCACGCAGTGCGAA
>NZ_AOIV01000036.1 GCF_000337095.1 Halogeometricum pallidum JCM 14848
GCTGTAAGGTCGAACTCGACGTCGGTCAACTCGAAGAGGTCGCTCAGATAGCCGTCGTTCGGGTAGTCGGCGTAGTCAGCGATGTACAGCGTCGTCGTCCACTGCTCGCCAACCCGAGCGGCTCGTGTCTCCCACTCGATGGCTGCCGGCGCGGTCACCGTCTTGTGAGACTCGGAGATGTCGTCGAGGAGCTGTCCCTCTGCGTGCCCCTCTTCGAGCGTCTCCTCGTCGAGGACGTCCGAGAAGTCGACTTCGGGTTCCTCGTCGGCGGTGTGGCGGTCCCAGAGGAGCTTCCCGACGACTCCGAGGACCACAACCAACAGAAGGTAAATCGCCGCACCTTCGGGCGACGTTGGATTCAGTAGCCACTCTGTGAGTTGGGTGAGGGACCCATCACCCGCCTGCAGGACGACGTTACGCATTGGTCTCATCCTCCCGGCGCGAGTGGCCGATAATCGGTTGCTCGCGAACAACACGCTCTGCTTCGTCGTAGTCGTGCTCTCTCCCGTTCCAGAAGTCCATGTTAAGGACGAACAGTTCGACCGTACTGAGCCGGCGAGCAGACCAGCCAGAGGCCTGCTGGATGAACTCGGCACGAACGTCGTTGACGCGGCTGTCGAGCTTCTCGAACATCTGTGCCCGACGCTCAACATCCGTCAGGTCCTCACGACGGGTCACGAACGGGTTGAACAGGAACCCGATGACGGGGAACTGCGTCAGTTTCTCGGCAGGTGTCCCTTCGTCTCGGTATCTGTCATAGACTTCGAGGGGCGTGACCTCGACGCCGATGTAGTAGCGGACCTGCTGGATGCCACGATCACGCATCTCCTTGGGACGCGTCTCACGATACTCTTCGAGGAGTTCCCGGAAGATCGGGTTCTGCTTGACGTCCTCGTCGTTGAGCCGCTCTTCGATCGTCTCGGTGATTTGTTCTACCGGAAATGACCGGGTTGTCGCGTGGAGTTTGAGCTTCGAGTCGAGCTCCTTGTTGGCGAACTCTTCCCCAGCCTCCTGGAGCTGTGCCCAGTCGTCGGACATGGCGAAATCCATGTTCCCCGGGTCGATCTCGATGAACGCTTCCATCGTTCCGTCTGCCCGTTGAATCGCTCCAGCACCGGGCCACGCCCGCTTGACGTTTGTGAGGTCCTGCGTTCGCTCGTCCGGTTTGAACGGCGTGTAGTTCGCGAGCCCGCCCTCGTTTCGCTCTGTCTCGTTCGTGGTACTCTCGGGCTCTTCTGGGGCACTGAACGTGACTCGCGGACGCTTGGCGTAGCGATAGACGTCCTTCGTCCACGTCCACGCGTTCAGATGGTCGGGAGAGACGTAGATGACGGCAACGCCAAACCCGAATCCTCCTGCGACGAACGGGAGGGCGAGCGATTCGATTCCGGTGAGACCAGCGACGAACAGCCCAATAATCGGGAAGGCGATGAGCACGCCGACGTCTCCCTCCTCGATGTTGAGGTAGGGGATTCGACTCTCTTCGCCGAACTGGTCCATGATGCGCCGTGCGGCTGCGTCTTGATCCATCGACATGGGTGCTTAGTAGATTCCAGGGTCGTTCTCGGTCCGCCGGTACGACGGCGTACTGTTCTCTTCGTCACTACTCTCTCCCCGAGCTGCGGCTTTCTGCGCGACAGCATGACCAGCAGCTGCCTTTGGTCCCCAACGGGCCGCGGTCGTCGCGACGCCAGCGCCACCGACGTACGCACCCGCTGCGACTCCACCGATGAGTGCCGCCCCCTTCGTCGCGCCTCCGACGACCTTTGCAGTCAGCGGAGTCGCGTACTTGAACGTCTTCCAGGTCACATAGAGTGCGACGAGCGGGAGAGACGCAGCAACAAGGTACTTTAGAAACGCGGTACCCGGCGTTAGCGAGCCTCCAGCATAGATGAGGTCGTATCCTTTGAGTACCATTGCTGCTGGAAGTGGCAGGACAGCCAAAGGAACAAATCGCTTGGCGAAACCCATCGCGATATCAGAAATGACGGGTATATTCCCATAGGCTAGCGCAAACGCAATCGGCATTCCGTACAGGTAGACGTAGAGCAGGATCTTGCGAATGTAGAAGAGGGCTTCCAAAGCCCACATCGAGATACCACCAGAGAGGGCGAATAATAGCCCCAGACCTGGATTGGTAATAGAGACGCCTAAGAACCGTAGCATCGCTGCAGATACCGAGGAGAGATCGGGCATTAGGGCAATGGTGAACCCATCTACAAGGTACAGGGTGAGAGCGCCGATCCAGTACCATGTGATGATAAGGAAAGCACCGACCCATGCAGTTTTCTTGGTCTTTCGGGCTTCGTAGGCACTGCCCACGTTGAATATTCGAATGGTATGGCGGCCCTGTACGCTCATTACGAGCAGGAGTAGAGCAATGAGCATGATCTCGCCACCAACGAGTCCATCCTGAATCGCTGGCCACGGTGCATTGCTTGGGTCACCGAAGATGAACGTTCCATCAGTCTGTGGCGTTGGTGTACCAAACATCGCCTCAGTCAGGGTCTGATACCCTAACCGGAGGCCATCCATGAAGAGACCGATGACCCACTCAACGACGTCTTTGAACCCTTCCAGTACGACGTCAATCAAGTCAACCATCGTCAGGCCTCCGTGATTGCGACCTCACAATCACTCATCTCCTCAGATCCTGAGTACTCCACATCGAACGCTTTCGTAATCTCGTTCCCGTTGACCCTTGTCTCAACGAGAACGGTGAATTGTCCGCTATTTCCGTCAGGCGAACACCCCATACCTTTCTCAGACTCTGAGCCAAAGGGGAACGAATTGCTGAAGAGATCTACTGTCTCTCCAGGGGCAACAACCACTTGCTCTGTTTCGTACATCCCGCTTCCCCGGGGATCTTCGATGGGGTTCGGAACATCTCCAGAGAACACGAGCTCAACAATTGCATCTGGGCCTGTGCCAGCGTTTGATACGGTAACGAACGCTTCGCCGTTTTTCAACCGGTCTGTCTCTGTGTCTCCGTAAACCTCATCCCACGGTTTGTCGGGATTGTTTCGGTAGAGTCCAACGTCTTGAATCTGGACTTCCGGTTCGATATCTGTCGTGCTTTCGGCGACTGTCTCCTCCCCCTTCAGCGCGACCACGCGGTACTCGCCGGGGTCGTATGCAGTTCCGATCTCGAACGAGACCTGCTGGGCCCCTGCAGCCACGTCACGCTTTCCGAACAGCTCATCGTTCGGCTGGATGAGGTTGACTTGGTCGACNATCTCGAACGAGACCTGCTGGGCCCCTGCAGCCACGTCACGCTTTCCGAACAGCTCATCGTTCGGCTGGATGAGGTTGACTTGGTCGACGTCGGCCTCTGCCGAGAGCTCGACGACGAGCGTCGTGCCCTCAACGGCGACTCGCGTGAGCGGCCCCTGGCTGTTTGTAGTGACTGTCCCGTCACTGGGAGTTCCGGAGCTTCCACCGTCGTTCAGACAGCCAGCCACGCTCGCGAGTGCCGCGCCTGCAACTGTTCGGAGGGCGTTTCTTCGACTGATGTGTGGATGGTTTCTGGTCATGGATCTCGTTGGAAGATGTCTTCTGGGCCGAGCATTCGGAGCAGACGGCGTCCTGCGTAGAACATCACAAAGAAGGGGATGAACTGCCAGCCGACCTCAAAGATGAATGCGAACCAGCCGTCGATGGTTCCGAGTGGATGCCACCTGGCGGTCGCCGTATCACTCACGTAGGCTGGGTTGTGTCCAAGCCACGACCCCGGATGATATCGGGCGGTGTAGATGCCGGGTTCAGTAATCGTCACTACGGCTACGCCAGAGACGTTGGTCTCGACCTCCCGGTTGGCGATGGTGATGTAGCCATCACGTGGGCGACCCCCGATGGGATACCGGCGGGCGCTGTCGTTGAGGACGATCGGTGCGCCAGTCTGGTTGTCACGCAGTTCGATCCGGAGTGTCGCTTGCGACTGGTTTTGTTGAAGAACCTCCACCGTGAGGTTGCTGCGACGAAGCTGCCGATCGGAACCGGCGTCGGGTTCGACGATAGATGCGTTCACACCGCGGACGATGCCCGCGACGTGGAGTGCCTCTCTGTCGACGTTCTCGGCACGGACGGCGACACCGTACGTCGTCTCGTAGGACTGGTTGACGACCTCGATGTTGACGTTCTCGCCGATGGTCCCCTGCGGAGAGGGACGTTCCGTGCCCCAGGTGTCGATGATCTCTGGGCCGTCGCGAACGGGTTCCGCACGCGGTCCGATTCGGGAGGGATACGCGTGGACGTACACGGGGATCGCATCGGATTCGACTTCGGCGCTGTCGGTTCGATTCGACCTGACGAGCGTGTCCCAGTTGGTGTTCCGGGCGGTATAGAACCGCCAGACACCGCGTACGCTCGCGTTCCCCTCGTCGGTGAGCGTGTAGCCTTGCCACGGCCGAGACTGGAAGATGGCAACGCCAGCATCGCCGTTGGGGTACTCGGCGTAGTAGGGGTACGCAGAGAGGTCGTAGATCTCAACGTCGATCGAGTCCGAGACGTTTCGTGTCTCCTCACGGTAGACGACGTCGACGTCGGTGCTGTTCCCCACGTTAGTCCGTATCGTCTTCTTCAGCCGGACGTGGATCTCTGCTTCAAGCGTGAGGGTTGCACTCCAGTCGTCGTCGATCTGGTAGTCGATGGCCGGCGTGTGCGACCCATCGGTCCTCGCAATGGTTTCCCCGTCTTTCTGCAGCCGAACTTCCTCGATCTCGTGGTTCGTAAGCGACCACTCGACAGTCCTGTTCCCCGAGGAACTCCCGTTTGGAACACGGACGCGGTAATCGACGAACCCGCGCATCGTCCCATTCGGTGCGATGTAGAGCGGGGTTTCGCCGGACTCGAGGTGGCCCCGCGTCGACGGCTGAACCGCAAACACTGTCGCATGGGCGTCTTCGATGAACACACCATCTTCGAGGGATGCGTGAGGCGGATGAACTGACGTATCTGACCCACCGGCTTCGAGGTCGCCGAAATCGTTTCGAGTCCACGTTGCGGCAGTTGCAGGCGGCCGCTTGAACGTGATGTCTGTCCCATTCGCGAGCTGGTGGACGGACGTGCGGTCCTCTCCGTAGCGCTGGCGGTACTCTTCTTGACTGATATAGTTATCCGCATCGCGAGACCAGAGCGTCGCTGACTCGTTCTCAGAAAGGCCGTTCTCCTCAGTACCCGGGCGTGGTGGATCGGCTGCGACGACACCCGTGACTAGGCTCGTCACGAACAGGGCGGCCATGAGCACGGAGAGCTCTCGTTGTT
The DNA here is from genome assembly GCF_000337095.1 of Halogeometricum pallidum JCM 14848. Classification (GTDB taxonomy): domain Archaea; phylum Halobacteriota; class Halobacteria; order Halobacteriales; family Haloferacaceae; genus Halogeometricum; species Halogeometricum pallidum. The sequence continues at coordinate 5,263 of NZ_AOIV01000036.1, forward strand.
CCATGGGGGCTCGCGACGGGATGGTAGAGTGACTTACCAGGGGACGAGGTCGACGCACTGTGCCAGCGGCAGCCCCATCATCGACCCCGCAACGGTGTACAGCGGGCCGAGGACGACGAGGACGACGGCAGACTTCATCGCCGAGCGCTTGTGGCGCTTGAGNAGATGTGTATAAGAGACAGGGCCGACGATGCCGAGTCCGGTAGTCAGTTGGAAGAATCCCTCAATCATGCTGGGGAGGTTATCCGCACTACAGACCGCGCTGGTCTGCGCTGCGGCGGGTTGGACAGCGAACAGGGTCAACAGTGCGACGGTGAGAACGGCTTGTCTGGGGACCTTGCTCACTACCGTGGACTGATTGTCAGTACGATTCTTAGACGTCTCGGAGGTTGTACTGTCCTGTGTCATAGCGGGTTATTCCTCTGCGTCTTCGACGAGTGCCTTCAGATCGGCGTACCGGTTGGTCTCGTCGGCGATTTCTTCTTTCGTGTAGCCCTGCTCGCGGGCCCGTTCGAGGAGGTTTCGGAGGTCGTCGGGGTCGACATCGCGAACTTCCATTTCCTCCCGGAGAGCGCGGCGATAGAGGGCGGAGGCGTTGATGTGGTCGTTCCACATCAGGTACAGATCATCGATGTCTTCGATGGTGACTGACCGAGTTATCATACGTGCGAGTATGGGTATGCACCAACGGAGTCGTGGTACATATTGACTGAGTATTTGGATGAGAAATAAATATTTTCTGGATATTGCGAGTGTTACTAAGCTAGAAATAAATCGGGAGAATTTGGCTGGAGGACAGCATCGAACACGTCTCGCTCTTGTGTAGAGCTGCGGAACGACCGTGTAGTTACGGTGAGCGAGCCGAAAACTTGAGGTTATGCCTCAGACTCAGCCAGCGTTCGGCGGGATGCTTCGCCAGCTCGTTGATCTCGGCCTCTTCGAGTTGGATACCGAGCCGCTCGATGCCGGCATCGAGCGGCGACTCAAGGAGTTTTGGGAGTATACCACGTGTCCTCGCTGCGACCATCCCAGCATTCACACGTGGGAATCGTCTGATCGTGTTATCTGCCGAAACTGCGACTTCAAACCGGTTTACACCTATGGCACGCCCTTTCACGAGAAGCACCTCACCGCAGGAGAGGTGCTTCTCGCGTACCTTCTCTATGCAGACACGTTGCTCAGTATCTCTCAGATTGCAGTCCTGCTCGACAGGGCGTACAAAACCGTCTATTACGCGATTCGAGAGGTGGAAGCCGCGGTCACGCGCGGCTTCCCCCTCGTCTGGGAGCAGTTCCAACACTCTATCTCGGGCCCAACGCAAGTCGACGAATCCAGCACGGTCTGTTCAGGCTACAAAGGCCAAGACCCGCCGCGGAACAGTCGGTACCGCGGCGGGTCGTCTCGATCCGGACGCTCACGATGGAAGGGACGTCACGGCGATCAGATCACGCTCGTCGCGGCCTGCCGCGACGTGCTGCGGGTGATTCGCGGTCATCTTGGAATCGACTTTGAGACGGACTTAGCGCCGGTCATGCAGGAGGCTGAAGACCTCTCCCAACCGCTGGGAGAGGTCTGGACCGACGGTCTCCAAGCGTACCGACGAATGGAGTACGACCATCGAATCGTTGTCCACGACGAACGGTACGTTTCCGCCGACGGCGTCCACATCAATCAGGTTGAGTGTCTCTTCTCGCTCGTGAAGCCATGGCTGCGAAAGTTCCGCGGCCTGTCCAAGCAAGGCTTGGAGCAGGCCGCTCACACCTTCGGACTCATTCGCTCGTTGAACCTCGTCGGCGCATCCCTCGAAATCGTCGTCGATTGCCTTGCTACAGGGTCACTCCTGAGTTCTACATAAGAGCGACACGTCTTAACCAACAAGATTGGCGGAGTACCGCCTCGCGTTGGTTAAGTTATTCAGAGTAGATCCGTCAGTCCAGCTCGATAATCTCGCCATCCCCATCGTTGACGAGTTCGCGGAGCTTCGCAAGCCGACCCTGTCCCTCCTGGAAGAGTTCCTCCCCGGTGGACTTCGAATGGTCACCGGATTCTAGCTGTTCGATGAGGGTGTTGATTCGATCGACGTTCTCCGAGATTTCTGTGTCTTTAGCCATGGTTACATGAACAGCCACAATCCGAGCACGACCAGCAGGAGCACGATGAGGACCGCGATGATTGCCTTGTAGTAGGCTGGGCTCATTCCTGTTGGCTTACCCGCCTCCGCAGCGGCTTGCTCCAGTTCTCTTTCGTGTTCGAACTCCCGCTTGAACGACTCGTAGGCGGCTTCCAATTCTTGCTCTAATCTGTCCACCTCGCCAGAGAGGAACTGCTCCACGTCCGCAGTAACGTACTCACCGGCGTCAGTCGGCGTGATCGCGTTTCGATCCGCAACGCGTCCTGCTATCGTCCGGTCTTCTGCGTGACCGACGGCTGCGACAACCGGGGTGTTAGACGTGAATATGGCCTCTGCGACGGACTCGTGGTTGAACGCCATCAGGTCGGTGTCGCTCCCACCGCCCCGGCCGACGATGATCGCGTCGACGTCCTCCGAGCGGTCGAGATGGTGGATGCCGTTCGCGATGGACGTCGGCGCGTTCGACCCCTGGACGGTTGCGTCCTTCACCAGGATGTCGACGGTGGGATCCTGCTCGTGGATCGCATTCTGGATGTCGTACCGGGCGTCCCCTCCGAGGGAAGTGACGACGCCGACCTGCTCCGGGAACGCCGGCGGTTGCTGTTTCTGTTCGTCGTCGAACCAGCCACGCTCTTCGAGTTCGCTTCGCAGTCGCTCGACGGAAGCCGCTTGGTCGCCGTCGCCGACGACGATGACTTCCCACGGTTTGAGGTCGATTTTCCCACCTTCGACCCAGTAGTCGATATCGCCTTCGAGGATGACCTCGGTCCCGTCCTCGAGGTCGACATCCATGTTCCGATAGCGGTTTGCCCAGAGCATACAGGGGAGTTCGGCGTTCCCGTCGGTAAGCGTGAAATAGAGCGCTGTACTGTTCTGGTGGAGGTCAGTGATTTCTCCGATACAGCGGACACCGTGGAGGGCAGGCGTCTCCTCAACGACAGACGCGGTTCGGTCGTTCAGCTGTGACACGCTGAGGACCTCTGGTGGGCGTATATCCTCACCTCGCTGGACCGGCTTTGGTGAGTCTTCCATGTCGCTTTTTGAACTTCGGATAGATGCCAGATAAACATGTCTCTGTGTAACACCTGCACCGATACTTTGTCGCTCGCCAAATGCAGGCTTATGCATCGAGGCCCACTAATAATGTATAGGATGAGCAAGACAGACTTCGCATCCACGGATATCAGCCCGGAGGAAGTCGCGGAGCGGCGCGATGACGACGAGCTGTTCATCCTCGATGTCCGCAACGAGGATGACTACGAGGAGTGGGCCGTCAGTGGAAGTTACAACCTCCCGATTTACGATGAGCTCCTCGATGATGAGTTCTCGGGGCTCGAATCGGCGCTTGACGAGATTCCAAAGGATAAGGAAATCGCCGTGATCTGTGTCGGTGGCATCACCTCTGCTAGCGCTGCCGAATTCCTGCGAGAGCGAGGCTACGAGGCTCGTTCGATGAGCGACGGAATGAGGGGCTGGGGTCGCGTGCATCAAACGTACGACGTGGAGTCCGAGCCTGGCGTGCTTCAGGTCGTTCGTCCCGGGACGGGCTGCGTCTCGTACGTCGTCTTCGATGATGACGAAGCGCTTCTTGTTGACCCGAGCCTATACATCGACAGATATCGTGACATCGCTGACGACATTGGGGTGGAGATCGTCGGAGCGGTCGACACCCATGCGCACGCGGATCACATCAGCGGTGGGCGAATAATTGCCGAGGAAGACGACGTGCCATACTACCTCCACGATGAAGACGGTGGCTCGCTCGATGAGTACACATCTATCGAGGACGGTGAAACGCTGTCCGTCGGAACGCGAGAACTCGACGTGATCCACACACCCGGCCACACACCGGGGAGCGTCTCCTTCCAGTTCGGAGGAACAGTTCTCTCCGGAGATACACTGTTCCTCCAGAGCGTCGGTCGCCCCGACCTCGAGGACAGCAGCGAGGACGCGATCCGCGAGGCTGCTTCAGACCTCTTCAATAGTCTGGAGCGACTTGGTGAGCTCCCCGATGACACGGTCGTCCTGCCGGGTCACTTTAGCGACGAAGAGGTCCGTCCGTTAGCAACGAGACTCGTCAGTCTTACAGAAGACAACGAGTTGTTCGGGATGGTTGAAGCCGGTAACGAAGAGGAGTTTGTTGAGACCATCGTCGACGCCCTATCGGACACCCCCAACAACTACCAGCAAATCAAGCACATCAACTGGGGCGATGAACCACTGGATGATGACGCGGAAGACCTAGAACTCGGGCCGAACAACTGCGCAGCAAACTGAGCAGTCGGTACGAGATTCGAGTGAAATTCCAAAACACCGGGCAACCCGACTGGAGCTGGTGGCGTGAACTGTGGCCCGATCCGGAGACGGTACTTCGACGACTCGGTGTCGCTACCGATGATTCAATCGTGGATGTCTGTTCTGGAGATGGCTATTTCACGTTGCCGACGGCAAGACTCGTGGGTACTGCCCCCGTCTTTGCTGTTGATATAGATGCGAACCTCCTCGCAGCCCTCCACGCTCGAACGAAGAGTCAGGAGATAGAGAATGTCCATCCGATCTGTGGTGATGCTCGCCATATGGCCGCATTTCTGCAACGGTCTGTCGATATTGCCCTCCATATGAACACCTTCCACGGTGTGGCGGATCAGGAAGCGTTCGCATCGGCGGTCAGACGCGTTCTCACTCCTGATGGACGGTTCATCATCGTCAACTGGTATCCTGCACCCAAGGCCGAAACGCCGATAGCCGGTGAGCCACGGGGTCCACCGGCGGAGCTCCGTCTGTCTCCACGGTCCACGGCCGCACTCGTTGAACCAGCGGGGTTCGGGCAGCGGTCTCATATCGAACTCCCGCCGTATCACTATGGGTTGATTTTCGATCGAGACTGAATTCAGTGGTCCCTGCTATCTCGATCTCAATCTTCGATTGGACTGGATTGCCCCGTTAGATAGTATCAACGCTCAGTTGGCCTTCGCCAACCGAACCACTATGTCACAATGACAGCAAGTGTTTGGGTATATGAATCGACGGCGATTCCTTTCAACAGTAGGGGTTGGAACGACATTGACGATAGCCGGATGTACTGGTGCACCGTCAGCCGATGATCCAACTGAAACAGAACCGGAGAGTCCAACTCCGAGTCCAACCCCGAAAAGCAGTATGACGGAGGTCGCTAGTGGGCCCGAAGGGCGGCTCCGTTTCGATCCGGAGACCATTGAGATCTCAACTGGCACGACCGTCCGTTGGATCGCGGAAAGTCCGGGCCACAACGTAACCAGTAAGCCAGGAGCATCAGAAAAGTGTGAAAATCCGGAGGGCGCGGACCCGTTTGCAAGCTATGACGGTGACGAGCACTATACAGTCATGGAGGAGGGGGCAACCTTCGAACATACGTTCGATGTGGCTGGAGAATACGTCTATGTGTGCGCACCCCACGAAGGTCAGGGAATGGTTGGGGAAATCACCGTGACGGAGTAGTAGTTAGCGCTCGCCAACCGAGTCTTGATTGTTTGTCTGCGTGTCATGGTATGCTATGGCATATCAAAATACCGATGGCAACACTAAAGACTCAGATGAGGAGTCTGCCAGCCGGTTCCTCAAACGACGTCGATTTTTACATGCAACGGGGGCAGTCGCAGGAGTGGCTGCTCTTGCTGGATGTGGGCAGACACAGGACGAATCGACAGAGACCGAAACGTCGACGGCGACACCAACGGAGAGTCCGACTGCCACTCCGGAGCAAGAAACTGGCCCCTCACTCCAGGAAAAATATCCTGGGTTAGAGATCCTTTCTCCCGAACCGGAGAACGCGCAGGCCGCTCAACGGGAGACGTATACACACTTCATCACGCCGCGTGAGGAACATTACATCCGGAATCACTACCCATCTCCACAGATCGATGAACAGGAGTGGACCATCTCGTTGACCGGCCTTGTTGACTCCGAAGTTGACCTATCCATGGAGGAGATCAAACACTCCTTCAGTACGGAATCGGTCACTCACACGATGCAGTGTTCTGGTAACGGTCGGGCGTACTTCGAGCCACAAGTGGGAGGAAACCAGTGGTCGTTCGGCGCGGTCGGGAACACCGTGTGGACCGGAACACCCGTCAGTGCGATTCTGGAGCAGTACGGCGGGAACACGTCCGAGGGGAATTTCTTGTCCGTGATGGGCGGCGACGCTCCAGAGGGAGAAGACATCTTCTGTCGCTCGATTCCGATGCAGAAGGTCTTGGACGACACGCTGCTGGCGTACGAAATGAACGGTGCGCCGATGAGCGCCGAGCACGGATTCCCCGTCCGGTTACTCGTCCCCGGGTGGTACGGTAATAACAACGTCAAATGGGTCAACCGAATGCACGTGATGGACAAAATGGTCATCGGGGACGAATGGGAGGACGGTGACCAGCGCCTGTACACCCACTGGCAACAGTACTCGTACCGTGTCATTCCGGAGGAGGATGACGGCGCAGAACAGTACGAGGATATTCCGGTCTACGACACAAGGGAGCAGATGAATCGAACCGACGAGATCCGGAACGCGTACATGTACGATCAGATGGCGAAATCACTGATCGGCTATCCCGGAGCGGGGCAAACGGTCACGCCGAACCCGGCCGGGCAAATTGAGGTCCTCGGCGTGGCATGGGCCGGCGACGACCGCGTGGATACCGTGGAGGTCTCGACGGATGGTGGCGACACCTTCGGGGAAGCGGAATTCTTCGGGCCGGCAGCCGGGCCAAACTCGTGGCGACAGTTCCGATACGTGTGGGACGCGTCCCCGGGCGAGTACACGCTCGTCTCACGTGCGACCGACGAACAAGGGCGAAGTCAACCCTCGACCATCTCCGCTCCGGAGGAACAGCTCCGGGGGATCGAGAACGACAAATTCCCGTGGAATAAAGGTGGCTACGCCAACACTGCGTACATGCCTCACGCCGTGGATTGCACGGTCGAGGAGGGGTGACGGACGATGATCGAAGCGGGAGAGATCGCGGTAGTCCATCTCACCGGACGGACAGTCGATGGGACCGTCTTCGAAACCACGGACGTAGACGTTGCACTCGACGAGAGGATCTACCATGATCATCGCGATTACAAACCTCTAGAGTTCCGTGTCGGCGAAGGGCACGTCCTTCCCGGTATCGATGACGCCGTTCAGGACATGCGTTCCGGAGAAACACGGACTGTCGTATTAGATCCGGAAGACGCGTACGGCGAACGAGACGATGAAGCAGTCGTAACGGTCCCCCGGTCGAAACTTGAATCACGAAGCGAAACAACTGCCGAACTCGGTGAACTCGTTCGAAGCCGAACTAACGATATTGGGTGGATTGTTGATGTCGATGACGAGACAGCCACGATCGACTTCAATCACGAGCTCGCTGGGAAGCGGGTCGAATTCGAAATTAGAATACTCGAAGTTCACGGAAGACGGTCCACCAAGCTGAACTCCAGCGAGCGAGGTAGTGAGGCTTGATCCTTCTGTGCAGTGACGAGAGGACTCTTGATTAAATAATATTGGCACTCGCCAAACGAACCATTATGCAACTATCGGCGGCTGGTATTGGGTAATGAGTAATGAGCAACACCAAGGGTCTGAGTCGCACGAATCCTCGGTCGAAGTAGATGGTTCGATAGCGGGTCTCTATCAAGCTTGGACGGCGTTAGACCGTGGATGGCAGGCGATCTGTTTCTCGTCGGTTCTCGTTCTCGCTGTCGGGGTCGGGCTCCCGATTCCGTGGTGACGATGGGGGCGCTGCGTCGTCTCCTCCCGGGTCTGGGGGTTCTGTTGGCGCTTGGGTTCCTCGCCCGTGGCATTACAGCAGTCGTTCCACTCGGGAGCCATCTGATCGTCGTCATTGGATTAGGTGTTCTCGTTGCCAATACGGTCGGTGTTCCCGACTGGGCTGTGGCTGGCGTCGATACACACAGTCTCTGGCTGGAGGCCGGAATCGTCCTAATGGGTGTTACAGTCGCGCTTCAGCAAGTCGTTGACGCTGGCCTGCAGGTACTGTTCGTCGTTGGGATTGCGGTCTGTGTAACGGTCCTCACAGTCGAAATACTAGCTCGAGAGCTCTTCGACATTCCCGAGAAAATCGGGTCGCTCCTCGCAGCTGGCTCGGGTATCTGTGGTGTGTCGGCTGTAGCTGCGGTCGCAGGTAGTATCAAACCCGATCAGCAACAGATCGCGTATGCGGCCGCAACTGTACTCCTGTTCGATGCAGTTACGCTGGTTATCTATCCACTCGTTGGTCGCTTGCTCGGGCTTCCCGATGTCGTCTTCGGAATCTGGGCCGGTACGACGATGTTCAGCACCGGTCCAGTCACGGCTGCTGGATTCGCGTACTCACGAACAGCGGGAGAGTGGGCGGTTCTAGTAAAACTCACCCGGAATGCTCTCATCGGCGTCGTCGCCATCGGGTATGCCCTGTACTACAGTCGCCGAGGTGCAACGACTGCAACCGTCGAGAACAAGTGGCGCTACCTCTGGGAAAGCTTCCCGAAATTCATTATCGGGTTCGTGGTTCTTATGCTACTCGGGAGTGCGGGCCTCTTCTCAGAGCCACAAATCCAAACTCTTGACAACGCGTCTAACTGGCTATTTCTCGTCGCCTTTGCTGGGCTAGGGCTTAGTATCAACATCGGGGAACTCCGGGAGTCGGGGATCACTCCCGTCGTTGTGGTCTCAATCAGTCTCGTTCTGGTGAGTAGCCTCACTCTTGGCGCACTGCTCTATATGTTCTGACCGACATCGAGGGGCTGATTCAAGACAATACTTCCCCTGCTTATGCTGAAAGTTGGCGCTCGCCAAGAGAACCCCTAACACGTTCGCACCGAGTTTGATAATGAGCAGCACATGACACGGATTGCCATCATTGGCGCTGGGTCCGGCGGAGCGATGACAGCCAACATCCTTCGACGAAAACTCCAGCGTGACGAGGCCGACATCACCGTCATCGACAAGAGCGACACGCACTACTACCAGCCGTCGTACTACCTCCTTCCGTTCGACTATATGATGCCGGAGGCGCAGATGCGGCCGGTAGACGAACTCCTGAACCCGGGCATTGACTTCCACCAGGACGAGGTGACCGGCGTCAATCCCGACGACCAAGTCGTCGAATGTACCGGGGAGAACGTCGAGTACGACTACCTCGTCGTCGTTTCAGGCCACACCCTCGAGCCCGAATCGGTTCCGGGAATGGCCGAAGGGTGGCGGGAAACGGACGAGGTGTTCCCGTACTACCACTACGATGCTGCGACCGGCATGAGCGATGCCGTCGACGAGTTCGAGGGCGGGACCTTCCTCGTGACGGTGCCAGACACGCCGATCAAGTGTGCCGGTGCACCGCTGAAGATGTCGATGCTCATGGAGGACTACATGTCCCGCACAGGCATTCGGGAGGATTCACAGGTCATCATGACCAAGCCGGGGGAGGCCGTGTTCGGCGTCGAACCGTACAAGAGTAAGATGGAGGAGATTTGGGCCGACCGCGACATCGAGTTCGTCCCGAACTTCTCCGTCGCAGAAGTCGACTACGAGAACCGGGTCGTCCGCTCTACGGACGGCGACGAAATCGAGTACGATATGTACGCGCCCGTCTCGCCGCAGTACGGAGCCGATTCTATCGCGGAGAACTCCCCGTTGACCGAGGGTGGCGAGCCCGTTACGTTCGACAAACAGGAGAGGATCTACTCGGGTGATCCACAGCGACCACCCCAGTACGTGACAGTCGATCAGCACACCCTCCAGCACACCGAGTACGACAACGTATTCGCACTCGGAGACTGCGACGACGCCCCGAAATCTCGAACGGCCTCAGCAGCCCGAAAACAAGCGCCCGTCGTCGCAAAGAACCTCATCGCACATATGGAAGGGAACCCGATGCGGGGCCACTACGACGGCTATGCGGCGTGTCCGCTGCTCACCCAAAAGGGGAAGGCAGTCATCGCGGAGTTCGACTACGAGGACGCGCTGTCAGCCCCTGTCGAGAGCCGTGCGAACTGGGTACTCGACGTCAACGTCCTCCCGGCTACCTACTGGAACATGTGGATGAAGGGGTACGACCCCGCTCCGGTGTAGATCGATGGCGAGCAATGTCGAGGGGACGACAGCCCCACCGGAGTCCGAGATGGACGAACTGGTCGCTCGGGTCGAGGCGAACGCGGACGAGCTCGTTGAGCTCCTCGACCTCTTGGTAGCAACGAAGCAACTCGGGGCCGATCTCGCGCCGGAGCTCAAGACGGCGACCGCAGAATCCCGCGAGTCACTCGAGGAGCTCCGACTCGCGCTCGAACGGGAGGAGACGCTGGTACTCCTCCAGACGGTCGGCGAGAACGTGGAGACGCTCACGGAACTTCTCGAGCTGCTGGATGCGACTAAGGACCTTGCGGACGATCTCGTACCGGAGGTCAAAACCGTCGCCGCTGACGCCCGCAAACCGCTCGAAGAGCTCCGGGTCGCGTTCGAGGGGCAGGAACCGCTCGTGCTGCTCCAGAAACTGGGGGAGAACACGGATACATTCATCGAACTCCTCGATCTGTTGGAGGCGACCGAGGGGTTAGTGACCGAGCTTATACCAGAGCTGAAGGCTGCTGCCGCTGGCTCACGGAGTTCCTTCGAACAACTCCGGATAGTTGTAGCAGGCTTCGCTGACGCGCGGGGGGACCGCGAGCTTGAGCCATACGAGATGGGGCAGAATCTCGGAAACATGCTGTCGCTCGCCGAACGTCTTGGTGACCCAAAACTCATCAATTCAGTCGATGCTGGACTGACTGCGTTTACAGATGAGCGGACGTCGGAACCGACTGGAATCCGAGGACTGCTTGGGGCCCTTCGGGATGACGATGTCCGGCAAGGACTAGGAACACTCGTGGAGTTCCTTCGCCGGATGGGCAAAGCCCAAAAACAGGAATGAATCGGCGCTGTCAATTCCGTGTTGAATCGGTACAGTTGACCAAATGGCCTCCTCTGGAGGGTGATACGTAGTCATGAACGACGAACCGACAGATTTCGAACGGCAACGTGAGGGCGCAATGATTCTATTGGACAGCGATGAAGTCGAGTATTTTCAGCTGTTCGCGGCGATGGAAGACGGTCCGATGATGCTGAGTGGGTGTCGGGAAGACAGTGAGGGCGACTACGGGTTGTTTCTGGCACAGCTCATCAAGATACTAGCCGAACACAACGATCGTTCGATCGAGGACGTCGCGGAAGAGGGTGTCGAACGGGCGAATCAGCTGCAGGGGATGACAGACAATTGACATCCTCCTCCGCCTGAAGGCGGAGGAATCCCGAGGTTGGGATATTAGGGTTTGGAGTCCACCACCTCGGCCTGCGGTTGGAATCCGCAGGAGAGGTCGTACAGGTGGACTCCGGGCTGTGCCAACCAGCCGGTACTCCTATCCCCACCCAGAACGGGTGATGACTCGGAGTTACTTTCGTTGATGTCGAGACGGATGTTCTCCGCCCCATTCACGTCCGCATTATAGGCCTCATCACACTCCTCACACACATACAGGCCGCGTTCAACCCGCTGACTGTCGTCTTCCCGACCGCAGACGCAACACGTCTTGCTCGTGTCGCTCTCGTCCACTTCCACGACCTCGATGCCCTCGACCTTCGCCTTGTACGTGAGAATCGACGTGAAGCGGTCGAACGCCCACCCGTGCAGGTCGAGATTGCCATGTTTCCCCCAGCTCTTCGACTCACCGTCTTCGTTCTCGCGCACACCTTCCAACTCCCCGACGTTAATGCAACCCACGCCCTTCTCGACACATTGCTCCACGATGTGTTTGGCGAGACTGTGGAAGAGTGGGTACGACGTTCAGACCACTTTTGATGGAGTCGCGTGGCCCTGTCACCACTTGAGTCGTCGCACTTGGCGATCTCTTTCGGGAAGTAGTACCCATCCTGTTTCAGGCGGTTGCCGGGGTACAGATCAGCTTCCTCCGTACTGTAGGCGACGGCAGCGAAGTTGCTGATGCCGAGGTCGATACCCGCTGTCTCAGTGCCGGGAGCGTCGGGGGTCTCAATCTCGTCCTTGCAGACGAGGTGTAACTCCCATCGCTCCTTCGCCTGGTCGTAGACGGCGCGAACCTGTTGCAGATTCTCAACCTCGACACCGGGGCGTGTCTCGTACTCGACGAGGATGTACTCCCACGCTCGTGGGTGTTCCTTGTGATTCGCACTTTTGAGAGACGAACACGGTTGTTCTTCGAGTCGTGACGGATGCCGTTCTGCTTCCACGTCACGGTGGAACGCGGGTGTTCCTCGTGGACGCGGTATTCTTGGTCGTCGTAGTAGTTGCGTTTACGGTAGCCGGGCGGATTATCCCGGTCGTCATCACTGGAGTACCACGAGTTGAAGGCTTCAGCGAGTTCCTCCAGAACCCGCTGGCTGGACTGACTGTGTAGTCCCTTGTACTTTGGATGTGTCTTCAACTCGTCTTTCAACTCCTCGTGGTCGGGTATCTCGCCTGTGTCTTCCCAGACGTCTCGGGATTGGTAGTTGGCGACGTTCCAGAGCTTGCTGGCACTCCACCCGTGACGGTCGAGCGAGTCCTCTACCTGACTGTGGTTGAGGATCTTCGCTCGGTGTGTTCGGTGGATTTCCAGCATCCGTGGAACGCCTGTATAAATGCTTATACTCGCACTTCTTGTGAAAGTTCGTATTGAGGCGGTGGAATATCCAGCGGTGCTATCGATGGTGGACTGTGGAATGGGTTGCCGGACTCATCCCGCGCCTGGAGGCGCGGGTATTCTTCTTACTCTTTATAATCCCGCTCTGTCGGGTGATTATTCGGCGATTTCGTACGCAGTGAGCAATTCCTGATAGCGGTTCCGTATNATTCTTCTTACTCTTTATAATCCCGCTCTGTCGGGTGATTATTCGGCGATTTCGTACGCAGTGAGCAATTCCTGATAGCGGTTCCGTATCGTTACCATGCTCACATCTGTCGTCGCCGCCACGGTTTCTTGGGTCACCCGCTGGTTCGCGAGTCGGGACGCAGCATACACGGCAGCAGCAGCCAGGCCGACTGGGCTCTTCCCGCTGTGTACGTTCTGGGCGTTCCCAGCGTCGAGGAGTTCGTGGCCGATCTGTTCGACTTCGTGCGTGACGTCGAGATCGGAGACGAATCGAGTGACGTAGGTGTGTGGATCAGCCAGTTCTACTCCGAGACCGAGTTCCTGTGCGATATAGCTGTATGCTCGCTGGATACGGAGCTTTTCGACCCGCGAGACAGTTGTAACCTCTGAGAGACTCCGCGGCGTACCCATTTGTCGTGCACCAGCGTAGAGACTGGCACTGGCAACGCCCTCGATCGAGCGCCCTCGGAGAAGGTCCGCATCAAGTGCCTGCCGATACACTACACTCGCAGTTTCTCTCACCGCTTCTGGAAGGCCGAGGGCACTCGCCATCCGGTCTACCTCGCCGAGTGCATGTTTGAGATTCCGTTCTTGAGCGTCTTTTGAACGGAACCGCTCATCCCAGGTCCGCAACCGCTGCATCTGCTGGCGCTTCTTCGATGACAACGCGTTCCCGTGTGCGTCGGAGTTCTGCCAGTCGATTACCGTGCTCAGTCCATCGTCGTGCAAGCGTTTCGTCGTTGGTCCCCCCACTCTAGAGCGGTCCTCTTTTTCTGCCGCATTGAAGCACCGCCACTCGGGCCCTCGATCGATCTCATCCTCCGTAACGACTAATCCGCACTCGATACACGTTGTCTCACCGTGAGTTTCGTCCTGTTGGAGCGGTGCTGTACACTCAGGACAAGTGAACTCACTCGTCTCCCGCTCGGTGGACTCCTGTGTGCGCCGGACGGTCGTACCCGAGCGTCCATCCATACTCTCCCCTACGCGGAGACCGTTGGTAGTACTCCGTTTGGCGGACGACAACATTTTTTATGCCGAACATCTTAGTAAGCGGTATGCGTGGCCCTCGTTTTCTCCTTGGACTCCGCGGGGAACTCTCCCATCTGAGAGTATGCGTATTTATCGGGTCTCGACCCTCAGTCACTCGCGCTTCCCGGGATACGAGACAGTAATTATGCGCGAATTCACGTTTGGCATCGAGTACGAAGCCAATACAGACCCAGTGATGGACGTCTTCATTAATCATCCAGAGGTGCTCGCTCATTCGCTGGATGGGTGTGTCACCGAAGACCACTTCTGGCGGGTCGAACGGATCACCGGCCCAACGGCGGCACTCAACCGGATCGAAGAACTCCGCTTCGATGATTCAATCTGTGGCGAGTCAATCACGGAAACTGACTGTCGGGCGACGAGACACCACGATGTCCTTAAGCGAACGAACAACGAGCGAGTACTGTACACGTATCTTGAGGGAATTAGTGGCTGTGAATCAGTCCACACCCTCGCCGGTCGGTATTTGCCGTCGGGATTGATCTTCGAGACCCACCGTCAGGAGGATCGCCATGATTGGCGCATTCTGATGCGCTCGGATGAGAAGGTCGGGATGCTGTACGACTCACTGGGGGCCGCCCTGCGTTCGGACCTTACGTTCCGGATGGGGCACCTTCGCGATGCAGAGGGATGGCAGCAGGATACACTCGCAGCCGTGTCGCTGCCTGCCTCACAGCGAGCAGCACTCCATGCTGCCCTCGACGCTGGATACTACGAAACCCCTCGCCAGATCAAACTTGACGACCTCGCAGACCAGCTGGATATGCCTCGTTCGACACTCTCGTATCGGCTTCGACAAGCTGAAGCAAAACTTGCCCGTGGATACATCGGCGAATCTGTTGATGACTGAGGACGTTACGAAGTGTTGTTGGCGGACTCCAACAGGAACTTAAAGAACATCGAGACGAAACTCCAGGCAACCAATGGCGGAGTACGCACACGACGTTCTTGTCTCTCCTGAGTGGGTCGTGGACCGATTCGACGAGATACAGGCAGACGATCCAGCTCTACAATTGTTTGAGGTCAGCGTCGATACGGATGTGTATGACGACGGTCATATTCCCGGTGCACACTCGCTTGATTGGAACGTCGAGTTACAGGATCCCGAAACGTTCGACGTTCTGACTCGCGAAGACTTCGAAACGCTACTTGGGTCATATGGAGTTACCTCGGAAACGACAGTCGTCCTCTACGGCGATATGATGAACTGGTTCGCTGCCTATGCGTTCTGGTTATTGAAATACTACGGGCACCCCGATGTCCGACTCGTCAACGGTGGTAGAGATTACTGGACCAGACAGTCGTTTCCATTAAGCACGGAGCAGCCCCCCGTCACGGAACGGAAGTACGAGGTGACAGCGGTGAACGACGAGATCCGTGTCGATAGGGAAATCGTTAACGACGCGCTCGACCGCGACGTATCGCTCGTTGACGTCCGGTCTCCAGAAGAGTACCGTGGCGAGGTGCTGGCACCGCCGGGGTGGAACGAGGGCGTGCAACGGGGCGGCCACATTCCTGGTGCAATTAACATCCCTTGGAGTCAGGCCGTTGCTGAAGACGGACGATTCAAGCCCCCAGAAGAACTCCGACACGTCTACGAACCCATCCTCGACTCGGAAACGGAAATCTTCGTGTACTGTCGGATCGGTGAACGCTCTGCTCTGGCATGGGTCGTTCTCCACGAACTCCTTGGCCAGGAGGACGTCCGGCACTACTACGGTTCGTGGGTCGAATGGGGGAACACCGTTGGGGCTCCGATCGAACGTGGGCGGTATGCAACCCAAAAACTCGAGACGAATTCCATGCAGTGACCTGTCGGTTTCTCTACTCTACCGTTCTTCGGGCACTGTCTAGATAAGGAACGAGCAGGTCGAAGAGCTAGTGTTTCATGCTACTCTCAAACCTGCTCAAAGAGACTTTAGACACTGCTACGCTTGAATGTTGGCAGCGGGAGCGGACGGCGACGCCCGTCAGGGCGTTCGCCGTCCGACTCCACGCTGCGGGACTTTCGCTCAGAGAGACAGAAGAGATTCTCCATCTCCTCGGCGTAGAACGCTCGTTTCGAGCGATTTTCCAGTGGGTACATCGGCTGGCTGACAGCGTCTCAGACCCGCCGAAGGCGCAGCCGAGGCGGGTCGCGGTTGACGAGACAGCTGTCAAAATCAACGGCGAGTGGTCTTGGTTGTACGCTGCAATAGACCTCGATACAAAGGCGATTCTTGATGTCGCGTTGTTCAAACATCACGGGACTGATCCGGCGGCTGCGTTTCTCCATGGACTCTGCGAGAAACACGACTGTTCTGAGACTGTGTTTCTGGCCGATGCTTTCGGCTATCGGACTGCCTTCTCTCGATTAGGACTGAACGGTCGAATCGACTATTCGGAGCGAAACCTGATTGAGAAGTGGTTTCACACGTTCAAAATGAGAGTCGACCGTTTCCATAATTCATGGGTGGGCAGTCGGCTGAGCGTCCGCCAGTGTCTTGCAGTGTTCGTTCACTACTATAATTTTCAGCGACCACATCAATCGCTCGCCGGTCGAACGCCAGCTCAGGAGGTTAACTAGACAGTGCCGTTCTTCGATTGTCGTGCGCCAATTCATAATTTAGATGGCTACGGACCGAACGGTCTCGTATGGCCACGTCACAGATTGTGCTAACCGCTGTTATGGCCGTGTTCCTTGTCCTCGTTGCTGCTTGGCTCTCACGAGTAGAAGAGTGGCGCTCATACTCGCCACTCGGAACCGGCGGGGTGAGTGGGGAAGCCGGTGAGACGCATCGAGAGAAACCGTCCGGTATCGTCCGCTGGCTGACTACTGTGGACCACAAAGATATCGGAATTCTCTATGGCGTGTATTCTGTGGCGATCTTCGGCTGGGCCGGGTTTGCAGTCCTAGTGATGCGTTTTGAGCTACTCACACCGGGACAAGATCTCATCTCGCCCTCATTTTACAATGCCTTGATGACCAGCCACGGGCTCTCGATGTTGATTCTATTCGGGACGCCCATTTTGGCTGCTTTCTCGAACTACTTCATCCCGCTGCTGATTGGTGCTGACGACATGGCATTCCCACGGATCAATGCCATCGCCTTCTGGCTCTTACCGCCGTCGGCATTGCTCGTCTATGCTGGCTTCTTCATCCCCGCGATACCAGCTGCACAAACCTCGTGGACGATGTACGCTCCGCTATCGCTTCAGCTACCAAGTCCTGCTGTGGACCTGATGCTTCTGGGCCTCCATCTCTCCGGAATCAGCGTCACGATGGGAGCTATAAATTTCATCGCGACGATCTTCACTGAGCGCGGTGAGAACGTATCCTGGTCGAATCTCGACATTTTCTCTTGGACCGTCCTTACGCAGTCTGGACTCATCCTGTTCGCCTTCCCGCTGCTCGGAAGCGCACTCATCATGCTGCTCCTCGACCGAAACTTCGGAACGACATTCTTCACCGTCGACGGCGGCGGCCCCATCCTCTGGCAGCATCTCTTCTGGTTCTGGGGACATCCAGAGGTGTATATTCTTATTCTCCCTGCGATGGGGTTCGTGAGCCTGATTATACCTCCGTTTTCGGGGCGGAAGCTCTTCGGATTCAAATTCGTCGTGTACTCGACACTCGCCATCGGCGTTCTCTCATTCGGCGTGTGGGCTCACCATATGTTCGCGACGGGTATCGACCCTCGACTACGGGCTTCGTTCATGACGGTATCACTCGCAATCGCCGTCCCAACGGCGGTGAAAACGTTCAATTGGATTACGACCATGTGGAACGGGAATATTCGGCTTACCACACCGATGCTATTCTGTATCGGGTTCGTTTCGAATCTGATTATCGGTGGGGTGACGGGGGTATTTCTCGCATCGATTCCAGTTGATTTAATCCTCCACGACACCTACTACGTCGTCGGCCACTTCCACTACTTCCTTATGGGAGGTACCGTCTTTGCTGTCTTCGCCGCGATCTACTACTGGTTCCCACTTATAACTGGACGTATGTATCAGCGGACGCTCGCGAAGTGGCACTTCTGGTTAAGCAATATCGGCGTGAATATCACGTTCTTCGCGATGATACTGCTCGGCTACGGAGGGATGCCCCGGCGATATGCAACGTACCTTCCGCAGTTCACATCGCTCCATCAGATCACTACGCTGGGGGCGGTGATCATTTCGGTCGCCCAGATTATCTGGTTTTACAATATGGTCACATCCTGGCTCGAAGGAAAACGAGTCCCGGACGCCGACCCGTGGGATCTCAAAGAAAGTGGGCTCTACACAGCAGAGTGGGCATGGTTCGAACGGAAGCGTGAAACAGCGTTGGCAGACGGCGGCGAAAATTCAGACGAGGACAGCTGATACTGACCTGAAGCAGGATTTGTTGCCCCATCTGTATCGAACAGACTTTTGCAACTCGTGCACAACTAGTCAGTGTGGGACACCATACGTTCGACGCTGACAAGGCGGACAATCTGGAGGATGCCGGGAGTCGCTATCGATACCTCTCCCGTGATGAGCTCCTAGGGGCACTCGCTCCCTCGTCATCAGATCGAGTCGCCGACCTCGGGAGTGGAACAGGATTCTACACCGACGACGTCGCTCCTTACGTCGATTATGTCTACGGTGTCGACGTACAGGAGGCCATGCACGACTACTATCGTGAGAAGGGCGTTCCGGACAACGTCGAACTCATCACGAGCGGTGTCGAAAACCTCCCGTTCGAGGATGGACAGCTTGATGCGGCATTCTCGACGATGACGTACCACGAGTTCACGAGCGGTGACGCGATACAGGAACTGAGCCGGGTACTCGTATCAGGCAGTCGCATTGTCATCGCCGACTGGTCTGCCGATGGGGAAGGAGAAAGCGGTCCACCTCTCAAGGAGCGATTCACCGCAGAAGAAGCGGCAACAGCGCTTCGTAAGGGTGGATTCGATATACAGTACGAATCAACTCGCCCAGAGACGTTCGTCATCGTCGGTTTTCGAACGTAGTACTCTCGGATATCCAGCTGAGTCCAAATATCAATTTGAGTTGGAGATTCAGTTCTGACGGGCGAGTATTGTACACTATTGCCAAACTGTTAATAGACCGCCTGCCTAATAGATATTAGTATGGAA
This sequence comes from Halogeometricum pallidum JCM 14848, assembly GCF_000337095.1. Lineage (GTDB taxonomy): Archaea > Halobacteriota > Halobacteria > Halobacteriales > Haloferacaceae > Halogeometricum > Halogeometricum pallidum. Next base: position 24,430 of record NZ_AOIV01000036.1, read on the forward strand.
AAGAATGTCGGCGGCCTCGACCGGACAGCACGGCTCATTGGCGGTCCTATCCTCGTTGCGATCGGTGTCGCACTCCTCGCTGGGTATCTCGATATCGGACTTGCAGGGACTGTCGGACTGGCCGTGACAGCACTCATCCTCGTCGCTGGCGCGATCTTCGTTATTACTGGAACGACGCGGAAATGCCCGGCAAACCAAGTTGCCGGGATCAATACGTACGACAAACGATAACCCGGCCGAACTCGATTCATTCGCGTTTTCGGAGGCGACCGCGGACGAACGGCCAGACCGGCGTCATCCCGACATCGAGGCGCTTGATCTCCAGAATATCGAATCCTGGGTTGGCCGTGAACTGAGAGACCGTCTGTCGGTTCAGATGACATCCGCCCGCGATTCGCCGCCACAGCGGTGCCAGTACGTTCTGGACAGTAGCTCGCCATCCGTCAGCGTGGACGTGTTCGAGAAACCGGAATTCACCGCCCGGCTTCAGGACCCGATGAACTTCCGCGAGAGCCGCTTCCACGTCGGTGATCGTACAGAACACCATCGAGGCGACCACGGTGTCGAACTGGTCGTCTCCGTACGGTAACGACTCGGCACTCGCGTCGCCGATATCGATCTCTAAGTCAAGCTCGCTCGCCTTCGATTCGGCCTGTTTTCGCATATAGGGGTCAGGTTCGATCGCGTGCAAGGAGGCAGCCTCGGACTTTGAAAAGTACGGGAACATCGCACCGGTCCCAGCACCCAGGTCAAGTACACGCCCCGTAAGGTTACGAACAAGATACTCTCGATGGGGACGGAGAACCGTTCGTTCGGCGACTGCTGTTACCGGATCGTAGAGAGCTGCGAAAAGGGGGGGGGTGGGAGAATCTTCGGCCATACCTGCTATACCTGATGCTTGATCCGTTTCAAGAGGGGAATACGGAACGTCAGCAAGACTTCGTGTAGCGTCACTGTTCGGCCGCTACCGGATCGGCCATCTGCTGGTCGTACTTCTCGCGGAACTCGCCGATTAGTTGCCCCATTTTCGCGTACCAGTCGTTGAGCATCCGCTGCATGTCGTCAGCGATTTTGTCGGGGTCAGTCGGTCGGTAGACGTGATAGTAGCCGCCCTGATCGTAGTTGATCTGTTCTTTCTGGACGAACCCGGCCTGCATCAGTCGTTGGACGGCCCGATACGCCGTCGACCGCTCACGGTCGATATGCTCGGCAATTTCGTCGACAGTGAGGGGCTCAGAACTCGCTACAAGCAATCCGAACACGTCCTTGTCGAGTTCCTTCGTCCCGTGGAAACACTCTAGCAGGCCCTCACAGGTCATGTCCTGGCGGAGCATTTCACTCATCGAATCGGTCATACGATACTCGAGTGTACGTCCCTAGTTCGTAAAAACGTTTGTATAGTCGGTACAAGACTGTACGCTACGATGTGGTCAGCCGGCACCACGTTCCGGTAGCATCCCCTCGGAGCCGACAGATCGCGGCGAGGACGACAGCACTGCTCACGAGTAGCGCTGCACCGAAGATGAGCACGATACTCACGGTGTTTAGCGCCTCAATTCCGTACGCGGTGCCGAGTTGCTTCGCACCGACAGCGAGGCTCCCCGCGAGCAACATCGCGGCGAAGTAGCCCTTGATGTCATCTTCGTCGACGAGATCCGTCGCGCCGGCACCGATGCGAGCACCGAGGGCGCTCCCGATCAGCATCGCACCGACGACGGGAAGTGCGACGGCGTCGGCCTGTGCATACGAGAACGCACCGTACGCTCCTGAGATGGTGATCTGCAGGATATCCGTTCCGACGGCGACTGCAGCTGGAACACCGAGGCCATACATCATGGCGGGCATCAACAAGAAGCCGCCTCCGACACCGAGGAATCCGGAGAGGACACCGACAGCCAACCCTACGGCGAAGATGATGACACCTGACACCTGGATGTCACCGCGTAAGGTGACCATCGGTGGAAGCTCGATTCCCTGTACCGTTTCGGACAGATCGACGCTCGATTCGTCATCCGTCGAACGAGCGTCCCGGAGGGTGAACAGACCGACGATGGCCAGTAGACCGACGTACGCGATGCTGATGATCAGATCCGCCTGGCCCGTCGCTTTGAGGAAGAGAACCACGTACTTCCCAGCCTCGATGCCGATCGTCATGGCGACAGTCATGATGGCCGCGAGTTTGTAATCGACGTGCCCGTGGTCGCGATGTTTGATCGCACCGATGACGCTCGTCCCGAAGACGAACGCAAGGCCACTTCCGACAGCGACCTCGGCCGGGTAGCCAATGACCAACAGCGCCGGCGTAACAAGGAACGATCCACCCATACCGAAGAAGCCGAAGAGCGTCCCGATCATCAGGCCGAAGCCGACGAACGCGAGAATCAACAGGAGGCTCATCCCGAACACGTCCATTATTACTCACCACCGAGTGTATCGAGTACCGTCGGGCCGACCGCTTGCGTGAGCGCGCCGTAGCCCACGTACAGCACAATCGACTCGGCGAGGACGAGACCGATTTGTGCCGCTGCCTGTGAGGTACTGCTCAGCGTTTCGATACCGAACATTTCACTTGCCACCTAGAGTTTTGTGTGATCGAGTCATTTTGACGCTATACCATTGCTGTAGGTGTGATGGGTGATTCAGTTTGAACATGATATTCAATCAGCCGTCGATTCAACCCCATCAGCGGCATCTCCGGCACGGAGCGTCCGCCAGTAGCCCTGTGCATACGCACCGAGGAACATGCCGACGATGGCCCAGAGGATGGGGTAGTTCCCGATACCGATACTTGCGTATGCGGCCCCAGGACAGATGCCGGAGAGGCCCCAGCCAACGCCGAAGATACCACCACCGACGAGGACGTTGCGATCGAAGTCCTTGAGACGGCGCGTGTACTCGCTTCCGGTCAGCGGCGCGCGGTTGAGCGAGCGTGTCGCAATTGCGAACGTAACCCCGGTCACGACTGCGGCCCCGCCCATCACGAAGAGTAGACCGAAATCCTCGAACTGGAGGAAATCGAGCACGACTTCGGGGCGGGCCATCCCGCTGATTGCCAACCCGAGCCCGAAAACAAGCCCACCGACGTAAATGACGGGGAGGAACCACGGACTGCGCTCGGTCTCAGCCATTACGGCGACACCCCCAGGGCTTGGACTAGCTGTGCCGTCCCGATGGCGACGACAAGGAAGGTGGCGACGTTCACGAGTGACGTATTCGATAGCGATCCGACGCCGCAAACACCGTGCCCGGAGGTACACCCCTTTCCGAGGCGGGTGCCGACGCCGACGAGGAATCCACCGCCGAGCAGTCGCCACCACTGGACATCGGTCGTCCAGATACCGGGGTGCAAGACGAGCCCCCAGATCGCCGCACCGCTGATGATACCGGCGGTGAACACCAGCCGCCACCCGCGCGACTGGACGTATTTGAAGCGATTGAACCGCGGCACGTCCGAGACGTACGAGAGCGTCGACTCGAGAAACGTACTCGCACCCGCGATGATGCCCGTGGCAAGGTAGATGATCGCGGCTCCGAGTCCAACGAGCAGTCCACCGAGGAGATACGGCGTGATTCCTCGAGGGAAGAGTTCACCGACCGCGAGCAGTGGTATGATTGACTCCATCATCAGTTGGTGAGCGCCTCGTCGCTGGCCGCACAGTTGTTCGGACCGAGTTCGAGTTCGAACGCTCGATCGTCGTCCGGTGCCGCCTGACCGAGGTTCGTCGCAATGATTGCCTCGTAGTTGGCCGGCCGGGGTGGCATGTCGGCGACGATGAACTCAACGAACGCTTCTTCGCTCATCGAAAGAGCGTCCATGCGTTCGCGGAGGTCGCCGAGTGTAGCTGTGTAGGTACCATCGTCGGTCGGTGTCGCTGCATCGCTGAAGTGTGCAGGTGCGATGACCGTCTCGTCAGGGAGGGGGAGGACCTTCTCGTGGAGACTTTCGTACAGCGTCCGAGCGGCGTTCCTCGCAGCCTCCGGGTCCTCCAGGTCCGGACGGGCAACACTTTCGGTGAAGAGGCCATCGCCGGTGAACAGCACGTCTCCGACCCGGTAGGCAGTCATGCCGGTCGTGTGCCCGGGCGTGTGGATCGCTTCGAGTTCGACATTTCCAACGGTGAGTCTCTGGCCGTCACCGATAGTTTCGTACTCGAGATCGTAGCCGACACCGCGGTCAGCTGCGGGCGTGGGGAGAACCGCGGACGCCCCGGTCTCCGTAGCGAGTTCGCGAATCCCAGAGATGTGATCCGCGTGGATGTGCGTATCTAGAGCGTATTTGAGGTCAGCCCCGAACAGTCGGAGGTCCTGAAGATACTGGTCAGTGAACGCGCGAAGTGGATCGATAAGAGCCGCTTCACCGTCCGAAGCAACGAGATACGCGAGGCACCCACTGGATGGACGCTGGTACTGGGCGACTGTGGCGTCGATATCAACGTCGAGTTCCGTGTACTCGTAGATGCGCGCCCAGCCCTTCATACCGTGTTCGAGATGGTTGACGTCGTAGCCCTCGGCTTCGAGCGACTCGGCGATCATCTCGCTTGACCCGCCTTTCGCACAGAGGACGGTAACCGTCTGATCCCTTGGGAGATCGGCGAGCAAGTCCTCCGGGATCCCGTCGAGGAGCTGGAAATACGGATAGTTCACGATGTCGACGGTCTCCCCATCGATATGCCACTCCGCATAGTCTCCTTCCGAGCGGGCGTCGAGGAGGAACACGTCTTCACCGTCGTCGATTCGTGCTTTCAATTCTGTGGGCGTAATCGATTCGACCGCTCCATCAGTCTCTGGAGTCGCTTCGGTCATCGTCACCTACTGCTACCAGCCACACGCCAATAAAGATTCGCATAGAAAACCAAATATCGAACAATACTATAGCCCCAATTTTTACGCTCATAGCTATACCACGCCGCTTTTCTACATAATAACCCCTATGGTAATGTGAGGTATTGGAATTGCCATCGATACACTTTTACTGCCGTGTCCAGTATTGGGTGTCGAAGTCAATACTATGATGGAAGACGAAATCGCAGAGAGCCTCGATGTCAAAGGACAGAATTGCCCCATGCCCGTCGTCAAGACCAAACAGGCTGTCGACCAGCTCGCTACCGATGACGTTCTCGAAGTCCTCGCAACCGACCCGGGGAGTATGAGCGACCTCGCTGGATGGGCCGAGACGACCGATGGGGTCGAGCTCCTCGACCAAGAAGAAGGCGATGACGTGTACAAACACTACGTTCGCAAGACCGAGTAACGAATGAGCACCGAAACAAACGACGGAACCCAGACGTCGACTGAAACGGGAGAGACGACAGACACACTCAGTCGAGAGGAGCTCCAAGCACGCATCGAACAGCTCGAAACTCGACTCGCTACTGTCGAGAATACGACGGGTGATGACCAACAGAAAATGTCGATCATCGCGACGAAAGGGACGCTCGACATGGCGTACCCGCCGCTCATCCTCGCGAGCACGGCGGCTGCCTTCGGCTACGAAGTAACTGTATTCCACACGTTCTGGGGTCTGGATATTCTCCACGAGGAGCGGTCGAAAAAGCTCAAGCTCAGTTCGGTGGGCAACCCCAACATGCCCGTTCCGAACGTCGTTGGTGCACTCCCCGGTATGGACCGCGTGACGACAAAGATGATGGAAAAGCAAATTAAGGACAACGATACCGCGACCATCGAGGAACTCATCGAGACATCACTGGAGATGGGCGTCGAGTTCCAAGCGTGTCAGATGACCATCGACCTGATGGACTATGACGAGGCCGACTTCTACGACGGCGTGACGACCGGTGTCGGCGCTGCGACCGCAATCCAGGACATGGCGGAATCGGACATTCAACTCCTCATCTAAGCTACAACGGACCTATTGGTCCTGATCGAGTAGGTCACTATTGCGGCTGATTTCGAATCAATACCGATCCAGTGGGGCAACTCAATTTAGTAGTTCACTGATCCCTTCGAAAATCACTCGTCCGCAGTTCTTCTTCCGCGTACCATGTTCGGGGGCGACAGGCAATAACTCCGAGTATGAGTGCATACAGAGAGACGATGACCGTCACGAATTCGCCAGGAATCTGACCGATTGCAGCACTCGATGGCCACGGTTGCTCGACGAACGCTGTGACACGAATGACCCACGCAGCAAGTAGGACTGCGAACAGCGGGAGATAGATCCGCCGCAGCCGGTGTGCAATCGCTTCCTCCATCGTGATTTTGAGTGTCGGCTGGTCGTAGTCGTCGGCCAACTTGTACCGCCAATCAGGGTCAGCAAGTTCGCGAGACGGATCTAGTCCCAGTGCAAACACGTTTCGCTGGAGCGTTCGGACGCGGGAGCGCCAGATGTCGTACCCCCGATAACGGCGCGCTTCGACGACGAGAAAGACCGTCAGTGCAGCCCAGCCGACGAGAATCACGTAATGGGGATTCGTTCGGCTCGAAAAGGCCCACGTGAGGATCGCCGCCATCATGATGACGGCCCAGTTCGTCGTTCGGTCGAGGCGTTCACGCCAGAATTTCATCCGATGAATTTCCCCCCGATACAGGTGTGCCATCGAAGAACTCGGCCCCATCTCTTCATCTAACAGTCCTTTACCAATCTCTCGGAAGGAGCGAGCCTCTTCGTCAGCATTGTCTGAGCTGTCGGTCATCAATACGTGGGAGTATTGGGATTGCTATACAAACCGACTTCGACTTCGAACCTTCGGAGGCGAACGCAGAGATCACCCACGTTCGAGATAGAGTGAATACATGATTATCGCAAACCCGATTGCAACGAGGACGCTGTTGATCAAAACGCCGGCTTCAAGCGAAACAGAGAGCAGTTGATTAGCAATTCCAGCGAGAAGTGCTCCGAGGGTGACAGTCCCAAACCCGATGCCAAGAGCCCGCATCGATGGGGCTCCAGTCCGACGATACGCTTTGAATGCAATGTAGGTGATTCCACTCCCCAAGAGCAGAATCACCGTCTTTACGACGACGATCGCCGTCCCCATCCAAGTCATAGTTCGTCACCCATTGTCGACCAGATATCAGCGAGCCGTTCGTCGGCCTTCCGGGGCGGTCGTTCGACCGTCACCGAAAAATCGTCTTCCTCAGTCATCGAGATCGTTACGTCGTCGAAATCTCGCTTATATCGAGTCGTGCGGCCACCTCCGGGATTGATCGTGTCTTGCTCGCGAACGAGCGAGGCGTTACTGAGAAGCTCCAGTTTCCGGTACAACGTCGATGTGGGGATGTCACAGGTGTCCGTAAGTTCGTTTGCGGTCATGGGTTCAGTTGTAACTCTGAGAATGGCTCGGCAGTCGGGGTCGTCCAGCGCGTCCAGGACGTTCTGCAAGGATGGGGAGTCCTCGGACGACGCTGAATCGCGCACCATTATCTGAGTTAAGAGATGCTCCGGAATATGACATTCGATTGGTGTGCAGGTGAACTCTCACGAAAGACGGTCGAAGTGGCCACACAGGTAACGAAACCGTCTGAGACATGTTTCGAGGAGACACTACTAGGTATAGGAATCGACATGAGAGATGGACATCCTTATACTCACAAATCGCATTCAGTCTCCACCAGCCGTCTTCCGGCGTCTGTCACTTTGTAGCACCCTCGACCGAGAGGATAGATTAATCCTTGCTGGTATAGCCGCGAACAAGTTTGATCGACTGTTATCGCATGCGTGTCTGTTGCCATAGCGAGATCCGTGACGTGGACTGGAGCGTGCTCAAGGAGTGTCTCTAGAATTTCTGCATCCGTCTTGTGCTCGAACGTACTCATATCTCGGTTCGGTTCGTACATCGGTAGATAGTACGCTGTATCATGAGTTGGTTGCTTCAGGCCCCGTCCAGACTTACAGTTGCTCCGCGTAGACTTCGAGGAGTTCTTGGTAGCGATTCCGAATCGTGACCATACTCACATCCGCGGCGTTACTCACTGTTGCCTGGGTGAGCTGTTCGTTAGTCAAGTGAGTCGCTGCATAGAGGGCGGCTGCGGCTAATCCCGCAGGGCTCTTTCCGCTGTGAGTGCCGGTATTCTTTGCTACGTCAAGTAGCTCTCGTGCCGTTCGTTCAGCTTCATCACTGATTTCTAGGGTTGACGCGAATTGGGGAATGTACGTCGACGGATCCTCGGGCTCAATTTGTAGGCCAAGCTCGCGAGAGAGATAACGGTACGCTCGTTGGATGCGGATTTTCTCGACGCGACTGATGTCTGCAAACGTGGTCAGCGGCCGTGGGAAATGCTGTTGCCGTGCAGCGGCATACAGTGAGGCGGTCGCCATCCCTTCGATAGACCGACCGGGGAGTAAATCCGATTCGACGGCGCGGCGGTACAGGACTCCGGCCGTTTCGCGAACCGGCTCGGGGAGCCCCAGCGCGGAACCCATCCGCTGGATCTCACCAAGTGCTTGCTTGAGGTTTCGCTCCTGGGCATCTTTCGTCCGGAACCGTTCGTCCCATGTTCTGAGCCGCTCTAAGCGAGCACGTTTCTCCGTTGGAACGGCCCGTCCAGAGGCATCGGTATTCTGCCAGCCGATCGTCGTGCTGAGACCCTTATCATGCATCAACTGCGTCGTTGGAGCGCCGACGCGACTCTTTTCGTCCTGCTCCTCAGTATCGAAAGAACGCCACTCGGGACCGTGATCGAGTGCTCTGTCTTCGCAAATCAGCCCACAGTCTTCGCAGCGTGTCTCACCGTGCTCGTCATCGCGAACGATTCGTCCCTGACATTCCGGACAGGTAGTAAGCGACTGCGATTCGGCAGTCTGCTCACCGGTACTACTGCGATCGATTTCGGTGTTGAGTACTGTGTTCGTCATGTGGGTCTGTGAGATGCTGATCTTGGCCGTCGACTGAGTCTCTCTAGCAAAGCTATCGAAGTGATCAGGGATGAATAGATGGCGGATTCCCATTCGATGGGAATCCGACGCCCGTTAATTTGCGTCCATCGCGAAATACCATTGATGCCAACCCAACGCGTTCCCCTTTATCCCCTCTCCGAAGAACAATCAACGAACAGGGTTGAGCCGTCGATCCAAGGTAGATACGTCTCTCAGATACGCAATATGCCGTCTCCAGCGGGATACACGAGGTGGTGATTTTAGTGGTTGATCCCGTCATCGCAAGTCGACTCCAGTTTGCGATTACCACTATCGTCCACATCATCTTCCCCGTGATGAGCATGGGACTTGCACCCTTCCTCATCTACTTCACGTGGAAAGAAGTTCGATCAGAACAACCAATCTACGAGCAACTTCGTCGGTTCTGGACCCGTATCTTCGCAGTGAGTTTCGTCGTCGGAACCGTCACCGGTCTCGTCTTGGAGTTCGAGTTCGGGACGAACTTTGCCGCCTTCTCAACGACCGCTGGCGAACTATTCGGCGGCCCACTCGCTCTTGAAGGGATGATGGCGTTCATGCTCGAGGCGACATTCCTCGGCATCTTCGTCTTTGGCCGCGAACGAGTGTCCGACCGACTCTACTTCCTCTCGAGTATCGCTGTCGGCCTTGGGACGTGGCTGTCGGCTGTCTGGATCCTCATCGCGAACTCTTGGATGCAAACACCCCGTGGATTCGAGGTCGTCGTCGAGAACGGCCACCGTGTCGTGAAACTCACCGATCCATTAGCAGCGTATCTCAACCCACGATTCCCGTATATGTTCGTCCACATGCAGAATTCAGCCGTCGAGTCAGTCGCGCTCTTCATGGCTGGCGTCGCCGCCTACTACGTGTTCCGCCACCACGTCTGGGGCTATCCGATCGAACACATCGGGTTCTGGGAAAAAACGCTCAAGATTGCGCTCGTCGCGTTACTCATCACAGCCCCACTCCAGGTACTCCACGGTGACGCATACGCCCGTCACGTCTACGAAACCCAGCCACAGAAGTTCGCCGCGATGGAGGCAGTCTGGGAGACTGAATCGTATGTCCCAGAGTACATCGTTGCGTTCCCGACAGACGTCAACGACCTATTGGATCCCCGGACCAAGGACCTCTTCGGCATCGGGATACCAGGTGGCGCATCGTGGCTTGCAAGCGGTGGTGATCCACAGGCAACGATACGCGGGCTCAAGTCCTTCGACACACAGGCACCACCAGTCGCAATCGTCTTCTGGGCGTTCCGCATTATGGTCGCGCTCGGCTTCTGGTTCATCTTGTTAGCATTCTGGGGTGCGTATCGCTGGTGGCGCGGGGAACTCTTCGAGGACGACCTCCTCCATAAGGCGTTGATGGGGTCGTCACTGCTTGGCTTCGTCGCCGTCGAGGTCGGCTGGATTGTTACCGAAGTCGGCCGCCAACCATGGGTCATTCAGGGCGTTATGAAGACCGAAGCCGGCGTCTCACCTGGATTAACGGGTGCAGAAGCAACGTTCACACTGCTCGGATTCGTCACCGGCTACGCACTGCTACTGGGGCTGTACACCTACGTCGTCAGTCGCCTCATTCGGGCAGGGCCACCAGCAGATGAGGACCTGCAGAGCAGCGCGGATTCGACAGCGACGGAATCAGAGGTGACCACGAGTGACTGAGATTGGATCGCTCGCAAGCGAGCCGCTGTTTGGACTTCCACTCCCAGAACTCTGGTTCGCGCTCTTGTTTTTCATTTTCGCGATGTTCCTCTTTCTCGATGGCTTCGACTTCGGTGTCGGCATTCTCTTCGCTACCCGTGACGACGAGCACGAACAAGAGCAACTACTCGCAGCTATCGGTCCCTTCTGGGACGGTAATGAGGTCTGGCTCGTCGTCTTTGGGGGGACCCTGTTCGCCGCCTTCCCCGCAGTATATGCAAACCTCTTTAGCCGGTACTATCTGCTGATGTTCGCGATCCTCGCCGCACTCGGATTTCGGGGGCTTGCACCGGAGATGTACGAAGAACGTGAAGACACCCAGTGGCGACGGTTCTGGGGATACGCGTTCATCATCGGCAGTACGACGACGCCGTTCCTGCTCGGAATCTTCGTGATGAACTGGCTCCTTGGTGCATCCGCACTCATCAGTCTACAGGGCGTGCTTGCTGGCCTTGCAGTTGTAGCACTAACCGTCGTCGATGGCGCGGCGTTCCTCGGATTGAAAACGCGGGGGGCGCTCCGAGATGACGCACGAACGTATGGCGTACGGGCAGCCATTGGCTATCTCGTACTAACTGGCCTCACGCTAGGACTCGTGTATAGTACTACCCCAAGCCTACGCCCCTCGTTCCAATCACCTGCCATCGTCGGTCTCGTCCTCCTGACCGGAGGTCTCGTCGCGGGGTACATCCTCGCGTTCCGTACGCAGCGATATCATCTGACCTTCGTAATCGCGGCCGGGCTCGTCTTTGCACTCGTCACACTGCTTGCAGGACTCATGTTCCCGGTCGTCGATCGAGCGGCTGAGCTAACGATTCGCGACGCCATCATCTCGACGCTGCCGCTCAACCTCATGACGATCATGGCGAGTGTGCTACTCCCCCTAGTATTCGGGTATTTTGTCGTGCTCTATTCCGCGTTCAGCGGTCCAATCGAAAGCGAGGAAACGTACAGATGATCTACAAAAGAACCCCACAGGCAAGTCAAATCATCCTTGGGGCTCAAAAACCGTCGAACTTGATGAACCACGAATGAATTCCCAATCTCACTCCAAAACGAAACCACAGCTTGCATCACGGATTGTCGTAACGTGGGTCGAACTCACATTTGTCGGACTCGTTGGAGGCATCATAGGGACGTCAATCGGAGGGCCACCTGGCCTCATCGTCTACTTCATCACAACGCTCGCGTCAGTAGGTCTCGTGTTCTATAACGTGAATCAGCTCATTCAACAGTGGATAGCATGGAGTAGTTCAGACGGAGAGGACACATCGTGACGATCTGTAATGTCTATCATTCGATCAGACATCAAACGATAAGCATCCCACCGCGTACTCGTTTTCAGCTTGCGGGGCCCGATTAATGCTCTCCTGGTTGGTGCCAAACCATATGATGGCGACGGTTCGTGGTACGAAGCGTATGTTGGGCTAAGCTGTGTAGAAGAGTAGGTATATTTCGCCATCCGTATCCGGTCGTGTGAGTGGCAGCAGGTGGGCTACATCGCCGGGTTAGTCGTCATTGAATTTCGCGTTCCCTGGTGGGCGGTCATGTTTCGCTCGAAACGCAAGCAACTCGTCGTACTGATCGGTGACGACGGTGACATCCGACCGGGGTCTCGCCGTGCAGAGTAGTGCGAAGCCAGCCTCACGGTCTTCGTCGTGGTAGCGGCGGGCGTGCGGATGGGTGACTTCCCCGTCGACGACTCGACCTGCGCAGGTCGTACACCACCCCTGCTGACAGTCGGCCGGTAGCCAGACACCCTCACGGCGGGCGGCCGCGAGGATCGTCTCGTCCGCGGACACCTCGATCTCGAATGTCCGCCCCGCGTCGTCGCGGTCGACGTCTTTGGGTATCGTAATCGTCACCGTCCATATGTCGGGTCCATCGTCGGTAGCCATCATAACAGGGATACAGAGACGGTCGATTGACGCGACCGCCTACGCCGAATCGTTGAACCGGTTGTTCGTCGAGTACGGCGCGTCCCCAGGCTCACCACGTGCGAAGTGGCCGGCCGGATTGATCTCGTCGTCGCGCTCCTTGCTCAGCAGTTCGATGAACCACGCCTCGTGGTCTATCTCTTCGTTGAGAATGCGTTGTGCCATATCGTACGTACGAGGATCGGCCTCCCGCGTCATATCACAGATCTCGCTCCACGTCCGGATCGCACAGCGCTCGGCCTCGAGAAGTACTTCGAGAATGTCTTCGACCTCGAGTTCGGACGTGTCGAATCCACCCTCGTCGTCCATCGGGGTCGGTACCTCGGCGTCTGGACAAGAGGCACGGTCGGCGAAGTCGCGGATATCATTCGGGAGTGATCCCTCGAGTTCGTAGACCCGTGGAACGACTAACTCGAAGTGCGCACGATCCTCCAGACGCGCATCCTCGGTGATCTCCTTGTAGTCCTCTTCGCCCGCCAAATGCATTCGAAGGTTTGTGTAGTAGTAATAAGTGGTGAACTCCGCGCCGATAGCGTCGATCAGCTTCTCACGTAGTTCTTCGGGATCGACACCACGCTCACGGATTACCTCCATACCGACCCGCTTGCTTGTGTCGCCTGGTTCGACTCCACCGGCGGCGTGCGTTTTATCGTCTGACATTACAGTCTTTTATAGAGATGACAATATCATCAATCTTCGTTTGTCCCACGACAACTCAAATTCCAAAATCAATAAGGAAATTTTCACAGGCGTGCCGAAATCCCCCCAAGGAGGGGGTTCCATAGTCTTGCTAACCAACTAGGAATTACAATACAAAAGGGCAACATTAGCTGAACCTACAAATGTAATAGATGCCATTACAATTATGTATGCCCTCGTCAAAAATATGCTACCGATAACAAATGGCCTAAATCGGGACGATAGGGTTACGTTCGTCAGTTATTCGAGTGGCATCAGTCCCGATTCGTTTCCACAAGTCTGGAATATCAGCGGTTTCGAGATCAACTTGTGAGCTGTGAGGGCCGGAGTCTGCCATTGGTCACTGGACGGCCAGTCAGAGTGAATCGAGTACGCGCTCGAATCGCTCAGAGACATCCTCGGAAATCGAGTCAAGCTCGGAGTTGTCGGTAATCCCGACGAGCTGTTGTGGATCCACAGCACTCACAACTGTCGTTCCGTCGTCGTCCTCGTACACGATGACGTTACACGGGAGGAGGGCACCGAGTTCAAGTTCGTCGTCCAGAGCCTCATAGGCGAGTTGAGGATTGCAAGCCCCGAGGATTCGGTATTGGCGGAATTCCGCGTCGAGTTTCTCAGCGAACGTCGCTTGGACGTCGATATCACAGAGCACCCCAAATCCTTCATCCTGAAGTGCGGCTACCGTTTGGTCAACGACATCGTCAAACGCGTCATCGGTGCGTGTCTGTATGGTGTATCCCATACTATACAATACTCCGTCAATCCTGATGACTATTGCGGGTGAAGAGCGACGGTAGCAAATCGGCGACTAATCTTCGGTTACTACCTGTTTTCGTGGCTCCGTTGCAGGAGCTGGTGGCTCATGAGTGCCGAAGTCCGGATGAGTCTCCTCCATCCAGATGTACACCACTGCACCCGAGATGAACATCAACAGTGCAGTCATGTAGAAGGCGGCCTCCGCGTTTACGAACTCCATCGAGAGGCCGATGAAGATCGCACCGACTCCGTAGCCGGAGTCTCGCCACATCCGGTAGACGCCCATCCCAGTCGCACGCCAGGTCGGGTGGGCGGCGTCGCCGGGAACGGTCATCAGATTCGGGTAGAGCAACGCCATCCCGAGGCCAGATACGCCCGAGAGAATGACCCACGGGAGATAGCCGTCGACGAATACCATTCCGAGGATACCCGCGCCGGCAAGGAACATCCCCGCGACGACGGGCGGACGCCGACCGATACGGTCCGCGAGGCCACCCGTTGCAATTTGTAGGAAGTACATCACGCTATGGACGCCGACGATGAATCCGACCGCTGCGATACCGAGGCCCTGACTTGTGAGATATAGCGGGACGGCGAGCCAGAACAACGTATCGACGAACTTCTCGATGTGACCTGCCTGTGCCGCGGCGAACAGCGTCTTATCGCCGTATGTCGCCCGCTTCAGTACCTCAACGAACGGAAGGTTCGCGTCGTGGTGGTCGTCATCCTCGACTTCCACCTCCGCGAGTTGGACCGTCTCCTTGATGAGGAAGACCGAGATGAGGAACGCGAGGACGACGACGACGGCGAGGAAGTAGAACGGTTCGGGCCGGAGGCTCGTCCGGGCGGCAATGATGCCTGTGACCCAGGCACCGACGGCGACGCCGGTGTATCCAAACGCCTCGTCGATACCGACGGCGAGTCCTCGCTGGTCGGGACCTGCAATGTCGATCTTAGCGTTGATCGCCATACTCCAAGTCAACGCCTGGTTGATGCCCAACAGGATGTTCCCGACGGTGATCCACCCCCAGCTCGGCGCGAAGATGAGGATGACAGGGAGTGGGAGTGCGGTCACCCATCCGAGGATGAGCACGGGCTTGCGGCCGTATTCACCACCCCATTTGCCGGCGTAGAGGTTGAGCAGCGCTTTCACGAAGCCGAACGAGACGACGAACGAGCCGATAACGAACAGCGATTCGACACCTAATACGTCGCGCCCCAGCACAGGGACGACGGCGCGCTCGGACCCGATGGTCAACCCGGTCGCGAACACCAAGAGGACGTGCAGCGAGAACTGTCCGAGGTGTTCGCGGATCCCTTGTTTGAGTTCAGTGTCCGTACTCATGAATCACTCAGCTGCACAGTTGTTCGGACCCAGTTCGAGCTCGGCCAGTTCGTCAGCAGGAACTGACTCCTGTCCCACGTTCGTTCGCTTGACGCGCTCGAAGTTCGGCGGATGATCCGGTATATCCGACGCGAGTTCCTGGACGAACGCCTCGCGATCACGTCCGAGATCTTCGTTCCGTTCCTTGACCTCCGCAAGGGTCGCGGTCACCGGCGGTTCGGGCGAACCAGGGTCGTGCGCCGGCAGGACCAGAGCGTTGTCTGGCCGGTCTAGTAGTCGCTGGAGGCTCTCGTAGAGCGTCGCGGCGTTCTGTTCGGCATCTGAGTCCTCGATTCCTGCTTCGACACCGAGCTCGACACGTCCGACGCTCTCGTGGAAGAGCGTATCGCCCGTGATCAACGCTGCGCCATCGATATCGAACGAGACGCTTCCTTCGCTGTGTCCCGGCGTGTGGATAACTTCGATGTCGAGGCTCCCGACCGGTATAGACTGCCCGTCTTCGACAGGCGTCGCGTCGATGGCCAGTGCATCCTTCGGGTGGAGATAATAGGGGACACTGTGACGGTTAGCGAACTCTGCAGCGCCGGAGACGTGATCGGCGTGAGCGTGCGTGTCGAAGACGCCGACGAGTTCGGCGTCGTGCTCGTCGAGAATCGCCTCGTACTCCTCGAGGTAGTGTGATGGGTCGAAAACGACCGCTTCACCGTCGGCGATGAGCACGTGTGAGAGACAGCCTTTCCCCGGCCGTGCGACCTGGACGAGCGTGCCGTCAAGGTCAACGCCGACCGGCGCGTGACGGTGAACCCGGCTCCACCCGTTCATCCCGTCGGCGAGAGCCTTGGCGTCGTAGTCCATCTCTTGAAGGACGTCCGCTGCCGTCTCAGCAGCGATGCCCGCATCACAGACAGTTACGACCTCCTTCTGCTCGGAGAGATCCGAAAGACCGTCCTTGGCCTCGTCAGGGCCGTTGGTCAGTTCGTCGTAGACGTCGACGTTGATACACCCCGGTACGTGCCAGTCATCGAACGCTTCTTGGTGGCGAATGTCGACCACGAGCAGGTCATCATCGTCAGTCTGTAATCGTTCGCCCAGTTTCTCGGGGGTAATCTTCGACATCAGTGGTTACTGATACGGGGAGTATTAGTGTATAGCTACTGCCGGACATGACCGGCACTGTTAATCAAATTCAGCTCGAATACATCTCTATGAGTCTTTACGAGGCCTCGTTCCGGGTCAAACACGAGTGTCCGTATCGCGAAATCTCGGAACGCCACCCGGATCTCACGATTCGCGAGTGGTACCTGAGCGACTGCCAGGTGATCGAAATCACAGCACCTGGTTCGCCAACTGAAGAGTTACTTGACGAGATTGACCACATCGGGACAATTCTCCACAAGTCGATTGATGAATCTGGGCTTCACGTCGTTACGCAATCCTGCCTCTGTTCACTGGAAGATTCCATCATCGAGCGGTTCGAAGCACATAACTGTCTGTACCAGCCGCCGACGATCCATCGTCAGGGATGGGAACACTACACGGTGATCGCATTCGACGAGAGCGACGTCAGAGCACTCCTACACGATCTGGAGGCAGATCGTGATATCGAAGTCCTCTCGAAAACCGCGATTACGGAACAACAAATTCCACACAGTATGTTGGCTCCAGTCGACCAGTTGTTCGAGAACGTTACTGAGCGACAACTGGCGGCGCTTCGGTTGGCGCTGGAGAGCGGATACTACGAGCAACCCCGCAAGACATCACTCAGAGAACTGGCTGACCAGACCGCTGTCGCTCGTTCGACGTACGAAGAACACCTCCGGAAGGCAGAGAACAAAATTCTCACGAACGCCGGGCAGTTCCTACGACTAGTTACGGCGACGTCGACAGCAGATCCATTAGAGGTCGAAAAGACCCGCCAAGCCGATCAGACGGCCGCTAACTGAAGCCTCTACGCTCGACGGGTTCTGATTAGCCGATCGTCAGTACCTTATCGGCATCTTCGACGACTCCGAGGCAGTCTTGCATCGTCGCTCGTGGTCTGAGGTCGTCCGCCTCGATATCGCGGGAGTCGAGACACGTTCCGCAAGCGAGGAGTTCTCCTTTATTCCGAGTGTATTTGACCATCACATCGTGGGGATTGAATTTCTCGTGTTCGAGGTCCGGTGCCTCGACACCGTCGCCGAGGAGAAACACCTCGACCGTGTGGCCCGAATCAAGCGCTGTGTTGGCGAGACGGAACGCGTTCCAGACGCGTTCAGGATCGTTGGTCTCCAGAATGATACCGAGGTTCATAGAGTTATTTTGTTCACATGTTGCTTGAACCTGGTGGTGATTCTCTTCGCCATTCGCCCGGCGGTTTTGTCAGAAGATACGATGATTTTCTGGGGGTGTGTGGAACTCAGCGCGCGAGTCGGTTACCCACAAAGACCACTGTATTCATGAACTTCGCCCTGGAATGTGCCCGTGATGACCACGATTGACCCTGAAACGCTTCAGGAACAGTTGGAGAACGACGAAGGCGTGTGTGTGGTTGATATTCGCTCAGAGACCGACTACGAGGAATACCATATTGAGGGAAGTGTGAACCGACCGATTCGGGAGAAACTTCTATCAGGCAATGTGGAGGCAGCGTTAGCCGAGTTGGAAGATCTCTCCGATGAGGAGGAACTGGTTATGGTATGCGATGCGGGTGTTGCCTCAACGGAGACTGCCCGTCAACTCCAAGATCAAGGCCGAAACGCGAGTGCCCTTGATGGGGGACTGAATGCTTGGAAACGTAACGAAGAGTAGTCGGCAGAGTTGCACTCTTACAAGTGCTTCTTCGTCGTAATAAACTGGGAAGCGACAATGACTACCTGACACATCCGAATTCTACGTTTAGTATACTCAATCTGTCATCTTTAGGGGAAGAACCACCGATAGCTGCTCGCTTCGTGAGCTGTGAGTCGGCGTTACTCCGGCAGCGTTCGCTTCCCCGTTCGATAGCACTCCCAGCAGGGAACCCCGTCGCCGAGGTCTGCACAGTCGCACTCGTCTGTCTCTCCAGCGTCGCCGTCGCTCACGACGGTTCCGCCGTCAGCGACCGCCTGTGTTGCAGCGGCATCGAGGAGTGGGGTCCGAATCGCAACTGCGACACGGTGCTTACAGGCTGAGGAATACTTCGCGTCAGCTGGACACTCACAAGCTACCGGAATCCCACCGTCGACGGTGACGTGGTACTCGTGCTTCGCTGGTTCAGCGTGACTGCAGTTTCTGACGCGAATACCGCCATCGCAGCATTCGAACTCGAATGCCTCATACTGGGCTCGTTTGACGACTCTCCAAGTACTGTCGAGGTGTGCAAATGCGTTCGTCATGGGTCGACGAGGCACCTCTCGAGTGCCCCGCACCCTTCAGGGGGCAAATAAAATCTCTCCGAGGCTACAAATCGGAACCACTCTGCTGTTTAGTTCCGTTCACGAGTTTTCTTTCCAGAAAGAATTTATATGGAACTCACTTCGCTACTCCTGTCGGCACAATGACTCGCTGACAGTTCGGCCCTCCTCCCCCACCATTCTCTCGAAATTTCTCTGCGCGACCCTACGTCTCTATTCCCGGATTTGACCCAAAGCAGGGTGTTCCACAGAGATTGCACTCCCAGATTGGCTGTCCACTCCACGCGTCGTCAGGATTATCCTCGAACGCCGAAAGCCGATGTGTGGTCTCTCGACACTGCAGCGACCGCTTCGTTGGTATCTGGTGTTCTTGAGACTCCGAACGCGTCTCTACGGGTGAGCGTTGGAGTGCAATCGCTGGAACGAGCCAGCCATCGTCGCCTGTGCTCTCGAGGAGTGCCGAGAGGTGCGCTTCATCCTGAATGGGGCTCCCGCTTTCGTCGTAGAGGTACGTCGCGTGTTCAGTCGCTGAGCGAGTGGTGTTTCCCCAAGCCGTTCGTTCACGAGCGACCGCAAGCGCCTCCTTACCGCATTCCGAGGTGGTTCCCATCGCGTCGGGGAGTACAGGCCATTCGTCGGTCACCTGTGCGGCAGGCGCCTCGTCGAAGTCGTAGATGAGCTGGCACTCGTCGACGACGGGATCAAACGAATTCGTCACAAGCAGTCTCGCTGCGGCGGCTCCTTTTGCGACGGCGCCGTAGTACGTCGACGACTCGACGAACAGGTGCACGACGTGCAAGAGCGACAACCCAGTGTCCGAGTGACGCTGCTCGTCCGATGGATCGAGATGGTGGGTGAGACAGAATCGGCACTTTGGCTGCCCCGGCGGAATCGACGTCCCACAAGAGGCACAATTGGTCTCTCGCTGGTAATTCTCGGCCGGGTAGCCTACGAGAGACTCTTCTCGATTTTGAGCGTCGAATCGAGCACCGAGTTCGCAATCCGCCGCCCGGGTTGCTTCACCCACCGGACGGAGTGCTTCGTGGTCGACGTAGTGGTCAGTCATCGGCTTGTCTCGATTTTATCCGTCCTCGTATTTCAATATCGAGACTGCCTCGACGAACCGCACTCGGGTTGCGTTCGGCCACAGAAGCACTCGTCTTGTCTGTCGACGCTGTCCTCACTCGGAGAACCCTACGCTGATGCGACTTGGACCTCCCCGTCGACCAGCTTGGTAAGTTCTGTACGTCGCGCTCGAAGTGTCGCCGGCGTCGTTCCGGCGGCCGCTGCAACCTGTGCCTGTGTCAGCGACTCTCCGTGTTCACGACTGGCGAGATAGAGACAGGCTGCAGCAACCCCAGACGGCTGAGAGCCGTTCGTAATGGACGTCTCATGCGCACGCTCGGCAAGCGTCCGCGCTCGACGACGAACCCGTGAATTGACATTGAGTTCCGAGGCGAGTTTCGGAATGAGCGATTGTGGGGCGACGGGCTGTGTCGGGAGTCCCAACTCTCTGTTGAGCGTTTTGTACGCGTTCGTGATACTCGAGTGGTCGACTCGAGCAATGTCGACGAGGTCATCACGGGCGAGTGGTCGTCCGTGACACCGACAGACCCCGTAGACGCTGGCGGCGGCCATCGCTTCGATCGACCGGCCAAGCAAGAGGTCCTCGCGTTGGGCACTGCGAAAGAGCTGACACGCCTGGTCACGAATCGAACTAGCAAGTCCGAGAGCGCTTGCGACTCTTCGAACTTCACCTAACCCGTGTGCGAGGTTGCGCTCGGCTTTCGACTGGAACCGCCCCCGCGTCTGCTCACGTCGCAGTCGGGCAAGCTGACATCGTTTCGACCCTGAGAGCGTGCGTCCCTTCCCATCGGTTCTGCGCCCGATCGTGGTCGATAAGCCCCGGTCGTGACGGGCCGCTGTGAGTGGAGCACCTGTCCGTTCGCGATTGCTGTTGTCGTCTTCGAACGAGCGCCACTCGGGGCCGTGGTCGATCTGCTGGTCTGCGATGACCAGCCCACAGTCTTCACAAACTGTTTCCACTGCGTTGGTCGCCACGTGGCCGTTGCATTCGGGACAGGTGTTCGAACTGGATTCACACTGGACGTCTTCGTCGAAGCTCGTTTCGTAGATGTCTCTGGTTGCCATGGTACTCACGAGGGACACTAGACGAATCGCGAATCTCTCTGCGCCCCTCACCCCTCAGGGGCAGAAAAACAACACTGCGGTCTCGTCGCCTCTCCAAGTGGTGACAGAAGGTGCGTGCTGAACTTAGAGGGAAAATTCAGCACAGTGAGCATGCATGTTTGACTGTAAATTTCAGTTCAGCAAGATATTTTATGCATCAAAACTTTTGATTGAATATGCGTCGTCGAGCCCTCCTCTCTGGGACACTTGGTTTGGTAACGTTATCTGGACTTGCTGGTTGTTCTTCGTCCTCAGATGAAGGACAGGCAACGGTTGACCGAATCGTTCTCCGATCAGACACAGGACAACCTGAGCAGATGGATTTGACCCTTGTTTATGCACCACGCGATGGTTCTACTGAACGGCCCGTTTGGGGCAGCTACGACCTTCCTGAATCTGGTGACACAGTCATTGTAGATGATTTTGAGACTGGCTCTGGGTTCTATAGTTTAACAGCTCACTCCCAGACCCACGATAATCTCGAAGTCGTCTCGGCAAATACTCTGAATGACGCTGTCGGAAACGATACTCTTCAGTTTGAAGTAGTCGTCAAACGGGCAGGGGATGTGTTTGCCAACTTGAGCAATACTCGTGACACTATCTCAATCCCCGGCTATTCTCGTGACTGATTGGTTCAGAGATTACGATGCTGACTATGCGCGCTGAGTTCAGCACGACCGTACAAAGCTCACCAATCGCTGTCAGATTTCACGTGCAACACTCAGAGGGTGTGTCGGTCACTCTCCATAGTTGAGTTTCACGACACTCTCTTGCGGGGCATCAGCGCCATTGAGCGTCCATCTCTCAAGTATGGTGTAGATGTGATTTTGATAGTAGAACTCACCATCCATCCCATTGAGGGAGAAGACGAACGTGTCCTCTTCGATGGACGACGCAGGCTTGCTCCCGGATGGTCCTCCGAGATCAAATCGAGACAGGAAGACTGCAACAAACTCTTCTTCATAGTTTATCGACTGCCACTCTGAGTGGGCGTGCTCAGGGAGGGTCTCGATCCGTAGCAACTCGTCAGCCTGTTCCTCGGTTGTAATGAGAGTTGCATAGTAAGGTGGCCCAGTTTGCGTCGTTATGCTTGATGCCACGACTGCCTCTGTTGGTTGGTTCGTAGTGTACCTGGCATCGAACTGTGGAACAAACGGAGACGATGTGAAACTCTGAGTCGAGTTACACCCGGACAAAAGGGAAATGCCACAAGTTGTCCCAAACAGCTGGAGAGCACGGCGTCTGGAGGGGCCATCCGTCATCTGTACAATATATTTCATCAATAGTAGTATGAACCCAACGGTTTTGTCTGTCTCTGAGCGACTTGCGCGCTGTATTCAGCACGACCACAGAAACCTCACCGGACGCTGTCAGAAGCTGCGTGCTGAATCTCGAGGGTGAAATCAGCACATCAACAGATAGGTGCGGACGTTCAATTGACAAGTTCGCTTATTAACCCACCTACAGCCGCGATTGTCAAGACGCCGATGATGATGGGAGTACTCGGGTCAAACCCAGCTACAACAGCGAGGTACGCACCAACAACAGCCACAGCACTAGCGGGTATCAAGGCGCTGATAGCGAGTCGTCGGCCCCGTTCTGTTTGTGCACTCGCAATGTTACGAGCAAGAAGTATGCCACCGACGGTGGCGATCACAAGCGAACCTGCTGCGATGAAGAGCGGCAGGAACAGATTCCCAAAGCCGAAAAGAGGCCTGATTCCGGTAGCGGGCGGTGGGTAGGAAATGACGACAGTTACGAGTGCGAATACAATCAGTATTCCTCCGAGACGATTCAATTGAGGGACTGTTTGATTCTGTGGAACACGATTCATACAACTGGCAACCTATTCAGTGAAAATATGCTTTGTGGAAGTATCAACGAGAGAATACGTGTATTCTCGTCTCGGGTGGTTTCCAAGCAGGTAATCCGATCTGTTCTGGTCTGAAGGACTCGCACGTTCTATTCAGCACGACAACTGAAACGTCATCGATGGCGGCTAGAAGTCACAGACTGAGCAACTGCCTACCGTGGGGCTCGCCCCAACACTGGCCGTCAAATCGACCGCTTGACCGACTACTGGTTCGTAGAGTTCGCCACATACTGTTCGGGACAGGTCCAGTGCGCTTCCTTCGCTTCCGTCGAATCTGGAGGATGATCCGTAGTACATAGCTGACGTTGCTCACGGCGGTTGACCACCCGTACGTCCTCGCTGGAGCCACGCCGTTCGACGACGGTCACCTTTTGTGGCAACTCACCCGCGAATTGGACAGTCGCACGGTACCATGTTGCGGCCATGTCTGCGGTACAGGCGAACGGGAGGAAGGGAAGCGAATTCTCGGATTGCGATTCCATGACGACACGGAGCGAGTTCGCTTTCGCATCGTACGCCGTCGACGCAATCCCGACCTTGTTACAACTACTCGATCCGTAGGCCATGTGGCCAGTGATGTAAACAGCACTCTCAGCTTCGTCGAATGCGACGATAGTCGGCCGTTGCTCGCGGTTCCGGCGCGGTTCAATGTGCTCGGCGCTTGACCCCGTCACACCTGATCCACCGAGACAGCCCGCCGTGGCAGTAAGACCTCCCGCAAGCACACCAATGAACGAACGGCGATTCATGCTTCCTCCAAGACATAGAGCCCATCGGAGAACGTCGAGATATACAGCCGGCCGTCGACAACTGCTCCACCGGTCCCTCTGATGCGTCCCGTGGTGTCGAACTCCCAGTACCGTGTCCCACCCTCAACGTCGAGTGCGTAGATGAGTGAATCTTCACTCCCGACATAGACTGCGTCGTCGGTGACAACGGGTTCGCCGGTCACATTGTTCCACGTCCAGAATTCCCAGCGTTTCTCACCGGAGTCGGCGTCAAGTGCGTACACGCGCTCATCGGCCGCACCGGTGTAGACCGTCCCGTTGGCGACTGCAGGGGCAGACCCATCGTAACTGAAATTCCCCCATTCGTGGTCTTTGATCGGCTGGCCCTCGAACCGCCAGCGACGGGATCCATCCTCACTCGAAATCGCGTGGACTCCACGGGCGTCACTGGCGTAGACAGTTCCCTTCGCAACGGCCGGTGTCCCGGCGAGCCGGTGTGAGCTCGTGTACTGCCACTGTTTCTCCCCAGTCGTCGCATCGAGGGCGACGACTGCACCGGTTTCATCCGCTGTCGTGGCGACTGCGTACACTCGGTTCTCTGAGACAGCGACTGCACCGTCGGCCCACGCTCCGATTGACTGTTCCCACATCGTCTCACCTGTCTTGCTATCGAGAGCGACGAGGGCACCACTGCCTCTGATGACGAGATAGGCGACACCATCGACAATAGTCGAAGCATCGATTTCGTCCTCAAACTGCCGCTCCCACTGGATCTCTCCGTTCTCGCGGTCGAACGCGAACAGGTGGTCCCCGAACGGAGCAAGAACAAGATCGTCTACGACAGCGGCAGCCGCATCTGGGAAGCCGACCGCTGACCCGTCCCCGAGTTTGGTACGCCACTGCTCGGTGCCAGTTGCTGCGTCCAATGCAACGAACGCGGATACCTCGTCGTGGAATCCGAGATAGACCGTCCCATCTGCGATAACTGGAGCTTTGACAGAGCTGAGATGCTTTTCGTACGTCCACGAGACGGTCACCGATTTCGTTGGCCCGCTGTCGGTCGTATAGGCCGTGTTCTGTGGATCGCCTCGACCGAGCGGCCACGACCCTTCTACTGGTGGTGACGTTGACGTGCTCAGCTGGGTGAGACTCCCCAGTCCGAGCCCCGCGCCAGCGCTAGCGAGTACTGCGCGGCGATTCAATTGGAGGGCGCTCATGATAGCGACATAACAGAGTGTCTGCTTAGTCGTTGGCTTCCTTACGGCTGTCATCGCGAAATCAAACGGTGAGTCTCAACTCAGAACAATCCAAGACCGCCCATACGGAGTGAATCCACCACCAAGCTGTAGCGAAAGCCCGGCGGCTGGTAAGCCGCCCGGAACGTGGAGGTTGGGTGGGGTGGCGGGAAGCGGGCGAACGGGCACATAGCAAAAAAGAAGGCCACGACAACCGGTTATTCCCACCACCGACCGCGCTCAGGGAAGGTGAGACTCGACCACCCGGTGACGGCCAGTGAAACGCGCCCTTCGTACCAGTTCCGAGCCGCGCCATCGATGCGCACCTGCTCGCCCTCGTCCATTAGGGGTGCATTCGACGCTTTCCAGACTGTCACTCGGGTTTTCCCACTGTCGTCCGCGATGAGGCCCACTTGAGCGATACTTGGATGTGAGGGCACCCACAGCGTCTCGACACGCCCTTCGATGCGTACCTCTTTGCGATTCACGTCCTCGAGCTTCCCAATCGGAACCACCTGCCCCGGCGCCGTCTGCAACTCCTCGAACACACTGACGACCGCGCTCATCATGTCCTTGCCACCGATCACGGCCTCACCGAGTCGCCGCCCAATCGCCGCTCGCGACCAGCCATCGAGTTTCTCGCTCAACCGCATCGCCTGGGTGTTCACCGCTGCCAACTGCTCCTGGGACAGTTCTTCACGTGGATCGGCTCTATCCGGGTCGGCCCACACATCCACGCTCGCCGCTCGCTTCTGGAACGTCGTCCGTCGCTCCACACTCTGTCTCACCGCCACGTCTCGCGACCGCTTCTCTCGTCCCGCTTGCGTTCCGAACGTCGCTCGTGCACTGATGCGCTCTAGCTCTTCCTCACGACCTCGAATGCGCTCTTCCTGTTCGAGGGTTGCTCCGTAGATCCGTTCGTCATCGGTATCGACGATTCCATCCGGGTGGTTCGCGTCCACCTTCGCTTGCACTTCCATCTGCACTGTCGCTCTGAATTCCGGCGTCTCATCGACGACCTCGAAGCCGTCCTCGTCGACCGCTGCTTCATCCGCGTTTTCGAACGCCTGTTCATCCACCGAAACTACATTACTGGTTGCGTTGTTACTTGACATTGGAACTCACACGTTCCTGAAGGCGCTCACGCGCCCAACACCGCGATGCTCCTACATCGCGGACTTCTCACAACGTCACCCGACAGACCCGTCTACGCGCTCTCGCTCGCGCCTTCGTGAGCGCCCCCTGGGGCGCGAGCGAGAGCGCTCACGGAAGGCTCCACAGACAAGCACGCGCGCCGGACAGGCCGGTCCGAGTGGCCAGCGGAGTTAGTCTCGTCGACGACGAGCACCGACTGGCGCGCAGGCGTCGACTGACTAACCCGCTGGCGCTTCGGGAGAAGCGAACGACGCGCGGGACGACTACTGGGAGTCCCGCGGCGTGCCGAGGCGAACAGCGTGAGCCGAGTGTAGGCGGCCGGCCGACCGGACGGCGAGCGGGCGTACCGAGTCGTCACACCTTAGCAGACAGTGAAGCAGCGATGCTAACCACCCCACACCGGGTGGGAGTGAAAGGGGCCGGACGCTCGACGTGCCCCGGCGACGCAACCACCGCAGGAACGAGGCGCGCAGCGAGGGTCCCGTGAGCAGTGCGAGCGGGACTCAGCGAGACCACAGTATCGCCAGACGCAGCCGGCGAGCGTTCGGGGGCTTTCGAGGAGACCGCAACCGACGCTAGCAGTTGTTTGTCCCTCCAGAAGATGTTTGACACAGTGTTGTCCACTGTTCATATGGTCTCGCTGACGCGTCGGTACCTCCTCCGACAGACTGTGGCTGGCGGAAGTGTGCTGTCTCTCGCCGGGTGTACCGCCCCGAACGTTCCCGGGCTCTCACGTAGGGGGTCGGTTCCGAAGCCGTTCACGAACGACGAGTACACTGCGAGCTACACGGCGGCCGGTCACTGGCTCTTGGAAGGACACGATGGCGGCCGAACCGGCTACGCGGCCTCCACAGTCCCACACGGCGATGTCGACGTCGCCTGGCTTCGGCGTCCAGGGAAGGACCTACATGGCGCAACGGCACCGATCGTCGGCCCGGTGCGTGTCTACCTCGCCTATGTCGAGTCGCGGGATGACGCCGAGAACTCGGACGTCTACCTTGCAGGGTTCGACGCTGAATCTGGCGAACAGCAACTTGACGTGCACCTCGAAACAGGCCGCGCTGTCGGAGTCGCACTCGCAGATGAGACGCTCCTGGCCGTTACACGTGGTCCGGACTACGAGCAGGCGACCCTGACAGCCCTCGCCCGCTCCGATGGATCGATCCAGTGGACGGAGACGATTCCGGACGTAACTGGTTCGCCAGCAGTTGTGGACGAAACGTGTTACCTGGCGACGCGAGACGAGGACAACTGGCAGTGGCGGTGGCGGTGGGAGTACGCAGTATCGTGGTCGTGGTCAGCAGGGTGAGGCTGCAACGCTCGTCGCGATTCTGGATGATGCTGCTCGTTGGCTTGACGACCAGCCCATCGGAATGATTCGGCCGGTCCGCTCGACGTTCCGCGCGTTGCACGACGATCAGCAGAACGGCGATCACAACTGGCATCTCGACCGAGTCTGGGACCAGGAGCTACTACCGCTCTTGTCGGGCGGTGGGTTAACGCGGGAATCTATCGTCGACTGGCGTGATCACCTTGGAGATGGACGGCTTCGGGATCACCCACTGGTCAGACTCTGTAACGTCACGCTTGAACAGGGCCCCGGGTTCGACGTAATCGACCCATTCGGTCCATTATCAGGTCCACGGCGAGAGTTCGATATCAGCCAGTTCGTTCCCGTCGAGGTGAAGGCGGTCGGCGGCCGTACCCCACCGTTCCACTTCCGACTAACGACCAACGAATACCGTCGCTGCAAGGCATTCCTCCGAGGAGATCGGTCATATGTGATCCGGCTCGTCCATGTTCCTGAGCCAGGGACACCCAACTGGGCGTCAGAGACGCGGTTCGTCTCTGAGATAGTACTCGAAGATGTGTCGGACGCTGAATCCCTGGTTCGTGGAGATCCCTTCGAGGAAGTCGTTAAAGGCGGCTACATGAATATGAGCGTAGACTAGTGAATCGACTCCGCCAGTAGGCTGGCGGAGCGGCACCACTCGTGCCCCATATTTCGAGGACAGTATAGAACAAATGTCGCCTGAGAATACCGTAGATTAGAGTGAGACAGACGCCCCTATCGATTTGTTGTGTGAGAAACCACCAAACACCTGGGCACACCTCTATCGACTTGTTCTCGATGTCGGGTGAGCTAGGTCGTCACCGCACCCTCGCCCCTATCGATTTGTTCCGAGAAGAAGCTACTTATTGATCTGAGCCTTCACGACGGTCCGTAGTTCGTCCACGTTGACGTCCTTCAGTCGCGAATCTTCTCGAAGTGTCTCGATGATGGTGTTCGGGTTCTCTCCAAACGTAAACTCGAGGTAGCTTCCCGAATGCGGTCCCTGACTTTTCCGCTCGGTCTCAACCAAGGAATACGTCGTGAGTTCCTTCATCTTGTTCACATACGTCTCCTGGTGATACTGATCTGCATCGAGTGTCCCCGTCAGATACTGATACACGCGATAGCCGAGCGGACTTTTCGCTGCACCAGTCCCGGTTTCCCGAGCAACCGCAGCAGTCGCAAAGAGACAGAGCTTCTTCTGGGTGCTAATCCCACGAGTCACTTCGAGTACGCGGTTCTTCTCGACTTTGTCTTGGGCTTCTCGGATGTGCTCTTCGCGAACCTGGTCCGCATTTGCTTTCTCAGCGATCGACCCTGCTGTTCGCATGAGGTCGATCGCCTTCCGTGCGTCCCCGTTCGTTTGTGCAGCGAACGCGGCAGCTAGCGGAATCACGTCGTTACTGAGTGCGTTTTCGTGGAAAGCATCTTCCCGAGCCCAAAGAATCTCTCGGAGCTGGTTGGCATCATAGTCGCTGAAGTGGACGTCCTCCGGCGTGAACGAACTAAGTGCTCGACTGCCAACGTTCTCCATCATCTTTGTGTCGTTAGTGATGGCGGTTACAGAGACTTGGGCGGTGATCTCGTCCGTACTCCCTGCGCGAGAAAGCTGGTACAGAAGACGGGAGAAGGCCGGCTCGTCCATATCTCGGCGACCGACGAGCATATCAAGTTCATCGAGGATGAAGACGACAGTATCGTAGTGTTCGTTAATAAGGCGGTAGAGTTCTCGCCATTTCTTCTTGTTCGGGATACCGTGTTCTGGGACCTCAACGGTCGCTCCGACGTCGTTCGCGACTTTTCGGGCTAGCTCGTAAACGGCTGAGCCGAGAGTCCCGACGTTCTGGCAGTTCATCTGGATTACGCCGAATCTGATGTCACGACTTTCACAGAGTTCGAGGATGTTCGAACAGACGGCGTTAATGATGAGCGATTTTCCAGTCCCTGACGGCCCGTAGAGGAAGAGGTTTGGAGGGCGCTCATTACTAATCGCGACTCGAAGATGCTGGGTGATGTCGGTGAGCTGGGAGTCGCGACCGACGATACGTTCCTCGTCGACGATCTCGTTCGGTTCGAGAAGAGAACGGTTCTTGATGAGACTCGCGGCTTCTTCCTGCTCGAGGATGAGATCTTTAATAGAACCCGTGGACTCGGGTGTTTCCTCGGGACCAGGATCCGTGGGCATACCCCACCCCACTCTATCAGGATACTAAAAGATTCCCCTGTCGATTTCTTTTCTACCGTTATGAGGCTCATCGGTACAGAATCAACGAGTTATAGCGTTCTGCTCGCAGACCTCCGACGATTTGTTAGAGAGGCTTTCTTTGGACGACATCACGAGAAATGAACAACACCCTCTCACCCCTATCGATTTGTTCTACCCACAAAGGAGGGGTAGGGGTCACTCGATGTTGATCACGCTGTCGCCACCCCAAAGCCGAATTATCGTTGGATGAGCTGTTGTCTTCTCTATCTATTCTTCTTTCTTCTAGTTCTAGTACTAGACTAGCTAGAGTAGACACACCCCTATCGATTTGTTCTGATCAATTGGAGTCGTTCGATTTGGCTTCGTTTCTTGACTTAAACAGGTTCCTGTAACGTGGGTGTGGTCAGCCTCTACATCTCCAATACAAGTCCTTAGACTTGCTTCTGAACTCGGTCAGTCTCCCCTATCGATTTGTTCTACATCGTCCTCGTCTCCCGAAAAAGTCGAAAACAGTCTTAAAAAAGCAGAAAATATGGGTTATAGCTCCCAATCACGGTATCTCTCATTACTTCCACTGGCGTCAAACTGCCCCGGTGGTGCTCTTTCCCGGGAGAACAAATCGATAGGGGTGAGAGGGTGGTTCCAAAGTCAGTACCGTAATATGCAGAATCCGTTCCCCAGCAAGGCTTTCCGCGTTCATAATTCCATCCTGCAATTCGGGAATGTCTCTCCTCAATGATCGAACTGCCCATAGCTACGCCCCTGAACAAATCGATAGAGGTGACTCTGTGTACGCGCGTGGTCTCGGTGAACAAGTCGATAGAGGTGAGCCTCCGCATCCTGGCGATTAGGATGCAATTCATCGGATTCTACGTCACTGCAGAGTCGATGCGTACTGTCCGCGAGTCACCAACTGCAAGACAATCTGAGTCTCTCTTGCCAGTTAACCAACGCGGAGATGTCTTCCGATAGGCCTGTTGGTTAAGGGCGTCGGTCACATCTCCCGATCGATTTCGAGTTTCCGCATGGCTCGTTCGAATACGTCCGGGTGACGATGGGCGAGATTCTCGAGATGATTACGAATGGACTGGGCTGGATTGACGTCGACATCATCCGTGTCCTGGAGTTCACGCCAGAACTGATGCATCTCTTCGCTTACCGAGACGCCTATTGTGTGGTCCTTCACGCCAGTGTTGAGTGCGTCGTAGTAAGGTTCTGTATCGAAGTCCGACGAACCTTGCTGGTCCACTCGGTCTTTTTCCTCCGCTGCGTCATCCATCGCTTCGCCGAATGGATTGTCGTTGCTCATACGCTCTTATTCTTAAGCTTAATATTAAAGATATTCGTCTAACGTCTCGTCCGTGATTTGGACGTCTTGTTCGGCTGCGAATTGCTGCGCACCAGCCCGGAATGCATGATAGCACTTCTGTCGAGTATTACGCGGAGTCCCATCGCTGACTTCGACGACAGTCTCGATGGCACTCGCCGTGTAGGGGTCGGACGGATATCCAGAATCGTACTCTTCCTCACGGGCCCAGGCAAGCCATCTGGCGATGAGTTCTTCTGTTTCTGCGAACCCGAACCGTTCCAGCGTCCGATCCTTCGCGACGAGTCGCGAACTGAGTGTCTCGCGCAGTTCGTCGATTCGATCACCAGCACGCTCTGTNTTCGCGACGAGTCGCGAACTGAGTGTCTCGCGCAGTTCGTCGATTCGATCACCAGCACGCTCTGTTCCGAACAGGAAGAGAATGAAAACTGGTTCACTTTCTCCGAGGTCACCGACACTCTGCAACGCGGCTAGTAGCTGCTCGAAGGTCCGTGTATTCCGAGCTGCATCCTCGAGTTGGTCGACCTGAATAATACACGCGATATCGAGGGCTTCGAGCTGGTCGGCAACCTCCTCGACGAGCTGTCGAACTTCGTCTGTGGCGTGAGGGTAAGACTCTGGAATCTCGAGGTCATCGTACTCGCTGAGCTCGTCGAGAAGGCGTGTATAGAAGCGACGTGTCGTGATGGACTCCACTTCGCGTATTCGAGCGACTCGGAACTCCTCGCTCCGAGGGCCATCTGAAAGAGCATCGTACACGAGATCACGGAAGTGAGATTTCCCAGCGCCCCGTTCATCGATGATCGAGATGTGGCCTGCTCGATTNCCATCTGAAAGAGCATCGTACACGAGATCACGGAAGTGAGATTTCCCAGCGCCCCGTTCATCGATGATCGAGATGTGGCCTGCTCGATTCAGGATGTGGCTCGCGACTTCGTTGAGTAGATCTTGATTCGCACGCACCGCAATACTCGCGTCAGGAAGTGTTTCAGCCGTGAACGGAATTCGCTCTGGCTTGATCCCGAGTTGATTCGCATAGGTCTCCTGTGCCTCCTCTGTTTTATCGAGGGCCTCGGTGAATTGGTCGCTCATAGTGGCTCCACATACTGAACCGACTTAAATCTAATCTGAATATTAATCTTAAGATTAACTACGGCCGTTTCAGCTACTCTCAGAATCGAGTCACTATCGAAATCTGATTCTCTCGAATACGCGGAAGACATCCATTCTACGGTAAGATATTGATACTGGAACCGGCAGCAACAAGTCCACAAGGTTAACCAACAGACACGCCAGTATTCTGCACCTGTTGGTTAATTATTACTCGCTCGGATTCACTGGTCCTTTGTATTGAGATTTGATTTTGTCACCCTCTCTCCACTGCCAGTAGTAATACCGATTTCCGTTGATCTCCTTCTCAGTCAGTGTGGCTTTGGTAGGGACGTCTTCAGGCAAATCCTCAGGCCGTTCTGAAGGATCGTCTTCATCATCAGCTTCGTTCAACCGCGCCTCCCGCTCTCGATACTCCGCGAGTGCATCAGCATACTTGGCGATAGATCGGAGCGTTTCCGCATTACACTCCTCGAGTGAGGACGCTACTTCTCCGGGTACCTCGAGTGGGGTCGCTGGTTCTGTGTACGACATGGGAGCACTTTAACCAACAGATGGGGCTCGAAGGCTTAATTTTGTTGGTTAAACGGGGGCCTTCGATTACGACTGTCCTGCGCTTCCCGACCCACTTCTCCGCGAATGAAGGGGATTGATGTCTTAGCCGGCGACTTCTTTCTCATCGATACCAAGTGATCGCTATCAAATACACACTTGGCGATAATTATATGAATTATTGGCTGAGTTGTTGTTGCCGTGCCAGTTACGCGGGCGAAACCACTTGACTCCCTCTACGACGAAGTCCGAGACTATGACCTCGTCATCGTTCCTGATGCGCCGCTTGCCAGTGGGCTGAACCGACGTCTTGACCGCGCTCATCTCGGTATATTTGCCATCACGCCGCGTCGACTCGCAGCAGGCCGTCGCGAACGCGCCGAGGACCGGAGTGCCTTTCTCGAACTCGTTACGACCACCGACCTGGAGTGGAAGCAGGCTGCATACGCGATCGGCAACACGCTCCAATGCTGGGAGCACCAGGGACGCGTCGATGCCGTTCTCGACTACGACGCATACGCCGACACCGCGACGGAAACCACCGTCGACCAGCTCTCAACGCTCGATACGACTTCTCGGCGACTCGGCGAGTACCAAATCGACGACAGCAAAGACGTCGCCGTCGTCGGCCACGACCAGCTCACGACTCTCGAACGATCGATTCTCCCCACGCAGTACGATACGTTCGATCCATTCACCGATGCCGCATTCGACCGACCGCCGTTCCACATCTTCGATTCAAGTACCGCAATCGTCGACGCTGTGCTCGGCATCGTCTCCGCCGACAATGCGGAGGACGTCGCGGTCGTCGCGGATCGCGGGAGTGAATATGCAACGTTCGTCCCGAGCGCGCTCGAAGCCGCCGATATTCCGTTCATCGGTGGCCCAGGGTTCGCTGACGAACAGCATCACCGCGGATTCGTCCAGTTCCTTCGCGCCGCTACTCGCGGGACAGAGACGCGTGTGAAGACAATTCGTTCAGTCCTCTCCAACCTCGGTATCGATGTCGACGTTGAACACGACGACAAACGGCAACACGATGTCGACGCCGACAGTCTCACGTGGTTCCAGGAGTTCAGCGCGGAAATCGGCGAGACAACGTTCGCTGGAGCACTTACTGCATACGAACGACAGGCCGGGATCAGCCTCGATGCGTTCCGAGATGAACTCGAGGCGCTCGGTATCGCTACCGACGACGTCACCAGACAGGGCATTGATCGACTCGAATACTACCTCCAGAGCTACGAAGTCCCCGTCGACCGCGAAGACGAAGGGGTTCTCCTGGCCGACGCAAAGTCAGCAGCCTACGTAGACCGCCCCGTCGTATTCTACCTCGGCCTCGACGAAGCGTGGACTCACTCTCCACCACGTCGTCCGTGGGTCGACCGTGACGCCGAATTCACTCGGAACCTGACGCAGTTTCAGCTCCTCCTCCAGAACGGCGTCGAACAGTATTACCTCGTTCAGGACACGATCGGCGGCTCACCCGCAACGCCGTGTCTCTACTTCGAGGACCTCCTTGATGATGACTTCGAACGGTTCAGCGATCTCGACACGGTGACTCACGGACGGACCTTCAGTGCGACCAAAGATGGGTTCGAGAAGGAATCGCTCGACGTCTCACCGACGCAGATCGACACCGTCAGCCAGTCCAGTCTGAGTACGTACGTCAACAGCCCCCGTGACTACCTCTTCAGTCGGCTCGTCGACGGCCCCGATAAGGACTACTTCAAGGAGGGGAATCTCTTCCACGACTTCGCCGAGTTCTACGTCAATCATCCCGACCTGATCGACGAGGAGACCATCGAAGACCTCGTCGACGTAATGCTTGAGGAGGCGGAATCGTTCGTTCGCCGCGTCGACCGTCCAACGCGCCGTACCAAGTACCGGATCGGGCTCGAAACCATCGTCGAGCTGCTCGACGAACGCACCCCGGAAGGCGACGACCTGCTCACTCCGAACAGCGGGTGGGGGCAGAATTTCTTCGCGGCCCATTTTGACAGGGAAGTCGACTCGCCGTTCACGGAGCGCTGGTTCGAGAACGAGGATCTCGGACTGAAGGGTAAGATCGACCTCGTTCATGGTCCGACTCACCTCCTCGACTACAAGAGTGGGAGTCGGAAACGAGCGTCTCGCGTCGTCAAGAACTCCGCGCTCGATCCACCGAGCGATACGCCGAACTTCCAGGCACTTCTCTATCTCGCCCACCGCCGAAGTGAGCGCCCAGGCGAGCGCCTACAGTTCACGTTCTTCCACTTTCTCGAGACGCTCGACGACGTCGTCGCCGGCGAGGCGGACTTAGATGAGACGCTGACGACCGTTGAGTATTATCCGACCCAGTTCGAGGAGCACGCCCGGTCGCGAGCGACGTTCGAGAAGCTCCGCGATGACGGGGCGAAGAATTGCCAGAAGACGCTCTCGAAGATTGAGTACACTGATTATCAAGCCGCGTTCGAGTCGGTCCCGCTACCGGCGACACGCGATAGTGACGAACTCATCGACTCCGAGTTCGGGCAGGCGATGCAAACTCGACTCCAGGAGTGTGTCGGCGAGTACAAATACGTCTCGTCGGGCTGTAAACAGCTGCTTCGTCAGCTGGCACGAGTTCGGAGTCAGAACTACTTCGAAGAGGATCTCGACGGCTTCGAGACGTTCGTCACCGAGCGTATGACGGAACTTAACCACCGACGTGCTGGCGAAGAACGCTTCCCTGTGAACGGACTCGCCGGTGAACCGAACTACCGTCGCGTGGACAACCGCGACCTCCTTCTTGACCATGACTGACCCCAACCCTCAACAGCAGGACCTCATCGACAGCACCGACGGCTTATACCTCGTTGACGCCGGCGCAGGCACGGGGAAGACGTTCACCATCACGCGCCGCTATGCGAACATCGTCGACGAGGACGACGTCGCCCCTGAGGACGTGCTGCTGGTGACGTTCACGAACAACGCTGCAACCGAGATGAAGGACCGGATCGTCGGCCACTGCGAGTACGGAATGCGCGATCTCGCGGACGCGCCGATCCAGACGTTCCATTCGCTCTGCCACGATCTCCTCCAGGAGCACGGCTATGCCGCGCCGACGCACCTCGGGATCGACGACCGCATCACGGGCTCGACGCGCATCGTTGAGGACGACCTCGTCGAGGAAGCCCTGTTCGGAGAGTTCATCGACCGGTTCAGCGACGACCACCCCGAGTACGATGACTACTTCCGCATCGTCTCGAACCCGACTGAACTCCTCGGACTCGTCTCACAACTCGCCTCGAAGGGTGTGTTCCCGACAGCCGACGGCTGGTATCGGAACGGCGAACGGTATCTCGACGGCGACTTTGAGGCGTTCAAATCGCTGTTCGATGACGTAAATGAGCCACAGAATGGCGGGAGCAAGCAGTCACGGCTTCGCTCGAAGCTCAATCGCTATGGGAAGAACAAGTGCTACCTGCCAAACGCCCCTGAGAAGGCCGAGATTCGCGGGCAGGGCACGAAGCGCGTCCCCGATGCCGTCGCTCGGATGGTATTCGACGCTGACCGTGAGGGACTCAAGGCATTCGTCCACGACGTCTTCTACGAGTACCTCGAATTCGCGCTCGGCCGGAACTACCTCAACTTCGGGTTCCTCCAATTGTTCGCGTTCGTCCTGCTCTGTGAGGACCACGCGCTTCGTGAATCCATTGCGTTCGACTACGCGATGGTTGACGAGTTCCAGGACTCCAGCGAGATCCAGTTCAAGCTGACGCTGCTGCTCGCGGGGACGAACAACCTCTGTGTCGTCGGCGACTGGAAGCAGAGCATCTACGGCTTCCAGTACGCCGAAGTCGAGAACATCACTGCCTTCGAGGACCGGCTCAATCGGTTCGTCGACGAACTGAACGCCGACCACGAACGGGTCACCTTCGACACCCGGCCGATTCACACCATCGAGCTTATCGAGAACTACCGCTCCACCCAGGAGATCCTTGACTTCTCGGAGCACGGGCTACTCGTTCCGGCGGCGAACCGGGACAACGTCGATGTCGAGGCCATCCAGGATCGAATCGTCTCACTCTCGACCAACACCGAACACGAGAACACCCAGATCGAAGCGATCGCGAGCCCGGAGGAACACGAGTCGGTGGTCGCGAAGATTCAGGATATCGTCGGCAACGACGCCTACCAGGTTGAGGCCGATGACGGGTCGCTTCGGACGCCCGAGTATCGAGACGTCGCGGTTCTCACGCGAACACGAGAGTTCGGCCGCGACCTGCTGCAGACCGCCGAGGAGTACGGATTGCCGATGGCGTACGAGGGCGGGATCGAGCTGTTCCGCACGCCTCAGGCGAAGTTACTGCTAGCGTGGCTCCGCATCCTCGAATCCGACACCGATCGCGGCTGGTCGGTCGTCCTCGAGCAAGCAGGCTACACACTCGATGAGATCAAGCACGTTCTGGAGACTGAGGCGTATCCCGAGAACATGCGCTCGTTCCGCGAGAAGCTGGCAGAACTGGAGACGCTCGGCGGGGTGGCCGAACGCGTCTTCTCGCGGTACGGGTACGACGGTGCTACAGCCGACGTCGTTCTCCACACGATTCAGTCAGTGCACACCGCGACGACACTGACTCGGGGAGACCTTGTCCGGTTCATCGAGCGCGGCATCGAAGCGGGCAGTACCCACGATGTTCATGCGAACGCCGGTGCAAACTCAGTGACGGTCCAGACGATTCACGCAGCGAAGGGGCTCGAACATCCCATCGTCGTTCTCGCCAACATGAACAGTGGGCGATTCCCACCATCGGGCGGCGGGAGTGGAACGATTACGTTTCAGGATCCGGTCGGACTCCGACAGCGGAAACGCTACGCCGAGGCTGACGGCCTCCCCCACGTGTACGATGACTGGCGGACTGACGTCCTCCGCCGGTGTTTGCCCAGGGAGTACGACGAGGAGCGCCGACTGCTCTACGTGGCGATTACGCGCGCCGAGAGCCACGTTATCTTCTCGGCCGGGGAGGATCCAAACACGTTCCTCGAAGAACTCCCTGTCGAAATCGAAGCGTGGGACACTGAACCTGATGCGGACACCGTAGACGAAACCGAGCAGACGGAGTTGCTGATCACGGTACCGACACCGGAGGGACCGGTCGGACACTCACCACATTCGCTGATGCGTGAGGATGTTTTCGAGGACGTCGACGATGGTATGGGGAAGGCGTTCGGTACCGACGTCCACGACTTTGCGGAAGCGTACGCGCGTGGCGATGATGTAGAACTGAATCGGGACGACCCCGGATGGGACGACAAACAGCACGTGATGTCGTTTCTCGACGGCCTTTCGGGCGACCTGCTCGTCGAGGAGGACGCCTACCTTCCGCTGGACGTCGACGGGACTCGCGTGATGATCTCCGGGATCATCGATCTCGTTCACGTTCGAGCCGACCGCATCGAAGTGGTCGACTACAAGACCGACCGTGGTCGGCACGCGGAAGCCGAGTATCGAAAACAACTCAGTGTCTACTATCACGTGCTTCGGGAGCTGTATCCTGAGCGTGAGATTTCGACGTCGATTCTCTATACCGTCGACGGAGCCCGCGAAGAGATCGACCCTCTCTCACGGGACGCCCTGACTGATATTGTGAAGGCTGTTTCTGGCCTGGAATCCGCTCCGACCGTTCAGTAGCCGCTTCCCTTCGACGCTCTTTCGACGCCCGTTGATAGCTAAGTGTATAACATCGGTTCAGAATGGAAACTGATGTCGCCATTCTTGGACGCTCGGAGTGTTAATGCCTGACGCATCGTTGTGGGAGGTGCTACATGACCTACCCACGAACTCATGTTGACCATCGCGATCCCGATCACCACGAGGCAATCCACCCAACCCGGAATATCGGCAACGCCCATGTCGTCGCTGGCGAATTTCTCACGTCGCGATACCACGATGCACTCCAAACTGTTCTCCATCCGCTCGGTGAGTCTCTTGACACCCACGACCAACACGCCCTCAACGACCTCGGCATCGTCCACGCAAATGGCACCCTCAATGACCTCTCTCCGATTGTCCGCACCTACGTCAGACTCGACGATTATTGGACTCGCACTCATCGTACTGCACTCAATGAGTTATTCGCTGCCCGGCGTGCCCACGTGCTAGGTTGCTGTACCCGCACTTTCCTGTCCCAATTCCCACGTCATACACTCGAAGTCGAGTCTGGGCGTACCGGTGCTGTACTGGATGCGACGCTAGCTCCGCTTCTCGACAGTGGCTTCCTCGCGTGGACGGACGATGAGGAGGCCACCTGCACCGTTGATGAACATCATGCGTTATATCGGCCTACTGAGCGCCTCTTCGACTCCCTGCTCGAACAAGCGCCCATCCTCTGTGACCTCCTCCCGCCAACCGACCTCTAGTAGAGCGGTTCCGTCCAATCCCTCTTCATCCAACCCCGAGACCGTCACGTGATCGACCCTTGCCCTGACCTTACTTTCACTCAGAGCCAATAAAAGAGGCCGTAGATAATAGATTAACCTTAATATTAGACTTAAGCTTGTCAACCTCGGGTACAGATGCACTCGTGGCCGATCGAGAGATAGTCGAGAATATACTGATGAACCGCGGTCGCGAGCTCGAGCATGGCGTCGGCCTGTGTCTCTCCGCCGACGGCCTGTCGATAGTAGGTTTTCGAGCGATTCTCTAGCCAGAGCTGGAGGAACTGGTCTCCCAGCGACTTGCTGTACAAGTTCGCCTCGGCACCCCGTTCGTAGACGTCCGAATGGGTGACGAACTCCGTGCTGTCCATCCCTGTCGCGTGGAGTAGATAGAAGTGAATACTGCGCTCGATGGCGATGAACGAACTTTCGATGACGACGGTATAGTACCCGTTCTGTGTCCGCAGGAAACGGGCTGCATCGAGGAGGCGACATGCCTTCCGGAGCTGCAGGAGTGCGTCGTCGTCGGTGTCGAGTCCGGATTCTTTGTGGGATGGCTCACGCTCGAACGCTCGCTGGGCGTCCGTGAGTGCGTCTTCAACGTAACTACTGTCCATTCGTCAAGACCTCTTGCTTGGCCGTGTGGAGGTGTTCAGTCTCGTAAAGAACGATACCCTCAGTGAAAATCTCGCGGAGTCGATCACCGATGTTGGAAACGCTCTCCATCGATTCGGCGAGGACCTGGAACTGGTAGCGGTCGCCAGCGAACCGTTGTTCCTCCAAGTCGCGTGCGACTTCGTGAGCGATTCGCTGGGCGGTCGCCTTCTCATCGGTGACGAGTACAAAGCAGTCAATGTCGCTCGACCGGTCAGCCTCGCCACGAGCGACACTGCCGAAGACGAGGATGCCAGCAATGTTGTCGATCCGGCTGCGCAACGTGTCCACGAGGGTTCGAACCGGATCGTGGAACTCGGATTGCGGGATCTGGAGAACTGGGTCGTCTGGCTTTGTGAGGCGTTCGCGATTGATCTGGACGAGCTTCCTGTTCCCTTCTCGTGTAATATGGACGAGGTCGGTTTCAGCTAACAGATCGACTGTATCGGTCACGCTGCTCGGGCTATGATCGGTCGCCCGTCGGATGTCCCTGATGCTGAACCGTGTATGTGGGTTGTTTGCGAGCAGTGTGAGAATGTCGCCTGTTGCTGCGTATCGGAATAGCCGGTTGTTCGGCACCGGCAATGGGATTGTAAGCTCCATCCCCGAAGTTTGTTCCCTGAGGGCTACCATGGTCGCTCTTAGCTACCGACACTCTTGTAGATTTTGGTGAGTCTCAAGTGGGACTGCGAGACAAGACGACGTAAACCACAGAATCTAATCTTAAGAATAAGATTAAACAAGCTATCTACTACTTAGTGCTTCTGTAGCCCAATACAGGTCTGTCGTTCACTGGGGCGACTAGTAGTGAATCACTGATGATCCAGTCTACTTCACAATCACCGGATTACTAATCTCAAAGGTTTAATCTTATTCTTAAGATTAACTATGCCCCGCTCAATCGGGGATCCTCAGTCCGAAAGGCTACGTGTGAACAGGAATCCGGTCGGGCTCGACAGTGATAGACGCCGTGGCAGGCTCAATCCTCGATTTCGGTCGTGGCACGATTCAGTATTTCATTGAAATCGTGACGGAGGCGGGCCGGTTTGGTTTCATACTCGCCAGCATCTTCGTATATGTTGAGAACACAGGCTCGAATATCGCCTTCACTTCGATCCATAGCCTCGGCAACATCGTTCCAGGCCCTGTCCATCCGTGTTTCGTCAATCGAGCGGAGATGTCCGTTGTCGTCTCGCCTCGGTGGATTCCCATCGCGCTTTCGATAGCTCTCTAGCAGGTGTTCTCTGTACTTCGGGGCAACTTGGCCTTCGATGAAGAATCCCGGAATGACGTCTGCTGCTACGTCTCCCACTTCTTCGGGGAGAACTCTACTCCGACGTTGTTTGATCAGGTCTCTGAGACCCATATGTTTGGTATAAACCCAAGAGGACATATAGGGTCTAACCTGTGTTATCGATTTCTAGGAGGAGTAGAGCCAGATTCAGATAATACGGGCACTATACTCTAAATAGGACTTTCTCAGGTGCGTCTCTGGATTATCTCGGAGTCCCTCCAAAGGCAGCTAATACCCACAATCTTAATATTAGGATTAACATTAGGATTCTGGAGCCTCCTCAACCAACGCCCTACTGCTGCATCCATACGTTGGTGGATTCACTCGCCAAGAAGATCGTCGACTTGCTTCGCTGTTTCAGCTGCTTGGATGTCGGAGTACGACTCGTGGGTCGTCTCGATGCTCGCGTGTCGGAGTGCTGATTGGGCGAGTTCAGCGTGGCCGCTCGCGTAGAGTTCGTGGCCGAGTCCTCGACGAGCACCGTGTGGTTTCAGGTAGTCACCGTCGACGTCAAGGTTCGCGTCCTCACACAGCCGCTTCATCAGGTTGCGAGCACCGTTCGTCGAGAGCGCTGGTGGGACGACCTCATGTTCTCGGAGCACTGTGTCGATATCACTGTCGTCGAGGATGGTCTCGATCTCGTCGTCCGAAATTCCCTCGTGGGCCAGCTGCTCGCGAACGGCGCGATATTTCGACGGAGCGTGCCCGCTGGGAAAGACTGGCCACTCGTCGGTCGGTGGATCGAGGACAGTCCTGTACCGCTCTAGTACCGTGGCGGCCCGCTCGGGAAGTTGTGCGTACTCGTACTCTCGTGACTTCCCGAGGACGCGGACGGCACCGGAGTCGAGTTGGACGTCTCCCCAGGTGATACCGTTGCGCTTGTCGTCCGAGGGTTCAGCGAACACCTCCGCGCCGCGAACGCCCGAGAGTCCCAGGAGATAGACGATTGCTCGGTCGCGAAAGGCCCGCTCACGACTCACGTCCACTCCCCCGTCAAGGGCGTGGTCGACACGTTCGTCGACGTAGCGCGTTATCGCCCGCCGCTCCTTTTCGCGCCAGAACTGTCGGTCGGCGTCACCAAGATCCTCGGGGAGCTCGTCGGTGGCACGCTTCGCTTTGGCCGGATTCGTATCGAGGAGCTCGTCGGCCACGCAGAACGTGAGGAACGCGCGGACGTACGCGTAGTAGGTGGTCGCGGTACTCGCTTTCAAATCGCCGTCGCGGGCCTGCTTTTTGAGATGACGCGCGTATCGGCGGCAGTCGAGGACGTCCAGGTCCTCGAGGTCCGTCACACCGCGCTCCTCGCGCAGCCAGGTTCGCCACGTCGCGAGGGTCGACGCGAAGTTTTTCCTGGAGTTACCAGCCTCGACGCTGTCGAGGTACTGCTGGATGGCCGTCTCGACCGGTGTTTCCCCGGGTGTAGCGTCGCCCTCGTCGGGTTCCATGGTTCGTGCTCGACCGACGGCGGCGACCCACGTAAATCTACTGTGTACAACTGGGATAATACACAGTGTGTCTTTATTCTCGAATTCTCCCTATATCGAAGGATACACAGGCTATAACGGCAGAATAGTGTTTTATAAATCGTATGTCGATATACGAAGTTCTCTGCATGATCTCGTCAAGTTCTGAAGTCACCCGATTCTCGGTAAACTACTGCTCTATGGCCGTTTCGGTGCGAACCTCTGATTTGAACTGCAAAATCTATCTTAAGACGAAAAGTTAACCAACAAGTGATGGTGGGTGGCTTCGATGTTGGTTAACTATACATTCTGGTATGGAAGCTAGCTTGTCGATCGCAGCTTTCGACTGATCTCGTTACAGGAACGCAACCGCGATGAATTGCACTGTGAATCCTATACAGAGGAGCACTAGCCCAATAGCTGGTAAGAGCCATTCACGCTCAAACTCCCGAAGTTGCTGTTTCGACGATTTGAGCGATTCATGTTCGATTGGCTCATCGTTTAGATAAAATGATGTCATGACATCATTCGGCTCATACCCTTCATATTGTAGCTGTTTACGCACCTGTGCGGCTTTGTACGATTGCCGAACAATGTTTGGACCAAGTAGAATTGCTCCAGCTAAATCACACAAGAGACCGAAAGCAGTGACGTTAGAGGCAGTGATAAGAGAACTCGTCATAACGGTAGGGCGGGTTGCCAGCGAACTTACGTGTTCCTTTGTCAGTTGCCCTCATTCTGTTCCAATAAAAATTCTAGCGAGCGAGGTCACATATAATAGTAGTAGTGGTACGGGAACGCCCCGTCGGGTAGGTTCTGTGCCATGGGCTCTGCGAGAATATCGCTGACAGCGTCAGCGATCCCGACTGTCACGGGGAGCTTCTTGCAGAAGTCAGAGCTGTTCCAATCGAGCTTCGAGAACGAGAGTATCTCCTCGCAGATTTCTCGGTACGAGGTAGCGTTCACCTCTTCATGAGGACGGACGACGATTGGGTTTGGTGTGCCGGACTCAGCGTATGCGGAAATCTCTGGAATGAATCCCTTCGTGTAGAGGTAGTACTCTTCTCTCCCAGGTGGCAGGGCGACTGTACCCCTCAGAGGCGGGTACTGCGTGTTGCTGAAGAGACGAATTGGGTGGTGTTCTCGGATGGTGATGAAGTCTCGCTGTCTCACGTCTTCGGAGCCAGATTTGAAGCCTTCTGTCTCCTGCTCCCAGAAGTTGGAAGACTTGTGAATCACCAATCGATCAGGGCGATCCTGCCTTCGGTCGCCGTACCGCTCCAAGATGGTTTGGATTAGCCGCTCGGCATCTCCAGCCGACAGATGTGTCCGTCCTGTATCGTCATCACTGGCGATATCGGTGACCGGATCGCCACGGATGACGAAGTTCTCTCCGGTCTCCATGAACACCTGCGCGATTGACGCTCTGGTGTCTGGATCCGTCCCGCGCTCATCGTAGAAGGATATGCCGGCGTAGCAGGTGTTCGATTTGAGTTCAGTAAGCTTCCATGGTCGTCCTCTTCGAGCCTTGTAGAGTAGACCAACTGCGAGATTCCACGCTACCTCTCGACGTGGTTGGACATCCTCTCCGCGGAGGGTCTTGGGGCCGATGAGCTGTGTCGGGGTCTGATTCAGCATCCCCAGGAGCTTGATGCGGCTTCTGAAGTCGGTGTCGGCCGTCCGAATAGTATCTGCTTTCTTGCCCTCTGTGAACAGCTCAGCGAGTGTTTCCGGGATGCTTACAATGACTACGTCCGGGCTCGGGGTTGTTGAGCAGACGCCTTCTATCTGGTACTTGATGTAATCCAGTGCCATCTCAACACGGTCGGCATCATCGCGGACGTCGCTCAGTGAGTCGATGTCATCATGTTCGATTTCGCCCCGCCACATCGGACGCTGATCGAACGACATCTTGAGCTCAGAGTTAGGGCCGAGTCCCGGGAAGGGTTGATTCCACCGCTGTCGCTCGTCTCCCTCGGGAAGGATCCCATAACGCATGTCCTCAAGCAGGTCTCGCATCGCCGAGATAGACCAGCTATCACCAATCAGTCCAACCCGTACCACCTCATGATTAGAGCCGTCACGCGGTGGGCAGGGCCCGTACTTCAGCAGTCCGCTCCGTGGATCTTTCGCCGTATTTCCACCGGCGAAGACGAGTTCCGGCTCCGAGAGGTAGTCCACTCTGAACCCAGACATCAGTACGCGTCCACACCTCGTTGCATGAGAAGTTCCCGTTCGGAGCCGTCTTTCGGAGGCCGCACGCGAAGCTCTAACCCCTCTTCGTGCTCGAACTCCAGTCGTTGGGGGTCATCCTCTATACCAGCCTCCTCAAGCGGTGGTGATTCGTCCATTCCGAGGTATGCGCGCCACTGTCGGAATTGTGCCTTCAGATTATTTGGACGGTAATGGCCGCTACTTTGGAGTTTGTCATGGAGTTTGCTGGCGGTGTCGCCTTTTACAATACTGGTG
Source organism: Halogeometricum pallidum JCM 14848 (assembly GCF_000337095.1). Classification (GTDB taxonomy): domain Archaea; phylum Halobacteriota; class Halobacteria; order Halobacteriales; family Haloferacaceae; genus Halogeometricum; species Halogeometricum pallidum. Next base: position 69,095 of record NZ_AOIV01000036.1, read on the forward strand.
CCGCCACCGGAACGGGAGAACATCCACCCAGTGTCGATGAAGACGTAGAACTGCTCCTTATGTTGCTTGACAACCGGTGCCGCATAGCGATGGGCGGTATATGCGCCCCAATCCATCGCAACGTCCCATCCCTCGACCCTCGTCTTTACCGGAGAATCGTCCTCTTCGTCAGATCCCCCGCCTTCGTGTTTGAAGAGCAGGCGATTTTCGTACTGGTGACGAACCATTCTACAATCTTCGTACCCGTCGACTGCGCGTCGTCGTATCTCACGGTTGAACAGTCGCTTCGCAACGTCGGGGGCAGTATCTTCGTTCTCTAGCCAACTGTCGAACGGTTGGCTCTGAACAGACTCCTCATCGACGAACGGACGGAGCGAGTCAGGCATCTCTTCCATTGGAATCAGGCTGTAGAACAGGCCTGACTCGACCCAGATGGGCAGGTGTCGAGGATTGTCGACGTAGATGTTCTCAGGATGATCTGCGAGGTTTTCACCGATGTAAATCGATTCTGGTAGCCCACTAATGCGGAGGAAGTTGGCGACAAGAGTCTCGGCTTCTCGCGCGGGTGAGTTCTCTCGGGTGTAGAAGTCCCATTTGGAGCGATTCACAGACCGCTCATCCTCTGCCATCTGTCCGAGGCGGTTCCAGCTGGCGCGGTGGACGAAGACATCGGCGAGAAACCACTCGAAGTCTTCTACTCCAAGGTCTTGGAGGGCTGCTTCCTCGGCGTTATTCAGCTTCTGCCTCTCTTTCAGGGTATCGAAGTAGCCATTGATGTACTCCGGGGTGTTCGTCCTGGGATCGAATATTCGCTCCCACTTGTCAAAGGCTTGGAGGTACGATGCGTAAATGTGGTATTCGAATCCTCCGTCCTGCTCGCAATAGTCGATGAAAACGCGAGCTAGCTCAGTGAGGAAATCGTCATCTAGTCGCGACAACTTGGTTCCCTTGGCCTCCACCCGTACGAACTTCTTGACGTCGTCACCTACCTTCTCGCCGCTGAGATAGTGGAAACTCTCGTCGACGGTGACCGCGGCCAGGTCTTCGGTCGTGCTGTGATGATTCGACCGTCGTTCGATGCTGTAGCCCCGAGCGCGGAGGTACTCTTCGATGGCCTGCTTGTACTTTTCACCCTTGTCCCCACTAGCCTCGCTTGTTCCTTCGTGATTGTATATCGGCATTTAGTTACTGGACATCCGTGCTCTTTGATAGATAGTGTTTCTCCTCTACCCACAGCATAGATATATGTCCGATTCTAATGATAGATTGACGAATCGATGCACGGGAAACTGAGCGTGAGTGAGGTGGTTGCACTTCTCTTCGACGAACACAGGTACGACAGTCCCCTCTCCCGAAAGGCCGTTCACAAGCTGCTCTATTTCGTGAAAGAGGAATTAGACAGTGAGCGGGTTACGACCGACATCCCGACCTTCTGGTATATGTATGGTACAATGACGGCGACTGCCAATACCGGCGTTCACACCGGAGGCGAGCCAAACGACGATCCAGTAATTTGCGACGTCGATGCTACTGACATTGACAGACCAGAAGGGACGATTCGGCGGGGACGTCGAGCGGCAAGTCGCGCGCTTGAACGTTACTACGACCTCGGACTCGAGGGACTCACCGACCGGATGTACGACGATGCGCCGTACGAAATACAGCGACATTACCGGCGTCTGGATAAGCAGTTGGGGACTGCAGATTCGGCACAGATGACGCTCTCCTTCGACCGGAATGCTGGACCGACGAGAGAGACGTTGTACGATTTCATTGAGGACTTCCCTACTGACTCCTTTCCCGACTACGAGGACGATCTTCACATCTGGTACCGATTGATGAGCGCTGAGCTGGATTCTTCGGGGTATGATCCCAAAGAGGCGAAGAAGTATTCCAAGACGTTCTGGCGGCTTTTCTGTCTGGAGCTCGCGGTTCGTGAGAACGACGGTCTGACGCGTGAGCAGATTGAACGTGAGTTGAGCCTCGACAGCCTGGATGATGCGAAGAGACAGCTCCGCTCTCTACTTCGTAGCTGGGAGCGCGAGAAGGCAGAAGCAAACGCACGTGACGACAGGACCTCGAGAAGAGCTGCAGACGCACTCGTCTTGCCTTACATCGATTTCGAGGTGACAGGATAAGTTCCATGTCACGCTATTTCCTTGACACCGGCCCACTCGTCGGGGTGACGTTCCTTCACGACCTATGGCGCGACGAGGCCGAACGACTCTTCGAGACCGACAACTCACTCTCGACGAGTCGGGCGGTGATTTACGAATACTGCAACAGCACCTCAGAGAACTCCCTCGATTCGGCAGAGGTAAGCTGGGAGACCGATGAGGGGAGGTTCGGCGATAAGTTTTCGAAAATTCGGGCTGCGCAGACCAACTTAGGGATTAAACTTCGAAGTTGCGCCGATGAGGAACTAGATCTGGAAACACTCGTTGACGAGTTTATCGCTGTCACTCGCATCGAAGAGAACGTTTTTCCTCCGCGTCTGATCCGAGAGATTATTCGACCCAATATCCGGAGCTTTCTCCGCGACGAAATCGGCGACCAGCAGGTGACCAGTAAAGTGGCTCGTGAGGCGATGGACGCGCTCTGCGATACCATCATTACCGATGCACTGGAGACACGGGCCCAACTTCAGAGTCGTCTCACGTGGGGCCCGACGAGTGAGTGGACCGAGGAAGAGCGGAATCGACGTCTTTGGTTCGTTGATGGGTATGTTGACAAGGTGATCCTGTGCGATGCAAATCACCAGCGCAACCGAAACTTCATTGGAAAAATAGTGACCTCGGACAAGTCGCACATGTACGGAAACCGCGACCGCATCAGGGCCGTGTTGGGGCTTCCGGTCGTATATATCAAAGACGAGTTCGCCGACCCCGACCTGCCTGCTGGCGACTGAAACCGTCGTAAAGCGGTGATTTGAACCGACCTCTTCAAGCTACGATATCCCGTCGATGGCCCACGATGCCAATTTCCGGACTCTCTCGTCAGGGTCGGATTCTGCAATGGAGCGAAGCTGGACTAGCGCCACAGTCGCGTCTAGCTGTCCGAGTGCTTTGCAGGCGTTTCGACGGACGACTGGCGATGGATCGTCCAAGAGTTCGATGAGAGCTGGAATCGCCTCCTCGACGGCTGCTCGATTATGCACGCCGACGTGAAGAACCGCGGAGGCAGCGTTCCCGCAGAGAAATTCGTCATCACTGTGGAAGCATTCAATCAGGGCCGGTACATTGTCCTCGACGGCGTCAGGATGTTCCTTGGCGATATCGGCAAGTAAAGCGGCTGCATTAGCACGCACCTTCAGCGCCGATGCAGACGTTAGCTCAGCCAAGACTTGAGTGGTTGACTTCGCAGTGGCTGGATACGCGGAAGTTACTGCCCCGAGCGCCGACAACGCGTTCGTCTGGTACGACTGATCGCGTTCAGTAATCCCCGCAACCAGTTGCGGGACCATTGGCTTCACCTCTTCTGGATACGCGTGAGCGACTTGCGAAAGGATATAGATTGCATTCGCGCGAATCGTCTCGTTCTCGACGTCGAGCAAGGCACTGAGCATCGGAACTTGATCGACGAATGCCTGTGGCTCTGTACTTGCAAGCTCGACGCAGCATCCCGTCGCAGCCTGAGTAGTCTCGGAATCTTCGAGCGTGATCCGATCAGTGATTCCATCTTGAATCCTGAGAACAGCGGTTGGATCATTCGCCGCCAGCTGACGGAGACAGCGAAGAACGAGCGCGTCGTTGAGGGATGGTCGATTGAGTAAGCGATCTAGGTCATCGACAAACGCTGACCCAACGTCATCACGGGCACGGGCGACATTGAGTAAAGCGACGATGGCAGCACCATGTGTGTTGGGCGAGACAGTCGGTGTCGAAATAATCTCGTGCAATTCGTCGAGAGGAACCTTTGAAGGATTAGTGATAGCGAGTTGCTGTAGGTCGTTTGCTCGCTCAGCGATGTCTTCGCTGAAATCGGCCATTATTCGATTGGTTGTAACTGAATTGATAAAACATTGGGCGGTGGACATTCTAATGAGAGAACTCAGACTTCCTCGAGGATTCCGTGGTAAACCCGATCCTGATCGAGATTAATCTTATTCTTAAGATTATGACCATACTGGGGGGTCACAAGACATGACGTTTACGGCGTATCTCTTCCTTCTCGACAGTGATGGTTTCTACGCTTGGCTCCAGGTCGCTGGTTAGTCGTTCTGTGGCCCCACCACAAAACGCAGAGCAGCCATTCAGGGTTTTCTCAGCGTTCGTATGAAGATGGCCAAGAGCAAGCCCGTCAATCGAAATCGTGCTCTCTTCGAGTACTTCCTGTAAGTGGCAATCAGGATTCGGGCTTCCCGTAAGCGGTGCAACCGACTGATGCATACAGAGGAGAGTCGCGACCCCGCTTGGTGGACGCTCAAAGCCTAGCTGACCGTGGTCCCACGATTTCTGATAGTCGACTCCATAGAGTGCGACAGCATCACCGATCACGGCGGGACGGGAGCGAAGATGGGNGCTTGGTGGACGCTCAAAGCCTAGCTGACCGTGGTCCCACGATTTCTGATAGTCGACTCCATAGAGTGCGACAGCATCACCGATCACGGCGGGACGGGAGCGAAGATGGGTAGCTAATCCTGCATCACAGAACTGTTCGAGACACACGCGCCCCTTCTTCCGCGCATGGTTGCCGTAGATGAAGTAGAACGGAATCTCGTCGTTCGCCAACTCAGTGAGACCATCATGGCATGCTTCTTCGATCGAACTCGGAATCCCGTTCCTGGTATCGTTATGGAAGACGTCGCCAGTGTGAACAACGGCATCGACACGATGCTCGATCGCGAGATCAATCGCAGCGTTGAATCCAGCGACGGTGTCGATCTTCCAGGAATTGTTTTTGTGACCGCCTGTTTGCTTCCCCAGATGCGTATCAGTCAGGTAGAGAAGCTTCGCACGGCGGTCGGTCGGGCGAACGCCCTTGTGTTCAATCTCGAGTTTGCCCGTCCCATGCAGCTCTCGGCCAGCTGGCCATACCTCCCCGTATGCAGAGTGAAGTCGATACCAATGCCCTTCCTGCCACGGGTAGTCCCGCCCATTCGGGCTTTTCGCCCATACTGTGAATGAAAATGAAGTCCCGTCAACGTCCTCGACAGTCATTTCGAAGGCGCGTCGAGAACCTGAACCCGGTCTGCACGTCACAACCTTGACTGTAATATCGAGATGCTGCTTTTTTCGAATATCAGCATACGTATTCTCCATAGCGATTGCTGATACCACTGCTGTCACTGATTAATAGTTTTATCACCGACTCTCAAAGAGGGGGATATGTCGTCAACAGACTCTGAGGCTGGCGTTCTTCTAGGACTTGCTTGTGGCGACGCCCTCGGACGTCCCATCGAATTCCGTTCCTCACACCAGATCTCGCAGACGCACGGAACGGTTACAGAGATGCTGGGCCACGGGACGCACAATCAGCCTGCAGGGACCATTACTGACGATACCGAAATGGCGCTCTGTATTGCCCGAAGCCTTGTCGAGCATCACACGTTCAGGCCGGACGATATCGCTGAGCGCTTTGTTGCCTGGTACGACAGTGGTCCATTCGACATTGGCCTGATGACCAGCGATGCCCTCCAGAACATCAAACACGGAGCCTCCTGGCGTGATGCTGGCCAGCAGGTGTGGGAGTCCCGCGCCGAAGGGAGCAATGCTGGGAACGGGAGCGTAATGCGCTGTGCGCCATATTCGATTGCGTTTCGGGACGCGTGGAGTGACCTCGCACGTGTGAGTACGACGTCTTCAGCGATCACGCACGCGGATCCGCGCTGCAAGTATGGCTGTATCGTGCTCAATCTCACTTTGGCAGGGTTACTTACCCAGCGACCAACCCCTCTCAGAGACGCTCTCGACCATATCGAAGCCGATGCCCCCGAGGAACTCCTCACAGCGTTACGCTCGGTTCCGGACGGTATCAATCCCGACACGCTCAGTGCAAGCGGTTACGTGGTCGATACGCTGCAAACATCGCTGTATCACGGGCTTACAGCGGACACGGCGGAGGATGCCATCGTCTCTGCTGTAAATATGGGAGATGACACCGACACCGTCGGTGCAGTTACGGGTGCTGTCGCAGGGGCTCGGTTCGGGGCAGATGCACTCCCTGATCGATGGACCGGCGAGTTGGAGTGTGCCGATGAAACCGCGCGCCTCGAGTCGGTACTTATGAATGCAGAATTCACCGTCGACGAGAGTTCCGTTAGCTAGCTTCCCGGGGCTTCAGTCCATCCTATTGTTAATATTAAGAATAAGGTTAAGTATTGCTGGCTGCTGACAGCCTAGAGTATCGAATTTAGCTGCTGTCCCGATTCTGTGCGAGGGAGGCGTCCGTCTGGTCGGGGAACGTGCCCTGCTTCGATTTCGATATCGACGCGGCGCATATGCTTACAGCCCCCTTCAGGTTCGCGTCGCTGCCAGTCGAGACAAGTGCATGTCTCAGCGGCGACATCGACATCGTAGAAGTTCCCGGACTCTGAATGAACCTCATACACGCCGCCCTTCTTCAAGAGTGAGACGTCCATCTCTTCGTCGCAGGCTCGCCGCGTTCGCGGTGCAAGTTCATCGGCTGACGGTTCTGCCGAGACCGTATCTGTCTCTGGTTGGATGGCGCTCTGGCGGTCTCTGTTTGCCACCCATCCACCGTCCGAGGCGAGAGCAGAGTCGTCAGGTTCAACGAGGCGAGCAAGGTGCTCCTCGATCGGGTGATTGTAGTGAAGGAGAAAGTGTGCTTCGCGTCGCCCTCGGTGATCGTAGGAGCCACACGCTGCAGCTGCCCCCTCCCAGACGCGCCACGCGCCGAGCGCCGTCATCACCTCCAACGCCCGTCGCGGCAACTCGTCCTGATCTGACTGCTCGTAGAAGATGCGAAACCGAGTACAGTGCTCTTGCGGTTCGATGTCGGTCCACCACTCAACCTCGTCTCTCCAGTGATTGAACATCGCCGCATCGTTCCCGTACCCGACCGTGATCCCTGGAACGCGTGGTTCGCCCGTATGGGTGTCTTCAGCCTCGTTCTCCAGCAGCCGGAGTACCGCGAATCGTAGGTGTTCGTGGAGTGGCTGTTCGGTTCCGTAGCCGACTTGCGGATGGCTCTCAATCGTTTGGCGGGTTTCATCGAGAACCGTTGTAAGGTACTGTTCAGTCATGGATTCGTTCTATCCCGGTCGACGCACGATCACGCGCGCCGCCACCCTTCCGCGGCGCAATAGAAACTCACGGCGATGTGGAGAGCTGTTCATCGACGAGCTACACTGACCTACCCGTCGATCACGCCGATGATCTCCTCTGCGGTGCTGCTAATCCGTCCGAACCGGTCTTGGATCGACTCTGGCTCATCATCCTGCCACGCGGCGAGATAAAAAGCTGAACCGCTTGTATCAAGGCCGCAATACCGACCAACGATGTACGCGACGGCTTCCGCTTCGACTTCGCGCTTCGACCGTTCGTCCTCGTCGTCGACGTCGAAGTGGAGCAGCGCGTGGGCGTACTCGTGAATCAGCGTGACCGAGAGATCTGCTTGGTTCGATCGGGCTCTCGCTTCGACGACTGGCTGGAAATCGTGTAGGCTCCGATACTTACAGACCCCTTTCGCGTCGCCATGCTCCCAGTCGTCGGCATCGACGATGCGAACCGTCACACCGAGTTCATCAGCTGCATCTTTGAGCGCTGGCACCAGATCGTTGGCATCGCCCGTCGCCGCCGTCTCCAGTTCGGGAAGTGGTTCTCCTTCCGTCTGGGATACGTCGAAGACCGGTGCTGGTTTGAACCCGACGAGGCCTTTCGACCAGTCATCAGGCGGCGTCTCGTCGTACTCACAACCGATGTTTTCGTGGTAGCTGGGCGAATTCTCACACTCGGGACATCGCTTGGTGATGATTGGTGCCCAGATCCAGATGGCCTGTTCGCCTTCCTGGACGTGCCGATCGAAGTCGTTCCGCCATGTGTTGTAGCCTGCGACCTTCGTTGCCTCGGGATACTGGAGCTTGATGAGGAGCGTGTTTCGGTGCGAATAGTCGTGAAACCGACTCTGGACTTCCAGCCACTCTTGGAACTCCTCACTTGCTTGTGCATCGTCGACGTGGTCGACGAGGTCGTCGATCCACGCTTCGATGGTACTGTGCATCTCGTCGTGCCGGGTGTCGGTCTCCTCGAACGAGACCGACGAATCACTACTCGTAGCCATGATTTTCAGGACTCGAATTACCGCAACTGCATCGATTCAGAACGCGCCGCACCCTTCAGGGCGCAAAAAAACTCCCTTTGAGAGTTACCGGAGTTCGTGTGGTTCGTCCGCGAAACCGACTGCAACGAGGTATTTGAGATACTCGTCGAACATCTCTACGTCGCTCGGCGTGTCTGTCGCGAGGTGCCGTGCCCACTCGATGGCCCACCGGAACGCGGGATCGGACCCACCTTTGCCGTGGATGTACCACCACCGAGCTGCTTTGAGAACGACGAGTGGGTTCGTCGGCGGCTGTTCACTCGCCAATCCACGAGTGATGGATTCGATCTCCGCAGGGACCTCACCTGGCTCGATTTCCCCTGACTGTGTGTTCGAAATATCGATTGGAATCTCATCGACCGAGACGTCGTTCGCATGCTGTCGCTGACTCACTTGATTCACCTCTGGACGAAGACCCTCGATGGAGCCTTCGCCCTCTCAGGGGCTCGAAAAACAATCTCCGAATCATGCCGGTGGGAAGTAGACGCTCTGATCACCGGCAATCTCCTCGAGATTGTTCCGATGGCGATGCGAGAAGTAGCAGTCGTAGCTGCAGTATCCACAGACATCTCCCGTATCATACTCAGCAACAAAGGGACCACGAGGGGTTCGCCAGACATTCGCCCCGCATCCAGTACAGGAAGCACCGTCGAGCTCACTCGGTGATGGCCCCTCGTACTCTACATCCAGACCGGCATCTTGCGGTGTCGAATCTGGCCAGACGCCGTGTCCCTGCCAGAACTCTCGGAGTCGACCAAGGCTGTGACGAACGGTCTTCCGAACCGTGACGTGGTCAGCGTCCCGGCCGCTGTCGTCCCATCCGGCAGCTGTCCAGAACTCTCCGAACTGCGCGCCACGATGGAGTCCGTTCCAGTCAACACCGACGATATCTGCGGGTGGGTCATTCGTGAGCGTCGGTCGGGTCAACTGCTGAATGACGTCAAGCTGTTTCGGCGGGCTCCCACCGAGGATGTGGACGCGTCGGCCACGCCAGTCGGTCGGCTCGGAGAACTCGTGGGCTAACCGATCAGCGTAGCCCCGGGAGTAGCCGAGCACGATGTCGTCTGGAATCATCTCGATTACCTCCCTGCACTTGGGCACGATGACGAGCTCTGCGTCGGGGTAGCTCGCTTGGATTTCGCGAGTGGCAGCGACGTATTCATCGACATCGTCGGGTTCGTATGCGTCCCCAATGACGCCGACTCGCGGCTCGTGTTCGAAAAACCGGTCAACGTATCGAGTCAGGTCGGGATTTCGAAAATCGTTATCGAGCATCCCGACGGGAATCTCTAATCCCTGAAATTGGGATTGCTGATAACTACAGTCTTCACGATACCCGGGCAGGAAGCCGAGTTTGAAGGCGTCTAGAGCGAACGGAGCCCGATGGAGGAACGCCACGTAGTCAGTTTGCTTTGCAGCGTCAATCTCACGTGCGGTGCTACTGCTGGAACTGATATCGAGCGACATGAGTAGGCCCCAGAACGGCCACTTCTGGCCGTCCCGCACCTTTTCAGGGAACAATAAAACCGGGCTATTGGACGCTGTTAACCAACAGAAACAGCATAGGAGAGGTTCCTGTTGGTTAATAACCTGAACGAAGTCGGAGCTGGACTGCCATCCACCGATTACTCGTCAGGGGAGTGTCGTCGGCGTACCTGCTCCGGATTCGGCACCCAGGGATGTGCATCCCAGCAGTGAAGTGCGTGATCTCGTGCCGTTTCGAATCGGGCTTCACATGATCCACACTCGTAGGTCGTCTCGGGCCAGCGTTCCGTGACGAACATCGCTGTCACCGTCGACTGGACTGGGTCTGGTGCATCCGACCGCCGAACATAGTCGTAGCCGATGACCGTCCGCCGATGAAGTGCTGACTGCGCAAATCGCTTCGGCTTGTTGTCCGGAAGATACACCCAGCGAACGAACGCATCTTCTGAATTCTTCGCTGACGGCTGGATGATGAACCACCGCCCGTGGTCATCACGGAAGAGAGACCGCTCTGTGCCTCGGTTCTGGAGATACAGCGGGTCGCCTTGACCAGGAATCAGTCGAAGACCAACGGATGGGGAAATCGGGCTGAGAAGCCGCTCTTCTAGCGTGAGCAAGCTGGATTCCTCGGTCGCACTTGTCGCGAAGCGATCGAGGGTTGCCTTCTGAGTCATGCTGACCACTGCTCAACTGTCGTTTGTGTGCTATCGTGACTACTGGATACCTCACACACGAATCGCCATTTCGACGTCTCACGAATCGGCTTGTCCGGTCGATTCCCTGCTTGGCCTGTCCCCGTCTTTCCCGTACAGTGCCAGCCCTTGGCTCGGAGTGCTTTCACCATTGATCCAGAGTAATCCGCTCGAACGAACGTCAGGAGGAGTCGAATCCCGCGTCGACGTGCTTCACGTCGAATGAACTGATCCATCGACCGTGCAAGCGCTGCCGATGCGAGGTTTGGGAAGTCGACGCCGATACAGATGCGAGCTGCCTCGACGATCTCGTCGCCTTCGTACCGGGTTTCATCGTGATTCAATGACCGGATGAGCGGGTGTCGCCATGTAATCGCGCCCACGAGATGTCCTTGGTAGCTCAGACCGTGATGAACCAGGTTGGTGAGTGGGACGCTGTCCATGTAGGAGTGATGGGCCTCGTAGATTGCGCCGGCGACGTGCTGGGGAATCGCTTCGATTTGGACTCGCTCGGCGAATCGTAGTCCAAGCGGCGCCGTGACCGGTTCGCCGTCGTGATGGATCGGACAGTCACACCCGCCCGATGCCCGTGTGAACTGAAACCCAGTCCGGCCAGTCGCATCACCGTGGTGGACGCTGGTCATGAATCGTCGCGCCCCGCCGAGACGTCTGTGTTCTCGGTTCTCTCACGTTCCTGCTGGTCGTTGTACCGCTCAAGTTCGTGGCCGATACGCTCCAGTGCCTCAACGGTGCGTTCGATGAGCTGGTAGGTGGCCCGGGAGAAGCGAAGGATCTCCATCACGCATTCTCCTCCGGCTCGACGAGGTCGTTGCTCTCGGCAACGAGTTCCCGCACGGCGGGAGCAGGATCCTCCTCAATCGGAACGGTACGTATGTCGAGTGGGGCGGGATACGCACGGTCGCCCTGCGCACAGAGCAGGAGCAGCCACTCCTCGGTCCCTTCACCGAGGACGACGTAGTGGTCGATGTCTCGTCGCTGGAAGACTGTCCGTTCTGACCGATTCACGGCACTCCAGTTTACTGGAAGTGACGGGGTTGGCGTTCCACCATCCGGCGTGAGTGCTTCGTGCCCGGTGACGCTCGCGAGTGCGGCCTCGATATCGTCGCCGGTGAGATGCCAGCAATTGGCTGGTCCACTGCACTCCAGTTGGCTCACCACGTCATCGCGAAACTGGATGTAGTGCTGGGAGGCAACGGCTTCGTCGTCGGTGTAATCGAGGAGGAGTCCACAGGCGAGCTGTGCCGAACCGCTGCCAGTGTCGCCCCACTCGAATCCCGGCCTACTCTGTCGTATGAGATCGAGGCTTCGATCGGGGGCGAGTCGCTCGTGTTCGGTGAGGTTGAGTACGACCGGTCTGTCGTCGACGTGCATCCCCACATACTCGACGTGGTCTCTGTTCGTCTGGCAAGGGTCGCTCGCAGTCTGTACGTCTGTTCTGGGATCGTCGGTAGAATCCGTCTTCATGTGTCGAACGCGGGAGGTCGAACACCCCGCACCCCTACCGGGGATGAAAAACAGCCTCCACGAGCAGTGATTTAGTCTTGTGAGCGGATTTCGTCGGCCTGCTGCTTGAGCTGGCGAAGAATCCGAACACGCTGTTGATTTGCGTTCTCGTAGGCGACGCACGCTCGCAGCGTCTCCATATCGTGGATCGTCACGATCCCCGCGTTGATGAGGCGCGAGTTTGGCGGTTCGAGTCGCTGTGCTGGCGACAGTCCATCCGAATTTCGTTCTTGCTCTTCTGAGTTGCTCACTGATGATCGCCTCCGCTCTTACAGAGGCGAAATAGACCGCACCTGCTCGCTACTCGTCGTCTTCCCCCGGTTGGATCTGGCGGGCGTCTTCGGCGAGGTCGTGGATGTACCCCCGAAGCGTCTCCATGTCCTCGCGGGCCTCTTCGAGCGTTTTCGCTTTCACTTTGGCAGTGATCTTTCCTGATCGCGAGTCCCAGTACCGCGAGTCAGCTTCACGGTGAGGGAGACCCCGACATCGCTTCGCTCGACGTACTCAGTTGGTGCCTTTCGCTCGCTGTTCTCGGTCGATTCTGCGTTCGTACGGGACTGCTGGGTGGGTTCTGGCATGGATTGCTCTCTGACTGTTAGCTGACGGACGGTGCCAATGGCTCGTCGACTGTCTCACGAAGGGCCGAATCTATCTCGTGTCCTGTGAGTCGCCAGCGCTGTTTGGGACCACTACACTCCAACCGGCTCACTACTTCGTCCTTGAACGCCATGTACTCCGCCAGTGCGACGTCCTCGTCGTCGGTGTAATCGAGCAGGAGGGCGAGCGCCAGCTGCGCTGGGCCACTGCCGGCGTATCCCCATTCGAAGCCCGAGGGACTGTGGTCCGCCAACTTGAGACTCCGATCTGGGGTCAGCGGTTCGCGGCCAGGATACTTTTCGACGACTGCGCGGCCTCGCTGTCGGTAGCCGACGTAGATAACGTCGGTCTCATTCGAGGCGCGTGACTCTTCGATCGCCTGTGGTTCACTAATTCCACTCATAGTTCTGTTCGCGGGGTGCTCGTTCGAACACCCCCGCACCCCTCAGGGGGTGAAAAACTACCCAACGAACACCTCTCCTTACGCCAAGTGAGACACCTCAGCAGGTTCTTCGATGTCGTCGAACTCACCTCGCTCGACCGGCTCCCAGTCCTCGCTGGGTTCCGGACTCCACCAATCGACCTCGTAGGAACCCGGTGCGCCGAAAATTTTCACCCGCGCCGACCCATCAGGCAGGTCGCGGCGCAGTTTCTCGTCGACGTGGAGATTCCAGGTCGTATCGGTATCGAAGCAGGCGAGGACGGCCTCTTCGTAGCCACGATCCTCTTGCGATTCTTGGAGTTCCACTTGTGTGTTACAGTGCTTGCAGAACACGCCCTCGAAAGGGATGTGACTGAACACCTCGTGCCCGCAGACGGGACACCAGAGGAACTCGAACAGTGCTTCGCTGTGGCGGTCGATAACGTCCAGACTCATTTGTGGATCTGGCCCGTGTGACTCGGGCCACCCCTTCCTGCCCCAGAAAAACATCCTCGTTGGACGTTCAGTGACCTCAGCGTTCAGCGCCGTAGACGACCTTCGAGCGAGCTTCGTAGCCACAGTCGGGACAGTCGAACCAGCGTTGTACCTTCGCACCGTCAGCTGCCTTCTCACCGACGAGAACGTCGTCGTTCGGGCACTCAGGGCAGCTCAACTCAGGGAGTGGTCTGTCTCGAAGAGCGTCTCGAAGGACTGTCGCCTGCTTCGTCTCGAAGCCACGTGACCAGACCGGGTATCCGTCGACGAGGATTGCGCCACGCCACTTGTAGCGGTAGGAGTCGGGTGCACGATGGAGAACGGCTCGGGCTTCAGTCTCGGTGTTTCGATACGCGAGCGACGGGGTGCGACGTTTTCGTGTCCAGTTGGTGGTTCGGGGCATCGGTTAGAAATGGACGTCGGCGGGCACGATCCAGAGATCCTCACTCGCTTCGAGGAGTCGATCCAGTTGCTCGCGATGCCGGATGCCGGTGGCGTGCTGGTCGTACAGGAACACCGACGGCCCGTCGTACGCGCCGACCTGGTGGAACGCGTGCCGAGCGAGGTCCTCATCGCGCATGATTTCCTCGTCGGAGAGTTCGTCGATGGCTTCTTTCACCCGTTTGAGATTGCGCTCGAATTCTTCTTTCGTCGCTTCCCACCCTCGGTCGAGCAGGTCTTGGCCGTCGTCTGAGTCAACTGGTGCCGTGGTTGGGAGCTCGCCCCACCGCGCTTTGCCCGCGACCGTCGTGTCCTCCTCGTCGAACGTCACATAGTAGTCGAATACGGCGGAGGAGTGCGGGTCCGCACCCACCAGTCGGTCGAACACCGTCTTCCCGGTGGCCAATGCGTCGTCATGTGTCGATGCCTCTACCAGGGTGTAAATGACCATGTGCATCTCAAATCCCTTGCTGCGCCGACGTTCCGGGCGTTTTCTCGTGCTCCGCCCTGCGCCGGCACCCATCGCCGGCGCTCAAAAACGAACTCGATTCTCCCTATTTCAGGAATCCTCCACCCGCTCGACGGTGATTGTCAGATCCCCCGATTCGTAGTCGGCCTCGAAGTCGACGGTAAACGCGTCTGAGTCGTACGCAGCGTGGTAGGCTCGATGGAGCTTGAGCGACCCCGTCGCTTTGAAGTGGAAGAACGCAGCCGACGTGTAGGGCTTGCTCGCGGTCTCAACCTGCGCCTCGACCGACGCAGGGAGCGCGATCTGGGGCGTGTCGGTGTCGATGCCTGCTGCGAACGCCTTCGCCTCCTCAACGGTCGCTTGCGAATGCGCTGGTGTCTCGCCAGTCAGCACATTCACTGGCGTCTCTGTGTCGTCGGTGTACAGGACGTCTTCGAAGGTCTGTGTCCCGAGAACCGCGTCGGGGTCCAACTCGCAGTCGTGGAACGGATCGTCGGCTAGTTCCTCAGTCATGGAATCACGAGCCCACGAGGGCTCAATCCTTCCAGCCCTCGAAAAACAGCTACCGCTCAATCGCCTCGAGGGACCTGAGGTCGGCGTAGAAGACCCTGCCGTCGCGAACGACATACCGCTTCGCCAGGACCGGGAAGCGACATTTCGTGAACCCAGCTGTCTGGATGTCGAGTTCCTCATCTGGCTCGAGATAGTCGGCGAGCGTCAGGAGGAACTCGTGGGTCACGATGCCGCCGTCGTAGTCCGGAAGCCCGTCGTCCAAGGTTTCGTAGACCTCGAAATCATCGTAGCCCCAAATGGTGAACTCGCCTTCTTCAGTGACCTCCCAATTGAGCGTCCCGAAGCAGTGGCTCTCACAGAGCTCGCGGACTGCCTGTGGATCCGATACGATTGCGCCGGTTGACGTCGTCGCAGCTTGGAGTGTTGCCATTGGTTGTACTCAAGGGCGTTTTCTTGCCCTCACACCCCTTTGGGGGATGACAAACCCGGCGTTGAGAGAAGTGGGATCGCTGTTTCGCGGCTGTGGATCTCCTCAGGAGTCGACGGTGGCGTCAGTTTCTTCCAAAGCACCGGGCCGGGTGAGCAGTCCCACCTGTTCCAGAAGCGTCGTCGCTTCAACGATTCGTTGTCGGTCGGGGTCATCCAGTTGCTCGATATCGATGCTGTTGAGGTTACTCAGGGCCCGATGCAGTCGATATCCAGGCGTGTCTCGTGGGTCCATAATGCGCGCCTCGCCTACTCCTGGCGCAGAAAAA
Source organism: Halogeometricum pallidum JCM 14848 (assembly GCF_000337095.1). Classification (GTDB taxonomy): domain Archaea; phylum Halobacteriota; class Halobacteria; order Halobacteriales; family Haloferacaceae; genus Halogeometricum; species Halogeometricum pallidum. The sequence continues at coordinate 84,767 of NZ_AOIV01000036.1, forward strand.
CAATGCAAGTACGCCGACGTCTCCCGCCGAAGCCTGCATCAGTCTCGCTCTTATGTAGAGCTGCGGAAAGCCCCGAGAACGAGGCAGTCGATGGCGGTTTCGAGGGATTCGCCGGCAAGGTTCAACGAGCGAATGAGGCCGAAGGTGTGAGCGGCCTGTTCCAAGCCTTGCTTGGACAGGCCGCGAAACTTCCGTAGCCACGGTGTCACCAGCGAGAACAGACACTCGGCCTGGTTGATGTGGACGCCGTCTGGCGAAACGTACCGCTCCTTGTGCACGACCGTCCGATGCTCGAACTCCATCTCTCGATACGCTTGGAGACCGTCAGTCCAGACCTCTCCTAACTCCGTAGAGAGGTCTGCAGCTTCCAGAATCACTGGTTCAAGATCGCCGCTGTAATCGATTCCAGGTTGGCCGCGAATCACCCGCAGCGAGTCGCGGCACGCCGCGACGAGCGTCAGCTGGTCGCCGTAGCGTCCTCGCCACCGCGACCGCCCCGATCGAGACGATCCGCCGCGAGGACGACTGTCTCGCGGCGGATCTTGGCCTTTGTACCCTGAACACACCTCCCCGGACTCGTCGACCTGTGTCGGTCCGTCGATCGTCTGATCGAGAAGCTTCCAGACGATGGGGAAGCCGCGATTCATCGCGGCTTCCACCTCACGAATCGCGTAATAGACCGTTCTATACGCCCGTCCGAGCAGCGGCGCGATCTGATTGATGCTGAGCAGCGTATCCGCGTAGAGCGTGAACGCGAGAAGCACCTCACCTGTGGCGAGGTGTTTCTCGTGAAATGGCGTTCCGTACGTATAGACCGGCTTGAAATTGCAATCACGGCACCAGATGCGGTCGAGAGTCGACCACGTTTGAACCGAGTTGTGCCCGCAGCGTGGACAGGACGTGTGCTCCCAGAAGTCCTTGAGTCGCCGCTCGATGCGTGCATCGAGCGGCTCAGTGTCGATCTCGACGACGCCCAGCTCGATCAGCTCGCGAAACATCCCGCCGAACGCCGGCTGAGCAGAAGCCATACTGCTAGATTATCGCCGGCTTAGTGTAACTACACGGGCTTTCCGCAGCTCTACATAAGAGCGATCAGTCTTAACCAACGCCCTTCGTATAGGCATCCTTTGTTGGTTAAGGACGTATTCAACCGATTCTCCTATTCAGGATCTGGCCCGTGACGAGGTGACTGACACCCCTGACACTCCCACATCGGCTGTCCAGTCCAGTTCTCAGCTGGGACAGACTCGAACTCCTGAAACTGATGCTCAGTCGTTCGACCGCACTTGCGACAGTCAAGCCGCGTTTTCGAGGGAACGTTGGGTTGACCATTCCCGGACTGCGCCTCGTCGACGGAACGCTGGAGTGCAATCGCTGGCACCAACCAGACGTCGTTCTCGGCGCTCTCAAGTAGGTCGGTAAGTCGATCTCCGTCGCGAACGCCGTGACCCTCCTCGTCGTAGAGGAACGTCGTGTGCGCTTCTCTACGTGGCGCCTCGGTCATCTCAGCCCAGCTAGACCGTTCACGAGCTGCCTCAAGTAGCCGGTCACCACGCTCAGAGGTAGCCCGTACGGCATCAGGAAGGGAGGGCCACTCATCGGTCAGCAGCGCAGCAGGCTCGTCGTCGAAATCGTAGATCAGCTGGCAGTCGTCGACGGCTGGATCCCTGTCGGGCGTTGCGAGGAAGGTCGCTGCCGCAGCGCCCTTTGCGAGGGCATGATAGACGGTCGATGCCTCGACGAGCAGCTGGACGACGTGAAGCAGTGTCCACTCGGAGTCTGCGGGCTGCTGGTTGTCGGTGAACGCTCCGAGATGATTCGTGAGGCAGAACCGGCACTTCGTCTGGCCAGCCGGGATCGACGCGCCACACGAAGCACACTCGCTCGCTGTTGGGCCTGCGTCATCTGGATAGCCCACGAGTGTCTCCCCGGGTCGGCCGCTGGATGACTCGCGACGACCGTTGCTGGTGAGTTCACCGTCGGGGATCTGTGTCGCCTCGCCACGCGGTCGGAGTTCCTCGAGGTCAGCGTAACGATCGGTCATGGGGATGTCTACCAGCACGTTCCTTCGTCTTCACTTTTAAACATCAGCCCCACACCTGAGACAGATTGACCATTCCGAGTCAGACGCCACAGAGAACCAGTTCGCCCAGTGCGTCTTGGTGCGACCGGATGGTCGGAGGAGTGACGTTCGCAGCCTCTGCAACCTCCGACTGCGTCAGCCACCGGCCTTCTTCACGTCCTGCTTTGTAGAGACAGGCTGCTGCGAAGCCCGGTGGTCGGACACCCGTTGTCGCACTCGTTGATTCAGCTTGTTCGGCCAACCTTCGAGCTCGGTGTCGAATGGAGTCAGGAACATCAAGTTCCGACGCTAGGCGAGGAACAAATTCGCTCGGCCGAACTGGCTGTGTCGGGAGTCCGAGATCGGTGTTCAACGTTTTGTATGCGCTCTTGACTCTCGACTGCTCGACCCGTGCCGCGTCGACGATGTCGTCGAGTGTTCGTGACAGGCCGCTACAGCGACACGCCCCGTAGACGCTGGCTGTCGCGATCGCTTCGATCGACCGGCCTCGAAGGAGGTCTTCATTCTGAGCGCTCCGGAAGAGCTGACAGGCTTGGTCACGAATCGAATCTGAGAGCTCGAGAACGCTCGCAATTCTTCGAACTTCACCCAGGCCGTGTGCGAGGTTTCGCTCGGCTTTCGACTGGAACCGCCCACGGGTCTGTTCACGTCGCATTCGGGCTAGCTGCTGACGCTTTCGTCCGGAGAGCTCGTTTCCGTTCGCATCTTTCCTGCGACCGATCTCGGTCGAAAGCCCTCGGTCATGGCGGGCGGCAGTTAGTGGAGCACCCGTTCGCTTTCGTCGATCCTGATCGTGAGTTCTCCATTCAGGACCGCGGTCGATTCGTTGTTCGTCAATAACGAGTCCACAGTCCTCACAGATGGTTTCGACCGAGTTGGTAGTGACCCGGCCACTGCACTCAGGACATTGGTTTGCGTTCGATTCCGTTTGGACGTCCTCGTCGAAGCTCGTTTCATAGATATCTCTCATCGCCATGTTTTCTCACCGGTTTTTGGAGATTCGCCGGTACGGCGAACCCCTCACCCATCGAAGGGGACAATAAACGTTCGAGGACTGGCGACGATTGGTCTTGAGCCAGCGCTACGTCGTAATACGCGAATCCCCCGCACGTTTTGGATATAGAACTGGACGGTAGAGGCCCGAATTGAAGAGGTCGCCACGCATATTGTCTCTCATGTACCAACAGATTCTGATTCCAACTGACGGAAGCGCGGGAGCGACGAAAGCAATCCATGAGGGCGTCCGATTAGCTGACCTCACGGGAGCAACTGTTCACGGACTCTACGTTGTCGATACGCGGGATTACAACACGCTTCCCGAGTCGAAATGGCTCACGCTGGCAGACGAGCTCGAGGCTGCCGGTGAAACAGCGCTCGAAGCCATCCAGGCAGAGGCCGAAGCTGTCGGTGTGCCGAGTGAGACGGCCATTAGAAAGGGCATACCGCACGAAGAGATTCTACGGTACGTAGGCGACCACGACATCGACCTGATTGTTATGGGAACCCACGGGCGAACTGGATTCAATCGGTTCCTCATTGGGAGTGTAACCGAGAAAATCATCCGTCAGACTCCCATCCCCGTTCATATCGTTCGAATCAACGAAGACGACTGACTCTCCTCAGCCGAGTAGTTGAACGAGTCCCCACGCCAACCCAATCGCGAGCCCTGCGCCAAGCAGATTGCCTCCAGCGTTGCCGATCGCACGGCCACGTTCCCCCGTCTCCCAGAGCCGGACCGTCTCGAAAGAGAACGACGAGAAGGTCGTAAACGACCCACAGACACCGGTCCCGAACAGCAATAGAAGCGTCGTGTCCGCACCGAGGAATGTGATGAGGCCGAGTGCAAAGCTTCCGAGGACGTTCACGGCGAACGTCCCCGTCGGGTACTCTTCGACATCGACGAGCTGGCTTACGTAGTGACGAAGCAGCGCACCGATCGCACCTCCGGTGCCGACAACATGTGCAGGGTCGAATTCAATCATTCGACCACCGCCGATCGACGGACTGCGCAAGGTACCGTCCGAGCAGTACACCCGTAAATCCGAGTGTATAGTTGGCAGCGATATTCGCGACCAACCAGAGGGGTGGTGCTTGACTCGATTGCAGTGCAAACGTACTGTATGTGGTGAACGACGAGAGAAACCCGGTCGATACGACAGCACGAGTTTCTTGGGCCAAGACGCCCGAGTAGAGCGTTTCGTACAGAACAAATCCCAACGCGAAACTTCCGAGCGCGTTGACGGTGAGCGTACCGAACATCCCCGGCAAGAGGAACCCGGTGAAATAGCGGAGGTTCGACCCGGCAAAGCCGCCGATTGCAATGAGTGCCAATGATTCGACGCGAACGAGTGGGTGTGCGGTTTTCTCTGCCATGACTCTGTCCTCATAGACAGGAGTCATCAGCCGACGGATTCGGCGGTTGGATTAGGCGGACTCCATCGCCTGTTCTACCAGTAGAACCTTCTGCTCGTCACTTATGCCCTCTGGAATCGAGAACTGTCTATTACTATTGAATACGCTTCAATTATGCTCTTCTACAGGCCACGACCGCTATTAGCTGTCTCTTCGGAGAATGTACGCAAGGATTCCGAGCAGGACTGAATATGGGGGTGCGGTCTCGATTGCGATGCGGAGGGTCTCTCCAGTCACGTAAGAAAAGACAACCCATCCAATAAACCAACAAATTGAGAATATGACCGCCCATCGCAGCGCCGAGGCTCTACCAGACGATTCAGGCGTGTGGTTCGTACGTGATGTATCCTGTTGTCCCATCGTGGCGACCTCCACCTTGAGGTGAGTGGAAACAGGAGTCATCAGCTGGCGGGTCCAGCGGTTGGGGTAAGGCGGACTCCATCGCCACGAGTATCCCGGAATTTGCGCCCCAATACTATAAGAACAGGGGCAATCAGACCCCACAACAGAATTGTCTTTCTTCCAATCTAAGGTATTGCTGTTAGTAGTGTTGTGTTGAGAGGACGATTGGTCGCGGTTATAGGAGTTTACACAGTGAGTCGAGAGTACTATGTTCGGACATCAGGATGGTCTCAGGGACCTGTCGAGTTGAATGCCTCTTCTAGGAACGGGACGACTTGCTTCTTTCGCGACATCACCCCCGGGAGGAACGATTCTTGGTCCGTGAACGTCGTGTCTAACCCTTCTTCGATGGGATCGATCTCTGGACCAGCGACAAGTGCAGTCGAATCTTCTTCAAGCAGGTCCGTAACGAGGAGCAAAAACACTGCGTAGTCGCGTTCTGTAGCGACATCGTCCATGGCCTCAAGGACGGTCTCTTGTTGACCCAATACGACCGACGGCTCTACCGTTTCGATCTGTCCAATACCGACTTGATGTGCGTCGAAGTCGAACTCTTTGAAATCGCTGAGTACCATCTCTCGTGGACTCTTCTCCCCGATTTTGCTCTTCTGTGAGAGGAGATCCTTTCCGTATGTTTCATAGTCCACACCAGCAATATCGGCAAGTCGCCCGGCTACAGTTCGATCTCGGTCAGTCGTCGTTGGAGACCGGAGCACAACTGTATCACTGAGAATTCCGCTCAGCAACAAGCCCGCGGTCTGCGTGGTGATCGTCTCGTTCGCGTCGTCAAACAACTGTGTAAGAATCGTCGCAGTCGACCCGACAGGCTCGTTTCGGAACAGAATAGGCTCGCTTGTTTCGATGTCGCCGATACGATGGTGATCGATAATCTCGACAATCTCTGCGTGCTCCGTCCCGGTTACCGTTTGGCTGTACTCATTGTGATCGACGAGAATCAATTGTTCGTCTGCGGCATCGTCGAGAAGTAATGGTACTTCGGCATCCCAGCGGTCCAAGACGAACTGTGTTTCTGGGTTTAGGGCTCCTGCTCGTGCAGGAACTACGTCTTCACTTTTGTTCTTCCTCAATCGTGCGTATGCTAACGCTGAGCAAATCGTGTCGGTATCAGGTTGTTGATGGCCGACTACGTAGATCGGTTCAGACATAGTGGTACAAATGAAGTCTCGATTTAAGACTACTGTCCTTCATGAATGGGTCGTAAACGGAGAGCTAACCGCAAATTTGCCTCTCAGCGATTCGTTCTTGTTGCCGGTGTCAAAGGTCGTGGCTGCGCGCGCAGCGAAGCGAGCACGGAGCGGAGGGTGGGGAGGTGGGGTTGGGTTGGTCCCGGCACACAGCAAAAAAGAAGAACGCGACGACCGCCTACGCTTCCCACCACCGACCGCGCTCAGGGAAATGGACGATGCTCCACCCGGTGAGGGCCACGGAGACGCGCCCGTTGTACCAGTTCTTCGCCGCTCCGTGAATCCGAACGCGCTCGCCCTCCTCGATCCAAGGTTGATTCGATTTCTCCCAGACAGTCACCTTCGTTCGCCCGCTCTCGTCCTCGATGAGGCCAACTTGCTGAATGGCTGGTGAGTCACTATCCCACAGGACCGTCACAGTACCTTCGATGCTCACCTCTTTGCGATTGACGTCCTCGAGCTTCCCGATGGGGACCACCTGTCCCGGCGCCGTCTCTAGTTCCTCGAACACACCGACGACCGCGCTCATCAGGTCTTTCCCACCGACGACGGCCTCACCCAGCCGCCGGCCAATCGCCGCTCGCGACCAGCCATCCAGCTTCTCCGCCAGCCGCATCGACTGCTTGTTCACCGCGGCCAACTGCTCCTGCGTGAGTTCTGCACGGGGATCACCTCGTTCCGGGTCAGCCATCGGATTCACGCTCGCCGCCCGCTTCTGGAACTTAGCACGCCGCTCAGCGCTCCGCTTCGCCGCAATGTCTCGCGTTCGCTTCTCCCGACCTTCCTGCGTCCCCAGCTCTGCTTGGGCACTGATTCGCTCCAGCTCAGCCTCTCGCGCACGAATGCGCTCTTCCTGTTCGAGAGTCGCACCGTAAATCCGCTCTTCGCTGGTGTCGACCATCCCGTCCGGGTGGTTCGCATCGACCTTTGCCTGTACCTCCATCTGCACCGTTGCCTGGAACTCCGGCGTCTCATCGACGACCTCGAAGCCATCCTCGTCGACCGCTCCGTCCTCGTGTTTCTCGAATGCCTGTTCATCGACCGAAACTACATCAGTGGTAACGTTCTTACTTGACATTGGTCTCACCATAGACCTGAAGGCGCTCACGCGCCCGACACCGCGATGTTGCACCATCGCGGTTTTCCGACGACAACGACCGACAGGACCATCTGCGCGCTCTCGCTCGCGCCTTCGCGAGCGCCCTGTGGGCGCGAGCGAGAGCGCGCCATAGGGAGGCCACCCAACCAGCACCGCGCGCCGACCCGCCCGGAGCGAGCGTCCAGCTTTAAGCCGTTTCTCGTGTCCGGCCCGGACTGCGGGTTCGTGTCCAGGGCGACGGTCGTGAGCACGGCGAGTCGTGGTGTGACTCGCCGCGCGGAACGGCCCAAAGCACTGGAACGCGAAAGCCCGCGAGGGGCGCAACCGAAAACGCGCTTAATGCTGGCGTCGAGACCAGATTCACTTTAGCCCGGAACGCCGAGCTTGCTCGGCGCAGCCCGGAATGGTCGGTCGCGAGTGACGCGGAGGGTGGAATGCGGCGAGCGGTGCGTGCCATAGAGAACCACACCAGCCAACCGATGGGGATCACGAGCCTAGCAACAGACACCGGGCGGGACTGAAAGGGGCCGGACGCTCGACGTGCCGACGACGACGCAAGCACCGCAGGAACGAGGCGCACAGCGAGTCACGGCCGGCGAGCGTTCGGGGGCTTTCGAGGCGACCGCACCAAACGCTAGCAGCTGTTTGTCCCTCCAGAAGATGTTTGACATAGTGTTGTCCACTGTTCATATGATCTCGCTGACGCGTCGACAACTCCTCCGACAGACGGTGGCTGGCGGAAGTGTGCTGGCTCTTGCCGGATGTACCGCTCCGAACGTCCCCGGCCTCTCAGGTAGGGAGTCGGTGCCGAAGCCGTTCACGAACGATGCATACACCGCGAGCTACACAACGGCAGGTCACTGGCTTCTGGAGGGGCACGATGGCGGCCGAACCGGCCACGCAGCCTCCACAGTCCCACACGGCGACGTCGACGTCGCTTGGCTTCGGCGTCCAGGGAACGACCCACATGGTGCCACGGCCCCGGTCGTCGGCCCAGAGCGTGTCTACATCGCTTATGTTGAATCACCGGATCACGCCGAGCATTCGGACGTCTACCTTGCAGGGTTCGACGCCGAATCCGGCGACCAGCAACTGGATGTACAACTTGAACCGGGCCGCGCCGTCGGGCTCGCACTCGCGGGTGACACACTCGTGGCAGTTACGCGTGGCCCGGACTACGAGCAGGCGACGCTGACAGCTCTCGCCCGCTCCGATGGATCGATTCAGTGGACCGAGACGCTTCCGGACGTAACTGGTTCGCCAGCAGTCGTCGACGGAACGTGTTACTTGGCGACGCGAGACGAGGACAACGCGGTGTACGCCTACACGTTGGATGGCACCCAACAGTGGCGTACCCCAATCGACGGGGAGTGCTACACGGCGACCTGTGCGGACCGCGACGGTGTCTACGTTGGATTAACCGACGGCCGTATTGCAGCGCTCGATGCGACGACCGGTGAGCCACGCTGGAGCGAACAGATCGCCACGCCTGAGGAGTGCTGTCCGGATATTCAGGGCACACCGACAGTCGCCGACGGCCGTCTGTACGTCCCGGGCATCGCCGAGGAACTCGTCGCCGCCGATACCGCTGATGGAACTGTGCTCTGGCGGACGACCGTCGTCGACGAGGACTACGGGAACGCGATCCCCTCACCAGCAGTCACAGCGGACACCGCGTACGTGAATACGTATCACGGAGGGCTCGTTGCAATCGATATCTCTGATGGATCGATTCGCTGGCGGTCGGCCGAAAATGGCGATAACCAGCCGCCTGCTGTCGGTGTTAGTGGCGTGGTCGTTCCGCGGAGTGACTCCGTCGTTGCCTACAATACTAGCGATAGCCCTGCGTGGACGATCGAGATCACGGTCCCGGACATCGGGATGGCGGGCTACATCATGGATACTGAAGTCGCACTGGCACATGGAATGTGCTATGTCGGAATCGCTGATGGTCGGATCTACGCGATCGGTGCCCGAGAGTAAGATGAATCTCTTTTCTCGGAACCTGGCTCTGTTGAAACCTGAGGCTCTGTTGAAATCCTATTACTCAGACGCCATTCACGCTGAAACATCCGGTATATTGACCGTGCGAATCACTCAAACGGCTCTTTGACTGAACCAGAGATATTTCCCGGTACACCAGTTATCTATGGGACATGAACCGCCGTAACTTCCTCATCGCAGGGGGCGGGACTGTCGTAGCGTTAGCGGGCGGGACAGCGGTCGCAGGTGCAACGAGGGCAGATATTCTCGCTGATACGGAACTGACTCGGGGGAAGGGAGAAGCCGTCAAAATAGAGAAAACGATTACCCCTGAGTCAGTAGAGTATCTTGAATCAACGAACGAGGTCAGAGAAAACGGCCACACTCAACCATTCAATAACTGGGCACGGAGAGAGTGTGCGGAAATCGGAGCAGGCGAAGTTGTACCAGTTGTCGATGACCGACTCGAAACGGCAGTAGAAGGCGTTGGGTCAGGAGTACGGTATCTGATTTTCGGCCCCGTCATTACTGTTGACCATACAGTTACCCGAGATCGAGACGGCTCGATAGTAAGCGAACCTAACGTAACACTCGAACAGCTGATTTCGGTGGCACCTCGTACAATGACTGTCACAGTCACCCTCGATGGTCACACCTTCACGAAGGAGTTTCCTGTCGGTGTAGGGCATAGTGAGGTATCGTACCTCTGACTACCAGGTGCCGGGTATTCCTGGCCCTGTCGAAATTCTGTCGGTCAGACGCTATCGGTCGTGAAATAGCCGCATAGTAGATCTGCCATTTCCTGCGTTTGGGAGCGCTATCGGACAGGACAGCGCGTCGTTCCCGACGAGGCCAGTATCACGCGCTTGCGGCTCGTTGCTTACGACGAAATTCCAGTCTCCCTGTGAAACCCGCAAGCGCGACGACGCCGACCCAGAGGAGGATATACAGAGCAAATGGTGTCGGCACAGCAGATGGTGGACGAACTGGCCCCGCCAGCCACGAGCCAAGTCCTGAGAGGAGCAGGAATACAGCGACGATGATGGCGGGTGAGATGACCTTCTCACCAACGTAAAACAGGACTGGAACGAATCCAAGGAGGAACATTCCAAGGACGATATACGCTCCATTGAGTGGTTTGGTCATAAGCAGTTCCCACAGGTTATCGAACCAACGATTCCAGAGCAAAACAGCTACGCCTGCGTGGACCAGTCCACCAATCAAGCCGCCGATAATCGAGGTCCTTGTTACGATCGACTGCGTTGAGGTACGTGACATACTCGTCAGTTGACTACCAGGGCTCTTAGTACGATGTTTGGGCCAAAATTAATTTTGACAGACGGGGTGTGACTGTCTATCTGTTCCGTGCCCACCACAGGACGACCAGTCCAAGGACGAACAATCCCCCAAGGAGGAACTCCAGACCCGGGAATGAGAGGAGTTCCAGTATCGTCGGCGCATCACCTGCTCCACCCGGCTGTCCAAATGCCTGAAAGACGAACAGGAAGGCAGAGACGAGAAACAGAAGTCCCGTCGCGCCGACGAGTCGCTTCAGTAAGTCGCGGAGTCCCGTTTTACGCTCTGTGGTGCCGACGAAGACGACGACGGGGTCATCTGCGGGTGCATACACGTTCATCTCTTTGCCCTTCTCGGAGTACCGGGTATCAGCAACACGCACTACGCCTGCCTCTTCGAGATTGTCGAGATGGTAGGAGACGTTCTGCAGGGACAGGTCGAGCCGGTCGGCAAGTTCAGATGGAGGTGCCGGATCGTCGTAAATTGCGGACAGGATACGGCGGGCCGTTTCCGACGAGAGGGCCTCAAACACGGTTGCCGTCTCATCGTCATCCACACCGAGAACCCGTATCTCGCCCTCTTGATCGGCAGTCACGTCGTCAGTGGAGGGCAATAGAGACATACTCTCCTGTCCATCTCGTATTGTCATAAGTCCAGTGTATCTGCGCGATTTCAGCCTTCTCTAGTGTGACCTTGTTCAGGAGATAGAGCAGAACTTGGAGTACGTCCGAGTATTGCGAGCGCCCAGCGGATCGACATCCACTCCGGAACCCCGGAGCGTCCGCTCGCTGGTGTCACGACGACACCACGGCGGCACCTTGCGGGTCTGTGCGCTATTCGTTGGAAGCCACTGCGGCCCCCTCAACGGGGTACCACTGGTGGTCGTCCCACTGGAACCGCACGGGCCGCGCCGTCGGCCTGACCTCGGTGTTCGTCGCCTGTTCGAGCAGCGTCCGCGACGCGGCAAGGTCGGCGTGCCCCTCGAAGCCACACGGACACCTCAGTGTCTCGCGATGCCGGCGCGTCCGCTCGCGTTCGCCACACTCCGGACACGTCTGGGAGGTCCACGCCTCGGAGAGTGAGGCCACCTTGATCCCGTACTCTTCACAGACGTTCGCGAGCTGGTCGAGACACTGCCGATGCGCCCAGAAGGTGCGCGCTTTGAGGTTTGCCTCGACCGACCAGTACTCACCAAGGACGCCGGTGAGGTCGCCGTGATAGATGGTTTCGACATCGTCGTCGTGGAGTCGCTCGACCAGACCACGAAGGAGCGCGTTCACGGCGTGATCGCGCCGGCTGGACCGCTTCCGATAGAGCCGCTGGATCCGCTTACTGGTCTGCTGTCCATCCGGTAGCTTCGCTTTGGCGTCGGCGATGCGCTCGGTCGTCTCACGGAACTGCCGGAACGGCTCCTGGCCGCTGTACCAGTATTGGTCGCCGGCCGTCGTCGTACACGCCACGAGGACGTTCGCGCCAATATCGAGCGCGGCGGCGTCCGTCCTCGTCGGCGTCGTTTGTTCAGCCTCGGGGACCGTCACCGGTTGGTGGGCCCGATACGTCTCGTCGGCGTCGTCGTAGGTGAGGTGGAGGCGGCCCTGCTCACCCTGCCAGTGGGGTTCACCGCGGACCGCAACCCGGAGCCGTTCGAACCGACCGAAGCCGTACTCGTCTTTGAGTTGACTGCCGATGGGAATCTCCAAGCGAGAGCGCTCGCCCCAGCAGATCGTGTAGGCATCGTTGCGGATGTAGGTCCGCAGATCGCGCCCGTCGGCTTGGTTGCCCCAGTAGCCAGGCGGACTGACCTCCTGGTCGGTTTCTTCACCCGTCTCGAAGAACGACCGCCAGGCGTCGTCGTTGACGCGGGTGATCTGCTGGGTCGTCGCCGACCCCAACACGTCGACGTACTCGTCGTAGTAGCCGTCACAGTCCCAGACACTCTCGCCGGCGAAGAACTGTTGCCGACGCTCGTAGGTGAGCTGATTCCAGAGGCTCGCTGACGCATCGAGGAGGCGTCGGAGGATGGTGTCGGCTTGATCCGATTGGGGAACGACCTCGAAGGTGTTGGTCCGCCTCATCGGTCGGACGCACCCCACATTCGCGGCACGTAGCCAAGCTGTTCGATGTCGTCCGCGTAGTCCCGAAGAAGCCCGATCAGGACGATTTCCGGAACACCGTTCTCGGCCTGTTCGACTAGCCACTCCTCCAGGTCGACTTCGGCCTCTTCGATCTCGTTCAGTTCGACCGCCATCGGTCATCGCGCCTCCGTCTGTCGGTAGACCAGTCGCTGTGTGTGGTGTTGCATCTCGAATTACCTGTGCTGTGCAGGCACGACCGAACGCGCCTGCACCCTTTGCAGGCGCTCAAAAACCACATCAGCGAGGAGTACACCACCCACGAGGCACGTCGCCTCTCTGGATGAGGGACAAACAGGCGTTTGAGCGACCACAAGACCATTAGCTGTACTGAACAACAGAACAGATATGCGCCGTCGTACGGTCCTCGCCACGACAGGTGGACTCCTCACGGGCGGCCTGGCTGGCTGTCTGGCTAGTTCGGGCAGTGGAACCGATAATCAGGGGGACCAAACGCCGTCGACTGACGACTCCATCCCCGCAGGGACATGGCCCCAGATTGGCTACGACGCCCGGAACACACGGCACACACCGGAAGCGCGTGGTCCCCGTGACGAAGCGACGATTGCGTGGGAACAGCTTGGCGACAGGGCGGTGTATCCGCCAGTCGTCGACGACGCTCTCTATCTGACTGAGGCATGGACTGATGGAACAGCGTTCGCGCTGGCGTCGGATGACGGGACAGAGCAATGGTCGAACAGTGACCTCCCTCCGATGCGCTGGGCCCCGGCGCTTCACGAGAACCGGCTGCTCGTCATCACCCGCACGGAGGAGAACGTGGTTCGGCTCCACGCGCTGGATCGCACGACTGGTGAGCAGGAGTGGGTCCTGAAGGACGGAATCACCGCATCAAGCGGCGAACGGCCGCCGATCAGCCCGACGGTCAGAGGTGATTCAGTCTATATCGGGTCAAATAGAGGGATTATCGCGTGCGATGCAACGACAGGAGACATCGAGTGGACGGCCACACTCGGTCCACACGTCGTCGAGACGGAGGATGGGCCAACGTGGCGCACTGACTGGGCGAAACCAGCCGTGACCGCTGATCGCGCGTTCACGTTCGATATGAACGAGAGCTACCGAGCGACACGGGAGGTGTATGCGGTGAACACGCAGTCCGGTGACCGAGAGTGGACTGCCAAACTGAATGTTGGTGATGACTGGGGGCTCAAAGGACACGTTGTCGCTGGCTCGAATCGTGTCTTCGTCTCCGCGTTGAAGCCGCATGTGTCCGCTGGGTTGGATGACTCACCGTGGTCGGGGGCAGAACGGCTGTTCGCCCTTGAGACCACTTCGGGTGAGATTGCATGGGACTGGACACTCCCGAAGAAGACGCTCAGCCCGCCCGCATACGCAGATGGGACGCTGTACGTGGGCGAGTGGTATCCCGATGCCGACACTGGACGGCTGCACGCACTCGACGCGAGTGACGGGAGCAACAGCTGGACGTACGAGACCGAACAGGGAGCTGTCCTCTCGCCGACTGTCGCAGGGGATACGGTGTACATCAGTCAGGGTGAGGAGCTTGCAGCCGTCGCACGGACGGACGGGACACGTCGATGGCGACTGGACATTGGAGAGCGGAGTGGTCCACCGGTTGTCGTTGGGGAAACGGGGTACATCCAGACGAACCCGGGGCATAATTACGAGAGCCGATTGCTCGCGGTTCGTGAGCCGTAATTTTGGCGAGTAAACTCGGCCGGTGCGGAGAGCGCCCGCATGCCCGGAATGGTCGGTCGCGAGCGACGCGGAGGGCGGCAGCGGCGAGCGGGGCGGGCCGTAGAGAAACACCGTTCAACCACTCTCGACGCTCAGTGACACAGCCGACCTCCTGGCGGACTCAGAAAGGGCGAGGCCGTCTCGGTCACCGGGAGACGCAGTCTCCCGAGCACACGGCGCAAAGCGCCGTGAACGTCCCCCGGCCCCGCAAGCACCGAAGGCACGAAAAGCGCAGTGGTGGTCGCGGGATGCCGAGCGGCCGAGGGCTTTCATCTGTTATGCCCACGTCGTCGACAGAGTCAGGTCCGTGTTGCAAAATACCGAAGTGATTTATATATTGGTTCGTTAGTATGCAACAGCATGCTCACAGAAGGTGAGATTCGCGCCCTTACAGCCCTCCACGGTGAGCAGACGGTCTCTGAACTCGCAACGAATCTCGATCAGAGTCTTAGCTACACGTCAGAACTTGTCGAGCGGCTCGAAACGGCTGGCCTTGTCGAGACACGTCGACAGGGGAAAACAAAGCGGATTCGACTGTCGGACGCAAAGGCACTTGAGTTACTCACGGACCTCACCCAGCAGTATTCGCACATCGACTGGCCGGAGCTGTTGTCAGGGGCAGCCCTCCGTGTGTGCTACTACCTCGACACCCCACGGACCGCGACCGAACTCGCACGCCGCGCCGACGTCCACCGAAGTACCGTCCACCGTGCGCTTGCCCCGCTTCAGCATCGCGGAATCGTCTACCAAACTGACGACGGCGCGTACGCACTGAATGACGGCTTCGAACAGCTGAGTGCATTCGCTCGTGAGCTTGCCCATCACGTCCACCGGCAGACTGTCGAAGAACAGACCGACACCTACACGATTCTGTGGGAGTCTCTCGACGAGTTCCTTGTGCAGACGCCGACTGAAGTCATCGACGAACACTTCACTCCGACAGGCCCAGACCAGTTCCAGCGATACAGCCTCCCGCTGTTGGCACGTGACCGTCGGTACTACCTCTACTCGACGGCGACGAGTGAGCCCTCCCCGGAGATGCTGTGCTGCCACATGCTCGTGATCGATTCGGGCGCACGAACGCAGTCATACTGTCTGCTCCTGCTCAGTCACGTCGACATCAACCACGACGAACTCCGAGCCCAAGCCACTAAGTACGGCGTCGACGACGTCGTCGACGAGCTCTGCACGTATCTCGACACCAGCGGTGCCCAGCGGCCGTCGCGACTCCCCAAGTGGGAGGACTTCCAGGAACTGGCTGATGAGTACGAGGTGACGCTATGAGGGCGCGATTTGACAGCGCATACATCCGGTCGGAACTCGAGCGCATCGGCCAGCAGCTGGACAACTCACTCACCGTCTTCTTGATTGGCGGTGGGTCGATGGCGTTTCGCGGACTCAAAGAGACGACCAAAGACATCGACCTCATCGTCTCCTCCGGCGACGATCTGAGCCAGTTACAGGCGGTGCTCCTCGAGCTGGAATACGATATCGTCCGGGAACCGGACGAAGAGTACGAAGAACTTGGTGCCCAGCGAATCCTCGAGAACGATGATGGGTGTCGAATCGACGTTTTCAACCAACAGGTGATCGGCAAGCTGATTCTGTCTCCAGGTATTCGTGAGCGGAGTGAACGCTATCTTGACCCGGGAAATCTCGTAGTCGAACTCGTGAGTCCAGAAGATATCTTTCTGTTCAAAGCGGTCGCCGGTCGGGTGGACGACATCGAGGATATGTTCTCGTTGATGCAGATCGGTCTCGAGTTCGACGTCGTCGAAGCGGAACTCGAGACGCAGGTCGAACTCTTGGAGCAAGAACTGTTCGTGACGTACGTCAACGAAGCGTTGACTGACCTCACCGAACAATACAACGTGACGACGCCGTTGCACGGCCCCGTGGCGGAGATCACCGAACGCGTCTACGAGGAACTGGAGGTGCTGCACGCGCTTGACGAACCGAAATCGATGGCTGACCTGCAACAGGAGCTCGACTGGTCTGCAGCAGACGTACAGGAGATTGTGAGGCGGCTGGAAGAGAAAGACGCCGTCGCGGTGACCGATGGGCGCGTAGAACGTCGCTCAATGACGATCTGACCACGGAGGGGAGGGAGTGAGGCCGTGACTACGCTGTGAGCAAGTCTACACGGCTCTGTTGAAACCTTCTGACCTTAGCAGAAAGTGGCTGACACATAAAGAGCGTGAGTTCAGCACCGTGATCGTGTTCTATTCAGGTGAATCTCTCTAAATAATCCGGTAGGATTTCGTTTCCCTTGTACCATCTACAGAAACTCAATCGCTGCCAGCAGCGCTTACACTGTCAGGCTCCGAAATACGGAGTACCCCCGATACACCGAGTACATCCTCGATGATTTCATACACAATATCGATGTGCTCTCTGTTGGTAAGATCCGAATCTACAGCAACGAGAGTAGAGACAGAGTGCTGGCGAGATATCTCGACGGCATCGACGAGTATCTCGCAGTCATGGCCAATGTCGAGGTCCCTCCGGAACCGACGTAACAATTGGTCGTTGCTCTGCTGGGGGAAACACCGGTCAATCAATTCATCTGGTAACTGAACCTGGTACAGCTCAATATCCTGGAGGCAGCGACGCAGGGTAGACAACTGCTCTCGTTTATCCATATTGTACCAACTCATCTGGATATCATTCCGGAATTGACTCCGGTCGTTCGGACTGACGTGGATATCCCGGTCACGCGGCTCGTAGTCGAAAATCTCGTTGTCAGTATCGCGGAGGTAGGCAATCACGTCATCGTAGAGGTTGTACCGGCGTTCACAGAGCGCATCGAACTCGCCGTTGGCCTTTCCACCGATCACGGTATAGAACGACTCACCATCAATGAGCCGCTGACAGCCGCGATCCTCCTCGAGGTCGCCCGGAAGTTGTGAATAGACGTAATTCACCATCACCGATGTATCCAGGTTGAGTCGAGAGGCTTCGCTCATTCAGTCCCCTCCAGAACCTCTCGCGCCATGTCGTGCAGATGTTCCATCTGCTCTTCGTCAACTCGCTGGGAGTGATGGCCAGCGCGCGGATACAAATCCGCACCACCACATCGCTCACTCAGCCGATTCCGTCGCGACAGTAGGTTTTCGTGGAAACTCGTAAACCGGTCTGCATGCTCTGCGACCAAGTGGTGTCGGTTCGGGCCCTCTGCGGTTTGCGTAGAAATATACAATGCCGGGTACCGCCAGACATCATAGTAAAAGTACGGCGCGAGATCCTGTAACACAGTTTCTTGCTCGCTCGATATCGACTCGAGGGTCGTGAGTTGCGCAAACACCTGCTCAATCACATCTGTTCCTCGAGTGACTAAGTCCACTATCTCGGACAGCTTGTCGATTTCCGCAAGCTCGAGATGGAGGTCAGAGATGAGCAGTCGGAACTCTCGTTCGTCCGATTCAGACAGCAATCCCTCTTGTGAGCCTCCGCCGAAATCCGACAGCGAATGGTTCGTTGTTTCCTGTTCGATTGTCTCATCAAGGGTTTCGAGGTGCTCCCGAATGTCCGTCGATGTGAGATACAGATCGGTGTACTCGTCGGGAGCGCATTCCTGGTAGAAGTCGCGGAGGAAGTCGAATTTCCCGGTATACCAAACTTTCCGCAGGTCGTAATCGTCGAAGAAAACCTCGGATGCGAAGTAGTCCCGATACTGTTGCACTTCCTCGGTTTCACCGTGATCGCGTCGAACTCCACCCGTGTTGGTGGTCATCCGTCCCGGGGCATTGTCGGGTTCGCCGGCAACCTTCGTGTAGGCGCCAGCAAGGTACCAGCTATAGGTGACCGGGAGGTCGAACTCCTTAATCGCGAAGTAGCACAGCTTCTCTTGCTCCGTTCGCGTAATGTTTCGACCAGGATCGTCGAACACGTCCTCTACTGCGAGCTCAATACCGCGTAGAAGCGCGTCTGCATAGGGTTCCTCCTCACGATAGGGGTTGTTCGTGCCTGGTGTGGGAGGAGTCATGATTAGGATATTCCCGCTATGGTGCCGATAGGTTTTGTGATACTGCTTCGGCAGTTTGACACCTGCCGGTGAGTGCTGTTCTTACTATCGTATTCAACAGGGATGGTCAAAGATTGTGGCCTCGGACTGAAAGTGAAGTTCGACAGGTATCTTTTGTCTCTACCGATTTGGCCAGCCACAATCACGATCTTCGTTGTTGACCGATTCGCGCCCTGATTCAGAATGGCCCAACAAATTATCCGCGACTGAGTATTTCAACAGAGCCGTCTACACCACTTTCCGACCCCCACGACTTTGTATCAAGACTCACTAGCGAGATGGTCGTCTAGGTCCCGTGTCCAGTACGTTGCGGGGCCACCGGGACTACATCTCGCACACAGTTGTAGTGGGCCTTCCAGGTGACCGAGTTCGACACGGAACCGTGTGAGGGCTACAAGCGCATCGACGACGAGACCACAGCTATCGCAGGCGTAATGGTCACGCTCGTCGGGATCGGGATTCGACTGGATCGCGCAGTCGACGCAGATCGGGTGTATGACTCGTTCGTCTTTTCCCCAGGTATGTACCTCCCCCACGTCTATACCGGGAACCGCATCGCAGAAGGCACAGCCAGCAAGTGTCTGTTGCATCACTCTCCTCCCTCGTCGGTGTCGCGAGCGGCGGTCCAGCCTCGATGGAAGACCGCGAGTTGGAGTATCGAGTCGAATGCTTCGTCGCTTGGCTCGTGGACGAGGACCCGTTCGTCGGGGATGGGAGTGACGACGTCGTCGTCGACGAGGTCATTGACCAGAGAATGGGCTCTCCTCTCGTCAATATCCGCTACCGAGACGCGGGCGGCATCTTGATCCTGTGCGACGAGTTCCGCTTCAAACTGTTCGTGGTCGGTTGATGCATCGTCGAGTGCGTCTGTACCGGGCATGGGAATCACGTCGGCGCGTATTGACGCGCCTCGGCCTCACAGGCGCGGACAAACTACTCGCTGTCACGCTATTAACCAACACTGCGGAAGACTGCGGTTCTGCGTTGGTTAACTCGTGGGGGCTCAGAACTGATGAATGGGCTTCACGCGGAACGTATCTGCGTCAGTGCTCGGCGTCTCACTGGTTCGATTCAACGACGACCGCGAGAGTCGGTTGACCAACTCCTCACGAACCGCTTCA
This sequence comes from Halogeometricum pallidum JCM 14848, assembly GCF_000337095.1. Classification (GTDB taxonomy): domain Archaea; phylum Halobacteriota; class Halobacteria; order Halobacteriales; family Haloferacaceae; genus Halogeometricum; species Halogeometricum pallidum. The sequence continues at coordinate 104,243 of NZ_AOIV01000036.1, forward strand.
CGGCTGACTGTCGTTTCGTGCCAGCCGAGACGCTCGTCGAAATACCGCTTCTGGAATTGCTCGCCGACGTCGTCGACGGCAATGAACTGTGTCCGCTTCGTGCCCGCTACGCTCGTTGAGACGAACTCGGCTCCGACGTCTTCGTGGGTGAGTTCGACGAGTGCGCACTCGACGAATGAGACGATGCCAGTCGGACTTCTGTTGTGCGGGAGCGTCAGTTCGAGATCTGTCCACGGTTCTTCGCTCGGTTGCTCAGCCTGCTCGCTAGAGAGTCGTGATTGCTGTTGCTCGTATTCGGATGACATGGTTGTTGAGTGGGTGCCTACGACAGCCCCCTCGTCCCTCTCGGGGGCGACAAACTCCATCGCGGATCACATCGTCAGCCAGTGAGTGAATTCTGATATATTGGCAAGAGGTGCTCGTCGTTTGATGGCCCCTCGGCCGGAGAGAGCCAGCGGCGTTTGCACCGGTGTACCTAGCCTTCCTTTGGATGATTTGGAAGGTACAGAGTGGATTATGACCAGCCCAGATTGGCTTAAAGAGGTGTCGGGCAGTTCTCAGGCGGTAATAGGGTCCTCGACGAACCAGAAAATGCGGTGGTTGGGAAGAATTGTGCTTGACGGTGGGGTGAAGCACTCGATTTCGGGAGTATTGGTGCTCTAGTGTGAGCAGGCTTGGGCAGCATCTAACCAAGGAAATTAATGGCTCGTTTGATGCCTCTGCAGATGATCTCCCCGTCACTCTCGAAATCAGACGATACAGGCTCTGAAAAGTGCATGACGGGATTTTAGACAGGGTTGCGCACTTCTCTCAGAGAAATATAGATAATATGGTAGGTTTCTACAACTAATTGCCAAACTAAACGCCAGAGATACCTCGCCCCGGACGGGAGTACCGATGCTCAAATCTAGAATTCTTCTCCCGTAGACCCTGTTCCATCTAGCTGGTCATACATCTCATCCGGGAAGGGAAGGCTCCCCCAGATCGAGTACGGGCACTGCTCCTGCCCAATGCAGTACCGCTGCATATCGTCGTTGTCACAGTTCATCGGAAGCGGGGGGTCGCCTCCAATGGTGTTCGAGAACTCGTAGCGAATCTGGTAATCGGTGACCTGCTCGTCGTACCAGGGCCATCGCGAGAAGACGTCCTTGAGGTCTGTGACAATCGTCTCGAGGTCACTATTCTGGTACTGGGGAAGCCACATCACCATCCGGGCGAAGTTGTACAGGTCCTTTCGGACTGGTTTCTTCTCCTGGAGGCGCTCGGCCATATTCGCCATACAGGGAAGCTCGAACAGGTCTTCGATTGCCTCGACGTCGAGGGGCTGGACGCCACGCGAAGACTCCTGAATCCGATAGTGGTTCGTATTTCTGTGCTCTCGAATGGTCAGACTCCGGTGGTCCTGCTGGGATGCGAGAAGGTTCCCGAGACTCCGAGGACTCGAGATGCGATTACACACATCTCGCTTCCAGCCCGCTTCCGGATCGTACGCCTCTACTGCTTCAAACAGTTCTTTCGCCGAGTGGAACTCTCCCAGTGAGACGACCTCGTCTGGAGCGTCTCGAATCGCATCCCGGAGTACACGGATGGTCCGTTCTCCGGGGTTCCAATCTCGCCAGATCCGTTCGTGGTGTCCCGTCTCGATGAAGCGGTCGATACGCTCTGTGATGGCCGACTCATTCGTCGTTAGCCACGTCAGCTGGTCTTCGGAGAGGTTCTCCTCTTGGACCCGCAGGAGCTTCTTGAACGCACGTCTGGCGTACTCACGATACTTCGTGTCGAAATCACCGACGGGCACATAGAGGCAGTTGTTCTCGACGCGAGTGAGCAGTTCCCCGGCTTCTCCGGTCTCAGTATCGGCGTGAACGAGGCACTTCCTCGATGCTGCGGCCATCGGGATTTCGAGATACAATCCGTCACCGAACTCGGGTATCTCTTTGATCCCCGTACAAACGCGACCGGGGTGTGGTCCGTCCTCTCCGGGGTCTTTCGCGTACAGAACCTCTGCGATATCCTGTTGGAGACCCCCATCACCGAATTCTCGAAGAAGAGAGGCGAGATTGTTGACGTAGAGCTCGCGAATATCGTAGAGGACCTGCACCTTTCGCGGTGGGGCGTGTTCGAACTTCGGGTGTGCCTTGACGCAGATAGCACTCAACGTCGCGAGTACGGCGAGCGTTCCGGGCTCGTCGACGAAGGGTTCCTCTGCGGCGTTGGCCCTGACGTCTTCTTTGAACGCCGCCGTCCCGAATCGCTCGAGATCATTCAACAAATCTTCTGGTTGCTCTTCGCCGTCGACAATGTAGCGGTTGTAGCCCCGCGCGAACAGCTGGTTGACGCGGCTCGTGCCGTATTCGAGCGGGAGCGTTGCAACGCGATAGGCGGCACGCTCGTCCTCGACAGGCGTCGACTGAGTCATTCCTTGACCACCTCCGGTGTCGCAGACCGGACGTCGAAGGTTGGGCTCTCGATGGGCGTGACGATACTACAGACGTCAGCGTGCAACGAGTAGGGGAGCCGGGCGACCCGACGCCGATCGGCGGTGACCACCGGGTCGATAGGAATCTCGTAGGGGTTTTGCAGAAGGTCGTTCAGCACTTCCCGGCTCTTGGCGTCGTACCGATGGGCTGGATCGCTGTCAAGGAGGTAGACGTGAACGCCCTGACCGCTGTAGACTACCATCGTCTCCTCAGCGTTGAAGTCGTCCTCGAAAATATCTCGCACCTCAAAGCCGTACTCGATGGCCCGTTCGATATCCTCGAAGGCATACGGGTAGCCTGCCGGGTCTGCTTCGAGAATACCCGCGGAATCGAGCAGTTCATCGCTGTCTTCCGTCGCATCCTCATCCGAGACCGCTTGTGCTGCTCGCTCTCGGGCTATCGTTTTCGCGTCGATATCGATGAGGAGCACCCACGGTCGTTCCCAGTGATCGAGGGCGTAGTAGACCGCATCAGGACGTGGGTCTGGTTTGTCGAGCAGATCAGGATCGGCGAGCGCGAAGTCGCTCCGCCCGAGTGGGTCGTTCCGTGCTGGATGGCGGATGAACTCGAAGACGTCGTCGAAGTCGTGGAACGCTGTCGTGGTTCGGTCACCTGAGACGTTCGTCTGCCACGTATCTCGACGGATGAAGTCCTTGTCTGGGCCCCCGTCTTTCCGTACCGGATATGGTTCTCGAAACGCGAGTGCGTACTGTTTCGGCCCCTTCGCGGTGATGAACGACGGGAGTTCGTCGACGTACGAGGGGAATTCCTCCGTGTAGTACCTGTAGATCTCCTCGCGGGTTGCGTGGCGCCACGTCATGTGTTGAACTCCTGATCGAGTTTGTTGAAGCTCCGAATCGTCGTCAACCCAGCTGCATCGAACGATTCAACGGCCTCTCGAATGTCCGAGAACGAGCGGGCTGCACGCCCGCTCACGCTGCTTTCTATCCGGTCGGCTTCCGCGAGGCGGTCCAACACCTCGACGGCCGTCTCGCGTCTGTTGAACGCCCAGACAGCGTTCGCGTCCACCGTGCTCTGCTTGTCGTAGTCGTCGACCGGCGCGTGTTTGTTGTTACTCGCGAGTTCGGCTTCACCGACCCACACGAGTTCCCCGTCAGCATCGAGACCGACAACGTCGAACACCGTCTCTTCATCGTACTCGTAGTACGGCTCGACCTGTGCGACGTCGTCGCGGGAGTCTAACCACAGTTCGAGCAGCTTCACACCGACCTTGTGCGGCGTCTTCTCACCGATGTCCCCCTGACCAGGACCGACCTTGAGCTTCTGCCCGAGGAGTTCACGCCCTGCCGGGAGGACGGTGTAGTACTTCCGACCGCACGCTCGTCCTTCCTCCAGCAGGTCTTGCTCGACGAGCCGTTGCACATCCAAATCCTCAAAGTCGCTCTTGAACGAACTCATTGAATCCAAGAGTCTGTGATTTGGTGCGTCACCATTCATCACGTCGAGAATGCGGGTTAGGAATCGGACGTCGTCGTGCGTGAGTCCGCGCCGCTGGAGTTCGTCATCTGGAACGGTTACACCACCTGCCTGTACTGGTGACGACCCATTCTCCTCGACGACAGTCTCCGCTTCTTCACTGACTGGTTCTTCCGGCTCAATTGCCCCGGAATCTCCAAATAACGAGGTGGTGTCCGCGTTTTTCTCTTTCTTCTCTTCCTCGGCCGCCGAACCACTGGTTGCCTGTCCGATGAAAGACGACTGCGTCGAGTCCGTAGGACTAGTTGAGTCTGCGGATGTCGAACCTTCGTCGTTCGGTCTACTTCCCCAGCCCTTGTCTTCGGCTGTCTCCGATTCGCTGGTAGTCTCTGCAAGCCCATATCGGGCCTGTGTTCGCTCCGAAAGCCGTGGGAGGGCCACGGTCTCGAAGTGGTCCTCCTGTTCGACAGAGAGCGGCTCGCCGCTCTCTGGATGCCCAGCTGCTATCGGGAGTGGCTTCACTGAGAACGGGGCCGGCCCCGTCTCCCCGAATGACGGACTCGGGAGTTGCGCGATCCACTCCCCGCTGGGGAGCGTGTTGATCCGATTCCGAAGGTCGGTCGGGCTCAAGTCTTCGTGGGCCAGCGACTCTGCGAGGTCGCGCTCGATGGAGATGTTCCCGATGAGCTTCGTCTTGATGTTGTTGAGGACCTCGTCGTAGGCGCGTTCGCTCCGATTTCGGACCTGTCCGGGGAACTGCATCACCAGTCCCATGCTCAGGCCGAACGACCGCCCTTGTGGAAGCAACTGCTCGGAAACGAGTTTCGTTGATGCGACGGGGGCTGCCTCCTCGATGATGAGGTTGGTAAGGTTCTCGTAGTCCGTGTTCCCGTCACGTCGACGCACCTGCACTGCGTCCCAGAGGTTACTCAACAGGAGGAGTGTGATCGCTCGCTGTGCCTCCGGACGGAGGTCTCCCAAGTCGAACAGGATCGTGGCGTCTTCGTCGAGGAACTCGCGGAAGTCGAATCGGTTGTCAACGTACTCTCCGGTATCGTCCTGCTCCGGAACGTGGCTGAAGATCCGTCGCAGGTGTGCGTCCTCTCTGAGCTTATCGAGGCGGTTCCCGACGGCGTCCATCGACACCTGGAACCGGTGGTCGTCCTTCGCGAAGTGCCGTGTGAGCGACTCCTCGACGTTCCTGTTGTCTGCCGAAACCGGCGGGACAGTCCGCTCTCGCTGCATCCGGAGGGCTGCCGCGAAGAGATCGTCTAGGCCGAAGACGTCGTTCCCGTACTCCTCGTCGAAGAGGGCCTTGATGAGGTAACTGAGAATCTCGTTGGCGACGAACGCCTGTCCGTACTGCTCGCGGCCCATGATCATCCGCAGGATGTCGTGGAAGTGGTCAACCTTGTCCTGGATGGCGTCCTCGCGGTTTCGCCCGGCTTCGAGCGCGGGCCGGATATCGAAGAAGGAGAACGCGGGGACAGTCTCCGGGACGCGGAACTGGTAGACGTCGTCTAGCCCGTTGAAGCGGTCGTAGTGACAGCGAAGGTAGTTGGCACACATGCCGTCGCCTTTCGGATCGACGACCACAACGGGGCCGCCGGTCGTCTCACGGAGGGACAGCGCATCGTTGATGATTGCCTTCGATTTCCCGCCGCCTGTCGATGCGAACCGGCCGTAGTGCGTCGTCAGGAGTTTGGGCGGAATCCGAATCGGGTCCGGTTGGGGGGCTCCGTTCTCATCGAGCGCATACCCAATCGCCATCCCCTCCTGAAACTGCTGAATCAGGTCCGGATTGGGCCACGGAAGCGGGTTCCGGCTTTGCTGTTCAGCGCGGGTTCCGCGTGTTCCTTCTACTGTGAGTTGCTCGGAGGAAGGAACCAAGACGAAGTTCGCGAGTTCCGTCCCACTGAGGACGAAGTCAGGTCGGGTCTTGCCTCGGCCGGTTGTAATCTCCCGGTCAAGTAGCCGACGGAGGGCAGTCCGGGCGTTCTTCGCCTTCGTCTTTTCTCGAAAGCCGTCAGCACGGAGTCGTTCTCCCTCAACTTCGTAATAGGGGCCGTCAACCGGGTCGAACACGGGACGAAGTGAGTTCATCTGGGCCGCGAGTTCGTCGTGAGATTCGTCGTCGGTCGGAACACCGATTGCCCTGATGTTGGTAGTGTACGACCGCTTGGGATTCTTCGCGTCGATGTACTCGATGCGCTTGGCGACTGACTCGCTGAGCTGTTTCTCGTCGTGATCGCTCCGCTGGTCTTCGACCTCGAGGAAAGAGCCCACGACCTCCTGGAAGAAGGTGTCCCGGCCGTCGACGAGATCCTCTTTTCTGACCTCTGCGTCGGACTGCCAGCTCGCCCGTCGCTGGAACACGACCTGAAACGCCACAGGTGAGGCTGCCTCCATCAGGTGGTCCACTAGTGACGCCAGTGTCGCACCGGGCTGGTCTACAGCTACTGACCCGTCGTCGCCGTCGCCAGGGGCGAAGGGCGTCAACGACGTCATCCAGTCTTTTTTCCGGGTGGCTGAACCGGACCAGCGCACGCCAACTGGCGAGACGGCGTCGATGGTGGGCCGAGCGAGAATCGTTCCCTCCGCAGTCTCGGTTGGCTTTTCGAGCGTCGTCAGTGGCTTCTCGTCCGGGATTGCGCTCGGTGGTGCGAGCTTGAGGGCGGTCTCACCGACCTCGACGAAGTGACAAAGGGATGCATCGACCGTGGCACCTCCATCTGCAAACGGGGAGGCTTCAGTCGCCGCCGCGTGATTTTGATCACGGTCCTCGCTGTCGAGTTCGTACTGCTCGTCGGGGCTGAATTCGTACTGCAGATGCCCTGCTTCGTAGTGTTCGATGAACTCGGCTCGTGTGAATTCGACTGGTTGGATGAGCCGAGCGGCCACGTCGACGTCGACACGCTCGATGTCGAACGTCTCGGGGTAGATCGAACGGAGCCGTTTTTCCAGTGTATCGCGATGTTCGTCGACGCCGTAGAAGAACTCGACAGGGTCGTCCGCTCCCTCACTCAATGCGAGAAACTCGAACTGGGGCGGTGTCTTACTGTGGAGCGGGTTCAGCTTCTGCGCGAGTCCCGTCGACTCTGTCGTCGCCAGTTTGTGCAGGCTTTCGAGGACTCGAGGGATTCCCTCGGGTTCAAGCTCCTCGGATGTCGGCGTGACTCGGAGATATTCACGCATCGTCCTCCCCCTCCATCGCTCCGCCATCGGGTTTCGCAGAGGCGGGTTCGGCTTCTTTCGACTGTCCGTTCGTGGCCTGCTGTTCCAGCTCCTCACGGAACTGCTGTACGTCCGTGTCGACTGCTTCCTCGCCAGCACCGGGGAGTGAGGACCGCACCTGCTCGGTCGGGTCGAAGTCGATGACTTGCTTCTCCTTGGGCATTGCCTCGACCTTGATGCCGCGCCACTCGCCGTCGACGCCGACGAGCGCCTCGGAGAAACCTGCGTCCTCGTTCCCGGGGACTGCGTCCTGCACGTAGCGCATCTGGGCGTAATTCAGGCCGAACTCGTCGGCCCACTGGTCGTCCATCCCGTCTAGGCGATGGAACTGCTTGACCGCACACTGATCGAGGATGGCTTCGGATTCGGCGTGCTCGAAGAACTCGTCGACGGTCTGCGTGACGAGACGAATCGAGAGGTCGTGGTGGCGGTGATGGCGGAATACTGTCTCGAGGAACGCCAGACTCGCGGCGTCTTGCATGATGTACCGGGCCTCGTCGATGACGAACACGACCTCCTTGTCCGTCTCTTTCGCCCGCTCGTACACGAGCGAGATGAGCAACTGCATCGTCAGCGCCGTACTGCTGTCGACGCTGCCCTCCTGTTGTGCAAGGTCGAGGTAGATGACCTTCTCGTCACGGATGTCGAACTCCGAGGGCTTCCCGAGATTAGCGTGGCGACCCTCTTCCTCGAAGGGGCGGAGCTGGTCGAGAAGCCACGTTGCGTCTTCGCGGATCTTCCCGGCCTCCTCGTCGGACCGAACCACGAACGACTCGGGGTCGTCGACCATGTCCTCGAAGACGTCCATCATGTCTCGGATGGTCGGGCTGGGGTTGCTGTGCGTCGAGATATCGTCGGTGATGTCGTTGCGCTTGTAGGCGCGCTTGAGGCCGAGTTCGAGCGTCGTCCGGCGGTCACCGAGTGAGATACCACGCAGTGCGAAGAAGTTCGTCAGGAAGCTCATTGCGTCGTCGAGCTTCTCGTTGAATGGGCTCGCGTCCTCACCCATCGCACGCTGTACGTGGTCGGGTGTCTGGCGGATCTCCAGAGGATTCAGACCGAGCGTCCCACCGACGGTGATACGTTTCGCACCGAGTGCTTCGGAGACGCCCGCCCAGTTGTTGAGCGGTTCGAGGATGATGCCGATGCGGTCCTTGCTCTGTTCGATCGAGCGAATGAAGTTCTGTTTCGAACCGAACGATTTCCCGGAGCCAGTATCACCGACGGTGAACATTGCGTACCCGCTGTCACGGGCGAACGGATCGATGACGACGGGACTCTGGTTGTCCTTGTGGATACCGAACTCGACACCGCCTTCCTCGAGAATCGTCGCGTTATGCGGTGAGGAGAGGAGTGCACCGATAGCACCACCAAGGGCGATAGACTCGCGGCCAAACTTGTTGTCTCCAATCGGGGCAGCCGACTGGAGCGCGAGGTCCTGCCGGCAAATCGCGGTCTTCGGCGTTAGGTTCGCCGGGTCGTCGCGGAGCGCGCTCTTGACCTTCTGGATGGAGTCTCGGAGGTCATCTTTGTTGTCGTCACGAACCGTGATGAACATCCCTTGGTCGAAGACGTTCGCACCGCTCTCGACGGCCTTGTAGGTCGCAGCCGCTTCGTTCGCTCGCTCTTGGAGGTACGCACTGCGGACGCTCTGTTCGAGGTCGGCATCGACTTGGAGATCGTCAGCGATGTCCTGTAGTTCGTTCCGTGCCCGCTGCTGGTTCTTGGGTGTGATGTGTGCTGTAAGGTCGAACTCAACGTCGGTCAACTCGAAGAGGTCGCTCAGATAGCCGTCGTTCGGNTCCGTGCCCGCTGCTGGTTCTTGGGTGTGATGTGTGCTGTAAGGTCGAACTCAACGTCGGTCAACTCGAAGAGGTCGCTCAGATAGCCGTCGTTCGGATAATCGGCGTAGTCAGCAATGTACAGTGTCGTTGTCCACTGCTCGCCGACGTGAGCTGCTCGTGTCTCCCACTCGATGGCTGCCGGCGCAATCACCGTCTTGTGGGACTCGGAGATGTCGTCGAGAAGCTGCCCCTCTGCGTGACCCTCTTCGAGCGTTTGCTTATCGAGGACGTCCGAGAAGCCGACCTCCGGTTCGCTGTCGGCGGTGTGGCGGTCCCAGAGGTGTTTGCCACTGGCCCCGAGGGAGCAACCAGTATAGCGTAAATCGCGGCGCCTTCGGGCGACATGGGGTTTAGAAGCCACTCTGTGAACTGGCCGAGGATACCGCCACTCGCCTGCAGGATGACGTTACGCATTGACCTCATCCTCCCGGCGTGAGCGACCGATGATCGGTTGCTCGCGAACAGCGTGCTCAGCCTCCTCGGCGTCGTGCTCTCGTCCGTTCCAGAAGTCCATGTTCAGGACGAACAGTTCGACCGTACTGAGCCGGCGAGCAGACCAGCCAGAGGCCTGCTGGATGAACTCAGAGCGAACATCGTTGACGCGGCTGTCGAGTTTCTCGAACATCTGAGCCCGCCGCTCAACAGCCGTCAGATCCTCACGCCGCGTCACGAACGGGTTGAACAGGAACCCGATGACGGGGAACTGCGTCAGCTTCTCGGCGGGCGTTCCTTCGTCTCGGAATCGGTCGTAGACCTCTAGCGGGGAGACCTCGACACCGAGATAGTATCGTACCTGCTGGATGCCTCGGTCACGCATCTCCTTGGGCCGTGTTTCACGGTACTCCTCGAGGAGTTCTCGGAAAATCGGGTTCTGCGTGACGTCTTCGTCGTTAAGTCGCTCCTCGATCGTCTCCGTAATCTGTGTGACCGGGAATGACCGGGTTGTCGCATGAAGTTTGAGCTTCGAGTCGAGTTCCTTGTTGGCGAACTCTTCGCCCGCCTCTTGGAGCTGAGCCCAGTCCTCGGACATGGCGAAGTCCATGTTCCCAGGGTCGATCTCGATGAAGGCCTCCATCGTTCCGTCTGCCCGTTGAATCGCTCCAGCGCCGGGCCACGCCCGCTTGACGTTCGTGAGGTCCTGCGTTCGTTCGTCCGGTTTGAACGGCGTGTAGTTCGCAAGGCCACCCTCGTTTCGCTCAGTCTCGTTCGTATTCTCGTCTGGCTCCTCTGGAGCACTAAACGTAATCTGCGGACGCTTGGCGTACCGATAGATGCTCTTTGTCCAGGTCCACGCATTGAGGTGATTGGGAGAGACGTAGATGACGGCAACACCAAACCCGAACCCGCCCACGACGAACGGAAGGGCGAGTGATTCAATCCCGGTGAGGCCTGCGATGAACAGGCCAACAATCGGGAAGGCGATGAGTACGCTGACGTCCCCTTCCTCGATATTGAGATAAGGGATGCGACTCTCTTCGCCGAACTGGTCCATGATGCGTCGTGCAGCTGCGTCTTGATCCATCGACATTGTTAGTGAATTCCAGGGTCGTTCTCGGTTCGCCGGTACGACGGCGGACTGTTCTCTTCGGTACCGGATTCTGCGCGTGCTGCGGCCTTCTGAGCGAGAGCGTGACCAGCGGCTGCTTTTGGTCCCCACCGAGCAGCAGTCGTCGCGACGCCGGCACCACCGACGGACGCGCCTGCTGCGACGCCACCGATGAGTGCCGCTCCTTTCGTCGCTCCCCCCACGACCTTGGCGGTCAGCGGCGTCGCGTATCTGAACGTCTTCCAAGTTACGTAGAGAGCAATTAGCGGAAGTGATGCTGCGACCAGATATTTGAGGAATCTCGTTCCTGGAGTCAGCGTTTTCCCAGCGTAAATCAGGTCATAGCCTTTGAGGATTATCGCGGCAGGTAGTGGGAGAACTGTGAGTGGGACAAACCGCTTACTGAATCCTAGAGCGATATCAGAGACTACCGGAATATTCCCATAGGCGAGAGCGAAGGCAACGGGCATTCCATACAAGTACACATAGATGAGAATCTTCCGGATGTAGAATAATGCCTCCAATACCCACATCGAAATACCACCAACAAGGGCAAACAAGAGTGCCAACCCGGGATTTGTAATTGACACCTCTAAATATCCAAGCATAGCCTCTGTGACCGAGGAGAGCTCTGGCATCAGTGCAATAGTGAACCCATCGACGAGGTAGAGGGTCAGAGACCCAACCCAGTACCAGGTTATGATAAGGAAGGCACCGACCCATGCAGTTTTCTTCGTTTTTCGGGCCTCGTAGGCACTTCCGATATTGAAGATTCGAATCGTGTGCCGCCCTTGAACACTCATCACGAGGAGTAGAAGAGAGATGAGCATGATCTCTCCACCGACAAGAGCATCTTGAATTGCTGGCCAAGGTGCGTTCGTCGGATCTCCGAAGACAAATGCTCCGTCCGTGTTTGGAGTAGGTGTCCCGAACATCGCCTCTGTCAATGTCTCGTACCCCGATCTGAGCCCGTCCATGAACAGACCGGTAAACCAATCGACGACGGCTTTGGCACCTTCTAGTACGACGTCAATCAAATCAACCATAGTCAGGACTCCGTGATTGTAACCTCGCAATCAGTCATGTCGTTGGAACCAGTGTATTGGGCTTCGTAGGTTTTCGAGACCTGATCGCCACTAACCTGTGTTCTAACAGATACAGTGAATTGGCCGTTATTGCCATCTGGTGAGCAGCCCCCTCCGTCCGCTGTTTCTGTCCCAAACGGGAACGAGCTACTGAACAGGTCGATCGTCTCACCAGGCGGAATTACCACTCGTTCAGTCTCATACAGCCCACCTTCCCTAGGATTCTCAATTGGATTGGGGACGTCCCCAGTAAATTGTAGCTCCACGATAGCATCTGGACCACTGCCTGTGTTCTCCACTGTAACAAATGCCTCTCCGTTCTTTTTCCTATCAGTCTGACTCTCTCCATAGACCACATCCCAAGGTTTGTCTGGATTATTTCGATACAGCCCGATCTCCCGAATCTCGATCTGTGGCCTGATTTCCTCGATACTCTCTGCGACTGTCTCCTCGCCTTTCAGTGCGACCACGCGGTACTCTCCGGGCTCGTATGCGGTTCCGATCTTGAACGAGACCTGCTGGGCCCCTGCAGCCACGTCACGCGTTCCGAACAGCTCTTCGTTCGGCTGGATGAGGTTGACTTGGTCGACATCGGCTTCTGCCAAGAGCTCGACGATGAGTGCCGTCCCTTCGACGGTGACTCGCTTNTCGTTCGGCTGGATGAGGTTGACTTGGTCGACATCGGCTTCTGCCAAGAGCTCGACGATGAGTGCCGTCCCTTCGACGGTGACTCGCTTAAGCGGCCCCTCACTGTTTGTAGCGGCTGTACCGTCACTGGAAGTTCCTTCGGAGCTTCCACCGTCGTTCAGACAACCAGCTACGCTCGCAAGTGCGACACCTGCGACTGTTCGGAGGGCGTTTCTTCGACTGATGTGTGGATTGTTTCTGGTCATGGGTTTCGTTGGAAGATGTCTGCTGGACCGAGCATTCGGAGGAGACGGCGCCCCGCGTAGAACATCACGAAGAAAGGGATGAACTGCCAGCCGGCCTCGAAGACGAGGTCGAACCAGCCATTGATGGTTCCGAGTGGATGCCAGCGAGCGGTCGCCGTGTCACTCACGTAGGCCGGGTTGTGTCCGAGCCACGACCCCGGATGGTAGCGGGCCGTGTAGATGCCGGGTTCAGTGATCGTTACGATGGCGACGCCAGAGGCGTTGGTCTCGACCTCCTGATCGGCGATGGTGATAGAGCCGTTACGAGCGCTCCCCCCGATCAGATATCGACGGGTATCGTCATTGAGGATGATCGGTGCGCCAGTCTCGTTGTCGCGCAGTTCGATTCGGAGCCTCGCCTGCGACTGGTTCTGTTGGAGCACTTCGACTGAGAGGTTGCTGCGACGAAGCTGTCGCTCGGAGCCGGCGTCGGGCTCAGCGATAGACGCGTTCACGCCGCGAACGATGCCCGCGACGTGGAGCGCTTCTCTGTCGACATTCTCGGTACGGACGGCAACACCGTACGTCGTCTCGTAGGACTGGTTGACGACCTCGATGGTGACGTTCTCGCCGATACTCTCCAGTGGGGAGGACCGTTCCGTCCCCCACGTGTCGATGATCTCCGGGCCGTCCCGAACGGGTTCAGCACGTGGCCCGATTCGAGATGGATACGCGTGAACGTACACGGGGATCGCATCGGACTCGACTTCAGCGCTGTCGGTCCGATTCGATCTGACGAGTGTATCCCAGTTAGTGTTGCGAGCGGTGTAGAACCGCCAGACACCACGCACGCTCGCGTTCCCCTCATCGGTGAGCGTATAGCCCTGCCACGGCCGAGACTGAAAGATAGCGACGCCAGCATCGTCGTTAGGGTACTCGGCGTAGTAGGGGTACGCAGAGAGGTCGTAAATTTCGACGTCGACCGAATCAGAGACGTTTCGCGTCTCCTCTCGGTAGACGACGTCGACACTGGTTCCGTTGATCCCATCCGTCTGTATCGTCTTCTTCAGTCGGATGTGGATCTCGGCTTCGAGGGAGAGGGTTGCACTCCAGTCGTCGTCGATCCGATAGTCGAGCGCTGGTGTGTGCGACCCCTCAGTTCTCGCGATGGTCTCTCCGTCTTTCTGCAGTCGAACCTCTTTGATCTCGTGTTCCGCGAGCGACCACTCGACGGTTCTGTTCCCCGAGGAACTCTCGTTCGGAAGACGGACGCGGTAATCGACGAACCCGCGTATCGTTCCGTTCGGTGCGATGTAGAGTGGGGTGTCACCGGATTCGAGGTGCCCACGGGTCGATGGCTGCACTGCGAACACGGTCGCGTGGGCGTCCTGAATGAACACTCCGTCTTCGAGCGACGCGTGAGGCGGATGTATGGACGTGTCTGAACCACCTGCTTCGAGGTCCTCGAAATCGTTTCGAGTCCACGTCGCGGCAGTCGCAGGCGGTCGCTTGAACGTGATATCGCTCCCGTTGGCGATTTGATGGATGGCCGTCCGCTCGTCACCGTAGCGTTGGCGGTACTCCTCTTGACTCGTGTAGTTGTCCGTGTCACGAGACCACAGCGTCGCGGATTCGTTCTCAGAGAGCCCATTGTCTTCTGTCCCCGGTCGTGGTGGGGTAGCTGTGACGAGGCCNGGAAGTCGCCTACCAGGGAGTGAGATTAACGCAGTCAGCCAGTGGAAGACTCATCATCGATCCGGCGACCGTGTACAGCGGGCCGAGGACGAGGAGGATGACGGCAGACTTCATCGCCGAGCGCTTGTGGCGCTTGAGCCCTTTCTTCTGCTCCGAATTGAGGGTGAACATCTCGATAAGGGAATCAGCCTGCCAGACCACGGCAACGCCGACGATGCCGAGTCCAGTAGTCAGCTGGAAGAACCCCTCAATCATACTCGGGAGCTTGTCGGCGCTACAAACTGCGCCGGTTTGCGCTGCGACGGGGGAGACAGCAAACAGGCTCAACAGCGCGACGGTGAGAACGGCTTGTCTAGAACCAGTGCTCGTTAGTAGGGAGTGACTGTTAGTACGATTCTCAGACGTCTGGGAGGAAGTACTGTCCTGTGACATAGTACGTTGGGTGTGCTCTGTGTGTTCGGCGAGTGCTGCACGATCGTTGGAGTGATTGGTCTCGGTAGGGGTTCCGACATCCATGTACTCCCGCGTGCGGACTTGGGTGAGAAGGTCCCAGAGGTTCTCTGAATCGACATCGTGAACCGTCATCGCCTCGCCGCGTAGACGGCGACAGAGAGTAGGCGCGTTGACGCGGTTATCCCACTCACGGTAGGAACCATCGATGTTGTCGGTGGTAGCTAACCGAGTTCTCATTTGTGTAGGTATGCACCGGCTGAGTTGCGGCATATATCGAGAGCGTATTTTGGCACGTAATAAGTAATTTCTGTATTTAGAGAGTGTATATCAGAATGGTTAATAAGATAGTTACGACTAAAACCATCGGCATGCGGTTAACCAACGGTACAGAGAGGAGTTTGTCTGGGTGTTGGTTAAGAACGGGTAGTCGATTGGTTCGCCCATATCAACTCAGAATCAAGTGACATTGAATGTCTGATGTTGTGGTGGTACGCACCGTCAAGTCGTTTAGTAGTGCTTGCAGTCGTTGTGGAGGTGTTGCTGGACCGTTTTCTCCTTGAACTCGAATAGCTCTGAGATTGCATGCAGCGTGTATCCTAATTCGACCGCACAGCGCATTTCAGTACATTTGTCGGCGTCTACGGGTTCGGCCCCATCCTTGAGTTCCGCGTCGGTGTACATACTCGACCATTAGGGCACGGGGAGAATGGGGTTGTGCGTAGATGTATAGCGACTGGCCAGTTGCATTGCTATAGGACAAAATAAGAAGAAGAAACAACACATTCAGAAACTATGTACATACCCACTATTCATTATATCCCGCAACAGTTGAATTCTCTCTCCGCTAGTACATCTTACCATTGAATACCGATTTACTGTTCAACGAGACCTAGCCCCTGTATTGTTGGAAGGTTCCAGTCACGAATGACCGCAGCTAGCCGCGTTAGCACGGTAACAGCCGCGCAGATTCCAGCGGCAGTACTTCCGGTGACACCGGCAACCACCGCTAAAAAGTACGTACTTCCGCCCAGAACCGCACACTCGCATAGAAATCGTCAAAGAGAATAAACGGGGACCGATCCAGAAGGATATCGGCGAACGCACCACCACCGACTGCATTGATCGTCGCAATCGCAACAACACCAAATGCTGAAACGCCCACATCGGTGGCGACGATGGCACCGGTTGTGGTAAACGCGGCGAGTCCGATAGCGTCCGCGATAAGCGTAACTGGATGCCTATCGGGAGACGCGAGGATGACACCCAGTGCGATCGCTAAGCCGACTCCGAGCAGTCCCAGAGCGATTTCGATCGGAGATTGAAGTGCTAACGGAACTCGCGCTACGAGGAGATCGCGCGTCGCTCCGCCAGCGAATGCCATCGTCAGTCCGACGACGGTAATTCCGAGCAGGTCAAATTCCTCGCGGATTGCCTTCGATGATCCGACGAGAGCGAACGTAAGTAACCCGATCGTGTTCATCACCGCGAACGGGTTGCCAAACAATACTCCGAGGGGCCCCTGACCCATTGTTTGCTTCTAGGAGAACGGATCGCTTGAGTCCTCCGAGACTCCAGTCCCGTCTCAGTTCCTGCCTCTTACGTGCGTTATCAGTATGTTCTGAACTGAGCGATTCCTGGGAGTGCAATACCGGGGTGTCACCGATTCTGTGACCCACTGTAAGGACAGGTAATGGCTGAAGAAGAAGCCCCTGTTCCGATATGACCGTCTGAAGTTGATTTCCTCCCTAGCGTTGTGATGAACATCTGCGAACCTTACCAACGCGCCAAGCTGACTGGTGATCGGTGATATTGGTAGTTTCGTAGCAGAACCACCAACCCTCGAACTTGCCCCAATGTACGAGGTATCGTACGGTTTATATTGTCAAATACCCCCTTATTATGTCCACATTCCAAATTTCAGGCCCATAGTCCCCATTATAGATTCAGAATTTATTGTTTATATCCTAATCTCCATATATAAATCCCCATTTCCGAGTATAGAATTGGCAACGGAAATGGCACTGTCTAGTTAACCTCTTCAACCGGCCTTCGTCCGTTGAGCGCTTGATGCGGTCGTTGATCGTTATAGTAATGAATGAATAGTGCAATCCACTGGCAGACACTCAGCCGACTGCCCACCCACGAATTATGGAAGCGGTCAACTCGCATCTTGAGAGTGTGAAACCACTCTTTGATCAGGTTTCGATTCGTATAGTCAACCCAGCCGCTCAATCCTAATCGAGAGAGGGCAGTCCGATAGCCGAACTGATCGACCAGAAACACGGTGTCTTCGCAATCGTGTTTCTCGACGACTCCGTGAAGGAACGCAGCCGCCGGATCGGTTCCGTGCCGCTTGAACAGCTCAGCAAACGGTGCTCGTAGCCTGATGAAGCCGTTGTGTGAGGACGCTGACCTTGACGTTGACGGTCTCTCAAGGAGTGAATTAACCAACCTATGTTTGGCTTAATCTCGTCCACGATCGTATCTGTGCGGGTGCGAATGGGTAGCTTCGGTTTGTATAGACTCAGTGAAGTAGACGATCGGTTGGTACACGTTCAACCAGTGACCGGATGAACGACAAAAATCTAGTTAACAGGTTGTCGTGTCTAACCCCTAACGCTAAGTGCTGATACCGGGACTGTCAATCTATGTCTGATCTTCGGCCACCTACGAAGGAAGAAATCAAGCAATACGCCGCAGCTCATTATATTGATCTCACCGAGGATGAGGTTGAAGAAATCGCTACGGTTATTCCGGGGCTTCTTGGAGCATACGAGCGGTTGGATGAGCTGTCCCCAACTAAACCAGCGGTAAAATATCCTGACCGCAAGATGGGCGACGAGCCGACACACGAGGAGGACCCACTTAATGCTACTATTCGTACGTGTACCGTTCGAGGCGCTGACTCCGGATTGCTGGCGGGATACGATGTCGGCCTGAAAGATAACGTCTCGTTGGCCGACATCGAGATGACGTTTGGGTCGGATGTCGTCTCCGGGTACATTCCCACTATCGACGCGACCATCGTCACGCGATTGCTTGACGCCGGAGGAACGATTACAGCTAAACTCAACATGGAAAACCTCGCTTTTTCCGGCAGCGGGGAGATGTCCGCATACGGAGGCGTACTTAATCCGCACGACGAGGAGCATTTAGCTGGCGGATCTTCGAGCGGGTCGGCCGCTGCTGTTGTTTCCGGAGACGTTGACGTCTCAATCGGTGGGGATCAGGCGGGCTCGATTCGTATTCCTGCGTCGTGGTGTGGGTGTGTGGGACACAAGCCGACTCATGGGCTCGTACCCTATACGGGGATTCTCGGTTTGGGTCGGTCGTTTGACCACACTGGTCCACTTGCGCGTAACGTCGCGGACTGTGCCCGCACTCTTGAGGCGATCGCTGGTAAAGATCCTCTGGATCCGCGACAGGGCGCCGTCAAAACGCAGTCGTATACTGACGCCGTCGACAATGATCCGGCGCCGGAGGAGTTCACAATTGGCGTCGTAAAGGAGGGATTCGGCCGTGAGGAGAGCGAGGAGGACGTCGATAAGATGGTGCGAACAGCGCTTGATGACTTTGCCGAGGCCGGCGCGACGGTCACGGAGGTGTCGATCCCAATGCATCTTGACGGACTGCCGATCTGGAACGGGATCGCAAACGAGGGGACGGCCGCGACTATCAACGGAGAGGGGATCGGCCACTTCGGGAACGGCTACTACGATACTGATCTGATGGCCGCGTTTGCCGAGGCTCGGCGTGAACACGCTGACGAGTATCCACCGACGATCAAACTTGTCGCGACGGTCGGAGAGTACCTCGCCGAGGAATACCACAGCCACTACTACGCAAAAGCCCAGAATTTGTCACGAGATCTATCAATAGCTTACGACGAGGTACTTGCAGATGTGGACTTGCTGGCGATGCCGACGACGCCGCAGACCGCCCACAAGCGAATTGAGAACCCCACGAACCTCCAGATCATCGAACGCGCGGTCAATCAGATTCACAATACCTGCCCGTTCGACGTCACAGGTCATCCGGCCATTTCTCTCCCGGCTGGCACGAGTAACGGGCTCCCGGTGGGTCTGATGTTCATCGGACCCCACTTCGACGATGCTGCTGTATTGCAGGCGGCTCACGCCTTCGAGCAACACGCCGAATAGACTCCGAACTACAGAGTCGAATTAGGTATTACTGGCCCTGCTTTCGGTTCTGAAGATACGTGGTCGCAGCATCCTACAAATAGTCATCAGCTATCCCCCAGGTCTTGACTGTTCGTGAGACGTCGGCCATCGATGAACAGTTCCTGGGCTTGTATCTCTCGATTCTGTTCGTAAGCTTCCTGATACTCCATCAGTTGAAACAGTGCGCCTGTGGGGTTGCGCGGGGACACGAACGCCTCGGTCCACTCCTCAAACTCTCTGTAATCGATCACATCGACATCGGCTGCCTCCAGCGTTCCGATTACGGCGTCGATATCGGCTGTCTCCAGTGTCACGTGATGGAGTCCCGGTCCGTGCTCGTCGAGAAAGTCGGTGAGAAACGATTCCTCAGCGACGGGTTCAATGAGCTCCAGACGAGAGCCGTCTCCGAGCTCGTAGTATACCCACCGAAAGCGACTCTCGATAGTATCGTCTAACAGTTTCTCACACCCGAGCGCCGACAGAAACGGTTCGACGTTATCGACGGATTCGACGGCGATACCGATGTGATCAACTCGGATAGGCGTCTCGTGGTGTTGCACGACACTCACTATCGAGCGCGCTTGTAAATAATTCACTCCTTTCGACGTCTGTCACTACCGACGAAATCTTCTGCCGGTGCCAGCGGCATTTAGATGTCGCGCCCTCACTTCGAGCCTCTCCTCGCTCGTCTCCTTCTTACGTGGGCTGATTAGATGGTAAGTAGTACCAAAAGATTAAACTCCATTGTAAATCATCCAAATGAGTAGAGGTGTGGGATGGTGGCGCGTATTAGCGTCGCCTCTCCATTAAGCACACCGTGGCACCTGCACGGAAACCTACGTATGCACCGACCACTACTTACGACGGACTACTTGGATCGCGCGGTCGAACTATACAGTGACGATGTCGGCGTTGTCGCTGACGACGGGACGGAGTTCACGTACGGCGAACTAGGAGAGCGGATCGATCGTCTCTCCAACGCTCTGACGAGGTGGGGCGTCGAAAAGGGTGATCGGGTCGCTCTCCTCTCGCCGAACTCACACTACTTCATCGAGACGCTGTACGCGACGATGCAGTTGGGAGCGCTGTACGTGCCGCTCAATTTCCGACTGCAGCCAGAGGAATACGATTACCTGATCGACGACTGTGACCCAGACGTCGTCATCGCGGATTACGAGTACGCCGAGAAGTTAGAACACCTCCGCGGAGAGACGGACGTCAAGGAGTGGGTCGTCTACGACGCGGACCGCTACGCCGAGGAGACGGGCGAGTGGCACGACTACGAGTCCGTGTTGGCCGAGGCCGATCCCGACGCGGTCGATCGACCGGACATCAGCGAGGACGACGACGCGACGATTCTCTACACCAGTGGTACGACCGGTGATCCGAAAGGGGTCGTGCACACGCACCGTATCCAACACTACCACGCATTGGTCCACTCCCACCATGTGGAGTTTGAGGACACCGACACCCTGCTGTGGACGTCACCGATGTTCCATATCAACGGCTGGGGCCACATCTACGGACTCACTGGAATCGGGGGGCGACATGTCATCCTCCGCGATTTCAACCCAGAGACGGTGTTCGAGCGGATCAACGCGTACGACGTCTCCTATCTGGGCGGGGCTCCGACGGTGCTCAACATGCTGTTAGAGTACTACGAGGACGCCGACGTGTCCTCGACCGGTGAGATGCCGGTGCGAGTGGAGACGGCGGCGAGTCCCCCGCCGAAACAGACCATCAAGCGGACCGAAGAGGAACTCGGCTGGCGGATCATGCACGCGTACGGCGCTACCGAGACGGGTCCGATCATCACGACCAGCAACTCAAAGCGAAAGATCGAGGCGGGAGACAAATACGACATCATCAACAAGCCCGGGTTCGCGACGCTGAACACCGAGATACGGGTGGTCGACGAGGACGGGGAAGACGTCCCCCTCAACGATGCGACGAAAGGAGAGGTGGTGACCCGAGGCAACCAAGTCCTCGACCGGTACTGGAACAAACCCGAGGAGACGAAACGAGCGTTCCACGACCGCCTGGACGGATGGTTCCACACGGGAGACATCGCGACGATAGACGAGAATCACATGATTACCATTGTCGACAGAAAGAAAGACGTCATCATCTCCGGCGGCGAGAACATCTCCAGTATCGAGGTGCAGGATACGCTCTACGACCACCCCGACGTCAGCGTAGCCGCGGTTATCGGCATCCCGCACGAGAAGTGGGGTGAGACGCCCAAAGCGCTCATCGTCACGCGCGAGGGGTCAGATCTCACCGAAGAAGGGGTCATCGACTTCTGCCGCGACCGACTCGCCCACTATAAGTGCCCGACTGTCGTTGAGTTCCGAGAGAATCTCCCGCAGACGTCGACGGGGAAGATTCAGAAATACGAACTCCGCGAGGAACACTGGAGCGACCAAGAGAGCGGCGTCAACTAACGGTTCGATGCCGACCATTTCAACCGATGCTCCCCCACAGAAGCGGGAAATAGGCGGCACGCGCGCGTCGGGGTCTCACAATGTGAAGACCGAGACAACTGCCGTTTCAGGGCCCACGAGCGTCCCCCTGCTCGACAGAACTGTCTCACAACCTCCCTTCGGCGACGGTAACCTCTCGCCAGCGAACGGAGTCGAACGGAGTACCAAATGAGTCAGACAACGCCGAACTGGGAGTTCAGAGAACGCGACATCGCGATTCTCAAGGAACTCGCCGGGGACCCGCAACTGTCGGCCCGCGAACTGACCGAGATACTCGAGGAGACCTACGGGATCGACGTCAGTCACGTGACGGTGAGCAAGTCTATTCGGAACATGCGGGACGAAGGGGTGTTCAACGAGGCAATACTCCCCGATGACTCCTACTTTATTTTTGCGCTGATGGAGTTTCGATTCAACCCAGAGTACTTCGCCGAACACTGGCAGGCCGCGATGGAGTACATCCGAGACAGTCGGTACTCTCTGTTCTACTTCCTCTCTGACGGCGAGTACCAGTGGAAGTCAGTGATGATGTTCCCCGACCAAGAGCGCGAATCGAAGTGGCTCCACACCTTCTACAAAGAACACGGAAAGGTCGTCAGCAACGTCCGCAGTTCGACGGTAACCAACGTATTGAAGTTCAAAACGGAACCTGGCTTGTTCGACCATCTCGACCCGAGTGAGACCGAATGAGGCCTTACACGCCGAGGTACTCCTGTCGGAGCGCCTCGTCCTTACGCAACTGTTCCGTGGAGAGTTCCTCGACGATTTCGCCCTCGTCGATGACGTAATGACGCTCTGCGACGGCCATCGCGACGGCAACGTTCTGTTCGACCAATAGAACGCTCACGTCGCGTTTCCCGTTGATGTCCTTGATAATCGACTCGATTCGTCGGACGATAAGTGGTGCCAGTCCCTCGCACGGTTCGTCCATCAAAATCAACTGCGGGTTCGTGATGAGACTGCGTGCGATGGCGAGCATCTGCTGTTCGCCGCCGCTCATGTTCTTCGAGGGCCGGTCGTGCATATCCTTCAACTCGGGGAACTGGTCCCACACGTCGTCGATAGAGAGCGGGTCTTCGGCGTGATTCGCCGCCAGGCGAAGGTTCTCTTCGACGGTCAGATCACGGAAGCACCGCCGACCCTCGGGTACCAAACTCAACCCGAGCTCGGATATCTGGTAGTTGCGCCGCTCTCTGAGGTCGGTTCCGTCGAAGCGAATCTCGCCGCCGAGCACCGTCGGGACGTTCGCGCCGACGATTGCGTGCATCGTCGTGGTCTTTCCGGCGCCGTTGCGACCGAGCAATGAGACCACCTCATCCTCCTCAACGGAGAGGTCGACTCCGAACAGCACCTGCCCGGTCTCGTACCCGGCTTGGAGGCCAGCGACCTCGAGCAGGCTCATATCTCCTCCTTCATACCGCCAAGGTACGCATCCTGTACCTCTTGATTCGCCTGTACCTCTGCTGGCGTTCCGGTCGCAAGTACGCGTCCCCGGTTGAGGACGGTAATTCGATCGCTGATCGAGAGAACGATCCCCATATCGTGTTCGATGAGCATGAGTGTGAGACCGAGGTCTTCCTGTACGGTTCGGATGAGGTCGGTTATCTGGCCGGTCTCCTTCGACCCCAACCCGCTGGTTGGTTCGTCGAGCAGAAGCACCGACGGGTCGGTCGCCAGCGCCATCGCGATACCGAGGCGCCGCTGGTCGCCGTGAGAGAGGTTCTTCGCGGTCGTCTCTCTCTTGCGGCTCAGCCCGACCGATTCGAGTATCTCGGAGGCGCGGTCGACGTGCTGTGATCTCCCGTCGCCGAGCAACCCGAACGAGAACGTGCCGGTCTCGCTCGTCTGAACGACGATGCGAACGTTCTCTAAGACGGTGAGCTCGTTGAAGAGCTCGTTAGACTGGAACGACCGAGCTAAGCCTCGATGCGGCCGTTGTTCCTGCGGCACGTGGGTAATCTCTTCCCCGTGGAGATACCCCTCTCCGCCGGTGGGCGCCAGTGCGTGGGTCAGCGTGTTGAAGAGGGTAGTCTTCCCGGCCCCGTTCGGGCCGATGACGGCTCGCAACTCGCCGGTCGGTACGGCGATGTTGACGTCGTCCACAGCGACGATACCTCCGAACCGTTTGGTCAGCCCCGTGGCACCGAGCGCAGCGTCGGTTACGTCGGCCTCAGTTCCGGGTCGCTCACCAGTATCTGTCTCAGGCATTGTCTCTCTCGGATTTGATTCGATCGACGGCTTTCTTGACGACGCTTCTGAAAAGTCCCCAAATACCCTCCCGGGGAGCGACGACGACGGCGACGACGAACAACAACCCTAAGAAGAACTGCCAGTACGAGAGCACTCCGGAGAGGTCGACCCTGATCAGGGGAAACTGTTCAAGCGGCAGAACGAGTGTCTCGAAGTCGGTGAGGAAGTCCTCGGCGAACAACCAGACGAACGCGCCGGCGAGCGGACCGAAGAAGTAGTTCGCTCCCCCGAGCACGGTCATCAGGATCACGTCACCACTCGTCTGCACGGTCAGCAACGAGAGCGTCGCTCCCTGTTCGTTCACCTCCAGTATCGCGCCGGCGTACGCCGCGACGACGCCGCTCAGCGTGAACGCCCAGACCTTATAGCGGTAGGTGTTGATGCCCATCGCGCGAGCGAGGTCCCGATTCTCGCGAATCGCGACCAACGTTCGTCCGAACGGCGAGCGGACGAGTTGCCAGATGCACAGCAGGCCGACGAAAACGGCTGCTGCCACGAAGAAGTACCAATCGAACTGAAACCCCCCCAAAGAAACGTACTTCAGTCCCCGCTCCGTCTCGATCCAAGCGGGGACGGCACCGCCGGCGATTCCGGTCGTCCCGCCGGTCAGTCCGCCGGGGTCGTAGTTCGCGACGAAGTGCGCGGTGGTGCCGAAAGCGAGGGTGAGCATCGCGAAATATATCTCGCCTTTCTGTGCGATCAACCGCGCGATGAGGTAGGCGACGACACCCGCGACCAGGAGGGCCACGAGCGCCGAAAGCACGAACGGAGAATCGAACCGCGCCAACCCGATAGCGGTGACGTACGCGCCGATACCCAAGAACATCGCGTGACCGAACGACAGCAGTCCAGTGTAACCCAGTAGGATGTTGAACGAGGCGGCGAACAGCATCCAGATGAGGATGCTGTTTGCAACCGCGCCATACCCGAGCAACAAGTCCATCGAGACGACCGGCCGGACCGAGAAGACCAACAGGAGGGCACCGATGGGCACTCTGTACCGACCGACGACGGATTGAAGTGCGGTGAACACCCCCACCTCGTTGCTGTTGATCGTACTCGTTCGATCGCTCATTCGAGGAATCCCTCCTGACCGAACAGTCCGCGCGGCCGAACGAGCAACACGACGATCATCACCAAGTAGGGCACTAATCCACCGATTCCGGGGACGTTGATCGCCTCGATATTCGTTATCGACGCCAGCGTCGAGAGGTACAGCGGAGTCAGATACGCCGTCCCGCCGATAAGTAGTCCCGCGACGACGCTGCCAAAGAGGCTCCCGATGCCGCCGACAACGACAACGACGAAGGCGAGAATGATGAACTGCTCGTCCATCGCGACGTCCATTCCGACCGCGGTTCCGCGGAGAACGCCGCCGAGACCGGCGATCGTGGCGCCGAGAACGAACATCGAGATGAAACGCACGTTCATGTTGACGCCGAGGAACTCGGCCATCTCGCGGTCCAAGACACCTGCTCTGACCGAGAGACCGAAATCGGTCCGCTCGATGAGGAGATACACGGCCGCGATGACGATGACGGCGACGAGGACGGTGAACAGTCTGATCCGGGCCACCGTCGTTATGCCGAGGTCCATCCCTTTCGAGAGAATCTGCGGAGCGGCCACGCTCTTGGGCGCACCTCCCCAGATCGCTCTCGTCGCCTCGCCGATCATCAGCGAGAGTCCGAACGTCGCGAGTAACCCGTTGAGCGGGTCTTCATCGTAAAGATAGCGGAGCACTCCTCGCTCGATGACGACGCCGACGAGACCAACGACGAGAGGCGCCGCGATTAGAGCGATCCAGAACGAGACGCCCCAGACGGCCATGAACTGATAGGAGAAGTACGCACCGAGCATGAACAGGGCGCCGTGGGCGAAGTTGACGATACCGAGCAGCCCCAGTACGATAGACAGTCCGAGTGCGATCAACACGAGGATGAGCCCGTACACCAGCCCGCCGAGGACCTGGTCGACGAACAGACCGGGGCGGGTAACGGCGCTTAACACCGTCACCAGAAGGAGCACACTCCAGATCGCAGCCTCCGCTAGAGAGAGGCTTCGGCTCGATGAACCGGGGAGTGGGATTTCGTTCATTCTCTAGTACTCATAGCGAGCAGCCAGTCTCCTCACAGGAGCGCATCACGTCCGATCCCGGACTGGTTTTCTTGACGCTGAACCAGGCCTTGTACGGCTCGTTTTGCATCTTGCTCGTCTCGCGACCCGAGACCGCGTAGGTCGGATGGACGAGCTGGTGGTCGCAAGTTCGCCACTTCAGTTCACCAGGCATCACGGAGAGCGTCGTCTCGTTTTCGACCGTATGACCTTCCAAGGCGCCGCGGATTGCCTCCGCGTCGGTCGAACCCGCCCGCATCGCGGCACGAACCTGCTGGTCCATCGCGACGTAGGCGTTCGCGTGGCGGACGTACGGGTCGGTCTCACCCTTCTCAACCACCCGCTGTTTGAACTGCTCGCCGCTGTCCAGAGAGTTGACCCAGCCGATAGATGCGATGTCCATCATCGCGGCGGACTCCTGGCTTAGTCCCCAGAACATGATGTCCTCGGCCTGATGACCCATGAGCTTGAAGTCGTTGTGGAGGCCCTTGTTCCGGAGCTGTTTCATGCAGAGCTGTTTGTCCAGTCCGGGCATAAGAAGGCCGATGGCGTCGGCATCAGAGTTCGCGACGTTGTTCAGATACGGCGTGTAGTCGTCGTTGGGAAACGGTGTTGCCTCTTTTGCGACGACGCTCGCGCCGTTCGATTCGAGCGCTGCAGAGATTTGCTCTTGTGCGTTCTGCCCCCAGACGTAGTCGGAGTAGAGCAGATACCAGTCGTCAGCCACCTCTGCCATGCGCGGTCCGACGGTCTGGCTCATCATCGAGTTCGAGGAGTATGTGCGGAACATATAGGGCTGGCAGTTCTCC
This sequence comes from Halogeometricum pallidum JCM 14848, assembly GCF_000337095.1. GTDB lineage: Archaea > Halobacteriota > Halobacteria > Halobacteriales > Haloferacaceae > Halogeometricum > Halogeometricum pallidum. Next base: position 130,724 of record NZ_AOIV01000036.1, read on the forward strand.
CCGGTGAGTGTGTCAGATGCACCATCGGCGATGAAGGAGACGCCGTTGTCGGACGCCCATGTTCCGATTTTCGTACAGACCGCCGACGAGAGTGCTCCCTGTGCGAAGTCGATGCCGTCAGCCGTCACTGCCCGCTTCATCCGTTCCAGCGCGGCGCTGGGATTGACTTCCGTGTCGTAGGTGCTGATTTCGATCTCGACGTCGAACTCTTTCGTGAGATCCTCGACGGCCAGTTCAGCACCAGTTACGAGTGATGGTCCGAACGGTGCGAACGGACCGCTCATCGGCGTGAACACGCCGACGTGGATCGAACTTGGACCCGATCCTCGGCTTGTCGTTCCGCCTTGTGATCCCGAACCCCCGCTACCTTCGTTCCCGCTGTCGCCACCACTGCCGCCGCCCGCACATCCGGCGAGACCGGTAGACGCGACAACCGACGCCGCTCCCGCCCTCTTCAGTACGGACCGTCTGGTAAGTGAACGCATAGTCCGGTCCGTGTCTTAGAGCCGAGAGCTATAACACTTTCGATGGTTAAGAAACACCTCCGAAGTGAGAGAGTGTGGAAAGCCTCCCGGAGCCAATACCATACGATGGCAACTCTCGTCTACAGAGCGTATCCCCCACCCCCTCCGTACCGTTGACAAGAAAAATAGCGTATAACTTCGTTAACTCACGGGGCCTCTAATCAGTACACTTCGTGTTTGGAGGCTATCCTGTTCGTACAATATGTATCCTCACCACAAGATTGAAGAGTCACGTTAACCCATCACAGTTGGATGCAGCAACCGGAAATCGAGCGTGTAGCAGTTCTCGGAGCCGGCAGCATGGGTCACGGCATCGCGGAGGTCGCCGCCATCGCTGGCTACACTGTTTCGCTCCGTGACATCGAAGCAGAGTTCGTCGAAGACGGCCTCGACAACATCGAGTGGAGTCTCGGAAAACTAGCCGAAAAGGGACAGATATCCGAATCAGCAGAGGACGTGTTCGAGCGTGTCTCCGGATACACCGACCTTGAGACAGCCGTCGAAGACGCGGATCTCGTTGTCGAAGCGGTGCCGGAGAAGATGGAGATCAAGAAAGACACCCTCTCAGAGGTAGACGAGTACGCCCCCGCTCGCGCGATCATCGCGAGCAACACGTCCGGGCTCTCCATCACCGAGATGGCGACCGCGACGGACCGCCCCGAACGCGTCGTCGGCACGCACTACTTTAACCCGCCCGTACGCATGGACCTCGTCGAAGTCGTCCACGGCGAGCAGACAAGCGACGAGACGATCGAGTCGGTCCACGAGTACGTCACCTCCGTCGGAAAGACCGGCATCGACGTGAAGAAGGACGTTCACGGATTCGTCGTTAACAACGTCCTCGTCCCGTTCATGGGAGAGGCCGCTTGGATGCTGGAGGAGGGGGACTGTACGATAGAGGAGGCCGACGCGGGGTTAGTGTACGACCGAGGCTACCCAATGGGGCCCTTCGAGTTGAACGACTACGGGGGGATCGACATCGCCAACGACTTCCTCGAAAACTCCGCTCACGGGGTCCCACCGTCTATCGCGGAGCACGTCGAAAACGAGACGCTCGGTCGCAAGAGCGGTGAGGGCTACTACCAATACGAGGACGGGAACGGACCGACGTACGAACCCGGCGACAGGGATGGCTTCGACACCCTACGCGTAGAGGCGCGGATGGTGAACGAAGCGGCCCGGCTAGTCGGCGACGGGGTCGCGACGCCGGAGGACATTGACTTAGGAGTTCGACTCGGGGGACGGTTCCCGCTCGGCACCTGCCGCGTCGGCGACAAAATCGGTCTCGACGTCGTCCTCAAAAAGCTCGAGGAGCTACACGAGGCTACCGGGGCCACGAGATACGAGCCCGCAGACTACCTCGTCGAACGAGTCGAGGCCGGCGAAACGGGCGAGGATGCCGGAAAAGGGTTCTACGACTACACGGGTGCGTGGCCCTACCAGTTCCTCAACGTTGATCTCGGCGACCGTGGCGTGCTCTCGATCGAATTCGACCGCACGGAGCGACTCAACGCCTTCAGCGAGGAGATGTTCGCCGAGGTCGACCGCGCGCTGAGCGACGCTGACACTGACGAGATCTCCTGCGTCGTGTTTTCGGGTGCGGGGGACCGCGCCTTCTCGGCGGGCGCAGACATCACTGGATTCACCGCCAACGCCCCCACGGAGATTATGGACGTTGAGGAGTCCATCGAACGAGTATACAGCTTCGAGCGACCGACGGTGGCCGCCATCGACGGATTCTGTCTCGGTGGCGGCTTCGAGTTGATGCTCGCCTGTGACATTCGTCTGGCCACAGAGCGTTCGACCTTCGGAAGCCCGGAGATCGATCTGGGTCTCATTCCGGGCGGGGGCGGGACCCAGCGACTGACGCAGCTCGTGGGCAAACCGCGTGCGAAAGAACTCATATTCCGAGGGAACCACTTCTCGGCCGAACGGGCCGCCGATTGGGGGATCATCAATCGCGACGTGCCGGTCGACGAGTTCGACAACACCGTCTCGGAGTTCGTCGACGACATCGCGTCGGGACCGAAGACCGCACTGAAGGTCGCAAAGCAGGTGATCAACGAGGGACAGGACGCGAGTCTCGATGCAGGCCTCAAGATGGAGAGTCAAGGGTTCGGGCTGCTGACCACCACAGACGACATGCTCGAAGGTGTACAAGCGTTCAGAGAGGACCGCGAACCGGAGTTCGAGGACTGATTCAATGCCACATAACGTAGCTATCGTTGGCGGCGGGCTCACCGAATGGGGCGAGCGCGACGCCACGTGGAAAGACCTCGCACAGGAAGCCGGAAAGGCAACGTTCAACGACGTCGACGGTATCGAACCCGAGGACGTCGAGGGACTGTTCGTCGGCGCTGTCCAACCCGAACGGTTCGCCTTCCAGAGTCACGTCGCCCCCCTCGTCGCCGAACTGCTGGGCGTCGAGGTGAACAAGATGATCGCTCGGACGGAGCTGGCCTGTGCCAGCGGGCAGGCCGCGCTCAGGTACGCCTGGCTGGCTATCGCGGCGGGGCAGTTAGACGTCGCTCTCGTCCTCGGCGTCGAGAAGATGAACATCGACAGAGAGCACATGCCGGAGATGCAGTCGAACATGACGAACGTGCTCGACCGTGAGTTCGACGGCGTCAACGGGCTGAACGGTCCCTCCCACTTCGCGCAGTTCGCACAGCGGCACATGCACGAGCACGGGACGACCGACGAGCAACTCGCGATGGTCAGCGCGAAGAACAAGAACCACGCCGCCGAGACGGACTTCGCGCAGTACCGAAAGCACGTCGATGTCGACGACGTACTCGACTCGTACCCCATCGCGCCGCCGCTCCGACTGCTCGATTGCAGCGGGATTACGGACGGGGCCGCAGGCGTGCTCCTCGTCAGCGAGGAGAAAGCCGAAGAGCTGGACGCTGAGACGACGGCGTACGTGACCGGCAGCGGTCAGTCGTGCATGGCAAGCAACTCGATAAATAACCTCCCATCGATGACGACGTGGCCGCAGGCCGGGGAAGCCTCTCGCGAGGCGTACGAACAGGCCGGCATCGAGGATCCACTGACCGACATCGACGTCGCGGAGGTCCACGACTGCTTCTCGATCAGCGAGATCATCGAGTACGAACAACTCGGCTTCGCGGACGAGGGGGAGGGCGGTCAGTTCATCGAGGACGGCCGGAGCCACCTTGACGGGGATGTCGCGGTGAACCCGCGCGGCGGACTGTTGGGTTGTGGTCACCCGCTCGGAGCGACGGGGGTCTGCCAAGCCTTGGAGGTGTATCGACAGTTCGCGGGCGACGTGCCGAACGCCCGGCAGGTACCCGGCGACCCCGAGACGGGACTTATTCACAACCTCAGCGGTAGCGGTTCGGTACACAGCGTTATGACCCTCGCGAGGGATCCACAATGACCGAGAACGACCAATCCGAGAAGAACGGCATCGTGGAAGCAGACGGAGGACAACTGTCGACGGACGGCGGTGAGCGCGCGGACCCGCCGCGGGATTCGGTTTCTATCCCCGATGAGATAGAACTCCCACGACTGCTCGATTTCTACGAGTTGCAGGATCCCGAGCACACACAGATCCACGAGTTCTACGACAACCTCCGCGAGGGCTCGTTCACGACGACCGAGTGTCCCGACTGCGGGGCGGTTCACTTCCCACCACGTATCGTCTGCCCGGAGTGTCACAGTGACGACCTCCACTACACGGATCTCCCCCACGAGGGGCAACTCCACTCGTTCACAGAAGTCCGCGGAACGGCCGCCATCGGGATGACTGACGACCCCCCGTTTGTCGTCGGAGTCGTGGACCTCGGCCCTATTCGTCTCTCCGCTCGTATTGATGACGCTGCGTACGATGACCTGGAAATCGGTGACCCAGTCGGGCTGAAGATCATGGAAATCGAGGGTCCGGCCGACCATGAGCGTGTGTTCTACCGCTTCGAGCCGGTCTGAGGGTCTCTGGAAGTAGCGATCGAACGTAATTCACGGTGAGAGGCGAGGAGGTGTCGTCGCTTCCGCTTCTCTCTTCGTTCTGGGAGTAGAGCAGAGTAGAGTTCTCATTCGAACGACGGCGCAGGAGTGCCATAGAGTGTCTCGCTTTCCTTTCGTCACACAGAGATGCTTCTTGGAACAGCAGACGTCTCGATCGAACCACCAGCAGGCGATACACGGGACTTCCGTCCAAGTATAGTAGACGACGTCACTGATATTGTTCGACCACAAGCAATTACGATACGTAGGATATACGTTACGAGTTTAGTACTGTAATGCTAGGGCCTATGTGATAGTTTGCTTTCCTTGCTACGGGCAAAAATTGGGTACGAGCATTCACCACAAAGACCAGTCGAGTCGTTCGTTCCGCGGTGCGTTCGGATATAGTAGACGGAGTCTCACCGGCTAGAAGATACTCGATGTGAAACCCGTTGTAGAAGTTGAGTCAAGCGCCGTAACGGTACTTTATTGTAACGCTGTCAACTTTTTCCTGTAGCTTCCGTCTTAGTTCGGTGCGATACGTTTCATCCCGAAGTCGCCCCGTCGGACATGCGATTCCCAACACTGCCCGAAGCACGCCATCTACGACGATCGGTACGGCGATGACGCCCATCCCCTGAACCTGTTGGTCCCAGTCGAACGCGAATCCATCCGTTCGGATCTGTTCCACTTCAGCCTGCAACGTCTGTGCATCGACGATTGTGGCTTCGGTTTGCCGCTCAAGACTCTCTTCGGTGATGATGGCACGCGTGCGGGATTCCTCCATATACGCCAGAAATACCTTTCCTGCAGCGTGTGTGTGAATTGGTAACGTCATACCGGGGTACGTACCTAGCTCAAGTGCTCTGCTTCCTGTCTCCTGGTGAAGGAGGATTGCCTCAGCCGATTCTTCGATAAGCAGCGTGACCAACTCGCCCGTCTCATCTGCCAGTGCTCGAATCTCTTCTTTCGAGACTTGGAAGATTCGGCTCCGGTATTTCAGCCTCGATCCCATTGTGAGAAACTGGTAGCTGAGACGGTACTTACCCCCATCGTTGATGACGTAACCCGTCGATTGTAGTGAGTGGAGGTAGACGTGCGCAGTACTCTTTGAGATTCCGAGCAGCGAAGCGATTTCAGACGGGCCTGCGCTACGGACTTCCCATAGCGTTCGGATAATCTCGAACGCCCTGAGAATCGACGTCATCGGAGGCGTGTCATTCGTCATCGTGTATATCGAACAGACTGCGACCACTAAATCGTTCGGATATGTTAGACACTCTCTGTCTGTCTCTGAGTTGATACTGCCTGAGTCTACAACTCGGTCTGCAAAGTGCTGATACGAGTATTGCGCCAGCAGGTCGGAGGACGGGCACTGAATGCTCCGAGCGTAACATTCTATACGATACCGAGACAGAGACACAGTATGGATCTGTTGGGAGAGTCGGTCGTTCCAGCGAATGCGATAGATACGAAACGGCGGGCGCAGTCGTTCGCCCGAGAACACGTCAAACCCGCCGCCGGCGAGTACTTCGAGTCGGGTGAGTACCCGATGGATGTGATCGAAGCGGCGCGCGAGAAGGGGTTAGTTGCACAAGAAATATCCAAAGAGTACGGTGGTGCGGGTCGATCGGTCGGCGAGGCCGTTGCCACCGCAGAGGAGTTCTTCCGGGCGGACGCGGGAATCGGACTTGCGCTCATGGGACAGAGTTTCGGAACCGGAATCTTAGAGCAATTCGGAACCGAGAAACAGAAAGACACATACCTTCGACCGATCGCAGCGGGAGAGATGATAACCGGGATGGCAATCTCCGAACCTGAAACTGGAAGCGACCTAGCGGGGATGGAAACGAGTGCAACCAAAGAGGGGTCGGAGTGGGTACTCAACGGCGAGAAGTATTGGATTGGAAATGGCGTCGAAGCCGACTGGATTCTCGTATATGTATGTACCGAAGAGACGGACGACCGTCACGATAACCACTCGCTGTTTATCGTCCCTACCGATAGCGATGGCTACGACGCCGAACACATCCCCAAGAAAATCGGAATGCACGCCTCCAAGCAGTCTCACATCACGTTTGAGAACTGCCGCGTGCCGCAGGAGAACCTCGTCGGCGAACGCGGCGAAGGATTTCGAATGGTCGCAGAGTTCTTCAATCACGGTCGGACACGTGTTGCAGCGCAGGGTATCGGCCTCGCTGCGGCGGCAATCGAAGAAGCGTGGGCGTTCGTCCACGACAGAGAGGAGTTCGGACGCTCCGTTTCAGACTTCCAGTCCGTCCGTCACGACTTAGCAGATATGCGGACGCAGTTTGAAAGCGCCAGAACGCTGCTGTGGCATGCGGTCGAGCGGCTCGAATCGGACGAAGACGCTGCAGAATGGGCGGCGATGGCAAAGTTGAATGCGACCGAGACAGCCGCTGACTGCGCCCAGACCGCGATTCGACTGCACGGCGGATGGGGCGTTCTCGATGAAAGTCGGATCGGACGGATCTATCGCGACGTTCGGATGCCGATGGTCTACGAGGGCGTGAGCGAGATTCAGCGCGACATCGTCTACGAGAACTTCGCGTGAGACAAGCCAAGTCCGCCCACACCGAATCATCTCGGGGACTCCGAGTCGTTTACGCCGGATACGTGAAGTTTTAACACACAGTGGCGTTGTTTTTCGGAGTATGGACTGCACCAACGGTTACGTCCGCGTCGATGCCTCCGACGACGTGGCTGAGATAATTTTGGACGGTGAGACCGACCTCAACACGATCGATTTACCGATGTCAGAGGACTTCGCCGAGGCGGTCGCACACGTCGAACGCGGGGACTACCGAGCCGCGATCATCCGAGGAGCGGACGGAACGTACTGTGCGGGCGGAGATCTCTCTCAGGATCCGGAGGCGTTCGTGAAGACGGTTGATGTCAGCATCGATGCGATCATCGATATCCATCGCTCGGGGACGCCCTATATCGCTGCGATGGAAGACGTCGCGGTCGGCGGTGGGCTCGAAATCGCACTCGGCTGTGACCTCCGCGTCGCTGAAACCAGAACCACGTTCGCGCTACCGGAGGCTTCTCGCGGGATCATTCCGCCGGCCGGTGCTATCCGGTTTCTCGCCCAGATGATCGGCAGCGCTCGCGCGCGTGAACTCCTTCTGACGGGGCGTTCTTTCAGCGCCGAGGAAGCCGCCGAGTGGGGTCTCATCGTCGAATCCGCCGAGGATGCGCTGGCTTCCGCGACCGAACTCGCAGAAACACTCACGGCTCAGTCACCGGCTTCGATCACGGCGGTCACGAAGTCGTTGAACGAAGCGTACCCCGCACCGATCTCTTCGGCGAAATGGGATCTCGAACTCGCGCGGACGCTAGCGTCCGGCGAAGACTTCGAGGAGGGCCGTCAGGCCTTTTTCGAAGATCGAGACCCTGATTTTTGACAGGAAGCAGCAATACTATCCCTTGATACAATTATTAACTACCGGTACCGTAGCTAGGAGAAGCGAAACCATGTCAAAGACCCCCAACGAGGCGTTCGCTGAGATAGAAACGGAACCGTGGGAAGAGGTCCAAGCCCGCCAGGAGGAGCTACTGAGCGACCAGATAGACTATCTCACCGAGAACTCCTCGTACTATCGAGCGAAGTTCGAAGAGTGGGACATCGATCCACACGCGATCGAAACGGTGTCGGATCTCAGAGACGTTCCGTTCACTGAGAAAGACGACGAGCGAGCGAACCAGTCGGAGACAGACCGGGCTCAGCCATTGGGAGCGCATCAAGCCGCAGCCCGCGAGGACCTCAATCGAATCATGTCCTCGTCTGGGACGACGGGTGAGCCGACGTTCTTCGGATTGACTGAGAGCGATCTCGACGCGTGGATCGAGATGTGTGCCCGTTCGGTGTACGCTGCAGGTGTTCGTCCGGACGACGTGTTCGTACACGCGATCGGTCGAACGATGGTTCCTGGAGGGTTGCCGTACATCCAAGGAATTGAGCGCACCGGGGCGACAGTCGTTCCTGCGGGCGACGGCGACACCGAACGCATCCTGAAAACGACGGAGAAGCTTGATGCCGATGGTATGTTCTCTACGGCATCGTACTTCCAGTACCTCGTCGACCGCGCTCCCGAGGCGGTGGGAAAAGAGGTGAGCGAGATGGCTCTGGACACTCTCATCGGCGGGGGCGAACCGGGGATGGCTGATTCCAAGATCAGACAGCAGTTGTACGAGGCGTACGGTGCAGACCGGATCTCAGAGGTTATGGGCATCGGAGATATCGCTGCGGCCCTCTCGGGGGAGGGTCGCGAGGAAGACGGGATGCATCTCGTCTGTCAGGAGTACGTGCTGGTCGAACTCGTTGACTCCCACACCGGGGAGGCTATCGAGATGGAAGCCGGCGCAGAGGGAGAGTTAGTCTATACCCCTTTGATGCGAGAAGCGACCCCACTGTTGCGGTTCCGTTCGGGGGACTACGCTCGCATCACCGGCGTGGGAGAGTGTGCCTGTGGGCGCACCTCGCCGAAGATCCAGGTTATCGGACGCGCCGATGACATGCTCATCTACAAGGCGCAGAACGTCTATCCTGCGGGTATCCGAGAGGTCCTTGCGGACGTAGACGGCGCGAGTTCGCGAATGAAGGTCGTGCTTCCAGAGGCCGGAACGGTCCAGTTCGACCGCCCGATTCCGGTGGAGGTCGTTCGGACCGAGGAGACCGACCGTTCGGACACTGAGATTGCCGAGGAGTTCGCGTCACTCGTCCGAGAGCGATTGAACGTACGAATCGAACCGACGGTCGTGCCGCGCGAGGGGATCGATATCTCGGTCTACAAGACAGATCTGGTCCGAGTGACAGATGAAGACTGATCGAAAGCGCTGGCTCGCAGTTCTGTCGACTCTCGAGAACCGGAGCGGTACGAATTGTCGAGAGCGGCCGAAGCGACCGTTGAGTCGGAACAGCCTACCAGTCGGGGACGTCCGAACGGTCCAGATTCGTGTCGTCACCGAGCGTCTCCTCGAATCTATCAGACAGGGTGGCGACGTCCCAGCCGCCTTCATTGAAAGCGATCCGTTCCGGGGTGGGCTCCGAGAGCAGGGCGATTGCGTCGCCGGCTACCCTGACTGTACAACCTGTCACGCGAGTCGCCTCATCGCTGAGTAGGTACGCGACGGCGGGAGCGACCTTCTCGACGGGGTACGCGTCGGGATCCAGAAACGCGTTGGTCATCCCAGTGTATGCGACAGGAACCAACGCGTTCACTCGAACCCCGAATTGAGCCAGTTCCATCGCCGCAGTTCGGGTGAGGCCCAAGATGCCTGCTTTCGCGGCAGCGTAGTTGGCCTGACCGGGGTTCCCCTTCGCAGACGGACTGCTCACCGTGAGAAACGACCGCGTCTCCGCTGACCCACTACCCTGGCCGTCGATGTCGCTCGTTTCGGTCTCGCGGTTCCCGTTCTGCCAGTACCGTCCTGCGGCTCGGAGCAAGGTGAAGTGACCGGTGAGGTGGACGTCAATAACGCTATTCCATTCTTCGTCGGACATGTTCGTCAGGTACCCGTCTCGGAGCATCCCAGCGAAATTGACGATACCGTCGAGACGGCCGTGTTCTTCGACCGTTTCCGAGATGAGCCGGCCCACATAATTAGTACTCGTCACATCACCGGCGTGGGCCGCCGCGTCGCCGCCGTTGTTGATGATCTGTTCGACTACCTGCCGCGCCGACGGATCACCTGTGTCCGGCTCGAGATCGTTTACGACGACGGTTGCGCCGTTCGCGGCCAATATCTTCGAAGCCGCCGCTCCCAATCCACCCGCCCCACCCGTTACGATCTGTACCGTTCCGTCCAACATATTCCTCACTCTGTCCCGTCTTACTAAGTTGTTTGCCACGGCTCGCGTTCGACGCAACTATCAGAATCCGGCACTGTCTAGTTAACCTCCTCAGCTGGTGTTCGTCCGTTGAGCGCCTGATGCGGTCGTTGAAAATTATAATAGTGAACAAACAGCGCAAGCCACTGACGGACGCTCAGCCGACTGCCCACCCATGAAGTGTGAAACCACTTTTCGATTAGGTTTCGGTCCGTGTAGTCAACTCGACCGCTCAATCCTAATCGAGAGAGGACAGTCCGATAGCCGAACTGGTCGACCAGAAACACAGTGTCTTCGCAATCGTAAGGACTTCCCGTATCGGCTGGCGTTCATGATCATCATCGCCAGTGGGTTCTGGAACTTCGTCGGCGGGGGCGTGCTCGGGTTCTTCATCAATCTCCCGCTCGTGAACTACTACGAGCACGGCACGTTCCTCACGGTCGGCCACGCCCACGGCGCGATGTTCGGTGCGTTCGGCTTCCTCGCGCTCGGTATGGCAGTCTACGCCCTCCAATTCACTACCAAAGCCGGAAAGTGGGATCCGACGAACCTTAAGCGCGCGTTCTGGGTATTGAACGCCGGGCTCGCGTGGATGGTCTTCATTGGTGACGTCCCCGTCGGCTTCCTCCAACTAGAGACGGTCTTCANCCGGGCTCGCGTGGATGGTCTTCATTGGTGACGTCCCCGTCGGCTTCCTCCAACTAGAGACGGTCTTCACGGAGAACTACGACGCCGGCTGCTCACTCACATTCTACAACCGTGACATTGTCCAGTGGCTGTTCTGGGCGCGCCTGCCGGGCGACATCCTCATTATCGTGGGCGCGGGCATGTTCGCCTATGACGTCCTGAAGAAACGGTTCGTCCACCGCGAGGAACCCGACACCGTCGCTGACGGAACAATCATCTCTCGACGTATCTTCGCCGGAGACGACGATTAACGCCTACAGCTACCTCAAATTCCTACAATACTGTCTCTGTTGAAACCCTCTTGCAGTCTTCCGATTTGCTGAGATACTAGTTTTACAGTGGACCCGTAGAATCCGGTTAGGAGGAATGTCTCCACGAAATATAAGTAATAAATTATTTCGTCGGAGACACAATACTTGAAATGGCACTGTCTAGTTAAGAGCGAGCAGGTCAAAGAGCTAGTGTTCTATACCACCCTCAAACCGCCCAATCAGAGTGTGAACACGACTACCCTTGAGTATTGGCAGCGGGAGTGGATGGCGAACGCCCTGAGGGGCGTCGCCGTCCGCCTTCACGCTGCCAGTCCCTCGCTCAGAGAAACAGAATTGATACTTCGCTTGATCGGCGTAGGTCGCTCGTTTCAGGCGATCTTCCAGTGGGGTTCATCGACTGGCCAACAGTGTCTCCAACCCGCCTTCGTTCCCGAGAACACAGCTCTCGTACAGCCAACCAGAACGCTGTGCGTTCTGGTGACGGTGAAGCCGAAGCGGGCCGCTGTCGACGAGACCGCTGTCAAAATCAACGGAGAATGGTCTTGGTTGTACGCTGCAATAGACCTCGACACAAAGTTACTCCTCGACGTACAGCTGTTCAAGCGGCATGGCACCGACCCAGCGGCTGCGTTTCTTCACGGAGTCGTCGAGAAACACGATTGTGAAGACACCGTGTTTCTGGTCGATCAATTCGGCTACCGGACTTCCCTCTCTCGATTAGGACTGAGCGGTCGGGTCGACTACACCGACCGAAATCTGATTGAGAAGTGGTTTCATACCCTCACAATGCGAGTCGACCGCTTTCATAATTCGTGGGTGGGCAGTCGGCTGAGCGTCCGTCAGTGTCTTGTGTTGTTCGTGCATTATTATAACTTTCAACGACCGCATCAAGCGCTTGACGGACGAACACCGGTTGAAGAGGTTAACTAGACAGTGCCTATTGTGGATATTGCACATGGTAATAACAGGTCCAGGTCGCGTTCATGGTAGAAGCAATCGTTGGAGATCACTCAAATCCAAAGAGAACAGAACAACTGAACAGAAGATTACGTCAGCAGTACTCAACTCGCGATAAGCGTCGATTAAGGGGTCAGTTGCCACTCTCGTTGTCGGACTGCCACCGCAATCGTATTTCGTGAACGCACCCTCCATCACCCTCCTGAGTATCTTCAGTTACGGAAACCGTCTCACGGGGCGGATCGCGCCGAGTAGTGGATTCTGTTCTCGTCGGACGCATACCTTCATACCGGCCAGTAAGATCCTCGCGGAGCTGTCGGAGATACGTCGCCGTCTCGGTGATATTCATATCCGTATTCACCATCGAAGATCCACTCTCGATTCCGACGATCTCATCAGTCCGACCGATGGCGACTGCGTTGACCACTGCGCCCAGCAACAGGATGACGCCGCTGAAGTACAGCCACGTGACCAACAGGAGAATACTCGCGATGAGATTTCCGCCACCACCACTCACGGAGACGTACACCTGAAATAGGACCTGCAGGACGGCCCATCCAACCGCCCCAACGATCGTTCCCGGAAGGACCGCTCGTGGTTCGACGTCGATCTCCGGGAAGAGATAATACATTGGGAAGAATGCCGCGATGAGACCGACGACAAGGAGGAGAGGAACCGCGACCCCGATAAACGGAACGAACGAGAAGAACGCGACGACGCTAGTGGCGCCGACCATCGCGACGATTCCCAACGTCAGCGTCACGAGTACCAACAGGCTCTTCTTGACCTGGCCGACGAACGACTCCTGAGCAGTCGTCTCGTAGATCTCCGAGAATGCGGTATCGAGGCCTCGGAACACCTTGATAGCCCCCCAGACGAGTGTGAGCACTCCGATGATCGACGCTCCGATCGTTGACCCGGAACTACTCCCGCTCTGTTGTTCGATCATCACTTCGATAACTCCACCAACCGACGGCGAGACACTCTCGGTGGCGACCGTGATGATTCGTTGCTGTAGTTCGGGAACGCCAAATATCGATACCGCGAGGAGGAAAAACATCACTAACGGCACGAGCGAAACGAACGCGCTGTAAGCGATGCTTCCGGCGAGGAAGGTGACGTTCTTATCGCTAAAAATACTCTTCGTCGATTTCGCGCCCGAAATCAGCGACTGGAGCTGCATAGGTCCCTCTATCACTATCAGGGAATATAATCCAAGGGGTCAATCGTATACTGACTGAATTCGTTCGGGCACTCGTCAGTCCCGAGGATGCGCTGAGACCTCCCGATACACGATAATCACCCGCGAAACTGCGAGAAGCACCACAATCCACGGAGTGGACGTTCTGATTGCCTTGTCCGTTGCCGGACCATCTTGCGACTGAGTCTCTCCTTCCTTGCTGAGTTCCTGTGACGGATTCAGATGACGAACGAGAGGGGAGGGAACCACTGAACCGGAACACCACTCTCTGTGGAGGTCTGGACACGCGACAGGGGGTTCAGTGGTCATGCGGTATTTGTGGTACTCAATTATAATCCTCTCAGTAGTTCAAATATCCAATATGTTGTTGGGAATGAAGATATAGTACACGGCACTGTCTAGTTAAGCCAGTTTGAGAAGCGAGCAGGTCGTTGAGTGAATCGACCAAGATGCTCGCAGACCTGCTCAGTAAATCGTTTGCGGCGGATTTAGAAGAATGTTGGGAGCGTGAGCGGACGGCGACGCCCGTCAGGGCGTTCGCCGTCCGCCTTCACGCGACCGGATGTTCACTCAGAGAAATAGCTTCGATCCTCGCTGATTTAGGCGTTGAACGCTCTCATCAGGCGATTTTCCAGTGGGTACATCGGCTGGCTGACAGCGTCTCGGACCCGCCGACGGCGAAGCCGAAGCGGTCGCGGTCGACGAAACCGCTGTCAAAATCAACGGTGAATGGTCTTGGTGATACGCCGCAATAGACCTCGACACAAAGTTACTTCTCGACGTACAGCTGTTCAAACGACATGGCACCGATCCGGCGGCTGCGTTCCTTCATGGAGTCGTCGAGAAACACGATTGCGAAGACACTGTGTGTCTGGTCGATCAGTTCGGCTATCGACTGCTGTCTCTCGATTAGGATTGAGCGGCCGGGTTGACTATACGGATTGAAACCTCATCGAAAAGTGGTTGCATACCCTCAAGATGCGAGTTGACCGCTTCCATAATTCGTGGGTGGGCAGTCGGTGGAGCGTCCGCCAGTGGCTTGCGCTGTTCGTTCAGTACTACAATTTTCAACGATCGCATCAAGCGCTCAATGAACGAACACCGGTTGAGGAGATTAACTAGACAGTGCCCTTAATCTATACTTTTTTGGCTATCTCTTCACGAGGAGTTCTTCCTGATCTGCCAATAAGACCACTGCACCAACGATAAATTGATTCAATTCCGTCTGCACTCACTCGCAGGATCATCGCAATTATAGAACACCTACTGATCGAGTCCGACTGTGACTCCGTTATCGTCGGCCGAGGTAATGGAGCGGCTGCCCATGCCAACGGTGTGAACGTTGATCTTCGGGATGTGGACGGCGACTGATTGATCCTGTTCCGTTCGGCACGTACGTTTATGGGGTCGCACGCCGACTCGGTGGTTGTATGCATCTCATCGAGGCAGCGCTGTCGGAGAGCCACCGGACCGTCCGCGACAGGGCAGACGCGTTCGTCGAAGAGGTCGTCGCGCCCCGCGCGGCGGAGATAGAGGCGACCGACGAGTTCCCGCGCGACGTCGTCAAGGCGGCGGGCGAACGCGGTCTGTTGGGGCTCCTCCTCCCGGACGGGTACGGCAACCTCTCCTCGGACTTCCTCGGGTACTGTCTGGCGGTCGAACGGATCGCGGCCGAGAGCGGCGCCGTCGCGGAGACGATTCAGGGGCACACGTTCGCGGCCCTCCCCNTCGGGTACTGTCTGGCGGTCGAACGGATCGCGGCCGAGAGCGGCGCCGTCGCGGAGACGATTCAGGGGCACACGTTCGCGGCCCTCCCCCTCGCCCGCTTCGGGACGGACGAACAGAAGGAGCGATACCTCGAACCGATGGTGAACGGGGAGGCCGTCGGCGCGATGCTCCTGACCGAACCGGGTGCGGGAAGCTCACCCTCCGAGTTGCAGACGGTGGCCGAGGCGACAGACGACGGCTACCGCATCTCCGGCGAGAAGGCCTTCGGGACGAACGCCGGCGTCGCGGACGTCCACCTCGTCGTCGCCCGCAAGCGCCCGCAACCCGAGGATTCTCACGGCGTCAGCGTCTTCCTCGTTCCCGGCGCCGAAGGGACGGACGGCTTCGCGTTTGACCGCGTCGAGTACATGGGGATGCGCGGCCACGTCACGGGCG
>NZ_AOIV01000037.1 GCF_000337095.1 Halogeometricum pallidum JCM 14848
GAAACTCGAACGAGAGGTAACAATTCTGAGACGACTCCCGGGAGGCGGGTTCCTGACAGAGAACGCCCGTTATCACGCTGTCCCGATCCGAAAGAGAGTGAGAACCCTCGTCACGGATGCGTGTTGTGTCGGAACTGAGACTCATCAGCTCGGCAAAAAGTGGTATGAGTAACCACAGGATAGGAGTCAGTGTACATGGCAGTTCAAAACCCGACCCGGGACATCCCCGACTGGCGGATCAGAACGTGTCAGCCCTGCGGCGGCGAACGCGAGCACGAGGTGACGGTCCGATTCCGCACGGACGCGACCCGAGAGGCGATACAGCCGCAGAACGAGGTGTTCGCGCGCCAGCCCTACCGAGTGCTGGAGTGTCTCTACTGTGGCGCATCGCGGAGCGAGCGGGTCGTCTGAGACGGCGCGACGAGCGCGTGAGGGGGAAAGTGCGAACCGGGAAAGGCAGAATCCCCCTCGTTTTCAGCGGTGGGTCTCCCGGGCCACGTTTCTGCTCGCTATGTAAATACGGGCGTGGGAGCCGGGAACACTCCCGGACCGCGTCTCGAACGGGTGTCGGATTACGCGTCGTCGAGTTCTCCGAACCGTTCGGGAGGACGACGGTGCCCGGACGAGCGTTCGAACCCGTACCCGAGTTCGAGGAGGCGCGGTTCGGCGAATCGCCGTCCGAGCAGTTCGACGCCCACCGGCAGGCCGTCGTCGGTGAATCCGGCCGGGAGAACGATGGCGGGTAACCCCGTGTGCGCGGACAGTTCGCAGTTCATCTCCGAGAAGGGTTGGTGTTCGGGTATCTCGACGGGCGGAACCGTCGACGGGGGGTAGAGGAGGGCGTCGAGGTCGTCTTCCACCATTCGCGCGAGGACGGTCTCCGCGAGTCGGTCCCGACGTCGAAGGCGTCGAAGGTACCCCACGTTCTCCTCCAGCGAATCGGCGTCGACGTCGAGGATTCCCGCCCCCTCGAAGCGCGACTCGATGGAGGGAGCTATCTCGCCCGTCTCGTACACCTCGGCCAACGACCCGTGCGGCGCTGCCTCGCCGAGGCGCGCGAGGTAGCGGTCGAAGTCGCGGGCGAACTCGTACTGTAACACGCGGGCGCTCTTGAGCAGACCGACGTCGACGACGTCGACGGGGTCGAGCACCGTCGCGCCGGCCGCCTCCATCTCCGCGATGGCCGCCTCGACGACGTCGGTCACGGCCGCGGCGTCCGCCTCGGTGACGGGCGAGTCCTCCGAGTCGCCCTGCAGGCCGAAGAACTGTCGGGCGACGCCGATGCGCGCGCCGTCGAGGCCGTCGGGGTCGAGGTGGGAGACGTAGCCGTCGTCAGGAACGGCGTCGGCGCCGGCGGCCGTCACCGGGTCCTCGGGGTCGTAGCCGGCCATCGCGTCGAGCAGTCGGGCCGCGTCGGCGACGGTTCTGGCGAGGGGGCCGGCGGTGTCCTGCGTCTCGCTCAGGGGGACGATTCCCGTCCGACTGACCAGTCCCCTCGTCGGCCGGACGCCAACGAGATTGTTGAACGCGGGCGGGGACCGGACGGACGAACAGGTGTCCGACCCCGTGCCGACGGTCGCCAGGTTCGCGGCGACGGCCGCCGCGGTTCCGCCGCTGGACCCCGAGGGCCGCCGGTCGAGGTCGTAGGCGTTCCGGGTCGCGCCGCCGAGCGAACTGATCGTGTCCACCCCGAACGACAGTTCTTGGAGGTTCGCCTTCCCGACGACGACGGCGCCGGCGTCCCGGAGTCGTTCGACCACGAACGCGTCCCGCGGCGGGACGGAGTCGGCGAGGGCGACGGACCCGGCCGTCGTCGGCATATCGTGGGTGTCCTGGTTGTCCTTCAGGAGCGTCGGGACGCCGTGAAGCGGTCCGACGAAGCCCTCCTCCTCGTACCGAGCGTCGAGGCGTCGGGCCCGTTCGCGCGCCCCGTCGTTCAGCGTCAGAATCGCGTTCAGGTCGTCGTCGTACGCGTCGATGCGCGCCAAGTAGCGGTCGAGGAGCGTCTCCGCGGTGACGCGTCCATCCGCGATGGCGGCGCGAACGTCGGCGACGGTCGTCTCTACGAGGTCGAAGGCGTCTGCGGATGGCGTGGACATCGTCTCGGATATCTCCTGTCGAAGAATTCCGGACCACGAGCCTGAACCTTTCGCCTCTCCGAGCGTTCAAACTCCTCGTTCGGGTCGGAACTGTTCCCGTCCAACCGCCTTATCACGGTCGATGTGAGATGACTTTTTCGCGTTATGTCTCCATATCTTCGCGTTCGAATACATCTTTGCGATATATGAGTTCTCATTGTGATATTTTAGAACTAAAATAGGTTAGGTGTTCGAAATTGTCTCGGTGTGAGCGTCTGTGCCCGATTTCGAATCCATAACATCCAGTTGCGGACGTTTATACTCAGAACCCGGTCGTACCGTCAAGCAGATGCTTGTCGACGACGGACTCGTCGAGTTCGATGCCCAGTCCCGGTTTCTCGGGTACTTCGATGTGGCCGTCTCGAATCAGGGGCTCCTCGCGTGCGAGCAAGTCGTCCCACCAGTCGACTTCGAGCGCGTGGTACTCCAGCAGGTCGAAGTTCGGCGTCGCCGCCCCCAGGTGGACGCAGGCCATCGTCCCGACGGGGCTACAGACGTTGTGCGGCGACATCGGCATGTAGTTCTCCTCGGCGCGGTCGGCGACCCGCATCGTCTCGGCGAGACCGCCCACCGTCGTCGGGTCGGGAGTCACGATATCGACCCCGTGTTCGGAGACGAGTTCAGAGAGTTCGAAGACGCGAAAGCGGTTCTCGCCGGTAGCGACGGGCGTCCGCGTGGCCTTCGTCACCTCCTTTTGGGCGTCCATGTTCTCCGGCGGAACGAGGTCTTCGAGCCACATCAGCTTGTACTCCTCCAGTTCGTGCGCCAGCCGTTTCGCGCTCTCGACCGAGTAGTCCCAGTGGCAGTCGAAGGCGAGGTCGACGTCGTAGCCGATCTCCTCGCGCACCGCCTCGACGATTTCGCGTTTCTCCTCGATTGCGCCGTTCGTGAGGCGGCCGTTGTAGGGGTCGGGGTCGTTGTCGGCGGGTAAGTCGAGGTCGAACTTCAGGGCGGTGAACCCCATGTCGGTGACGCGGGCCGCCTCGGCGGCGTACGCCTCGGGCGAATAGGCCTCGGCGTCGGCGTACGCCGTGGCGCCGTCCTCGACGGCGTAGGCCTCGCCGGCGTGACAATCGCAGTAGAGGCGGACCTCGTCGCGGTACTTCGACCCCAGCAACTGGTAGACCGGAAGGTCGAGAATCTTCCCGGCGGCGTCCCAGAGGGCGATTTCGATACCCGAGGCGGCCGTGACGACCTTGCCGGTCGTCCCCCCGTGTCCGGACATCTCCTGGAAGATGTAGCGGACGAGACGTTCCACGTCGAGGGGGTTCTCCCCGAGGAGGAATCGCTTCGTGTACTCGACGAGTTCCGGGACGCCGCCGCCGCGGTAGGACTCGCCGATACCGGTGACGCCGGCGTCCGTCTCGACTTTGATGAGGTTCCACTCGAAGTTCCCCTCGACCACGCAGGCCTTGATGTCGGTTATCTCCACGTCGCGGTTCGGGTCGCGGTTCGCTATCTGGTCGGAGTAGTCCCTCATTGTCTGAATTCCTCGAGTGCATCTTTATCGAGCGATACGCCGTGACCGGGGCTGTCGGGGAGCGGAATCCGACCGTCGTCGCCGGGCGAGAGCGGTTCCGCCACCACGTCGTCGAACACCTTCACGTCCATATCGCGGTAGAAATACTCCACCCAGGTTCCGTTCTCGATGGCGCCCAAGAGCGACGCGTGGAGGTTCCAGTTGTAGTGCGGCGCGACGGGGACGTCGTACGCCGCCGCGTAGTTGGCGATGCGGAGCCACTCCGTGATGCCGCCGCACACCGTCGCGTCCGGTTGGAGGATGCTCGCCGCGCCGGTGTCGCGGAGACGAGCGAAGTTGTGTCGGGTCCCCTCCAGTTCGCCGGTGGCGACGGGGTAGTCGATGGCGTCGTTCACCGCCGCCATCGTCTCCACTTTGTCTATCATCACCGGTTCCTCCATGAAGTAGGGGTCGTAGGGCTCGAAGGCGCGACACGCGCGGATGGCTTCCGGGGGCGAGGACCAGACGCCGTTGGCGTCCAAGAGGAGCGTTCGGTCCGGACCGATTTCGTCGCGGACGGCCGCCACGCGGTCGGCCTCCTCGCTCACCGACCGCCGGCCGACCTTCATCTTGACGACGTCGTGGCCCTCCTCGAGGTACCGTCGCATCTCCTCGCGCAGGCCCTCGTACCCCTTGTCGTCGCGGTAGTACCCGCCGCTGGCGTACGAGGGGACGTCGTCGGCGTGCCCGCCCAGCAGTTTGTACAGCGGTTCGCCGGCCGCCTTCGCCTTCAGGTCCCAGAGCGCGAGGTCGACCGTCGAGATGGCCCGCAACAGCAGGCCCGCCCGCCCGATCTGAACCGTCCCCTCGTACATCTCCTGCCACAGTCGCGCGGTATCGCGTGGGTCCTCGCCGACGAGCATCGGTTCGAGGAGCGACTCGACCGCCTCCGAGACGAGTCCGGCCCCCTCGTAGCCGAGCGAGTAACCCACGCCTTCGCGGCCGTCAGCCGTCCGAACGTACGTTATCGCGTGGTCGCGGAACGTCAGCGTCCGGTTGGAGAACGACACCGGCGAGGAGAGCGGTATCTCTATCGGAAACGACTCCACTGCTTCGATTTCCATACGACAGCGCCGCGACACACGGAGTAATAATCCCCCGTCTCGACAATACTTACCACAGGATTATTCGTGCACCTCCACCAAGCACCGCCCGGATGAACATCAACGTCCCGACGCGCGGCGACGTCGACCACCTCATAGACCCGCAACCGCTCCCGCCGTTCGCGCGGGTTCGGTACGAGCCGTCGACCGAGACCGTCTCCGCCGCGGGCGCGGCGCGAGCGGAACTAGACGGTCTCGCTCTCGGCGGATTGAACGACGGCGCGACGGTCGCTGTCGCCGTCGGGAGCCGCGGGATTCACGCCATCGACGACGTCGCGGCGGCCGTCGTCTCCTCGCTCGTCGAACGCGGATTCGACCCCGTCCTCGTGCCCGCGATGGGGAGCCACGGCGGGGCGACCGCCGAGGGACAGCGGGAGGTGTTGGGGTCGCTACGCATCACCGAAGAGCGGACGGGCGCGCCGATAGACGCGCGGATGGACGCCGAGGAACTCGGCGCGGTGACGGTCGGCGACACGGAGATGCCGGTGTACTTCTCGACGGCGGCGCTGGAGGCCGATGCGATTCTCGTCCTCAACCGCGTCAAGGCCCACACGAACTTCTCCGGACCGGTGGAGAGCGGTCTCACGAAGATGAGCGTCGTCGGACTGGGAAAACAGCGCGGCGCGAAGTCGTTCCACTCGACGGCCATCGCCGAGGGGTACGTCGAGACGCTCCGGGCCGCCCTGTCGGTCGTCGAATCCGAGACGCCGCTCCTGGGCGGAGTCGCGCTCGTGGAGAACTTCGAGGAGGAGATCGCCCGCGTCGAGTCGATTCCGACGGACTCCTTTCTCGACCGCGAACCCGAACTGCTCGAACTGGCTTACGAGGAGATGCCGACGCTGCCGGTCGAGGAGGTGGACCTACTCGTCGTCGACGAACTCGGCAAGGAGGTGTCCGGCGCCGGGATGGACACCAACGTCATCGGCCGCTACCGCGTGCTCAACCGGGAGGAACCCGAGACGCCGGACGTGAATCTCATCTACGCCCGCGGCCTCACCGAGGCGACGAAGGGGAACGGGAACGGCATCGGTCTCGCGGACCTCACCCGACGGGCGGCGCTCGACCGACTCGACCTGCGGAAGACGTACGCGAACGCGCTCACGAGCGGGTCGCTCGCGAAGGCAAAGCTCCCGGTCGTCGTACCGGACGACGAGTTCGCCCTGCGGACGGCGCTGGCGGCGCTGGGCGGCTACGACCCTGAAACCGTCCGCATCCTCTGGATACGGAACACGCAGGACCTCTCGGAGATGTGGGTCTCGGAGGCCGTCCTCGCTGACCTCCCCGACGCCGCGACGGTCGTGGGGCGCGGGTCGTTCGCCTTCGACGACGGGACGGCGGTCTTCTCCGAGTCGTAGTGCTTCGAGGTTGCCTGTACGGAAACGTTTTCGGCGTGGACCCTGATGTGATATCACATGGACTTACAGATAGACGGTAACGCAGCGCTCGTGACAGCGTCGTCCAGCGGACTCGGAAAGGCGTCCGCGAAGGCCCTCGCCCGCGAGGGCGTCGACGTCGTCATCAACGGCCGCGACGGGGACCGACTCGAAGAGGCGCGGGAGGAAATCGTCGAAGTCGCCGACGGCGACGTGGTCGCCCAGTCCGGTGACCTCACCGACGCCGACGACGTGACGAACCTCGTGGAGACCACCGTCGAGGAGTTCGGCCGCCTCGACCACCTCGTGACCAGCGCCGGCGGCCCGCCGTCCGGCGGCTTCCTCGACACTGACGACGAGGACTGGCAGCAGGCCTACGATCTCCTCGTGATGAGCGTCGTCAGACTCGCCCGCGAGGCCGAACCCCACCTCCGCGAGGGCGACGGCGGCACCATCGTCACCATCACCTCCCGGAGCGTCAAGGAGGCGCTGGACAACCTCGTGCTCTCGAACTCGGTTCGGATGGGCGTCATCGGACTGGAGAAGACGCTCTCGAAGGAGTTCGCTCCCGAGGTTCGCGCGAACGCCGTCCTCCCCGGACCGCACGAGACGTCCCGGATTCAGGACCTCGTGAACGCCGCCGTCGACCGCGGCGAGTACGACTCCTACGAGGAGGGACTGCAGGGCTGGGCCGGCAACCCGTTAGAGCGTATCGGCGACCCGATGGAGTTGGGTAACACCGTCGCGTTCCTCTCCTCGCCCGAGTCCGGATTCATCAACGGCGCCGCCGTTCCCATCGACGGCGGATCCACGGGGGCGAACCTGTGAAGCCCGTCCCGTTCGACGACGCCGAGACGTACGAACCGGAGGAGGGCTGGCGGCGCGTCTCGATGGCGGGCAGCGACCGCTTCTCCTTCGAGTGGTTCGAGAAACCGCCGGGGCACAGTTCGCCGATGCACGACCACGAGAACGAGCAGGTGTGTCTCTGCCTCGAAGGCGAACTCACCGTGGTCACCGAGGACGACGAGGTGGCGCTCGGACCGAACGATTCGGTGCTGCTCGAATCGAACGAGGCCCACCGGGTCGAGAATACCGGCGACGAACGAGCGGTCGGATTGGACGTGTTCGCGCCGGGTCGTTCGTTCGACTTCTGGACGGACCGCGAGGAATGAAGTACCTCGCACGCACCGCGAGCGGTCGGCCGCTTCTCGGCGACGACGAGGGATTCGTCCCGCTCAAGTCGGTCGAACCCGACCTCGACGGCGTCCGCGAGGCGCTCCCGCGGGCCGCGGCGGGGACGCTCGGCGACGTCGACGACGCCCCCGCGGCGCGGGTCCCGGCCGCCGACTGCGCCTTCGGGCCGCCGCTCGAACGGTTCGGAAAGCTCTGGGGAATCGGCCTGAACTACGAGGAGCACGCGGGCGATTTGGACGAGCAGCGCCCGGACGAACCGGCGAGTTTCATGAAGCCCGCGACGGCGCTCGTCGGCCCCGGCGGCCCCATCCGTCTGCCGCCGACCTCCCAGAGCGAACGCGTGACGGCGGAGGCCGAACTGGCCGTCGTAATGGGACGAGAGTGTCGGAACGTCGACGAGGCGGACGTCCACAACGTGGTCGCCGGCTACCTCCCGGTCATCGACATGACCGCCGAGGACGTCCTCCAGCGCAACCCTCGGTTTCTCACCCGGGCGAAGAGCTACGATACGTTCCTCGTCGTCGGCCCGGTGCTCGCCGTCCCCGAGGAACCGCCGGACCTCGACGGCGTGACCGTCCGGACGGAGGTCAACGGGACGGTCGAGGCCGAAAACGAGGTGCGAAACATGCTGTTCCCGCCCGAGGAACTCGTCTCCTTCCACTCGGAGGTGGCGACGCTCGAACCGGGCGACCTGTTCAGCACCGGGACGCCGGGTGCAGCGCCCATCGACGACGGCGACCGAGTGCGGACGACCGTCGAGTCGGTCGGATCCGTCGAGGCACCGGTGACGCGGTAGGAGGGTGTCTCTCGACGGCGGGCAACGCCGTCCGAGCAGCGACCCGCCGTCCGCGAACGTCGAGCGTGGCCGCTCGGCAAGATGATATAGGTAATGATTGTCGGTGTTCTAAATGAATAGATTGTTAAGCACGCCCGGTTTTTGTCATCAATGGACATGCACGAAGAGGGTATGCAGCGGCGCAAGTTCTTGTATGGCGCAGCAACGGCAAGCCTCGCAGGGCTCGCCGGGTGCAGCGGCAGCGGTGGCGGTAACGGCGGCGACGGCGGCGGTAACGGCGGTAGCGACGGTAACGGCGGCGGCAGCGGCGGTGGCGGCGGCAGCGGCGACATGACGCTCCGGGTCGGCACGTCCGCCGGCGGGACTCAGGACGTCGGGCTCGCCGTCGAGCGCGCCGTCAGCCAGGAGAGCGATACCCTCGACTACTCGACCATCGAGAGCCCCGGCTACATCGGGACCATCTACCGGATGGCCCAGAGCCAGTTCAACGCCGGCATCACCGACAACAACTCCTTGAACAAGGCGCTCGACGATCGCGGTCGGTTCTCCGAGCAGTCGGTATCCCGCATCCCCCAGTACGGGTTCGGCGCGTTCCCGTACAGCATCTACATCGTCGCTCGCGACGGCACGGGCATCGAGACGTTCGACGACCTCGCGGGGAAGAACGTCTATCCTGCCGAGCCGGGCTACTCGACGCGCGCAACGACGCTCGACGTGTGGTCGCAGGACCCGACCGCGGACGTCCACGACAAGATGAACATCCAGAATATGGGCGTCGGTGACGCGCCCGGTGCGATGGAGGAAGGCAGCATCGACGCGTCTATCGCGTACGGCTCGCCCGGCGTCCGGTACACCGGCTTCGTTCAGGAGATGGCCTCCCGCGTCGACCTTCACTACGTCAAACCGACGGACGCGCTCATCGAATCCGCGGAGTCGTACTCCGGCGCGGGGACGACCCGAACGCCCTACAGCGAATGGCCGATCGCGAACGCCGACATCGGTACCGACGAGGTGTTCACCTGGGACCTCGAGGTCAACTACACGTTCAACCCCGAGGCCAATCCCGACGCAGTCTACGAACTCTGCCGCGTCGTTCACGAGCACAGCGACGTCATCAACAACGGCGAAGAGCAGTTCAACGACTACGACTCCGCCGAGGAGATGCTCGGGTACGCGCAGGAGCGCATCCCGGTCCACCCGGGCGCGGTGAAGTACTACAAGGAGAACGACGCCTGGGACGACAGCCTCCAAGAGGGCGACGCGGCGTAACCCCCGCCCCACGGCGCCGTCCCAGGTCGCGAAGAACCCAACCAAGAGTCTACTACAAACAAACCACACCAACACATGGACACACAATCCGAACGAGAGACCGGTCCCACGGGGTGGCTACGGGGCCTCGACATCAGCGTCACGCTCGTAGCCGTCCTGTTCTGGTGCGTCGTCCTCTGGTGGGCCTACACCCAGAATTGGTCGACGGTCAAGTACGCCGTCCTGTTCGTCGGCGGCATCATGACAGTGTACGCCCTCAACGAGACGCGCGAATCGCTCGAAGAAGGAAGCTGGATAGACGCGCTGGTGTTGCTGCCGTCGGCCGGCGTGCTCATCACGGCGTCGTTTTATTTCTTCGTGAACTTCGAGACGGTGTACCTCCTGCGACAGGGGTTCGCCACCGAGCACGAGTACATGCTCGCGCGACTCATCATCATCTCGCTTTTGTACCTCACGTGGCGCGAATTCGGGAACTTGTTCCTCGGACTCGTCATCGGCGTGATGCTGTACGCGATGTTCGGCGACGCCGTTCCCGGCGTCCTCGGGCACGCGGGGATGTCTCAGCTGACCCTCCTACAGGCGACGGTCACGGACCTGTACGGGTTCTACGGCTCGCTCACGCAGCTGACCGCGTCCTGGATCGCGCCGTTCCTCCTGTACGCCGGGCTGCTGTTCGCGTACGGCGCGTTCGACCTGATTCTCCGGCTCGCCATCGTCGCCGCCGGACGCATCCGCTCGGGCGTGGCACAGACGGCCGTGCTCTCCTCGGCGGTCATCGGCTCCATCAACGGTTCGTACACGGCGAACGCCGCCATGACGGGGTCGTTCACGATTCCGACGATGAAGGAGAGCGGGATGTCCGGCCACCGCGCGGCCGGCATCGAAGCCGTCGCCTCTACCGCGGGACAGGTGCTCCCGCCGGTCATGGGCGCCTCCGCGTTCGTGATGGCGTCGTACCTCGGCGTCGCGTACCTCAACATCGTCGTCGCGGGGTTGCTCCCCGCAGCGATTCTGGTCGTGTCCATCGCCATCGCAGTCCACTATACCGCGATCAGCGACACCAGCAACCAGGACATGGAGTTCTCGGAGTTCTTCGACGACCCGCTCTCGCGCAACGAGAAGATCGCCGAGGCGCTCCGGTTCGGTATCCCGTTCGGCGTCCTGATCTACTACCTCGGCTTCGCCCAGTTCACGGTGATGACGTCCGCGATGTACACCGTGTTCGCGATGGTTCTCACGGGCGTCCTGATGCCGCCGTTCCAGCGGCTCGTCGACTCCTCTGACGCCTCGCCGGTCTCGGAGTTCGTCACGCAGGTCAGGAACACGGTTCACGGCTTCCGCCGGGGCGCCATCATTCTCGCGCCCATCGCCATCATCCTCGTGGTCATCAGCGGCGTCGTGAACCTGTTCTCGACGACCGGCGTCCCCGCGAAGATCGCGCTGTTGATGATCAACCTCTCCGGCGGCATCCTGCTGTTCGCGGTGCTGCTCGGCATGGCCGTCGCCATCGTAATGGGCGTCGGGATGCCGACGGTGGCCGCCTACGTCATCGTGGCCATCCTCATCGTGCCGACGTTCGTCTCCGAGTTCGGCATCGCGGAGATCACGGCTCACTACACGATGTTCTACGCCGCCATCTTGGCGGGCATCACACCGCCGGTAGCGACGGCGGCCGTGGTCGCCGCCGGCATCGCGGAGGCGAACTTCTGGCGGACCTGCGGCGCGGCGCTGAAAATCGCCGCGCCGCTGTTCGTCCTCCCCGTCGCGTTCGTCTACAACCCCGCGCTGATCACGATGTCCCCGGGCCTCAACACGCTCTTCGTCGGTCTCATGGTGATGCTGGGTGCCGTCTCCATCATCTACGGCCTGAACTACCCGTTCAGGCTGTCGCTCGGAAACCTGCTTCTCACCCGGGCCGCGCTGGCGGTGCTCGGCGTCCTCATCATGACGTACCCGACGGCGCTCGCGAAAATTGCGGGTATCGCCGTCTTCGTCGGCGTCTTCGTCGCCGAGAAGGTGATGGTCCGCGGTCTCAGCCTGCCGTTCACCAAGGAGGTGAAACAATGAGTCCGAGCAGAGAAGCCCCCGAAGACCAGGTCGACACGTCCGACGTCGGCGGTCTCGGGGAGATCATCCCGGATCCTCTGATTCCGGTCTGGCGCCGGATCGAACGGATTCAGTCGTTCCGGGAGACGCACGGCAACACCTACGTCACGGCGCTGGAGGCGCTGACGGCCATCGCGTTGGCCGTCGGCTACGTCTGGTGGGTGTACCTCTACTTCTACGGCGGCGCCGTCAGCCTGTAGGCGCCGTCCTACGGGCTGTTCTTCCGCGCTACTCGTGCCACTCGGCGGCGCGCCGAACGTCGTGCGGGATGTGGCTGTCCTGCTCGCAGACGTCGTCAAGGTACGAACGTAGTTCCGGCGCGAACTCGGGGTGAGCGCAGTGCTCGATTATCCGCTCGGCGCGTTCGACCGGCGAGAGTCCGCGCACGTCGGCGACGCCCTGTTCGGTGACGAAGACGTCGATATCGTGTTCGGTGTGGTCGACGTGGAACGTCATCGGGACCACCCGCGAGACGTCGCCGCCGTCCAGCGTCGACGGGAGCGCGCAGACGGACACGAGCGAGTTGCGGTTGAAATCCGCTGAGCCGCCGACGCCGTTTATCATCCGCGTGCCGCCGACGTGCGTGGAGTTGACGTTGCCGTAGATGTCGAACTCGATGGCGCTGTTGACGCCGACGACGCCGAACTGGTTGATGAGTCCCGGGTGGTTCGCCACGTCGGCCGGTCGGAGGACGACGTCCTCGGCGTAGCGCTCGACGTTCTCGAACAGTCGCGTCTGGCCCTCCTCGGTGAGCGCCATCGACGTGGCGCTCGCGCACCTGAGTCGGCCGGCGTCGAGCATGTCGAGGAGGCCGTCCTGGATGAGTTCGCCGAAGTACGCTACGTCGCGGTCCCCGAAGTCGAGTTCCTTCAGTTCGCCCATGAGCGCGTTGCCGAGCGACCCGACGCCGAACTGGAGGTGAATCGCGTCGTCGAACACCGGCGAGCGCTCCATCTCAGCCGACAGGAACGACCCGAGGTTGGCCGCGATGGCCAGGTCGTCGTCCGTCGGGTCGCGGAAGGAGTACGTCGAGTCCGCGATGTCCGTCTCCACGACACCGAGCAGTTTCTCGGGGTCGAACCGACAGTGATTCGTCCCGATGCGCTCGCCCGGTTCGGAGAGCGGCACGGGCTCTCGGTTCGGGGGGCTCGCGGGTCGGTAGACGTCGTGAAGCGCCTGCAGTTCGAGCGGTTGCGCTCGGTTCAGTTCGACGAGGAGGGTGTCGGCGGCCTCGACGAAGGCCGGGACCTGCCCGAGCGAGGTCGACGGGACGAACCAGTCCTCGCCGACGGCGACGGCCTCGACGACCGCGACGTCGGGGTCGACCAGCCCGCCGTACTGCACCTCGTCGCCGATGGCCGACGCGTTCCGGTCGCTGAACGCTATCTCTCGCCTGTTCGTCGCGCCCCGGGCCGCGCTGGAGAACTGATAAGAGAACCGACGGGCGACGGCGCCCGACTCGACGAGGTCGACGTCTATCTCCTCGCCGACGTTCCCGCTGTGGACCAACGTGAGTTCGAGGTCGCGGTCGTCTTCGGCCAACGCGAGCGGTATCGCCTTCGGGTAGCCGACGCTCCCGAACCCGCTGGTGAGCACCGTCGCGTCCGCCGAGATGCTCGCTGCGGCGGCGGCCGCGTCGACGACGGGGAGGTCGCCTCGGATGCGACGCTCGATCGGTCCGGCCGGCGCGGACGTTTCGCCCGTCATAGCGAGGTCCTCTCCGTGTTCCGGCGGGAGAAGGAGAGCGCCCGCGTGTCGGTTCCGTCGCCGGTGGCGGCCTTCGCGCCGTCGTCCGTCGAGTGAGACATTGGTCGGAGTTCCGTATCTGAGACAATAAATCGTTGGGGTCGCGTCGCCGGGAGACGGCGGCGCGAGCCCCACCTATATGTGCGGCCCGACCGATAGCGGAGGCATGGAACGGTACGACGACGTAAGCTACGCCGTGACCGACGGTATCGCGACGATCACCATCGAACGTCCGGACGTGTACAACGCCTTCACTCGGAACACGATCCTCGAACTCAACGACGCCGCCCGAACGGCCGAGGCCGACGACGGCGTATACGCGGTCGTGCTGACGGGCGACGGGAAGGGCTTCTGTTCGGGCGCCGACACCACCGAGATGCCCGACTGGGACGAGCAGTCCCCCGAGGAGTACGGCGCCTTTCTCTGGCTGATCCAGCAGTTCGTCTACAACCTCAGGACGATGGCGACGCCCTCGGTCGCGGCGGTCAACGGTCCGGCCATCGGTGCCGGCTGCGACTTCGCGCTGGCCTGTGACCTCCGCGTCGTCGGGGAGGAGGGCGTCATGCGCGAGGGGTTCGTCAACGTCGGTCTGGTTCCCGGCGACGGAGGCGCGTGGCTCCTGCCCCGACTCGTCGGCGAGTCCAAGGCCCGCGAGTACCTGCTCACCGGGCGCGACATCACGCCCGCGGACGCCGTCGACATCGGTCTCGCGGTCGAACGGGCCGACGACGCGCTGGAGGCGGCGGGCGCCCTCGCCGCGGAGATTCGGGACAAGCCCGCGACCGCGGTCCAGCACACGAACCGCCTCGTCGACCCGCAGCGGAGCTTCGAGGAGTACTGCCGGAAGGCGGCCGAGTACCAGTGGGACTGCGTCGTCGACGCCGAGCATCAGGAGGCCGTGGCCGCGTTCAACGAGGGACGAGCGCCCGCGTTCGACCGTTCGTACGACGACTGACCGCAGCCATCCGGCGTGTCGCGCGAGATGCGGGGGCCAGTTAGCGTTCGGAGACGGCCGGGAGCCCGCGTTCTTCGAGTGCGCGGGCGATGGTGTTCAACTGCATCTCGTCGGTGCCCGCGGCGATGCGTCTGCTCCGGGCGAACCGGTAGAGATACTCTAACGGGTGGCCCTGCTGGTACGCTCGTGCGCCGACTATCTGGACGGCCTCGCTGACCACCTCTTCGGCCACCCTCGAACAGTGGAGCTTCGCCGTCGACGTCTGGAGACGCGGCGGCGCCCGTTCGTGCCCCTCCGCCCCTGCCGCGGACGCGTACGCCAGCGAGGCGGCGGTCTCGACCTGTCGATACATCTCGGCGAGTTTCCACTCGATACCCTGGAACTCGTCTATCGTCCGCCCGAACTGTTCTCGCTCGCTCGCGTACGACAGCGCCCGCTCCAGCGCCGCTTCGGCCCACGCGACGGTGAGAATAGAGCTTCCCAGCCGCTCCCAGTTGAGCGACACTAGCTGCTCTTTGAACGCCTCCTGGCCACGGGTGAGGACGCGACGCTCCGGGACGACCACGTCGTCGATGGTAAAGTGCGTCTGGGAGTAACCGGCCATATTCGTGTACACCTCCTGTATCTCGACCCCGGGGTCGTCGTACGGAATGACGACGGACCCCAGTCCCTCCGGGAACCGGACCCACGTCACCGCCGCGTCGCCGAACGGGACGCCCCCGACCCACGTCTTCTCGCCGTTGCAGACCAATCGACCGTCCTCCTCGGTCACCTCCGTCGTCATCGACCCCACGTCCGACCCGGCCTCGGGTTCGGAGATGGCGATGGAAACGAAGCTCTCGCCCGCCGTCACCGCCGGAAGGAACTCCTCTTTGACGGAGTCCGAGCCGAACAGGTCGATAGCTCGTGGAGCGACCATGCTCTGCATGTAGGTGAACCAGCCGGTGTCTGGACACTCGCGGCCGACGGCTTCCGTCAGGAGCATCGCCGTCAAGTCGGACAGTCCCTGCCCGCCGTACTCTTCGGAGATAGACGGACAGTAGAGGTCGGCCTCGGCCAGTTCTTCGAGATTCTCCCACGGGACGTCCCCGTGCCACGTGTAAGCGTCGTCGGTGAACTCCGCGGCGACCGACTCGGCGCGTTCGGCGAACTCACGCTGTTCCGCTGTCAGGGCTCGCATGTCTACCGTTCGGAAACAAACCCGGATAAATGGATTGGCTCCGCTTCTGCGTCGCTCGCGGTAGGCGGGTCCAGCACATTGAGTTCGTGCCGTCCGTCGCGGCGTCGGCGGGCACTCAGACGTTCGCGGCGAGGGTCTTGGCGATGTGGTCGCCGAAGGGGAGCGAGGAGGTCAGACCGGGGGACACCGCGTTGAGGATGTGGACCGCGTCTTCCCGCTCGATGAACAGCGGGTCTTCGACCAGTTCGCCCTCGTCGCTGACGAGTTGGGCGCGGATGCCGGCGTAACTCTCCGTCAGGTCGCCGCCGCGCACCTCCGGAACCAAGCGCTGTGAGGCCTCGGTGAATTTCCGCTTCCGGTAGGATTTGTTCAGTTCCTCCCACGCCGCCGACAGCATCGTCTTGGAGGCGAGGAGCTTTCTGAACCCCTCGTACCGGAGCGTCTCGACGAGTTCGGCCGGGTCGACGTCCGTGTTGTCGTAGGCCTCGCGCCCGAAGGCCAACACCGCGTTCGGACCGACGATGACCTTCCCGTCCGTCCGCCGGGTGTAGTGGACGCCGAGGAACGGGAGGTCCGGGTCCGGAGTCGGATAGATCATCGTCCGACAGAGGTCGGCCCGTTCCGGCGTGAGTTCGTAGTACTCGCCCCGAAACGGGACGACTTGGTACGACTCGCCCACGCCGACCTGATGGGCCAGCGTGTCGGCGTGCAGGCCCGCCGCGTTCACCAGGTACGACGCCTCGACGTCGCTGTTGCTCGTCGCGAGACGATAGCCGTCGTCGGTACGTTCGACCCGCGAGACGGCGTGACCCGTGTACAGCGAGACGCCGGCCCGCTGAATCTCCCGCGTGAGCGCGTACACGTACTGCTGTGAGTCCACCGACGCGGCCTCGGGGGCGTGGAGGGCGGCCCGTCCGACGGCGTGGGGTTCGTGCTCGCGAATCTCGTCTCGGGAGTCCAGCAGTTCGTACTCGACGCCGTTGGCCTCGGCCCGTTCGGCGAGAGTTTCGAGATGTGCCGCCTCGCGGTCCGTCTGCGCCACGACGAGGACCCCTCGCTCCTCGCAGGGCACGTCGTGGGCCGCGCAGTACTCCTTCATTCGTCGGGTCCCCTCGGTGGCGAAGCGCGCCTTCTCCGAGTCGGGCGGGTAGTTGAAGCCGGGATGGAGGACGCCGGAATTCCGGCCGCTCTGGTGTGCCGCGAGATGGTACTCCTTCTCGAGAACGGCGACGTCGAGGTTCGTCCGCGCCGCGAGGTGCTTCGCGACGGACAGACCGACGCAACCGCCGCCGACGATGGCGACGTCGTGACGTATCATTGCTAACTCGTAGCGCGATTTGCCGGCTGAGGACTTAGGCGTACCGCTTTCGGGGATTCGACCGGAGAAAGAGAAGTACCGTGCGTCCGAAAGCGTCTGAAAGCGTTCGGAACGACGGGTCCTACGCGTACGCGATACGGAGTTCGAGTTCGTTCGCCGACCCCAGAATCAGGTCGGGAATCTTGGAGGTGAACCACTCGCCTTTCATTCGATTCGACGGGCCGGACACGCTGAGGACGCCGATGAGTTCGTCGTCGTCGTTGGTCACCGGGGCCGCGGCGGCGCACAGACCCTTGATATTCTCCTCCCGATTGAAGGCGTACCCCTGTTCCGAAATTTCGGCTAACTCCTCGTCGAGGACGGTTCGGTCCGTGATGGTCCGGTCGGTTTCCGGTGTGAGTCCCTGCGCGTCGAGAATGTCGTCGACCCGGTCGTCTGGTAAGTGCGTGAGAATAACTTTTCCCGCGGCCGTCGAATGGAGTCGAATCCGCTTGCCGACGCTGTGACCGGTCTGCACCGCGTGCTCGCTGGTTTCGACGTACAGATAGACGCCGCGGCCGTGTTCTTCGACGACGAACTGGGCGCGTTCCTGCGTCTCCTCGGCGAGTTGTTCGACGGTGGCTTCCGCGAGTTCGTACGATTCCCGCTGAGTCCGGGCGTACTCGGCGAGTTCGAGAAATCGGAATCCGACCTCGTACCGCCCGTCGTCCGTGCGGACGAAGCTATGTTCGGCCAGCGTCGAGAGGTGGCGGTGTACCGTACTCTTCGGGGCGTCCAACTCCGCGGCGAGTTCCGCTAACGTCGCACCCCGCAGTCGCTGCAGTGCGAACACGACTTCGAGCGATTTCTCGGTCGTCGACACGCGGTCTTTTATGGACATTACAACTGGATCTCCCTCGATAGTCTATAAGCGTTCCGAAATATGGGATGGAAATAGCTGAGTAATAGAGCCGAATATAGTTTGTATCGACTTCAGACATCCCTGCTATTCGGTATATACTGTTTTCATAATATGGGACTCTCTAAGTGGGAGTGTGAAAGCCGACAAAGCCGATGTATCGGGTACAAGCCATTTTTCGCACCGTTTTCGAATCCCACATATCGATACCGGCCCGATTGTCGCTTTTCGGACGACAGGTGCGTTGAGAGTCGAAAATAATCGTATATGCTCGTTAATTGTGTTCCGTTTTTCGGAAGGATGTTGTTACAGTAATAGATATGTAATGGTTAGGTTCGTTTGAACGACTCGTCGATAGCGGATACCGCGGGTCGGCGGTGTCGCCAGCGAACGCATACGGCCTTACGAACGCCGACCGACAACTGTACCCTTCGCCGCCGGCGGGTGACTATCGGCGTCGAAAGCCCTGGCGTCCGACTCGTTCCCGTCCACGTCATCGTCGGTCGTCGGCGCATTTCGTCCTTACGTCGCACCGGAACCGGAATCGACGGAATATCGCCTCGAATCGTATTCGTTACCTCATAGTATTTTTCTGTGGCTGTTTTTGAGGATTTTGTAGTCATGATCCGGGTTTGTGCAGTTCAATCGACTCGGTATCTCGTCTTCGGTCGTCTTTACGCTAAATCCCGCGAAAGAGAGATATCCCGTTTATCTCTCGATAGTGGTACGAGGTCGATCGAACTCGATTAATCAGAATATCGGGTCGTGCGCCATCCGTTCGACGTTCGTACGCTCTCACGTCACGGGTATTCGGTGGATCACTCGTGTGTAGCTCTAAAGGACCATTATCATACTTGAATAGCAGTATTGGGTGTTAAATACGTCCGATATAAATTCGTATCATTCTATTTATGTTCACTGAAACGGTTTTATCGAGATATCGGTACGAGCGGTCGATGACTCACCGTCGATGTCGTGCATTCGTCACTCTCCGGTCTCCAACCACTCTCGAAGCGTGTCCTCATCGCGAACGACGAACTCCTTCGTTCGGGTTCGGAACCGTCCGTCGCGACGGATAGTGACGAGAAGATGAGTCGAACTCGCCGGAACCTCGTCTCCGGTCGCCTCACAGACGAACGTCTCGTCGGAGACGAGCGAGCGCCGGGCAACCGCCGCGACCGTCCACTCGTCGCTTCGGCCGGGAACGGCGGCCCCCCGGTACCACGGTGTCGAACTATCCATCCCCGGACACTCCGTCAGCGTCGCACCGAGAATCGCGGCTTTCAGCTCCTTTCGGTGGCATCGGGTAAGGATCCGACGGCGACTCCTTAGTTCTACTCGCGGTGGAAGCGTGAACGGAGAAGTTCAGTTCCAGTTTCGCAGATCGACCGTCTACCGAACGCGACGGCCCGGAGCCTCCTGATTACCCGTAAACGTCATGATGATATATCGACTTCTCGGGCCATGACCGTCACGGTTCAAGGTAGAACCTCTCTCGTTTCGTCTGGGCGGATGCAAGGGGAAGATAGTCGAAACCAGTGACCGAGATTCGCCGAAATCCGTCCTGGTCCCGTCGGAACGATTCGGGAGAGATACGACGCGGTGAGCGGTCTGCAACGACCGGCGAGCGGCCTACCCCCGCGAGTGCAACGAGTACGCGATTAGCAGGACGCCGAGGAACTGAAACAGTCGCGTGAGGAGCGTGAGCGGTTGCTGGTATCCCAGACCGAGGTATCCCTCCCGGAGGAGCAGCGAACCGACGAAGGCGATGCCGAACGCGACGGCCGTGAGGAAAAACAGGCCTAACGAGAGCGCTCGCATGGGTCGGCTATCGTGGCGGCGGTACCCGCGATAGGCCTGATACCCCACGTAGGCACCGACGAGCGTCGAACCGAAGGCGAGTGCAATGATGGCCCAGTCAATCGCGACGCCGACGGAGACGGGTGCCATCTCAGAGGTCCTCCCACATCTTGGTAAATCGGTCGGCGGTATCACTCTCCCCCTCACCGGGGAACGACTCCTCGTCCGTACACTGTAAGGCTGCCTCGAAAGTTCCGGCGTTCAGCGTGATGGACACTTCCGAGAGGGTGGCCGTGTAGACGCTGTAGTTGTTGTTGCTGGTCCGAACCTTGGTCTGTTCTTCGAGGAGTCCGTGCGCTCGGAGTCGTTCCACCCGGCGGTAGACCGTCGGTTTAGACATCTCGCATTCGTCGGCAAGCTGTTGTGCGGACATTGGTTTGATACTCGTCGCTGCGAGGATATCCCGGGCGTACTCGTCGCTGAGAACGTCTAGAAGCTCACCCAGTGCGGAATCCTCACTCACGTTTCAGTCGAACGGCCTCCCGCCGGATTAATAGAACCGTAGATGTCGAACGCGGACGGTCGCGGCGACCGATGCTGGACGTGCCGGGACGGCGTCCGAGCAGTACGGTGGTACTGAGGGAGGGCTGATGCGTCAACGGCAGGCGATGGGAAGTGTCGTGCTGTCAGAGGCACATCACCAGACGACTGGTGCGGGAGCACGTCGTTAGCTCCGTCGAAGCCCATCGCGTCTCGACCGACGACCCGGCCGACAATATACGGCCGGGGCGAGTTTCTGACCCAGAAATTCGCACGACTTCAGGCCGAGCAACCCACCGACCGACCGACTTCGATCAGTCGCTTCGTTTGCACGCCGGTCCCCCGAACCGTGTAGCCGCGGTTCTCGCAGTTCCAGGAGAGCGAGAGAGTCGGTCCGTAATCGAAGGTCGCGGGTCGGCCGTCGAGCGTCACGTCGCGTTCGGCGGGGTCGATATCGAGGGTGTAGTCGAACTTCGCGACCGTGAGTTCGCGTCCGCCGGCGACGTAGCGAAGTCCGACCCCGTTAATACGGCCGGTCGTGCGCGTGGCGTAGACCAACTCGAATGCGGGCGGGACAGTCGGGTTAGGAACCGTCATCGAACTCCGGGAGGCCAACTCGGCGATGCTCCGGTACAACTCCGTTTCGGGGACGTCGGGTCGACGGACCGTCGTCTCGGCGTCTAGCCGGGGTCGGAACGTGTCCGCCGATACCTGCGCGTCGAACGCCACGTCGGTGTACGTCGTCGTTATCGACCGCCGGACGTCGTCGGCGACCCAGACCGTCTGCTGGCGCAGCGGATAGAACCGCTCGGTGTCGAGCCACAGTCGCTGTCGGTACCGAGTCTCGCTTCGGTTGGTCTCGGGTGCAACGTCAAGGACGTAGGCGGATCGGTCACCGACGGTCCCCGTCTTGACGAACTCGACGGTGTAGCCGCGAGCGTCAACTCGGGGGGCGACGCCGCTGTGTCGGGGGACGACAGGCAACGGCGATACTCCGATAGACTGCGGTCGCCCCAGGTCGTCGGTCAGTCCCGCGGCAGCGACAAGTCGCCGGAGTCGAACGGCCGTGAGCGAGTCGGTCGGCGGACCCGTCAACTCGATGGCGGTTACGGCGTTTCGGTCGGTGTCGCGAAGCCAGAGCATCGACCCGTTCGAGACCTGCACCTCGTACCGTCGGTCCGACTCACCGCGAAAGCGGACTCGTTTCCGGTCGGTTTCCGGAACGAGCGTGACGTTGGCGACGCTCCGGGACGTGACGGTCCCATTTGTGCGCATCGCGACCGTCTGCGTTCCGGTGAGAGCGCCGATGGAGCGGTAGCGCTCGGTCACGTTCGCGTCGACTGAGGGATTCGTGGCCCCTATCGTACCACCGGAGACCCACAGAAGCGCCGGAAGGACGACGCCGAGGAGCAAGAGCGCGGCGAGTACGCGTCGGTCGAGTCGAGAGAGAAGAGCGGTCATACTGATAGTACCCTGAACTGTTTGCCTCTGTGTGAGAGAGTTGGTAAACTCTTCCGGACGCCGGCCACCCGGGTTTGACGGGGATCCGGGGCGGGAGAGCCGCCAACGGCCCCAGAACAAAGTTAGCGACCGCGAGCAGTTCATGGCGGCCTTCCGCTTCGGTCTGGCCGAACGGAGCGTTCAGATAGTCGTCCAATAAAATTAAAAATCATATGCAGTTCTTCTTTTATGTATATAGGATAAGAAAGTCCAGAGGACAAATTATAGTTACACTATAGTGAGCCGATTCTCGCGTAGCTATGTGTATACGCACAACTTCGATTCCCCCAGAACCGAATGGGAGAGTATGTACACGAAAGCAGAACTCGTCGACGAATTCAGGCCGATAGATGCGGACGAATGCGCCGAGATGCGTTTGGCCTCGGAATTAGGCTACTCGATGGAGTCGCTCGCGGCGTGCTTCAGTTTCGACGAGGCACCCGTCCGATACCACCTCAGCGGGTGCTGTTCGCACCACTGATCGCCGCGTTCTCCGAGATGGGGCCGCGTGTCCGCGAGAGAGCGAACGCGGTTAGGTTCGGAAGACGGTAGAGAAGACCAGACCGCTCGCCGGCCACCGGCGACCGTGACAACGGTCAAGACGGTCGCCGTAGACTACGATACAGCGGCAGAGACGCAAGCGAAACTCATGACTTCAGGAACGGACTCGAACGCCGACGACATCGACGAACTCGAAGAAGAGATCGAGAGCCTTGAGTTCCAACAGCGGACGGAGGAAATCTCCGCAGAGGACGAACGCGAACTCGTCGAGCGGATCGAGACGAAGCGCGAAGTTCTCCGGCAGAAGCGACGGATCGCGAGCGGGGACGGTCCACCCATCGCGCGCGGCCAGACCGTTCACATCCGCTCCCGCGAACCGATACTCGTCACGCGAGCGGGTGGGTCCCGGAAGTACGGCGCGTGGGACGCCGAGGACGGCGAACCCGTCGGCGAGGCGTGGTCGCTTTCGGAGACTGCGGTGCGGGGGCTAATGCGACGGTACGACTGGATGCAGGTCGACGGCGAGGCGATGGCGTCCGTCGTGGGTGATGAGGACGAGTAAGCCGCCAAAAAGAGGCGACCAAGAGCGCGTGCTGCCGAAACAGAACGAGCTACGGTCGCTCCCTTAAGCGGCTGCGATGTTTCTGACGGGTCGCGGAAAGTAGTTTTGTGCGTCGCACCGCTCTTCCGAAGGGAACTAATGGAGGACCGACCGAGCGACTCCGAGACGACTCGCGGTGTGAACCCGCGGCACGGTTCGGACGGCCGCGTCGCCTCGACCGGAACCGCGGCGATAGTTGGCGCACTGCTCTGGGCGGCGGCGCCGTGGGCGAAACGCGCCGTCTACGGCGACCGACCGTACGTCGGGACAGAGTTCGACCTCCTCTCGTTCGTCTGCCTCGTCGCCGTGGGAGTCGGAGTCGCCGGCTTCCGGGCGTCGTTCCGGCCGGAGTACGGACGGCTCGGAGCCGTCGGCGTCGCGTCGACGGGTGCGGGCGTCGCCTTACTCGCGGCACTCGCCGGACGGTCGGCGCTCGCCGTCGTCACCGCCGGGTTCCGAGCGGTCCCGGCGATGGGCGAAGACCCGGTCGGCCTTATACTGACGTTCGCGTCCGTGGCGGGACTCGGACTCGCGACTCTCGGGGCGGGCGCTCTCGGCGCCGCGCTTCGTCGACTGACCGATCGGTGGACCCTCGCCGCCGCGTCGCTCCTGTCCGGACTCGCCGTCCCGGTTCTCGTGCTCGTCCTCCGAGCGCTGTCGCTTCTCCCCCTCTCGGTCGGAACGCTCGTCGTTCGAACGAACGTCGCCTTCTTACCGCTGAGTCTCGGGTGGGTCGCACTCGGTGCGGCGGTTCGGTCGCGAACGCGGGTCGACGAGTCGGGCGGATAGTTATAGTCGGTTGCAAGCGATTGGCTGATCGGGAGTCGGCCGCAACCGGCCAAGTAGCCGACAGTCAGTAGTCGCCAGGGTGGCTACGTGTCGGCGTGATTCGCGTCTGCGAGGACCACGGCTACTTCGAGGGCGGCGACTGTCCCGCGTGCGGTGACGGCGGGCGGGAGGTGCTCGACGACGGGCGCCGCACACGCCTCTCGAAGTTCGTCAGCGGAGCGCTGCGTCACTTCCCCGACGACGCCGGACTGTCCGTCGACGACCGGGGATGGATCGGATACGAAGAACTCCTCGAGGCGGTCACGGAGCGCTACTCGTGGGCGGAACCGGAACACGTCGAAGCGGTGACCGCCACCGACTCGAAGGGTCGCTTCGAGCGTCGCGGGAAGCGGATTCGCGCGGCGTACGGTCACTCGATAGACGTGGCGTTGGAAGCGACGGAATCCGCCGTTCCAGGGCGTCTCTACCACGGGACCGCTCCCCGGAACCTCGGATCAATACTCGATGAGGGGCTCAAACCGATGAACCGCCAGCAGGTCCATCTCTCGGCGACGGCCGACGAGGCGCGCGAGGTGGGGCGGAGACACGCCGACGACCCGGTGCTTCTCGCAGTCGACGCGGAGGCGATGGAACGCGACGGGTTCGAGGTGGACCGACGGGGGACCGGAACGTACACCGTCGCCCGCGTCCCGCCCGACTACGTCGAAGAGGTGAACGTCGAAGAGTGAGCCCTACGACGGAGCGAAGGCGGCAAACGAGGGTGAGTCCGGTGCCTATTCGGGCAGTGGCGGAGAAATCTTTCCCGTGACAGAACTCAGTGCACATCACGTCGGCGTCACCGTCGCGGACCTCGAACAGGCCGTCGAGTTCTACCAGGACACGCTCGGATTCCCCGTCGAGAACGAGTTCTCTATCTCGGGTGAGGCGTTCGAGACGGCCGTCGACGTCGAGGACGCCACCGGTCGGTTCGCCCATCTCGACGCCGGCGGCGTCCGCGTCGAACTCGTGGAGTACGGACCGGAGGGGGAACCGCAGACGACGTCGTCGGTGAACTGTCCCGGTGCGAAACATCTCGGGTTCTCCGTCGACGACGTCGACTCGCTGTACGAGTCGTTGGAGGGGGATGTCGAGATGCTCAGCGAACCCCAGACAACAGAAACGGGCTCTCGAATCCTGTTCGTCCGAGACCCGGAGGGTAACCTCGTCGAACTGCTGGAGACGTCGTAAACGGTTCGTCTCCACGTCTGCCGGATCGTTTCTCGGTTACCCTACCGTCTCCTTCCTTCTCTGCCTCCGTTCCTTATTCATCGTCTTCGGGGATTCCCCTGGTCCCCCCGTGTTTCCGTCGTTCTTCTCGTGGCTGCCATCCCGCAAGAACGGGCGAACGTCGGAAGATAATACGAACGCCTCTCTTCTTCTCGTCTCTGTCGTTGTCGATGGCGGGGAACACACCCACCCCACGTTTCCGTCGTTAATCGTCTCGAGCGGGGGGGGGGGGGAGGCACGATGCGCCTCCCCTGTTACAACTTGTAAAACGGCTACTGGACTATTCGATGCTAATCTATATTAAATGTACCTATGCTAGCACTAGTGTTTCTTAGACAACAACAATCAAACTAGGCTAGTCGTGCGTGAGTTCAATCGAGAGAAGAGGGAGCGAGAAGGGATAGAAGAGCAGTTGCAACGACGAGTCGGACCCCTCTCCTCGGAGAAACGACGGAAACACGGGGTGCGGGTGTTCGTGGTAGTCCCCTCACCCCTTCGATACGGAGAACGTCGGAAACGCGGGGTGGGTGGGTGAGTAAAGCGGGCAACGGAGGCGTGAGTGGAACGACGGAAACGCGGGGTGGGAGGGTCGAGAGGTGGAGAAAGGTCGGGTAGCAGGCGGGTAACGAGCCGAACTGGCGATGTTATGTCGGAAGAATACTCAATATACAATGTAATTCTTTCAGAAGAGGTTGTATGAACGATCGCTCCTCGGAGAATGTGTTCACGGGTCATCGTCGAACTATCTGAGTGACCCCTCCCTTCCGACCCGGAACGACGGAAACGTGGGGTGTGTGTGTCGAAACGGCGGAAATGCGGTATCTAATAGACGAACGGTAAAACGCCAAATACGGCACCGAGAGAGTTCGACACAGAGAGAAACGTCGGAAATTCGGGGGCTGCGTTGGGATGGATTTATATAGGATGGCTCTCACGACACTGTCATGGAGAAAGATGGGTCACAGGATATCGCCGCGGAGATTTTCGCTCAGGAAGACCCCATCTTCAGGAACAAATCCCTCGTGGAGGTAGAACACGTCCCGAGCCCCGAACGGATCGTCGGCCGCGACGACGAGATACGCGCCCTCTCGACGGAACTGCGGTCGGCGGTCAACGGCGACTCGCCGGAGAACGTCATCCTGTACGGTGAGACGGGGACCGGAAAGAGCCTCGTCGCCAAACACGTCGCGAAGGCGGCCAAGTCGAACGCCGGCGACGTCCGCATCGGGACCGTTTACGTGGATTGCTCGACCGACGATACCGAGACGCAGGCTATCTCCAGCATCGCCCGGACGCTCAACGACGAGGCGGTAACCGACATCCGCGTCCCGGAGACGGGACTCGCGAAGGCGGCGTACTACACGCGTCTGTACGCCATCCTCGACCAGCAGTACGACGTGGTCATCATCATCCTCGACGAGGCGGACATGCATCCGGACGACCAGATTCTCATGTCGCTCTCGCGGGCCGTCGAGACGGGCAAGACCGACTGCCGCATCGGACTCATCGCCATCAGCAACAAGGTCCGCTGGGCCGAGGACCTGAACGACCGGGTGAAGTCGTCGCTCCAACCGCGCGAGCTCAACTTCCACTCCTACGACGCCAATCAACTCCGCGCGATACTCAGTCACCGGCGCGACGCGTTCCGCGAGGGAGTTCTCTCCGACGACGTGGTCCCTCTCTGTGCCGCTTACGCGGCGCAGGACCACGGCGACGCCCGTCAGGCCATCGACGTCCTCCGGAACGCGGGGATGCTCGCCCAACGGGACGGGTCGAACGTCGTCACCCGCGACCACGTCGAGGACGCGAAGATGGAGGCCGAGAAGGACCGCTTTCGGGACCTCATCGGCGGTCTCACCGTCCAGAAGAAACTCGTCCTCTCGGCGGTGACCGCGCTCCACAAGGGGACCGACGACGACGAGTTCTCGATGGCGCAGATCATCGAAACCTACACCCAACTCTGCGAGGCGACCGGTACGTCGACGCGGTCGGACCGCCGCGTCCGCGACTTCGTCCGGCGGTTGGCGTTCCTCGATATCCTCGAACTCCGGAAGCAGAACCTCGGCCGCGCGGGCGGCATCACCATCTACGCCCGCCTCCAACCCGATCACGACCTCGACATCGTTCACCAGACGGCGATGGACGACGAACAGTTCGTCGTCGCTGACTCCGACGCCGAGAACGCCTCGCTCGACTCCTTCTGAGGCGTCGCCGCACTGTCTCGGTTCACCCCCGGTCGATCTCACCCCGAGTTTCCGACGTTTTCCGACCCGTTGGTCGCTCTCTCGACGCCTGCGGACCGCTCTCCTCTCGGGAGTCCCCGCGTTTCCGTCGTTCTTCACCGTCTATCTTTTCCGCCTCTTCCCGATCGATCCTTCTTCGTTCGCCGTTCGTCCAGTTCCAATCGACCTCCGAACTCGGGTTCGCTAAGTCGCCGTCTCCGCGATGAACCGGAGTTCGGCCGTCGTCCGACACTGGCGGATTAAGGAACGGGGAATACCTCGACGCGCCGGTGGTAGACGACGCCTGGCGGCTCTTTTTCCTCCGAACGTGCGCAGTCAGAACTAGACCGTCGTTCAGTAGGACATCTGCGGGTGTCGATTCGCGGGGCCGTCGCCATCCGAACC
Organism: Halogeometricum pallidum JCM 14848; assembly: GCF_000337095.1. Classification (GTDB taxonomy): domain Archaea; phylum Halobacteriota; class Halobacteria; order Halobacteriales; family Haloferacaceae; genus Halogeometricum; species Halogeometricum pallidum. Next base: position 27,220 of record NZ_AOIV01000037.1, read on the forward strand.
GTCCCCATCTGACTCACCGTCCTCGGGGGCGTCTCCGCTCGCATCGTCTGCCCCACCGCACGCCGTCTCGGCGTTCCCCCGTTCGTCGTGCGGGGACGCCGCTTCGACGGCGGCGCGAACGTGCCGCGCCGAGATGGGCCGTCTGCTCCCCGCGTCGTACGTCTCCGCTATCGCCCGTCTCGCCGCCTCGTTCGCCGCCGATTCGAGGTCGCTCGCGCTGAATCCCTCGGTCGCGGCGACTACGTCGGCCAACTCGTCGGCACCGAGTTCCGTCGGTCGCCCGTCGAGGTGGTACTGCAGTATCGACCGCCTGGACTCGGCGTCCGGGAGGGGGACGGCTATCCACTCGTCGAACCGACCCGTTCGGACGAGGGCCTCGTCGAGTTCCTCCAGTTTGTTCGTCGCGCCGATGACGACGACGTCCTCGGCGTCCAACTCCGCGAGTTCCATCAACAGTTGGTTCTGCATCTGCCGTTCGCTTTGGGTGTTATGGGTGGCGCCGCGGTCGGTTCCGAGGGCGTCGAGTTCGTCGATGAAGACGATGCTCGGTTGGTGCGCGCGAGCGACGTCGAAGATTTTGGCGACGTTGTCGGCGCTTTCTCCGACGAATTTGCTGGTCACGTTCGCGGGGGTGATCCGGAGGAACGGCCTCCCGAGTTCGCCCGCGAGCGCGCGACTCAGATACGTCTTCCCGGTCCCCGGCGGTCCATGTAGCAAAATACCGTTTATCGTTCCGAGTCCGTACTCCTCGAACAGTTCTGGGTCGGAGAGCGGGTTCAGGACGGTCTGTCTGAGTCGCTCTTTCACCTCGTGCATCGCGGCCACGTCCTCGAACGTGGTATCGGGTTCGCACAGCCACTGTTCGGCGTCGTCGCCTCCGGAACCGCTCGACTCCCCGGACGCGCCGTCGTCGGACCCGTCGCCTCGAGACGGACGGACCGCCTTGGACATCTCGTCGGTCACGTCGTCGGCCGTCGTCGGTCCCTCCCGGTCGCCCTGTTGAAACCGAACCACGCCGCTGACGCGTTCCGGCGTCAGGTTGGCGACGACGGTTGCGTCCGCGTCGGACGCCCACTCGAACTCGTCTATCAGAGAGTCCCGGAGGCCGGCGTGGAAACCGCTCGGCAGCGACTGTGTGAACCGGCCGTTCCGTCCGATGGGCGTCCGTTGCCGGTCCAACCCCCAGTAGAGATGCTCGGCCGCCCCGCGGGCGGCGTTGTTCACGAACTCGGCTAGCGCCGCGGCGTGCGACCGCAGGGCCGTCGGGTCGCACCGCGCCGCCGCCTCCGTGGAGATGGTCTCCGGACGACGCTCGCACGCGTCGGCGAAGGTGCCGATGTATTCGGCCTCTACGGCGCGTTCGAAGTGGAGTGTCGCGGCGACGTTCGCCGCGACCATCTGCTCGTCGCGGACCAGAAATCCGGCGGAGGTGACGTACTCGCGTCGCTCACCGTCGTCGGTCGTTCGGTCCCACGCGTACTGGATGCGTCCGAGGCTCCGTATCGCCTGCGCATCGCAGAGGCGATATCCCTGCCTCACGGTGCCGTCCGCGCAGAGATATGCCATGTCTTCCGCTCGCCCCCCTACTATCACGACCTTCCCTTGGCGAACCCCGGTTAAAAATTCGATTCCTCGTTCTCACTGCTGATACCGTCGTTTTCCGAGGAGGTGGGCCGTTGCGGAGACGGCACGCCGCGCCGACGGCTACAACGCTTATCCGATTCACCGCCGCAGGTACCGACATGACGATGGACTCCTCGACGACCGACGACTCGCTTCCGTCGGACCTCGAAGACATCCTCTCACCATCGAACGACCGGACGTTCGACGACTACCTGGCCATGCAGGACGCCATCGGCGACCGGACGCGCTTTCTCGTCGTCTACCTCCTCGCGCACGACGACCCGCACACCTCGACGCGGTTGGCCGACCGGGTGGGCGTCCGCCCGAACACGCTCCACTACCACCTCAACAAACTCGAAGACGTCGGCTTAGTGCGGAAACAGCCCGAAGCGACGAACGGGGCGGACGTCCGGGACACTCACTACGAGGCCACCGCCGCCGGGCGGGAGATACTCGAACACGGCGTCGTCCGTCTCATCCGCCGAACCGACGACTCCGTCGAAGACTCCGATCCGTAGCGCTCTCACGTCGAGTTTCCGTCGTTTCCTCTCTCCGTCCTCCGGATTCTCCCGTCTCTCTCAGAGACCCCTTGCCGTCCTTCCCGGTCCCCCAGCGTTGTTGCTGTTGCTGGTTTTCTCCCCGGATGACGAGCGAATCGAGACTCCGTCGCGCCACCCTGACCAACGGCGGACGAGCGGCTGCTTATATAGAGCTTGAAAATACAGCCACATTTCCCATCCCCCTTTCGACCGAATCGGATATCCGCATGGCGACCACGATAACGGACGACGAAACCGGCAAGCGAGTCGTCGACAGCAACGGAAACCAGGTCGGTGTCGTCTCGTCGGTCGAGCACGGGACCGCGATCGTAGACCCCGACCCCGGCATCACCGACAAACTCCTCGCCAAACTCGGCTGGGACAACTCGGACGAGGAAGATTACCCGCTTCAGGAAGCGCGCATCGACACCATCACCGACGACGAAATCCGCCTCCGCAGCCTCTGAACCGAATCCGACTCGACTCCGTTCCCACTAACTGAGAACCGACAGACCGAGCCGAAACTGTGGGCGAGGTGTCGCCTCGCTCGCTCTCAGCGTTCTTCTTCGAGGCGAGAGCGAACGTCCTCGGCGTCGAGTTCGTCGACCGCCTCCAATCCGAGCGAGACGACGAGCGGGTAGAAGTGCCGGTTCTTCTCGAACGGTTCCTCGTATTCGTACTCGTACTCGGCCTTGAGGATGGAGTAGGCGCGGTCCAAATCGCGGCGAACCCCGTGCGGGAGGTACATGTACGTCGGCTTCTGTTCGTCCTTGACCGACGGTTTCGGCCCCGTGTCCTCCTTCGCTTCGTCCGATTCGCCCGTCTCTCCCGTCTCGTCCGATTCACCTGTCTCGTCCGGTTTTGCTGTCTCGTCCGGTTTTGCCGTCCCGCCCAGCGCTTCCGATTCGGCTGGTTCGTCCGTCTCGGTCGCTCCCTCGGCGTTCTCCGACTCCTCCGATTCCCCGGACTCGCCGGTCAGCGCCCGGTCCCGGGAGCGTTGACGCCGGCGGCGGAGTCGGTCGGCGCGGTCCTCGCCGCTCATGCCTGGACCTCCACGTCCTCGATGCCGAACTGCTCGTCGAGGTCGGCGGCGATGTCGCGGAACACCTCGCACATGTCGCACTCGGGATTGAACTCTAGGAGCGAGACGCCCGCGTCGAGGGCCTTCTGCACGTCCGCGCGTTCGCGAATCTGCCACACGGGCACGTCGTCGAAGGCCGCGTTTATCCACTCTACCATCTCGCGCGCCTGCGTCTTCCGCACGTCGATGCGGTTGACGACGACGCCGCGGTCGTGGATGTCTATCTCGTAGTCGTACTCTAAGGCGTCCACGTGGTCGAACAGCAGCTCGAACGCCCGCTTGGATGTCGACTCCGCGAGGGCTGGGATGAGGACGTTCTGCGTGGCGAACAGTGCGTTGTCCATGAGGTTGCCGAGGTTGGGCGGGCAGTCGACGATGACGTAGTCGTAGTCGTCTTCCACCTCGCGCAGCACGAGCGAGAGCTGCTCGCCGCTCCGACGCGACAGCGTCAGTTCGGGTTCGGCGGCCGTCATGTCGATGTTCGACGGAATGACGTCCATCTCCTCGTGTTCGCGGACGATGTCGGCCACCGTCTCTCGGTGTTCGGGGTCCGTGAGACAGTCGAACAGCGTCGGTGGTTCGTCGTCGTACGCGTCCATCAGACCGAGGTTCTCCGTCGCGTTCCCCTGCGGATCCAAGTCGACGAACAGCACGTCGTGCCCGCGGGCGCTTATCGCGCCGGCGACGTTGATGGCGATGGTCGTCTTTCCGACACCGCCCTTCTGGTTCGAGACGCACAGTTTTGCCGGGCCACTCATACGATACGGCTTGCCCATCAAAACTTATACTTTCCGACAAAGACAGTTTATACAGTCTGTACAGTTTTGCTAGTTTTGCTGGCACGCTTCGGCCGGACGCTTTCCCTCGTGGGCGGACGCTGAAGCGCGATAAGAGATAACCGGCACCACGGGCGCGAACGCGGCGTGAACCCCCGCGGTCGGGCTTCCGTTCTCGCACCGACTCGTCTGCAAACCGTATAAGGCTCCTCCGCCAGTGGGGAGTATGGTCACGAATCGCATCACGGTTTCTCTCGACGCGGACGCTCAAACCGCCCTGGACAGTCTGACCGACCGTACCGGGAAACCGCAGAGCGAACTCGTCCGCGAGGCGCTGGTCTTCTACGCGGCGAACTTCGAGGCGGCGACGACGGACGCCGGACCGAACCTCGAAACCTACCACCGGATGCTCGCAAGCGGCGAACACGTCCTCCTCGACGTGGACTTTCTGCACTGCTTTCTCGACTACGTCGAGGACGAAAACGGCACCCCCGACCCCGAGTTCGTCGAGGCGGCGAACCGGGTCGCGGCGTTCCACGCCCGCGAGTACGAAGACCGCTTCGAGTCGCTCGGCGAACTCCTCGATTGGCTCTCCTTTTGCGGGTTTCTCACCGTCCGATCATCGGATGACGACGCCTACCACGTCGTCTTCCCCACCGAGTCGGTCAAGTGGTTCATGACGCAGTTCATCCGGCGCAGCATCGAACCGTTGGCGTTCGATATCGAAATCGAGGAGGGCGTCTCGAAGGTGCTCCTCCGGGAGGTTCGGTGACGGCTCTCGCATCCGCTCACACGCTTTCGTACTCCTTCACACTCGTTCGCACCGCCGCAGACTCCCGTACGCGCCGTTCTCAAGCGGGTTTTAACACGGGCGGTCTGATATGCCAAACCACCTCATAGAGATTCATGCATCTACTAGATCGGCTGAAGTCGATCGGTCCGGGCGCGATGGTCGCCGCCGCGTTCATCGGTCCCGGGACGGTCACGACGGCGAGCGTAACGGGGGCGCGGTTCGGTTACGCGCTCATCTGGACGATAGCGTTCTCGATGGTCGCGACCATCGTCCTCCAGGAGATGAGCGCGCGGTTGGGGCTGGTCTCCCGCGAGGGGCTCGGAGAGGCGCTCCGAGGCCAGTTCGACAATCCCGTGGCGTCGGCGCTCAGCGTCGCGTTGGTCGTCAGCGCCATCGGTATCGGGACGGCCGCCTACGAGACGGGGAACATCTTCGGCGGCGCGGCCGGACTGGAAGGACTCACGGGAATCAGCGCGAACCTCTGGGGACCGGCGATGGGACTCATCGCCGGTGCGCTCCTCTGGACCGGCAAGTACGACCTCATCGAGAAGGCGCTCGTCGCTCTCGTCTCGCTGATGGCGCTGTCGTTCCTCGTCGATGCCACCATCATCGGACCGGACCTCGGCGCCCTGGCGATGGGGTTCGTCCCGAGCGTCCCCGAGGGCTCGACGTTCCTCATCACGGGACTCATCGGAACGACCGTCGTCGGCTACAACCTCTTCCTGCACGCCGGAAGCGTCCAGGAGCGGTGGGCCGGCCCCGATGAGCTGGGCGAATCGCGGGTCGACACCGTCCTCTCCATCCTCGTCGGCGGTTTCATCACCATCGCTATCCTCGTCACCGCCGCGGCGGCGTTCCCCGTGGGGACGAGCATCGAGAACGTCAGCACGATGGCCGAGCAGATAGAACCGCTCGTCGGGACGCACGCGAAGGTGCTGTTCGGTATCGGCCTGTTCGCCGCGGGGTTCACGAGCGCGACCACCGCGCCGCTGGCGGGCGCCTACGCGACGGCCGGCGCCCTCGGGTGGGACACCGACCTGCGGTCGACGAAGTTCCGCGCGGTCTGGGGGACCATCCTCGCCGTCGGTATCGTCTTCTCGGCGCTCGGGTACAGCCCCGTGCAGGCCATCCTCTTCGCGCAGGTGGCCAACGGGATACTGTTACCCATCCTCGCCGTCTTCCTCATCTACGTGATGAACGACCGCGACATCCTCGGATCGTACGCGAACAGCACGCTCCAGAACGTCGTCGGCGGTGCCGTGACGCTCGTCGTCATCTGGCTCGGTCTCCGGACGCTCTACACGGTCGCCGGCGACCTGGGGGTGTTCTGAGTGGCCGACGAGACGCGCGTCGGCGTCGACGTGGGCGGGACGTTCACCGACGTCGCGCTCCTGACCGCCGAGGACCGACTCGTGACCGCGAAGGTGCCCAGCACGGCCGACCAGAGCGTCGGCGTCGTCGACGGAATCGAGAAGGCCTGCGCCGAGGCCGGCGTCGACCCGCGGGAGGTGGGCGCGTTCACACACGCGATGACCGTCTCGGTCAACGCCCTGCTCGAAGCTGACGGCGCGAGGACGGCGCTCGTCACCACCGAGGGCTTCCGGGACGTGCTCGAAATCGGGCGACAGGCCCGCCCCGACCTGTACGACCTGAGCGTGGAACGGCCCGCGCCGCTCGTACCCCGCCGCCGCCGCTTCGAGGTGACCGAGCGCGCGACCGAAGCGGGTATCGAGACGCCGGTCGACGAGGAGGAGGTCCGCGAACTCGCCGACGAGATTCGAGCGTGCGGGGCCGAGAGCGTCGCAGTCTCCCTGCTTCACGCCTACCGACACCCCGAGAACGAACGCGCCGTCGCCGAGGTGCTCCGCGAGGAACTCGACGCGCCCGTCTCGGCCTCCCACGAGGTGCTCGCGGAGTTCCGCGAGTTCGAGCGCACCTCCACCACCGCGGTCGACGCGTACGTGACGCCGGCCATCGACGCCTACATCGGCCGCCTCGAAGAGCGAGCCGCGGAGTTGGGCGTCCCCACGCCGCGGATCATGCAGGCCAACGGCGGCCTCGCGTCCGCCTCGACGGTACGCGAACACGCGGTGACGACCACCATGTCCGGCCCCGCCGCGGGCGTCGTCGGCGCCGCGCAGACGGAGACGACGGACGATCTCGCGGGCCTCGTCACGTTCGATATGGGCGGCACGTCGAGCGACGTGAGCCTCGTCCGCGACGGCGAGGGCGAACGCACGACGGACGCCGAGATAAACGGGCACCCCATCAGGTCGCCGATGGTCGACGTGAACACCGTCGGCGCCGGCGGCGGGTCCATCGCGTGGGTCGACGCGGGCAACGCCCTCCGCGTCGGACCGCGCTCCTCGGGTGCGGACCCCGGTCCGGCCTGCTACGGACGCGGCGGCACCGAACCCACGGTGACCGACGCGAACGTCGTCCTCGGCTACATCGGTGGCAGTTCCGCGCTCGGCGGCGAACTCTCCTTGGACGTGGAGGCCGCACACGACGCCTTGGCCGGCCTCGCCGACGAGGCCGGACTCGACGACGCCCTGGCGGCCGCCCGCGGCGTCTACCGCGTCGCCAACGCGAACATGGCGCGCGCGATTCGCTCCGTGACGGTCGAACGGGGACACGATCCCCGTCGGTTCGGCCTCGTCGCCTTCGGCGGCGCCGGCCCCATGCACGCCGCCGCCCTCGCCGACGGCCTCGACATCGGCACCGTCGTCGTCCCGCGGGCCTGCGGCGTCCTCTCGGCATACGGCCTCCTCGCGGCGGACGAGAAACACGACTCCGTGCGGACGCTCCGGAGTCCGCTCGCGGCCGTCGACGTGGCGGCCGTCGAGGCCGCGTACGACGGCCTCTGCGACGACGTGCTCGCGGACGTGCAGACGCCCGCGGACGCGGCGGTGTCGCGCGCGGCCGACCTCCGGTACGACGGCCAGAGCTTCGAACTCACCGTCCCGGTCGGCGAGACGTTCGACCCCGACGCGGTCGCCGAGCGGTTCCACGAGGCTCACGAGAGCGCCTACGGCTACCGGCTCTCGGACCCCGTGGAACTGGTCAATCTCCGCTCGACTTCCGTCGTCGAACGCGGGACGCTCGACGTGACGTACGGCGCCGTCGGCGAGGCGCGAAAGGACACCCGCGAAGCATTCTTCGACGACGGTTTCCGCGAGACCCCGGTGTACGCCCGCGAAGGACTCGACGTCGGCGACGACGTCTCCGGTCCGGCCGTCCTCGAACAGCACGAGAGCACCGTCGTCGTCCCGCCGGCGTGGCGGGGGACGGTCGGGGCCGACGGAACGCTCACCCTGACCCGAGGGGGTGACGAACGGTGAGCGACGTGGACGCGGTCATGCTCGAAATCATGCGCAATCAGTTGGAGAGCGTCGCCGAGGAGATGGGGCAGGTGCTCATTACCTCCTCGTACTCCCCGAACATCAAGGAGCGACGCGACTGCTCGACGGCGCTGTTCGACGCGGAGGGGCGTCTCGTCGCGCAGGCCGAGCACATCCCGGTCCACCTCGGGGCGATGCCCGAAGCCGTGGAGACGGTTCTGGGGTACGACCCCGAACCGGGCGACGTGTTCGTCCTGAACGACCCCTTCGAGGGCGGCACGCACCTGCCCGACGTGACGATGGTGTCGCCGCTGGCGATAGACGGCGAGATACTCGGATTCGCCGTCTCCCGAGCCCACCACGCCGACGTGGGCGGGATGACGCCGGGCAGCATGCCCGCGGGCGCGCGCGAGATATATCAGGAGGGTCTCCGCCTCCCGCCGGTACGGTTGGTGTCGGGCGGCGAGACGAACGACGACGTGCTGTCGCTCCTCCTGGCGAACGTCCGGAACCCCGGCGAACGCCGCGCCGACGTCCGCGCGCAGATAGCCGCGAACGACCGCGCCGAGGAGCGTCTCGCCGACCTCGTGGCCGAACACGGCAGAGAGCAAATCGTCGCGGCGTTCGACGCCGTCATCGACTACTCGCGCGAGCGGGTCACCGCGGAACTGCGCGACCTGCCGGACGGCGAATACCGCGCCCGCGACGTGCTCGAAGGAGACGGTCTGACCGACGAGGACATCCCCGTCGCGGTGACGGCGACGGTCGACGGCGGTACCGTCGCGTTCGACTTCGAGGGGACCGCCTCACAGGTGCCCGGCAACGTCAACGCGCCGTTGGCGGTGGCCAAGAGCGCCGTCTACTTCGTCGTTCGGTGCGTGACCGACCCCGAGATTCCGCCGAATCAGGGCTGTTACGACCCCATAACCGTCTCGGTGCCGGAGGGGTCGCTGTTGAATCCGCGCGCGCCCGCCGCCGTCGTCGGCGGCAACGTCGAGACGAGTCAGCGCGTGACCGACGTGGTGTTCACCGCCCTCGCGGACGCCGCTCCCGAACGCGTCCCCGCGCAGGGGCAGGGGACGATGAACAACCTCACCATCGGCAGTCGCGCGGGCGGGTCGGACGGCTTCACCTACTACGAGACCATCGGCGGCGGGTCCGGCGGCCGCGCCGGTGGCGACGGCACCGACGGCGCGCAGGTCGGGATGACGAACACGCTCAACACGCCCATCGAAGCGCTGGAGGCCGAGTACCCGCTGTTCGTCGAGGAGTACGGTCTCCGCGCGGGCAGCGGCGGCGACGGCGAGCACCGGGGCGGACTCGGCATCGTCCGCTCGGTCACCGTCGGGGTCGACGCCACCGTCTCGCTGCTCACCGAGCGTCGCCGGGTCGCGCCGAGGGGTATCGCCGGCGGCGCGGACGGCGCGACGGGCGAGAACCTCCTCGACGGGTCGCCGGTCCCCGCGAAGACGACGCGGGACGTGCCGGCGGGGACGACGGTCACCGTCCGAACGCCCGGCGGCGGCGGCTACGGCGACCCCGAGGACCGGAGCGACGAGGACCGCGAACGGGACCGCGCCGACGGGAAGGAGGAGCGGTAATGCGTGGCTGGCGCGCCCGACTCGGGGCGGTCGTCCCCTCCTCGAACACCTCCGTCGAGGGGGAGTTCGGTGCGTACGCACCCGACGGCGTGAGCGTTCACGCCGCCCGGATGCCGCTGGAGTCGGTCACCCCGACGGCGCTCGACGAGATGGCCGAGGCGGCGGTCGACCGCGCCGAGTCGCTCTCGCACGCCGCCGTCGACGCGGTCGCCTACGCCTGCACCACCGGGAGCCTCCTGCACGGCCCGGGGTTCGACCGCGAACTCGAAGCCGACATCGCGGAGGCGGCCGGCGTCCCCGCAGTGGCGACGGCGCTGTCCGTGAAACGAGCGCTCCGAGCGCTCGACGCCGAGCGATTAATCGTGGCGACGCCCTACGCGGAAGAGTTCGACCGACGCGAGGCCGACTACCTCGACGCGGCCGGGTTCGAGGTTCTCAACGTCGACGGCCTCGGTCTCGAAGCCGACCGCGGCGTCCCGGTGGTCACGAGCAACGGGGCGACGCTGTGGGACGCGCTCCGACGCGCGGGCGTCTCGACGGCGAGCGTCCCGGGACGACTCGGAGGGGAGCGGTAACCCGACGAGTCGATTCGAGAAAAATTCGGTTCGTAATTCGACTACTGGCCGGGCTGGAACTCCTCGTACGGTTGGATGACGACGAACCCGCCCTCCCCTGCGAACTCCAGTTGGAACGTCTCACCGGAGGAGCGTCCGAGCAGCCCCTTGATGTTGATGTCGCGCTTCGCGTTCGGCGAGACGTCGCTGCTCCAGGCGACGGTGGCGTTGGGGTCGGTGCTGACGGGCGTCGGAACGACCAGCGGCTTGCCGTGCGTCGTGATGGCGATGTGACCCGGACCCTTCAGGTAGACGTTGAACAACCCCCCGGAGGAGGCGCCCGCGATGCTGTTCATCATCTTGATGTCCCAGTCGACGCTCTCCTCGAACGCGAGCACGTCGTTGCCGTTGACGCTTATCTCGTCGGTCTCGCTCAGTTCGAGTATCTGCACCTCTTTGCCCTGATCGGCGAGATAGAGGTTGCCTTCGCCCGTCGCCTGCATCATCACGGTGCCCTCCCCGGTGGCCCGCTTCTTCAGCATCCCGGTGAGACCGCCCTCGGACTTCCGCTCGAAGGAGATGTCGCCCGTGTAGCCGACCATCGACCCCGCCTTCGCCATGACACTGCCGTTCACGGCGACATCGAGAAGCTTCGAGTTCTCGAGTTGGAACGTTTCTCCTCCCGATTCCGGTGCGTGCGCGTTAACGAATTCGTCAAGATTCATGGTTTGTTTCGAGCCGCCACCGCGGTGACTCTCGTACGGGTGACTGTCGCGTGAGACCATAACTGTAGAGCCGTCTCCGGAGTACGCGTTCAGTCCGCACTCGCCCGTTCCCTTCCGTTTTGGCTTCCCGTCGAAACCGGGTCTGGGGCCGTTCGTGTTCCTCCCCGACCTGTTCGTCGGTGCAGCCACCGCGGTGCTGTACTACCAGAGTCGAACGTAGGGCGACGGGCGAGCGGCGGAGAATCGAGGGTGTGCGGGCGGTTCGTCTTCTCGGCTCGGTCAGTAGGAGCGCTCCACCACGAGGTCACCGGCCTCGTCGTACACCGAGACGGTGTCGCCGTCGTCGTTCCAGACGTTCCGCTCACGTCCCCAGTGGAGTGTCATCCCGTCGTCGCCCTCGCCCGTCAGGAGACGGACGGTCGCGCCCGCCGGAACGACCGTTCCCTCGGGAAATTCGTACGTCGCCCCGGCCTCGTCGGCCACCGTCCACCCCGAGAGGTCCACCGGAGCGTCGCTCGCGTTCGCGAACGAGACGGACTCGCCGGTCCCCGAGTCGCCGCCCGAGGCGTCGACGTTCGAGACGGTGAGCGGCGACGCCGGCGTTGCGTCGGGCGTCACCGGTCCGAACAGGTCGAACGAGTCGTCGAAGTTCGACGTGCGGGGAAGCGTCTCGTCGTCGTTCAGGTTCGACTCCTCGTCCGCGATTTCGTCGTCGCTCAGTCGCAGGTCCGACCCGAGAGCCTCGGCGACGCGGTTCAGGTGCTCTCGCGCCTCCGCGGGCATTCCCTCGGCGCCGTGACCGAGGAGGAGGACCGCTCCGCCGCCGTCGGCGAACGACCGGATCGCGGACAACTCCGGGTCGGTGTACGCGGTAGCGGGCGCGCAGACGATGAGGGCGTCGCCGTCGATTCCTTCACCGATTTCGTTCTGCTGGGTGAGCGCGGCGTCCTGCCCCTCCAGATACCGGAGGTAGTAGGCCATGTCCTCACAGGAGAGGGCGTACTCGGCGTTGAACTGTCCGTGACCGCCGTCGACGACGACGCGTTCGGGCCGTTCGGACGCCTCCGAGAGGGACCCAACGAGGTTCGTCGCGAACGGGTAGTTTCCGAAACGACTGGTGTCCGCCGAGAACCCCTCCGCCTCCTCGTACCGTTCGTCGAGGAGGGGGCCGCCGACCATCGCCACGCCCGCCGCCTCGTCCACGGCGACGAGCGGAATCCGGTCTTCGTAACTCACTTCGCCGCCCGACTGCGTCGCGGACGGCGAGGCCAAGACCGGCACCCTGTCGTCAGGGACCGCTCCCGACGCCGTCCGAACGCTCGCCGCTTTCGGCACGAACAGCCGTTCCACCTCCCGGTCTCTGATTTCGGGCGACTGCGCGGGGTCGCTGCGCTTCCACACTCGCGTGCGCCCCTCCCGGGCGGAGCGCTCCCGTTCGAGGTAGTCGTCGTGGCGGGCGAACCCGGAGTCGTACACCCGGGCGTACCCCTCTTCCACCGCCACTCGGTTGTACACCGTCGGCGCGTCGCCGGCGTCGTTCTCGCCGTCTCCCTCGCCCTCCTCACTGCCGGTCCGGGAGTAGCGCACGTAGCGGAGAAGCCGTCCGAAACTCCCGCGGTCGGGCTCGTTCGCGTCCGCTTCGAGTTCGACCGACGCGTCCGTCAACTCCCGCTTCGCGAACTCGCTCGCTCTGTCCCCCCAGCGTCCGAGGTACGAGAGGTTCTCGATTCCCTCCCACTCGGCGCGGCGTTCCGCCCCGCCGTTGTCCGTCGTCTCGGGGGTGTCTATCCCGAGGATGCGAACGCGCTCTTCGCTCCCGTCGTCGAGTCGGACGTCGACGGTGTCGCCGTCGACGACGTCGATCACCGTCGCAGTCTCTCCCATACGTTCGACTCTCGGCCGCGCCGTATTACCTTTAGTTCCGGTGTGCTATGGTCGGTATTTACGATTCAGAGCAGAGAGGGACGTGACAGCAAAGACGGTTTTTCGGTCTTTGCTCTCGGGTCGTCTTTACTCGTCGGTGTATCGACCCACGAGAGAGGTCATCTCCATCTCGTAGAGCGTCAGGTCGATATCGTCGACGTCCTCGTCGAACACCCGGAGCGGACCGAACCGCTCGTTGATTTCGGCGGCGTCGTACGCTTCGCGTTCGTCGCCGGACAGTCTCCGAAGCGGCCCGGCGGCGACGACGCTCCAGGAGGCGTCGGGACCGTCGACGCCGAAGAGGGCGAACGACGCCTCCGCAGTCGCCTCCGCGAAGTCGAGTTTCTTGCTGTCGTCGTCGTCCGAGAGGCGGAACAGGAGTGAGTCGCCGTCGTAGGAGTAGGAGACCGGCACCCCGTACGCGACGCCGTCGTCGGCCAGCGACAGTACGCCCGCCGACTCCGACCGAAGCCGTTCGTCCACCTCGTCGTCGGTCATCCCGAACGTGTACACGTACTCGATGTGGTCCATTGTGCTCGCTCGACCCTACGTCGCCTCGCGGTATCAAACCGCGTACGCCGTTCGGGCGGTCGTCGAATACAAGATGGTTCTTCTATCAAAACTCTCCCTGCTAGTTTTGACAAGCGAGCCGTGAGGGACGATCACCGACTCGACGGCGTGTGACGGAGAACGAGGTGCCACGTCCCTGCCGCCGTCGGGCGACCTGACGTGCGGCGGCCATCGCGTCGACTGGGCTCAGTCAGCCGTGACAGCCTTCGACTCCTCGGATTTCTGGCCGGCCGGCGGCCGGAGCACCAGCGCACCGAGGCCGGCGACGAGCGCCAACGCGCCGCCGAGTCGGAACGTGGTCGTCCAGTTCGTAGCGACGACGAGCCATCCGGTGACGGCGCCGCCGAACACGCCACCCCACATCTTTCCGGAGTAGACGAGCGCGTAGTTCGCCGAGGAGTGTTCCACGCCGTAGTAGTCCGCGACGAGGCTCGGGAACAGCGTGTACTGCGGGCTCCAGAAGAACGTCGCCACCACGACGGCGGCGAGGAACGCCAACGTCGCCCGCGACTGCGCGAAGGCGACGACGGCGAACAGCCCCACCCCGCACAGCGAAAACGAGAGGGTCATCGCGTGCCGGCGGTTGAGCCGGTCGGAGAGCCAGCCGATGAGTAGTCGGCCCGCCCCGCCGGCCAGGGGGAGCAGGATGGCCGAGACGGTGGCCGTCGCGGCGTCCAACTCCATCGCCTGCGCGAAGGAGATGAGCTTCGCCGTCAGCATCAGCCCCGCGCCGCTCACGCCGACGAACATCGCGTACATCACCCAGAACTGCCACGTTCCGAGCATCTCGCGCCACGTGTACTGTCTGCCGCCAGCCGGCTTCGAGTCGTCCCCGTCGTCGGCGTCTGCGCCGGTGTGCTCGTACCACGACTCGGGCGGGTCGCGGAGGACGACGGCGGCGACGAGGATGGCGAGTCCGATGATGACGCCCATCGCGCGGAGCACGTCGCCGTACGCCTCGACCGTCGCGTTCGCGCGCACGAACGGGACGAACAACGCCGCGCCGGCCGAGAACGCCATCGTCCCGAGACCGGTCGTCAGCCCCCGGTAGTCGGGAAACCACTTGATGGCGGTGTTGACCGCGACGGTGTAGACGATGCCGACGCCGAGCGCACCCAGCGAGTACAGCGCGTAGAGCTGCCAGACCGCGGTTGCGTACGCCAGCAGGAAGTACGCGCCGCCGGCGAGGACGGCCGCCAGGAACGTCACCGCTCGGGGACCGTGCCGGTCGCGCCACCAACCGACGGGGAACTGCGACCCCGACTGGACGATGACGAACAGCGTGAACACGAACCCCAACTGCGGCAGCGGGAGGCCCAGGTCCGACGCAATGGGGCCCTCGATGGACGACCAAACGTACTGGTAGGGGCTGATGACGGCCATCGCGAGGACGGCCGCGACGACGAGCCACCACCGCGAGAATCCGAGGTGCTCGCGGGCGCGGTCGGCGCGTCTCGGGTCGTCACTGGTCGAGTCGCCGCCCGGTTCTCCGCTCATCAGTACGTCCCGACGTGGCCGTCCTTCCGCGGTTCGGTCGCGCCCGAGAGCGTTCCCCCGTCGTTCCGGACGAGTTGCGCGCCCCCGAACATCCCCGTGTGGAGGACGGACACGTCGTGACCCCGTCGGTTCAGCGCCGCGCCGACCGACCCGGCCAGCGCCGGTTCGAGCGCCAGGTCCCCGTCCTCGCGGTACCGCCACCGCGGGGCGTCCAGCGCCGCCTGAATCGGCATGTCGTAGTCGACGATGTTCGAGACGACCTGCACGTGCCCCTGCGGTTGCATGTAACCGCCCATGACGCCAAACGCCGCCCAGTCGTCCTCGCCGAATTTCGCGAGGGCGGGGACGAGCGTGTGGAACGGTCGCTTCCCCGGTTCCAGCCGGTTGGGGTGGTCGTCGTCGAGCGAGAACGACGCCCCCCGGTTCTGGAGTGCGATGCCGGTGTCGCCGGCGACGAGGCCGGAGCCGAACCCGGCGAACCGGGAGTTGATGTAGGAGACGACGTTACCCTCGTCGTCGGCGACGCAGAGCAGGACCGTATCGGCGTCCTCGGCGTGCGCCCCCGGCACGCCGAAGGAGACGTCGCTCGGTTCGTCGGTGATGTCGGCCGCGCGCTCTCTGGCGTACTCCTTCGAGGCCAACGGCGGAATCTCCTCGTACTCGGGGTCGGTGATGTAGCGGTGGCCGTCGTGGAACGCCCGCTTCATCGCCTCGCCGAAGTAGTGAACGCGCTCCGCGGAGTCGTAGTCGCTGTCCCCCGCGGCTATCTCCTCGGCGATGTTGAGCGCCTCCAACGCGATGAGCCCCTGGTTGTTCGGCGGGAGTTCGTACACCTCGGTCCCCCGGTACGTCGCGCTCACGGGGTCGAGGAACTCCGGTTCGAAGGCGGCGAGGTCGTCGACGGTCATGAAGCCGCCCTTCGACTGCACCTCGTCGGCTATCTTCTCGGCGATGTCGCCCTCGTACACGGCGTCGGCGCCCTCCTCGGCGACGGTCCGCAGCGACCGGCCGAGTCGCGGGAGCGTCATCGTCTCGCCGACCGTTGGCGGTCGGCCCGCCGGCAGGAACGCCTCCCGGGCGTGCGCGTCGGTGAACAGTTCGTCGCCGTGTTCCCACTGCGCCGCGACGACTTCGGTCACCGGATAGCCCTCCGTGGCGTACCGAATCGCCGGCCCGAGGTTCTCCCCGAGACTCCGTCGCCCGAGTTCGCGCGTCGTCGTCTCCCACCCGCGCGCCGTCCCGGGGACGGTCACGGTGTGCGGTCCCTGCATGGGCATCTCCGCTTCCTCGGGCGCTTCGTCCTCATCGGCGACCGCTTCGCGAACGCGCTCGCGGGTCGCACCGCTCGGCGCGCCGCCGCAGGCGCGCATCGCGCCCACGTCGCCGTCTGCGGTGCGGTAGAGGGCGAACACGTCGCCGCCGAGGCCCGTCGACGTGGGTTCGACGACGTTCAGCGCGGCCGCCGTCGCGACGGCCGCGTCGAAGGCGTTGCCGCCGTCGCGGAGCGTCTCGATACCTGCCTGCGCGGCCAGCGGTTGGCTCGTCGCCACCACGCCGGACTGACCGTACACGGTCGACCGCCGGGAGGCGAACTCGTCTAGATTCGGCTCGCTCATAGATGATGTAGTCTCGTCTCCCCGCAAAGTACCCCCCCCGGATATATCCGCCCTCTCGGCTCGGCGGTGAGGTGAAGTGATACGTTCAATCGTTCCACCAAACGTATCCGGCCCGACGGGCATACTTTGCGAGTATGAGCATGCGAGAGGTGGTTCTCCTGGTGAGACACAACGGCGAACCGGAGAGCGACCTCAGCGCGAAACACCCCTCGGTCACGCTCCGCTCCCGTTCGTCGCTGACGGGTCGGTCCAGCGACCGGCGGCGCATCATCGAGGTGGACGGTCCGGCGGACGACGTGGCGGCCTTCGTCGAGGAGTTCGGCGAGGCCGACTCCATCGTCGAGCTAGAGGCGTTGACGCCGCTCGGACGGGACCGGGTGTTCATCGCCGTCACCATCGACGTCGGCCGGTGGGACAGCATCGCCGAACGCCTCTCGGACATCGGCGTCCACCACCGCAGTGGAACGGTGATTCAGGCCGGCTGGGAGCGGTGGACGCTGTATCTCGACTCCGACGAGAGCCTCTCGGCCATCGTCGAGTCCTTGGAGGAGGCGGGCAACGCGACGGAACTCAGACGCGACGTCGAACTCCGACATCTGGAGGCGAACGACCAGTTGAACCTCACAAGATTGGCGCACGAACTGACCGCACGGCAGACGGAGGTGCTGACCACCGCCATCGAGATGGACTACTACGAGCCGAGCAGAGGGGCGTCCATCGAGGAGGTGGGCGAGGCGCTCGGTATCTCGCGTTCGACGGCGTGGGAGCATCTCAATCGCGCCGAGCGCAAGGTGATGCGGGAGATACGCTCGTTCCTTCGTACCCGGTCCTGAGTCGACGCTTCGAGTCCGTTCCGTCGTCGATCCGAACCCCGGCCATCGGGGGTGTCACCGCTTCACACCGCCGAAACGGCGATAAGCTATTTCCACGTGACGGCAGAAAAACTGGCCACCACGAGCAGGTGCGATACCTGTCTCCGAATCCACCCAACCATGTCTTCGAAAACTACGGACTCCCTGCACGACCGAATCGAAGCGGTATCGAACGCGGAAGCCGACGGCGAGCAACTCGTCTCCGTCGCCATCCCGCCGGAGGAGTCGCTCGAAGCGACGCGGCGGCGCGTCGAGGAGGACCACGCCGAGGCGGAGTACCTCGACGTCCGCGAGGAGGTCCGCAAGCCGCTCAAGCGAGCGCTCGAAGAGACCCGTCGCGTCCTCCACGAGTACGAGGAGACGCCCGAGAACGGGCTGGCCGCCTACGTGGGCGTCGTCGACACCGACCTCGTGACGCACGTGTTCGACGACCTGCCGACGCCCGTCTCGGAGGGGACGTACGGCTACGCCAACGAGTTTGACACGGACCCGCTCACGCCCGCGGCCGAGCGGACCGATACGTACGGCCTCCTCGTCGTCTCCCGCGACAGCGCGACGCTGGGGCGGTACGACGGCGAGACCATCGAGCACGTCGACACCGTCGAGAGCGACGTGCCGAGCAAGCAGACCGCCGCGGGCGGCGACGAGGACGGCTTCCATGGTCGGAGCCAAGAGCGCGCGGACGAGTTCTACGACGAGGTCGGCGAGGCCGCGGCGCGCGTGTTCCTCGACGACGCGCCGCCGGACGCCGTCGACGACGCGTCCCCCGGCACCCAGTTCGAGGGCGAGGCGCTCCTCGTGGCCGGCAGCGAGGTGACCGCCGAGCGATTCCTGGAGGGCGACCACCTCTCGGAACCGCTCGCCGACGCCGCCGTCGGCCCGTTCGACGCGGAGTACGCCTCCGAGCAGGGTCTCCGGGAACTCGTCGACGCAGCCGAGGAGGCGGGCGAACTCGGTACGACCGACGCCCGCGGGGCGCTCGAACGGTTCTTCGAGGCGCTCGACGACGACGAGGAGACCGCTATCGGCGGACGCGAGGACGTTGACCGAGCGCTCGAACTCGACGCGGTCGACACGCTCGTCGTCGCCGACTCGCTTCCGGAGGAAGAGGTGCAGTCGCTGGCCGAACGCGTCGAAGAACAGGGCGGCGAGAGCGTCGTCGCGCCCGAGGGACTCGACCGGACGGAGCGACTCGAAGCGGCGTTCGACGGCGTCGGCGCGCTGCTTCGGTTCCCGATAGAGTAGCGCCGCGCACCACCCGTCGCTGACCGTCTTCGGTTCCGGTCCCGGTCTCTGTTCGGCCCGTCTTCTCCGTTCCGCACTCGCTCTCGTTTTCGTCCCCGCTCACCGCTTGGGGGCGAGGAACTCGCCGAGCCGCCGGTCGAGTCGAGAGACCTCCACGTCGCCGCTCCTGACGGTGACGACCGCGTTTTCGCACAGCGACTGGACGACTTCGGTCGTCGACCCGCCGACGAACTCCCGGAGTCGACCCTTCTTCGGGGCGCCGATGACCGTCGCGCCGTAGTACGACGACTGGTCTACGATAGCCTGCGCGGGCGACTCGTCCCCCTCTCTCTCGTAGCGCCAGGTGTCGAAGTTCGCGAACCCGAGCAGCCGATCCGAGCAGTACTCGAACAGGTCGTCGACGTCGCCCTCCGTCTCCCCCTCCTCGACGACGTGAAACAGGTCGACCCAGGCGTCGTCCGATTCGGCGAGTGCGCGCGCCATATCGAGCGTCGAGTCGAGGTGCGGTCCGCGCGCGACGGGGACGAGCACCGAGGAGATACCGTCGAGTTCCGAACCCCGCGTCACCGTGACGTGGCTCCCGCCCGAGGCGAGGGCCAGTTCGCCGCCGCCGAGCATCGACTTCCGGTCGCGGATGTCGAAGATGACGGTGATGTCGAAGCGGTCGACGACGTCCGTCACCCACTCGGCGGTCACCGTCGGCGGCCGTTCGAGAAAGCGCGTCTCGTAGTCGGCCGTCGCGTCCGACGACGACGGCTTCAGCGACTCGGCGACGGTCGCGTCCCGTACGGGGACGACGAACCGGCCGCCGTCCGCCA
This sequence comes from Halogeometricum pallidum JCM 14848, assembly GCF_000337095.1. GTDB lineage: Archaea > Halobacteriota > Halobacteria > Halobacteriales > Haloferacaceae > Halogeometricum > Halogeometricum pallidum. Next base: position 46,794 of record NZ_AOIV01000037.1, read on the forward strand.
AGGACTCGGCTACCTGCAGGAACTGTCCGTCCGCCGGTTCTCCGGGGTCGAACAGACAGAGCACCCGCTCGCTCGTCGTCCGTCCGCCGTCCGAGGAGGCGTACCCGACGGTCTGACTCCCCTCGAAACGGTTAGGCATGGGCGACTGTTGCATCGAGAGGTAATAAACCTCCGTCCCGGTCAGCCCGTGCGACGTTCACTCCTCGGGGGAGAAATCGTTACCCCGCCAGCGGGCCAGTACGACGCGTTCTGCGCGTTCGAGGCCGGTGTCGTCGACCCACGCCTCGGCGTCCGGCTTCGAACAGGACCGAAGTTCCATGACGGCCGCCACGAGGTCGGCGTACGGACGGGGCTCGACCGGGTCGTCGCTCACGTCCAACTCGTCGACGGACGGCGGCGGAACGGGCATCGTCGACGCTACGCCCGCAGCGTTCAACAGTGGTTCGGCCGACGGTTCGGCGCCGCGCCGGTCGCGCTCACTCGTCGGGGTCGGCGTAGAGCTATCTACGGGGCTGAACGCGCGGTTCGAGCGCCGAACCGAATCGACCGACGGTCGAGGACGGACCTCAAAGGCAGTTTGGGCAGTTTTGCTAGAAAGTCTAGTTTTGCTGGCAAAGATAGATTTCCTGTCCCGCTCGCGACCGCTTCGCCGAGCGACGGCCCCGCCGCCCAGGGCCTACAGCGACCGTTCCGGGTCGCCGTGGCGAAGCAAGTCGAGGAACATCGTCTCGAAGCGGTCGGCGTCGACGGACTCGACGACGCGGGCGTTCGGTTCCCCGTCGGTGACGCCGAGTTCGTCGACGAGGCTGTAGCCGCGCGTCATCCCTTCACGTTCGTCCACGTCGACGTGGTACTCGCCGGATTCGGTGACGAGGTCGGGGTGGAGTGCGCACGCGACCGCCAGCGAGTCGGGTTGGCTCGTCGTCTCCTCGCCGTACTGTTCGACGGCGAACTCGCGGGCGCGTTCCATGATGGTGGTGAAAAATCCCGCGTAGTCGGTGTCCATCGCATCTATCTCTTCGAGGACGTCGGCGTCGAACGTCCCGTCGCGGAGCGTGAGGCCCCAGTCGACGAGCGTTACGTCGAGTTCGTCGACGACGACTTTCGCCGCGTCGGGATCGACCCAGAAGTTGAACTCCGCCGAGGGAGTGTCGTTGCCGAGCGTGTTCACCGCGCCGCCCATCACGAACACCTCGTCGACGAGTTCGTTCAGTTCCGGTTCGAGGCGGAGGGCGAGGGCGACGTTCGTCAGCGGACCGATGCAGACCAGTGATATTTCGCCGGGCGACTCGCGGACGCGTTCGACGATGGCGTTCGCGCCGTGGCCCTCGGCGGAGTCGACCCCCGTCACCGGGTGGAGTTCGCCGCCCAACCCGCCCTCGCCGTGGACCTGGTCGGCGTGGTCGTGGTCCTTCACGAGGGGCGTGCGCGCGCCTTCGTAGACGGGCACGTCCGTCGCGTCTGCCACGCCGAGCGCGTGCTTCGCGTTTTCGACTTCCCGCTCGAACTCGACGTTGCCGGCGACCATCGTCAGCGCTTCGAGGTCGATAGCGTCCGCCGAGGCGGCGAGGAGAATCGCCATGGCGTCGTCGCCCGCGGTGTCGGTGTCGAGGATGACTCGTCTGCTCATGTGCCCCTTTTCTTGCGGCGTCGTTTAACTGTGTTCAGGTACTAAGTTCTCTTCCTCAAGGAGCAACGCAGGGAGCGAAGCGACCGAGTGGTGCAGTAGGGAAGGAATACAGCGCCGTCATTGCTTCCAAACACTTTGAGGCGACCAGCCTACAGACCCACGTAATCGAAACACTCACTTTGTAGTTTGTGTACAATCTGGTGTGGAAATGCGAAAGAATATCTCATCCGTGATGACTAAAAGGAGTGAATTCAGGACAATCACCTGAAGCTTTCCTCGTTCGTCCAAGAAAAATTGAACGAACTTATTGAGGAACAAGAGTTATATATGCACTACAACTACCGACTCGACCCACCGAAAGCCCTCATCGAGACGCTCCTGCATCACGTTGATACTTGTAGGCAACTCTACAATCACGTCCTCTACAAACTCAACGAGGTGGACGAGATTCCAGCACGCTACGAGGTACAAGGACAACTTCCTGACCTCAAAACGTGGTGGGACGACCTCGGAAACGTTCACTCGAAAGTTCTCCAGATGGTCGTCAAGCGCGTCTACGACAACCTCTCTACGCTCAAAGCGCAGAAAGAGAACGGACGCACTGTTGGAATGCTCAAGTGGAAGCCTCCTCGAGACTATCGGTCGCTCACCTACAACCAGTCCGGCTTCAAACTCAAGAATACGAGTGGTCGGCCCGTGTTGTGGTTGAGCAAGATTGGTGAGGTTCCGATTCACCTCCACCGAGACATCCCCGAGAACGCGACCATCAAACAGGTCACGGTCAAGCAAGAACCCACGGGCGAATGGTTCGCCACGTTCGGTATCGACGTGGACGAAGACACGCCCGAGAAACCGGAGACTCCCGAGAAGGTCGTTGGTGTCGATGTAGGAATTCTCAGATACGCTCACGACACCGACGGTTATGCCATCGAGAGTCCCGACTTCACTAACGAGCGCGAACGGTTGGAACGCGCCCAACGTGACCTCTCGCGGAAAGAACACGGCTCGAACAATTGGGAGAAACAGCGGAAGGTCGTGGCCGAACGCCACGCCGACCTGAAGCGGAAGCGACGAGACTTCCTTCACAAGTTGTCGAACTACTATGCCACCGAGTACGACTTGGTGGCGGTCGAAGACTTGGATGCGAAGGGATTGGTCGAACTTCCGGGGAACTCTCGGAACCGAGCGGGGGCGGCGTGGGGGACGTTCCTGCGGATGCTCGAATACAAGTGCGAATGCAAAGGAACGCACTTCATCGCCGTGAATCCTCGCGGAACGACCAAAGAATGCGCGTCGTGCGGAACGGAGACGGACAAACCGCTGTGGGTACGTGAGCATTCGTGTCCATCGTGTGGCTTCGAGGCAGACAGAGATGCAAATGCGGCGTGGAACATCCTTTCTCGCAGTCTCAAAGACGTAGGAGTGGGACACTCCGAATCAACGTCCTCAGAAACGCCACGCGTTTCTGATGTGCGGACGAGAGCGAAGCTCTCGTCAACGCCTGTGGAGACCACGCTCCCTGTGGATACGCCCGTATCTGCAAAGCGCATCGTAGAAACAGGAAGCCACACCCTCAAGGAGCGAACCGCGTCAGCGGTGAGCGAGTAGGGCGGGGTAGTTCACTCGCACGGGAACGGAGCGGACGCCGAACTGAAGTGACTTATCCCACCCGCCTCTCTGGCGAGTATGGGCCGCGTCGTGAGTCTCGGGAGCATCAACGTCGACCACGTGGAGTACACCTCGACCGAGTGGATCCGGTCGGCGGCGGAGCGCTACGAGTGGTTCCCCTCGCCGGGCGAGACGGTGGCCGTCGAATCGGTGCCCGACTCGCTCCGGGAGGCGTACGGGGAGACGTATCTCGGCGGAAAAGGGGCCAACCAGGCCGTCGCGGCGGCGGCGGCCGGCGCCGAGACGGGACTGCTCGGGATGGTCGGCGACGACGAGACGCGGTACGACGTGCTCGACTCGCTGTCGGACCGCGGCGTGGACGTGACCGGCGTAGCCCGCACCGACGGGCCGACCGGCGCGGCGTACGTCGCCGTCGACGAGACGGGGGAGAACTACATCGCCATCCTCGCCGGCGCGAACGGCCGCGTCGACGACGCCTACGTCGCCGACCGCCTCGCCGCCTGCGCCGCCGCCGACTGCCTCCTCGTGCAGAACGAACTTCCGCCGGAGACCGTCCGCGCGGCGCTCGACCGATTGGCCGGCCGGCCGGACCGACCGACGGTCGTCTACGACCCGGCGCCCGCGGCAGGCGCCGCGGATATTCTCGCCCACGACTGCGTCGACGTGGTGACGCCGAACGAGGGCGAGTACGACCGCCTCGGCGACGAACTCGACGCGTTCGAGGGAACCGTCGTCCGCACGCGGGGAGCGGACGGCGTCGTCGTCGACGGCGAGGGGTCTCGACTCTCCGTCGACCCGCCCGCCGTGGACCCCGTCGACACGACGGGCGCGGGCGACGTGTTCGTCGGCTACCTCGGCGCCGAGTTGGCGGCCGGGGCCGACTTCGAGGCGGCCGTCAGACTGGCCACCGTCGCCGGTGCGCTCTCGACCGAACGCGAGGGCGTGCAGTCCGCCGCTCCGTCGCGCGAGGCGGTCGAATCGGTCGTGGTGCGGTAGTTCTCCTCCTTTCCTCCTCTCTTGCTCACTCCAGGAGGACGCTGAACCCCCAAGTGAAGGAGGACTGCTCTTGCTCGCCCGCCTCGTCCATTATCGAGAACGTCGACTCGAAGCGGGACTCGCCCACGGGGAGACAGACGTCCTCTTGGGTGGGTGCGCCGTACAGCCCCAGTTCCTGGCTCGTCGACTCGCCGGGTTCGAGCGTCACCGTCCGATACTCCTCGGTGACGGAGATACCGTCTGTGAGGCGCCAGCACCCCGGTTCGGCCGGATAGTCGCCGTCGGCCGGCAGGAGCATCAGGTGGTCTTCGGTGTCGTACCGGTAGGCGAAGACGATGGCGCGTCCCTCGCCGAGCGTCACCGCCTGGTCGCTTTCGTTCGTCACCGTCGCGCGGAGCATCGGCGGGTGCTCTTCGGTGGCCGCCTCCTCGGTCACCTCGATGGCGGGCCGGACGGGGGCGTCTGGGGCGTCGTCCGTCGACGCGATGATGACGCCGGGGCCGCCGGTTCCGGAGGGTCGAGTGCCGCCGGTTTCGTTGTCCGTACCGTTGTCGGTCAGCGCCTCCGTTTCCGTCTCGGTCGGTGACGCGGTTTCGGTCGACGTCTCGGTGCCGGTGGCCGTCTCCGTCTCGGTGTCGGTGTTTCCGTCCGTGCCGCCCATGCATCCGGCGAGGAGGGCGAGCGTTCCGATGCCGCAGGTAGCGACGAGCGACCGTCGTGTCGTGTTCACGTCAGGTGTATCGACCCCGAGGGGGATAATCGCAGCGTAGACTCAAGCGAGCGTTTGTTCCACTCTCCGACCGTCGGACCGCGGCGGACCGGTGGAGTTATACAGAATTAGGCAAGCCTAAAAATATGGACGGAGAGACTGCGGCGGCGGGCGACGCGGCGCAGGCGGGAGAGGCCGAGGCGGCGCAAACGGACGAAACGGTGCGGGACGACGACGGTGCCGGCGTCGCCGCCCCCGCCGACGTTGCCGTCGTGGGCGGCGGTCCGGCGGGATGCTCGACGGCCGTCTTCGCCGCGCGGTACGGCCTCGACACCGTCGTCTTCGACCGCGGTCGGTCGTCGATTCGGCAGTGCGGCTATCTGGAGAACTACCTCGGCTTTCCGGGCGGTATCGACGTCGACGCGTTCTACGACCTGATGCACGCCCACGTCGCCGAGGCGGGCGCGGACCTCGTCCCCGAACTCGTCGAGTCCGTCGAAGCGGTCGACTCGGACGGAGAGGGCGACGCGGGAGGGCTCGGAGAGTTTTGCGTCGAGACGGAGGAGGGAACGTCTCTCCGCGCGTCCCGCGTCGTCGCGGCGACGAAGTACGACGCGGACTACCTGGCCGGCGTCGACGAGGCGATGTTCGTCGCCGACGGTCACGGGGGCGAGACACTCGACCCCGACTACCCCTCGGACGACGGGGCGACGCCCGTCGACGGCCTGTACGTCGCCGGCCCCCTCTCGGGCGTCCCCGACCAAGCCGTCGTGGCGGCCGGGCACGGCGGGCGGGTCGGCGGGCGCGTCGTCNGCGTCGTCGCCGACGCCCGCCGTGACGGCGGCCACTGGGACGCCGTGGCGACGTACTACGACTGGGTCCGCCGCGACTCGACGCTGACGGACGAGTGGCGCGACAGGGACCGCTGGCGCGAGTACTTCGACGAGCACCTCGCGCCCGCAGGAGACGAGGCCGACGCGTACGACGACGCGCAGGTCGAACGCGTCCGGGAGGCGTACATCGACGAACGGTTCGCCAAGTACGCGACCGACGAGGAGATAGCCCGGCGGACCGACGCGGGCACCGAACGCCTCGTCGAGGTGGTCGGCGTCGACCGACTCCTCGACGCCGTCGACGACGACCGGATTCGCGCCTATCTCGACGGCTGAGTCCCCTCCCGCCCTTCCCCGCTTTCTCCCGTTCCGGCGTCTCCGACAGTGTTTTGCGCCAAACACCCGAAGATACAACTGATGAATACAGAGATGCGAACGTACCTCGTGACGCAGGCCGACCGTTCCCGCGGGCGCGGCACCGTCGCCACCGTTCGCGCCGCCGTCGCGGGCGGCGTCGACGCGGTCCAGATGCGCGAGAAGCACGCCACCGCCCGGGAGCGCTACGAACTCGGTCGGGAACTCCGAGCGCTCACGCGCGAGGCGGGCGTCGCCTTCGTCGTGAACGACCGCGTGGACGTGGCCGCGGCCGTCGACGCCGACGGCGTCCACCTCGGCGACGACGACCTGCCGATATCGGTCGCGCGCGCGCAACTCGGTCCCGACGCCGTCGTCGGTCGGTCGGTCTCGACGGTCGAGGCCGCCGTCGAGGCCGAACGCGCGGGCGCGGACTACCTCGGCGTCGGCGCCGTCTTCGTCACCGACACGAAGGACGTCTCGGACGACGAATCGAACATCGGCACCGAACGAGTGACCGCCATCGCCGACGTCGTCGATATCCCCGTCGTCGGCATCGGCGGCATCACGGCGGCGAACGCGGCGGAGGTGGTCGAGGCGGGCGCGGACGGCGTCGCCGTCGTCTCGGCCGTCACCGACGCCGACGACCCCGAGGCGGCCGCCCGCGACCTGCGCCGTGCCGTCGACGGCGTGCGCGCCGGGGGGGTCGGGCGATGAGCGACCCGACCGTCGACCCCGACGCGGCGCTTTCGGCCGTCCGGCGGGAGAAACCGCTCGTCAACTCGCTCACCAACGCCGTGACGATCAACGACGTGGCGAACGTGACGCTGTACTGGGGCGGCCTGCCGGTCATGTCCGACGACGAACGCGAGGTCGGCGAGATGGTCGCGGGCGCGCAGGCGTGTCTCCTCAACATGGGGACGGTCAGCGAGGCGGGCGAGGCGGCGATGGTCGCGGCGGGCGAGGCGGCGAACGAGAACGGCGTCCCCCTCGTCGTCGACCCCGTCGGCGTCGGCGCGACGCCCACCCGGAACCGCGTCGCCGAGCGTCTGGTCACCGAGGTTCGACCGGACGTGATAGACGGCAACTACGGCGAGATATCCGCCATCGCGGGCGAGGAGAGCGAGGTCCGCGGTGTTGAGTCGGTCGGCGAGTACGCCGACATCGCGGAGACGGCGGTGGCCGTCGCACGGCAAACGGACGCCGTCGTCGTCGCCTCCGGCGAGACGGACGTGGTGGCGACGGACGAGGCGGCCTTCGAGGTTCGTGCCGGCCACCCCATGATGGGCGAAGTCGTCGGCACCGGCTGTATGCAGGGCGTCACCGTCGCGACGTTCGCCGGAGCGATGGACGACACGCTGACCGCGACGCTGGCCGGAACGCTCGCGTTCGGCGTCGCGGGCGAGGCGGCGGCCGACGGCCAGTTCGGCGAGTACGCCGGCCCCGAGAGCTACAAGACGGCGTTCCTCGACGCGGTGGCCGGTCTCGGCGGCGTCGACCTGCCGGACGGCGACGAGCGAATCGAACGCGTGGTGGAGGCGGAGGCATAACCGATGACCGACCCCGACCCGCGGACCCCCCCGTACGCGCTGACCATTGCGTCGAGCGATTCGGGCGGCGGCGCGGGCATCCAGGCCGACCTGAAGACGATGACGCGACTCGGCGTCTACGGCGGGTCCGTCGTCGTCGGCGTCACGGCGCAGAACACGGCGGGCGTCCGGTCGACGCACGTCCTGCCGACCGAGGAGGTCCGCGCGCAGTTCGAGGCGGTGCGCGAGGACTTCGACGTCGGCGCGGTGAAACTCGGAATGCTGGCGACGGCCGGGGCCATCGAGACGGTGGACGACTGCCTCGACGGCTACGACGGCCCCGTGGTGGTCGACCCGGTGATGGTCGCCACCTCCGGCGACCGACTGCTCGAAGCCGACGCCGTCGACGCCTACGCAGACCTGTTCTCGCAGGCGACGCTGGTGACGCCGAACGCCGACGAGACGGAGGAACTGACCGGCGAGTGGCCGGACTCCGAGGCGGCGCGGGCGGCGGCGGCCGACCGGTTCTTCGAGTGGGGGGCCGACGCGGTGCTGTTCAAGGGCGGGCACGTCGAGGACGCCGATGCCGCCGCCGACGAGGTCCGAGACGTCCTCGTGACGCCCGACGGGACGGAGACGTTCGCCTCGGAGCGGGTCGAAACGGACGTCACCCACGGGTCGGGATGCACGCTTTCCAGCGCCATCGCCGCCCGACTCGCGCGCGGCGACGACCTCTCGACTGCCGTCGAACGCGGCGTCTCGTTCGTCCGCGCGACGATAGCCGCTCCGGCCGACGTGGGCGAGAAGGGAAGCGTGAACCACCTCGTCGAGAGCGAGGGGACCGTCGGAGAGTTCCGGGTCGAACCCAACTAGACGACGTCGACGCGTTCGACCACCCGTCGAAATCGTCATCGAAGCTGACGACGTAGTCGATGCCTCCCGCCTCGCACACCGAAATCGTCGCTTCCCTACGACCGCGTCCGCGAGTGGAATTCGGTGTACCCGCCGAGCACGGCGTTGATGACGGCTCCCAGGAGGAGCACGACGCCCGTGAAGTACAGCCACGTCAACAGCAGCATGATGCCGGTGACGATGTCGGTCCCGCCGGCCGTCGAGTGGGCGACGTATATCTGGAACAGGCCCTGCAGGAGCGCCCACCCCACCGCCGCGACGACGACGCCGGGGAGAATTTCCCGCGCGGAGACGTCGACGTCCGGGAAGACGTAGTAGATGGGGAAGAACGCCACGACGAGACCGAGTGCGAGGACGAACGGGAGGAGCAGACCGAGGTAGGGAATCGTCCCTCCGAACGCCCCGAACACGCTGGTCACCGCGACCATGGCGGCGATTGCGAGCGCGAGACTGACGAGGACGACGAGGCCGTCTTTGATCTGGTCGACGATGGAGTTGTCGGCGTCGACCTCGTAAATCTCGGAGAAGGCGGTGTCGAGACCGCGGAATATCTTCAGCGCGCTCCAGATGAGGACGACGAACCCGACGATGGACGACCCGGTGGCGCTACTCGCCTGCGTGGCGAATAGACGCTCGATGAAGCTCCCGATGGCGGGTGAGACGTTCTCGGTGATGATTGCGAGCATCTGGTCCTGCCATCCCGTTCCGAAGAACGCGACGACGAGGACGAAAAAGAGGAGAATGGGTACCAAGGAGACGAACGCGTTGTAGGCGATGCTCCCCGCGAGGAAGGTGACGTTCTTCTCGCGGAACGCCTCGCCTACCGCCTTGGCTTTCGAGACGGTGCCTGATGTGTTACTCATGGAGCAATCGTCTGTCTACGCTCACAAAGAACTCACGGCAGGTAGGGACGCTCTCGACGACCGTCACGATTTCTTTCAGTTCCGGAATCGAAGGGACATTTCTCTCACAACCCCGCCTCCCACGACCTTTATACGCGCCTCCGCGTATCACGACCGATGACAACGTACGACATCGTCGAGTCGCCGGACGAGACGACGGTGTTCGGGTACCACGACCTGACCCCCCCGACGCTCGCGGACGTCTACGAGGCGCGGTCGGTCGTCTCCCGTCACCTCTCGCGGACGCCTCTCGTTCGGAGCGAGTTCCTCTCCGAGGAACTCGACGCCGACGTCTACCTCAAGCGGGAGGATACGCTCCCGACGGGGGCGTTCAAGGTCCGCGGCGGAGTCAACCTCTGCGCGGGCCTCGACGAGGAGTTCCGCGACCCGGGCCTCATCGCGGCCAGTACCGGCAACCACGGTCAGTCCGTCGCCTACGCGGGGCGAGCGTTCGATATCCCCGTTCTCGTGGCCGTACCCGGCGACCCGAACCCCGACAAAGTGGCCGCGATGGAGCGGATGGGCGCCGAGGTTCATCCCGTCGGTCGCGACTACGACGACGCGCGCGAGTGGGCCGAAGAGCGGGCGCGAACCGAGGGGTACCGTTACGTCCACTCGGCGAACGAACCCGCCCTCGTCGCCGGCGTCGCCACGGCAGGCCTCGAAGTCGTCGAGGACCTCCCGCGCGTCGACACGCTGTTCTGTCCCGTCGGCGGCGGCAGCAGTGCGTCAGGCTACTGTCTCACCGTCGGCGAGATGGCCGACGCGGACGTCGTCGGCGTCCAGTCGGAGAACGCCTCCGCGATGTACCACGCGTGGTCGGAGGGGCATCTTCGTCCCCGAGACGACGCCGACACCTACGCCGAGGGCCTCCAATCGCGCGTTCCGTTCGCCCTCACGACCGAGATACTGCGAGAGCGCCTCGCCGAGATGGTGCTCGTGAGCGACGAGCGAATCGAGGCGGCGGTGGAGACGATGCTCCTCGAAGAGCACCTCGTGTTGGAGGGGGCGGCCTGCGCGTCCGTCGCGGCGGCGCTCGAACGGAGCGACGAACTGGCGGGACAGACCGTCGTGCTCCAGATCTCGGGGCGCAACCTCGCCGCCGAGAAACTCCGGGCGGTGCTCGACTGAATGGTTGAGGACGGCGGGGAACCCGGCGGACCGGCGGCGTCGGGAGGGCCGACCGCGATTCGGGACGACTTGGCCGCGGTGCGACGGGAGTTCCACCGCTACCCCGAACCGGCGTGGTGCGAGTTCGTCACGACCGCTCGCGTCGTCGACTACGCCGAGCGAATCGGCGTCGACGAACTCCACTACGGTCCGGACGTCACCGACGCCGAGAACCGCCTGTCGGTGCCGTCCGAGGCGGAACTGGAGCGGTGGTTCCGAAAGGCGACCGACCGCGGCGCGAGACCGGACGTTCTCGACCGCATTCGCGGCGGGTACACCGGCGCGGTGGCCGTCCTCGAACGGGGTGAAGGGCCGACCGTCGCCCTTCGCGTCGACACGGACGCGTTGCACGTCGCCGAGTCGGACGACCCGAACCACCGTCCGGCGGCCGAGGGATTTCGCTCCGAGAACGAGGGGATGATGCACGCCTGCGGCCACGACGGACACGCGACCATCGGCCTCGGCGTCCTCGAAGCCGTGAAGCACGGCGACTTCTCGGGGACGTTCAAACTCCTCTTCCAACCCGCCGAAGAGGTGGCCGGCGGCGCGAAGGCGATGGCCACCGGCGGTCACCTCGACGACGTGGACCACCTCCTCGCCGTCCACCTCGGCCTCGACAGGCCGACGGGCACCGTCGTCGCCGGCGTCGTCAAGACGCTCGCAGTCTGTCGGTTCCGCGTCGAGTTCTCCGGCGCGTCCGCCCACGCCGCGAAGAACCCCGAGACGGGGAACAACGCGATTCAGGCCGCGGTGTCGGCGGCGTCGGACCTGTTCGCGGTTCCGCGTCACGGCGGCGGCTCCACGCGCGTCAACGTCGGTCACATCGAGGGCGGCGCCCCCGCCCACACGAACGTCGTCGCCGAACGCGCCGCCTTCGAGGCGGAGGTCAGGGGCGAAGATACGGAACTGATGGAGTACATGTTCGGGGAGTGCTCGACGGTGATTCGGACCGCGGCCGAGCGTCACGGCTGTGAGGCGACGATAACCGTCGAGGGCGAGGCGCCGCGCGAGGACAGCGACCCGGAGACGGCGGGGGCCGTCGAGGCGGCGGCGCGGGCGCACCCCGAGGTGTCGGAGACGATACCGTCCGCCGACTTCGGCGCCAGCGAGGACGCGACGTACCTGATGAAGGCGGTGAAGGAGAACGGCGGAAACGCGGCGTACTCGGTGGTGGGAACCGACCACCCGGGCGGTCACCACTCCTCGACGTTCGACGTCGACGAGCGCAGTCTCGGTATCGCCGTCGACGTGCTGAGCGACGCCGTCGTACGGTTGGGGACGAATAACGACGCGTAACGGGTCGTTACGGTCCGGTAACGACTCGCTACGGCGGAGAGTTGGCTCGAACTACCGCGCTCGGACTCCCTCACCAGTCCAGCGACCCGCCGCTCTGGTACTCGGTGACCTGTGCCTCGAAGAAACTCTGCTCCTCGTTCAGGTCGCCGGACCGGCCTATCGGAGCGGTTTAGCCGATTAAACGGGCTGTTTCGCTCGAACGGCGCCATCAGTTTCATTCCAGTACGACCGAGCCGACGCCGGACATTTCTATATCTCTGACATAACAATATGATGGTGATTCGGATACGTTTTCATGCCGTTGGCGACGCAGCCGTCTCCGCCGTCCGGCGGGGCCGAGATAAGCGAGAACGACCTCTACGAGATGCTCGGCAACCCGCGCCGTCGACACGCGCTCCGGTACCTGCGGCGATGCGACCGCCCCGTCTCGGTGGGCGAACTCGCAGAGCACGTCGCCGCGGCCGAGCACGACGTCCCGGTTTCGGAGGTCACGCAGGCGCAGCGAAAGAGCGCCTACACGGCGTTGCACCAGAACCACCTCGTCAAACTGGCGGACGCGGGTTTCGTCCGGGCGGACCGCCGCTGGGCCGGTATCGAACTCACGGCGGCGGCGCGACGCCTCGATACCGACCTCGTCGGTCCGGAGCGGACTCGTCGCCTGGACCGCTACTCGGTCGCGCTCTCGCTCGCCGGACTGGCGGCCGTCCTCGGTCGCTCGCTCGGTCTACTCCCGACGGCCGCCGTCGACGCCGCTCTCTGCGCTCTCTTCGTCACCCTCCTCTTACTCGCGGTCCGTCGCCGGCGGGCGGCGTCGTCCCGCCGACAGTGAGCGAGTTCTTCCGACCGGGTCTTCACTCGAACCGGACGACCGTCTCGCCCTCTTCGTCCCGCTCTAACACCGCGCGAGTCGGCGATTCGAGCCATCCCTTCGGCAGCGCCACGCCCTCGTGGTCGGTGAACGGGAGGTCGAACGCCTCCACCTCGCCCGTCGTCGCCTCGGTGGTCACCGCGCGGTCGTAGCGGAAGTAGCCGTACACGTCCCGCGGCGTCCCCGGGATGTCGATGGCGGTGCGCTCGAACGGCCGCTGTGACCCCTCGTCCTCGGCTTCGATGTAAAGGTTCATCGCCGCGGTGGCGATGGGGGCGCTGAAGCTCGTTCCGCTCGCCTTCACGTAGTTCTCGTCGAGGACCGTCCCCATCGAGGTGCCGGACGCGCGCGGCAGTTTCACGTCCTTCCCGAGGCCGACCACGTCGGGATTCTCGACCGCGCCGGGGTTGTAACTGCTGAACCGGGTCATCTCCTTCTCCTCGTTCATCGCGCCGATGCCGTAGGCGTCGTCCGCCGTCGCCGGACTGCCGCTGGTGTTGCCGGTGTTCCCGGCCGCCACCACGTCCTGTACGCCCGCGTTCATCAGTTTCGCGTGCTCGCGGTCGATATCGGCCGAGCGCGTCTGCGCGCCCCACGAGAGGTTGATGGTCGCCAGTTCGTCGGCGTGCGACCGCGCCCACTCGTAGGCGTCGAAGATGGGTCGGCCGTTGCCGCTCCCGCTTTCGCCGAAGATGCGCAGGTCGACTATCTTCTCGATGCCGGGAGAAAGCTGTGCGATGAGGCCCGCGACGCCGGTGCCGTGACCGACTTCGTCGTACGGTTCGTCGGCCGCTTCGGTGAAGTTGTGGTGCTCGACGGGGATGCCGTCGAACACCTCGTGGCTCTCGTCGACGCCGGAGTCCATGACGGCGACGGTGAGGCCGGAACCGGTGGGGGCGTCGTCGTCGGAGGGGGCGGGGAACCCGTGAATCTGGCGGACGTCCGAAACCGTGACCACGGGACCGGTCCGTCCGGTCGTGATGTTGTGGTCCGTTCGTATCTCGAACATTGTCTGTGAGTTGATAGCACTGTTGGATAAACATTTGGTGAGAACTGAAGAATATCCACGGATGTCCGCTCGGCCACCCGGCGACGGGGCGTACCGCTTTGACCGTGGGCCTCGTCGTCCTCAGCATGACCGACGCGAATCGGAGTGCGACGCGCGACCCGAACGACATCCGCACTAACGGGGCATTCGAGGCTCGCTGACCGATGCGCCTTATTCGCTCCCCCGCCCGGGAACGCTGCTACGAGTGCGGCGAACGGGCCGACATAGTCGTCGCCCGCGGCCACCGACTCCGGTACAGTTGCTGGGACGACGCCTCGGCGCTCCTCGAACAGGGCGGCAAGATAGTCGCCGGCGACCTGACGACGCGTCGTCGATAGCGCCGGTTCCAGTCTCCTTCCCCGAGGTTCACTCCGTCACCGTCACCCGAACCGACCGCGTCTGCGGGCCGTCGCACTCGACGAACAGCACCGACTGCCACCGCCCGAGGGCGAGTTCGCCGTCCTCGACCGGAATCGAGACGCTCGACCCGAGCAGCATCGACCGCAGGTGCGCGTCGGCGTTGCCGTCCAACTCGTCGTGTCCGTATCCGCCGTCGCGGGGGACCAGTCGTTCGAGGGCGTCCGCCACGTCCGCGAGGAGGCGGCGCTCGGACTCGTTGACGACGACGCCGGCGGTGGTGTGCTGTACGAACACGGTGCAGACGCCGTCGACCCCGTCGGGGACCGCTTCGGCGACGTCCGCCGTCACGTCTCTCACGTCGACGCGTTCGTCGGTGTGAACTTCGAGCGTCACGCCCGACCCTACCGTCGGCACCGCCTTGAACGGCCGTGGTGCGCCACCGAACCGCTCGGGCCACCGGTCGACAGTATAACCTGACCGGCGTGCGCAGTGGGACCCGTCGATGTCAGACGAACCAGGCGGTTCCCTCCCCGAAGACGACCCCACCGCGGCCCTCCGGGTAGCGACGACCGAGGCCCGGCGGACGCTGGACCAGCAACTCGACACGCTCGAAGACATCGACCGGAAGGCGATGCGGTTGCTCCGCTTTTCCGTCGGACTGCTCGGCGTCGTCGTCTCCGTGCTGTCGCTGACCGACGGGACGACCGGTCTGCGGTCGATGCCGTATCTCGGCGGCGGCCTCGCCTTCCTCGCGGTGGGCGCCGTGGCCGCGGGCATCACCTACACCGCCTCGCCCCGCGTCGCCGGCGCCTCGGCGGCGGATTTAGAGCGCGCCGCCGAAGCCGACTGCGAACGGGCGTTCCGCCGGACGCTCGTCCGGAGCTACGCCGACTGGATACGGTTCAACGCGGCGGCGAACGCCCGCGCCGCCCTGTTCGTCACGGTGGCCATCCTGTTCGTCGTCGCCGGCGCCGTCGGACTCGTCCTCGGGATCGTCCAGGCGCTCACCGGACCGCTCCCGCCCGTCGCCGTCGCCGTCGCCGGCGCGGGCTTCCTCCTCGCGGCCTACCTGGCCGGCGTCCACCGGCAGTTCTCGCGCCTCCGGAAGGCGAAGCGCCGAGGCGCGGACCGAGGTGATGCGTCGGGGTCGTCCGACGCCCTCGACGCCCCCGACGCGACGTTCGTGGCCGCGCGGACGGGCGCCCGCTTCGAAGGGCAACTCTGCCACACGGGCGACGTCGGGACCGAACGCGGGCGGACGTCGGCCGACGGGTCGGACCGCGGGCCCAACGGCTGACACGGACCGACCGGAAGCGTAGCGCGACCGGACCCGACCGGACGCGCGCCGTCACCGACGCTCCGCGGGAGAAGAGCTTTGCTCCGCCGGGACCGACGGTCGCCGAGAACCGTGCCTTCCACCACCTACGGCGCCGGCCGCGGCCGGCGGTCCCCCGGCGGTGTCCTCCTCGGCAACCCCGTCGTCGAGACGCTCCTCGCCATGCTCGTCGTCTCCGTGCTCGCGTGGGGAGCCTCGCTCGTGGGTCTGCTGGGACTGTTCGCCCTCGGGCCGCCGGTGTGGCTCCCGCCGTGGGCGCTGCTGACGAGCGTCTACGCCCACGCCAGCCCGGCACACCTGCTCTCGAACGCCGTCGTCGTCGCCGTCGCCGGGACGCTCGTCTCCGCGTCGACGACGCGGCTCCGCTTTCACGCCTTCTTCGTCGTCACCGGGGCGCTGGCTGGCATCGCGCACGTCTGGGCGAGCGGACTGCTCGGCGCGCGCACCTCGGTGCTCGGCGCCAGCGGCGCGGCGTTCGCGCTCGTCGGCTACGTCCTCGCGGCCAACCCCGCCGCAGACGCGCTCTTTGGGACGCTCCGCCTCCCGCCGCGCGCGGTCATCGCCGTCGTCGCGGCCGTCGCGTTGGCGCTGACGTTCTCGTTCAGCGCGCCCGGAAGCGCCCTCGTCGCTCACTTCGCGGGCGCCGCGATGGGGTTCGCCGCCGGCCGACTCGGACTGCTGCGCGTCCGTCGCTGAACTCCTCCCCGCTCTCGCCCCGACGGCGCCGTCAGAAGCCCGTCGTCCGATGGCGGCGAGTATCCGCCCCTCTTCGCGGAGACACCGCTCTGAGGATATGCGTCTCGTTAGCGTCCGTCGGGAACGGGTGTCGTCGCGGTCAGTTCGCGTCGTCCAGCGAGTAAACGCGCCTTCGGGCGTCTCGGAGGCAGACGTCCTCCTGGACGATGTCGGCCCCCTCCAGTTTCCGGAGGGCGTCGCGGACGGTCCGCGTCGAGAGGTGCGTTCGCTCGGTCAGATCCGTCTGCGTCAGGTTCGACTCCTGCTCGAGCACGTAGCGGACGAACTTTGCGCTGGGAGGGAGGTCGTCGATGGTCGCTGCGGTCTGTTGTGCCTGTGACATAGAACTGTGTTCGGCTCGGCCGCCGACTCTTCTGGCACGACGCGCGTCGAGTCGGTCCGACCGACCACACCGGGTGTACGAACGCCACCCATATAGCCATTTTAGGGCGTGAGTGTCACCCGGTTACACGTCCGTAACCAACCGCATCACTCCCACGAGCGACTTGAACGTGGCGGTAGCGAGCGTTCTCTCTCGTTTCGCCCGTCGCTTTACCCCACGTCCCGTACGGGATGGTACAGATGCCCACAGACTACTCCATCGACGCCGACTGGAACGCGCTGTACGTCGACGGCGAGTGGCGGTCGCACGACGGCGACACCATCGCTGACGAGAACCCTTCGACGCGCGAGGCCGTGACCGAGGTACCGGCGGCGACGGAAGCCGACGTGGACGAGGCGTACGAGGCCGCGGCGGCCGCACAGGCGGAGTGGGCCGAGCAACCGCCCGCTCGGCGGGCCGAGGTGGTTCGGAACGCCCTGCAGGAACTGGAGGCGAACGAAGAAGCTATCGTCGAACTGTTCGCCGACGAGGCGGGCGGGACGTCCGTGATGGGTCACACGTCAGTCGCCATCACGAGCGACCACCTGAACGAGGCGGCGACGCTGCCCAACCGGATGTCGGGCGAGCACAAGCAGTCCAACATCCCCGGCAAGGAGAACATCGTCCAGCGAAAGCCGAAGGGCGTCGTCACGGTCATCTCGCCGTGGAACTTCCCGCTGAACCTCTCGATTCGGGCCGTCGCGCCCGCCATCGCCCTCGGCAACAGCGTCGTTCTCAAGCCGGCGACGAACACGCCCGTCCTCGGCGGCCTCCTCGTGGCGAAACTGTTCGAGGCGGCGGGCCTGCCCGACGGCGTCCTGAACGTCGTCACCGGCCGCGGCTCCGACATCGGCGACGCCGTCGCCGGCCACCCCGAGAGCGACGCCGTCGCGTTCACGGGGTCGACCGAAGTCGGGCGCGGCGTCGCCGCCACCGCCGCGGAGAACCTCGCCGTGCAGACGATGGAACTCGGCGGCAACAACGCCCACGTCGTCACCGAGGACGCGGACCTCGACAGGGCTCTCGACGGCGCGGTGTTCGGGTCGTTCGTCCACCAAGGGCAGGTGTGCATCTCCATCAACCGCCACGTCGTCCACGAGAGCGTCTACGACGAGTACGTCGAACGCCTCGTCGAACGCGCCGAGGATCTGCCGGCCGGGAGCGCACACGACGGGGACACCGTCGTCGGCCCCATCGTCGACGAGTCCCAGCGAGACGAGATGCTCGGCTACGTCGAGGAGACGGTCGAAGCGGGCGCGACGCTCGAAACCGGCGGCGAGACGGTCGAACTGGAGGGCGTCGAGGATTCGCTGGTCGTCGAACCGACCGTCCTCTCGGACGTGACGAACGACATGGCCGCCGCGTGCAACGAGCACTTCGGCCCCATCGCGCCGGTCATCCCGTTCTCCGACGTGGACGAGGCCGTCGAGATAGCCAACGCTACCGAGTACGGTCTCTCGGGGTCCGTCCACGCCGGTGACCTCGACACCGCGATGGACGTCGCCGACCGCATGGAGACGGGACACGTCCACATCAACGACCAACCTATCAACGACGAGGCGCACGTCCCCTTCTCGGGCACCGCGGCCTCCGGGATGGGCGGGTACAACAGCGAGACCATCCTCGAAGAACTGACCGAGACGAAGTGGATATCGATCCAGCGCGACGAGCGCGACTACCCGTTCTGAGGCGGAGTTTCGGGGCGGGGGGATAGAGACCCTCCCGCTTCGATTCGGCTACTCGCGTAGTTCTCGGAGTCGGCTCGGCATCAGGCTCTCGCCCCGTTCCTGGCGGTCGGCGGCGCGACTCGCCGCCTCGACGCTCGCGAACGCGACGAGCGCGCCGGCGGCCACGTCCGTCGCCCAGTGGATGCCGAGGTACATCGTCGAGACGGCGATGGACACCCCGAGGAAGACGGCGACGGGCGTCCACCGCGGGTAGACGCCGCGGAACCGCCACGCGAGGAGCGCGACGGTGCCCGACAGCGAGGTGTGCAGCGACGGGAAGACGTTCGTGTTCACGTTCACCTGACTCGTCAGCAACTGCGCCTGCGGCCAACTGTTGTACAGGAGCGGTTGCACCATATCCGGCATGAAGTTCCGCGGCCCGTAGGCGACGAAGAGGATGTAGCAGAGCAGGCCGACGCCGTAGTTGGTGATGTAGGCGAACAGGACGACGCGGAGGGGACGGGACTCCTCGTACATCGCGTACGCCGCCAGCGGAAACACGAGGAGGAACACGTAACCGAAGATGTAGACGAACCCGAAGTACGCCGTCAGCGCCGGCGTCGCGAACGACTGCACGAACGCGACGGTGCTCCCCTCGATGGCGTGGATGTAGCCGGTGATGTTCAGTCCGATGAGCCACGACAGTTCGACGCCGATATCGCGGATGACGCCGTTGGCCGCGAGGACGACGACGAGGGCGATAAACACCGGGGCGACCGCGCGCGCGTTCGCCCGGACCGTTCGAGGAGCGGTTCGGAGCCGCGACGGCCCGACGACGAGCACCGCGGCCGTGACGAGGAGCGCGAACACGCCCGCGCCGACCTGCAGGACGACGTCGAGGAGCGCCATCAGTTCCCCTCCAACAGCTTCCCGTCGGAGTACTGATAGCCCGCGTCGCGGAACGCCTCCCTCGCTCGGTCGGCGTTCAGTTCGCCGTCGGTTCCGAAGAACGGCGTCACGGAGTTTTCTCCGTCCCACCGCAGGTCGTCGGGGACCCACCCGGTCCCGGCGAGCGGACTCATCGCGGGCCGCGCGTAGCCGCCGAACACGTCGTCCACGAGGAACGA
The DNA here is from genome assembly GCF_000337095.1 of Halogeometricum pallidum JCM 14848. Taxonomy (GTDB): domain Archaea; phylum Halobacteriota; class Halobacteria; order Halobacteriales; family Haloferacaceae; genus Halogeometricum; species Halogeometricum pallidum. The sequence continues at coordinate 66,277 of NZ_AOIV01000037.1, forward strand.
TTGGTCGACGAGTCGAGCCAGCGTGTTCCTGAACCGGGGATTCGTCATCGGCGGCCGGCCGGCGTTGTGCCCGAGGATGAACGGCGTCTCCGAGCGGCCGACGAGCAGTTCGAGGTCCGGCGCGCGGCCGATGCGGGGGACGGTCGAGGCGCCGACCGTCGTGCCGGTCACGTCGGCGTCGGCGTCCGCGACCATCTCGACGGCCGTCATGTCGGAGCCGACGACCTGCACGGACAGCCGTTCGAACTCGGGGGGCTGGGCCGGGAAGCCCGCCTCCGTCGACGCCTCGAAGAGGAAGTGCTCGTCGAACCGTTCGAGCACGAGCGACTCCCGCGGGGTGTTCTGGGCGAACGCGAACGGGCCGCTCCCGACCGGCGGGATGTTGTTCGTCACGATGGCCTCGGTTGCGGGCCCGATTTCGATGCCGCTGACCGACGCCCGCGACGTCCGCTCCTGCCAGATGTGCTTCGGGAGGACCGGCACGGTGAACGCCCGCGTCGCCAGTTTGGGTTCGCACTCGACGAAGTCGAACTCGACGGTGTGCGTTCCGGTCGCGCGCACGTCGGCGACGAGGCTGTTCCGTCCCTGGAACCGCGGCGCGGGGATGCGCGTGTCGCCCTCGTCCTCGGTCGTCGTTCCCGTTTCCATCGACGTGTCCGCGAGGAGGCGGTGCGTGAACGCCACGTCCTCGGCGGTGAGCGACTCGCCGTCGTGCCACGTCAGGTCCGGTCGGAGCCGCACCGACGCGCTCGGCGCGTTCCCGCCGCCGGAGAACGCCCACGACTCGGCCAGCCACGCCTCGACGCCATCGCCCGTCTCGACGCCGAGCGAGTCGTACAGGAGGCCCGTGATGAGCCCGTCGCGGCGGTACTCGACCGACAGGGGGTTGAGATTCTCCGTCGCCCGCTTGTCGGTCGTCGCCGTTCGGAGCGTGCGCGCCTCGCTCGCCCCGGTCGTACCGTCGGTTCGGGTCGGCGTCTCAGTCGGTGTCGCCGTCGGAGTTAGGGTCGGTGTCGCCGTCGAGGACGTGATCGGCGACGACGAGTTGGAGTTCGACGTCGCTCTGACCGTTCCGTCGCCCCCGTTGAGCGTCGACGCGCCGGCCGCGGGAGTGGCGTCGCCGTCGCTGCGCGCCAGCGATAGATAGCCCAGCGGGGAGTTGAGGTCGGCGGTTCGCCAGTTCCGGTAGTTGTCGGTGCGCGCCGCGCGGATGTCGTCCGGGAACGCGAGGAGGGTGAACGGCTGGGTCCGCGCGATGCTCCGCTGGAGTTCGTACACCGCCTCGCGTCGCTCCGCGCCGGTCGTCGTCCGCTGGGTCTCCAGCAGGTCGTCGACGTCGAGGTTCGCGTAGCCGAACGGGTTCTGCCAACCGGGGGCGTCGGCGAACCGCGAGTGCAGGAGCGAGTAGAGCCCGTCGGGTTCGTGAAACTGGTCGGGGAGCCGTGCGACGAACAGCTCGAAGTCGTTCTGCACCAGTACCTGCCGGAGCAGTTCCTCGCTCGCCATCGGCGTGACCTGCGCGTCGATACCGGCCGCGCGGAACCACGCCGCGACCTGACGGGCGAGGCGCAGGGCGTAGGGGTCGGCGTCGGCCGGGACGGTTTTGATATCGAGGGAGACCTGGTTCGCCGACCGCCAGCCCGCGACCGTCCGCAACCGACGCACACATCCGCCGGAGAGTGCAGTCACGCCTGTCGCGAGCGTCCCGAGGACGGCTCGCCGACGGACTGCGGAGGGCGACGACTGTGGCATCTCTTCTCCTCACTCCTCTCGGCTCGCTCTTATCCGTTGGGAATCCGAGCCGACGTTCGTCTCTGATCTACGAACCCCGTTTTCATAAGTACACTCGCCGTACTGCCGGTCGTGTCGCTCTCAGGTCCCGGTCTCGAACACCTCGCGTACCTCCTGTTCGCCGTCGTGACACACGCCGCCGTCGGCTACGCGCTCGTCTCCGCGTTCACCGACCGGCCGCCGCGCGCCGGCGTCGTCGGCGCCGTCCTCCCGGACGTCGACCTGCTGTTCCCGCTCGCGTGGACGTTCCCGTTCGACCACCGCGGACTGACACACACGCTCGCCTTCGCCGCGGCCGCCGCGGCCGTCGTCGCTCTCGCGCGGCGCCCGCGCTGGTCGGCCCGAGCGGCGGCGCTCGGACTCTGCTCGCACCTCCTCGTCGACTCGTTCACGAAGAGCGGCGTCGCGTGGCTCTACCCGCTCGCAACCGAGCGGCTGGCCGTCGCGGCGTCGGTTCACTCGGGGTGGGGGGCCGCCCTCCTCTGGGGGTTCGCCGCACTCGCGGTGGCCGCCGGCCGGCGGTCGTCTGACGCGGGAGAAACAGCCGGCAGCGCGACGGAGTCGGGAATGTCGGAGACCCCTGACGCGCCCCGCTTCTGACCGGCGACCGTAAGACGCCTTCCTTATTACCTCCACGGCAGAACTGCCGCGTAATGGCACCAAATCGGCGAGTGCTCCGCGGTCTGTTCGCGTCGTTGGTCCTCGTCTCTTCGGTCGTCCTCGTCGTCGGCTACGTGGACGCACAGCGCAGCAACGACCGGGTGACGGGCGACCCGGCGGTCGAGCAGGCGTTCCGAACGGGCGACCGAACCTCGGTCGTCGCCCCGCGCGACGACATCACCGTCGTGGCGACGGACTCAAACGCGTTCGTGAGCGACGAGAGCGACAGCCCCCGCGCGCAGGCCGAACTCACGGCCTTCGCGCCCGACGGTAGCATCTACTACTATCAGAACGACCACACGCGCTACTGGGACGTCGACCGCGTCCCGAACACCACGGCGACGGTCGAGTTCGTCTACGCCGACCACCTCGACGCCGACGAGTGCGGCGAGACGGTCTGCACCCGCAACGGCGTCGAACGCGTGAACCTCACCACCGGCGAGTCCACCGAACTGTTCAGCCGCATCACGCCGGGGAAACACTCGACGCGGTGGCACGACGTGGACCGCGTCGGCCCCGACCGCCTCCTCGTCGCCGACATCTACCAGGACCGCGTGTTCGTCGTCAACACGACCACGAATCTAACGACGTGGGAGTGGGACGCGCAGTCCGACTTCGACGTGGCGACCAGCGGCGGGCCGTTCCCCGAGGACTGGACGCATCTCAACGACGTGGAGTCCGTCACCGTCGACGGCGAGTCGGCCGTGATGGTGAGCCTTCGAAACCACGACCAGGTGGTCTTCATCGACCCGCAGGAGGGGCTGATGAAGGAGTGGACGCTCGGGAGCGACGGCAACCACTCGACGCTGTACGAGCAGCACAACCCCGACTTCATCCCCGCCGAGGACGGCGGGCCGGCGCTGCTCGTCGCCGACTCCGAGAACGGCCGCGTCATCGAGTACCAGCGGCGAGGCGGCGAGTGGGTCCAGTCGTGGACGTGGACCGACCGGCGGATGCAGTGGCCGCGCGACGCCGACCGACTGCCGAACGGTCACACCCTGATAACCGACTCGAACGGCGACCGCACGTTCGAGGTCGACGAGGAGGGCGAAGTCGTCTGGACCGCGTCCATCGGGTTCCCGTACGAGTCCGAGCGATTGGGCACGGGCGACGAGAGCGCCGGCGGGCAGAGCGCCGCGAGCCTCGGCCTCCCCTCGCGGACGGCGTCCGAACTCGAACCGACGCTGACCTCGCGCGTCGCGTCGCTGGTCCCGGCGACCGTGCGCAACGCCATCGCGTACGCCTTCCCGCGTTGGGTGGGCCTCCTCGAAGGTCTCGCCGTCCTGGCGCTCCTCGGGTCGCTGCTGGCGTGGGGGACGCTGGAGTACCGCTGGTCGAGCCGTACCGTTAGCTTTCAGTTGCCGGTCCGCATCCGGAGGAAGTAGACGTGGCAGACGCTTCGCTCCGTTCCCGGTTCGCCCGGTCGGTCCGCTTCGAGGACGACCCTCCGTTCGACGCGCGCGACCGCACGTGGCTCGCGCTGGCGGTTCTCCCGGCGTTGGTCTCCGTCGCCGTGTACCTCGCGACGAACCCCTACCCCGCCTACGGCGCGGGACTGTACGCGCAGATCGCACGCGAAATCGTCGCTAACGGCTACCTCCCGCCGGCGCGCATCCCCGGCTACACGGCCGACGGCGTTCCGTTCGCCTATCCGCCCCTGCAGTTCTACGTGTTCGCCCTGCTCCGCGACGTGGGCTTCGGACCGGTCGCCGTGGCCCGCTTCCTTCCCGCGGTGGCCGTCGTCGCCGTGCAGATTCCCGTGTACGTGCTCGCCCGCGACCTCCTCGACTCGCGGCCGGCGGGGACCGTCGCGGCGGCGGGCGTCGCGCTGAACCCGCAGATACTGGAGTGGCATCTCTCGGCGGGCGGGGTCGTCCGCGGCTTCGCCTTCCTGTACGCGCTGACGGCCATCTGCGCGGGCTACCGGCTGTTCACGACCGGCGACCGCCGTGCGCTGGTCGCGGGGGTCGTCGTCTTCGGGATGACGGTGCTGTCGCACCCGACGTACACCCTGTTCACCGTCGTGAGCTACCTGCTGCTCTGGCTCGCGCTCGACCGGTCGCTCGTCGGTCTCGTCCGCGGCGCAGCCGTCGGCGTAGGCGGCGCGGTCATCGCCAGCCCGTGGCTCCTCTGGGCCGTCTCCACGCACGGACCGGGCGTGTTCACCTCGGCCGCGGGGACCCACGGCGGCATCGGCGGCGGTGTCGAGGCGATATTCGGCGGCATCTCGATGTACACGCTCGTTCCCCTGCTCGCCGCCGCGTACCTCCTCGTCGTCCGCCGGGACCTGCTCCTCCCGGCGTGGGTGGTCGTCGCGGAACTGCTGTTCCAGCAGCCCCGGTTCGTCTACACCGTCGGAACGTTCGCCCTCGTCGCCGCCGCCTTCGACGCCGTCCGGCGCTTCTCCCTCTCCGAGCGGTTCGCCCGGTCGGTCGGCGGACGGACGGGCGGCGTCGACTGGCGCGCCGCGAGCGTCGCGGTGCTCGTCGTCGTCGCGTCCCTCGGCGGGGGGACGGTCATGGCCTATCAGAACACGCTCCCGTCGGACCCCTCCACGCCCGAGTTCCTCGACGACGAGGCGGTGGACGCGATGGCGTGGGCCGAGACGGAGACGCCGCCGGACGCGACGTTCGTCGTCCTCGGCGACGGCGCCGAGTGGTTCCCGGCGCTGACGCAGCGGACGATTCTGGTCGGCATGTGGGGCGTCGAGTGGGAGGACCCCGGGAAGTTCGAACGACACATCGACGCCTTCGTCAACGGCTCGACCTGCCAGAGCGCCGGGTGCGTCGAGACGGCCATGCACTCGGTCGACGCGCGCCCCGACTACGTCTACGTTCCGAAGGGACACTACACGGTCCGCGGCGTCAGCGAGGTCCAGTTCGGAACGCTCGAACGCTCCTTCGAGGCCTCGCCGCGCTGGGAACTCGCCTTCGAGAACGACGGCGTCGCCATCTACCGCGCGACCGGCGGCGAGTAGCCGCCCGGAGAGCAATCCCTCCTTACTCCATGCCGCCGCCTCACAAGATGCCGAACAGCGGCAGTCCCAGCGCGACGAGCCACGCCACGGCTCCGCCGCTGATGGTCTGTCTGTCCTGGCGCGCGACGCCCACGGCGAACAGGCCGAGCGCGCTTACCAGCGCGACGCGGTGAAGGACGAACTGCACGGAAACGGCGTTGGCGCCGACGGCGCCGAGGTCGAGGACGATTCCAGCGCCCAGTCCGGCGGCGGCGAGGAGCGCCGACCGCGTCGCCGGTCGGTCGCGCGCGAACATGGTGACGAGGAACGGCGGCCCGGCGACGATGACTGGGTAGAGCACTGCAGCGAACAGTTTCGGCGTGACGCCCGGAATCGCGTGTTCGAGTGCGATGCCGGCCGACCGGACGCCCAAGATGAGTCCCGCGAGCGTCACCGGCAGGACGGCGGCGTCTGCGACGTCGCGGTGTCGAGGGTCGAGCGGCACGACGGAGGCGACGGCGCCGGCCGCGCCGGCGGCCGAGGCGAGTTCGATTATCGTGATCCAGCCGTCGCTGCCGCCGCCGCCGAGGCCGTGGTACTCGCGGCTGATTCGCTCGATGAACGGTTCGTCGCGCAGGTCGCGTTCGAGAAAGCGGGCGCCGGGTGCGACGCCGGTGACGGTGTGCCGCAGGCGAAGCCAGTCCCAGTATTCGGTGTGCGCCTGGAACGCGGTCCAGTTACCCGAGGGAGCCGGGTACGCCCGGATGTGCACCCGCTGACCGAGGTAGGTGCCGGTCGCCAACTGGTACTCCGACTGGAACCAGCGGCCGGTGATGTTCGGGTCGACGGTGACGTACGTGTAGCGCGAGGCGCCGCGGGCCGGTTGCCACTCCGACTCGCCGATGGTCGCGTTGTCGTCGTCGACGACGGCCGTCCAATTGGTCTCCGCGCGGCGTTTCAGCGCGCGTCTCGTCTGGTCGGGGTCGCCGATGATGAGAACGTTGAGCGCGAGAGTCCGCCCCGTAGTCGACCGACTCCGACTCGTGTAGGGCCACACCTGCGTCCCGGTATCCTCCGGTTGGATGAGTTGGTCCTCCCGCGGCAGCACCGTCTCTTCGCTTCCGGGCGCCCCGAGCAGGATGCTCCCGGTGAGCGCGACAACGACGAGGGCGACGAGCACTGCGCTTCGGTGGTATCGCACGGTCCGGTACTCCCACCGCGTCCGACGCTCTTTGCAGTTTCCGTTCGGACGGGGCGAAACTGTCGAACTGTAGAGAAAAACCGGGCCGTGCGGCGACGGCTCAGACGTCGTCGACCATGCCGCCGAACGTCTCGTCGGCGTCCGCCGGCACGTCGAAGTCGTGGTAGTTCTCGCCCTTCTCCGTCGAGAGGATGTTCAGAGCGGCGGCGGCGCCGTCGCCGGCGGCGATGACGGCCTGCCACTCCTCGCTGCGGACCATCGCACCCGTGGCGTACGCGCCCTCGACGCTCGTCTCCATCGTCACGCCGACGTCGACGGTGTCCTCGTCGGTCAGTTCACAGCCCAGCGACTCCGCGAGGTCGCGCTTCGCGCCGGTCGCGAGGACGAGATAGTCGGCCTCGCGTTCCTCGCCGTCGACCGTGACCGCGAAGCCGTCGCCGTCCGACGACACGTCGGTCACCTCGGCCTCCTCTCGTTCGACGCCGAACGTGTCGACCTGTCGGCGGAGCGTATCTAAGAACACGGTGCCGTCCTGCGAACCGATTCCGGGGTAGTTGAACAGGTGGGCCTTGTGCATCCACGTCTTGTCGGTGTCGCACACGGTGGTTTCGAGGCCGTTCTTCTGTGCGAACATCGCGGCGCTCAGGCCGGCGGGGCCGCCTCCGACGACGATTACGTTTGCCATACCGCGGCACACTCGCCTCAGCGCAAAATGTGTTTGTACAACTGAGGGTTTCGCCGGTACCGAGACGCGTCCCCGCCGACGCGCGGCCGGACCGCACTGTCACGCGCTGCACGGGGAGACTCGGGTGTTACTACCCGACTTATTGTCGTTCCTCGTGTACGTCCGGATATGAGCGAAGACAACCCCGTCACCGCTGAACTCCCGGACAGCCCCTTTCATACCACCGGCACCGACCACGTGACCATCTGGGGAAGCAACGAGGAGGACACCGTCGCCTTCTACCGCGACCTGCTGGGGATGCGGCTCGTCCTCCGCCAACCGAACCTCGACGACCCCTCGCAGACGCACCTGTTCTTCGACACCGGCGACGGCCGCATCGTGACGTTCTTCGTCAGCGACGACCGGCAGTCCAATCGGATGGGCCAGCGCGGGGGCGTCGGCTCCGTCCACCACCTCTGTTTCAGCGTCGCCCCCGAGGAGTTCGGCGAGATGGTGGAGGCCATCGAGGACGACGGCCGCAACTACAACATCTTCGACCGCGGCATCTTCTACTCGCTGTACACCAACGACAACAACGGCCTCGTCATCGAACTCTCGACGGACAAATACGACATCCCCGACGACCGACGCGCCGAGGTGCTCGCGAAGACCCAGGAGATACGCGAGGCCGACGGCGCGGAGTACGCGAAGGACGAACACCTCGCGGAGGCGCTCGAAGCCCTCGGACTCGACGCGACGGCGCACGACCTGCCCGACGCCGCCTCGGGCGTCGGCGGCGTGGAGTAGACGGAGCGTCGAAGGGAATCGTCCCGACCCCGGCGACTCTCGATCCGGCCCAGACGGCGATGGCACCGCTGTCGCGCGCTCAGGCGCGCCGGACGAGGTGCGCCCGCACCGCCCGCTGACACGACTCGCAGACGCCGTCGAGACGCGCCACGGTGCTCAGCGCGGGGTATCTGACGGGGAGTTCCTGATACAGGTACCGCGCCAGCGTCCGGTGGTCCACCTCGACGGCCGCCGACCGCCCGGTCGACTCCCGCAGGAACGCCTGTCTGTCTGCGACCGCCTCCTCGCACCGCTCGCGGTGCGCCGCGAGGGTTCGGTGTCGACTCCGGAGCGCGTCGAACCCGAGTTCCGAGAGCGGCGTCCGCTCCGCCTCGGCGACCCACGCGGTGACCTCCTCGACGACGTCCGCGGCGTCGTCGAGCGACGCCGCCTCCCGGTCGAGCGCTCGGTCGGTGACCGCGACGCCCGCCCGTTGCGTCCGCGCTTCCGCGACGACGGCCCGCTTTGCCTCCGGGGTGAACGCCGCCTCGGTCGTCGTCGCGAGAACGTCGGCGACGGAGTCGGTGAGTTCGCTCCGGATGGTCGTCGAGAGCGACTCCGGGGCGTCCATGTCGGCGACGCTGTGCGGGCGAATCGTCTCCGCGAACGCCTCCCGGACCGCCCGACAGCGGTCGTTTCCCGCCGTCTCCGCGCGAAACTTCGTTCCGGCCGCGGTCGTCGCCCTCGGTGGCCCCGAAGGCGCCGGCTCCGTCGGCACCGCCGCGACCCGCCGGACGAACGACTCGTAAGCCGCGCTCTTCTCTTCGAGCGCGGTTCGCTCCTCCCGAACGCGGGCCGTCGCGCGGTCTACGTGCGTCTCGATGTCCGCAGCCGCCGTCCGCGCGCTCCGGCCCTCCATGACTTTAGGCCAACCTAAACAAGCAAAGAGATTTCGGATTCGGCAACCTCACCGGGTGCGGGAGGCGACGGCCTCGACGCGGCGAACAGGTCCGTCGTCGCGGACGGTCCGACCGACCGGCGTCAGTCGAGGGCCACGTCGTCGGGGTCGACGGCGACGAACGACCCGTCGTTCCGGGCGGACTCGTAGGCCGCCTCGGTGACGGCCGTCACCCGCAGGCCGTCCAGAGCGGTCGCCACGGGTTCCTCGTCCGTCCGTATCGCTTCGAGGAACGCCTCGGCCTTCGTCTGCTGTTCGCTGCGCAGGAGTCGCGGGCGGTGCTCGCCGCTCTCCTCGTCTATCTCGACGTACTCGCTCGGCTCCCAGTCTTTGCTGTCGAGCGCTACCGCGCCCTGCTCGTCCCACATCCGGATGTGCTCGCGCATGCACGGCGTCTCGCCCGACAGCGAGAACGTCGCCGTGGCGCCGTTCGTGAACCGAATCGTGACGTTCGCGCGACCGTCGACCTGCTCGTCGTCGTCGAGAAAGTGCATGTTGGCCGACACCGCCTCGGGGGTGAGTCGGGTGCTCCAGAGCACGCCGTCGAGCAGGTGACTCCCCGTGTCGTAGAGGTAGCCGCCGCCGGAGAGGGCGGGGTTCTGCCGCCAGGCGCCCTCGAAACGGTCGACCCAGTCCTGCGACACCTCGGCGGTTATCCAGCGCGGTTCGCGGTCCTCCTCGTTCCACACCTCGCGGGCCTGAATGAACGCCTCGTAGAGGTGACGCTGGTAGCCAACCATCAGCACCTTCTCTCGCTCCTCGTCGCGTTCGACCAGGTCGCGGGCCTGGTCGAGGTCGGTCGTCAGGGGCTTATCGCAGAGCACGTGCAGGTCGCGGTCGAACGCCGCGAGAATCTGGTCGTAGTGCAGGGTGTGGGGCGTCCCGATGAGGACGGCGTCCAACGACTCCGCGTCGAGCATCGTCTCGTAGTCGGTGTAGCGGGAATCCGAGTCGACTTGCAACTCCTCGCCGGCCTCCGCCAACACCGACTCGTCGATGTCGACGAGGGCGACGACGCTCGCGTCCTCGTGCTCGACGAACCCCTCGCCGACCGTCGTTCCGATGTAGCCGCCGCCCACGACGGCGATTCGGAGGGGCCCGGCCCGCCCGTCGTTACGAATCGATTCTTCGTTCTTCACACTCGTGTCGCTCATGCACCGGACGACTCCGGGCGGGCCAATAGGTGCTTTGTTTCGGGCCGGAGAGACGGGGAACCGAAGGTCGGCGTCCGCCGACCCGCTCAGAACTCCCCGGCGACGATATCCGCGACTCGCTGCCGGTCGAACAGCTCCGCGTCGCCGGTCACCTCGCCGAACACGTCCGGATAGAGCTGTTTCGCGGCGCGTTCGGTGAGAAACAGGTTGTGGATGGGCCCCTGGTTGAGGTAGCCGCCGCGGTAGACGCGTCCCTCCCGTACGGCCGTCAGTTCGCCGCCCACCGCGTGGTCGCGCATGTACGCCAGCACCGTGTCCCGGAACTCGGTCGCCGAGTCGCGTTCGTGGCCGCGGATCAGTATCACGTCCGGGTCGACTTCGAGCAGGGTCTCGTAGTCGAGTTCGCCGCGGTTGGTCGTGCTCAGGTTCTCGATGTCGGTGCCGTCGAGGGCGTCGGTGACGCCCAGGTCGCGCCACTGCTTCTTGCTCGTCCCCTTGTCGTGCAGGCGGTACGGCGAGAACGTCTCGGGTTCGTCGGTGCCCTCGTAGGTGAGAAAGACGTTCGGCCGTTCGGACGCCGGCGGCAACTGCGACCGCAGGTTCGAGAGAAACTCCTCGTGGAGGGCGGCGAACGCTTCGTAACGCGCCTCCTCGCGGAACAGTCGCGCCACCTTCTCGAACGCTTCGTACAGGGTGTAGTACCGATAGTCGTGCCACTCGTCCGAGCGCCGGAAGATGAGGTTCCCGAAGAACGGCGCGACGTTCGTCGCCACCTCCTCGACGTCGTCCTCGCTCCAGTCGAACCAGTTGACGAGCATGTACGGGTCGTACAGGTGCACGTCGGCGTCGAGTTCGTAGAACTCCTCTTTCGTCCGGACCTCCGGATGTCCCTCTATCGTCTCTCGGTCGACGCTCACGCCGGGCAGTTCGTCGTAGACGTCGGTGTAGTAGCGGTCCGCGCCCCCGATGCCGGCGATTCCGCCGCCGTGCCCTAACGCGACGGCCATGTCCGCGTAGCCGCCGTCGTAGGCGACCCAACGTTCGGGTACCGACTCGAATCTAACCTCGCCCACCGGTTCCATCGACACGGTATAGGACCCCTCTCCCGCCGCGGCCGACTCCTCCGCCTCGGTCGCGGTCGATGACTCCGTCGCTGTCGCCGTCGCGCCCCCATCCGTCGCCGCCGGGACGGATTCGCTCCCCGCGGTACACCCGGCCAGCAGTCCGGCGCTCATCACCGCGCCGCCGTACGTCAGGTACCTCCGTCGCGTCGGCCTCTCGAACCTCTCGTCGTCTCGTGCCATGAGATTTAGGCTACCCTAAAAAGTTATAGACGTTCCGATTTTTCGGCGTGCCTAAAGAATCGAGGAGGACGCGTCGCTCGTCAGCGCTCGACGGCCGTCGCTTCTATCTGGACGGCCGCCTCGTCCGGCAGGTCGGCCACGCCGACGACGGTCATCGCGGGCCGTCGGTCCGCGAAGTAGGACTCGTACGCCGCCTCGATGTCGTCGGTGCGGTCTACGTCGGTCGTGTAGACGGTCGTTCGGAGTACGTCGTTCATCTCCACGCCGGCGCGTCGGGCGGCCGTCTCGACTCGTTCGAGGACGTCGACGGTCTGTTCTTCGACGTTCATCTCGTCGGCGTTCGCCCGAGTCGGAAACTTCCCGTCGAAGAACATGAGTTGGAGGTCCCGCTTCCGGATGCCGTACCCCGCGGTGGCGCTGAGACTGCGTACCGGGAGGAGGTCCACCGCTGTCACTCCATCCCCCACCACGTCGTCGACCACCTCGGCGACGGCGTCGTCTTCGAGTCCCGGCGCACCGACGGCGAGTACCGCTGGCGCATCCTCTACCCCGGCGAACAACCCATCGGCGACCTGTACGACGCCATCGAGTCGAACCTCCGGGAGGGGCTCGCTCTCGAAGTGTCGCACCTCTCCCGCGCCGGCAACTGGGACGTCGACTCGCGGGTCGCCGCGCAGTTGTCGCCCGCCCACTGGGAGGTGCTCGAAGCGGCCGTCGAGCACGGCTACTACTCCCGCCCGCGGGACGTGACCGTCGCGGAGTTGGCGTCGCTGCTGGACGTGCCCCGGTCGACGGTGCAGTACCGACTGCGGACGGCCGAAGACCTCATCGTCGAGCAGTTCGTCGACGCGGCGCTCTGAGGCCGACCCGACGGAAGAAGCGAGAACGAGGTCGGGGTTCGCCTCCTCTTCCTTCGGCCTCGGCTCGAAGATTCGGCCGCCGCAAGCGCGCCGAGTCGCTGCCAGAAATCGCCGCCGCAGTGCGGGGATTTTTGCGTCCCTCGCGTGCAGTCGCCGTATGCGCGCAGCCGTCTACCACGGTCCCGAGGACATCCGCGTCGAAGACGTCGAGGACCCGGAACTCGACTCGCCGCGGGGCGCCGTCGTTCGGGTGACGCACACCGCCGTCTGCGGGTCGGACCTCTGGTTCTACCGCGGTCGGAGCGACCGGGACGCACCCTCCCCGGTCGGCCACGAACCGATGGGCATCGTCGAGGAAGTCGGCGAGAAGGTGCGGTCGGTCGAACCCGGAGACCGGGTGTTCGCTCCGTTCGTCATCAGTTGCGGCTCCTGTGAGTACTGTCGCAAGGGGCTCCACACCTCCTGCGTCAACGGCGACTCGTGGGGCGGCGACAACGGCGGGGCACAGGGCGAACTCGTGCGCTGTCCGCACGCCGACGGCACGCTCGTCCGCGTTCCGGACCGCCACGCCGACGACGAGGATACGCTCGAAGCGCTCCTTCCTCTCACGGACGTGATGGGGACGGGCCACCACGCCGCGGTCAACGCGGGCGTCGAGGCGGGTTCGACCTGCGCCGTCGTCGGCGACGGGGCCGTCGGACTCTGCGGCGTCCTCGCGGCGCGGAGACTCGGCGCGGAGCGCATCATCGCCGTAGGCCACCACGAAGACCGCCTCGAAATCGCCGAGGAGTTCGGTGCGACGGACCTCGTCACCGAACGCGGCGAGGAGGCGATAGAACGGGTGAACGAGATGACGAAGGGCGGCGTGAACCACGTCTTGGAGTGCGTCGGCGCCACCTCGGCGATGGAGACGGCCACGGGCGTCTGCCGCCCCGGCGGCACCGTCGGCTACGTCGGCGTCCCGCACGGCATGGGCGACGGCTTGGACCTGCACGAGTTCTTCGGGAACAACATCTCCCTGCGCGGCGGCGTCGCCCCCGTCCGCGCCTACGCCGACGAACTGATGGCGGACGTGCTGCAGGGGACGCTTGACCCCTCCCCGGTGTTCACGAAGACCGTCGACCTGGACGGCGTTCCGGAGGGTTACGCCGCGATGGACGACCGCGAGGCGGTGAAAGTTCTCGTCAAACCCTGAGCGGGGGGCCCGTCTCTCGACGCGAGTCGTCGCGCTCTTCGAATTCCGACTCGACAAAAGACGACGTTTCGGCCGCGGGCGGCGTCTCAGCCCCGCCGTCCGACGGGCCGTTACGCCGAGGATTTCTCGGGGAACTCGTAGGCGATGCCGCCGTCGGACGTCACCGTCACGCGGCCGCCCTCGTAGTCGAAACTGATCTCGAAGCGCGCGTTCGAGGACGCCTGCAACAGGTTCTCGATGGCGTCAGGGTCAGTCACGCGCGAGAGCGGTCGGAGCTCCCACGGTTGGCAGCCCTTCGCTTCTGCGACGAGCGACACGATCTCCAGCGTCGCGCTCTCGCGAACGTGCGGGTCTCCCACTGCGTGAGTTCCTCCGTTGGATGACGTTTGTGACATAGGTGTTCTCCCGGTCGACAGCCCTCCGAGCGACCGCCGCGTCGGGGTTACCGAACGCATCTCTCGGATCGACTGAAGCTCTATCTTACCTGTCGCATACAATGTTATAATACTTATCGTGAAATTCTCACTATTGGTATCTTAGCGCACGGATTGGGTATGTTCCGCAAACCCTGCGACCCCCGACCGGACGGTCGACCGACGACCCCAGTCCGCGTCGTCGTGAAAAATATTCGAGAAGTCGGTACGCAATCCTACCCGCGAGTGTTAGCATTTTATTGACCGATAGATTGAAACTCTTCTCCGATTATCAGTCCTTTCATGAGTCTCGAACGACCGCAGGACGTGCCCCCCGAATGGTGTCCGGACTGCGGCGACGAACTGCTGTTCAGTGGAACCCAGTCGGCCGGCTACGCGCAGTTCTTCTGTCAGAACTGCCGATACCGGCACGACGTGTACGTCGGGTGTGCGGCGAGTGGCCCGGCTACCGACGACTCGGTGACCGCGTCGGGCGACCGGTAACGGCGCACGCGGACTTACCGGGAGTCGTACGCTCGGCGCGCTCGTTCGAATTATTCGACGACGACGACGCCCTTCATGCCGAGCGACCGGTGCGGCAGGCAGGCGTACTTCGCGACGCCCGACGCGTCGAATTCGTGCGAGAACGTCGTTCCCTCGTCGCCCGTGAGTTCGCTCCGGAACGACCCGTCCTTGGCGACGACGTTGTGGGCGCTGCCGACCCCCGTCCACTCCCACGTGACCGTCGTCCCCGACGAGACGCGGAGGACGACGGGGGCAAACGCGAAGTAGCCGCCGTTCCCCTCGGTGCCGACGCGCACGCGAACGTCCGAGGCGTCCGTCCGGTCGACGAGGGAATCCGCGCCTTCGACGCCGTCTAACCACCCGTCGAACGTCCGGTCGTTCGGTTCGGTGTCGCCCCGGGGCGTCGCCGCGTCGTTCGTCCCCCCTCCATCGCCGATGCAACCGGCCACGAGAGGGCCCGCCGCGGTCGTCACCGCGACGCCGCGGAGGAGGTGCCGTCTTGAAGTGCGTTCGTCGTACACGAGTGCTCTCCCTATCCGTCGTCGCGCCGATATATCCCGGTTTCCTTCCGGTCCGTTCGACCGGTCGCCGTTCTCAGCAGTCCGGTCCCGAGGTCGTGCGGAAGCGCCGGTGTGGGCGACTCCTAGGCGACCCGCTCGACCGCATTGCCGAGTGAACCTATAGTCTCTGAAGCGTCTGTTCTCTCGCACTACAGTCGCGGATCGAGTCTCCCCGTCTTTCGATGTCGGCCACCGATAGATACTCGCGGCTTGGCTAACGGATGGGCCGAAATTCGAGGTAAGCCTGATTTTGTGTACTCACATATTGAGTGCGTTCGCATATATCCCGGTGGTCTATCTGCAGACATCTATTCATATTCGAAATACAATTCTATTTTGGCGATTTAGGTCGTTAATAGGTAGTGTAAGTACTCTAAAACCCCAAATTTAGGACTATTTGGGGATTTGACAATCTAAGGTACGTACCCTGGGTATTGAGATGCTGTGGTAGTGTCCTTCTGCGCCTAATATAGACCTATTTCGATGAAATCCCCATAGAACGGGTCAGATAAAGATAGGCGCATTTCTCCTAGTCGCACGTCTCTGTCGGTCTTGACTCGATGTGCCTCGTTGTAACGCGGGCGGATCACTGTACTCCTGACTTTCGGTGAGTTGGCGGTACTACCACCCGTAACGTTCGTCGTCTTCGCCTTATCGACGTTCTACGGGCCCTCCGAGTCGTGCACCCGCGCTTTCCCCGTGCTCTCGGTCCGCTACCGTCGACGAGGAACATCGCGAATCCACCTCGGTAACGGTGGCATCGCGCGTTCGTCCACAGTCCTCGTCCGAACACTCTCGTTCTGGATACGAGAACGCGACGACGCAGAGTGAGACAATCACAGTCACGAACCTTTCCTCGCAATCGCTTAGCACGCTATTTCCTTACATTCATAGTTTTGTAATGTAAAGGACGCTCCACCACATTCGCCACCGATATCTCTCCGAGAATACCTCGCTCGACTCTCGTTACGTCCGTATTCTGTGATAGCGAGACTCTCTCGTGCTCGCGTATCCTCGTTCTCTGGTTCAAAACGAATGCTCGGAGACATTTCTGCCATCGAGATGTCCTCGTACTCGTCCACACGGGGTTTTTTCTCGCCAAAACTGCGTTCTCGATGGTAGAACCGATTCACCGGTTTCTCTCGGTTTGTCGGTCCGATCCGAGCGAACTCGGTTCCAAGGTTCGATGAAAGTCACGGCCGCGAACACCTAATACGACCGAAACGACCGATCGATTTATGCCTCCCGCGCAATCACCGAATGACCGTATGACAGACGCGCAGGTTACAGTCCATACCCAAGCAGTCATCGATCGGATCGAACCCGAAGTTCACAGCCATTTCTCGGAACATCTCGGACGGTGTGTCTACGACGGCGTCTGGCGTAGCGAGAACGACGACGAGGACGGCTACCGCGACGACGTGGTCTCGCTCCTCGAGGACCTGGAGATGCCCGTACTCCGGTGGCCGGGCGGCTGCTTCGCGGACGACTACCACTGGGAGGACGGCGTCGGACCCGTCGAGGACCGACCCCGCCGTCGCAACCTCTTCTGGGCGCAGGATACCGACGAGGTGCCCGAGGAGTCCAACGAGTTCGGAACCGACGAATTTCTGCGGCTCTGCGAGCGACTCGACACCGAGCCTTACCTCGCGGCCAACGTCGGGTCGGGGGACCCACAGGAGGCGGCCGACTGGGTGGAGTACTGCAACTACGAGGGGGACACCGAACTCGCCGACCGACGCCGAGAGAACGGCCACGAGGACGGGTACGGCGTGAAATACTGGGGAATCGGCAACGAGAACTGGGGCTGTGGCGGTCGAATGAGCCCCGAGCAGTACGCGCGCGAGTACCGCCGGTTTGCAACGTACGTCGGGAGCATGGACAATCTGATGCTCGAGGACGACCTCGAACTCATCGCGTGCGGGTTCGAGGACCACGAGTGGAACCACCGATTCATGGAGGAGGTCGGAAACAGCGCGTGGGGCGTGCACTTCCCGCTCGACCATCTCACGCTCCACCACTACTACGGGCGGACGATGAGCGTCGTCGACTCCGAGACGGACGAAGACGACTACGAGCAGATGCTGGTCGAGGCGCTCGAGATGAACCACCACATCGAACGGATCGCCGCGGCGGTCAACGCGGTCGCGACCACCGACGACATCGGCATCATCATCGACGAGTGGGGGACGTGGCACACCGAGGCCGTCTCGGAGAACGGTCTCGAACAGCCCGGAACCGCACTCGACGCGCTGTCGGCCGCCGCGATGCTCGACGTCTTCAACCACCACGCCGACGTGATGACGATGTCGAACATCGCCCAGACGGTCAACGTGCTCCAGTGTCTCGTCGAGACCGACGGCGACGACGCGTGGGCGCGACCGACCTACCGCGTGTTCGATCTCTACGCCCCCCACAAGGGGAACGACGCGGTCACCACCTCCGTCGACGCGCCCGAGCGCGACGTCGACGACGAGGAGCTCCCGCTTGTCGGCGCTTCAGCGTCCCTCGACGACGACGGCACGTTCGTCACCCTCACCAACCTCGACGTCCGCGAGAGCCGGACCGTCGAGGTGTCGCTCGAAGGCCTCGACGCCGACGCGGCCGACGTGGAGGCGGAGGTGCTGTTCGCCGACAACGAACTCGACGTCGAGGTCACCGCCGACAACGCCGAGGAGTTCGCGCGCCAGGAACTCGACGTCTCCGTCGAAGAGGGGAGTCTCGTCGCGGACCTCGCACCCGGAGCGGTCGCGGGCATCTCGGTCCGGTAGTCGGACGGTCTCCATCCGTCGAGCCTTTTTCGACCGAATGCGCCGAGGAGTCGGAACTCAGGCGTCGTCGCAGAGTTCGTCCGCCAGCGCCGCGAGCACCGCGGTCGCGGTGGGGTGCGAGCCGTAGCCGTCGGTGACGCGGAGGGTGCACGCCCCGAGTTGTCCGTCGCCCGCCGACCGCGAGAGCGCGACGGCGCCGGTGTTGGCGAGCCAGCCTTCGGTGTATCCCGCGAACGTCTCGCCAGCGGGATCGGAGTCCACGGCGTACGCGTAGGGGTAGAGACCCTCGAACGCCCACCCCGGAACGACGTCGACGTCCAGGAGGAGCGTCTGGGAGACGAACGACGCGCAGAGGTTCCAGCTCTCCTCCTCGGGGAGGTCGGTGAAGGAGAACTCGTCGGACCCGTCCATCCGACCCTCGGAGTCGGGGAGGAGCGCCGCCGCGCCGCCGGCCTCGACGAACTCGCGGGTCGCGTCGTCGACTCGGGTGACGAACGCCACGTCGCAGTCCTCGGGGTCGTCGACGACCGACGGTCCGTCATCGTCCGCCAACGCGCGCCGGAGGCCGTCGTGGTCGGTGTAGACGGTGCGGTCGTCGAGACCGACGTTGCGCGAGACGACCGTGAGCGACGCCTCGTCCGCGGCGTCGACCGTCGCTCCGACGAGTTCGGCGCTCACCGACCCGTCGCGGACACCTTCGACGGACGGTGCGTCGACCGAAATCCCGCCCGCGAGCCGCTCGTTTCCGAACGGCTCGACCGAGACCCCGGTTTCGCCCGTCTCACCGAACGCCTCCCACCGGAGCGTCCCTTCGATGCGCTCGCCAGTGTCGTTGACGACCGCGAGGTCTGCTTCGACCCGCCCGTCGTCCCAGTATACGTGCGCGTCGGGGCGAACCTGTACCGCGACCGGCGCGTTGGCTCGCGCGAACGCGTCGACGGATGCCTTCTCCTCGCGGAGGTAGTCGAGGAGGCCGTTGAACTCCCACTCGATGTCGGTCAACTCGGTGACGACGTAGCCGGCGACGCCCTCGTGACTCCGCATGTCAGCGATACTCTCGGCGATCGAGAGACATTCTCGACGCTGCCACGCGTCGGCCAGGTCGTCGAGATCGTCGAAGGTGTCCGAGAGGTGGCTCGCCTCGAACCGGTCGCGGACGCCCGCGGGCGACTTCAACCCCGAGAGGAAGCCGTGGCGGTACCAGTGGGGCTCGCCGTCGTAGTGGGATTCGAGCGCGTCGACCGACGGAAGCCCCCACGTGCCGAACTCCGAAATCAGGAGCGGGGCCGGGTCGGGGTCGTCGACGCCGTAGTTCTCCGCGGGGTCGTCGACGATGCGGTCGAGTTGCTCGCGCCACGCGTCGGCGCGGTCGGGGACGACGAAGTACTCGTGGTAGTCGTTGAGGTCGGTGACCACGTGCGCCCACCCGGAGTTGTCGCACACCAGTCGGGTCGGATCGCGCTCGCGCGCCGACTCGAAGAACGACGCGAGGAACTCCTGTTTCTCGCCGTCGGTCCACAGCGACTCCTCTTCGTCTTCGTAGAGTCCCCCGATTCCCCACTCCTCGTTGTAGAGGCTCCACGCGATCACGCTCGGCCGGTTGAAGTCGCGTTCGACCAGCCCCGCGAACTGGTCGCGGACGGCCTCGCGGGACGCCTCGGAGTAGGCGCTCGGATTCGCGGGCTCCTCCCAGACGAGCATCCCAATCTCGTCGGCGAGTTCGAGAAACCGCGGGTGGGCGGGCTTGATGTGCTTTCTGAGGAGGTTGAACCCCATCTCCTTCGCGGCGCGAATCTCCGTTTCGAACGTGCCGAGGTCGGCGGGGCGGTAGAACGTGTCGGGGTAGAACGCCTGGTCCAGCGCCCCCCGGACGAATAGCGGGTCGCCGTTGAGGAAGAGTTCGTCCTCCGACCGTTCGACGCTCCGCATGCCGAACGTGTCGGCGTAGGCGTCGATTCGGTCGCCGCCGCGGCCGAGGTCAACGGCCACCTCGTACAGGTGGGGGGTGTCGGGCGTCCAGTAGTCGGGGTCGTCGAGTGCGAGGGTTACGCTCGCCGTTCCGTCGTCGCCGACCGGGGCCGTCCGACTCGCCACCTCCGTCCCGTCCGAGCGAATCCGGACGTCCGCGGAGAGGTCCGCCAACGGCTCCCCTTCCTCGGGGGCCGTCACGGACACGTCGACCCGGGCGGTGTCGTCGCTCAGGTCCGGCGTGACGCGGGCGTCGCGAACCCGAACTTCGGGAACGACCGCGAGGTCGACCCGCTGCCAGAGTCCGCTGACGCGGGTGTACCACGGTTCGCCCTGCTTCCCGTGGGGAATCTCGGAGATATCCTCGGGGTCTTCGACCCGGACCGCGACCGTATTCTCCCCGGCGACCAGCGCGTCGGTGACGTCGAACCTGAAGGGGAGATACCCCTCGCGGTTGCAACCGACGCGTTCGCCGTTGACCCAGACGGTGGCGTCGTAGTCGGCGGCACCGAAGTACAGCACCGCCCGCCGGTCGTCGTCGACGGCGTCCAAGTCCACCGTTCGCCGGTACCACGCGACGCCGACGTACTCCCGGAGATCCGCTTCTTCCTGCCAGGAGTGGGGGACCGACACCTCGCGGGGGTCCTCCCACGCCGCGTCGGGGTCGTACCACCCCTCCGTCCGGCCGTCGTCCTCGGGGTCGGTCGCGAACTCCCAGTCGCCGGAGAGTTCGCGCGTCGGGTCGCGCGTGAGCGTCGTCCGTTGCATGACTTCCTGTGCTCTGCCGTACCATATCATGCTTTGCACTCGTCGACGAATCCGCCAACTGAACGGCCCGCTCCGTATCGGCGACGAACGAACGGATTCGGGACGCTCGCGCGACGGAACCGCAGAACATGATCGAACCCGAGAGAGAACATTTATTATAATTAAGCATAGCCGTTCTAGGGAAATGGTATCCGATACCACGAAGCGCGCGGAAGACGATACTACCAGTCCGAGCGGAGCGTCCGACAGCCTCGGTCGCCGCCGATTCGTCGCCGCGGCGGGTGCGGTCGGTATCGGCGGCCTCGGGGGCTGTATGGGCGTCGCTGGTGGGCAGAGTAGTAACGAAACCGTACTCGACTACTGGACACTGTTCGGCGGCGGCGACGGCGAGATAATGGCGTCGATCATCGACAAGTTCAACGAGCAACGTCCGCTCGGCGAGAACGTCCGCATCAACCGCCAGCGGACCCCGTGGGCCGAACACTACACCCGTCTGTTCACATCGATGACCGGGGGGAAGCCCCCCGACATCGCCATCTCGCACGCGTCGTATCTCCGTCAGTTTCAGGACGCGCTCGTCGACATCAGCGACAACTTGAACTCGAACGACTACGTGGATACCATCCTCGACGCCTGCCGTATCGACGGCGGCCAGTACGCGGTGCCCATGGACTCTCACCCCGTGGGCCTGTACTACAACATTGACCTCCTCCGCGAGGCGGGCGTGGAACCGCCCATCGATAGCTTCTCGAAGTTCCAAGAGGCGTGCAACGCCATCCTCGAAAACACCGACGCGCTGCCCTTCAGTCCCGACCCCTACTGGGGCGGCGGCGGCGGGTTCAGACAGTGGTTCATGGGACTTCACCAGTACGAGGGGAGCATGTTCAACGACGACCACACCGAGGTGACGTTCGGGGGGGACGCCGGAACGCGGTCCCTCGACTTCCTCGCCAGCATCTCCGGCGAACGGGGGTGGGACCGCCCCGACATCTCCGCCGACCGGGTTGCCCGGGGCATCCGGAACGGATCGGTCGCGATGACCGTCAACGGAACGTGGTACGTGAGCGTTATGCAGGAGCAGAACTACGAGTGGGGGTTCGACAAACCCCGCGTCTTCCCGGAGGCTCAGCAGCTCCGGTCGACGGCGGACAGCCACACCATCGTCGTCCCCAAGCAGCCAAACCTGAGCGACGAACGGGTACAGCTCTCGGTCGACGCGGCGGAGTGGATCACGCAGGAGAACCCCTCGTGGGGCGCACAGGCGGGCCACCTCCCGGCGTACAGCCCCATCCTCAACAGCGACGCGCTCCGGAAGTCGGTGCTGTGGGACAAGACGCTAAAATACTTCGCGGAGATGGCCGCCGACGGACACCTCGCCTACTGGCCCCAACTCGGAAACGCTGACATGTACGCGACGAGCAACTGGACGTGGATCACCGACGCCTACGCCCAGAACACTCCCGTCGATGCGGCCATTCAGCAGGGCGTCGAAGCGTGGAACTCGGCCATACAGTAACTCGAACCGACAACCGATACAGAAACCACACAGACACACACCATGGCAACAACAGACAAACTCGACGGAATAACCCCCGAAAGTCGCTCCGGACGGGAACTGATGGAGGGCGTCCTGTTCGCCTCGCCCTACCTGATTATCTTCGGCGTGTTCCTGCTCCTTCCGCTACTTATCGGCGGATACATGAGCCTCTTCGATTGGAACGCGCTCGCGCCCGCCGAATCGACGTTTATCGGGCTGGACAACTACGCGCGACTGCTCGCAGACGAGCAGTTCCAAAACGCCCTCTTCAACACGGCGTACTTCGCGGTCCTCACCGTACCGTCGATTCTCCTGGTCGGTCTCGGCCTCGCCCTCGGCGTCAACCGCGACATCAAGGGGCAGGGCTTCCTGCGGGCCATCTTCTTCAGCCCCTACATCCTGACGGTGTCGGTCGCGGCCATCCTCTGGACCGACCTCTACTCGACGCAGTACGGAGTCATCAACTACTACCTCGGAATGGTGATGTCGAACCCGCCCCAGTGGCTCCAGTCGCGACTGTTCGCGATGCCCGCCATCGCGCTGACGACCGTCTGGTGGCTGGTCGGGTTCAGCTTCGTCATCCTGCTGTCGGCGAGACAGAGCGTCCCGGAGTATCTCTACGAGGCGGCCAAACTCGACGGCGCGGGGACGTGGCGGCAGTTCCGGGACGTGACCGTCCCGCAGATGCGCGGCGCCATCTTCTTCGTCATCGTCATCAACCTCATCTGGGCGTTCCAGGTGTACGGTCAACCGTACGTGATGACCGCGGGCGGTCCGGGGCAGGCGACCGAAACGCTCGTGATGTACCTGTATCAGGCGGCGTTCAACCAGCGGAGCTTCGGTTACGCGTCCGCGATCGGGTACGTGCTGACGGCGATTCTCGTCGGCGTTTCAATCGCGAACTACTACCTGCTCGGAGGCGACAATGAGTGAAGCGACCGCGGATCAGAGCCAGCGCCAAGAAGAGGTCGGGTCGTCCACGACGACCGGGTTCTCGATGCGGAACGTCCTCGTCCACGTCGCGATGTACGGGGCGGCGCTGGTGTTCGTCATCCCTTACGCGTACATGATCTCCACGTCGCTCAAGACGTCGGAGGCGGCCGTCGCGACGGGGATGAACTGGATTCCCAACCCGATCACGCTGGGTTCGTACATCCAACTGTTCGCCACCTCGCAGATTCTCCAGTGGGGGCTGAACACGCTGCTGATATCGTCTATCACGACGCTACTCGTGCTGTTGATCGACTCGATGATCGCCTTCTCGCTCACCCGACTCGAGTGGAAGGGACAGCGCTACCTGCTCGCGCTCATCGTCGCGAGCTTCATGGTGCCGGGGTTCGTCAACATCATCCCGCTGTACCTCGTCATCGCGGAACTGGGGCTGATCAACAACTACCTCGCGGTCATCCTGCCGTTCGCGGCCGGACCGCTCGGGGTGTTCCTCCTCGTGCAGTTCTTCCGCGACATCCCGTACGAACTGCAGGAGGCGGCCCAACTCGACGGCTTCTCCAACTTCCGCATCTACACGCGGATGATACTTCCGCTGTCGAAGTCCATCCTGACCGCCCTTGCGCTGTTCATGTTCGTCTGGAGCTGGAATCAGTTCCTCTGGCCGCTCATCGTGCTCCAGAGCGAGGCCGCTTACACGCTTCCCATCGGGGTAGTCGTCCTCCGAGACAACTTCACGATTCAGCCTGCGCTGACGATGGCGTCCGCCGTCGTCGCCTCGGGCCCGCTGTTCATCCTGTTCCTCCTCCTGCAGGAACAGCTCATGACGGCCGTCGAGATGCAGGGCGTGACGTAACACTGTTAACGGTCCCCGTCCCTCGTTGGAGGGATGAGGGACGCTGACACGAAAACGGTGTATCGGTCGTTCGTTTCCGCGGTGCGGTTTTTCTACGAGCACGGTCCGCGACTCGTCGCGATAAGCGCGCTCTGGTTCCTCTGTTCGGTCCCTCTCGTCACCGTCGGCCCCGCGACGCTCGGCGCGTACGCGGCGGTCACGTCGCTCCGCGAGGGATACACGTTCGACCGGGAGCGGGTCGCGGCAACGCTCAAGCGCCACGGCCTCTCGGCCACGTTACTCTCCGGGGTTCCGCTCGCGTTCGCGGCCATCGCGGGACTGTACGCCCGGCGCTACCTCCTCGAGCGATCGACCGTCGCGCTCGTTCTCGGGGTTATCACGACGTACGCCGCGGCGTACACCGCGCTCGTGCTGATTCCGACGTTCGCCGGCCTCGCCGCCGGCGAGGACCTCGAACCCGCGGTCAGAGCCGGGATCAGGTGGACCGGACGGAACGCGCTCGGAGCGGTGATGATCGGAATGGGAACGATCGTCCTGTTCGCCGTGACCGGCGCGCTCACCATCGCGTTCGTCGTCGTCTTCGGCGGCATGGTGGCGGCGTTCCACCTCGAAGCCCTGCTCGGTCCGCCGCCGAAATCGGAGGCGGCGGAGGACCACTGGTCGCCCTACGAGAGCGCCCGGCGTTAGCCCGGGCGACGGTTGGCGTCCGACTCCGATTTCGGCTCTGCGGTTCGGTTTCGGAGCTCCGATCCGAGTAACGGAGTCGCACCGACGAGGGGAACGCGGAGCTACCGGTATTCGAGCGGAGAACGGCTCGGACCGAAGGAGAGCTTCGGCGTTACGGACGTTCGGAACGGGCGTCGCGGAAACAGTCCCCGAAGGGACTCACGTTCGCTGCGCGGTCGGTTCGCGCGTCTGCTCGTCGACTCGGCCCGTGTCCACCATCACGTTGTTGCCGCTCGCGCGGTCGAAGATGTGCATCTTCGCTTCGTCGAACGTGACGGATATCTCGTCGCCCTCGTCGTAGTGGTAATCCCCCATCACGCGCATGGTGAACTCGACGCCGTTCGACCGGAGGTAGAAGTAGTTATCGTCGCCGACGGGTTCGTGGACGTCGAGTTGAGCCGATATCGCGTCGGCGGAGTCCCGCTCGGTGAAGTGGATGTGTTCCGGCCGGACGCCGAGCACGAGGGTATCCGAGGAGGCTCGCTCGTTGATGCGCTCTCTCGTCTCGGGCGACACCTCGTAGGAGAGCGCTTCGCCCGTGAGCGTAGAGCCCTGGAGTTCCACGTCGAAGAAGTTCATCGACGGCGACCCGATGAAGTCGGCGACGAACAGGTTGGCGGGCCGGTTGAACACCTCCTTGGGCGTCCCCACCTGCTGGAGGTTCCCTCCGTCGAGGATTACCACCCGATCGGACATCGTGAGCGCCTCCTCTTGGTCGTGCGTGACGTACACCGTCGTGGTCTCCAAGTCGTCCTGAATCCGTTGGAGCTCCGTCCGCATGTGCGCGCGGAGTTTCGCGTCGAGGTTCGACAGCGGTTCGTCCATCAGGAACACTTCCGGCTCTCGGACTATCGCTCGGCCCGTCGCGACACGCTGTTGTTGGCCGCCCGAGAGTCCGGCGGGTTTCTTGTCGAGTTGGTCCTCGATACCCATCATCTCCGCCGCCTCCTCGACGCGGTCGGTTATCTCCTCGCTCGAGAGATCAGATGTCAGCTTCAGTCCGTACGACATGTTCTTCCTGACCGTCATGTGGGGGTACAGCGCGTAGTTCTGAAACACCATCGCGACGTTGCGGTCCTGCGCCGGCACGTCGTTCACCATCCGGTCGCCGATACTGATTTTTCCGCCGGATATCTCTTCGAGTCCGGCGAGCATCCGCAGCAGCGTCGATTTCCCCGATCCGGAGGGACCGACGACCGTGATGAACTCTCCGTCCTCGATGTCCAGAGAGAAGTCCTCGACCGCCACGATGTCGCCCTCGTACACCTTCCGCACGTGCTCAAATCGTACTTCGCTCATGATTACCCGTTAACTACTACGCAGTGGGTTGTATAATGATTGTGGTCGGGCGTGCCTTCGACGGGTGGGGGACGACGCCGTCTTAGGCGTCCGCCCGGAGGACGTGGGAGTTCGCCCCCGGGGACGGGCCGGCGACGACCCGGTTCACGAGCTCGAGATGGTGGTGACCGTCGTCGAACCGATGGGCAACGAGAACGTCGTCCATCTCTCGTTCCCGGACGACCGGTCGACGGACGCCCTGGTCGCCGTCACGAAAGGGCGAAGCGTAGTCGACGAAGAGGACACCGTTGCCGTCTCCTGACTCGTTTCTCTCCCCGACTCGGCGTTCTCTAGACCAGAACGCTTATGCCCGGAAAGATTGTGACAGTCGACACATGGGCGCAAAACACCCGGTGCGGACCACCGAAAAGACGCTGGCCGTCGTCGAGGAGTTGCGGCAGCGGGGTCGCTGCGGAGTGACCGAACTGGCGAGCAACCTCGATATGGGCAAAAGCGGCGTGCACAACCACCTGACGACGCTGCAGGAGCACGGCTACGTCCTGAAGCGAGGTGACGAGTACCAACTCGGACTGAAGTTCCTCGAAGTCGGCGGCTACGTGCGCAAGTCGATGGAGTTCTATCAGGTCGCCGAACCCGAGGTGAAGGCGCTCGCCGACGAGACGGGCGAACTCGCGAACCTGCTCGTCGAAGAGCAGGGAATGGGCGTTTACCTGATGCGCTCGAAGGGGGAAGACGCCGTCGACCTGGACACGTACGCGGGGATGCGGGCGTACCTCCACACGACGGCGCTCGGGAAGGCCATCCTCGCGTACCTCCCCGAGTCCCGCGTGGACGAAATCGTCGACCGCCACGGACTCGAACGGGAGACGCCGAAGAGCATCGGCACCCGAGAGGAACTGTCCGACGCCCTCGACGACGTGCGCGAACGGGGCTACGCCATCGACGACGGGGAACGATTGGCCGGACTGCGGTGTCTGGCCGCCCCGGTGAAAGCCTCCTCCGGCGAGGTACTGGGCGCCATCAGCGTCTCCGCGCCGGCAAGTCGCGTCAGCGACGAGGACCTACACGGCGAACTCCCCGAACGGGTCCTCAGCGCGGCGAACGTGGTCGAACTGAACATCAACTACTGACGCGCCCCGTTTTCCAGCTCAGAACGGAACCGTCCCGTTCCGACATCACTCCCGATCGATTCGGGGCGCTCGCATCGCTGACGAGGGATGTTACGCTCGTAACATCGTAACGCGCCCTCGCTTCGGACCCGAAGAGCGTTCTGTAACAGAGAACGGGGGCTCACGAAAACGGAACGTCGGCCGTTCGGCACCGTCCCGGTGGTGGCGACGTAACTCGGACCGGGTTCGTGAGGTCGCCTACGGACCGACGCGAAGAACGAAAGCTGGCGTCACCGGGGCGGGTGACGCCGGGACAGCACGTTCGGAGCTACGATGCCGCGAAGCCGTCGACTGCACGTCCGAGACGAGAGTGACGGCCGTCGATATCTTCCCAGTTCGGTTATTCAGTTCTTTCGGTCGTCGGTGTTCCGCGGACGAAGTCTAAAACACGTAGTTGCGGGTGAATTGCGCCGCTGTTACGTCGACCTCGTCGAGATCGCTACTCGGCGCGGGTCCACACCTGCATCTCGCCGGGTTCTCGGTTGTCCCACGCGTAGTAGGGCACCATCCTCAGCCGTGCGGACTCGGTGTCCGTCTCGTCGTCGGGGCGGTACAGCGTTCCGTCCCACCCGTCCAGCGCCGGCACCTCGCCATCGGCCTCAAGGACAGTCACTCCACCGAGCAGGTCGTCGCGACGCTTTGCGTCGATGACGGCGTTCGAAGCGAGTGCGTACTGATGGAGCGGTCGATCGTTGTCGACCGCTTCGGCGCAGTAGACGAGCGGACCCCGTTCGACGGCGACCCGGCCCGCATCGCTCTCGACCGCCGGGTGGGCGCGAACCAGTTCGGTTTCCTGCCCGAAGCGGACCGTGATCCGGTCGCCGTTCCACTCGCCGTCGAGTTCGACGTAGGCGCCGTCGTCGCTCCGTTCCGCTTCCTCGCCGTCGATCGAGACGGACGCGTCGGTCGCCCACGCGGGGACCCGAAGGCGGATCGGGACCGCCTCGTCAGCGTCGACAGTGAGCGTAACTTCACCAGACCAGGGCAGCGAACTCGACTGGGTGAGTTCGACTTCGGTCCCGCCGACGGTCGTCGTTACCGTGCTGCCGACGTACTGGTTGACGGTGAGTACCCCGTCGACGTTCGAGTAGACGTACCGCCCGAGCGACGCGAACAGGCGCGCGGCGTTCGGCGGACAGCAGGCACAGGTGAACCATCCCTTGCGATGGTGGTCGCCCGAACTCTCCAGGGGGTTCTCGTAGAAGAACCGCGTCCCGTCCAGCGAGACGCCGGCGAGGAATCCGTTGTACAACGTCCGCTCGATCAAATCCGCGTACTTCGCCTCGCCCGTGAGTTCGAGCAGCCGTTGATTCCAGAAGATGCTCCCGATGGCCGCGCACGTCTCGGCGTAGGCGTCCTCGTTCCTGAGGTCGTAGTCCTCGCTGAAGCCCTCGTGCTCGCGTTCGGGGCCGATGCCTCCGGTCACGTACATCCGCTTCGTCGTCATGTTCTCCCAGAGGCGTTTCATCGACTCGAACAACTCCTCGTCGTCCGTCTCCGCCACGAGGTCGGTGACTCCCGCGAAGAGGTACATCGCTCGCACCGAGTGCCCTTCGACCTTCTCCTGTTCCCTAACGGGCGCGTGGGCCTGCGCGTACGTGCCGACGTACTCGCCGTCCTCGTCGAGGAACAGGCTCCCTCCGCCCGCGGCGGGGATGAGAGCGCCGTCGTCCCACGACCGGCCGCCGATTTCGTCGGAGTGCTCGAGTTCCCACTTGAGGCGGTCGTCGTGGCCTCGGAGGTCGACGAAGTACCGTGCGAGGTCCAGATAGCGCTCGTCGTCCGTAACCCGGTAGAGTCTGACGAGTGCGAGTTCGATCCCTTCGTGCCCCGGAACGCCGTCGATCTGGTCGCCGAAGACGTCGTCCACGTGGTCAGCGAAATCGACGGCCACGTCGAGCAGTGACTCCTCGCCGGTGGCCTCGTAGTGAGCGACGGCGGCCTCGATCAGATGACCGGCGCAGTACAGCTCGTGCATGATGTTGAGGTTCGTCCACTTCATCCCCGGCTCGACGAGTTGGAAGTACGTGTTGACGTAGCCGGAGTCCTCCTGTGCGGCGGCGACTAGCTCGATCACGTCGTCGGCCCGCTCTCGAAGCTCGGGATCGTCGCTCTTCGCGAGTTCGTAGCTCGCCGCTTCGAGCCACTTGTAGGCGTCGCTGTCCTGGAACCACATCCCTTGGAAGCCCTCTTCTTTCCCGTCGCGGGCGCGGCGGAAGTTCTCCAGCGTCCCCGATTCCTCGAGCTGTTCGTACTGGTATTCGACCGTCACGTCGCGGTTCCGGGTCACCCAGGGCGACCAGAACTCGTCTTCGATTTCGACGTCCGATAGCTCGATCTCGTCTGTTGTCTGCGTGTATTCACTCATCGTGTTTCTGTGGTGGTCTGCCGTTCGTTCGTCTGTCTATCCGGTGCCGCCAGCCGAGTGGTGCGGTTCGCGCCGGTGCGAACGATATCGCCGTCCCTCTTATTATGTTCAGGGGACTATCCGGGTCGTTTAGCCTGTTGTTCGGAGTGGTGTGGCGGGTGTACGTCTCCGTCATGACTGAATACGAGGCGATCGACGCCGAGAGAGAGAGGAGACGGTTCGGTTACTTCCCAAACTGCGTACCGTGAGAAAGACGGCGCGGCGGCACACCGACCCGCGTCCCGTCCGACGGTCGATGGCTCGCTCGGATTCAGCGGACGTTCGGGCTCAGTAGCTGTCGTAGACGGTCTTCTCGATGGTGTAGAAGTCGAGTCCGGCGTCGCCCTGTTCGCGCCACGTCTCCGAGGAGGAACGCTTGACGCCGCCGAAGGGGACGTGCAGTTCCAGACCGGTCGTCTTATCGTTGACCTTCACGACGCCCGCTTCCGCCTCCTCGACGAAGCGGTTCGCCTCCGTGTGGTCGTCGGTGACGACGCTCGCCGAGAGGCCGTACTCCACGTCGTTGGCGACGTCCAGTCCTTCCTCGAAGTCCGATACCTTGATGACGGCGACGACGGGACCGAACACCTCTTCTTGGGCGATACGCATGTCGTTCGTCACGTCGGTGAAGACGGCGGGTTCGACGAAGTACCCCTCTTCGACGTCGTCACCCTCGGGGACGCCGCCCCCGGCCGCGAGCGTCGCACCCTCGTCCTGCGCGATATCGACGTACTCCAGCGTGGAGTTCAGTTCGTCCTCGCTGACCTGCGGGCCCATCTCGTGCTCGTTGCCGGGGCCGATGTCGATGGACTCGGCGCGGTCGACGAGTTCGTCGACGAACTCGTCGTACACGTCCTCGTGGACGATGGCGCGGGAGCAGGCGGTACAGGACTGGCCGGTCGTACCGAACCCTCCGTTCGCGACGATGTCGGCCGCCTCGGCGGGGTCCGCGGAATCCATCACGACCGTCGGGTTCTTGCCGCCGAGTTCGGTTTGGACGCGCTTACCGGCGTCGGTCGCCTGCTCGTACACCATCTCACCCACCTGGCTGCTGCCGGTGAAGGAGACGGCGTCGGTGCCCTCGTTCTCGATGAACTCGCTGCCGACCGCGCTGCCGGGGCCGGTGACGACGTTGAGCACGCCGTCGGGCAGACCCGCCTCGTCGAGTGCGCGGGCGATTTCGATGACGACGCCGGGCGCTAACGACGCGGGCTTGAGGACGACGGCGTTGCCCGCCGCTAGCGCCGGCGCGAGTTTCCACGCGGGGATGGCGATGGGGTAGTTCCACGGCGTGACGAGGGCGGCGACGCCGACGGGCATCTCGCGCGTGTAGAGGTTCGTGTTCTGCCCGCTCGCGCCCTTCACGGTGCCGCCGAGGTCGGAGGCCTTCGCCGAGAAGTAGTGGAAGATATCTATCGCGCGCTGTACTTCGCCGGACGCCTCGCCGCGGGCCTTCCCCTCCTCGGCGACCAGTTTGTCGGTCAGTTCCTCCTTGCGCTGACCGAGGAGCGTTCCGGCCTCGCGGAGGATCCGTCCGCGTTCGGGGCCGGGCGTGTTCGCCCACTCCGCTTTCGCCGCGACGGCGGCCTCGACGGCCTCCTTCGCGTCCGATCCGTCGGACTTCTGGTACGTCGCGACGGTCTCGCTCGGATTTGCCGGGTTCTGCACGTCGATTGTCTCGCCGGTCTCCGACTCGACCCACTCTCCGTTCACGTAGTTTTTCGCTGTATCGGACATCACCTACCCCTTCACCATTCTCTCATACTACTCTTACGATTCTGTCACACCGTATCACGGTCGCCGGTCGCTCTACCCGACCGCAAGACGCCGTCCACTACACTTTTGCCGGTCGGCCCGAACCTCGGTACCATGTCAGTCGACGATTACCTACACGGTCTCCGCGACCGCGATTGGGAGGAGTTGGAGGAGGGGACGCTCCGCCTCGCCATGGTCGGTCTCGGATGGTGGACGCGCGAGCAGACGATTCCCGCAACCGAGGACTCGAAGTTCTGCGAGACGACGGTGCTCGTCAGCAGCAGTCGCGAGAAGGGCGAGGAAGTCGCTGCGGACACCGAGAGCGTGGCGGCGACGCTCACGTACGACGAGTTCGTCGACGGCGAGGCGGTTGACGAGTACGACGCCGTCTACGTCTGCACGCCGAACGCGAAGCACCTCCCGTACGCCGAGGCGGCCGCCGAACACGGAAAGGCCGTCCTCTGCGAGAAGCCGATGGAGGCGACGAGCGAACGGGCAGAGGAACTCGTCGCGGCCACCGAGGACGTGCCGCTGATGGTCGCCTATCGGATGCAGACCGACCCGCAGGTGCGTCGGATGCGCGAACTCGTCGCGAACGGCGCCGTCGGCGACCCGGTGCTCGTCCACGGCCACATGGGCCAACGGATGTTGGAGTTCGTCTCCGGCAGTCCCGACCAGTGGCGTCTCGACCCCGAACTCGCCGGCTACGGCGCGTCGGTGATGGACCTCGGGGTCTACCCGCTGAACACCGCGCGATTCGTCCTCGACGCCGACCCGGTGAGCGTGACGGCGCAGATGCGCTCGGAGGACGAGGCGTTCGAGAAGGTGCCCGACCAGTACGCGACGTTCACGGTGCAGTTCGACGACGGAACGTACGCCGCCTGCACCGCCAGTCAGAACGCCTCCCTCTCTGGACACCTCCGCATCGTCGGCACCGAGGGGGAGCTCTCCTTGGAGCACTCCTATCTCGGCATGTCCGACCAGCACCTCCGCTACCGAACGGCGGACGGACGCGAAATCGAGATAGAGGACGAACGCAGCGACGTGTTCGGCGACGAGATGATCGAGGAGTTGGACTACTTCGCCGACCGGGTCCTCAGAGGGGAACCGTTCGCGGCCGACGCCGAACACGGCCTCCTCGACATGCGGACCCTCGCGGCCATCTACGAGGCGGCCGAGACGGGCGAAACCGTGTCGGTGAACTGAGTCGAAGGACCGGCCGTACCAAGCGGACGACCGCGCGGACTTACTCTTTTTCTCCCTCTCTGCCCTGCCGTTCGAGGATGTCGACGAGGCGGTCCGCGAACTCGACGGTCCGGGCGGGAAGGCCGTACTTCTCCGTCGTCATGTCGTACTCGCGGAGTTCCGAGACCGTCTCGGGGGTGTGGTTCAGCGACGTCGCCGTCTCGCGCACGTCGACTTCGAGGACGCCGTCGTCGGTGTCCAACCACGGCTGCGTCCGCTGTCGCTCGTCGTACTCGATTGCGTACGTCTCGCCGCCGACGGCGTCCACCACGTCGTCGACGGTGCCGACTTCCAGTCGGTCCTCGTCCGCGACGAGAACGAGGACGCCGTCGACGCACTCCGGTTCGTATCGGTTCATATCGCCTCCGTCTCCCGGGAGTGCAATAACGGCGTCGCCTGTGCTTCGGCGTCGCCGCGCGGGTCCGTATCCACAAGCTTTACTATCGGCTTTGGGGATATACGCACGTAATGGTCGACTACGCAAAGCTACGCGACCCGAACGCGGAGTACACGATGCGGGACCTCTCGGCGGAGACGATGGGCATCACCAACGAACGCGGCGGCGTCCGCGACGCGGAGATAACGGACGTACAGACGACGATGGTCGACGGCAACTACCCGTGGATTCTCGTCCGCGTCTACACCGACGCCGGCGTCGTGGGGACCGGCGAGTCCTACTGGGGCGGCGGCGACGACGCCATCATCGAGCGGATGAAACCGTTCCTCGTCGGCGAGAACCCACTCGACATCGACCGCCTGTACGAACACCTCGTCCAGAAGATGTCCGGCGAGGGCTCCGTCTCCGGGAAGGTCATCTCCGCCATCTCGGGCATCGAAATCGCCCTGCACGACGTCGCCGGGAAACTCCTCGACGTGCCGGCCTACCAGTTGGTCGGCGGGAAGTACCGCGACGAGGTGCGCATCTACTGCGACCTCCACACCGAGAACGAGGCGGACCCGCAGGCCTGCGCGGAAGAGGGCGTGCGCGTCGTCGAGGACCTGGGCTACGACGCCATCAAGTTCGACCTTGACGTACCGTCCGGTCACGAGAAGGACCGCGCGAACCGTCACCTGCGCAACCCCGAGATAGACCACAAGGTCGACATCGTCGAGGCGGTCACCGAGGCCGTCGGCGACCGCGCGGACGTCGCCTTCGACTGCCACTGGTCGTTCACGGGCGGGTCGGCGAAGCGCCTCGCGCGCGCCCTCGAAGATTACGACGTGTGGTGGCTCGAAGACCCCGTGCCGCCGGAGAACCACGAGGTGCAGCAGAAGGTGACCGACTCCACGACGACGCCCATCGCCGTCGGGGAGAACGTCTACCGGAAGTTCGGTCAACTCTCCCTGCTGCAACCGCAGGCGGTCGACATCATCGCGCCGGACCTCCCGCGCGTCGGCGGCATGCGCGAGACGCGGAAGATAGCGGACCTCGCGGACATGTACTACATCCCCGTCGCGATGCACAACGTCTCCTCGCCCATCGGGACGATGGCCTCGGCGCAGGTGGGCGCGGCCATCCCGAACTCGCTGGCCGTCGAGTACCACTCCTACGAACTCGGCTGGTGGGAGGACCTCGTCGAGGAGGACGACCTCATCGAGGACGGTCGTATGGAGATTCCCGAGGAACCCGGTCTCGGCCTGACGCTCGACCTCGACGCCGTGGGGGAGCACATGGTCGAGGGCGAGGAACTCTTCGACGAGGCGTAACGAACCGGTCGGACGCGATCCGAACGCCGTTGCGGTCTCTTTTCTCGCGTTCGCGCCCTCAGCGACGGGTGCGGAACGGAGGGGGTGCCCCGCCTCAGAACGCGCTGTCGCCGAACCCGCCGTCGACGGTGGCGACTTCGCCGGTGACGTAGGAGGCGGCGTCGCTGGCGAGATAGACGGCCGCGCCGACTATCTCCTCGCGGTCGGCGACGCGTCCGAGGGGAGCGCGTTCGTCGATTCGCTCGCGCTTCTCCGTTCCCTCGGCGTACGTCTCCTCGTTCTGCGGCGTGATGACGAACCCGGGGGCGATGGCGTTCACCCGCACGTCGGGAGCGAGTTCCTTCGCGGACGCTCGGGTGAACGCCTCGACGCCGCCCTTCGCGGCGGAGTAGGCGGGAAGGTTCGACATAGCGAGGCTGGCCGCCAGCGAGGAGATGTTGACGATGGCTCCCGACTCGCTCGCTTCGAGGGCGGGCGCGAACGCCTGCGTGACCCGGCGGACGCCGTCGAGGGCCACGTCGGTCACGAAGTCCCAGTCCTCCTCGGAGATGTCGCGGACCGTCTCCCGGGAGATGGCCCCCTGCGAGGCGACGACGATGTCGACACCGCCGAGTTCCTCGACCGCCCGGTCGCGGACGCGTTCCAGCGACTCGGCGTCCGTCACGTCGCAGGTCACGCTCGCCGTGTCGACCCCGCGGTCGCGGATGGCCGCCGCCGTCGACTCCACTTTCTCCTCGCTCCGACTCGTCGCCACCACGTCCGCGCCTTCGCTGGCGAACCCGAGCGCGATGGCCTCTCCGATGCCGCTGGTGCCGCCGACGACGACTGCACGCTTGTCCTCGACGGTAACCGGCGTGTGCTCGTACGAATCCATACCTTCGACGACGCTCCCGTCGCTCTTTATGCCTGTGGTTGCCGACCGGCCGCCGGTGCGGAACGGCCGAGGGCTGTGCCGACCGACACGCTGATTACCCTTCCGCCGGGAGTCGAACCTATGCGAGGACTCACCAAGACGAGCCGCAGTCACGGTTCGCTGGAACTCGTCGACGTCGAACGGCCGACACCCGCTGCCGACGAAGCGCTGATAGAGGTCGACTACGCGGGCCTCTGCGGAAGCGACGCCGGCATCTACGAGTTCGAATCGGCGTTCGAGCGGATGGAGTTGCCGAACGTCATCGGCCACGAGTACACCGGGCGCGTCATCGAAGTCGGTGACGCCGTCACGAAGTTCGCGGTCGGCGACCGCGTCGTCGAGCGCCCGATTCGGGGCTGCGGCGACTGCTACCAGTGCGAAATCGGCGAGGAGAACGTCTGTCAGAACGCCGTGATAACGGGCGTCGACCACGACGGGGCGTACGCGGGTTACATCGCGGTCCCCGAAACGGCGCTCCATGCCGTACCCGACGGCGTCGATCCGAAGCACGCGGCGCTGGTCGAACCGACGAGCATCGGCGCGCGCGCCGTGATACAGAACTCGCGCGTGGGAGCGGGCGACCGCGTGTTGGTCGCCGGTCCGGGACCCATCGGCCAACTGACCGCCCAGATAGCCGACGCGCAGGGCGGCGACGTCGTCGTCGCGGGCGTCGGGCAGGACACCGAGTACCGCCTCCCGTTAGCCGAGGAACTCGGCTTTCAGACGCTCAACGTCGAGGCGGACGACATGGCGGCCCGCCGGGAGGAACTGACCGACGGCATCGGCTACGACGTGGTGTTCGATACGACCGGCCACCCCTCGGGGCTGACCATGGCCGTCGAGCAGGTTCGGAAAGGCGGACAGATCGTGCTCGTGGGACAGACGGGGGAGACGACGATGCCGTACTCGCCGCTCGTCAGGTCAGAAATCGACCTCCAGTGTTCCTACGCGTCGATGTACGAGGACTTCGAGAACTCGTTCCGACTCATCGAGTCCGGCGACGTGGACCACGCGACGTTCCTCGACGACCGCTTCAGCCTGCTCGATGCAGACGAGGCGTTCGAGACGTTCCTCTCCGGCGGCACCTGCAAACCCGTGTTCGACGTGTCCGTGCTGCGGGAGTGAGAAGCGAGCGGACGGACACGCGACCGCTCGGACGACCCGGACGCGAACGGCGGAACTCCCGGGTGCGACACCCGTTCTTCACCTCGACGCGCGCCGGACGGTTCGAGGTCCGTAGAGTGACCTCTTAGGTAATCCTCTCGGATTTAGTTTCAGTTTCAGTAATTAGACTAAAGAACATGCTATTGAATAAATAAAAACTATTTTCCGATGCGGAGCAGAAGCGCAGTTCGAGATATGGTAGTCGAGTTTGCGCACAGTCCGCTGCTCACATTCGTGGCGGGCCTCCTGCTGGTCGTACTGTTCTTAGTCGTCTGGGACCTCCCGGCGTTCGTCGGACTGACGTTGGCGGCGTTCTCCGTCGGCCTCATCAACGCCGCGTTCGTGGCCGATTTCTCGCTGGCCGACGCGGCGACGCGGACGGCGACGGCGTTCGGGAACGGGATGGCCGGCATCGGCATTCCCATCCTGATGGCCGCCATCATCGGAAAGGCGATGCTCGAGGCCGGGTCCGCACAGCGCATCGTCCGCGGTTTTCAGTCGGCTCTCGGCAAGGACAACAGCGAGTACGCCCTCTGGGGAAGCAGCACCGTCCTCGCGATTCCCGTCTTCTTCGACAGCGTTCTCTTCCTGCTCGCGCCCCTGGCCCGTTCGATGCGCGCGCGCCGCGGGAAGAACTACGCGCTGTACCTCGTCGCCGTCGGTGCCGGCGGTTCCGCGGCGCACGTGTTCATCCCGCCGACGCCCGGTCCGCTGGCCGTCGCCAGCGCAATCGGCGTCAACCTCGGGATGACGATGCTCGTCGGCGTCGCCGTCGCCATCCCGTCCGCGACGGTCGCCGGACTCGTGTTCGGCCACTGGATAAACAACCGAGTGGAGATACCCCTCCGGGACGCGATGGGAACGAGCACCGAGGAACTGATGGAGCGCGCGAACCGCTCGGCCGAGAACATCCCGGGCGTGTTCGAGGCGGCGCTCCCGATACTCCTCGCCGTCGTCCTCGTGGCGTCGAAGACCGTCGTCGACACCTTCGCGTCGGTGTACCCGGTTCTCGGGACGTTCGAGGCCACTGTCGCGTTCATCGGGAACAAGAACGTCGCGCTGACCATCGCGGCTATCGCGGCGGCGCTGACCTACCTGCGGTGGTCCGAACTGACGCGCTCGCAGTGGGAGGACGAACTGACGGAGGCGCTGAANGCTATCGCGGCGGCGCTGACCTACCTGCGGTGGTCCGAACTGACGCGCTCGCAGTGGGAGGACGAACTGACGGAGGCGCTGAAGAGCGGAGGCAACATCGCGGCCATCACGGCGATGGGCGGCGCGTTCGGCGCGCTGTTGGCCGCCTCGGGAATCGGTTCTTACATCGCCGGCAGCCTACAGGGCCTCGGCATCGGCCTCCTCATCACGGCGTGGCTCATCGCCGCCATCATCCGCGTCGCGCAGGGTTCTGCCACGGCCGCGATGCTCACCACCGCCGCCATCATGGCGCCGCTGACTAACCAACTGTCCGTCCACCCCGCCTACCTCGTGATGGCCATCGGCGCCGGCGGAATCATCTGCTCGTGGTACAACGACTCCGGGTTCTGGCTGATGAAGGAGGTCGGCGGCCTCACGCAGGCGGAGACGCTGAAGACGTGGACGGCGCTGACGACGGTCCTGTCGTTCACCGGTATCGCGTCCGTCCTCCTGTTCTCGACGCTCTTCCCCCTGTCGTAGCCTCCACCGCCGAAATCCCCGATACTCTTTTATTCACATCTGTTCATCACTGCGTATGCGATACTACCGACTCCCCGGTGGAGAGTCTCGGCAGCGCTCGGATTCCCTCGTCGTCGTCGACGACGAAGAGAACGCATATGACCTGACGACGGCCTCGGACGACCTCGGCTCGTTCACGGCGCTAGCCCGCGCGGCGAACGCCAGCGACCGGTCGGTCGACGATATCGCCCGCGACCGGATCCCGGACGCCGTCCGCCACGACCTGAGCGACCTCGACGGTGAGGCGCTCTTGCCGGTCGTCCCCGATGAGGTGTGGGCGGCGGGCGTCACGTACAGCATCAGCGAGCAGGCGCGCGAGGCCGAGAGCGGCAAACCGGAGGTGTACATCGACGTCTACGACAGCGAGCGACCCGAACTGTTCCTGAAGGCGACGCCGTCTCGGACGGTCGGTCCGAACGACGCTATCGGCGTCCGCGGCGACTCCGAGTGGGACGTCCCCGAACCGGAACTCGGCGTCGTCCTTCACCGCGAGCAGGTTGTCGGTTACACCGTCGGCAACGACGTGTCCAGTCGGGATATCGAGGGCCAGAATCCCCTCTACCTCCCGCAGGCGAAGGTGTACGACCGCTGCTGTTCGCTCGGTCCCTGCGTCGCCACCGACGAAGTCGTCACCGACCCGCACGACCTCTCGATGTCGCTCACCATCGAACGCGACGGGGAGGTCGTCTACGAGGACTCCACGTCGACCAGCGAGATGGCGACCACCTGCGAGAAACTGGTCGAGTACCTCCGCCGTCACAACAACCTCCCGGAGACGCTGGTGCTGCTGACGGGGACGGCGCTCGTCCCCCCGGAGTCGTTCACGCTCAGTGAGGGTGACACTGTCTCCATCGACATCGACCGCATCGGTCGCCTCGTCAACGACACCGTCACCGTCTGAACGGCCGAACGCGACCGACACGGACCGGCGAGCGTCGTCGGACTCCTGACGGCGGGAGCGACGTGAACTCAACGGACAGGACTCGATTTTTCGTGGACCTCTGCGGGCGTTCGGCGAATGCTCGCCCTCGTCCGTTCTCTACGTCGGAACGGATCGTTTTTTCCCTCGAATCCAACAGCAGCCGAAACGTCGGAATAACTCGGATGAGCGCCCTCCCTTTCGGAGGATGCTCCGGTCTCTGCTCTCGGAACTTCCAATCCGTTCTGAAATGGAGAACATACTTCCGACCTCCTCATTCGGACGCTCTCATACACATTACGAACGTAGTACTGTAACGGTATCCGCGCAGGAACTATCCCCCTACTGGCTACCGTTGGTGAATCCGACTGCACAAGAGACGAGGAGATACGATGGGCAGTTTTCTCTCTCGTTTCATCGCTCTGCTCGCTCGATAAACGTCTGCGGCGAACCGCGGGAATTTCCGAACACCGTTCTCTAATACGGAATGGCGGGAACGTGCGAACGGGATCCGCCGGACGACTTGAATAAATATAATTGTAATATCCTTTCTTCAACTCGATTCTCACAATAGCATTTTAATATCTACTTCTAAAGGCTAGTCTACACTATTTATATTTATTTAGACTTAAAAAAACTGTAATCTTCACCTCATGAGTTCAGAAGCGAACAATGTACTATTATACTCTACCTCAGAATTTGAACGCTTGCTGCCTGATGAGACAATCCCTTCGTCGAACTCCGAAGACTGTAACCATCGATATTCGACTGAATCGCGGATATATAACGGATACGTTCGAAGACCCGCGCGACGAGTCGAATCGGTACTGCCGTAATTCTCACCGCGCCGAAATGCGATTACTTCTGTCGGATCCAGTGCTATAATCGTTCTGTCCGCTTGGTGCACGGTTTCTCTCCGAGGTGGTGCTCACCGGACCTCAACGAAGAGGGACCTGTTCGAGAACGTAACCGAAGGTGTGTGGCGGGGGTCTGTCGCCGACTGTTTTCTCAGCCGTCTGACACCCGGCCGTGACCGGCGCGTACGGTGACCGAAGCGCGGCCGGGAGTCTACGTACGGACTCGACTGACAGGTACAGACTGTCCTCCCGCCCTCCCGGAATTTCGTTGGTTCCGGCCCAAATTTTTTTGCGCCGATAGACGAGAATGTTAATTGATGGCGTGGCGCGACGCTCAATCGGCGGTCGGGTACCGCCCGCCGGGCCACGAGACGAACGCCAGCGGAGTCTCTCGTGCCGGACCGGGGCCGGCGTCGGGGCGGACGACCCGACGCTCGCGGTGGTTCTCAGTCGGGCACGCGGACTCGCGCGCGAACCGCGCTGACGCCGCACCCGGCGCGGGTGGCGAACCGAACCAGGGAACCCGATACAGAATATGAGTACGGAGCAATCCGCGAGCCAGACGAGCAGTACCGAGACCGAACCACTTCCGTCCGTGCCGAACGTCACAGACCCGCGACCGGGCACCCCGGTGTCCGACGACTTCCAGACCGGAACGGCGAACGACCCCACGGTCGGGACCCGAGGCACCGAGGAGACGCGGATCACCGTCGACGGCCAGACGGTCACCCTGCCCGAAGGGGCGACCATCTACGACGCCATCGACGAGATAGAGCCCGATAGCTCCGTCCCCGCCCTCTGTAACTACGACGAGGACAACGAGGACGCCGACCGAATCGGTCCGCGAAGCGAGTGTCGAACCTGCATGGTCGACACGGACGAGCACGGGATGGTGCCCTCGTGCAGTTTCCCGGCCGAGGACGGACTCACCGTCCACACGGGAACCGAGGAGGCCGAGGAAGCGCGCGACGTGAACCTCGACCTCATCCTCGGCGACCACAACCTGCGGTGTACGACCTGCGGACAGAACGGCCGCTGTGAACTGCAGGACGCCTCCATCGAGGAAAACGTGGAGGAACCGCGCTACGGCGTCTTCGACGACCGGGACGCGTACGAACCAATAGACGACTCCTCGCCGTTCATCCAGATAGACCGCAACAAGTGCATCCTCTGTAACCGCTGCGTCGAAGCCTGCAACGACGTGCAGGTCGAGGGCGTTCTCCGTATCGAGGGGAGCGGTCCGGACACGCGCATCGCGTTCCAGAACGGCGCGGAGACGATGATGGAGTCGACGTGCGTCTCCTGTGGTCACTGCGCGACGGTGTGCCCGACGGGTGCGCTCGTCGAACAGGGTCTGACCGACATGGCGACCATCCCGCTTCCGGGCTTCAACCAGAAGAACAGCATCGGGAAGGTCATCGGTGGGGACTACGAGCACCAGCCCCGCCAGATGACCCCCATGAAGAAGGACGAGCGGCCGAACATGAGTGAGAACTAATGAGCAAACAGCAACCGGACGAGACGAACGCCGCCGAAGAGAAGAAATCCGGCGTCGCGGGCTACATGGCCAAGGCGAAGGAGATGGCGCAGTCCGCACAGGAGCGAAGCGAGACGACGCCGAGTCACGGGTCGAACGAGGGACATAGCGGCCCGTTCGCACCGGCCGAACACCTCGCGGAGTCGTTCGCGGCGAACACGATGTCGGAGGGTCGGCTCTTCGACATGGCCGACGCCATCAGCGACTACCGACTCAACGACGTCGACGTCACCGACACCACCTGCGGCTACTGCGCCGTCGGCTGCCGGTTCGACGTGCTCTCGAAGGACGACGAGGTGCTGGGCATCCGGCCGAACGCCGAGAAGGCCCCCATCAACGGCATCTCGACCTGCGTGAAGGGGAAGTTCGGCTACGGCTACGCGAACGACGAGGACCGCCTCACGACGCCGCTCATCAAGGAGGACGGCGAGTTCCGCGAGGCGTCGTGGGAGGAGGCGCTGGACCGCGTCGCCGAGGAACTGCAGGAGACGAAAGACGAGTACGGACCCGACGCGCTGGGACTCGTCTCCTCCTCGAAGACGTCGAACGAGGCGAACTACCTGATGCAGAAGCTGTCCCGCCAGGTTCTCAAGACCAACAACATCGACAACTGCAACCGGCTCTGCCACTCGCCGACGGTGGCCGGTCTCTCGCAGACGGTCGGCTACGGCGCCGGTTCGGTCGGCACCGAAGCGCTCAGCAACACCGACTGCTATCTCATCACCGGTTCGAACACGACCGAGGCCCACCCCGTGCTGGGGACGGACATCAAGCAGAACCTCAAAGAGGGCGCCGAAGCGTACGTCTTCGACCCCCGGAAGGTGCAGATAGCCGAGTACGCGACGCAGTACGCCCGCGTCCAGCCCGGTTACGACACGGTCTGGATCAACGGGCTGACCCGACACATCCTCGAAGAGGACCTGCAGGACGACGAGTTCATCGAGAACCGGACCGTCGGCTTCGACGAAGTGAAGGAGGGCGTCCAGAAGTTCACGCCCGAGTTCGTCGAAGAGCACGCGGGCGTCCCGCCGGAGAAGCTGAAAAGGGCCGCCGAGGCCATCGCCACGGCCGATAGCTGTACGTTCTGTTGGACGCTCGGGCTGACCGAGCACAGCCACGGGACGGAGAACATCATCTCGATGGCGAACCTCGCCTTAGTGACGGGACACGTCGGCACCGAGAAGTCGGGGCTGGCGCCGTTCCGCGGGCAGAACAACGTGCAGGGCGGCGGCGGCGACATGGGTCCGGTCCCCGGGAACTTCCCNCCCGCGAGAAGTTCGAGGACTACTACGGCGTCGAGGACCTGCCGGACGAGGTGGGTCTCACCATCACCGAGCAGTTCCTCGCCGCGGACCGCGGGAACATCAAGACGATGTTCGTCGAGGGGGAGAACCCGGTCATCTCCGAACCGAACGTCGACCACGCCGAGGAGGTTCTCGAGGAACTGGACTTCCTCGCCGTCCAGGACATCTTCCTGACGGAGACGGCGGAGTACGCCGACGTGGTCCTGCCGGCTACGGGTCACGTCGAGACGAACGGGACGTACACGAGTTCGACCCGCCACGTCCAACTCGTCAAGCGCGCCGTCGACCCGCCGGGCGAGGCGAAACCCGACTGGGTCATCACCCAGGAACTCGCCGAGCGCTTCGGCTTCGAGTGGGGNCGTCAAGCGCGCCGTCGACCCGCCGGGCGAGGCGAAACCCGACTGGGTCATCACCCAGGAACTCGCCGAGCGCTTCGGCTTCGAGTGGGGTTACGACTCGCCCAGCGACATCATGGACGAGATAAACGACCTCACGCCCATCTACGGCGGCGTCACGCACGAGCGACTCGAAGACGGCGAGGAGCTACAGTGGCCCGTCTGGGACGAGGACCACCCGGGGACGCCGCACCTCTACAAAGAGCAGTTCAACACGGCCGACGGACTGGCGCACATGTTCCCGACGGACATCACNCAGTGGCCCGTCTGGGACGAGGACCACCCGGGGACGCCGCACCTCTACAAAGAGCAGTTCAACACGGCCGACGGACTGGCGCACATGTTCCCGACGGACATCACGGGTCCGGCCGAACGCGATATGGACGACGGCGACTACCCGATCAAACTGACGACGGGGCGCGTCCTCTACCAGTACCACACGGGCACGATGACCAACCGCGAGGAGGGCATCCGCTCGTACACCGACGAACTGTTCGTCGAAATCAACCCCGAGACGGCCGAATCGCTCGGCATTGCCGACGAGGACCCGGTGCGCATCACCTCGCGCAAGGGCGAGATAGAGGCGATGGCGCAGGTGACAGACCGCATCGGCCCCGACACCGTGTTCGTCCCGATGCACGTCCTCGGAGACGGCACCGACGTCGTGAACGAACTGACCGACGAGAGCCACCTCGACGAGCAGGCGCACGTCCCCGAGTTCAAGGTGACGGACGTGAAGGTGGTGCCNAACTGACCGACGAGAGCCACCTCGACGAGCAGGCGCACGTCCCCGAGTTCAAGGTGACGGACGTGAAGGTGGTGCCGCGGGACCGCCCCACGGCCGTCGACGACGACACGAGCACGTCGAGTCCCGAGAGCGCGGACGACTGAACCAGAGATCCAATACAACCATGACCGAAGACGACTACGACGAGAAGGATACGCCCGAACAGAACCCGGAGAACCCCACCGCGCAGGACCACGAGTGTCAGTTCTGTCACGAGTCGTTCGACTCGGAAGGGGAGATGCGCGAACACGTCGAATCGGAGCACTCCAGCGTGGAGCAGCCCTCGGACGACGGCTGAGACTCACCCATGGACTTCACTTACCAGTTCAAGCGACTGTTCGGACTCGCGAACGGCCCCGTCGGGGTCGAGAGCGACGACGAACACGACGTGCACGACTGCACCGTCTGCGACACGCGGTTCGACGCGGGGGACGCGCAGTGTCCCTCCTGCGGGAGTCGCATCTTCCGGACGAAGACCATCGTTCCGAACGCAGCGCTGAATCTGCTGCTCATCTTCGTGGTCTCCGGCCTGGGGGTCGTCTACAACTTCCTCACCGGAGATATCCCGAAAGAGTCGCCGAAGGAGGAGTGACGCGGACCGACCATGAGCCGGCAACGCGCGTCCGAACCGAAATCCGAGTCCGACCCCGAATCCGAGGCTGACACCCCGTCCGACGCGGACGAGACGACCCGACGGTACGCTCCCGTCGACACCGTCTGCCCGTCCTGTTCGGTCGGGTGCGGCCTCCGCTACAGCGACCGCACCGGCGGCGCCGTCGGCCGCGAGGGCGCGCCGGTCAACCCCGAGGGTCGCCTCTGTCCGAAGGGCATCGAGGCGTTCGACGGCCTCGACGAGGACCGCCTGACGACGCCGCTGGTTCGAGAGGACGGGACGCTCGTGCCGGCGTCGTGGGAAGAGGCGCTGGACCGCGTCGAACGGGAACTCGGGGGCCTCGTCGACGCGCACGGCCCGGACTCGCTCGCGTTCCTCGGCGCGCCCCGTTGTACGAACGAGGAGAACTACCTGTTCGGCAAACTGGCGCGGACGCTCGGGACGAACAACGTCGACAACCGCGCGCGCATCTGTCACCGCTCGGCGGTGACGGCGACGACG
Source organism: Halogeometricum pallidum JCM 14848 (assembly GCF_000337095.1). GTDB lineage: Archaea > Halobacteriota > Halobacteria > Halobacteriales > Haloferacaceae > Halogeometricum > Halogeometricum pallidum. Next base: position 111,163 of record NZ_AOIV01000037.1, read on the forward strand.
CGCCGCTTCGGGTGCGGCGCCATGACGAACACGCTTGAGGACATCTCGGAGGCGGACGTGTTCCTCGTCGTCGGGTCGAACCCGGCGGCCCAGCAACCCATCGCCTTCGACAGTTACGTCCGCCCCGCCGTCAACGACGGCGCGACGCTGGTCCACGTCGACCCCCGCGCGAATCGGACGACGCGCGCGGCGGACGTCCACCTCGCGGCCCGACCCGGAACCGACGCGCTTCTCGTGCGTCTCCTCCTCGCGGAACTACTCGAACTCGACGCGGTCGACCGCGAGTTCGTCGAAGAGCGGACCACCGGCTTCGAGGCGTTCGCCGACTCCTTCGAGGAGTTCGACGTCGACGCCGGCGTCGAACGGACCGGCGTCGACGCAGAGAAAATCCGCCGGGTGGCTCGCGCCGTCGGCGACGCGGACGGAACCGCGGTCATCGTCGGCACGGGCGCGGAGGCTCCCGACCACCGCGGCACGGCCACGGTGGACGCTCTGTTGAACCTCCTGCTCCTGACGGGGAACGTCGGCCGCCGCGGCGCCGGGATGAACGTTCTCCGCGGCCTCAACAACGAACAGGGCGCGAACGACGTGGGAATGCGGCCGACGACGCTTCCCGGGTTCGACCCCGTGGACGACCCCGAGGCGCGCGAACGCGTCGCCGCCGAGTGGGGCGTCGACCCGCCGACCGACCCCGGTCTGTCGGAACTCGAAGCGGTCCGCGCCTTCGGCGACGACGTGCGCGGCGCGTACGTCCTCGGCGAGAACCCGGCGGTGACGCGGATGGAGACGCAGTTCGTCGCGCGCAAGTTCGAGTCGCTGGACTTCCTCCTCGTGCAGGACATCGCGCCGAGCGAGACGGTCGAGCACGCCGACGTGGTCCTGCCGGGGAGCGCGTGGGCCGAGAAGGACGGGACGGTGACGAACCTCGACCGACAGGTCCAGCGGATGCGCGCGGCGGCCTCGCCCCCCGATTCGGCCCGGCGCGACCTCGACATCGTGCGGGAACTCGGCCGACGGCTGACGGGGACCGCGTTCGCGCCCGAGACGCCCGAGGGGGTCTTCGAGGAGATAACGCGGGTGAACCCGCTGTACGCCGGGATGTCCTACGCGGGACTCGAATCCGGCAGCCAGCGCTGGCCGTTCCCCGAGGGGGCGACGGAGGGCGTCGGCGTCCTCCACCGGGACCGGTTCATGAACGGCGAGAAACGCGCGCCGTTGCTCCCCGTAGACGCGACCGACGACACCGAGGAGGACGCCGACGACGCCGACGACTCGTCCCCCGGCCTCGTCGTGCTCACCCGAAAACAGGTCAACGAGGGCGGTTCGGGGGCGGACGACGGCGACGCGCCCGAACTCCTCGTCCACCCCGACGACGCCGCGTCGCGGGGTATCCGTAACGGGGACCGGGTCGTTCTCGACGGCGCCGAAGCGGTCGAGGCCGTCGCGTCGCTCTCACCGGAGGTCCGCGAAGGGGCCGTCTTCCTCGACGCCGAGTGGGCCGACCGACTCCTCGCCGGCCGGGACTCCCGGACCGTCGGGGTGCGGGCGGCGGACTCGACCTCCGACTCGGACGCGGAATCGAAGCCGAAATCCGCGTCGGACTGACGGGTCGCTTTTCTCCGCACCTCACTCTCCCGGCGCGAGACCGTACGGTTCGCCGCGTGCGAGGCTTTCTACGAGGAGGACGTACGTTGCCTGACTCCACTGGAGGTTCGCGTTCCACCGCACCTGGCCGCCGCCGTCAACGCGTTCGGGAAGGAGGCCCGCCGCGGTCCGCCACGCGCGACTGTGCTCGAAGACGTGGTCCGCGACGGCGTCCTCGTCGACACCGCTCCGCCAGCGCACCACGTCGGCGTACGCCTCACAGAGCGGCCATCCGCCGTCCTCTGCGGTGTTCGTCGGCGTGTAGTCGTCGCCCGGGTAACGCCCGACGCAGGGGTCGCGGTCGGCGCGCCACGCCGGGTCGTCGGCGCAGGCGACGGTCGACTGCATCGCCTCGCTGTCGGCGGGCACGGCGTTCCACGGCCAGTAGGCCATGAACGCCGCCGCGTCGGGTCTGCGGTCGGCGGGCGGGTCGTCCCGCGGTTCGGGGTCGTCCGCGGTGACGTAGTGATCGCCGAGCAGGGCGCCCCGCTTAAAACAGTGGTCGTCGAAGCGCTCGGCCCACATCGCCGCCGTCTCGCGACACTCCGCCGCGTAGTCGTCTTCGCCCACCGAGTCGGCCAGCGCGGCCATCGAACGCAGACCGGCTATCGCGGCGGCGCTTCCCTCGGTCGTGTACCCCCATATCTCCTCCCAGGGGTCCTGGTGTTTCCCCGGAAAGCCGCCGTCGTCCCAGCCGAGGAGGAAGTCGGCGGCGCGGCGACTCGTGTCGTAGTAGGCCGCCAGCACCGAGTCGTCGCCCGTCGCCCGCCAACAGAGCCAGTGGGCGTAGATGGGTCCGCCGACTTGGTCGAGTTGGAGTGCCCGCCAGTGAGGGGTCTGATCCGCGTAGTAGTTCTGCCACCACGTCCCTCGACGGTCGATACCGCGCGCGTCGGTCACGTCGTTCGTAATCTGGGCGTGCGAGAGCCAATCGAGGGCCTCTAACGCTTCGGTGGTGGCGCCGGCCGCGAGAAGCGCCTGGATGCAGATGACGAGGTCTCGAGGCCAGACGAAGCGGTAGGCGAACTCTTTCGGTTTGAATGCGCCGGCGATGATGCCGCCCCGACGGTCCTGCGCGCACTTCATCGCCGTCAGCGAGAGTTCGTACGTCTCCGCCGCGAAGGCGTCCTCGACCGGGCAGCCGTCTCGGTTTCCGTGCCAACTCTCCCAGACGGCGGCGAACGTCGAGCGCTCGGCGCGATAGCCGCTCCACAGGGTCGTCAGGGCGTTCTCCCGCGCTTCGAGTTCGCTCTCGCCGAAACCGACGGCCGTCCACCACGTCACGTCGGTGACGTCGTCGACGAACAGGCCGAACCCGGCGTCGACTTTCCCGTCCAAGTGGTGGTTGTCGTCGACGAGGCCGTCGTTCTCCTCGTAGATGTCGCGCCACGCGCTCCTGTCCGGACCCGAGGTGACGCCCTGTCGACCGATTCGACACCCATCGAACGTCGTCTGTCCGGTCGAGGGACGGCGCTGCGCGACGGCGAGATAGCGCCCCGAATCGTGCGCGACGACGAAGTCGTAGCCGTGGTCGTGGACGACGAACGCCTCGTCCACGTCGTCGGCACTGGTACCGTCGTGGATGCCGAGGCCGAACAGCGTGTAGAGAGTCCGCGTCGACGGCGTGGAGAACCGCGCGCGGTTACGGACGAACAGCGACGCGGAGTCGACGGCGACGAGGATGTCTTGGTCGAGCGTCGCCGCCGCGCCGTCGTCGAACTCGAACTGGTTGCGCACGTGCACTTCGGGGACGCGCGGCGACTCGTAGGACACCGCGCTGGCGACGGCGTCGTTTCGCACGTCGAGCGTCTGGCCGACGTTGGCGTCCCACAGGAGCGTGTGCATGTCGTAGAACTGCTCGACGTCCAGCCTGAACGCCGACGTGTCTTCGACGAGCGCGCCGTTCCAGTCGCGGTGACCCGTTCCCGGGTACTGGTTCACCGTCGCAAGCACCTCCATTCCGTCGCCCAACGGCGCGCTCACGATGGCGTCTTTGTCGCTCGGCCGGCGCCCGGCGGAGTCTTCCTGCATCGGTCACGCGGCTATCTGTTGAGAGAGGTGAAAACAGTTGCCGGCCGGATCCTCGACCGCTTCGCCTCTTCGGTCCGACCGGTGAAACAGTCGCGTCGCTTATCAGTTAACGCCGCCGGGCGATAACGTATCAGTAAAAAATACTTTAGTGACGTATCCGGTCCGCTCTCCGTGAGTAATGTTCTCTGCCTCTCGTCCGTTCCGCCGCTCTTCGGGCGAATTCGAGTCCTCTCTTCGAGGTGCGAAACCCGCACGACTTCGCCTCGTTCCGGTCGGGCGGTCCGGACCTTCGCGGACCGGGGGTGCAGACGCCGAACGGAAGCGCCCGACGGCGGCGACGGGCGGTGCGGTAAGTCACCTGTAACTATCCGCCGGGGTCGCCTGCCGGCTAGCGATGAGAGGAGCGAGACGAGCGCCGCCCTCCACTCGGCGTCGCGCCCGCAGCGTTCACGAGTTCGTGCGCGCACAACCCAGAACGGCGAGCTACCACGCCTCCGGGAAGGAGGCGCTGCGCGTCGGTCTATCACTGCTCGACCGGTCGGGCGACGAGGTGCTCGTCCCGAGTTACGCGCCGGTCGGCGTCGCGGACGCCGTACGCGCGGCGGGGGCGTCGCCGCGCTTCTACCGAGTCGAGTCTCCGCACGAACCCGGCCTGGCGTCGGTCGAAGACGCCGCTTCCGAGTCGACGATGGCGCTCGTCGCCGTCCAGTACTTCGGCTTCCCGCAGGCCCGGTTGGGCGACCTGCGACAGGTGGCGAGAGAACACGGGGCCGCCCTCGTCGACGACGCCTCGCACGGACCCCTCGGGTCGGTCGACGGCCGAGCGCTCGGGGCCTCCGGCGACGTGGGGTCCGCCAGCTTTCACAAGCCCCTGAACGTGCCCGACGGCGCCGTTCTCTACGTCGACGGCGCCTCGCCGGCCGTCGGACGGAGGTCCGCCAGCGTCGAACGGACCCGGCGGGTCGGAACCGCCGGTCCCCATCCGGGTCACGAGGACCTTCGGTACTACGCCGCTTCGGCGGGCGCCGAACTCTGGGAGCGAATCCCGGCGTTGCGCGAACCGCTCCGCGCGGCCGCCACCGGCGCGACCACGAGAGCGGGAGCGAAAGCCGGTGGTTCGGGCTCCGATAGAGAGTCGGACGCGACCGGTTCGCGACGCCCGACCGACGGCCGTCGAACGGACGAGGCGGCGTGGCGCGGCGAGATGTCGTGGGCGACGCGACGGGAACTGCGGCGCATACACCCCGACGAGGTGCGGCGGGAACGTCGGGACGCGTACCGCGTCTGGGCGTCGGCCGCGGCCGACTGCGGGGGCGTCACCCCCCTCTTCGAGGAACTCCCGGCGGGCGCCTGTCCGTGGATGTTCCCGCTCGCGGTCGAGTCCGGCGAACGGCGGGCCGTGCGGCTCGAATCACGGGTTGCGGGCGCTTTCCGGTGGCCCGGACTCCCCGACCCGGTGGCCGGCGACGCGGCCTTCCCGACCGCGAACCGACTCGCGCGGTCGGTCGTCTGCCTGCCGCTTCGCCGCCCGTCGGACGAGGCACACGCCCGACGACTCATTGGGGCGACGGACGACTGAGTCGTATGGACGTCTCGCGCTCCAGTACCCTCGTCTTCCTCGCCTCGGTCGGGACGACCGCCGCGGGGTTCCTCGGGCACGTCTACTTCGCCCGCGTCCTCGGACCCGAACTGCTCGGCGCCTTCTTCCTCTTTCAGGCGCTTCTCACCGTCTGTATCGTCGGCACCGACCTCGGCGTCGGCACCGGCGTCGAGAAGCAACTGAGCGGCGCGTCCGACCGAGAGGAGACGTTCTCGACCGCGGTGGTCTTCTACGCGGTCACCGTCGGCGTCGTCGTCTGCGGCATCCTTCTCTTCTCGTCGAGCATCGACCGATACGTCGGAATAGAGGTCGCGGCGCTGCTCGCGGTGGCCGTCTGCGCCAAGCAGTTCAAGCGCCTCGTCAACACCACGCTCAAGGGCGAACTCCGTGTCGGCGAGATAGCCGGTCCGATGCTGGTCGACCGGGTGGGGTGGGTCCTCGTCGGGGCGACCCTCCTCGCTCTCGGGTTCGGCGTCGAGAGCCTCGTGTACGGCACCATCTTCGGGTCCGCGGTCGGTTTCGTCTGGATCATCGCGAAGATAGACACCTCGTTCACCCGACCGTCTCTCGACCGCCTGCGGTCGCTGCTCGGGTTCGCCAAGTACAACTTCGTCCCCTCGCTGGGTCTGCAGGTCCACAACTGGATGGACGTGCTGGTCATCGGTTACTTCCTCTCGCAGTCGGCCGTCGGCGCCTACGAGACCGCCTGGAAGGTATCGACCATCACGACCATCCTCGCCACGTCGGTCAGCGCGACGGTCCTCCCGCAGACGAGCGCGTGGGACTCGGGGGAGAAACTGGACCGCATCGAACGACTGCTCTCGTCGGCCATCACGCCCAGCGTCCTCCTCGTCGTTCCGGCGTTCTTCGGCGCCGTCGCCCTCGCGCCGAACATCCTCGGACTGCTGTTCGGCCCGGAGTTCACCGTCGCGTCGCTGGCGCTCGTCGTCCTCGTCGCCGGGAAGGTGCCCGAGGCCATCCAACTGCTCGTCGGGCGGTGTCTGCTCGGGATGGACAAACCGAACCTCGTCGCGCGGGCGACCGTCTGGACCATCGCGCTCAACCTCGTGTTGAACGCCGTCTTGGTCGTCCAGTTCGGCCTCGTGGGTGCCGCAGTCGCGACGACGGCCTCGTTCACCGTCGGATTGCTCCTCCGCGCGAAATATCTCTCGGCGCTCATGGACCTCCGGATTCCGTACCGCGAGGTCGGGTGGTGCGTCGTCGCCGCGGTCGGAATGTACGCCGTCGTCGTCGGCGTCACCTCCGCGTTCCCCGCCGACACCCTGCCGAGACTCTTCGGGGTGGTGCTCCTCGCGGCGGTGGTCTACGGTTCGGTACTCCTCCTGTTCGGTCGGTTTCGAACCCGAGCGGTGGGGTTAGCCCGACGTTTCTCGCCTCTCTGACCCCGAGATGACTGTTCACTGGCAAAACAACTCTCGATAAAATATTCACATAACAGAATAGAAACATCAAGTGGTAGTTCTCCTCGTCGCGTCTTTTCCATAGTGTTATCTTATTATCAGCTTCTTAGTTTTCTATACACCCCGTGAGGGCGGAAGCATGGTCGGAATCCAAGGACGGCTTGGTGACGCCGAACATCCCGCCCCGCACCCCTCCTCGTCCCTCACAGGCGAAGAACGGTGTACCGAGTACGCGGCAGACGGTTTCAGCGTCACGGTCCTCTTCCACGACCGGAGTCGGAACCGGACCCTACATTTTTCGTGTGACCCGACGATGTTCCGACCACTATGCTCGACGACACCGTAGCTATCGTCACCGGCGGTTCGACCGGTATCGGGAAGGCCATCGCGGAGAAGTATCTGGAGCACGGCGCCGACGTCGTCGTCTCGAATCGCACGGAGGAATCGGGCCGGGAGACGGCGGAGGAACTCGGCTGTGAGTACGTGCAGTGCGACGTCTCCGAGTACGACCAAGTGGAGACGTTAATCGAGGCCACCGTCGAGGAGTTCGGCCGCCTCGACACCATCGTCAACAACGCCGGTATCGGCCACGCCGCCTCTCTCGAGGAGATGTCCATCGAGGACTGGCAGCGGGTGCTCCGAGTCAACCTCGACGGCGTGATGTACGGTTCTCGGGCGGCGCTGCCCCACCTCAAGGAGACGGAGGGATCCATCGTCAACGTCGCCTCCATCTACGGTCTCGTCGCGGGCCCCGGTGCGCCCGCCTACTCGGCGGCGAAGGGCGGCGTGGTGAACCTCACGCGCGAGATAGCCGTCGACTACGCGTCGGCGAACGTCCGCGCCAACTGCATCTGCCCGGGGTTCGTCGAGACGCCGATGACCGACGACTATCTCGAACAGGACCAGTTCTACGAGTTCGTCCGCGGCGAGACGCCCCTCGGCCGGGTGGCCCAACCCGAGGAGATTTCGGGAATCGCGGCCTTTCTCGCCTCCGAGGAGGCGTCCTACATCACGGGCGCGAACATCCCCGTCGACGGCGGGTGGACGGCCCACTGACGCGTCTCGCCCCCTCATAGCAGCGACCCCAGCGAGAACGCGACGGCACCGACGGAAACGATGCCCGCGACGGCGGCGGCGCGGCGTAGCGGGAGATTCCGCGCTTCGCGGATTCCGTACGCGAACAGGTAGCCGATCCAGAGGTAGCCGACGGCGTTCGTCGTCACTTGAAAGAGCACGAGCCAGAGCGGCAACTGCGCGTGCGTCGGGGTGAGGGTCGGTAGACCGCCGGTCAGGTAGAGAAGCCACACCCCTCCCGTCGTGCACGCGCTCGCGAGTAAGCCGGGGAGCTGCCCCCATCCGACGTTCGCCGCCGTTCGGGCGAGCGACCCGGATCCGCCGAGCAGGCCGCTCAGAACGTAGACGACCGCCGTGAACACCGCCCATATCCCGACTGCGCCCACCGCGCCGCCGAGGAGGACGGCGGCGACTATCGACACCGGGGAAAGCTCGCTCCCGACGGCCTGCTCGAACAGCGGGACGCCGCTCGCGACGGAGACGACGCCGATAGCGTACACGATACCGGCGGCGCCGAGGAACGACGGCGTCCGTTCGACGAAGAATCGTTCCGGGTCGAACAGCGGGGTGGAGGGCATCGTCCGACGCGACGGCCGGATAATGTTTCTGAACTTACACGATCTGCGGGACAGGCGAGTCAGGCGAGCCAGTTCCGCAGGACCGCGCCGAACCCGGCCGCGCCGATGCCGAACGAGACGATGCCGCCGACGCCGGTCAGCGCCAGCGCACCGTTGAGACCGGCCGCGACCAAGAGCGGCTTGGTCCAACCGTCCTCGCGGCCGACGAGTCGGGCCGCGATGGCCAGGAAGGCGATGGCCGCGCCGACGGCCCAGACGACGTAGGCGACCAGACCGAGGGGGATGGCGAGGAGGATGCCGACGAGGGTGATAACCAGCAGTATCGTGACGATTACCACCGCGACGAGACAGAGCAGTCCGTAGAGGAACGACTCGACGGGTTCCTCCAGCACCGTCGCCATCGTCCGCTCGACGTACCCGGGGGCGGCGGCGACGAGGATGGCACCGACGATAAGCGTCGTCAGGAACGCGCCGACCGCTCCCCCGACGACGCCGAACGCGGGGCCGATATCGACGTTCACGTCCGTACCGACCTGTGCGACCCGCGTGGCCACCGGACCGAGCGCCGGGGCGACGATTCCGTTCATCGTCCGACCCCAGAACGCGCAGCTACTTATCCCTCGCTGACGACGGCTATCGTTCCCCCTCGAAGTCGTCCAGCCATCCGGAGACCATCTCTTCGAGCGCGCCGGTCGTGCTCCCGAGGTGGAGCAGTTGGTAACCGTCCTCGGCCTTCTGGTTCACGTCGTCCATCCCGAACCCGAGTCCGCCGAGGGGGACGCCGGCGTCGACGGCGGCCGAGCGGACCGTCTCGACGGCCTCCTCCACGTCGGAGTGGTCGACTTCGCCGGGGTGACCGTACGAGACGGAGAGGTCGAGGGGGCCGACGAACACGAAGCCCAACTCCGGCACGTCCAGGATTTCCTCGATATTCTCGACGGCGGATTTCGTCTCGATGGTCGCCCCCACCAGCGTCTCGCGGTCCTCGGTGTCGACGTAGTCGTCCGCGAGTCCCCACCGACGGGCGCGGGGCGCGGCCAGTCCGCGGTGGCCCGGTTCGCCGTCGTACTCGTACCGGGAGGACCGCACCGCCGCGCGCACCGTCTCGGCCTCCTCGACGCGCGGGACGAACACGTTGCGGACGCCGAGGTCGAGGGCCTTCCGAACCGAGGTGGGTTCGGAGTCCGACAGGCGGACGAGCAGTTCGGTGTCGGTCCGTTCGGCCGCCCGGAGCAGGTCTTCGACCGCCGGGCCGTGGTCGGGCGACGGCCCGCCGTGCTCGAAGTCGATCCAGACGAAGTCCGCCCCGAGTTCGCCGTAGAACTCCACCAGGGTCGGGCTGTACGCGTTGTCGAGGACGCCGAGCGCGACGGTCCCGTTTTCGAAGCGTTCTCGCAGTCCGTTGGTCGGTTGTTCGCCACTCATGCCTCTCGGTTGACGCCTCGCTAGCTTAAGGGTAGTTGCCGGACGGAGTGACTGTCCGCGATTCGAGAGACGTCTCCCGGTTTCGGGTCGTTTTCTGCCGGTCAGAATGGTCAAACTGCCGCCAGGTTTTTCACCATCGTCCTCGAGAGACTCCACGATGTTTGATGAATTAAATAATCGCTCGTCATCGGAGCTGCGCAGACGCGAGTTCGTCGGCGGCATCACGTCGCTGGCGGCGGCCTCCGCGTTCTCGGTGGGCGTCTCCGAGTCGGCCGCGGCGCAGGTGACAGCCGGGGCCGACGAACCCGGTCAGACGCTGACGTCGCCCGACGGGGCCGTCGAGGTGTCGGTGGACGTGACGGACGGCGCGCCGAGTTACTCGGTGTCGCGCGAGGGGACGACGGTCATCGAAGAGTCGTCGCTCGGATTCGAGTTCGAGAATCAGGCGCCGTTCGGGGACGGTATCGAGGTGACCGGGACGGAACGCTCCAGCGTCGACGAGCGATGGACGCCGGTGTGGGACCAGTACGACGAGATACCGGAGCGATACGAGGAACTCCGGGTCGGCCTCCGGGAGACGGCGGAACCGAACCGGTCGCTGACGCTCGAACTGCGCGCGTTCGACGACGGGGTGGGTCTCCGGTACGTGTTCCCCGCCGAGAGCGGGTTCGGCGACTTCGTCGTCGCCTCCGAGAACACGGCGTTCGCCTTCGCGGACGACTACAACTCCTGGTGGGTAGAGAACGACTTCAACAGCTACGAGTACGCCTACGAGGAGACGCCGCTGAGCGACATCGGCGAACTGAGTTCGTTCGGCGGGGCGCACACGCCCCTGACGATGAAGGCGGCCGAGGACCTCTATCTCAGCGTTCACGAGGCGAACCTCGTCGACTACGCGGCGATGGCCGTCGAACCGACCGAAGACGGCGGCGGGACGACGTTCGAGTCCGTCCTCGCTCCGCTTCCCGACGGGACGAAGGTGACCGCGTCCGCGCCGCACCGGACGCCCTGGCGGACGGTGCAACTCGCCACGCGGCCGGGCGAACTCGTGGAATCGAACCTCGTTCTCAACCTGAACGAACCGTTCGACCCCGAGTCGTTCCCGGAGGGGACCGACTGGATAGAACCGGGGAAGTTCGTCGGCATCTGGTGGCTGATGATAACGGGCCGCGCGGACTGGGAGTACCTGGGTCCGGAGACGGGCAATCACGGCGCGCAGACCGGCCGGATGAAGCGGTACATGGATTTCGCCAGCGAGCACGGGATTCGGAGCGTCCTCGTCGAGGGGTGGAACGAGGGGTGGGACAGCTATCCCGGTGAAGGGGACACGATGGACTTCGACGACCCGTACCCCGACTTCGACTGGGAGGGGGTGACGGAGTACGGCCTGAACCTCGACCCGCCGGTTGAGATGACCGCGCACAACGAGACGGCCGGGAACGTCTCCAACTACGAGTCGCAGTTGGACAACTCCCCGAATCCGTTCGCCGACTACGAGAAGAGGGGAATTCGGTCGATAAAGACCGGCTACGTCGCTGACTCCGGCGTCACCATCGACGGGGAGACGTACAATCACCACTGCCAGCCGTTGGTGAATCACCACCACCTCGTCTACCGCGAGGCGGCCGAGCACCGACAGATGCTGGAGGTGCACGAACCCATCAAACCGACCGGAGAGCGACGAACGTACCCGAACGTGATGACCCGCGAGGGGGTGCTCGGACAGGAGTACGACTCGTTCGGCTACGTCAGCCCCGACCACCACGTCACGTTCCCGTTCACGCGGATGCTCGGCGGCCCCGTCGAGTACACGCCCGGCATCTTCGACATGAACTCGGGGTCCGGCGGCATCGAGACGACGCGCGCGAAGCAACTGGCGATGTACCCGACGTACTTCAGCGGCCTGCAGATGGTCGCGGACCTGCCGAGTTCCTATCTGGCCGAGCAGAATTCGAGGCTCGATGTCGGCGACGTGGCGCAGGCGGAGTTCGGCGAACGCGACGGCCTCTCGCGCGCCGCGCGATGGGCGAACGCGCAGGGCGGCCGCTACGTCCCGTTCGACCCGAACACGGTCGACTCGGGGGCGAGTCTGTCGTGGACCGTCGAGGACGTGCCCGCGGCGGGCGAGTACGACGTGCACCTCCGGTACGCCAGCGACGCCGAGGAGAACGCCGTCGCCGCCGATACGCCGCGAACGGCCACCGTCGCCGTCGGCGACTCTTCGACCCGAGTGACGCTCCCGCCCACGGGGTACTGGGACGAGTGGGCGACGACGACGGCGACGCTCCCGTTCGCCGAGGGGGAGAACGACCTCTCCGTGACGCTCGCCGAGGACGACACGGGCGGATTCAACCTCGACGCCGTCGCCGTCACCGAGACGGGGGCGCCGACGCCGACGCCCGAGGAGGACCCGACGCTCGGTCCGACGGTGTCCGAGTTCGAGTTCGTCGAGGACGTGCCCGCCGCCGGGTGGGACGACACGAACGTCCTCGACGCCGAAATCGGCGAGTACACGCTCACCGCCCGGCGAAAGGGCGAGGAGTGGTACGTCGGCGCGATGACCGGCGCCGACGGACGTGCGCTGGACGTGCCGCTGGAGTTCCTCGCGCCCGGCGAGAGCGGTGACTCACCGGGTAAGGGCGGGGACGCGCCCGGAAAGAGCGGTGATTCCTCGGGGAAGAGCGAAGACGCGCCGGGCAAAAGCGACGAGAACGGAAAATCGAACGACACGCCGCGCGGCCCGATGTACGTCGCGGAGATGTACTCCGACGCCGCGGACGCCGCCTACGAGTCGAACCTCGCGGCCGTCCGCGTCGACGAGTTCCTCGTGGACCCGAGCGCGACAGTGCTCGCGTCGATGGTCGAGTCGGGCGGGACGGCGATTCGCCTGCGGCCGCCGGAGGGCAGCGAGGCCGACGACCTGCCGAGGTACGAGCGACCCGAGCAGGACGTGAACGTCGCCATCGCCTCGGAGACGTTCGTCAAGTCGACGTTCGTCACCGCCACCGGTTCGAACTCGGGCGACTACGTCGGCGGGACGACGGCGGAGGTGGTCGTCGACGGCGAGGTGGCCTCCACCGCGAACGTCCGCTTCCCGCCGAACTCCTCGGAACAGTCGTACACGTTCTCGTTCACCGTCGACAACCCGGGCACGTACGACGTGGCGGTCCGGACCCTCGACGGGGACGTGCTCGCGCGTCGGACGGTGACGGTGAAACCGCCCGTCGAGGTGGCCGCCTTCGATGACCCCGCCGGCGACGACGCCGGCCCCGGGGTCTACACTTACCCCACCAACGAGGCGTTCGAGGAGGGGGCGTTCGACCTCCGGTCGTTCGCCGTCTCGCAGACGTCGGACGTCTACGAGTTCGAGTTCGAGGTGGCGAACCTGTACGACGCCTTCGGGAGTTCGCGCGGGTTCTCCCCGCACATGTTCGTGCTGTGGGTCCGCGACCCGAGCGCCGACGGCGGGCGAACCGACAGCCTCGACGACCTCGGGGCGAACGTCGCGTTCGAGGCGCCGTGGCACTACCGACTGGAGGTGAGCGGCTTCACGAAGAGCGTCGTCGACGCCTCCGGGTCGCCCCTGACGACCGATGACGGGGGCGCCGTGACGCTGGCCGAGAGCGTCGACGCAGAGGAGGGGACGGTGACGCTCACCCTTGACGAGGACGCCTTCGGCGACGTCGACGCGGCCGAGTTGGCGGTCGTTCCGATGGTTCAATCGGAGGATAGGGGATCGCTCCGGCCGGTCGCGGAGACGACGGAGGCGTACGTCTTCGGCGGCGCGAAGGCCGGCGCCGTCGAGCAGGCACCGCTCGTGATGGACCTCGTGACCGGCGAGGGAGTCGACCAGTCGACGGCGCTATCGTACTCGGTCGAGGAGTCGGCGACGCTGCCGTTCGTCTCGCTCGGCGGAAGCGACTGAGCGCGAGCGGACGGCGTTACGCGTCGTTGACGAGCAGCACCTTGCCGCGGAGGTCGTCCTCCTCGGCCGTCACGTGCGCGTCGATGACGTCGCTGAACGCGAAGCGCACGGAGGTGACGGGCCGTATCGCTCCTTCGTCCACGAGCGAAGCGATCTGTTCTAACTCCTCGCCGACGCGCTCTTGATGCTTTCCGAGCAGGACGGGGAGGATGACGAGGACGACGCCGAGTTCCAGGGACTTCTGGTGCATCGCCGAGAGGTCCTGCGTCGAACTCGACTCCGTGGAGAGGACGGTGCCGAACGGCCGAACCGCCTCGAAGGCGGTCTGGAGGTGGTCGTCGCCGACGGGGTCGAACACGGTGTCGAACCCCTCTCCGTCGGCGTACTCCTCGACGTACGCTTCCACGTCCGTGTTGGTGTAGTCGACGGTGGCGTCCGCGCCGAGTTCCTCGGCGAACTCGCGTTTCTCCTCGGAGGAGGCCGTCGCGGTCACGGTGGCGCCGAGGTGGTCCGCGAGTTGGACGCCGATGTGGCCGACGCCGCCGCTGGCGCCGTAGAGGAGCAGGCTCTCCCCCTCGCCGACGTCCGTCTTGTCCGTGAGCATCTCGAACGCCGTGAGGGACACGACGGGGAGGGCGGCGGCCTCTTCGAGCGGAATCGACTCGGGTGCGTCGGCGAACGTCTCGGCGTGGCCGACGGTGTAGTCCGCGAGCGACCCCTGCCGACCCGCGCCGCCGGGCATCCCGTACACCTCGTCGCCCTCCTCGAACCGGTCGACGTCCTCGCCGACGGCGTCGACGACGCCCGACACGTCGCAGTGCAGGGTCGCCGGGAACTCCGGGGTGAAATCGGGGATGGCACCCTGTCGGATCTTGTAGTCGACGGGGTTGACGCTGGAGGCGGCCACGTCGACGCGAATCTCCTCGGGGCCGGGTTCGGGAACCTCGACGGTGGTTCGCTGGAACACGTCCGGGTCGCCGTACTCCTCGATAACGTACGCAGTCATCTCCGCAGGCATGGACTGTTCGGTTCGGTCGCCGGACGGGAATATGCGGCGGCCCCGGAAGCCGTGACGAAAAGGGAAACGACGGCCGACGCCCGTTACTCGGAGATTCCGTAGGTGTCGCCGGACCAATCGCGCGCGGGGAAGTCGTAGACGACCTTCTCGCGTTCGATGGCGCCGATGCGCTCTTTATCCTCCTCGTCCAGCGACCACTCGAACAGGTCCAGATTCGACCGGACGTGGTCGGGCGAGGAGGACTTCGGCAGGACGACCACGTCGTTCTCGACGGCCCACTTCAGGATTATCTGCGGGGGTGACTTCTCGTAGTCCTCGGCTATCTCCTGGACCGTCTCGTCTTCGAACACCTCCGTCCGTCCGAGGGGGGCGGCGGCCTCGACGACGGTGTCCGTCTCGCGACAGTGTTCCACCACGTCGTCCTGCGTGTTCCACGGGTGGTACTCTATCTGGTTGACCGCGATGGGCACATCGGAGACGTGCTGGGCGCAACTGAGTTGGTAGGCGCTGAAGTTCGAGACGCCGACGTTCTTCACCTTCCCCTCCTCGTGGAGCGTCGCCATCGCGTTCAGCGTCTCGCGGAGCGAGATAGCCGGGTTGGGCCAGTGGATCAAGTAGAGGTCGAGGTAGTCGGTACCCAACCGTTCGAGCGACTGCCGGCAGGAGTCCAGCACCGACTCGTAGTCGAGGTTCTTCGCCAGTACCTTCGAGGTGAGAAATACGTCCTCGCGGTCGTAGTCGGCGAGGGCGTCGCCGATCTCCGATTCGTTACGGTACCCCTCGGCGGTGTCGACGTGACCGTACCCGGCGTCCAGTCCCGCCCGGACGGAGTCGCGCACGGTGTCGCCGTCGATGTCCCACGTGCCGATGCCGACCATCGGCAGTTCGTCACCGCTCGGGAGCGTCGTCGTCGGTGGTGTCATCGACCCGTCGTTCTCGGTGTCGCCCCAAAGCAGTTCGGTTCACAGCGACCCGCGGGGGGTTACCCTCGCCGTTCAGGCGTCGACGTCGTCGCGTTCTTGGAGCGTGACGGTCTTCTCGCCGTCGATGGGCGTCCCATCCGTCGAGTACACCAGCGCGAGTTCCCGCTCTTCGAACTCCTCCCGGAACTCCTCCCACGAGATGTCCTTCATCTCCTCGTCGTCGTCGCGGAAGCCGATTCGCAGGAGTCCTGCGCCCTCCGATTCGGACTGCGCCGCGTGGCCCGGGTAGCCGCCGCGGCCCTCGACGACGCTCTGGGCCGTCCACGGGTCGTCCGTGTGCTCGACGTCCGATTCGGCCGTGTTCGGGTCGGCGCCGTTCTCGCTATCGTCGGATGCCATAGTCACCCTCCCCTCCGTCCGCCGCCGGAAAAGAAGCTACGGCAGATACGACCCGCCGGGTTTCGACCGCCCGTTCCTGTCTCCGAAATAGGACAATATATTACACTAACACGAGGGAGACGAAGATATGTCCCTCCAACGGGGCGCTGGCGTTCTCGGATTGGTTCTCTTAGTCGTCCTCGGCGGTTGCCTCGGCGGCGGCGGGACGCCGGGACAGGGTGCCACCGCGAGCACCGACGCGGAGACGGGCGCGCCGACCCCATCGTCGACGCGGACGACGGGTGGACCGTCCGACGGAACCCCGACGATGGGGGAGATTCCGACGCCGAACGACCGGACCGAGGAAGTGCTCGAAGAGATACGGCGGACCCAGGCCGACATCGAGAGCTATCGGGCGACGGTGACCGAACGGACGGTGACGCAACTGTCGAACGGGAGCGAACTCACCCGCGAACGGACGTGGTACGTCTGGGTGAAGTACACCGACGAGGGCGTCCTCGCGCGCGTCGAGACGCCGCGGCGGGACGACCCGTCTGGGGAGCGACGGGCGTACGTCCGAAATCGGACGGCGAGCGTCACCTACGACCCCGCGCAGGACGAGTACCTGATCGACCGGAACGGCGGTGCCGCCGACGCCGACGAACCCGTCAACCTCCACCCGCACCTCCGCTCCGACGGCGACGAATACAACCTCTACGAGGCGCCGGCATCGGTCATCAGAGCGGAGAACGCCGTCTCCTACGAGGGCACCGAGACGGTCGGCGGAGAGGAGGCGTACGTGATTCACCTCGACGGCAACCCCAACGGCGGCAACCGCGCGTACTACGACGCCCAGACGCTCTGGGTCGACATCGACACCGGGTTGGTGCTGCGACAGACGGCGCAGAAACCGCACCTCGACTCGATGCCGAACGTCTCGGTGAGCGACGTCCGGAACCCGGAGGAGAACAGTCCGTTCAACGACTCCGACGACGGCCCGAACACCGTGTATTTCGGCGACAAGACCATAACGACCACGTACACGAACGTGAGCGTCGACGTCCCCGACGACGCCTTCGGCCCGAAGATTCCCGCGGGTGCGGACGTCGAGAACGTGACCGACGAGCGGGCGTGAACGAGCCGAGGAGAAAACTCTCCGACAATAATGTCTGCTATACAAAACTTTCTTGGATAGAGTTATGTTAGATAACCGTATATACTTCGAACGTGCACGATCTCACTGGCTTTCAGCGCGACCTGCTCGTCGTCGTCGCCGGCCTCGACGAACCGCACGGACTCGCCATCAAAGACGAACTCGAATCGTACTACGAGAAGAAGATCCACCACGGCCGACTCTATCCGAACCTCGACACGTTGGTCGAGAAAGGGTTAGTCGAGAAGGGGACGGTCGACCGGCGGACGAACTCCTACACCACCACGCGGCGCGGGCGGCGCGAACTCGACGCTCGACAGGAGTGGGAGGGGCGGTACCTGAGCGAGTAGCGTCCGCCCGCCGCGGTCCCTCCGACGCGCTTCCGGTCTCGACGAGGCCGTTACGCTCCCAGCACCTGCCGGGGGTTCTCGTAGACGACCTGCCGGATGGTGTCGACATCAAGTCCCATCCGATACAGCTCGAATATCGTCCGCTTGAACGAGAAGACGTCGCTGCGGAGGATGCCGGCGCTGTCCGTCTCTACGAGGATGCGCTCCGGTCCGTACTCGTGGACGACTTCGGCGACGTCGCGGGGCGTCACCCCGAGCAGCCACGGATAGCTCACGGTGAAACTCAGATAGCAGTCGGTGTTCTCCAGCACGTAGGGCGCGATTCCCCGGTCGGCGTGCGATAACACCAGTTTGTCGTCGTCGAGGCCGGCCTCCTCGGCCAGTTCGACGTCGAGTTCCGTCGCCGCCCGCTTGACGTCCTCCGCTTCGAGGACCGGGTCCTGCTGGAGGCTCATGTCGAGTTCGTAGCCCGGGATGGTCCCCCGCTTCCGGTACGGAATGTCCACGTTTTCGAGGTCCGGCGGCGTGTGGACGACGGCGGGCAAACCGTGGTCCGCGGCCACCTCCATCTGCCGGCGCATGACCTCCTTTTGGTCTTCGAGCGGCCACGCCGAGACGTGCTGGGAGGCGGTGATACCGATTTCGCCGACTGCGGCGACTTCGTCCAGCGCGCAGTAGTCGGGCAGCACGTCCAGCAGTTCCTCGTAGTTCTCGACGCGCGCCCCGGTGTGGATGCCGACGCCGAGTTTCGCGTCGAACACGTGCGAGCGCCGTATCTGCGGGAGGCGATTGAGCGCGTCGTCCCACAGATACCGCACGTCCTCGGGCGCCACCGGCTTGTAGGGGGTCCAGTAGTACGCCGCCGCCATCATCACCATCCCCTGACAGCCGCTCAGCGCGAACTGCTCCCGCTCGTTCCACGAGAGCGTGTGCGCGTGGTTGTGGATATCTATCCACGGGACGTTCGTCAACTCCGGCGGGAACGGTTCGGGGGCCTCCCCGGTCAGGAACTCTGCGTCGGTCGGTCGCTTCGTCGGGTAGTGGGTGTCCATCGTCTGTCTCGTATCGGGGTGTCGGGACTCGCGTCGGAATCGGTGGCAGTCGGGGGCGCTGCGAAGGGGTCGACGGGGGACGGCCCCGTCAGTCGAGCGTGATGTCGGGGAGTTGCTCGTCGATGTAGTCGATGTCGACGTCGAGCCAATCGGGAACCCGGAGGTTCTGCCCCAGTTCGTCGACGTCCTCGTCGAGCGTCACGCCCGGCCCGGTGGTCGCGAACTCGAACACCGCTCCGCCGGGTTCGGTGAAGTACATCGACCAGAAGTAATCGCGGTCCTTCCGAGAGGTCGTTATCAGCCCCTCCTCGCGGAATCGGTTGCTCCACTCCTTTTGCTCCCACTTCTCGCCGGCGTCGAAGGCGACGTGGAGGAACGTGCCGGTCCCCATGACGCCCTGCGGGGCGTTCGGCCGGATGAGCACGTCGACGAACTCCGCGCTCCTCCCCTCGCCGGGCGCCTGGTATCGAACTCGGTCGCCCGCCTGCGGGTAGTCCTGCCGTCCGACGCGCGTCCAGTCCATCGTCTCCAACGCGCGGAACGTGCCGGCGGGGTCGTTCGAGTGGACCGTCACGCTGTGCAGGCCGCGAATCGCGTGTTCGGTCGGGACGTCGCTCCCGTCCCAGGGTTCGATGTCCGACTCGCCGGTGACGAGCTCGAAGGGAGTGCCGTCCCGGTCGGTGAACTCGATGGCCGTCTCGTCGAACCGCTCGGTGACGGCGTGTTCGATGCCGTGGTCCTCGAACCGGTCCGTCCAGTAGTCGACCGACTCCTCGGGGATGACCAGCCCGCACCCGCTGAGTCCGCCCTTGCCGATGGAGCCCTCCTCCATGTCCTCGATGGGGAAGAACGTGACAATCGACCCCGCAGAGCCCTCCTCGTCCCCGTAGTAGAGGTGGTATATCTTCTCCGGAATGTCGAAGCGGACGGTCCGTTTGACGAACCGTAGCCCGAGTACCTCCCTGAAGAAGTCCAGATTCTCCTGTGCGTCGCTCGCGAACGCCGTCACGTGATGGATACCGTCAATCTCTCCCATGATAGTTCGTTTTTGACCAAGCGGTAAACTATCAAGTCGCTACTGCTACCGGAGATTGTTGACGGTTTTCCCTGTGGAATGAGGCGCGGTGTTGTCGGCACGCTCTGATTGGCGCACACTGCGCGCGAGGCGCATCGTCAGTGTCCGACGGAGGAGCGCACGCGCACCGCAGATGGAGGCGTCGAACGGGGTCCGTTCGTTCGTCCGATCGTCCGGCCGGCGTGAAGGGGTCCGTAAATCGAGCCGATTTACCGTCCGGTCAACCGACGGGTCCGGAGAGATTCGGCAGGAGAACGAAGGCGTCACCGACGCGAGAAACGGGCGTTTTCCGCGCCTATTCGTTCGACTCGCCGGTCTTCCGTCGCGAGGAGACGACGAACTCCGGTTCGAGCAGCGACGCGAGAACGAACTGGTGGACGCTCCGTCGCGCCTGCTTGGGGGCGTCCTCGTGACCGAGCGAGATTCGCCGCGCGCGGGCGGCGTGGATGCTGTCGGTGATGAACTGCGCCGTCTCCTCGGCGTCGACCGGTCGGAAGGCGTTCTCCTCGATGCCGCGTTCGATCACCCGCGTGATGCTGTCGCGGATGGCGGCGTAGTGGTCGTTGAACACCTCGCGGTGCCGTTCGTTGTGCTGCGCCTGCGAGAATAGTTCGTGGTACACCTTCATCCGCTCCCAGTGTCCGAAGTCGCTGTCGAACTCGGGGCCGAACAGGCACTGGTCGATTCGCGCGTTCAGTTCCGTCAGCGGGTCGGCGTCCTCGTCGACGCTCACGCTCCCCTCGTACTGTTCGATCACGTACTCCAGAAACGCCGAGATGAGGTCGTGCTTTCCGTCGTAGTGGTAGTGGATGAGCGTTCGACTCATCTCAAACTCCTCGCCGATGTCCCGCATCCGGAGGTCGTTGTATCCGTGCTTGCTGAGCGCTCGAAACGTCGCCTCCATGATGGCCTCTCTCGTCTCCGCAGAAGAACCGGTTCCGACCGACGAGTCCATGCGTCCACGTTCGACGGCGGAGGTCTTATACTCGCGGACTCGCTCGCCGCTCAGAATCCGATGTGAGAGGATGAACTGGGTCCGTCGCCCCCGCCGATGCCGCCCTCGTGCAGGTAGGTATAGTTGTCGTCGACGAGGTAGACGCTCCCGCCTTCGACCGCGATATCGACGTCGGGGAGCGTCGTCCCGGCGGCTTCCCCGTTGTCGCACGCGCCCGAGCAGGCGTCGAACATCGACCCGTGCCGCGGGCAGATTATCTGCCCGTCCCGCATGGCGGCCCCGGACCCCCGGTCCAGCCGTTGGTCCTCGTGCGTGCAGTTGTTCACCCACGCCTCGACGCCCGGGTCCTCCTCGCACCGCACGAGGATGACCTCCCATTCGTTGGTGAAGGCGTCCTCCGCGGTGAACAGGTACGATCCGACTTCGGGGACGTCGTCGACGCCCGCGATTCGCGTTCCGTCCATCGACGCCACGTACTCGACAGACGGGCAAGTAGTCGTCGCCGCGCGACCGTCGAAGGTTCGCCGAACCGGATTTCTGCGTAGCACTCTGGAGCTGAGAAACGCGGTCGGAGACGGCCATCTGGCGATAATACGCCTCTCATTGCTCCACTGATACGGCATCTGCCAGTACCGCGCTTCCGCTTGCGGGACCGTTATCACCGACGGCGACATTCGCTCGAACATGAACCGACGCGAGGCCGATGACGGGGCCGCGGGACGCGTCGCCGGACAGACGGTCCGACACGGAACGGGCGTGAACTCGAACCGCGCATTCCCGACCGACAACTACCCCTCGAACCTCGACCCGTTCGTCCTGTTCGAGCGGTTCTACGTCGACCCCGAGACGGGGTTTCCCATGCATCCGCATCGCGGGTTCGAAATCGTCTCCTACATGCTCGACGGCGGCATGGCGCACGAGGATTCCCTCGGCGTCTCCCACACCGCCCGGGAGGGAAGCGCGATGCACATCGTCGCCGGGTCGGGCATCGAACACGCCGAACTCCCGGCCGACGACGCGGGGTGCAGCGGTCTCCAACTCTGGGTGAACCTCCCGCGCGAGAAGAAGGATGCGGACGCGACGTACGCGGACGCCGCGGCCGACGAACTCCCGACGGCCGACCGGGACGGGGCGACGGTCACGACGGTCGTCGGCGAGGGGTCGCCGCTGTCCCTCGAGACGCCGATGGAGTACCTCGACGTCCGCGTCGACGACGCGTGGACGTGGGACGGACCCGACGGCCGGACGGGGTTCGTCTACGGCATCTCCGGGACGGGAACGGTCGACGGCGAGGCGTTCGGCGAGGGCGACGTGTTCCCGATGACCGAGACGCGACCGGTCGAACTCCGGAGCGAGGAGGCCCTCCGCGTCGTCGTCGTCTCCGGCCGACCGCACGGTGAACCGATCCGACAGCGCGGCCCGTTCGTGCTCTGACCGGCCGGCCCTCGCGCTCACTCGACCTCGACCCGCTCGAACACCTCTCTACCGATGAACAACGATTCACGACGTGAACAGCGGTCGGGTCTCAGCGACCGCCGGTGTCGGGTAGGGGACAGGAGTCGGCCGCCGTCACGTTCGTCGCGTCGGCGCCGACGACGGGTTCGCCCGAACAACTGATCCTCGTGTCCTCGAACCGCCCGGCGCCGTCTTCGAACACGACGCCGTGCTGTCCGTCGGCGTCCAACTTCAGACAGCAGGCGTCGAACACCGTCCCGCCGCGACCGCGGACGCGGACCGCCGCGCCCCTGGACCCGCCGTAACCCGTAACCGAGACGTTCGAGAACGTGATGTGGGTGTCGTCCCACTGGATGTCCGGCGATCCGACGCTGATGACCTGACCGACGTCCGACGAGGTGACGCGGATCCGCGTGTCTCTGACGACGGCGGCGCCGACGCTGTTCCCCACCACGACGGCCCCGGAGGCGCGCCCCGCCTCCATGTTGATGTCGCAGTCCTCGACCAGTAGTCCCGTCCGGTTGGTCAGCCAGATGCCGCGGGCGTTGACGACGGGGTCGGGTTCGCTGCCCGACCGCGGCATGATGTCATACCCGCGGGAGTCCCACGTATCCCCCGACGGGTTGCGTTCGTTGACGATAGTGACCTCCTTCACCGAGGACCCCGTCGTCCCGATGCGCACGTTGGCGATGTTGTTGTTCTTGTAGACGCCGCCGAGAACGTGCACCTCGCCGTCGCCGCGGTCGTTCGTCTCCGTTCCATTGTAGGAGCCGACGTAGCCGGGAGAGGACGCGTAGAGGCCGTTGTCCGACCAGTTCCACACCTCGCAGTCGACCACGTTCAGGCGGCCGGTGTGAGAGTCGGCGACGAAGATGCCGTGCGACGACGAGTCGTAGCCGCTCCCGTCGCGGGCGTAGAACCGCTCTACCGTCCCGACGCCGTCGGGGTCATCGACGGCGACGGCCAACCCGTCCACCGAGTCGGGGGCGATGCCCCGGACGCGGACGTCCTGGATGTGGAAGTCGCCGTCGGGGGGCATGACCCGAAGCGATCCGCCGTACCCCTCCTGGGTGAAGTCGAACTCGAACCCCGAGACGACGTGGTCGCCGCCGGTCTTCAACAGCAGCGTCCAGTCCTCCGAGTCGGCGGTGGGTTCGGCCGGGACGAACACCGGGTTGGCGCCGTCGGCGGCGACGAGGCCGACGTTGTCGGACCGAATCCAGCAGGAGTCGATGAGATACCGGCCCGTCGGGAACTCGACGCGGGTTCCGGGGTCGACCGCCGCCAACGCGTCGTCGACGACGGTTCCCTCGTCGGGATCCAATCCGAGGTCTGCGACGGCGTCGACGGTGCGCTCGAAGCTGATGCTGTGGCGCGTCATGTCCCCTCCGGGTCCGGCGTTCTGCGGTTCACGTCTCCGAGAGACTCGCCCCTCCCGTAGTTGTTCGGGCCGTTTAGACGGTCGTTGGATGACGGCGTCCGACTCTCGATTTCCACCTCGAACACTTTTCCCTCATTAGTATTTCGAAATGTGCATAGAAAGTATTTGTCTATTCGATATACAGAATTGAATTCCGAAACTGGCGAATATAATTCCGAGTACACATCCATATCCTACAAATATAGACCGGCATAGGTGCAAATAAGTCTGTCCATGAGGTACGAGTGTCTGAAATCGAAAAAGATATTTGAAAAGGTCACAGGAGGTCGTTTTCGACCGATTTCGCGGTGCTGACGACGAGGCCGGTGATGTCCTCTTCGAGCGTCTTCCCGGACATCCGGTCGGTCGGGCCGGAGACGCTCACGGCGGCGACGGCGCGCTGTCGACTGTCGGTGACCGGTGAAGCGACGCTCCGCCACCCCGTCGCGCTCTCCTCGCGGTCGAACGCCACCCGTCGGTCTCGAATCGACCCGAGTTCTCGGCGCAGGCGTTCGCCGTCGGTGATGGTGTTCTCGGTGACGGCTTCGAGGCCGGCGGCGACCACTCGGTCGACCTCCTCGGCGGGACGGTAGGCGAGTATCGTCTTGCCGGCCGCGTTCGCGTGCAACGGAACGGCGTCGCCCTCGCTCAGCGGCGGGGTAAGCGCGTCGTCTCCACGAGTCTGCGCGACGACGACGCCGCGACCCGACTCGTAGACGAGGAGCGACGCTACGCACCCCGACACGTCCGCGAGTTGCTCGACGGCCGGCAGCGCCACCTCGTAGACGCGGAAGCGCTCGCGCGCCGCGACTGCGAACTTCAAGAGCCCCAACCCGAGGTAGTAGTCGTCTCCTTCCCGCGCGAGAAGTCCGAGCGCGGTGAGCGTCTGCAGGTGCTTGTGGACGGCGCTCTTCGAGAGGTCCAACCGGCGCGCGAGTTCGGAGACGCCGACGCCGCGCGCTCCCATCACCGCCCGCAGCACCCGAACGCTCGTGTGCGTCGCCTTCACCGGGTACTCGTCGTTCACAGACTCGCCTCCCCGCTGCCATCGTTTTTGGCGGTTTCGGTGGTCCCATCAGGTCGTTTCGGCTGCCGTTCTCTATGAGTGAACATACCTCGAATCACGCCCAATCGATGTTATAGCTTTCGGCTGAGGGGGCGTCCGCGGACGCGCAACGCCTCTGTACGCCGAGTTCGCCCCTTGAGGAACTCTCTTCACACCGATGTGACGAGTCTTTCTCTCTCCGGCGCCGCTACTCGGGTACGGTACGGATATCGGCCACGAAACATTACAGAGATAGATTTGTAACGTACATCTTCGTTTCCGAGTTTCGCTGTGGTTTCATCGAGTTTGAAGCGGAGTTTCGGACACGCGCTGATCGAGATAGGTGGCCGTACTCATCGTTAACCATCGGTGAACGCGGCGCGGGATGCTGAGCGATTGCTCCGCCCACGAGGACCACGGTAAAGCGCTGAACTTCCTAAACGTTCGCTATAGATGCCGGAACGCCGAACGGAGAGGCGGCCACCGGTCGTTTCCCATTAGGAAACGGTCGGGGACCGTCGCGTCTCCTTCTCGATGCGCTTCGCCGCGGAGATGGTCAGTCCTACGACGTCTTCTTCTAACCGTTTCCCGGACATGCGCTGGACGGTGCCCGTCACGCTCACCGCTCCGACGGGCGTCCCGTCGTCGCGCAGAACGGGAGATGCCACGGACTGGCACCCGCGAACGTACTCCTCGCGGTCGAAGGATGCGCGCTTGTCACGTATCGATTGCAGTTCTCGGTCGAGCGCCGACCGGTCGGTGATGGTCTTGTCGGTGCACGCCGGTAGTCCCGTCCGGTCGAGTATCTCTTCGCGCGTCGCCCCGTCGAGATTAGCGAGTATGGCCTTCCCGTCCGACGTCGCGTGTAGGGGGACGATCTCCCCTTCGGTCCGCTTCGCGGGGGCCGACTCGGATGGGTCGGCCCGACAGGCGTAGACGGCCCGGTCGTTCTCCCGGACGGAGAAGTAAGCGGCGTGTCCCGTCGTCTCCGCCAGTCGAGCGACGACCGGTTCGACGATGTCGTACGGGAGACGTTCGCGCGCCCGCGTCCCGAGCGTCAGAAAGCGGAGGCTCAGATGGTATCGGTCCCCTCGACGGACGAGATAGCCGAGTCGGGAGAGCGTCTGAACGTGTTTGTAGACGCCGCTCTTCGAGATGCCTACGTCACGGGCCAGTTCGCTGATACCGGCGTCTCCGTTCCTCCGAACGGCCTCGATGATGGCGAAACAGGTCGTTGTCGATTTGATCTCGGTTCGTGCCACGGCATCTCACCCGACGAAGGGGGTGGTCAAAAGTCGTTCGCCGACGGTGACCGACAGCAACCCACCGGAAACTCTCGGGCGAGAAGATAGAATCGCGGCCGACCGTCTTCGTTCTCCGATAGTTAACGGTCGGCTTCGGGAGTTCGGGTCAGTACCGCCTCCGGATCGACGCGCCGTCGGTGGAGAACGGTCGGAACGCGAACGTGAACGCCGCCGGTTCCGGTTCGACGCGGTAGCGTTCGAGCGTCGCCGGACCGCAACTGCCGGACCCGAGACCGCAGTGGGCGGCGTTGAGCGTCACGTGGACGGCGTCTCGACGAGGGAGTTCGTTCCGGTGGGTGGCCGCCTCGAGATCCGCGGTGTCGTAGCGGTGCGCGGAGAAATCGAACGACTCGCCGCCGGCGACTTGGAGACCGACGCCGCCGTCGTCGGCGAACGTGACCCAACGGGTGTCGGTTCGGTTGCCGTTCTCCTGCGGAGCGACGTACGGGGTGTGGAGGTCGTCGACGGACGCCGCGTACCGGCCGAGAAGCGCGGCTTCCTTGCTGTCGGCGTAGGACTCCCCCGGACCGCGACCGTACCACGCCGCGCGGTCGAACTCGTCGCCGAGCGTCAGATCCACCCCGAGGCGCGGAAGCGACGGGAGCGAAGAGAGGTCGCCCTCGGGGTCGAGGCGCGTCTCGACGGTGACCGTGCCGTTGCTCTCTATCGCGTACTCCTGGTCGACACCGAAGCCGTGCTCGAATATCGGCGGCGCGAGTCGGCCCTCGACGGAGACGGTCACGCGGTCGTCGCTCGCCTCGTACTCGACGCCGTCGGTTCGGAACCGGAGGCTGTCGAGGCCGTGTTCGCGCCACAGTTGCGCGAAGCCGACGGTCCGGACGTCGTTCGCGTCGAGCGTTGCCCCCGCCTCGTGACGCCTCACCATCGTCGTGAGGAACGTCCGGGAGAGGGGGAGGCCGCGGTCGTTGTCGGTCGGCGCGCGCCACATCCCGACGCGCGGACCGTCTTCGAGGAGTTCGCGGCCGCGGTAAACGAACGAGTCGACGACGCCGTGCGTCTCGTCGAAGACGAGTTCGAACCGCGCGTTCGAGACGACGAGTCCCTCCTCGGTCTCCTCACACGTCAGCGGCGACGCCGCCTCGGGAACGGGCAGCGACGGGGCGGCGTCTCGTCCGTCCGACGAGCCCCCCCCGCTTAGTTCGAACTCGCCCGTCGAGACCACGTGGCCGCGTTCGGCCCACAGCGTCTCCGCGGCGAGGGAAGCGACTAGCGTGAGGACGAGTTCGCCGTCGGCGTCGCTCGAATCGACGTCGACGGGGACCCGGACCGACGCGCTGTCGCCCGGTTCGACGGAGGGGAGTTCGAGCGACCCGCTGTCGACGACGGCACCGTCGGCGGCGAGGCGCCACCCCGCGTCGAGGTGGTCCAGCGACCGGAAGTCGTAGCGGTTCTCGACGGTCACCTCCCCTCGGTCGGCGTCGTACTCCCCGAAGACGGCCGGTTCGACGACCTTCTTGTACTCGACCAGTCCGGGAGAGGGCTCCCTGTCGGGGAACACCAGACCGTTGATGTTGAAGTTCGCGTCGTTCGGTTCGTCGCCGAAGTCGCCGCCGTAGGCGAACCACTCCTCCCCGTTCTCGTCGACTCGTCGTAGCCCCTGGTCGATCCAGTCCCAGACGAATCCGCCCTGCAGGCGGTCGTGTTCGTAGAAGAGGTCCCAGTAGTCGCGCAGGCTTCCCGGACCGTTGCCCATCGCGTGGGCGTACTCGCAGGGGATGACCGGGTGTTCCGGGTCTTCCTCCTCGGCCCACGCCGCCAGTTCGTCGAGCGTCGGGTACATCGGACCGACCGTGTCGACGACCTCCTGCTCGAAGTCCTCCTCGTAGTGAATCGGTCGCGTCGGGTCGCGTTCGCGGGTGATTTCGGCCATGGTTCGGTGGTGCTCGCCGAACCCGGACTCGTTGCCCAGCGACCAGATGACGACGCTCGGGTGGTTCTTGTCGCGTTCGAGCATCCGCACCATCCGCTCGACGTAGGCGTCCTCCCACTCGGGGTCGTCGCTGATGTGGTAGGACGACTCGGCGAACTCCATCCCGTGACACTCGATATCCGTCTCGTCCAGGACGTACAGGCCGTACTCGTCGCAGAGGTCGTAAAACCGGCTGTCGTTGGGGTAGTGCGCCGTGCGGACGGCGTTGAGGTTGTGCCGCTTCATCATCTCGACGTCCTCGCGCATCGTCTCGACCGGCACCGCGCGGCCCCGGTCGGGGTGGAAGTCGTGGCGGTTGACCCCACGAATCGTCACCGCCTCGCCGTTCACCAGCAGTCGTCCGTCCGCAATCTCCACCTCGCGGAATCCGACCGTCTGCGCGGCGACGGCCGACTCGCCGTCCGCCCCGACCGAGAGAACGAGGCGGTAGCAGTTCGGCGTCTCGGCGGTCCACTTCGCGGGGTCCGACACGTCCGCTTCGAGGTCGACGGTCGCCGACTCGTCCGCACCGACCTCGACCGAGTCGGCCAGTTCGAGGACGGATTCGCCGTCCGGGTCGACCAGTTCCGCGCTCACGTCGGCGGTAGCGGGCGACTCGCCGGCGTTGCGGACGTCGACGGCGGCGGTGAGGCGCGCGTCCTCGTACTCGTCGTCGAGTTCCGTCCGCACGTCCACGTCCGCGGCGTGGACGGCGGGAAGCGCGTAGGCGTACACTTCCCGGAAGATGCCGCTCAGCCACCACATGTCCTGGTCTTCGAGGTAGCTTCCGTTCGACCACTTGTACACTCGGACGGCGAGGGTGTTCTCGCCGGGGGTCAGTTCGTCGCTCACGTCGAACTCCGCGGGTAGGCGAGCGCCCTCGCTGTATCCCACCTCCTCGCCGTTCACCCAGAGGTGGAACGCGGAGTCGACTCCCTCGAAGTGGAGGCGGAGTCGCCGGCCGTCCCACGACTCGGGAACCTCGAACGTCCGCCGGTAGGACGCGGTCGGGTTCTCCGTCGGGACGTTCGGCGGGTCCAGCGGGAACGGGTAGACGACGTTCGTGTAGTGGGGTCGCCCGTACCCCTCAGTCTGCCAGTTCGACGGCACGTCGATACCGTCCCACCCGCTCGCATCGAACGACGGGTCCTGAAAGCCCGACGGCGCGTCGGCGGGCGTCTCCGACAGTTCGAACGACCACCGTCCGTTCAGCGAGGCGACCCACGGGGACCGACCTCGGGACCCATCGGCCGCGCTCTCGGCGTCGTCGTACGGAAGCAGGTCGGCGTGCGGGGCGAGTCGATTTCGGCCGGTTACGCCTAGCTCTCGCCAGTCTTCGGACATCGTGTCGGTCACAACAGAACCGGCCGAGAAGATTCTTTCGGTGACCCTCACGAACTATTTCGATAGACGATGGCGGAGTGGTCCCGGCGAAACGGCGGGGACGAACGGTGGATGTGTGAACGCAGCCCAAACGAAGCCAGTCACGAACGAAAAATGAGTCTTGTGAACTTGTCGCTCGATCCCCGAAACTTTAATATACACCGTCTCCCATTTCTCGATGAGTTAAACATGAAAGATTCTTCGGACCCCAGCGTACGCCGCCGTCGATTCCTCACGGCGCTCGGCGTCGTCGGGGCAGGCGGTCTGGCGGGATGCATCAGCACCGGTGGTAGTACCGGCGGTGAGAGCGGTGGCGACGGCGAAAGCGGCGACGGGGGGAGCGGCACGGGAACCGGGGGCGATTCCGGATCCGAGATGGCGGGCTCGGCTCAAGGGTGGGGTTGGAACATCGCCGCTCGCGCCCTTCAAGGCGCCGCGGAAACGTACAACCAGGAGAAGGGCAGCGACGTCTCCGTCAAAGAGATGGGCGGGAACACGTGGGAACAGCGGTTCCAGACGGCCATCACGAGCGGCAGCGGCGCGCCCGACTTCTCGGTCGTCCAGAACTACGACGTGACGGCGTTCGGGAGCAAGAACGGGCTGATGGACCTCACCAGCCGAATCGACGAGGCGGGCGTCCGCGAGGACATCGTCGAGGGGAAGTGGCAGACGGTCAGCGTCGACGGGAAGGATTACGCGCTGCCGTGGGACATCGGACCGACGGGCGTCTTCTACAAGCGCGACCGGTACGAGGAGGCCGGTATCGACCCCAACTCTCTGGAGACGTGGGACGACTTCATCGAGGCCGGCAAACAGCTCCCGGACGACGTGGCGATGATAAACATCCCCGCGCAGGACTCCCCGCAACTGTGGCGGATGCTGTTCCGGCAACTCGGCGGCCAACCGTTCACCGAGGACGGCGCCGTGAGCATCAACAGCGAGGAGAGCGTCCGCGCCCTGCAACTCATCAAAGACATGAAGGACGCCGGTATCACCCGTCGCATCGAGACGTGGTCCGGCGGCTGGTTCACCTCGTTCTCGGAGGGGACGCTCGCGTCGGTGGCCACGGCGGCGTGGATGGACGGGACACTCCGCGCGGAACTCCCCGACACGGCGGGTAACTGGGGCGTCTACAAGCTGCCGGCCTTCGAGAAGGGCGGCAACCGCGCCTCGAACCGGGGCGGTTCGAACATGGCGATTCCCTCGCAGATCGACGACCAGGCGACCGTCAACCGCGCGTGGGACTACATCGAGTACGCCATGACGACGCCGGAGGTGCAGAACACCATGCTCGAGGAGTTCGGTCTCTTCCCGTCGCTGACCACGGCGTACGACGCGGACATCTACGACCAGGAACTCGACTTCTACGGCGGGCAGCCCATCTTCCGACTGTTCGCGGAGGTCGCAGAGGACATCACCCCCTACCGCTACACGACGGACACGCCGGAGGTTCAGGACGCGATGAACACCGAGATCGGGCGGATGCTCGACGGGAAGAAGTCGCCCGAGAAAGCCGCGCAGGCGGCCGCACAGACCGTCGCCGACCGGACCGACCGCGAAGTGGCGTAACCCCCGTCTCCCTCGAGGCGGCGACGTAATCTTTATAAAATAATACGGTATGATACACGCAAACGAGAGTACGAGTATGTGGCACCAACTCACTCGGGTGGCGGATCGCGGTTCCGAGAGGCCTCGTCGCTCGGTCGGTTCCCCGTCCGATGCGACCGGCCGCCGGAGCGGCGGAAGCCGGGTATCGCGCGGACGACCACCGACGCCGGTTCGACGCCGAGAGGGGAGGGCGAGCGAGCGGTGATCCTGAACACGATTCAGTCGCGCGTCCGCACCTCGCCGGCGTACCGCGCGATCGCGGACCAGGTTCGTTACCGCCGGCAGGACGTCTCCGGGACCGTCCCGAAGATTCCGGCGCTCCCCTACCTGTACATCTCGCCGTTCTTCGTCCTGTTCGCCGTCTTCCTCCTGTTCCCGACGGTGTACACGCTGTATCTCTCGTTCTTCAACTACCTCGGGGCCTCGAACGAGGTTCTGCTGACCGTCGACTTCGTCGTCTTCCAACTGACGATCCCGCAGATAGCGAACCTGCAGTTCGTCGGACTCGACCACTACACGCGGCTCCTGTTCCAGGACTCGCTGTTCCACCAGGCGCTGTTCAACACCTCGTTCATCTTCCTCGTGCAGGTGCCGCTGATGGTGGTTCTCGGTCTCGCCACCGCCTTGGTGCTCGACGCGAAGTTCATCCGCGCGAAGAGCGTCTTCCGGACGCTCATCGCCCTCCCCGTCGCCACGGGGCTGGTCGCCTACTCCACGATATTCCTGCTGCTGTTCAACGGCGACGTGGGCGTCATCAACTACGCCTTGGAGACCATCGGTCTCGGAAGGGTGCCGTGGCTCAGCGACGCGTGGTGGGCGCGAATCACCCTCGTCATCGCGGTGACGTGGCGCTGGCTCGGGTACAACATGATCATCCTGCTCGCGGGCCTCCAGACGGTTCCCGAGCAGTTATACGAGGCCGCGGAGGTCGACGGCGCCTCGCGCTGGCAGAAGTTCCGGTTCGTCACGCTGCCGCAACTCCGGCCTGTGCTGCTGTTCGTCGTCGTCTCCTCGACCATCGGGACGTTCCAGATATTCGCCGAACCGTACGTCATCACCGGTGGCGGTCCGTCGAACGCCACGATAACCATCGTTCAGTACATCTACAACCAGGCGTTCCTGCAACTCAACCTCGGGTACGCCAGCGCCGTCTCGGTGGCGCTCGTGATACTCGTGAGCATCATGTCGATCATACAGATTCGGTACGGAGGGGCTGAGTAATGCGCCGAGAGACGCGGAACGATGCGCTGTGGAAGTTCGGGAGTTACATCTTCCTGCTCACCATCACGGCGCTGGTGCTCATCCCCATCTACTGGATGTTGGTCGCCGCGACGATTCCGCAGTCGGAGTTCTTCTCGTGGCCGCCGCGGCTCCTTCCGGGCCTGCACTACCTGCAGAACTTCCAAGCGCTGCAGGAGAGCGTCGACTTCATCCGGAGCATCGGCAACAGCCTCATCATCGCCGTTTCGTACACGGCGCTGTCGCTCGTGCTCTGCTCGATGGCGGGATTCGCGTTCGCCAAGTACGAGTTCAGATTCAAGGAGCCGCTGTTCTACGCCATTCTGGCGACGCTCGTGCTCCCCATCCAACTGCTCATCATCCCGCTGTTCCTGCTCATCACCCAGATCGGCTGGACCAACTCCTACCTCGCGGTCATCCTGCCGTGGGCGGCGAACCCGCTGGGTATCTTCCTGATGCGGCAGAACATGAAAGCGATACCCGACGCGCTGTTGGAGTCGGCGCGGATGGACGGCGCGACGGAGTTCCAACTGTACTACAAGATAGCGCTCCCGACGATGATCCCGTCGCTGTCGGCGCTCGCCATCATTCTCTTCTTGAACCAGTGGCAGGCGTTCCTCTACCCGCTCATCGTCCTCCAGGAGGAGAAGATGTTCACCATCCCCATCGCGCTCGCCCAACTCGTCGGGCAACAGCGGGTGAACTTCGATCAGGTGATGGTCGCCACCTCGCTGGCGATAATCCCCATCTTCCTGATGTTCATCTTCCTCCAGCAGTACTTCATCAAAGGCATCCTCTCCGGCTCGGTCAAACAGTAAGGTTACAACAATGGCAACAATCGATATCACGAAACTTCGCAAGGAGTTCGGCGACGAGGGCGAACAGATAGTCGCGGTCGAGGACCTGGATCTCACCATCGAGGACGGTGAGTTCATGGTGTTCGTCGGCCCCTCCGGCTGCGGCAAGACGACGACGCTGCGGTGCGTCGCGGGCCTCGAAGACGTCTCCAGCGGGAGCATCGAGTTCGACGGCGTCGACGTCACCGACCAACGCGCGCGGGAACGGAACGTCGCGATGGTGTTCCAAAACTACGCGCTGTATCCGCACATGACCGTCCGAAAGAACATCGGCTTCCCGCTCCGACTGTCGACGAAACAGTCCAGCGACGAGATAGACGAACGCGTCGAGGAGATCGCGACCCTACTCGGCATCGAGAGCCTACTTGACGACAAGCCGAAGGAACTCTCGGGCGGGCAGCAACAGCGCGTCGCCCTCGGCCGCGCTATCATCCGCGACCCGGAGGTGTTCCTGATGGACGAACCGCTCTCCAATCTGGACGCGAAGCTCCGCTCGGTGATGCGGACGGAACTACAGGAGCTTCAGCAGGAACTCGACGTCACCACCGCCTACGTCACGCACGACCAGGTCGAGGCGATGGCGATGGGCGACCGTATCGCTATCCTCAACGAGGGACGACTCCAGCAGGTCGGCGACGCGAACGAGGTGTACCGTTCGCCGACCAACGAGTTCGTCGCGGGGTTCATCGGTTCTCCGAGCATCAACCTGGTGACCGCCGAAGTCGACGGCGACACGCTCGTCGGCCCCGGTAATTTCGAGTACGTGCTCGACGACGTGTCGTGGGTCGACGGACGGAGTCGAGTCCGCGTCGGCGTCCGCCCGGAGGACATGCACCTCGTCGAGGACGGCGCCGGGAGCATGCCGAGCGAAGTCACCGTCGTCGAGCACATGGGCAACGAGAACTTCCTCTACGCGCGGATGGGCGAAGTGGACCTCACCGCCCGCGTCCCGAGCAAGATGCGCCCGCCCGAGGGGTCGCGCGTCCGGTTCGACTTCGACGAGGAGGACCTCTACCTGTTCGACGTCGACACGCAGGAGTCCGTCAAGACGAAGACGGGCGAGACGGACGTCGGCTACGAGCAGTACGTCCACAACAGCGTCTGACCCGCGCCGCCGCGGACTCCTCCGCGACGCCCGCCCCGCCCGCTACGACCGCCGCGCGGCCGAGAGCCGACGGGCCGCCAGCCCCCGAAAAACGGGCGTTTCGTGCCGGATGCAGGCGATTTTATCACGGTCGATGTGAATCGACACGTATGCGAATCGGAGTCTGCTACTTCCCGGAGCACTGGCCGGCGGACCGAATGGAGACCGACGTCGAACGGATGGCCGAGGCCGGCCTGCGGTACGTCCGGATGGGCGAGTTCGCGTGGTCGAAACTGGAACCCGAACCCGGCG
The DNA here is from genome assembly GCF_000337095.1 of Halogeometricum pallidum JCM 14848. GTDB lineage: Archaea > Halobacteriota > Halobacteria > Halobacteriales > Haloferacaceae > Halogeometricum > Halogeometricum pallidum. Next base: position 145,402 of record NZ_AOIV01000037.1, read on the forward strand.
AGTACGAGTTCGGGTGGCTGGACCGCGCCGTCGAACTCGTGGACGACTACGGCATGAAGGCGGTCCTCTGTACGCCGACGGCCGCGCCGCCGAAGTGGTTAGTCGACGAGCATCCGGAGATACTGCAGGAGGAGGCCGACGGGACGACGCGCCACTACGGCGGCCGTCGGCACTACTGTTACAACTCGGAGGTCTTCCGGCGGGAGACCCGCCGCATCGTCGGGACGCTCGCAGAGCGCTACGCCGACCACCCGGCGGTGGCGGGATGGCAGACCGACAACGAGTACGGCTGTCACGGCACGCTCCGCTGCTACTGCGACGACTGCGCCAGCGCGTTCCGGACGTGGCTCCGCGAGAAGTACGGCGACGCGGAGACGCTCAACGAGCGGTGGGGCAACGCCTTCTGGAGTCAGGACCTGAACGACCTCTCGCAGGTGGACCCGCCGCGGCACGCCGCGGCCGACCACCATCCTTCGCGCCTGCTCGATTACCGGCGCTTCAGCAGCGACGGCGTCGTCGCGTACAACCGCCTGCAGACCGAGACGCTCCGCGAGGCGAACGACGACTGGTTCGTCACGCACAACTTCATGTCGCACGACGGGCTGAACGCCTACGACGTGGCCGAGGACCTCGATTTCGCCTCGTGGGACTCCTACCCGACCGGACACGTGCAGGAACGGCGCGGCCCCGTCACGGAAGAACAGTTCCGCGCGGGCGACCCGGACAACCTCGGCCTCGACCACGACCTGTACCGGTGCGCGGCCGACGGCGCTCACTGGGTGATGGAACAGCAACCGGGCGACATCAACTGGCCACCGTACTCCCCGCAACCCGCCGAGGGGGCGATGCGCCTGTGGGCGCACTACGCGACGGCCCACGGCGCGGGCGTCGTCTCGTACTTCCGGTGGCGGCGGTGCCGAACGGGACAGGAGCAGTACCACAGCGGACTGCTCGCGGCGGACGGGACGCCCGACGCCGGGTACCGCGACGCCGCGAACGCCGCCTCTGACCTCGAAACGCTCCGCGAGGCCGCGGAATCGGACGAGGGCGACGAGGTCGGAGAGGGGGCGTCGGCACCGACCGGCGACGTGGCGCTCCTCCACGACTACGACAACCTCTGGGCGTTGGAGATAGAGCCGATGACGCCGGAGTTCGACTACTGGGACCACGCGGAGACGTACTACGCGGCGCTCCGGGCCCGGTCCGTCGGCGTCGACGTCGTTCCGTCGTCCGCCGACCTGACGGCCTACGACGCCGTCGTCGCGCCGACGCTGTACCTCGCGGACGACGAACTCGCGGCGCGACTGGAGGAGTACGTCGCCGACGGCGGCGAACTCCTCGTGACGATGCGCTCGGGCGTGAAAGACCCGTACGATACGCTCCACGGCGCGCCGCGTCCCGGTCCGCTCCGCGGACTCGTCGGCGCCGACGTCGACCAACACGAGAGCGTCCCCGAATCGCTCGCGAGCGACGTCGTCTGCGGGGGCGACCGCTACGAGGCCCGCGTCTGGAACGAGTGGCTCGCACCCGCCGACGGGGGCGCGTCGGTCGAGGGGCGCTACGAGGGCGGACGGGCGGACGGGACACCGGCCGTCGTTCGGAACGCCGTCGGCGACGGGTCCGCGACGTACGTCGGGACGTGGCCGGACGCTGACCTCGCGGGCGCCGTCGTCGGCGACCTGTTGGACCGCGCGGGCGTCCCGACGACGGACCCCCTCCCGCCGCAGGTCCGCATCGCGAACCGCGGCGGACTGACGTGGGTGGCGAACTTCGGCGCGGACCCGTTCGCCGTCGACGCGCCCGGGGACGCCGAGTGGGTCGTCGGCGGTCCGACGGTTGCTCCGTACGACGTCGCGGTCACGGACGCGGCCCCGTCCGACCTCTCGGCGGAGGAGCGACCGTGACTCGCGTGGGGGCGTTCCGCTCGAACCCAAAAGACAGTAGTCGCTCGCCCGAGAGGGAGACCCATGGCACTCGAACTCGTGGCCGACTACCCGTGCGAGACGGGCGAGGGTCCGGTCTGGCACGTCGACGAGGAAGCGCTGTACTGGGTCGACATCCCGAACGGACTGCTGTACCGGTACGACCCCGAGACCGACGAGCACGGACTCGTCCGCGAGGGGAACCCGGTCGGCGGCGTGACCGTGCAGGCCGACGGATCGCTGCTGCTGTTCGGCGCGGGCGGCGCCGTCGACCGCTGGGAGGCGGAGAGCGAGACGGCGACGCGGGTCGCCACCCTCGGCGAGGCGGCCGACACGCGCTTCAACGACGTCATCGCCGACCCCGAGGGCCGCGTCTTCTGCGGGACGATGCCCACCGAGGACCGCCTCGGGGCGCTCTACCGTCTGGACCGCGACGCGGGGTTCACCCGCGTCGTCGACGAGGCGGACATCCCGAACGGGATGGGATTTTCGCCCGACTGGGAGACGTTCTACTTCACGGTCTCCGAGGAGGAGACGATATACGCGTTCGACTACGACGTCGAGACGGGCGGCCTGTCGAACCGCTCGGTGTTCGTCGACACGGGCGGCGAGGCGGGCGTTCCCGACGGACTGACCGTCGACGCGGCGGGCGACGTTTGGTCGGCCCGATGGAACGGCGGCGTCCTCGTCCGGTACTCGCCCGCGGGCGAGGAACGGGAGCGAATCGAGTTCCCGGCCCGCAAGGTGTCGAGCGCGGCGTTCGGCGGTCGGTCGCTGGACGACCTCTACGTCACGACGGCCGGCGGCGACGGCCGCCCCGACGAGGGGGAACTGGCCGGGTCGCTGTTCCGGTACGACCCCGACGCGTCGGGGACGCCCGCGTTCCGCTCCCGCGTCGGACTCGACTGAGGGGGCGAGAAGAGAGCGACCACCGGACGACCGTGCGAGAAAATAAGCCACCGCACGCTATGAACACACACGCGAACGCTCGCCGAGACGCCGAATCGAACCGCGGACGACCGACGCAGACACCGATCACCGATACACCATGAAGATAGTCGATTACGACCTCTACGCCGTACCGCCCCGATGGCTGTTTCTCCGCGTCGAGACCGACACCGGTCTCGTCGGGTGGGGAGAACCCGTCGTCGAGGGCCGCGCGCGAACCGTCAGAACCGCCGTCGAAGAGTTGATGGACACCTACCTCCTCGGGAGCGACCCGCTCCGCATCGAGGACCACTGGCAGACGATGTACCGCGGCGGCTTCTACCGCGGCGGCCCCGTCCTCATGAGCGCCATCGCGGGCGTCGACCAGGCGCTCTGGGACATCAAGGGAAAACACCACGACGCGCCCGTCCACGAGTTGCTCGGCGGGAAGGCCCGAGACAGAATCCGCGTCTACCAGTGGATCGGCGGCGACCGACCCGACGGCGTCGCCGACGCCGCCCGAGAGAAAGTCGATGCCGGCTTCACCGCGTTGAAGATGAACGCCACGTCCGAACTCCGGCGCATCGACTCGCCGAAGGCCGTCTCGCGCGCCGTCGACCGACTCGGCGCCGTCCGCGAGGCGGTGGGCGACGAGGTGGACATCGGCGTCGACTTCCACGGCCGCGTGACGAAGCCGATGGCCAAGCGCCTCGCGGAGGCGCTCTCCGACCACGACCCCTTCTTCTTGGAGGAACCGGTGCTACCGGAGCACAACGACGCGCTGCCCGAAATCGCCGCCCACACCTCGACGCCCATCGCCACGGGCGAACGGATGTTCTCCCGGTGGGACTTCAAGGAGGTGTTCGAACAGGGCGTCGTCGACATCATCCAACCCGACGTGAGCCACGCGGGCGGCATCACCGAGGTGAACAAGATAGCCGCGATGGCCGAGGCGTACGACGTGGCGCTGGCGCCGCACTGTCCGCTCGGCCCCATCGCGCTGGCGGCGTGCCTGCAGGTGGACGCCTGCGCCCCGAACGCTCTCATCCAAGAGCAGAGCCTCGACATCCACTACAACGAGACGAGCGACGTGCTCGACTACCTCGCGGACCCGAGCGTCTTCGAGTACGACGAGGGCTTCGTCGACATCCCGGACGGGCCGGGCCTCGGCGTCGACATCGACGTCTCGATGGTCGAAGAGCGCGCCGGTCACGACGACTGGCACAACCCCGTGTGGCGCCACCCCGACGGGAGCGTCGCGGAATGGTAGGCGGCGACTCGACGCCCGTCCCCGGTCGATTCGAGGGCGATATCGCACTCGTCACCGGGTCGACGCGAGGCATCGGCGCGGGCATCGCGGAACGACTCGCCGCAGAGGGGGCGGACGTCGTCGTCACCGGCCGAACCGCCGAGGCGGGGGAGGCCGTCGCCGAGCGAATCCGCGAGAACGGCGGCGAGGCGGCGTTCGTCGAGGCGGACGTGCGCGACCCCGACGACATCGCCGCACTCGTCGATGCGACCGTCGGGGCGTTCGGCGGCCTCGACGTCCTCGTGAACAACGCGGGCGTCGAGACGGACACCGGCGCCGGCGAGGCGTCGATGGACGACTGGGAGTTCGTCTTGGAGACCGACTTCCGTTCGTACTGGCTCTGCGCGAAGCGCGCAGTCGCCGAGATGGACCGGGGGTCGGTCGTCAACGTCTCCTCGAACCACGCGTTCCTCACGATGCCGGGGAAATTCCCCTACAACGCCGTAAAGGCGGGCATCAACGGGATGACGCGCGCGATGGCGCTGGACTTCGGGCCGGACGTCCGCGTCAACACGGTCAATCCGGGGTGGGTCGACATCGACCGCACGACCGAAGGGATGTCCGACGAGCGACGCCGCGAACTGGAGGCGATACACCCGGTCGGTCGCCTCGGCACGCCGGAGGACATCGCGGGCGTCGTCTCCTTTCTCGCCAGCGACGACGCGGCGTTCGTCACGGGCGCGCACCTCCTCGCGGACGGTGGACGCGCCGCGGTCATGCAGGACGACACGCTCCCCGACTACCGCGCGCGCAGAGAATAGCGAACGGCGTCCGCTTTCCGCCGTCGCTCACTCGGCGCGGGCGTCCTCGACGGCGGCGACGAAGTCCCGGGCGTTCTCCTCGATGACGTCGAAGTCGCCGCGAGCGACGGCGTCGTTGTCGACGATGGAACTGCCGACGCCGACGGCCGCCGCGCCCGCCTCGAAGAAGTCGCGGACGTTGTCGAGGTTCACGCCGCCCGTCGGCACGGTCGGAATGTGACCCAGCGGTCCGCCCAGTGCGGAGACGAACCCCGGCCCCAGCGTCCCCGCCGGGAACACCTTCACCATGTCTGCGCCCGCCTCGAACGCGCGGACGGCCTCGGTGGGCGTCGCGACGCCGACCAGCGAGGGCTTCCCGTAGCGGTTCGCGGTGCGGACCACGCCGTCGTCGAACGACGGCGTGACGAGGAACTCCGCGCCGGCGAGCGTCGTCGCGCGCGCCGTCTCGGCGTCGAGCACCGTCCCCGCGCCGACGGTCACCTCGTCCGCCGCGAACGACGAGGAGACGTCCCGAATCATGTCGAGGACGCCCTCGGTGTTGGCCGTAATCTCGACCGTCGGAACGCCGCCGCGCCGAATCGCGTCGACCGTCTCGATGGCGGTGTCGGCGTCGGTCCCGCGGACGATAGCGACGATACCCGTCTCCCGGATGCGACTCGCCGTCGTGTCGCTCATATTCGCCACTCGTCGGGCGGTCGCTTAAACGCGAGGGTTCGCACGGCGGGCGGTTCCGCGGCGCGATGATCGACGTTCCCTCTCGGTCCCTCGCCCGCGCACCGCCGATTTTTGTACACTCACTTCTGATGGTTATTCCGAGTGACACTCACCGACGCGGTGACTGAAGCGGTCCACCCCGCCGTCCCGATACGCCAACCGATCGGTGTTCGATCGAGGTACCGGGCCTCAGTAGACGGATACTCGTCCCGATAAAGTGTCCCCTTCGATTTCGACCCCGCCGCGGACTCGAACGCGAGCGGATTGAGGGCCTCGTCACGTCCTTCTCTTGAATGTAAGTTATCGGACCCAACTGGTTTTCCCCAGTCTGAGGGTCGCTGGAAGGCAAAACTACCAAAGCTGCCAAAGAAATTTTGATGGTAAACCCGTATTTGCTTTCTTTGCCAGTTTTGAATAACTCGTCATTCCGGGATACTGCGCCGAGAGAGCGTTTCTTACGCTCTCTCGGAGACCTGCCGGACTCGTCGTCTCGGACTACTCGGTCGGTCGTCGCACCCGGTACATCGTCGTCGTCCCGCTGAGTTCGTTGCCGACGGCGACGAGGGGGGTGTCGACGGGGCCCTCGGCGCGCGAGACGAACGTCACGCCCTCCGGTCCGAGGTCGCCGGCGTCGCCCGCGTCCGCGTCGCCCTCCTCGACGTCCGACATCGGGTCGACGTCGAAATCGCGGTTGTTGAGATACTGGACGAACGAGGGGTTGTGCGGGTCGCTCACGTCGTAGACGACGACGCTTCCGATCCGTTCCAGGCCGACGAACGCGTACGTCCGACCGTCCACCTCGCCGACGGTGATGCCCTCCGGTTCGGGACCTTTTGTCGTGCTCTGCGCGAACGGCGCGTTCCGAAGACCGTCCGCGTTGAAATGTTCGGGGTGGTGCATCGCCACGAGCAACTCGAAGTCGGCGCCGCTATCGTAGACGAGTTCGCCCTCCGTCGTCCAGATGGCGAACGACCGCCCGCCGAAGGCGTACAGTTCCTCGTGCAGGCCGTCGCCGTCGACGTCGCCGTACTCGGTCGTCGTCAGGAGGTTGCCGAGGTGTTCGGCCTCCTGCAACTCCTCGACGCTCTCGACGCTCGAGACGTCCCCGAGGTCGAACGCCTCCGGGTCGAGGTCCAACTCGGAGACGGTCGTCACCTCGCTGAACCCCTCGGTATCGCGCATCGCGCCCTCGTTCGCGGTGACGAGGTACGTCTCCCCCGCGGCCTCGTAGCGGTCGATGGCGTCGGGTTGGTACATCCCGTACACCGGCCAGTTGCGGATGCAGAGGCGGTCGACGTCGCTGGCGTCGAGTTCGTTCCCGGTCGCGTGGTGGTCCTTGTAGCCGAACGGGTGAATCTCCTCGACGGACGCCGACTCGATATCGACGACGGCGAGGGCGTTGTTCACCTGCAGGACGACGTACGCCGTCTCGGAGTCCTCCGAGACGGTGAGGTACTCGGGTTCGAGGTCGGTCGACGCCTTCGGGTTCGGTCCGAAGATTCGCACGCCTCGCTCCCGAAGTTCGTCCTCCCGGCCGTCGTAGCCGGTGAAATCGGCCCGCGCCACGGAAGCCGCGTCGAGGCCGTCGCGCACGTCTATCACGCTCACCGTCCCCGGCGGGTCGACGGAGTAGTCGTCGCTCGGTTCGCCGGAGTCGGCCGTGAGCACGCGCGTCCCGTCGGGCGTGAATCCGACCTTGTCCGGGGCCACGCCGACTTCGACGTTCGCCACGTGCGTCCGTTCGACGGCGTCGTAGAAGACGACCCGCCCGGAGTCCCCCGGTTCCTCGGCGACGGCGGCGACGGCTAGCACGGAGGTGCGGTCGCCGCCGACCGATACGTCGTCCCGAAGCGCCACGTTCGTCACCTCACCGGTCCCGTCCCAGACGTCCCCGAGAACGAGTCGGTCGAGGCGTTCGGGGTCGCTCGGGTCGGACACGTCGAGCACGTCGACGCCGCCGATGTCGGCGTTGACGACGAAGAGGGCGTCGACGCGCTCGCTGTGGGCGATTATCTCGGCCGCGTCCTCGGCGAACTGTCCGGACTCGAAGCGGCCGATCCGTTCGAGCGAGATGCCCCCGTGGGCACCGATACCGGCGGGGTGAGGTTCTGTCATCGGTCGTTAGAAGGTCGTTCCGGACCCGCATAGTCCCTCTGGCAAGCGGACCGGCTCGGCCTCGACGGGACCGACGCTCGACGACCCTCTCAGAAATCGCCGAGGGCGGTCTGATTCCGCTTCAGCGCCGTCGCCTCGTAGCCGCGCCGCGTCAACGTCTCCGCGAAGGCGTCCGTCGACCCGTGCTGGGTGTACACCCGGTCGGGGTCGACTGCGTCGACGAGGTCACGGAGTTCGGCGAAGTCGCAGTGGTCCGACAGCGGAAACGTCTCGTCGAACTCGCCGCGGAACTCGAACGCGTCGTCGACGGCCCACCCCGAGAAGCCGGCCTTGAGGGCGCCCGTCTCCTCGGCGAGGTTCCGGATCCAGTCGATTCGCGCCGTCGTCATCGGGAGGACGAGGGCGTCTCCCGGCCCCAGTTCCGTCTCGGCCTCGTACCGGTCGGCGCCGAACGACACGTCGAGGTGCGACGCCACCACGTCGTTCACTCGGAAGACGGCGTCCGTGGTGAACAGTCGCTCGCGGCCCGCCTCCTCGGCGAGCAACTGGAGCTTCTGCGCCCGGCCGAGGGCGTAGCCGAACAGGATGACGGGTTCGTCCGTCTCCCGAAGCCACGAGACGATATCGGCGGCGACCGTCTCGTGGTCGGGGAAGACGTACTCCGGTTCGCCGTACGTCGTCTCGGTTATCAGCACGTCCGCGTCCGGCGGTTCGAAGCCGTCGAGGTAGAATCGCGACCGGGTGCAGACGTCGCCCGTGTAGAGGTAGCGCGTGCCGTCCGGGTCGGTCACGAGGGCGGCCGTCGACCCGGCGACGTGGCCCGCCGGGAGCAACTCGATTCGGTCGTCCGTCGTCGCGTGCAGGGGTATCTCGCGACGCGCCGACGCCAGGTCGGCGGTCAGGGGCGAACACACCGCCGTGGCCTCGCCCTCGGGGAAGTGGTCGCCGTGCGCGTGGGAGACGACGGTCACGTCGCCGGCGGGTCCGTCGGCGGACGAACCCGGCGGGTCGTCCGCGTCGCAGACGACGCGGGTTCCATCGGAGAGCGTTATCTCGATGCCGTCGCGGTACTGGACCGTCACGTCGGTCCGTAGCGCTCGCAGAGGCAAGGGGGTTCCGGGCGACGCGGGTCCGGACCACCGAATGGAACCACGGAATCCGGCGACGGCCGGCAGATCGTCGCGTTTACTGCGAGTCGTACAGCGATTCGACCCGGTCGAACGTGTCGGCGTCCGTTCGTCCCAGGTCCGCGCGGACGTTCAGAAAGCGCGGGAAGCGGAGCGCGTACCCCGACTCGTACTCCGTCGAGGACTGTATCTCCTCGTACTCAACCGCTAACACCACTTCGGGTTCCAGTTCGACGAGGCGGCCGTCCCGGTTGACGACCCGCGCCTCCAGTTCCTCGGTGAGGGCCGCGAGTTCCTCGTCGGTGTAGCCGGTGGAGAGCCGGCCGACCTCCCGCAGTTCGTCCGTCTCCGGGTCGTAGCAGGCGAGGTAGAGCCGACCCAGCCACTCGCTCCGCCGGCCCTCGCTGTACTTCGCGCGGGTCACCACCAGGTCGAGCGGTTCCATCGTCGGCTTGAGTTTCAGCATGCGCCCGACGCGCCGACCCGGTTGGTACGCCGCGGCCGCGTTCTTCATCATCAGCCCTTCGTGACCGCGTTCCAGCGCCTCCTCGTAGAGCGCCGCCGCCGGGTCGGGATCGTCGGGCGACGCCGACGCCGAAGTCGCCCGTTCGAGGCCGGCGACGCCGGCCTCGGCGTCCGGCGCGACCGGCGAGAACGCGGCTTCGAGGCGGTCCAGCCGTTCGGACGCCGGGCGGTCCAGCGCCGTCTCGCCGTCGTAGAGGCAGTCGAACAGGTGGACGACGACGGGAATCTCTCTGACGATCTCCTCGATGTCGGACTCGCGTTTGACCCGCCGGGAGAGCGTCTGGAAGACGACCGGCGAGCGACGCTCTTCGGCGACAGTTTCGGGTGCGTACCCGACGAGTTCGCCGTCGAAGATGGCTCGCTCGGCCGCGACGCCCTCGCGAACCGCGCGGACGACGTCCGGGAACTGCGGCGTCACCTCTTCGAGGCGCCTCGTGAACAGTCGCACCTCGTCTCCGTCGACGTGTATCTGCACTCGAATTCCGTCGTACTTGTACTCACACCGGACCGCCTCCCCGCCGTCTGCCGCCGCGTCGGCGAGGCCCTCGCCCAGCGTCTCGGCCTTCTCGGCGAGCATCAACTGAATCGGTCTGAACAGTTCCACGTCGAGTTCGCGGAGGGCGTCGACGCCGCCGTCGCGCGCCGTCTCCGCGACGACGCCGAAGTCGTTCGTCACCTGGTAGGCGCGTTCGACCGCCTCGGTCGACCCCTCCTCGTCGCCGAGGAAGGCGACGGCGACGGCGTCTCTGATGGTCCCTTCGCCGACGCCGACGCGCAGGTGTCCGAGGGCGGTCCGAACGACGTAGCGCGCCTCGTCGGCCGTCGCGTCGGAGACCAGTCCGGCGAGGGCGTCGACGCGCCGCCCCTGGCTCCCCTCCCCCTCGAAGTCGGCCAGTCCGCGCAGGTCGTCGTGGACGCGTTCGACGGTCAACTCGCGGGAGAACAGCGTCTGCTGGCCGCCGTTGTCGACCGCCCACGCCGCCGCGTCGCCGAGGTCGCCGGTCTCCCGCCACCGCTCGCGCACCTCGCTCTCGGCGGCGCCCGTCGCCGCGAGGATTGCCTCCAAGGTGAGACTGGAGGAGACGCCGAGTTCGCCGCGGTCGTACGCGGGGAACAGTCGCCCCCGCACGAGGACGGCGAGTCGCGGCAGGAGGTCGCCGGCGCCGGCGAACGACTCGGCGACGATATCGCATTTCTCGTTGTTCGAGGCCGTCGCCGCGAGACGGTCGTACACGTCGACGAGGGCGGAATACTCCATCGGCGATGCTAGGGGCGGGAGCGGCAAAAGGCTCTCGCGGCCGACGGTCGAAACACCGCAATTCCCGCCGTCCGCACCACTGGAATCCGGAGGACGCTGGTGGTGTTCACGCCACCGAGACCGGACATCGAAGAACGTCGGAAACGAGGGGGGGTGGGACGCGAACGGCACTCGACGCCGCCCGCCTCGGACCGCGGCGTTCGCCGACCCGACGTTTCTTATCCGTCGTCCGTGATGGACCGAATACTATGGTATCGAGGGACGACGTGCTGTCGCGCGAACCGGACGACACGGTGCGAGTGCTGGACGCCGACGGGACCGTCGTCGCGCCGGATCTCCTGCCGGACCTGAGCGAAGGGACGTTCGTCTCGATGTACCGCGACATGCTGTTCTGTCGGCGGTTCGACGAGCGGATGATAAGCCTCCAGCGGCAGGGTCGCATCGGGACGTACTCGTCGCTCGCCGGGCAGGAGGGCTCGCAGATGGGCTCGACGTACGCGCTCGCCCCCGAGGACCTCGTCTCCTACCAGTACCGCGAGCACGGCGCCGTCGTCGGCCGCGGGTTCCCGTGGGAGTATCTCCTCTACTGGGCGGGCCACGAGGCGGGGAACGAAGCGCTGGCGGACCGCGAAATCTTCCCGCTGAACATCGCCATCGCGGACCACCTCCCGCACGTCGTCGGCGCGGCGATGGCGATGAAGCTACGGGAGGAGTCGCGCGTGGCGGTCGCGCACTTCGGCGACGGGGCGACCAGCGAGGGGGATTTCCACGAGGCGATGAACTTCGCCGGCGTGTACGACGTGCCCGCCGTCTTCGTCTGCAACAACAACCAGTGGGCCATCTCGACGCCGCGGGCGCGGCAGACGGCGAGCGAGACGTTCGCGCAGAAGGCCGACGCGTACGGTTTCGACGGGGTACGGGTGGACGGGATGGACCCGTTGGCGACGTACGTCGTGACGAGGGCCGCCCGCGAACGAGCGCTCGACGCCGCGGGCGAGCATCCCCGTCCGACGCTCCTCGAGGCGGTGCAGTACCGCTTCGGCGCGCACACGACGGCCGACGACCCCTCCGTCTATCGCGACGACGAGGAGGTCGAGGAGTGGCGAACGAAGGACCCCTTGGACCGTTTCGAGACGTTCCTCCGCGACCGGGGGAACCTGGACGACGCGCGGAAAGCGGAGATGGAGTCGGAGATAACCGAGACGCTGGCGGACGCCGTCGACCGGATGGAGTCGTTCGAGGCCGACCCCGAAGCGATGTTCGACCACGCCTACGCGGAGTCGACGCCGGCGGTGCGCGACCAGCGCCAACGCTTCCGCGACCTGCGCGACCGACGGGGGGACGAGTCGTTCTTGCGGGAGTAGCCGTCGCAACGCCGTCGCGTTCCCCCGCACCAGTGCGCGGCGCATCCGCGGGCGGTGGCGGCGCTACTCGTACCGGTCCTCGGCGCCGTTGAGCGCCATCCAGTACCGAATCAGCGCCGAGGCGTCCTTCTCGTCGTCGTCCGCGAGGCGGCGAGTCGCGCGGAAGGCTTCGTGGACCACGGCGTTCATCGGCAGGGCCGTCCCCTCCTCGTGAGCGACCGACCGCGCGTAGCCGATGTCCTTGTCCCAGATGGCCCGACCGCCGAGGCCCTCGACGTCCCTTGTGAAGTCGCCGGTGAAGTAGTTCTCGGGGACGTCCATGCCGAAGAACTCGGCGAACAGCGTCGGGTCGACGCCGTTGTCGCGGGCGAACTCGACTATCTCCGCGTCGAGCGCTCTCCGCCCGGCGTAGCGCATCTGGAGGCCGATTTTAAGTATCGTCCCGTCGGGGACCGGGCCGACTCTGACGTGCGCGTCGGAGAGGACGTCGAGCAACGCTGTCGCCGCCGCGTAATTCTCCCCGGTACCGCCGATCATCATCTGGTAGCCCTCTCGCGGCGCTGCGCCGGTGATGGGCGCTTCGACGAATTTCGCCCCCGCCTCGGCGCACAGTTCCTCGCAGGCGAGCGAGGTGTCCGGGTGCGTGGTCGTGGCGTCGACGAGGAGTTGGTCCCGGGAGAGCGACCCCGCGAGTCCGTTCTCGCCCTCCATCGTCGCCTCCACCTCCGGCGTCCCGGGCACCGCCATCACCACCGCGTCCGTTTCCTCGGCGACCGCCGCCGGCGAGTCGGCCGCCGTCGCGCCGCGGTCGACCGCGCGTTCGACCCGTCCGTCGTCGGTATCGTACACCGTCACCTCGCGGTCGGGGAGCAGTCGGTCGAGGAACTCCGTGCCGATATAGCCGACGCCGACGAGTCCGATTCGGTCCATGCGTCGTGCCGTCGGGGGCTATCTCCAATAAACCTCGGAGGCGACCCGACGCGGAAGCGACATGCTTTGGCGTTTCGGGTCGTCCGTCACGGGGTGCCGCCGTCGGTCACGGTTACGGTTCCGACGCTTCCCCCTCGAACGCCGCCGCCAGCCGGTCTCGCATGTGCGCCCGGCGGAGTTGCCTCGCGCGCGCGTCCGAGAGGTAGCTGTGGAGGACGACCTCAGCGCTCGAACTCCCCTGTTCGGCGGCTATCTCGTCTAAACTCCCGAGGACGACGTCGAGCGAGGAGGAGTACGCGTCGTACCAGAAGCGCCGCCCCAACTTCGGAGAGGTGGAGACGCCGTCGACGGCGTCGGGGAGGCCGGCCCGGTCGCTCAGTCGCTCGAACCGCTTCCAGACGGTCCACCGGGAGACGTGCTCGCGCGAGGCGTGCGGCGACGGGAACAGGTAGCCGTTCCAGTCGTCCTCTCGTTCGCGGGCGGCGAGGTGCGATTCGAGTTCCTCCCGACCGTACAGCAGCGACACCTCCCCGGGACCGTTCTTTCGCTCCCGGAAGTCGATGAACGGCACGTCCCCGTCGTCGACGTCGAGGACGAACTGCTCGGCGGACAGGCCGGCGACTTCGTTCGGCCGGAGCCCCCACGCGCACAGCGCCAGCACGAGGAGTCGCCCCTCGGAATCGGCCGCGGTTCGATACAGCGAGCGGACGTGCGACGGCGTCAGACACGGCGTGTCGCCGTCGGCGTCGCCCCCCGAGTCGGTCGACCAGTCGAACTCCTCGTCGAGGCCGTCCGCCGGGTTCACGGCCGCCCACTTCCGCCGGACCAGGTGCGCGTACCAGTTCTCGACGGCGAGGTGGATGCGCCGCTTCGTTCGACCGCCGTCGAGTTCGTCGTGTAGGCGGTCGAACGCGGCCCAGCAGGCGTCCACGGCCTCGTGCGCCGGCGCGTCGCCGTCGCGGGCCACCGGGCTGAGCAGGTCGTCCGTCCCGTTCGCGTCCCCGTACGCCCGGACGTAGCGGTTCAGCCGGTACCGGAGGGTGTCGATCGAGGAGTCTGCGAGCCCTTTCCGGTCCCGCCGCGACGTCAGAAACGACTCCAGCGCGTCGACGGTTCGCTCGTCTCCGGTCGCCCACTTGGGCCCCTGGGCCGGCGGTTCGAGACCCAGATCGTCGCGCCAGAACTGCTCGAACGTCCGGTCGTGGTACTCCCTGAGCGCGTACAGGAGCGGCCGAAAGCCGTGCTCTCGAAGCCACCGATGCGTCGGTTTCTCCGCGCGCGGGTCCCCCCCGTCCGCCTCGAACGCGGGCGCGACGACGGTCCAGTACGCCTCGGTCAACTCCTCGACGTCGAGGAGCGTCCAGGAGACGTCCGCGGCGCGTTCGGCCGAACCGTCCGTCTCAGCCACGAGAGCCTCCCGATTTTCGCTCCTCGTCGCGAGCGGTTCGTACGACGCCCGCCGTCCCCCTCACCAGTTCTGAGTCGAGCATATTCGGTCGGTAGCGCTGTTTGATAAGAATTAAGATAAGTTTTGGGGACACACAGACCCTTACAGTCTGTGTGAACACCAATATTTGCACTCCTGTACCGGCGACAACGAGTATACTCTATGACGCTATATGAAATTCTGGGTGGTACGATTCGTTTCGTAACCAGGGAACCGTATCCCGATTCACCTCCGGGCCTCTGTCGGGGTCACTCCCGCATCGCTGGCTCGTCGACCGGCGGTTCGAGTCGGATACCGTAGGCGAGCAGTCCGGACGCTGTGACGGTGCCCAGGGCGAGCAGCCACCACGAACCCCGGTAGCCGACCGTGTCTGCGAGGTAGCCGAAGGCGGGCGGGGCGACGACCGAACCGGCCACGAGCGCGAGTTGACCGCCGGCGGTCGCACCGCCCATCTCGTCGGACGTGACCAGCGTTGCCATGTAGGAGTAGTAGACGCCGGTATTTCCGAGGACGAAGAACCCGAGCGCGGAAAACGCGACGACGGCACTCCGGATGCTATCGGTCGCGGCAACGGCGACGAACAGCGCAGCACCGGCGACGGCTTGCACGATCAGGATCGAACCGATTCTGCGCTGGGGTTCGCCGGGCAGATTGTCGCTCAACCACCCTCCGACGAGGCGGCCCGCGCTGCCGAACAGTTGTACGAGCGCGAGCACGATACCGCCGAAAGCGATCGACGTACCGATCGCCTCGTGAAGATAGAGAATCGTGTACCCCGTTGTCGTGAACAATGCTGCGCCGAGGAAGAACCCCGACGCGAGTAACACGCGGTACGGACGGTTGCGGGAGAGAGCTCGAAAATCCGGATACTCCGCCGGTCCGCCGCTATCTGCACCGCGATACGAGAGTGCGAAGATGACGGCGACGATGAGACCGACACCGGCCGCAACGAGAAATCCGGCCTGCCAGAAGAGGACGCCCGCGAGGCCGGTTACCAGCAACGAACTGATTCCGCTACCGGCTGTAACGCCAACCTGTTTGATTCCGATTGCGAGATTCTGGCGGCCTGCGGCGATGTTGTCGTAAACCGCTTTGTTCGTCCCCGGAATCGCCGTCGCGTACGCCGAACCGAGGAAAAAGGCCGCCGCGAGGAGGAGGGCGTACGTCGGAGCGCCCGCGACCGCTGCGGCCCCGGCGGAGAGACCGACGAGACCGATGATGAGCGTGCGTCGCTCGCCGAATCGATCGACCAGCGCACCGAGCGGTAGCAACCAGACCGCGTAGCCGAGTGTGAGCGCCGTCACGACGAATCCGAGCGTAAACCGCGATAAGCCGAACACGTCGCGAAAGAACGGCGTCGCCGCGAACACCGTGTAATAACAGATGCTCGCCGCGACCTGCCACAGGGAGACGAGCGAAACCGTTCGCCAGTACAACCGATCCATTGACTGTTGACCCTTTTTCGAGCGAGCGCTTTACCGTCTCGGAATCCGCTCGCAGTCGCCGACGCGGGAGCGACCGCCGAACACGTCGCGCACCCGAACGGTTATGCGGGCTTCCCCCGTGACTCGCGGACGCACGATGAGATTCGATGACACACCGACCGACCGGGGGAGTCCGTAGTGGGGATGCCTCTCTCGTCAGTCTCTGCGGCGTGGGTCGCAGAGGCCGGCGAGTCGATGGGGTTCGACCTCTCGGACGAGGACGCGGAGCGGTTCGCCCGCGGCGTGAACGACGAGATAGACGGGTACGCCGCACTCGACGAACTCGCGCCGGCGGACGCCGCGGAGTCGATAGCCGTGCGCGACGTTCGCGCGCCGGTCGAGGAGGAGGACCCGCACAACGCCTACATCACGGCGTTCACGGCGGAGGAAGACGCCGACGGTCCCCTCTCCGACTGTCTCTTATACACATCTCTGATGGC
>NZ_AOIV01000038.1 GCF_000337095.1 Halogeometricum pallidum JCM 14848
CCGACTGCTCTCGGCGGGCGCCCGCGTCGTCGGCAAGACGAACATGGACGAACTCGCCTACGGACCGACGAGCGAGACGAGCGGATTCGGGCCGGTGACCAACCCGGCGGACGAGCGTCGGGTCGCGGGCGGGTCGTCGTCGGGAAGCGCCGCCGCCGTCGCCGAGGGCTCCGCGGACCTCGCTCTCGGGAGCGACACCGGCGGGTCGGTCCGCATCCCGGCGTCGTTCTGCGGCGTCGTCGGATTCAAACCCTCGTGGGGCGCGGTCCCGCGCGACGGGTTCGTCGACTTGGCGTACACGCTCGACCACATCGGAACGCTCGCGCCGGACGTCGAGACGGCGGCCGTCGGCTTCGACGTAATCGGGGGGTACGACTCCCGCGACCCCTCGTCGGCGTTAGCGACGGGGATTTCGGTCGGCGAGTGCGCGGCCGGACTGACCGACGCGTCCGAGCCTGCGGACCTGTCGTTCGGCGTCCCCGAGGAACTTCTCTCCGACCACGTCTCCGCGGCGGTGCGCGACCGATTCGAGGAGACGATAACGGCGCTGGAAGCCGCCGGCGCGACGGTCGAACCCGTCCGACTGCCGACCATCGAAGACGCCGTCTACGTCTGGAACGCCGTCACGAACGTCGAGTTCGCCGCCGCGCTTCGTCGGAACGGACTGCCGATAGAGCGCCCCGGCCCGTTCGACACGTCCCGGTACGACGCCGCGAGCGCTCGGCAGTCCGCCGCGGGCGTCGGATTCGGCGACGTGGTCCGCGAACGCGCCCTCGTCGGCGCGGCCCTCCTCGACCGATACGACGGCCGCCACTACACCCGCGCGCGGAACGTCTGTGCGACCCTCGAATCGGAGTTCGACGCGGCCCTCTCCGACCACCACGCCCTCGTCTCGCCGACGATGCCCGTCGTCGCGCCCGAGGTGGGCGCGTGGCAACCGCACAGCTACGACGCGAACGCGGACGAGGGTCTCACCGTTCCGCTCGCGTACAACACGCGTCCGATGGACCTCGCGGGCGTCCCCGCGGTGACCGTACCCGACGGCGGCGACGGCCTCCCGGTCGGTATCCAGTTCGTCGCCGGGAGGCACGAGGACGCACACCTCCTCCGCGTCGCGCGCACCTTCGAACGGGTGCGCGACGGAGACGCGTAGGGGAGTTACTGCTCGATTTCGGTCGTCAACCGACCGTCGGCGTCGAACGTCAACCGCCTGCGCTCGCCGATTTCCACGTCGTCCCGTCCCGCCAACTGGTCGAGAACGGGTTCGGACGCGAGCATCGTTCCGGGTTCGAGCGTGTTCGTGATGCGACCGATTCGCATCTCCGAGAGGTCCGGCACACCCGTCATCGACGCGGCGAGGACGAACGCCGTCGCGTCGCAGGGGACGACGAACGGAACCTTCGAGCGCTCGGGTTCGCCGCTCGTGGTGATGTTCACGTACATGTCCTCGAAGTCAACCGACTCGAGGAGGTCGCGGTTCATGTAGTCCGCGAGGCCGATACCGATGGCGTTGCCGTGCGACTCCTCGGTGAGCGACCGGACGTAGATTCGCGTTATCTCCGGCGTGTCCACCTCCGGTTGGTTGTGGAACCGGACCCGACCGACGACGTTCGTGTCCATCCCGGTCCCGCTCACGTTCTTGCCGAGTTCGTCCACCATGAGGAAGTCCAACTGCTCGACGGGTAGCGAGGGGAACAGTTCCGCCGACCGTTCGAGCAGTTCCGTCTCGCGTTCGGGGAGGTTGTCGACCGGGATGCCCTCGATACGCGCGGCGTGTTCGCGGTCGTTCTCGACGACTGCGACGCCGCCGACGACGTCCGTCGCCTCGAGCAGCAGTTCGGCCCGTTCGGGGATCACTTCGTCGAATCCCCGTGCGATGGCGGCGTTGTGCATGTTCTCTGCGCCGCGGTGCTTGCCGAGTCCGACGACGGCCATCTTACAGAGGCCGGACTCTATCGGTCCGCGGTAGTCGGTGTGGAGCTTCACGCGGTTCGCCAGCAGGATGGCGTCGGCGTCGAGTGCGTCCCGTGCGGCGTACACCGGTTCGCCGTTCGGGTCTTCGGCCACCTCCTCGACGGCCATCGACGACCGAATCTCACAGCCCATCGACGCCTCGGTGACGCCGAGGGATGCGAGCGTCTCCACTTGTCCCTCGGCCGTCGCGCCGCCGTGGCTCCCCATCGCGGGCATGACGAACGGTTCGAATCCCCGGTCCTGCAGTTCCTCGACGGCCGCCGAGAGAACGGCGGGCATATCGTGTATCCCCCTGCTCCCGGCGGTTATCGCGACTTCGGCCCCCCGGGGGAGGTCCTCGAACGCCGGAATGTCGTCGACCGCTTCGACGGTGGCCCGGCGAACGTCGTCGACCTCGGGCGGGTCGGTGACCGTGCGCACCGTCGCGAACGCCGGAAGATCGTCGAGCGACGCGTCGTTCACCGCTTCCAGCTGTTTCCGTCCGGGAAACTCGAGTTCGACCATGGTTTCGTTCGACTTTCAGCCCCTCGGTAATGAACGCTTGTACTCCATCGCCGCGGCACCCGACGCACTCGGGGATGGCCTACGTCTCGTCATTCGTCCATCACGGCGACGACGGGGACGTCCGAACTCAAAAGGACGGACTGCGTGGTGCTGCCGAACAGCGCCTTCCCGACGGGCGTCCGCTTGCGCCCGCCGATGACGAGGTACTTCGCGTCTACTCGTTCGGACTCACTCAACAACTCTTCGACCACGTCGCCGACGCGCCCGCGTACGGTGATTCGCCCCGGTCTATCGGTCGAGGTTCGGACGACCGCCCGTGCGGTCGCTTCCGCGTCGTTCTGCCCGTCTTCGACGGTGTACTTCTCGCCCCGTCTGACGTTGTTTCGGTCCTCGAATTCCTCCTGCGGAAGGACGTGGACGACGACGAGTTCGTCGTCGTACGCCTCCGCGAGGTCCTCTCCGACGGTGATCGTCCGGTCGGATTTCTGGTCGCCGTCGACTGCTGCCAGTATCGCCATTTCGTGATACATACTCTCATCCGCACATAAGCTTTGGCGACGGACTACTCCCGAGACAGCGTATAACCGCCGCCGCGGGGAGTGACTCTCCACGACCGGAGATGTCGCACGGCGGTTCGGAGGCGCTCACCGTCCGCTCGTCACCCCGTTCGTCCCTCGTCGTCGCTACTCCCTGTCGGTGGTCGTTCTTTCTCCGACGTTCACTCGTAGACGTGGACGCTTCCGGTGTTGTTCGCCTCGACGTAGTCCCAGTCGTAGTCGACGCCGAGTCCGGGGCCCTCGGGAACTGGCACCGTTCCCTCGTCGTCGATGGCGTCTATGTAATCGGAGTACCCGCCCTCGTACACCGGGGCGATGGGGTTCGGAAGTTCGGGGTGGACGAGTGCGAGTTCGTAGTAGTTCGCGTTGCGCGCGGCGGCCATACAGTGTCGTTGCGCCGGACCGGGGGCGTGAAACTCCACGTCGAGGCCGAATCCCTCCGCCACGCGGGCGATTTTCATCGCGCCAGTGATTCCGCCGTCGTACTCGGGGTCCGCGCGGACGAAGTCCGTCGCGCCGTTGGCGATGAAGTCCGTGTGCGGTTCGAGGCCCCTGATGTGCTCCGTCTGGAGAATCGGCGTGTCGAGCATCTCGCGGAGTTTCTTGTGACCGTGCTGTGAGATGCCGCCGTCGCGGTAGGGGTCCTCGTACCAGAAGAACCCCTCCTCGTCGCAGGCGCGACCGACCTTCACCGCATCCGCGAACGTCTCGTACTGACAGGCGGGGTCGAGCATCAGGTCCATCTCGTCGCCGACGCGCTCACCGAGGGCGTGGACCGTCTCGATTTCTCGCTCTATATCGCGCCACTCGTCGGAGCCCCAGACGTGCATCTTGAACCCCGGATAACCAGCGTCGAGACACTCCTCGGCGAAGTCGGCGTACGCCTCCGGGGAGTCCAACCCCCCGTTCTCGTCCGCTTCGTACGTCGAAGCGTAGGCGGGGAGTCGCTTACGGTAGGTTCCGAGGAGTTCGTGGATGGGCGCGCCGTAGTACTTGCCGGCGAAGTCCCACAGAGCGATGTCCATCGGCCCGATGCCCATCCGGTCGTACTTCCTGAGCGCTCGTTTCAGTTCGCTCCAGTGTCGCTCTCGTTCGAGGGGATTCTTCCCGACGAGGTAGTCCGCGACGACGTTGAACTGCGCCGCGCCCGGCGAATTCCCGCCGATGTACTCGCCCGTGATGCCCTCGTCCGTGTGTATCTTCAGCGCGAACTGCTTTCGCTCCGTCGTCGTTCCCGGTTCGTAGACGAGACTGAAACCGTCCGGGTTGTGCCCCGTATCTTCCAGCGGAAACGAGAACTCGGTGCTCTCTATTCGCGTGATAGTCGGTACCATGACGTGTACTTTCGGGTGGGAAGCATAAACGTGCGGGTCGCTGTTCGTCGGCCGTCATCGCGCCCGCTTACTCTCGCTTGAGGATCTCTTTCGAGTGGTCGAGTGCGTCCGCTGCCCCCGATGCGAGGTGCATCGCGTCCACCCCCGCGACGAGGTAGTCCACACCCCAGTCGAGGCGGGCCTCTCGTTCGTCGGCGCTCGTCGCGAGCGTTCCGACGGCGATACCGGCGTCGTGAGCCGCTTCGACGACGCGGTTCACCCCGCCGATGAACTCCTCGTCGTCCCACTCCCCGAAGCGGTCCATCGACATCGAGAGGTCCACCGGCCCCACGAACAGGCCGTCGATGCCGTCCACCGCCGCGATATCCTCGGCGTTTTCGACCGCGCGTTCGGACTCCAACTGGACGAACCGGGCGAGGGAGTCTTCGACCGTCTCGACGTGTTCGGAGAGCGACCGACCGTACCCCGACGCGCGGGCGAGACCGAGTCCCCGCCGTCCCTCCGGCGGGTATCGACTCGCATCGACGATTTCCGCCGCCTGTTCGGCCGTCTCGACCATCGGGACGAGAATCGCCGTCGGACCGAGGTCGAGCGTTCGCTTCAGCGTCGTCGGGTCGTCGTCGGCGACGCGGACCAACGATTCCGTCTCTCCGGGCGCGGCGTCGACCGCGCGGAGCATGTTCTCCATCGTCTCGTACGTTATCGGCGTGTGTTCCTGGTCGAACGCGACGAAGTCGTACCCGATTTCGGCGAGTAGTTCGGCCGTCGCCGGGGCGGGGATGGTGGCCCACGTCCCGACTAACGGGTCCGTCGCCTCGGCGATATGCGCCAGTCCGGCGTTTTCGGTCATAGTTCCTCCGTCTCGGCCCAGATACCTATAGCTTCGACTTCGTGTCGACGTTCCCGGGAATCGCTCCGCGTCGCCGAACGACCCCGAACGCCGCCGTCCGTCGCGTCTCGGTCAAGCGGTACACGGGTGGCCCGCGGCCGCCGCCCGTTCTCGAAGGGTCCGTCGGGCGTCCGTCAGCGGTGCGGTGTCGCCCTCGACGCGGCCCTTCTCGATGCGAGTCGTGATGGCGGACGCGACGCGACACTCCGCCGCGTGGAGGTCGGTTTCGAGCGTCGAGACTCGCTCTCGTTCCGCCGGGGCGAGGTCCGCCTCGCGCACGCCGTCCAGCATCTCCGCTCCCCTCGCCGACAGGAAGACCGACTGTCGAGTGTGCTCCGATAGCCTGGCGGTGCCGTCGCGGTCCCACTGCAGTTCGACCGCCTCCTCGTCCAGCGCGCTCACGTGGAGGGCGGCTCTGTCCACCGTCGCGTCCGTCTCGTCGTATCCCGGGACGAAGTCGGCCTGCGCGTCGTAGCCGACGAAGACGGCCCGTTCGGGCGCGCTGTAGGCGTCGGCGGGGTACGCGGCGGCACCCAGGCCCGCGGCCCCGAAGAGGAACAACCCGACGAGGAACAGTCCGAGGAACGCCCGCGGCGCGCCGCGGACGGGCTTCGGTTCGAGGAGCGGGTGGACTCGCGTTCGGTTCATCGGTAGCGAGGCTACCCGCTCCACGAGCGACGCGAGCGAGTGCGTGTTCTCCGAGGCGCCGGTGACGACGACTCGCCCGTCGCCCGCGACGCGGACGAAGGAGTTGTGGTACCCGGTGTGTCGAACCGTGAGACCGCGGCCCTCGCCGAACTCGTCGCGGCGACACTCGTCGTACTCGTCGGTGGCGGTGACGGCCTCTTCGATGTCTGCGAGGGTTTCCTCGGTGTCGCAGACTTCACCGTCGGAGACGAACACCGACTTCCGCTCGAAACTCAGCCCGGACCCGTTGCGCCTGTACTCCGCGAGTCGGCGAATCCAGAGTTTCGCGCGGGCCAACGCGACCGGAATCACCGGCAGGAGGACGACGACGGCCGCCGCTCTGAGATACCCCGCATTCGACGCGGGCGAGAGCCCGTACCGGAACACGGCCCAGAGAGTGCCGAACACGAGTGCGACCGACCCGAACCCGACGAACGTTCGGAGCTTGTTCATCCGGTCACCCCCCCAGGAACGCCCTCTTGATGCGTCCGAAAAAGCCGACGTTTCGGCGCTCGCTCTCCGCTTCGAACACCGGACCGAGCTTCGACCCGAGGTCCTCGCGGCTCTCGAAGCGGTCGACGTCCGCCTGCGAGAGCAGTTCGGCCAGCATGATGGAGTTTCCCTCCTCGTCCAACTGGATGTTCGCCAACGCGTGTTCGCGCTCTAACCGCCGCACCGAGACGGGGTACGACCACCCCGACTCCGAGACCAGTTCGTGGACAGCATCCGGGCCGTGTGTCATGTTCACTCGTCTCCGTTCACGGACTATAAACCTTTCACGCGGTGTCGGCGGATGCGGTCGGCGGGCCGGATTCGCCATCGGAGCCGACCGTTTCGTTCGGCCCGTCCGCCTCGTCGAGTAACGAACTGACGCACCGAAAGCCGAGGCGTCCCCCGTCCGGGCCGCGTACCGCCGCCAACAGCACGCGCGACCTATCGAGCGTCTGCGTCTCCGAGAGGCGCGTCCCGTTCGCATCGAACGCCCGGACGACGACGGTGTACCGACCCCACCGAACCACGGTTTCGTTCGCGTCGGCCAGAGACGACGACACCGCGTCCGCGGTACCGACCGACCGCCACCGGTCGATGGTAACTCTGAGCGTCTCGCCGGACGGCGGCACGTACCTCGCGGTGTGTCTCTCGGTGGGTTCGGGAGGGCTCCCGAGTTGGATGCGGTCGTCGAACGACCCGACGCTCTCCGAATCGACGAGACGCCACCCGTCTAACCCCGACGCACTCGCGCCGGGGACGACGGCGGGAGCGAGTTCGGTCGGGTTCGCGTCGTCGGGCGGCGACGGACACCCGAACGCGGCGTAATCGAGGCGCTCCGCGGAACTCGACGCCGGCGATTCGTCCCGAACCGCCGCCGCAGTTTCGGTCGGTCGATCGCTCGGCGCCGAAGTCTCCTCCGCGGCGTCGAACGGCGGCGCGTTCAACGACGAGGCGAGGTCCGGACCGACGAGAGCGACGCCGCCGAGGCACGCCGCGACGACGGCGGCGGCGACGAGTCGCCGTCCGAGGCGTCTCCGACGGGCCCGGGAGCGTTCCCGTTCGGCGCGGACGGCGCCGGGTTCGACGAACTTCGCCGCGCCCTCGCCGAGATGCCGTTCGAGAATCGACGCCGCGCGGTCACGCTCGACGGCGTACCGGACCACGCGAAGCAGTTCCGCGGCGTCGACGGTCGGTCGCTCGCTGGCGGCCGACTCCGTTTCGCGGGCGGCCGATTCCCGCACGATACGAGAGGTGACGACTCCCCTCGTCCGCCCGTCGCCCGCCGAAGTCGGCGCGCCGTGCGTCACTCGAAGCCGACGCTCCTCGTCCGGGAATTCGACGGAGAGAACCGTCCCGTCTCGCGTCGTCGGCCGCCCGCGCGCGCCCCACAGGTCCGCGACGAACGCCGCGAACGCCTCCTCGTCCCCACGGCGAAGCGCCGCCGAGAACCGCTTGACCTCCGGGTCGGTTCCGCGCGAGCGAAGACGCATCTGCCGTTTAGAGGCGCGTCCGGAGGTCGGAGACGACCGATTCGGTGCCCGAAGCGCCCCCCAAATCCGGCGTTCGAGGCGCGCCGTCGTCGGCCAACTGACTCGCGACGGCGTTCCACAGGTTCGCGGCGGCGTCGTCCTCGCCGAGGTGGTCGAAGAGCATCGACACGGAGAGCACCGTTGCAAGCGGATTCGCGACGCCCTCGCCGGTGATGTCGGGTGCGCTCCCGTGGACCGGTTCGAACATCGACGGGGAGTGTCCCTCCACGTTGATGTTCGCCGAGGGTGCCAACCCCATGCTTCCGCTGACGATAGCGCCGAGGTCGGTGAGGATGTCGCCGAACAGGTTCGAGGCGACGATGACGTCGAACTCGTCGGGCCGACGAACGAGGTCCATCGACGCGGCGTCCACGAGGAGGCGTTCGACCGTCACCTCCGGGTACTCCTCGGCTATCTCGGCTACGATCTGGTCCCAGAACACCATCCCGTGGGCCTGCGCGTTCGACTTCGTGACGTTCGTCAGGCGACCGTCGCGTTCTTCGGCCGCCTCGAACGCCTCGCGGACGATGGCTTCGGTCCCCTGCCGCGTGTAGATGGCCGTCTGCACCGCCACCTCGTGTGCGTACCCCTGGTGTTCGTGGCCGCCCGCGTCGGTGTACTCCCCCTCGGTGTTCTCGCGGAAGACGACGAAATCGATGTCTTCGCCCTCGTATCCCCGAAGGGGGCTCTCGACGCCCTCGAACAGCACCGACGGGCGCTTGCAGACCTGTTGGTCGAACGCCTTCCTGATGGGGAGCATCATCCCTCGGAGCGTCACGTGGTCGGGGATATCCGGGTGACCGACCGCCCCCAGCAAGATGGCGTCGTGCCCCTCTAACGTCTCGATGGCGTCGGCGGGCATCATCGCCCCCTCCTGCAAGTAGCGTTCGCTCCCCCAGTCGTACCGCGTCGTCTCGACGGAGAACCCGCCTCGTTCCGCGGCGTCTTCGAGTATCGGAAGCGTCGCGTCGACGACTTCGACCCCGATACCGTCCCCTGGTAGTAGTGCGATATCGTACGTCATACTCCGAGAGTCATCGAGTGCGGTCAAAAGCGTTCCCCCGACGAGTACCGGCCGTCAGCACGTGTTCGTACTCGCCGTCGAATCTTCGTCGTCTACCGAGGGTATCCAGCCGTCATCGGCCCGTCATGCCTCCTGTTCGATGGTGCGCGGTTCCGCGTCGGCCCGTTCGTGGCCGTGAACGAGCGCTTCCTCGGTGTTGCGGTCGAACAGGTGGAGGTCGGACTCGTCGAACGTCACGTCGACTGTCTCGCCCTCCGCCGGTTCGATTTCGACGGGCGCGCGGACGCGACACTCCTTTCCGCCCACCTCGAGGTAGAGGAAGTTGTCCGACCCGATGACCTCGACGACGTCCACCTCCGCCTCGAACGTCTTCGCGTCCGGTGCGGTCGAGTCGATGCGGAGGTTCTCCGGGCGGATACCGAGGGTGTACTCCCCGTCTCCGCCGACCATCTCGACGACGTCGTTCGAGACGGCGTACGAGATACCCTCTCCCGCCAACGTTCCGCTCCCGTCGCTCTCGGTGCGGAGGTCCACGTCGAAGAAGTTCATCGACGGCGACCCGATGAAGTCGGCGACGAACGCGTTCGCGGGTCGGTAGTACACTTCCTTCGGCGTTCCGACCTGCTGGAGTTTGCCGTCGTTCAAGATGACGATGCGGTCGGCCATCGTCATTGCCTCCTCCTGGTCGTGCGTCACGTATATCGTCGTGATGCCGAGTTCGGAGTGGATGCGGGACAGTTCCGTCCGCATGTGTTTCCGGAGTTGCGCGTCGAGATTCGACAGCGGTTCGTCGAACAGGAACACGGCCGGTTCGCGGACGATGGCGCGCCCCGTCGCGACGCGTTGTTGCTGCCCGCCCGAGAGGCTCCCGGGCTTTTTGTCCAACAGGTCCTCGATGCCCATCATCTCGGCGGCCTCGACGACGCGGCGGTCCACCTCCTCGTCGCTGAGGTCCGTACTCAGTTGCAGTCCGTACCCCATGTTCTGCCGAACGGTCTTGTGCGGATAGAGCGCGTACGACTGGAACACCATCGCGATGTCACGGTCCCGCGGCGACATCTGGTTTATCGGTTGGTCGTCCAACCGTATCTCGCCGTCCGTGATGGACTCCAACCCGGCGAGCATCCGCAGCGTCGTCGACTTCCCGCACCCGGACGGGCCGACGAACACGACGAACTCTCCGTCGGGGATGTCGAGCGACAGTTCCTCGACGGCGACTATCGGACCGGACGTATCCTCGAACACTTTCGTTACGTCGTCGAATTTAACACGTGCCATGGTAACTCACTCCAATTTTGGTTTGCGGCTCTCTTATTTAGTAGTATCCCCGGTACGGAACTCGAACGCCCCGCGGGGTGGTGATACGCGTCACATCCCTCCCAGTCCCTCGCCGACGTAGCGCTGCGAGAGACCGTAGAAGACCACCGGCGGCGCCACGAGGAGCACCACGGCGGCCATGAGGATGTTCCACTGCCGGAGCACGTCGCTTCCGAGGATGTAGTGCAGGGCCACCGTGGCCGTGCGGACCTCCTCGTCACTCGTGAGGACGAACACCCACAGGAAGTTGTTCCACGCCGTCAGGAACGCGAACAGGGCCGCGGCCCCGACCGCGGGCGCCGACAGGGGCAGGACGATTCGCAGGAACGCCCCGAGTTCGCTGTGACCGTCGATCAGCGCGGCCTCCTCGATGTTCTCGGGGATGCCTTGCCTGAAGAACCCCTGCAGCAGCCAGATGGTCTGCGGGAGGACGAAGATGGACAGCGCGATCATGACGCCCACGAGGGTGTTGATGAGATTGAGGAGGTAGAACACCTCGTACACCGGGATGGTGATGACGATCCACGGGAACATGATGGTGAAGACGGCGGTGTAGAACAGCACCTTCCGTCCGGGGAAGTCCAGTCGCGCGAACGCGTAGGCGCCCGGGATGGAGAAGAACAGCGAGATAACCGTCGCCGTGACCGAGACGAGGATGCTGTTTTTGAAGAACGTGATGAAGTTGTACCGCTCCCAGATCTGTTCGTACGCCGCCATCGTCAGACTCTCCAGCGCCGGGAGGTAGTTGGTCGCCGGGTCGATGGCCGCGAAGTTCGTCAGGAACGACGTTCGAATCACCCAGTAGTACGGCGCCAACGCGAACAGCGCGAAGGCTCCGAGCGCGGCGTACAGAACCAGTCGTGACCGTCGAGTCTCGTTTATCATGGTCAGACGTACATCTCCTCTTCGTCTTGAATGACGGTCACGTAGAAGATGGCCGCCGTCATGGATATCACGATCATCGCCATCCCGAGCGTGTAGGCCCGCGCGAACTGGAGGTTCACGTAGGCCGTCTCGTACGTGAGGATGCTCATCAACATCGTCCGGGTGCCGGGTCCGCCGCCGGTCAGTTCGAACGGTTGCGCGAACTCGGCGACGTTCCACGCCGTCCGCAGGGCGAGAATGACGATGGTCGGCGTCACGAGGTGGGGGAGGGTCACGTCACGGAACCGCCGAAGTCGCCCCGCCCCGGCTAACGCCGCCGCTTCGTACTGTTCGCGCGGAATACCGACGATGGCCGCGGCGTAGATGATTCCGGCGTACCCGTAGTCGTGCCACGACTGCGCGACGATGAGCGACACGTACGGCCACAGGTCCTCCGCGAGGAACGCCGGCGTCGACACGCCGAAGATGTCCGTGATGAGCCTCGGGAGCATTCCGAAGTCGCTGTTGAGGAACCACAGCCAGATGACACCTCCCGCGAGCGGCGCGGAGAAGTACGGGGACATGACGATTGCGCTGGCCCACTCTCTCCATCCGCTCTTGAGTTCGCTCAGGAGTAGCGCCGCGAAGAGGCCGATGAACAACTGCAGGAACGTCGTCCCGAACACGAACGCCAGCGTCCACCCGAACGCGAAGTGGAACAGGTCGTTCGTCAACAGCCACATGTAGTTGTCGAGGCCCACGAACGTCCCGGCTCCCCCCAAGCGCGCGTTGGTGAACGTCATGTAGACGCCCCGCACGATGGGGAAGTAAAACAGGAGCGTGAACATCAGGAACGTGGGGAGAATGAACAGGTAGCCTATCCAGTTCTCCCGCGCGCGGTCCATCAGCGTGCTCTCCTCCATGCCGTACTTCTGCCGAATGTGTTGTGTGTTTTCTTGCGCCAAGGTAGTAGTTCGATTTCTCTCTACTGATAAAAATGTTGGGGGAGATATTCGCCGGATTTACCGGAGTATAGGCCTGTACTCGCCGCTATCCGATTTGCGACGGGGCGGCGGCAGTAAGTCGAGCGGACTTACTGTCCCAGTCGTTTGAGGATGCGCTCTCGGACGAGTCCCGGCGTCTCCTCGACGGAGTGCTGCCCCGCGATGGCTTGGCTGATGGTCTCGTTGATGTCGGTCCACCGAATCGGGTCGACGTCCGGCACGTCCCACGCCGCGCCCGTGGTGGAGTACTGGACGCCGTACTCGTCTGCGTTCTTGTACGCCTGTTCCGTGCTCTGGGCGAGGTCGTACTCGTCGAGGACCTCCTGCAGTTTCGGCGCGAGGCCCGGAAGAGCCTCGTAGTACTCGCCCCACGCGGGCAGGACGAACTCGTTGTCGCTGAGCAGGAACATATTGAGGTCCCACGCGGCGTTCTGCTTCGCGTCGCTGGCCTCGAAGATGCACTGCTGCTGTTCGAGCGCCCACATGTGCCCGCCGTGTTCGCCCTCGACGCCTTCGAGGTCGCTGATTCCGAAGTTGTTACCGAACTCGGAGTCGACCTTCGGGTGCGGGAGGAGCATGAAGTCGCCGTCACCGCCCTGCCAGCCGAACTTGACGTCCTCCTTGACGGAGGTCCAGCGACTGGCGGTCGGCACCGCGTAGTTGAACGAGGCGACGCGGCCGGTCAGCATGAGCGAGGGGATGTCCTCGTCCCCGCGCTGGGCCGCCTCTTCGCTGCTGAACTCGTTGGCCATCTTGACGCAGGTCTTTATCATCCCGTCCGTCTTGCCCCGATCCTCGTGGTTCTCGTTCGCGACGACGACCGTTTTGTCGTCGCCCTCGCCCCGCATCCACGGGTCGGTCCCCTCGGTGTAGGCGGTCCGAGCGTAGCCCCAGTACGACTCCAAATCGCCGGGGACGCCGGTCTCCTCGTAGGCGATGATGTCCTGGTTCTTGTCGATTCGGCGGACCGCATCGAGGAACCCGCTCCACGTCGAGAGTTCCTTCTTCGGGTTACTGACGCCGGCCTCGCTGAAGGACTTGGGACGGATGCCGAGGTTGCTGTTCGTGTGGCGCATACCGCCGCCGGACCAGTACTCGCCGCGGTACTGCGCGGACTCCTTGTTCGCCGCCGTGAAGTCGTTCGGTAGGAAGTCAGTCGACTCGATGAACGGCTTGTGGTCCGGAACCTTGTCGTTGAGGTAGAACTGGAGGCCGCCGCCGCCGGCCTCCGCGAACGTCGGCGGGTTGCCCGACGACACCGTCGAGGAGAGCTTCGACCGGATGTCACCGTAGGACGCGGTCTGGAGACTCACGGAGACGTTTCCGTTCTTCTCCTCGAACACCTTCATCGAATCCTGGAAGTGCGACTTCATCCCCGCGTTCTCGACCGCCTGCGCGCTCAGGTAGTCGATAGTGACGCTCTCGGACCCGCCCGAGTCCGAATCCGTGTCGCCGCCCGAACCGGTCCCGCCGCCGTCCCCCTTCGGTTCTGGCGTCCCGTCGCCCTGTTCGCCGCTACACCCCGCGAGGGCACCGAGCGCACCGACTGTCGCCGTGGCCGCAGTCGCCTGTACGAACTGTCGCCGCGACGGTTTGTCGCTCGTCGGCGCCTCGGTGGGCTCTGTACTCTCCCCGTCTCCCGTGCTACTCTGTGACATGTACCTTCCGAATGATAGACGATGACAATAAGTGTTTCTCATCAGAGATTCACTTTTGTGGATCTTATCCGACGATATCGGATGAACTGCCCTTCTCTCCCTCACACTTATGACCCGTGAGGCGGACACCGGGAGTATGAATACCGACGCCCAACGCGCGTTACTCGACGACGTCGACCGCGTCTGCGACCTCGTCGGTACGACGCTCGGTCCGTTCGGTACGAACAAACTCGTCGTGGAGTCCGGAGGCCGCGTGACGGCGACGTCTTCCGGGACGATGCTCCTCGACCGTCTCGAACTGGACGACCCGGCGACGACGCTCCTCGAACGGGCGACGGGGGACTTCCGCGAGAGACACGGCGACGGCGCGACGACGCTCACGCTCCTGACGGGTGCGTTGCTCCGCGAGGCGGACGCGTTGTTCGAACGCGGCCTCCACCCGACGACCGTCGCCCGCGGCTACCGCGAAGCGCTCGCGGTCGCCGTCGACCGACTCGAATCCCGCGCGCGTCCGCTTTCGGTCGTCGGCCCGGACGCCGTCGCGCGGACGGCGCTCACCGGGACGCGAAACCCGATGACCAGACGGCGCGTGAGCGAGGCGATAGCGGACGCCGCCGCGACGGTGTCGGCCTCGGACGCCCCGAATGGCGGACGCGCGGATTTGGACGTTCTCGCGCGCCTCGGCGGCGTCGGAGACACCGACCTCGTCCCCGGCGTCGTCTTGGAGACGCCGCTGGTCTCCGATGCGATGCCGCGACGCCTCCCCGACGCGGGCGTGGCCCTCCTCTCTTCGACCGTCGACGTTCCCAAACTGGGCGGCGCCACGGAGTCGGCCGACCGGGACCTGTCGCTCGACGCGGACACGTTCGAGGAACGCGCCGCCATCGGCGAGTACGAACGCGACGAGTTCCGCCGAATTCTCTCGTCGGCCGTCGCGTCGGGGTGTCGCTTCGTCGCGACGAAGGGCGGCGTCAACGACCGGGTGAAGACGCGACTGGCCGACGCCGGGGTCGCCGCCGTCGACCGCGTCGAGGACGGGGAGATGGAGCGCCTCGTCCGGAGCACCGGCGGTCGGGTGGTTCCCTCCCTCGCCGAGGTGACGCCGGAGACGATGGGGGCGGCGGACGTTCGCGTTGAACGCCTCGCCGGTCGCGAGTTCGTCTACGTCGAGGGTGACGGCGCGCCGCAGTTCTCGCTCGTCTGCCGCGCCCCGGACCCGCGGTCGGTCGCCGCGTTCGAGGAGAGCGCGGAGAGCGCCGTCGCCGCCACGTTCCGGGCGCTCGAAGACGGACGCGTCGTTCCGGGCGGCGGCGCGACCGAGGTGGACCTCGAACGCGCGATTCGAACGGCCGCGCGGGGGACCGCTGGCCGCGAACAACTCGCGATGGAGGGGTTCGCCAAGGCGCTCGTGACGGTCCCGAAGCGACTCGCCGAGAGCGCGGGCCTCGACGGGTGGTCCGGCGTCATCCGCCTTCGCGTCGCGCACGACGAGGGTCGGTCCTCCGCCGGCGTCGACGCGCTAGCCGGCGAGATTCGGGACGTTCTCGAAGGCGAGGTAATCGCGGAACCGCTCGGTCTCAAGCGCGACGCGGTGGCCTCGGCGACGGACCTCGCGACGCAGTTGCTCCGCGTCGACGAACGTGTCCCGGCGAACGACCTCTCCGACGAGGATTCGACCGCTGCGGCGAGATAGTCCGCATCCGTCTCTTGCTTTTCGACGTCTCTTCCGATTCCTCCCCGTCGATCCGTTTCGACGGGGCGTTAGTCGTGTTCGGTCTGCGGAGTGAACGGACCGGGTTCGACGCCCGGAGAGACCACGGCGTCGACGGTGGCGAGTTGTTCGGCCGTCGCGACGGCGATGTCTATGGCCTGCGAGAACACGCGGCGCGGTTCGAGGACGCCCATCTCCCACGCGTCCGCGGCCTCGCCGGTGGCGACGTCCACGCCGACCGGGGCGGGCCGGTCGTCTGATTCGGCGTGCGCGTTCCGGAGCGTCGTTCGAACGTCGAGCGGGTCGTACCCGGCGTTTCGGGCGAGCGTCGTCGTCAGCGACTCGCAGGCGTCCGCGAACGCCTCCACGGCCAACTGCTCTTTGCCCTCGATACCGCGGGCGAACTCGCGGAGGTCGCGGGCGACCGCGAGCGACGGCGCACCGGCCCCCGGAAGCACCTGTCCATCTATCGCGGCGATGGCCGTGGTTTCGACGGCGTCCTCGACCAACCGTTCGTGAGTCGTTCGTCCTTTCTCGGTCGGTGCGCCGACGAGAAGCGTGAACACCGGGCCGTCGCACTCCTCGAAGTACGCCCACTTCTCGTCGCCGACGCGCCGTTCGGATACCCGACCGGCCCGCCCCAGTTTCGACTCGTCGAGGTCCGAGACGTGGCCGACGACGCCGGCATCCGTCGCGCGGGCGACGCGGTGGATGTCCGATTTCGGGTACTGCGCTCTGTCGATGACGGCGACGCCGTGGGATTCGAGTGCGGCCTTCACCTCGTCGTCGAGTTCTGCGCGGACGACCAGAACGTCCGTACCCAGGTCGGCCACCCCCGCGGTGACCGACTCGATGGCGGCGTCTCGGGAGTCGGCGTACGCCGCGAGAGAGCCCGCAGAGTCCAGCGTCACGCCCGATTGTCCCTCTCGGCCGAAGCTCGTCGCCGACTCCTCTACGTCGATACCGCGTTCGAGGACGGCGACCCGGGCGTCGGTGAGGACGCCCTCGACGGCGGGCGACCAGTCGAACGACAGGCGACTTCGGTCGCTCGTCTCGTGCGCGCCGGGCCGCCGACGGACGAGGTGCCCGCGCGAAAGCGTGCACTCGGCGCCGACGCGCGTTCGGACGGTGATGTCGTCCGTGTCGATCCACCCGTCGTCGCTCTCGCGGGCGAGACTCGAGACGGCCGCCGAGACGGCGTCGGCGTACTCCCGCCGCCGTCGGTCCGAGAGATCCGCCGTCATCGTCGTCGCGGCCACCTGCGAGAGCAGTTCTCTGTCCGCCGTTCCGACCGGACGCGAGAGGTCGTCTAAGACGGACCCCGCCCGGTTGGCCGCCATCGCGTAGCCGACGACGATGCTGCCGGGGTGGAGGCCCTCGGCCGCCAGTTCCGCACCCGACTCCAGGAGTCTCGCGGCGAGGAGCGCCGCCGCCGTCGTCCCGTCGTGGAGGCTTCGCCGCATGGAGTCGAGTCCGTCGACGAACAGGGCGGCGACGGGGTGGCCGAATCCGCCGCCCCGTTCGATGGCGTCGAGGAGGTGTCCGGCGTCCCGCGTCACGACGGTCTCCGGTGCGTCCTGCGGGTCCACCGTTTCGACGAGGGTCGTTCCGCCGGTCGGACCGTACGTCGAGGCGACGAGCGATTCGACCGCACGGGCCGCTTCGACGACGTACTCTCGCGCCGCCTCGTCGCGGGTGAGCCACGCCCCCCGTTCGCTCTCGCCGTCGTGTGTCATGATTTGGCGGAACGTACCCCGGAATATAAAACTATGTGACGGCGAATCTCCGCGTCGAGGCTCAGCACCCGACGAACGAAACGTCCCAACCCCCCCGGCCGACCTGACGATTTCTGACCCAGCCACCGCGAACTGTGCGACATGAGCGCACAGTAACAAGGAAACGGACAACGGGTGTCGCTCCGTACGCGAGGCTGAACGGGCGAGACGTCACTCGCCGAATCTCCCGTCAAAGCGTCGTGGATACCCGCTCTGGACGGTTTTCAGGCAAACCAACTCGGCGGTCCTTCGGCCGTCGGAGACGTCGTTCATCATCGATGAACGCACTCTCTGCGGCGCTGCTTTTCCCCACCGGACTGGTTGGCCGACCGAATTTTGCTCCACTTCTCTGGAAGATTGTTCTCTTTTCGGAGTTTATCCGGGCCCTAGTACCACTTTGTCGTTTCAGAGCGTCCCCGGTGGTGACGGCTGAAAGCGCTGTTCGTCAGTCCCTATTCGCGAGGATGTTACAGCAATAGTGTTGTAATAGAATTTCAAACTTCCCGAGTATTCCTCCGAACCCCGCGTTGTCCGACGGTTTACCGACCACGTGCGACGATGATGAACGCCCCCGTCGAAAATCGACGGCTCGAAGTGGCCGTCCGGCATCGTTCTGGCGGCGCGTTGCTGCACGGGTTTGAACCGGTATTTATTACGATACCCCGCCTCGGGAGAGGCATGACACCGACGATTACTCGGATAGAGAGTACGGAGTTCCGGTATCCGCTCGAAGACGTGGGCACGGACGGCCACGGGTTCAACCTCGCGTACGAACCGGGGACGACGACGGAGCGAAAACTGTTCGCGCTGAAGATACATACGGACGAGGGCATCACGGGCGAGTACATCGGCGGGAATTCGCCGGGCGCGGCGCAGATAAACACGTTCGCGAACTACCTCGTCGGGAAGAGTCCCCTCGAACGAGAGCGACACTGGAGCGAAGTCAAGCGCGCCCTGCGAAAGTACGACCGGATGGGTATCGGCCCCATCGACATCGCTCTGTGGGACTTCGCCGGCAAGTACTACGGCGCGCCCATCCACGAACTGCTCGGAACCTACCGGACGCGCCTGCCCACCTACGCCTCGACGTACCACGCCGACGAGCACGGGGGGTTGGACTCCCCGGAGGCGTACGCCGACTTCGCAGAAGAGTGCCGAGACGCGGGCTACCCCGGGTTCAAGATTCACGGGTGGGGCGGGAGCGACGAGGCGCGAGACGTGAAACGGGAGGTGGAGACGGTACGGGCCGTCGGCGAACGCGTCGGCGACGAGATGGACCTGATGGCCGACCCCGCCTGCGAACTGGAGACGTTCGCGGACGCGTTGAAGGTGGGCCGCGCCTGCGACGAGTACGACTTCCTCTGGTACGAAGACCCCTACCGCGACGGCGGCATCTCCCAGCACGCCCACAAGAAACTCCGCGAGATGATAGAGACGCCCCTCCTGCAGACCGAACATATCAGGGGCCTCGAACCGCACACGGACTTCATCGCCAACGGCGCGACGGACTTCGTCCGCGCGGACCCCGAGTACGACGCGGGCATCACTGGAGCGATGAAAATCGCTCGCGTGGCGGAAGGCTTCGGCCTCGACGTGGAGTTCCACGCTCCCGGGCCGGCGCAACGACACTGTATCGCCGCCGCGCGCAACGCGAACTACTACGAACTCGCGCTCGTCCACCCGATGGCGCAGAACACGCAACCCCCGGTGTACGAGGGGGACTACTCGGACATGTTCGACACCATCGACGACGAGGGGACGGTGCCGGTACCGGACGGTCCCGGACTCGGCGTCGACTACGACTGGGATTACGTCGAGGCGAACAGCACGGGAAGCGTTCACGTCTACGAATAATGACGTTCGAGGCGGGAATCATCGGTACCGGCGGAATCGCGGGGATGGGCATCCTCGGAATGCACGACGAGGACCAGATAGGCCGAGAGAAGGTCAAAGCGAGTCACGCCGGCGGGTACGGCGAAACGGAGGAGATAGAACTCGTCGCCGTCGCGGACGTCGACGAGGGGAAACTCGCGCAGTTCGGCGAGGCGTGGGACGTCCCCGAGGAACGGAGGTACGTCGGCCACGAGGCGATGCTCGCTGTCGAGGATTTGGACGTCGTCTCGGTCTGTACGCCGTCGTATCTCCACCACGACCAACGTGGTCGATGCGGTCCACTCGGACGCGAATCCCGACGTAATCTGGTGCGAGAAACCCATCGCTTCGTCCGTCTCGGAGGCCGAAGAGATGGTGGCGGCCTGCGCGGAGGCGGACGCCGAACTCGTCGTCAACCCCTCGTTTCGCTTCACCGACAAACTCCGCCGCCTCCGCGAACTCGTGGTCGAAGAGGACATCCTCGGCGACGTTCGCTCCGTGAGCACGCAGTTCCGCATGGAACTGATGCGGAACTCGACGCACCTCCTCGATACGCTGGTCTACCTCCTCGACGCGCGGGCGGACCGAGTGTCGGGGTACATCACCGGCGAGAACGAGGCGGTCGATTCGCTCGGCGCCGCGGCCGAGGTGGACGACTCCGGCGGCGGCGGCCACGTCGTCATGGACGACGGGACGTTCGTCACCGTCGACTGCACCGTCCCCCGAGGCATCTCTTCGATGAGTCTCACCTTCGTCGGCACGGCGGGGAAACTCTACATGAACAACGACGACGGCGAGTGGCGCTACTGGTCCTTGGAGGACGGCGACCACGTCGAGACGCCGTTACCGGATATCGAGGGCGCGTGGACGTGGGACGAGGACTACCGGACCGCTTTCCCGAACGCCGCGCGGCGCATCGAATCGATGCTCCGCGGGGACGCGGAAAACCCCTCGACGGGCGAGGAGGCGACTCGCTCGCTCGAAATCATCGTCGCGTTCTACATCTCTCACTACACCGGCGGACACGTGGACATCCCGCTCGAGAGACCGTTGCGCGACGTCGAGATAACGTCCTGGTGAGGCGGAGAGCGGTGGAGCGAAAGCGGGCGGTCAGCGGACGGCGAACGCCCGAATGCTGACTCACCCGTGCCGTGGACGGAGAT
This sequence comes from Halogeometricum pallidum JCM 14848, assembly GCF_000337095.1. Classification (GTDB taxonomy): domain Archaea; phylum Halobacteriota; class Halobacteria; order Halobacteriales; family Haloferacaceae; genus Halogeometricum; species Halogeometricum pallidum. Next base: position 20,355 of record NZ_AOIV01000038.1, read on the forward strand.
AATCCGTGGTCCGTTCGGACTCGGGTGGACAGTCCCGCCCGAGCGTCTGAGTCGGGTCCCAATCGGTTGTACCATCTTTCTCGCCCTCCTCCCTAATCTGCTGGTGACCCTCCGTCTCGGGAGGAAGTTCGGCGCGCGGCGGTTCCAGCGAAAAGACTAACAGGATACTCTCCGACCATTGTTCTCATGGGACAGTCATTTAGCGGGTACCGCAGGCCGGACGGCCGGGTGGGCGTCCGCAACCACGTCGCCGTCGTCCCCACGTCAGTCGCCGCCGCGGCCGTCTCGTCCGCAGTCGCCGACGACGCAGGAGCGTGGGCGCGGGCGACACCGCACCAACTCGGAACCAGCCAACCGGACGCTGCGAGGCGGCAAACCGAACGAGTGTTGGCCGGCGTCGGGCGAAACCCGAACGTCGGCGCGGCACTCGTCGTGGAACTCGGAACCGAAGACATAACGGCCGACGCCGTCGCGGACCGAATCGCGGCCGGCGGAACCGCGACGGAGACGCTCACTATCCGCGAAGCGGGCGGGACGGCGGCCGCCCTCTCGGAGGGGGCGGACCGCCTCGACCGTCTGAACGAGGAGGCCCAACGCGCCAGACGCGAGGAGGCCGACGTTTCCGAACTCGTCTTCGGCGTCGAGTGCGGCGGCAGCGACGCCACCAGCGGAATCGCGGCTAACCCGGCGGTCGGCGCGGCCTGCGACCGACTCGTGGAGGCGGGGGGAACCGCTTGCTTCAGCGAGACGCCGGAGTTCATCGGCGCGGAGCACATCCTCGCCGACCGGTGCGTCGACGACGAGACGCGGGACAAACTGCTCGAACGCGTGGACGCCCGCGAGGGGATGGCCGAACTGATGGGCGTCGACCTCCGCGGCGCACAACCCACGCCCGGCAACCAGGAGGGCGGCCTCACCACCATCGAGGAGAAGAGCCTCGGAGCCATCTCGAAGGGCGGGACGACGCCCGTCCGCGGTATCGCCGATTACGCCGAGGACCTGCCGGTCGGCGGCGGACTCACCCTGATGGACACGCCGGGGTACGACGTAGAGAGCGTCGTCGGCAAGGTGTCCGGCGGCGCGCAGGTAATCGCTTTCACCACCGGTCGCGGCAGCACGACGGGCAACCCCATCGCGCCGGTCATCAAGGTGACCGGCAACCCGAAGACGTGGGAGAAGATGTCGAACAACATCGACGTCAACGCCGGGACGGTGTTCGACGGCGAGTCTATCGACTCCGTCGGCGAACGCGTCTTCGAGACGTTACTCGAGGTGGCGGACGGTCGGCAGACCGAATCCGAGCACCGGCGGCTGGAGGAGTTCGCCATCAACGAGATTCAACCCGAGGAGCTCGAAGCGGAGGCGGGAGCATGAAGGGTCGCGTCCTCGACGACGCCCTCCTCCTCCTGAGCGAGTCGGACAACGTCGGAACGACCGTCGACGACCTCGGGTCGGGGACCGAAGTCGACTTCGACGGCCGGACCGTCGTCCTCTCCGAGAACGTTCCGTTCGGTCACAAAGTGGCGGTCGAGTCGTTCTCCGCCGGCGACGAGGTTCGGAAGTACGGCGAGGTCATCGGAACCGCGACGCAGGCGATAGCGGCCGGCGAATGGGTCCACACGCACAACTGCGAGAGCACTCGCGGCCGCGGCGACCGCGCGGCCGCCGGAGGTGAGACGGCGTGAGCGTCCCGTCCGTCACCGGCCGGACGTTCGAGGGCGTCTCCCGAGACGACGGGAGCATCGGCGTCCGCGACAACGTCCTCGTCCTCCCCTCAGTTATCTGCTCGCACATCGTCGCCGACCGCATCGCGACGCGCGTCGACAACGCCGTCTCGGCGCCGCACGACCACGGCTGCGCGCAACTCGGCGCCGACAACGAACAGACGCGGCGGACGTTCCTCTCCTTGGCGCAGAACCCGAACATCGCGGGCACCGTCGTCGTCGGACTCGGCTGCGAGGAGATCCAGAGCGCCGACGTGGCGGGCGAACTCGAATCGCGGAACGTCCCCGTGAGAGAGCTATCGATACAGGGCGTCGGGGGGACCGACGAGTGCGTAGAACGGGGCGTCGACGCGGCGTCGGACCTCGTCTCCTCGCGTCGGACGGACCGGTCGGACGCCACCATCGGCGACCTGACGCTCGGCATCGTGTCTAGCGACCTCGACGCCTCCACGGTGGACGTCGCGGACCCCCTCGTCGGCCACGTGGCGCGCGCCGTCGTCGCCGCCGGTGGCCGCGTCGTCGTCGCCGGGAACGAACGCGTCGTTGCCCACTCCGAGGCGGTTCGCGAAACGACCGACGAAACCGCCCGGGACTCGTTGGACGACTTGGTTGCTCGGCACGACGGCCACCCGCCGCGGGCCACGCGGGTCGGCCGATTCGCCCGCAAGCGCTCGTTCGAGGAGGTGACGCGCTCGTGGGGGACCCGCGACGTGTCGGAAGTGCTCGCGTACGGCGAACGGGCCAGCGTCTCGGAGGGCCTCGCTCTCGTCGACGCGCCGTCGCGGTTCGGCGAAGCGACGACGGCGCTCGCCGCCGCGGGCGCGAACGTCGTCGTCCACGTCACCGGCGACGGCATCCTCGCCGGACACCCCCTCGTCCCGGTCGTGAAAGTGACCGGCGATCCCGGGACGGCGGCGGCGCTCCCGGACGACATCGACGTGGAGGCGGCGAACGCGGACGCCGACGACTTACTGGAGACGCTGGTCGCCGTGGCGAACGGCGAGCGGTGTCGCGCGGAAGAACACGGCCTCACGGAGTTCGCCATCACGCGCGTCGGGCCGTCGATGTGAACGTCGGCTCGACCGTCCGATGAACGTCCGCGCCGAAGGCGCGCCGCGTTACGAATACGTCAGATTCAGTTCGATAACGTTCGCCGCGCTCCGGACCCGTTCGGGAACCTCCGACCGGAACGTCTCGCCTTTCATTCGGCTGGTCGGACCCGAGACGCTCACGGCGCCGATAGCGTGTCCGTCGGGGTTCGTGATGGGTGCGGCGACGCATCTGAGTCCGGAGAGACGTTCCCCGTTGTCGGTGGCGTACCCGCGTTCGCGGATGGCGGCGAGTTCCTCGTCGAGTTCCTCCCGCGTCGAGATGGTGGTGGCCGTCCGCGCCGGCAGGCCCCATCGGTCGACTATCTCGTCGACCCGTTCCTCGGGGAGGTAGGCGAGAACCGCCTTCCCGAGCGAGGTGCAGTGCAGACCGACGCGCATCCCGGCGTGGGTGTCGAGGTTGACCGCCTGTTCGCCCTTGGCGCGGAAGAGATAGACCCCCTCGCCGTGTTCTTCGACCAGCAGGTTCGCTAACTCCCCCGTCTCGTCGGCTAGCGACTGCACCTCCGGTTTCGCCACGTCGTAGATTCCCATTCGGTCGCGCGCGTGCTCGCCGAAGTCGAGGAACTTCAGGCCGATGCAGTACGACTCGTCCTGCCAGTCGACGTACTCGTGTTCGCGGAGCGTCCGAAGGTGGCTGTAGACGGTGCTCTTCGGCAGGTCGAGTTCGTTCGCCAACTCGGTCACACCGGCGCTCCCCTTCTCCTTCAGCGCTTCGAGGATTCGAAGCGAGGTTCCCAGTGCCCCGATTGTGTTCGCAGTGTTTGCGCCCATGCCACGCGTCCATTGCTATTCATTACACATAACAGTTGTTCACAGTCGCAGAACGTGTTTCCCGTCATGGTGGTGGCTTTGCCGATATCGTCGTGCGCGTTCCGGGCGCCTCGACTCAGTTGCCACCGACGTGATTGACCGGATTTCGGGGTTCTTCGCCCTGGAGGACGCTGAGGACGTCAACTGTCACCGTCCGCCTGAGTTCCTGGGAGGACTCCTCGGAGTACCAGGAGACGTGGGGCGTCGCGACGACGTTGTCGAGTTCGAGGAGCGACCGGTTTTCGGGAGGTTCGGTCGGCATCACGTCGATGCCCGCCCCGCCGATGCGGTCCGCGGCGAGGGCGTCGTGCAGGTCGTCCGTATCGACAACGGACCCGCGGGACGTGTTGACGAGAATCGCCGACTCGTCCATCGCGTCGAAGGCGTCGGCGTCGAACATCCCCTCCGTCTCGTCGGTCAAGGGGGCGTGGACGGAGACGAAGTCCGATCGTTCGAGCAATCCCTCGAAGTCCACCTTCTCCGCGCCGTGCGCCTCGACTTCTTCGGCGTCCACGTAGGGGTCGTACGCGACGACGTCTACGTCGAACGCGCGCGCCTTCTCCGTCACCGCACGCGGAATCTTCCCGAATCCGGCGAGTCCGAGCGTCCGTCCCGCGAACCGGTGAATGGGTTTGCCGGTGGTCCAGTCCCACGCCCCGTCGCGTATCTCGCGGTCGTAGCGCGCGACGTTGCGGACGCAGGCCAAAAGAAGCGAGAAGGCGTGCGTCGATACCTCGTCGATGCAGTACGCGGGAACGTTGAGAACGCGGACGCCGTGTTCCGTGGCGGCGTCCACGTCGACGCTGTCGACGCCGATTCCGTACCGTCCGACGACGGCGAGGTCGGTCGACTCGAACACTGTCTCGTCCACCCGCGCGTACTGGACGAGAAGCGCGTCCGCCCCCTCGGCCGCTACCGCGACTTCGTCGGGCGATTTCACCTGCGCCGCCTCCAGTTCGATGCCCGCCTCCTCCGCGAGTTCGCGTTCTATCGAGAGGTCGGGAAAGTCGTAGTCGGTCACGACGACTTTCATGCGTTCCCCCGTTCGATGCTTGCGCGTCCGGACGCAGTTTGTACGGTGGTGCTCATGCGCTGGTATCTCTCCGTACGTCGGTCCGTAGCGAGTTCAACGTTGCCCCGTCGGAGTCGCTGTTCTTCTCGAATTGCTTTGTCGGAGGAGAGGGCAGTGATCACCCACGGAAAGCTACGCTCGCCTCAGTTGGGGATTTTCGATTCCCGAAATCGTCGGGACCGATGTAATTGAACCACACCGGTGTGATGCAAGTCGAAAGAATCGTGGGGAGAGAAGCGTTCTCGGCCGCGGGTCTGACGGTTGAGACCGCCGACCCTTTGATAGACAATACGACGACATAGAATACGGCTATGAACGGATTTGGGGTACTGTCGGGACTGATGTGTTCGTTATCTACGCTATCGGTTCGATATACGACCGGACCCTCTCAAAAGGAATTCAAAGATAGCTAAAAAGATATGAATCCAGATTTCTAGCGATATATTCGTTCGGTATGTCTCCACTCCTCGAAATGATGTTGTCATACTAGAATATTCGCACAAAATGGATCTCAACTCCCGCTTTCCGACGACGATCAAGTCTGCATCCTGTCTCTCCGCGTACTCGCTGATTCGGATAGTGGACGTGCCTCGGTCAACGTCGTAGCAATAGAAACCGAGTGTATCGGACGGGACGACGTCGCGGGTACTGACCGGGGAACGCTCGTCCTCGGTGACGGGTTCGCCCTCGCGGACGGATCAACCGCGACCGACGCGACCCGGTGGCTCGTCGGTATGACTTCCGGACCCGAGCTATCTGCCACAGAAGCGTACAGACTTGCGGAAAACCTACACAAGTCTTTTAATGATATAACGACTACCTAGTTTCGATAACAATGCCCGATTCTATGGCGGAACAACTCCAGCAGGATATGGAGTGTGAGGGGCTCCTCGAGTGTTTCCACGGACTCAAACAGCTCGATAAGGACTGTTTCCACGCGCTCGTGGAGGCGACGGAACCACTCACCATAGACGAGATTGGTCAAGCGGTCAACCGCGAGCGTTCGACCGCCTACCGTGCAGTCCAGCGCCTGCTTCAGGCGGGGTTCATCCAGAAAGAGCAGGTCAATTACGAGCAGGGCGGGTACTACCACGTCTACTCGCCGACGGACCCCACGAAGATTACGCAGGATATGCAACGGATGCTCAACGACTGGTACGCCAAGATGGGACAGCTCATCCAGGAGTTCGAGAACAAGTACGAGGAACCGCAGACGACGGCACCGGCCGAAAGCTGAGAGACGAGTTTGGTCGGTCCGTCTCTCGGCTCTCCCGTTCCACGACAGTCGTCGTCGATTCTCCCGGATTACTCGTGACTCGGAGAATTCGGCCTGTTATTCTGCTCCATGGACCCGTGACGTTCACAAACGAGAACTACGCGACCTTGAGTCGGCGTTCGACGTGTTCGGACGGATATGAAGCCAAAAACGACTAGAGATATCCAATCTCGCCTCAACGTTCTCTCCTGTTCCGAGCGTGAATCTATCTTATCGTACGGTGCCGACCGCGGTTAATCACTCTCCCTACCAGCCAGTTTCGCCTTCGTGTACGCCTTCAACCCTCCCTGTTCGACGAGCGTCTGAAGGAACTCCGGGAGCGCCTCCGCATTGTACGTCTCGCCGGTTGTGTGGTTGTACACAACGCCTTCGCCGAGGTTCATGCATATCTCGTCTCCGTCGTCGATGATGCCTGCTTCGGGGCAGATGAGGACAGGCAATCCGAGATTGATCGCGTTTCGGAAGAAGATACGCGCAAACGACTGCGCGACGACACCGGCCACGCCCGCTCCGACGAGCGAGAGGGGGGAGTGCTCCCGGGAGGACCCGCTCCCGAAGTTCTCTCCTGCGACGACGAAGTCGCCGGAGTCGACGTTTTCGGAGAACTCTGGTCTGAGGTCCTCGAACGCGTGCGTCGCCAGTTCGTCGGGATCCGAGGAGACGATGAACCGCGAAGGCGTAATCTGGTCGGTGTCGATGTCGTCGCCGAACACCCAGGCCCGTCCCGGTTCGCTGGGGTCGGTCACGCCTCCACCTCCGCGAGGATGGTGTCGTCGTAGCGTTTGGTCTCAATACGTCGCGGGTCGGTAATCTCGCCGTAGAGCGCACTCGCTCCCACTGTCGCCGGACTGGCGAGATAGACGTGCGAATCCATCGACCCCTCACGGCCGGCGAAATTACGGTTCGCCGTCGCGAGGCAGACGTCGCCGTCGCCGAGGACGCCCTGATGATAACCCGCGCACGGGCCGCATCCCGCGCTCTGGATGACCGCGCCGGCGTCGGTCAACGTCTCGAAGACGCCCGTCTTCAGCATGTGTCGGTAGACGGACCCCGACGCGGGAACGACGACCATGCGGACGTTCGGTGCGAGTTCCTCCCCTTCCAAGACGTCGGCGACCAGTTTGATGTCCTCGTACCGCCCGTTCGTGCAGGTGCCGACGAACAGTTGGTCTATCTCCGTCCCCTCGACTTCGGTCACGTCGACGGCGTTCTCGGGGTTCGACGGCTTCGACACCTGCGGTGCGAGGTCCGCGGCGCGGTAGGTGTGCACCTCGTCGTAGGTCGCGTCGTCGTCCGAGCGGAGACTCGGATCGATATCGACCGCCCGGCCCGTCTGTCGTTCGAGATACTCGGCGGTGCGGTCGTCAGGTTCGACGTAACCCGCCTTGCCGCCCATCTCGATAGCCATGTTCGCGAGGACGAGACGCTCGTGTATCGGCAGCGATTCGATTGCCGACCCGGCGTACTCCGCAGTTTCGTACGTACAACCGGCGAATCCCACGTCTCCGATGAACTTCAGGACGAGGTCTTTCGCGTAAACGCCGTCCGGGAGGTCACCGTTCACCTCGAAGCGAATCGTCTCGGGAACGCGGAACCAGAGTTCGCCCGTCGCTAACGCGGTTCCGAGGTCGCTGGACCCGACGCCCGTTCCGAACGCGCCGATTCCACCGTACGTCGTCGAGTGTGAGTCCGCTCCGACGACCAGGTCGCCGGGTCCGACGAACCCTTCCTCGACGAGGACGGCGTGACAGATACCGTCTCCGACCTCGAATTGGTGCGCTCCGTGTTCGGCGGCGAACCGACGGAGGGCGTTGTGATTGTTCGCCGCCTCGACGCCGTCTGCGGGGGCGTGGTGGTCGATTGTCAGCACCGTCCGGTCGGGTGCGAACAGCGTCGCGTCCTCGCCCGTCACCTCGTAGAACGTCTCGAAGGCGAGCGGTCCGGTGATATCGTGGGCCATCGCGACGTCCACCGCCGCTTCGACGTACGCACCTGCGCGGACGTCCTCGCCCGCCTTCGCGGAGAGTAATTTCTCCGAGAACGTCTTTCCTGTCATCGCTCAACCTCCGAGGCCGACGCTGAAAACGTCGTCGGGCGTTCAGACATCGTTGTCACCTTCGTCTCTCTCGACTGTTTCGAGCACGCGTTCGACGGTACCGCCCGCGAGGACGTGACTCGGCGTTCCGAGTCCGAGTCGCTCGGCAACGTCGTGGGCGACGGACTCGACCCGACCGAAGTTCGCCCCGTTCGGTACGCCCATCCGGTCGAGCATCTGCACCAGGTCCTCGGTCGGCGTGTTGCCGACGCCGGAGAGGTCGCCGGGCAGGACGACGCCGCCGCCCAGCCCACAGACCGAGGCGTCGAAGCGGTCGACGCCGACGGTCATCGCGGCCAACGTGTTCGCCAGACTCATCCCGTTCGTGTCGTGGAGGTGAAGCCCGACGTCCAGGTCGGGGTGCTTCGAGAGCACCCGCCCGAACGCCTCCGACACCTCGACGGGGTTCGCGAGACCCATCGTCGTCGCCAGCGTCACCTCGTCGACGCCGGCATCGACGACGCGGTCCACGATGGACAGCGTTTCTTCGCGGTCGATAGCACCCTCGTACGGGCAGTAGAAGCTCGTTCCGATGCCGGCTTCCACGTCGACGCCGTGGTCGTGCGCGTGGGCGACGATATCCTCGACCTCTGTGAGCACCTCCGTTCTCGTCCGGTTCTGGTTCTTCTTCGTGTACGTCTCGCTCACCGTCACCAGCGCGTTCACCTTGTCGACGCCGGCATCTATCGCCCGTTCCGCGCCGACGAGATTCGGGACGAGCGCCCGGTAGGTCACGTCGTCGCGACGCTCGATTCGCGCGGCCACCTCGTCAGCGTCGCGGAGGGTCGGCACCGCCTTGGGGTGCGTGAACGACGTGAACTCCACCTCGTCGACGCCGGTGGTCGACAGCGCGTCGATTATCTCCACCTTCTCGTCGGTGGGGACGAACTCGTCGAGTCGCTGGAACCCGTCGCGCGGGAGCATCTCGACGAGGTGGACGCGGTTCGGCAAGTCGTCAACGAGGCTCATACGACCCCCTCGGATTCGAGGTCTGCGAGCGTCGACTCGTCGTAGTCGAGTCGCTCACGGTACACCTCGTCGTTGTGTTCGCCGAGTCGTGGCCCGAGATGCCTGACCTTTCCCGGTGTCGCCGAGAACTTCGGGAAGACGTTCTGTACCGTCGCCTCGCCGAGTTCCGGGTCCGGGACGTTGATGTACGCCTCGCGCGCGGCGTAGTGTTCGTCTTCGAGGATGTCCGCGACGTTGTAGACGGGGCCGATGGTGGCATCCGCCTCCTCGAACGCCGATAACACCTCCTCGCGGGTGTGATTGTTCATCCAGTCTTGGATGATGGCATCGAGTTCGTCCACGTGCTCCAGTCGCGCCTCGTTCGTCTCGAAGCGCGGGTCGTCCTTTAGGTCCGGTCTGTCGATGGCATCGAACGTCCGCATCGCCAGCGGTTGTGCGCTGGCCGAGATAGCCACCCAGCGGTCGTCGCCCGTTCGGTAGACGTTCCGCGGGGCGGAGGACGACGAGCGATTGCCTCCCCGTTCTTCCACCTCACCGAGTTGGTCGTACCGAAGCGGTTGCGGACCGAGCAGGCTGAATATCGGTTCGATGAGGCTCGTGTCGATGTACTGACCGCCGCCGCCGCTCACGTCGCGGTGATAGAGCGCGAACATGATGGCGAACGTCGAGAACAGTGCCGCGACGCTGTCTGCCAGCCCCGTCGGCGGCAGAAGCGGCGGCCTGTCCGGGAAGCCGTTGAGGTGGGCGAATCCCGACATCGCCTCCGCGAGCGTTCCGAATCCCGGCCGTTTCGCGTACGGGCCGTCCTGTCCGAACCCCGACATCCGCAGCATCACGAGGCCGTCGTTCACGTCTGAGAGATGCTCCCACCCGACGCCCCAGCGTTCCAGTGTCCCGGGTCGGAAGTTCTCGATCAGCACGTCCGCCTCGCGCACGAGGTCCTCGAACACTGCCCCGCCCTCGTCAGTGGAGATGTTCAGCGTGACGCTCAGTTTGTTCCGCGAGAGATATTTGTGCCAGAGGCCGACGCCGTCCTTCTGGGGTCCGAACTCTCGGATATGGTCGCCGAACTCGGGGTGCTCTATCTTGATGACCGTCGCTCCGAAGTCGGCGAGAAACCGACCCACGGTCGGTCCGGATATCATCGACCCCGCTTCGAGGACGACGAGTTCGGAGAGCGGTCCGTTGGTTTCGTCAGTCATTGTATCATTCGTTGTCGTTATCTTGGTGCGTTCGTTCGCTTCTGTTCGACTCCGCTACACCGGTCGGTCGACGTGCGTGCCGTACCCGCGTTCACCGACTATCTCCCCCTCGTCGAACGCGAGGCGGCCCTTCACTATCGTCTGCGTGGGCCACCCGGTCACCTCGCGACCCTCGTACGGCGAGTAACCCGAGACGCTGTGGAGCAGTTCCGGTGTGACCGTCTTCGTCTCGTCTACATCGACCACGGCGAGATCCGCGTCGCTGCCGACTCTGACCGTTCCCTTCTTGGGGTAGAGGTTGAACGCCTTCGCCGCGTTCGTGCTGGTCACCTCGACGGCGCGTTCCAGCGAGATGCGACCCTCGTTCACCCCCTCCGACAGTATCAGCGGCAGCATCACCGGCGTCGAGGGGAATCCCAAGAGACTGTCGCGGATGCCGTCGCCGAACTTCTCCTCCGCGAGGTTCGCGCAGTGGTCCGTACCGATACAGGAGATAGTGCCGTCCGCGAGACGCTTCCACAATGTCTCTTGATCGTCTGCCGACCGTACGGGCGGGTTCACCTTCATCCGCTCGTCGCACTCTTCGGTCGTCAGCGTGAGGTAGTGAATACACGTCTCGCCCCACGACTCGTAGCCGGCGTCGTGGAGGCGGGCGAGTTCGTCGGCCGTCTCGCCCGAGGAGATGTGGACGGCGTAGAATCGGTCGTCGTAGCCGTGGACCTTGGCCAGTGACGCCCCGGCGACCATGCTCTGCGTCTCGGCGTAACCGGGGAACTCCTCGACCATCACTTCGTAGCCCTCCTCGGTGTCCGCCTCGGTGTCGTCGGATTCGGAGGTGAGGTAGACGTTACCGCCCGCCAGCGCGTTCGTTATCTCGACGTTCTCGGAGTGGTAGCCGAGCGTCGTCGGCACGTCCTGTTCCGCGAGCGTTCGGACGAACGCGTCGCCGAAGTCGTCCTTCATGTCGCAGTCGACGCCGAACTTCTCGCGGGCGGCGTATTTGTAGTTCATGTACCACTTGAACGTCGTGATACCGAACTCCTCGATTATCGAGGGGATTTCCTCGACGTGTTCCATCGAGAGCAGGCCCAACGAGAAGAAGTAGTCGTGGTAGTAGTTCTCCTCGGCCTCCTCGAAGTACGACGGCATCACCTCGGCGTACGCGCCGGGGCGGCGGAAGTAGTTCCCGATGGTCGTGATGCCGCCGACGAGGTCCGATTTCGACTCAGACTCGGCGTCGGCGTCGAGGCCGCGGTAGATGCCGTGGTGGGTGTGCGGGTCGATTGCTCCCGGCAGGACGTGTTTCCCGCTCGCGTCGATTTCGGTCGCTCCGGGGAGCGTCCCCGGCGCGCCGACCGCCGCGATCGTCTCACCGTCTGCAGCGACGTCGGCCTCGAACGTTCCGTGTTCGGGCGTGACGACGGTTCCGCCTTTGACGACGAGGTCGTACGTCATAGCGTTTCGACCCACTCTCTGACCTCTTCGGCTTCCAGCACTTCGGCATACTTCATCCAGAGGTCCAACAGTCCGATCTTGTGCGAAGCCTCGATGCGGTCGAAGATGCACTCCTGCGGCAGAGCGACGCTGAGTCCGTTCTGCTTGGCGTCGACGGCTGTCGCCCGGACGCACCCGCTGGTCGAGTTGCCGACGATGATCACGGAGTCGTGTCCGCCGCGAACCAGACGCGACAGGAGGTCGGTCCCGTAGAACGCCGACGCGTAGGACTTGTCGACAACCGTCTCGCCCGGTTCAGGGGCGACGGGTTCGACGATGTCCAAGTCGGGGTGGTCGGGGTCGTCGTAACTGGACGGGACGACGCGGGTGTACGTCACGGGCACGTCGTTCTCGCGCGCGAAGTCGAGGAACGGTTCGATGTGGTCGATGGCGTTCCACGCCACCTCGCCCATGGCGGTGCGGTACTCCTCGATAGCGTCGAGGATGGGGACGTCTTCGCCGACGATGAGTCGCTGCATGTCGATGACGAGTACCATCGGATTCTCGCCCATCCCGCGCGACTCCCACGACGAGGCGCCCTCCTTGTCGTATCCGGCCTTCTCGATGACCTGCTCGTCCCTCTCGGAGAGCAGGTCCTCCCAGATGCGTTCTGTCATAACTCGGTTTGATAGGGATCCGTTGGCAGGTAGCATAAAAGTACGGCACGGGTGAACGTGGCGTGCGGACAGGTCAGGGGGCGAACGTCTCTAGCGTCCGCTCTATCCACGCGGCGTCGACACCGCCCGGTGCGCGGACCACGGGGAGGTCGACACCCATCTCGCGGATCGCTTCGAGCGAGTCGCGAGCCGCGGCGGGCGTTCCGACGATGGCGACTCGGTCGAGGAACGCGTCGGAAACCTCCTTGGTTCCCGCCTCCGCCGTCGGCGCATCGCACACCGCGGTCACGTCGTCTTCGAGGCCGGCTTCCGCCGCGACCCGACCGTAGTAGCCGGGGACGTCTCGCAAGTAGGAGGCGACGTGCTCCGCCGCGGCACGGCGGGCGACCGTGGGGTCTTCGTGGACCGAAGTGAGGACGTACATCGCGACGTCGACATCCGAGACGTTCCGCCCGGCCCGTTCGGCGCCGGTTCGGAGCCACGATTTCGCCTCCTCGAACCGGTCACTCGGGTAGAGGTTAGGCACCCATCCGTCCGCGACCTGCCCGGTGAGGCGGACGTTCGACGGACCGAGCGCCCCGTTGTATATCGGAATCTCCTCGCGGACTGGTTCGAAGGCGTCCCAGAAACTCGTTCGTTCGGGGCTATAGAACTCCCCCTCGAATGAGGAGGCATCGCCGCACAGATAGCGTCGGACGAGTTCGACGTACTCGTGTAATCGGAGAAGCGGTCGCTCGAACGGGAGGCCGTGGAACGTCTCGACGACGCCGGGGTGGGCGACGCCGAGGCCGAGAATCGCGCGGCCGTCCGAGTGCTCGTCGAGCGTTGCTGCGGCGGCCGCCAGCGTCGCCGGCGTCCGGCCGAACACGTTGACGATGCCCGTCGCCAGTCCCACTGAATCCGTATGGACGGCCCACCGCTCCAACTTTCCGAACGCCGTCTTCCCTTGCCCCTCGGCGGCCCAGACAGACTCGTAGCCGAGGTCCTCCGCGCGAACGACGAGCGACGGGTCGTCCCGGAGTGCGAACAGAACCGCCGTTCGGTCGCTCATGGACTCTTCTCCGTCGCATCCGAACGGACGGGGACGACACCGTCGGCGGCGAGGTCGTTCCAGATATCGAGCCGCTGTATCTCTCCGTCCCGAATCTCGTACACGTCCGCGTACCGGACGCCCGAAAATTCCTCGCCGTCGTTGTCGACGCCGTACAGCGTTCCGAGACTGACGACGTGCGGCCCCGCCTCTATCCAGCGGTCGAACTTCTTTGCCGCCCGCGCGTACCGGGGTGCGAGGAACGACAGGAACTCCGACGGCGCGTCCGGCCCTTCGAACCTCCCACCGGGAACCGTGATCACCGCATCCTCGGCGAACAGTTCGCCGACCGTCTCCCGGCGGTCGTCCGCCATCCGCTCGAAGAACTCCTCGACTACCGCTCTCGGCGTGCGCATGTCTCACGTGTGATGGCCACGCACATATACTGCTCTATCGGTGCTGACGGCACGGCGCGCGGCATCCCGAACTCGTTGCCTCGCTCGCCGACAACGGTAGGTTTACGACAGGTGTTGACTAGCACGGCTCATGGACGACTTAGCAACGCGGACACCGGGAGGTGAGACTCCGGAAGTCATCGCCGCCGACGAGGTGACGTGGGACGTGGAGACGGACGTCCTCGTCGCCGGCGGCGGTGGGACGGGACTGGTCGCCGCCCTCGCCGCCTCGGAGGCGTCGGACCTGCAGGTGACGGTGCTGGAGAAGTCCCCGGAGTGCGGCGGCAACACGTCGTTATCAACGGGGATGGTCCCCGCCGCAGGGACGCGACTGCAGCAGGAGGCCGGCATCGAGGAGGCACCTGTGGATATGGCCCGCGATATTCTGGAGAAGAACCACTACGAGGCCGACGAAGAGCGCGTGCGATATCTCTGCGAGGAGGCAGTCGAACTCATCCACTGGTTGGTCGACGACTGGGACGTGACGCTGCACCTCGTGGACGACTTCAAATACCCGAAGCACTCGGAGTACCGGATGCACGCGCCCGACGGGCGCAACGGCGCGAACTTGGTGGAGGAACTCGTCGCGCGAGTGGAGGCGACACCGAACGTCGAACTGCTGACGAACGCGCCCGTGACGCGCCTCGTCGCCGCGGACGGCGCAGTTCGCGGCGTCGTCGCCGGCGCACGTCGCGACGAGGCGATACGGGCCGAGCGGGTGATACTCGCCACGGACGGGTTCGCGGGCAATCGGGAGATGGTGACCGACTACTGCGAGGCAGACGTCGAACAGGCGCTGTACTTCGGCGCAGACGGTAACACCGGCGACGGGGTGCGGTGGGGGGCGGAACTCGGCGGCGAACTCGCCTGTATGGACGCCTACCAGGGGCACGCGACTGTCGCGAGCGGAACTGGGATGCTGTCGACGTACGCCGTCGTGATGAACGGCGGCGTCCTCGTCAACGAGGCGGGCAAACGGTTCGGCGACGAGTCAGCCGGATACAGCGAGTTCGCCATCGACGTGCTGAAGCAACCCGGCGGCATCGGTTACGAACTGTTCGACGAGCGTATCTTCGAGCGACTCCGTGGGTCGTTCGAGGACTTCGACGCCGCCATCGATGCGGGGACGTACGCCTCGGCAGACTCCGTCGAGTCGCTGGCCTCCACGCTCGGGTGCGACGCCGACGCCACGGCGGCGGCGGTCGAGCGATACAACGAGGCCGCCCGGGCGGATGAACCCGACGAGGTTGGACGGACGGACGGCGTCGCAGTCCTCGAACCGCCGTTCTACGGGGCGAAAGTGACGGGGGCGCTGTTCCACACGCAGGGTGGACTGGTCGTCGACGAATACGCTCGAGTGCTGCGGACGGACGGAAGCGCCGTCGGGAACCTCTACGCCGGTGGCGGGACGGCCTGCGGCATCAGCGGTCACGGGGCTGGCGGCTACCTCTCCGGGAACGGTCTGACGACGGCGTTAGGGTACGGGCGACTGGCGGGAATCCACGCGCGCGAGTCGCTTCGGTAGAAAGCGGAGGCGCGAGCGGTTCGACTCCTCCGTCGCCGCGAACACGTTCACGAGAGCAAGTACTTATTACGCACTAACTCCAACACGATATTGATTAGCATGGGGAAGACTACCAAGTCACCTTTCAGCAGCCAACGGCGACGATTTATCAAAGCGGCCGGAGCAACAGCGCTCACGCTCGGACTCGCCGGGTGCGCGTCCGACGACGCGGACTCCGGCGGTGAATCGACTCCATCCGAGTCCGGCGGCGGAGACACGACCGGCGAGTCCACGCAGACGGAGGGGACCACCACCGGGTCTTCCCAATCGTCCGTCGACGAGGTCGTCATCGGTTCGAACCACCCGCTCTCGGGCAGTCTCGCCGCGACGGGCGTCGGGATGAGCAACGCGATCAAACTCGCCGCGATGCGGAAGAACGAGGAGGGAGGTATCGAGTCACTCGGCGGAGCGCAGGTGAAGGTCATCGAGGGAGATAACCAAGGTGCGCAGGAACTGGGCGGGCAGGTGAGTGAGGAACTGCTCAGCGAGGGCGCGCACGTCCTGACCGGCTGTTACTCCTCACCGGTCACGACGGCGGCGACGCAGGTGGCAGAACGACAGGGTGTGCCGTTCGTCATCTCCATCGCGGCAGCCGACAACATCCTCGAAGGGCGGGGCTTCGACTACATCTACCGACCTCAACCGCCGGCGCGACGCCTCGCCTCCGACTACGCTGATCTCGTGCCGACGGTCATCCGTGACAACGGCGGCACCGTCGAGACGGCTGGACTGTTCTACATCAACAACAGCTACGGGCAGGCCATCCGCGACTCGCTTCGCGAGTTCCTCCCCCAGCAGAACGTCGAGATCGTAGCAGAGACGGCGCTGGAGTTCGGCGCTTCGAACGCGAACACGCAGGTTTCGCGGCTTCGGAGCGCCGACCCCGACACCGTCATCGCCACGACGTACGTCAACGGCGGCGTGTTGCTCGCGCAGGCGATGCAGGATCAGAGCTACCGGCCGTCGTATCTCTCGGCCTGTGCGTCGGCGACGTTCACCGACGACAGATCTGTGCGCGACATCGGCGACTTCGCCAACGGCGTGATGGACAACAACTACGCGCTGAACCCGACTATCGACAAGACGGCCGAGGTCCGCTCGCAGTTCACCGACAACTACGACCAGGAGTTTTCGGCCTCCGTCGGCATGGCGTACACGGCCGGGGAGGTCATCATCCAGGCCATCGAGAACGCCGCGAGCGTCGACCCCGACGATATCAACGGTGCGCTCAAAGAACTGCGGTACGAGGACCACATCTCGGCGATGGGTCCCATCTCGTTCAATGACACCGGCGAGAACGAGAACGCCCTCGCCCCGGTCAACCAAGTGCAGGACCTCTCGGTGAAGGTGGTCTACCCCCAGGAGTACGCGGAAGCGCAACCTCAACTCTGAGTTCCGTCCACGGCGCGGATCGATCCCCCGAACGACACCCTTTATGGCACCTGACAACGATTAGCGAGCGTAAGCCACTCACATGCGACTAGTATCCTCTGTGGCCCTGTCGCTCCCGCTTCAAGGGGGAGGACTCGGCCGGTTCGTCGATCCGTTCGTACAGTTCGTCATAGACGTCGTCAACATGGAGGCCGTGCTCCTGCAACTGCTCGTGTTCGGTCTCCTGCTCGGGGGCGTCTACGCGCTGACCGCCCTCGGTCTGACGATGATATT
This sequence comes from Halogeometricum pallidum JCM 14848, assembly GCF_000337095.1. GTDB lineage: Archaea > Halobacteriota > Halobacteria > Halobacteriales > Haloferacaceae > Halogeometricum > Halogeometricum pallidum. The sequence continues at coordinate 37,440 of NZ_AOIV01000038.1, forward strand.
CGGCGTGATGGACGTCATCAACTTCGCCCACGGCGCCTTCCTCGTCGTCGGGATGTATACGGTGTGGCTCGCCTCGACCACTGTCGGTCTGAGCCCGTTTTTGGGCATCCCGTTGGCCGCCGTCGTGCTGTTCGTCCTCGGAGTGGTGGTCCACGTGCTCACGGTCGAACCCATCATCGAAGCGCCGCAACAGAACCAACTCATCGCCACGTTGGGCGTCCTGTTCATCGTCCAATCGGGGATCGAGATCTTGTTCTCGCCGGACCCACAACAGGTGTCGCTGTCGCTGGGGTCCATCGAACTGGGCGGAGTGTTCGTCCCGCGCGGGCAACTCTACGCGCTTCTCATCGCCCTCGGAACGATGCTCGCTGTGCGGGCGCTTCTGAACCGCACCGACCTCGGTAGACGCATCCGCGGCACTGCGAACAACCGGGAGGGTGCGCGCTATGTCGGAATCAACGTTCCACGAATTAACTACCTCACGTTCGGTATCGGCGCCGCCCTCGCCGGCATCGCCGGGGGATCAATCGCGCTGTTCCAGCGTTTCGACCCGTTCACGGGCGAGACGTATCTCATCAACGCGTTCGTCATCGTCATCCTCGGGGGTCTCGGGTCGTTCCCCGGCGCGTTCGTCGGCGGTCTCATCATCGGACTGATTCAGGTGTTCGGCGGCTATTACCTGCCCGGTACCACCGCGCAGGTGCTCATCTTCCTGCTGTTTATCGGGACGCTTCTCGTCAAACCCGAAGGCCTGTTCGGAGGTGCCGGCGCGTGAGCAGTCTCGACACCGTCCGCGACGGCTATCGCTCGTTCGACGAGCGAGAGGACGCCCCGGTTCTCAAGGGCGCGGTCGGGTTCGGACTACTCGCGGCGCTGCCGTACATCATCGAGATAGACGTCGCCGGGATGGAACTGGCGGCGGCGCTGAGCCTCAAAGTCCTGATCCTCACGCTCATCTACGCGTACACCGCGCAGGCGTGGAACATCATGTCCGGCTACACGGGGCAGTTCTCGTTCGGCCACGCCGCCTTCTTCGGTATCGGCGCGTACGCCACGCAGGCACTGGTCGTCGACTACGCCATCAACCCGTGGTTCGGCATGTTCGTCGGCGGCGGCGTCGCCGCTCTCTACGGCCTACTCATCGGCTTCCTGTCGTTTCGGTTCAACCTCCGCGGTCACTACTTCGCGCTGGCGACGCTCGCGTTCGCCGAACTCGTTCGGTTCGTCATCGTGAACATGAGCGAACTCCACGGGGCGAACGGCTACTTCAAACCGTTTCCGCGGGACTACGACGCGGCCTACGGGTTACTCGCCTTCCAGTTCGAGAGCGACCTGCCGTACTACTACCTCATCTTGGGATTCCTCCTCGTCGTGACCGTCGTCTCGTGGGCGGTGAAGAACTCGTGGATAGGGTTGTACTTCTTCGCCATCCGCGAGGACGAACGCGCGGCGTCGAGCGTCGGCGTGCCCGCGTTCCGGTATAAGCTGCTCGGCATCGCGATCAGCGCCTTCTTCACCGCTCTCGGTGGCGCGTATTGGTCGATGTACTTCAACACCATCCGGCCGGACACCGTCTTCGCACTGTTCAAAAACGTCGAACTGCTCCTGCCGGCTGTCGTCGGGGGACCGGGAACCGTCGTCGGCCCTATCATCGGCTCGTTCATCGTGACGCCGATGAGCGAAATCGCGCGGACATCGTTCACCGGCATCAACGGTCTCGACCGGGTCATCTACGGCGCGTTCCTCATCGTTATCGTCATTTACTCGCCGCGGGGCGTCGTGAGTTGGCCGGAGCGCGGGCGCGCGCTCTACCGCCGCGTGCGCGGGTCCGGAGGTGAGGAATAATGGCTGCAGACTCGGAGACGTCGCGGGAGCCGACCGAAGGTGAGACCGGTGAACGCGCCGGTGACCCGGTGCTCGAAGCCGACGGCGTCGGCAAGCAGTTCGCCGGTCTCCGCGCCCTCGAAGACGTCGACATGACGGTCCATAGGGGCGAAATCGTCGGTCTCATCGGGCCGAACGGCGCCGGCAAGACGACGCTGTTTAACTGTATCAGCGGAACGTTCCCGCCGAGCGAGGGCCGAATCTACCTCGACGGCCAGGAGATAACCGACCTGCAGGCCCACCAGATAGCGCGCCGCGGACTCGCACGGACGTTCCAGATAACCCGGCCGCTCGAAGAACTCACCGTCGTGGAGAACGCGATGGTCGGCGCGCACATCCACACGCGGCGCCGCAGCGAGGCGCGCGAGATAGCGATGGAACAGTTGGCGTTCGTCGGCCTCGCCGATCGGGCCGACGAAGAGGCGGGAGAACTCACCGTCGGCGCGCAGAAGCGGCTCGAACTCGCGCGCGCCGTCGCCACTCGACCGACCGTCCTGCTGTTGGACGAAATCATGGCGGGCTTGACCCCCTCGGAGTCCGAGGAGATGTTAGGGCTGTTCCGCCGCCTCCGCGAACGGGGGACGAGCCTGCTCGTCATCGAACACGATATGAAAGCGATAATGAAAATTTCGGACTACGTGAAGGTGCTCGACAACGGCCGCAGCATCGCCTTCGGCCGTCCAAAGACGGTCGTCGAGAACGAGGCTGTCATCGAAGCGTACGTCGGGGGGACCGGATTCGATGCTTGAACTCGACTCGGTCCGTGCCGGTTACGACCAGATAGAGATACTCCACGGCGTCGACCTTCGGGTCGATGAGGGTGAAATCGTTGCGCTCATCGGGTCGAACGGCGCCGGAAAGACGACGACGATGCGGACTATCTGCGGTATCCTCTCCCCGACTGCGGGGTCGATAACGTTCCGCGGCGAATCCATCGACGACGAACCGCCGCACGACATCGTCCGCCGTGGCATCGTGCAGGTGCCGGAGGACCGCGACCTGTTCACCGACATGACCGTCGCCGACAACCTGCTCTTGGGCGCGCAGACGAAGACGGCGATATCGAACCGCGAGGAGAACCTCACGGAGATGTACGAGTTGTTCCCGCGTCTCGAAGAGCGGAAGAACCAGCGCGCGGGGACGATGTCCGGCGGCGAGCAGCAGATGCTCACGCTGGCTCGCGCCCTGATGGGCGAACCCGACCTGCTCATCCTCGATGAACCGTCTATCGGTCTCGCCCCGCAACTGGTCGAGGAGGTGTTCGACGTGGTTCGCGAGGTTCACGAGCAGGGAATCACAGTGCTGATGGTCGAACAGAACGTCCAGCAAACGCTCCGACTCGCTGACCGCGGTTACGTGATGGAAAACGGTCGGATAACGATGAGCGCGACGGGGACCGCCCTCCTCGAAGACGACTCCGTCATCGAAGCCTACCTGGGGGTGTGAGATGCACGAGGAAACGCTCGCCGAATTCGTCTCGGGTCTGGAGCACGACGATATCCCGTCGCGGGTGAGAGACCGCGCGACGCTCGTCGTCGCCGACACGGTGGCGGCTATCCTCGGCGGCGTCTCCGACCCGGCCGTCGCTTCACTCGTCGCCGACTGGACGCTCGAACGCGGCGGCGACGCGACGGTCCTCGGGACCCCGGAACGTCGCTCGACACCGCACCGGGCGGCCTTTCTGAACGCGACGGCGGGAACCGTGCTCGAACTGGACGAAGGACACCGCTACGCCGCGGGTCACCCCGCCATCCACGTCCTGCCGGCCCTGCTCGCGGACGGCGAGCGGTCGTTTCGGTCGGGCGCGGAGACGACGACGGCTTTCGTCGCCGGCTACGAGGCGGCCGTTCGCGTCGCGCGGGCGGTGACACCGCTGGCAGAGGGATATCACCCGCACGGCGTCTGGGGCGCTGTCGGCGCTGCCGCGGGTCTCGCCCGTCTCCGCGAGTACAACGCCGAGACAACGCTCGACGCCATGCGAATCGCCGCAAACTACGCGCAGCACACGCGCTTCGAGGCGGCGACGGAGGGAGCGACCGTCAGAAACGGGTACGCGGGGATGAGCAACCTCGCCAGCCTCGTCGCCGCCGACCAAACCCGCGCCGGCTTCACGGGACTTCGAGAGGGTGTCCGCCGACATCTCGAACGGGTCGCTGGAAACGAAATCGACCCCGAGGCGTTCTCGGACGGCCTCGGCGACCGTTGGGAACTCGATAGCGGCTATTTCAAGATACACGCCGCCTGTCGCTACACTCACCCCGCGTTGGACGCCGTCACGGAACTCATCGAAGCCGATGGGTTCGACGCCGCCGACGTCGAATCCGTTAGCGTGGAGACGTACGACGCTGCCGCGTCGCTCTCGGCCACCGACCCCGAGAACGCACTTCAGGCGAAATTCTCGCTCCCGTTCGCCGTCGCAACCGCGCTGGTGAACGGCCGAACCGACAAAGCGGCCTTCGACGAGAACGCGTTGACCGACCGGACGCGCGAGTTGGCGCGGCGCGTCTCGGTGTCGGTCGCGCCGGATATCGCCGCACGGGTGCCGGAGAAGCGCGGCGCGCGAGTTCGGATCACCCTCGCATCAGGGGCGGAGCACACGCGCGAAGTCGCCGCGGCTCGCGGCGGCGAGCACGACCCGTTCACCGAGACCGAACTCCGCGAGAAGTTCGATTCGCTCGTCCGTCCCGTCGTCGGCGAACGCCGAGCGGACGAACTGTGGACCGCGGCGCGCGAACCGGCTCCCCCACGCGTCATTTGCACGCTCGCGCGGGGGTGAGTGGTGACCCGATATTCTCCGACACCGCCAGTTCGATAAATTCCGATTGCAACCGATTTCGACACACACGTCATAAACAATGATTCCGACAACACCCGTTCGAGACTGGGAACGTGCGGTCTACGACTTCTCGACTACGTCCGTACCACCCGAGGTTCGAGAGGCCGGAAGTCACGTCGTCGCGGACGTCCTCGCGGCGGCCGTGGCTGGCGCGGCGGCCGAACAGCACGCCGACGTTCTCCGAGACGCCGCCTTCGCCGGCGGGAACGCGTCGGTGCTCGGTACCGACAGACGCGTCGACCCGGCATCAGCCGCGTTGTGTAACACCGCTGCGGCCATCACGCAGGAGATAGAGGAGGGTCACAACCGAGGCGGCCACGTCGGGGCGAGCGTCGTCGCCGGGGCCGTCGGCGTCGCCGAGGCGAACGACGTGGACGGCGCGACGTTCGTCGACGCGTGCGTCCGTTCCTACGAACTCTGTACCCGACTGGAATACGCGATATTCGCTATGAAGGCGCGGTTGAACGACGCCGTCCCGTGGTTACTCCGCGACCCGCACTCGACGTGGACGACGGTCGGACCAGCGTTCACCGCGGCTGTCTGCGCCGGCGCGGACGCCGATACACTTCGGGAGACGTTCCGCGTTGCCGCGAACCTTGCCGTCGTCTCGATGCACGACCCGTACGCCGAGGGCGCGCCGGCGCGGAACTTCACCGCGGGGTTCTCCGCGCAGGCGGGCGTCTCCGCGGCGACACTGACCGCTGCCGGCCTTCGCGGGTCAGCCGCGGCCGTCAGCGAGGTGTACGATCCGTTCGCCGACCTCTTGGCAGAGGGCGAGTTCGACGGACTGTTCGAGTCGTTGGGTACGGAGTGGTGGATCGGAGAGCGCTACCACAAACCGTACCCCTCCTGTCGGTACACGCACGCACCGCTGGACGCTCTCCGCGAGGCAGGAGTGGACGACTTGACACCCGACGACGTGACGCGGATCGACGTGCACACGTATCGGAACGGCGTGGACATGGGCCACACGCGACCCGAGACGCTCACCGCCGCGAAGTTCTCGACGCCGTACGCACTCGCACGATGGGTAGCAGACGGCGAGGTATCGCTCGAACACTTCGAGAGCGAGAGCCTGGCCGACGACGCCGTTCAGTCGCTGACCGAGCGAGTCCGGCTCCACGAGGACGACGAGTTCGAACGAGCGTTCCCCGGGTCGTGGGGTGCGCGCGTCGTCGTCACGACGGACGCCGGCGAGACGAGGACGGGGCGCAGGCCGCACCCTCGCGGGGACTACCGGGACCCACTCTCCACAGCGGACCTTCGCGAACGGAACCGAGCGCTCCTCGCTTACGGACTCGGCGACGACGCCGCCGACGAGGCGCTTGATGCTTTGTCGTCTGTCGCTGACGCCCCCGTCTCGGAGACGGTGGATGCGCTTCGATTGCATTAATGCAGAACGTATGTTCTCCAGAGACGAACAAATACCGAACCGTTATTATGTGCGCCGCGCCATGAGACATCATGGCACCCAGCGAACCCCGACGGACCGCGACAATCGGCGCTACCGAAACGTCGTTCGGTATCGTTGAATACCTCCGAGATTCGGTGACTGCGGGCGTCTCCGATATCGCCAACGAACTCGGTGTCTCGAAGAGTACGGCGTACAACCACGTCCGCACGTTGGTCAAGTTGGGTTACGTCGCTGAGACGGATGATGGGTACGCGCTGAGCCTCAAGTTCCTCAATCTCGGAGACCACGCGCGCCGGCGACACGCCCTCTATCACGCCGCGAAGGGCGAGATGGACGACTTAGTTGACGCTATCGGCGAGCGCGGACAGGTGATGATCGAAGAGAACGGCCGCGGGGTGTACATCTATCAAGTCCGGACCGATCACGCGGTGCAGACCGACTCCCACATCGGGAACTTCGTGGACCTTCACACGACGGCCGTGGGCAAGTCCTACCTCGCCTTCTGCGAGGAGGAACGACGCGAGGCTATTCTCGTCGGCGACCTCGCCGCACTGACGCCGGAGACCATCACGGACCGAGACGACCTCTTAGAAGAGTTGGATCGCATCCGCGAACAGGGACACGCGTTCAACGACGAGGAACGGATTACCGGGATGCGCGCCGTCGGAGCTCCGATAATCTCGGACCGACACGGCGTCCTCGGTGCGATCAGCGTTTCGGGTCCCACGACACGGATGAACGGCGAGTGGTACCGCCGGGAGATTCCCGAGAAGGTAAAGCAAGCCGCCCGTATCATCGGTATCCGCGGGACCTACTCCTGATCTGCTCTACCGAACACTCGTTCGGTATCGATACAATTTCTCAACTAACGACCACGGCGTTACGATCATATACTTGTAACGCTCCATCAATCTGTATCACGTTTCTATAGGCATTACAAGGAAAGCGCAAATGTACTATCAAAGAATGAGCGCTAATCTGCGTTATTATATCCACTCAAATCCAAATACATATTTATATTCCTATTCAGCCCAATTTTATTCTCATAATATCTTGTTTGTAACTATCTACCCTTTACGACAACGTATTTGTTCGTACGAATCGGACTATATGACTTCTATCTGATTCAAATTCGGCATTGACAGCTATCGAGTTCGTGTTCGGCATCCAGTTGGGATGCTGTTCGTTGCTTGTCCATTGTTCGTCGCAGAGTTCGGTCGCTGTATCTCCGCGCTCTGAAGCGTCGATATGTGAATACTCTTCATTCATCGCACAGAGGCGTGTCGAAGGTGGCCAGCCACCGTTCACCTTGTCAGCGACGTTGATAGCAGTGAGGTTACGGTCAACGACGACTATCGTATTCAGACCGATCCAAATCCGCCGCCTGAGGAGCGACGGACCGAATTCCACTGACTGAGCGTTCTCGACCGCGATGGGCACTTCGCGGTTCGGGACGCCCCTCAGCGCTCGCCGCGAGCGAGCGTTACGGAGACGGCCTCGTAATCCTCCAGAAATCCGCCGGTACCCCCGACGGTCACGCGGCCGTCGTCGGTCTCCACGACCAGCGTGTTCTCCATGCCGAACTCGACGTTCCGAGGGTCGACGAGGCTCTGTCTCGTCTCGACGAGACGGCCACGGACGTCTTCGACGGACCGCCGACTCCGACTTCGGCCGTCGGCGGACTTGACCTGCGCTTCGACGGCGACGCTCTCGCCGTCTCGGAGGCGGCGGGTGGCATCGTAGACGGACCGTCTGAACCCGCCGTAGGTCGCCGGAAGGGGTAAGGGGTCCCGAAGCGACACCTCCTCGGAGGCGGGCCAGACCGTCCCGAGGAAGGCGGCTTCGACGGCGACGGCGACCGACCGATTGGCGAAGCCGATAGCCTCGGCGTCGCCGTGTTCCCACCCGAGGAGCGCGGACGGCGAGATGACGCCGCGGGTCTGGTCGGCGTAGACGTACACCGTCGTGCCGCGGACCCACGACCGGACGGCCGTCGCCAGGGACGAGGCGTCTTGTTCGATGTCCGCGAGGTCGCCGGCCGCGGCGAGCAACACGAGGACGCCCCTTTCGACCGCATCGCGAAGCGGGTCGGCCAACTCCGAGAGGAGTTCGACCGGGACGGCCAGAAACAGTTCCGACTCCGCGCGTTCGACGAGGGTGCGAATCCGCTTTCGGAGGGTCTGACGGGACCGGACGACTTCGAGCGCGTCGTGGTCCTCCGGGGGCCGTTCGTACCGCTCTGTTACCTCCGACATCGTCTGCTGCATCGTCTCTAGCCGGTCCCGCAGCGACTCCGCGGGCGGATGCGCTCGAATCCGCGTCGGCGAGCGGTGGTCGTCGACGCTCACGAACCCCGCGTCCGCCAGTCGGTCCGCGAGTTGGTAGACGTAACTCGTCGACACGCCCGTGTCCGACGCGACGGTGCTGGGAGTCGCTTCACCGCGGTGGACGACGGCGAGGTAGACGCTCGCCTCCGTCTCCGAGAGACCGAACTGCTGGAGGCGTTCGATAAGGTCCGCGTCCCGTCTCATCGCTTCGATGCACGTCGCGGACGCACCATGACACTATCGCTCGCGCTCGACTCCGCCGGAGAGCGCCGACCGCGGCGACGGGTGCAAAAAATTCTGAGCGCTCGAAAAATACTTTTTACCAACATCGTGAATAATTGTTAACATTTATCCCCCGGTGGGAAGAGAGGCGACGTGATGGCAAACGAATTAGACGACGGCGGCGGACCGGGTGGGCTCGGAGCGTCTCGACGGGCGTTCCTGCGAGCGACGGGTGGATTCGCCCTCTCGGGCGCGTTACTCGGTAGCGCCGGGTCGGTCGCCGCGGACGGTGAGGCCGAGGCGGAACTCGAAGAACTGATCGCGGAGATGACGCTCGAAGAGAAGGTGAGTCGGACGCACGGCGCCGACGGCGGCCCGGAGGGCGTCGCGGGGTATCTGACCGGAATCGAGCGACTCGACGTGCCGGGGATGGTCATGGCGGACGGACCGCCGGGGGCGTCGCTCGGGACGCCGACGACGGACTTTCCCCACCCGGTCGCCGCCGCGGCGACGTTCGACCGGGAACTCGTCTCCGAGGAGGGTCGAGCTATCGCCCGCGAGGCCAAGACCGAAGACGTGGCGGTGCTGCTCGCTCCCTCGCTCGACCTCTTTCGGGTGCCGACCCACGCCCGCGGCGGCGAGACGTACGGCGAAGACCCGTTCCTCGCCGGCGAGATGGCCCGCGAGTACGCCTCGGCCGTCCAGTCGGAGGGTGTCGTCGCGACGCTGAAGCACTTCGTCGCGTACAACCAGGCGAGCACCACGGGGAACGTGCTCGATTACTTCTCCTACTCCGAACACAACGTCATCGTCGACGAGCGACCGCTCCGAGAGATATACTGCCGGCCGTTCCGAGAGGCCATCGTCGAGGGCGGCGCCGGCGCGGTGATGCCCGCGTACACCCGCATCAACGGCACGTTCTGCTCCGAGAACGACTACCTCCTCGAAGAGGTGCTGAAGGAGGACTGGGGGTTCGACGGGCTCGTCGTCTCCGACTGGGGCGGCACGCACAGCACCGTCGACGCCGCAGTCAGCGGCCTCGACATCGAGATGCCGTCGGCCGAGTACTTCGGCGAGGCGCTCGCGGAGGCCGTCGAGAACGACGAACTCTGGGTCGGGAACGTGGACGAACAGGTCCGACGGGGCCTCCGGTCCCAACGCGAAATCGGCGCACTCGACGGCGACCGGAAGGGGAGCGACCCCGTCCGCGGTACGGACGAACACTTCTCGCTCGCTCGGCGGATGGCCGAGGAGGGGTCGGTCCTCCTGAAGAACGAGGACGACCTGCTCCCCCTCGACGACGACGTGACGGACGTCGCGCTGGTCGGTCCGAGTCCGACCGAGTTCAAGAACGACGTGGGCGGGAGCGACTCGGTCACGGGGATTCGGTACGTCGGTCCCGCCGACGGTATCCAAGCGGCCGGCGGCGACGGCGTCTCGGTGACCGCGGTGGCCACCGACCGCTACGAACTCGCCGGGCCGACGGACTTCACGCCCGCGGGCGGCGACGGCGAAGCGGAGACGAAGAGCGAGGGCGAAAACACGGACGAGACGGCGAACGCCGACGGTACGGAGAGTGAGACCGGGACCGAGGCGGCGACGACGACCGGACCCGGAGACGCGAGCGAGGGCGAAAACGGCGTGGCGAACGGAAACGGCTTCGCCGCGGAGTACTACGCGAACGCCGACTGGGAGGGGTCGCCCGAACTCGTCCGGCGCGAGAAGAGCGTCGACCTCACGGAGGCGGACCTCGAACGATTCGACGACGCCGACGCGGTGTCGGTCCGTTGGCGCGCGACGTACACGGCGCCCGAGACGGGAACGTTCGCGTTCCTCCTGACGAGTCAGGGCGCGAGCACGCTCTCGGTCGACGGCGAGACGGTCGTCGACAACGAGGGCGGCGGGTTCGCCGGGCCCAAGAGCGAGGAGGCGACGCTCGATCTGACCGAAGGAGAGACGTACGCGGTGAGCGTCGAAGCGTCGGGCGCCGTTCCCGTGTCGCTGGAAGTGAACCCGCCGTCGTCGCTCGACGAGGCGGTTTCCGCGGCGGCCGAGGCGGACGTGGCGCTCGTACTCGCCCGGACGGACACGTTCTACGGCGACGACAGACACGAGTTCGAACTCCCCGGCAACCAGAACACGCTCGTCGACCGGGTCGCGGCCGCGAACGGAGACGCCGCCGTCCTCCTGAACACGGAGACGCCGGTGGCGATGTCGTGGATTGACGACGTACCCGCGGTGATGCAGGTGTGGTTCCCCGGCCAAGAGGGCGGGGCGGCCCTCGGGAGCCTACTGTTCGGTGACGTCTCCCCCTCCGGGAAGACGCCCGTCACGTTCGCCGAGTCGATGGACGACTACCTGCCGGGCGAGGTGGTGACGCTCCCCGACGACGGGCGCGCGTACCCCGGCGTGCGCGGCAACGTCTTCTACGACGAGGGCGTCTTCGTCGGCTACCGGCACTTCGACGAGGCGGATATCGAACCGCTGTTCCCGTTCGGCCACGGGCTGAGTTACGCGACGTTCGACTACGGCGAGATATCGCTCTCCCGCTCCGAAACCACGCCCGACGAAGGTCTGACCGTCAGCCTCGACGTGGCGAACGAGAGCGAGACGACGGCTCGCGAGGCGGTTCAGTTGTACGTCTCCGAGGTCAATCCGGCGGTCGAACGCCCGCCGAAAGAGCTGAAAGGCATCGCGAAGGTCGAAGTTCCGGCGGGCGAGTCCAGAGCGGTCGACATCGAACTCGGACGCGGCGCGTTCGAGTACTGGAACCCCGAAACAGAGAACTGGACGGTGAACCCCGGCGAGTTCGAGATATTGGTCGGGTCCTCCTCCCGCGACATCCGCCACGATGCGTCCGTGACCGTCGTGGAAGGGGAATAAGCGCAGCGAACACCCCCCCCGATATCTTCGCGCTCCGTCATCGACGCTCCTCGTCGACGGCCGTATTTCACATTGTATTTGGGAGCCTGTGGCCGCTTTTGCGTAATTTTGTTGCGCTATGGACAATCCGAAGATGGCTGTCACGGATATACAAGACGCGACGATTGGGTGTGGAAGATATACTCACGAGAATGGCATATACGAAAATATATGCCGATACATGTCCTCGAACACTCGGACAGACGACCGAACAGCGCACGGAACGCCTCGAAATCCGAGACGGCGAGGGTCCTCCGTCGGCGGCCGCGCCTAAACGCCTAAGTGTTCCCCATCCCGAAGTTGGGTATGGAGTTCGACTTAGCGGAGCGTGTGGCGTTAGTCACCGGTGCGGGTCGAGGAAACGGGCGCGAAATCGCACTCACGCTCGCAGAGCAGGGAGCGAGCGTCGTCGTCAACGACGTGGACGAGGAGGCCGCCGACGAGACCGCACGGGAGATCGAGGCCGGCGGCGGCGAGGCCGTCGCGGTCGCCGCGGACGTGAGCGACCCCGACGAGGTGGCCGCGATGGTCGAAGTGGGAACGGAAACGGTGGGAACAGTTGATATCCTCGTCAACAACGCCGGCATCGGCGGGTCCGGGCCGTTCTTAGACCCCGAGTATCGGAACGCGTTCCGCGACCAGTTGGACGTGCATCTCCACGGCAGCCTCAACTGTATCCGGGAGGTGGTCGACGGGATGGCCGAACGGGGATACGGGAAGATAACCAACGTCACGTCCATCCACACGAAGAACGGCGTCGGGATGGCCGCCCAGTACGACGTGGCGAAGTTCGGGCTACTCGGTCTCACAAAGTCGCTCGCGCTCGAACTCGGTCGGGAGGGCGTCCGCGTCAACGCGGTGGCGCCGGGGTGGGTGAACACGCGCATGACCGCCGACTTCGACCCCGCCGTGCGAGAGAAGATACTCGACAACAATCCGCTGGGTAGCTTCGCCGAGTCCGAGGATATCGCCTCGGCCGTCGCCTTTCTCTCCTCGCCCGCGAGCGACTACGTTAACGGGCACGAACTCCGCGTCGACGGCGGACAGGTCCCGGTGAACGACCTCAGAAACGGCGCGTAGTTCGGCCCTCTCGAACGAGCGCCGTCCACGATATCTCCTCGCTGCGGTCACCGACTCAGCGGTTTTCGGAGCGGACGTACGCGTAACCGCCCCTCAGATATTACGAACATAGTACTGTAATTCTAAGCGCCTGTCTCGTTCGTATCTCTCGAACGTCTCTGCGAGTCGACGACCGGATATGCGACAGAATACCGAACTGAGCGATGTACGCCGCCGACTGCGGGGATTTCCGTTTGGACCTCTCGAACGAAGAGACTCGTCCGCCTTCCGTAGTCCCCGACGACTCGGAGGGAAACGCTACCTCTCGTCTCATGGATTCCGAGAAAATTCGACGCGCTACGCGGCGGAGGTCCTATCAGTTGCGTCCAAGCGTTCGTCCGACTCCGCAGCCAACTCGAACGATGGTACGCCCCCTCCAAAGACTGCCTCACCGCCCTCTGCTACCGCTTCGACGCCGCCCTCGCCTCAGTCCTCCGCGACGCTCGTCGTCCCGCGTTTCGCCGCCTCGTACCGCTCTCGGACGGCCTCGTTCGCCGAGGAGAGGTGGCTCGTGTCCTTTCCGACGATGAGGTAGTCGAACCCCTGGTCGACGCGCATCTCGATATCGTCGGGGTCGACGACGAACGTTCCGACGGGCACGTCGGTCCGTTCGCCGGCGGCGACCACGCGGTCGATCGCTTCGTTGAGGCGGTCGTTCTCCCACTCCGCGAACACGCCCAGGTTCGCCGAGAGGTCGGCCGGACCGACGAAGACGGCGTCGACGCCGTCGACCGCCGCGATGTCCGCGGCGTTGTCGAGACCGGTCTGCGTCTCTATCTGGACGACGACGGTGATGGAGTCGTCCGCGGATTCGACGTACTGTTTGAACTCGTCGCCGTACTCGGCCGCGCGGCCGGACGCGACGCCTCGAATCCCGTTCGGCGGGTAGCGGGTCGCTTCGACGACCTGCCGGGCGTCGGATGCCGTCTCCACCATCGGCACCATGATGCCCGCGACGCCGATATCCAGCACGCGCTTGATTCTGACCGGGTCGGCCGACGGAACCCGAACGACCGTCTCGGTCTCTCCCTCGACGGCGTCGACGCCCCGAGACATGTTCTCGACCGTCTCCAATCCGAGCGGTGTGTGCTCGGTGTCGACGAGCACGAAGTCGAATCCCTGCGATGCGGTTACCTCTGCGACGGTCGGGTGACCGATGGAGAGCCACGCGCCGACGACGTCTGACTCGCTGGCGAATCGTTGTTTGAGTGTTGTCATGGTTGTGGTATGGGGTACGCCCCGGCCGCTTCGGAGCGGGGGAGACCACGCTTCGCGGGCGGCACGTCGGAGCGGACTACTGGTTGCGATTCTAACGCTGTATTCGGAAAACAGACGTAAATAGTTGTTCCCCGTCGCCATCTCAGTGCTAACGGCGAATACGGTCAGCACGGCTACGCGAACGAGACGACATCCTTCATCGTCTCGGGTCGGGAGTTGGCCACTCCCGCACAGAATTTCGCACAGGTTCCGACGAGGCGATTTACTCGCCCGTACGGACCGACTCTCCGCGGTAGGCTCGGAAGATGTCCGCGATGAGTCGGACGTCCTCCCGCGCCTCCGAGAACGTCGTTCGCACCTCCGCCTCGCCGCGGGCGCAGCGGACGAAGTACTCCAACTCGCGCTTGAAGTTCTCTTCATAGGACGGCGTGTGTACCGTCTCTGTGAGTTCCTCAACACCCTCTTTCACGCCGAGTTCCGTGGGGGAGTTTTTGATGAAGGGATTCGAAAAGTCGAGCCTAACACACCCGTCCGGTCCGTCAACGCGAACGAACTCCTCGAACCACTTGCGGTCGGAGTCGCCCGTTTCCAACACGCACCGGACGCCGCCCTCGTAGAGGAGGTGCGCCGTCGCGTAGCGTCCGTCGGCGAACACGTCGACGTGGTCGATCCGCTCGACGGGCCCGAACAGACCGCGGAGGACGTTCACGTCGTGGCAGACGTGTTCGAGTTGGAAGTCGTAGGCGTCCACGAGTCGGTCGTCATCCGTCCGGATTGCGCGCTCGATGTCACTCCGCCGCTTCTCGACGCTCTCCGCTATGAGTTCCGCGGGCGGATTCCCTTCCACTAGGTCGTACACCTCCTCAACGATGCGGAAGTGGTCGGGGTCGACGTCATAGGCGGTGACAAGGTCGATCTCCGCTAACCGGTCAATCTCTGCCTGCGCCCGTTCGTACGCCGGGTCGTACCGCTTCATGTAGGCGACCATCCCGACGGCGTCCGACGCCCGCTCCGCCTCCACCATTCGGTCGGCATCCTCGATCGTCGCCGCGATGGGTTTCTCCACCAGCGTGTGGATGTCGGCTTCGAGCGCGTCGACGGCGACGTCCGCGTGGGTCTGGAAGGGCGTGAGGACGATGACGGCGTCAAGTTCGTCGCTAGCGTCTTCGAGGAGCGCCTCGTGGCCCGCGTAGACGTTCGGAACGTTGTACCGATCGGCGAGCGCCCGCGCCCGGTCCTCGGCGGGGTCCGCGAAGGCGTGCAACTCGGTCTCCGGGAGTTCTGCCAGATACGGAATGTGCATAACCTGTGCGACCATACCACAACCGATAACTCCGAATCGCATGGTCATTCGTCACGGTATAGCGTGTTATAGGTAACGATGAGCAGGTCGCGGTCGCGGTTGGAGGCGTCGACGACCCACCTTTTTGTGGTTTGCGCGCCAGCGAGAAGTATGTCCCACCGAGTAATCGTCTCGGACTCGAAGATCCTTAATTTGGACGCTGGAGCGACCGCGTTCGCGGCGGTCGGAGCCGAGACAGAGGTCGTAAAAGCGGAGTCACCGGAGGAACTGGTCGCCGCCGCGGACGGGGCGAACGCGTTGCTCGTCGACGCGGGAACGCAGGTGACAGAACGCGTGCTCTCGGAACTCGACTCGCTGAAGGTTGTCGGTCGATCGGGCATCGGCGTCGACAACGTCGACGTGGACGCGGCCCGCGAACGCGGGGTGACGGTCGTCAATGTTCCCGACTACTGTCTCGACGAGGTGTCCTCGCACGCGCTAGGGATGCTTCTCTCCTGCGCGCGGCGGCTTCCCGCGTTGGATCGGTCGGTCAGAGAGGGCGAGTGGGACTGGAGCGTCGGCGGGCCGATTCGCCGCGTTCGGGGATCAACCGTCGGACTCGTCGGCTTCGGGAAGATAGCGCGCAGCCTGGCCGCAAAGCTCCGCGGATTTGACGTCGACGTTCTCGTCTATGACCCGCACGTCTCCGAGGGAGACCTCGCCGGCTTTTCCGTGACGCGAACGGGGTTCGACCGCCTGCTCACGGAGTCGGACTTCGTCTCGGTTCACGCGCCGCTGACCGACGAGACGCACGGGATGTTCGACGCCGACGCGTTCGGCACGATGCCCGATCACGCCATCTTCGTGAACACGGCGCGCGGACCGATAGTTGACGAGGGCGCGTTGTGCGATGCACTGGCATCTGACGGACTCGCTGGCGCCGGACTCGACGTGCGCGAGTCGGAACCACCGACGGACGACCGGGTGTTCGAGTTCGACAACGTGGTCTGTTCGCCGCACGCGGCATTTTACTCGGAGGAGTCTCGGCGCGAACTCAGCCGGAGCGTCAGCGAAGATGTGTGCCGGGTGTTGCGCGGCGAGAAGCCGAGGAACCCGGTGGAGACGGGCGACGGATGGGGCTAACGCTGCAGTCTCGTCTCGGCCGTCCCGGACGCAACGGTCGACTCACCTGTCCGAGGGTCGGTCGTTCGCCAGTTCGCGCCAATAGTCCCTGTTCCGCTTCGCGTGCACCAGTGGGTCCTTCAGGCGGTTCTCTATCTCGATGGTGTGGTGGCCGTCGTATCCGACGGCGCTGAGGGCGTCCAGTACGCCGGCGAAGTCGAGGATTCCCTCGCCGAGGTCGGTGAACGCACGGAAGTAATTGATGACGTTGTCGAGGTGCGGGCCGGGTTCCGAGAGCGCGCTTCGATTCGCGGCGAATGAGGAAGTGGGTTCGATGTCCTTGAAGTGAACGTACTCGATGTCGTCGGCGAACTGCCGGATCCCATCGGTGACGTCTCCGTCGGGGAAGTGTTCGCCGTAGGGGTACCAGTGAGCGGTGTCAAACACCAGCCCCAGGTCCTCGTGGACATCGAGGAACCGCTGAATTTCGTTCGGTCGTTCGACGTGCGTGGCGCCGTGGTGGTGGAGGACCGGTGTGAGGCCCGCGTCGACGGCGGCATCGCTTATCTCTCGGAACCACTGCTCGACCGTCTCGTCGTCGTTCCTGTGTCGCTGCGGCGGGAGGATACCGAGGAACTCCGCACCCAGTTCGGCGACCGTTTCAGCGCTGTCGACTACGCGCTCGACGGACGCCTGCGACTCGACCCACTCGCTCATCACGCAGTAGAGCGCCACGCCGTAGTGGTCCAACCACTCGGAGATGGCCTCAGGTCCGACCGCGCGGACCTTCTCTAGTCCGATTTCGACGCCGTCGTACCGACAGGCGGCGACGTCACCGACGCCCGTTTCGAGCGATTCTGCGTCGTACATGATTGTCGTGTATCCGACTCCCATGCGACGACGATTGTGCGACCGACGGAAATAGTTTCCGGGTGTGAGCGGACTACAGAGGCCTCAACGGCGCTTCTACGGGACTCGCTCTCCGACGACGACGCGGCTACTGACGGTCCGCTCCAAGCGTTGTCTCGGTCCGAACGAGGGGCGTCCGGGCAGGCCGGACCGGTGCGTCAGGATCGCGTGTCGGCCGAAGTGGACGCCCGACTGGTCCGCTCGACGTCGTCGGTCTCCGCGATTCGATCGCCCGTCGTGTGGTCGAACCCATGCAGGAGTTCGTCTTCGACGGTGAGCCAGACCGTCTCCCCCCGGTCGGCGTTGACGGTGCTCGGGGCGACGACGGTGATGCTCAGGGGATCTGGACCCACCTCGACATCGATTATCTGTTCGTCGCCCTGTGGTTCGGTCACTTCGACGGTCGCCTCTACGGCGTTCTCGACGCGGTCCGTGTGGACGGTGAAATACTGCGGTCTGACGCCGAGCGTGAACTCCTCGTGGTCGCGGTAGCGGTTCGCGACTCGCTCGTTGAGGCGCACGTCGAACGCCTCCGGCGCCCCCGCCGCCCGAATCCGGTCACCCTCGGAGATCACCTCTACGAAGTTCATCGACGGCGACCCGATGAAGCCTGCGACGAACCGATTGGCCGGTTCGTGGTACACCTCGTCAGGTGCGCCGATCTGCTGGACGTGCCCCTTGTCCATGATGACGAGTTTGTCGCCCAGCGACATCGCCTCCTCTTGATCGTGGGTGACGTATAGCGTCGTGATATCCATCTCGCGTTGAAGCACCTTGATTCGGCTCCGCATGCTCATCTTCAACTTCGCGTCGAGGTTCGCTAACGGTTCGTCCATCAGGAACACCGCCGGACGCCGAATGATGGCCCGACCCAACGCGACGCGCTGTTGCTGGCCGCCGCTGAGGTTCGCGATATCGCGGTCCAACAGTTCCGGGATTTCGAGCGTCTCCGCGACCTGCTCGACCCGTTCGCGCCGCTCATCGGCGTCGACGTTCGCGACCTTCAGCGGGTAGCCGATGTTCTCCCGCACGCTCATGTGTGGGTACAGCGCGAAGTTCTGAAACACCATCGCGATGTTCCGGTTCTTCGGGTGGATATCGGTCACGTCGTGCCCGTCGAGTGTGATGCGCCCGGAGGTGGGCTGAGTGAGACCTGCCAGACACCGCAGCGTCGTCGTCTTGCCGCATCCACTCGGTCCGAGCAGGATGGTGAACTCCCCGTCCTCGACGCTGAGATCAACGTCTTCGATGGCAATCGTGTCTCCGTACTTCTTTCCGACTTCGTCGTATTGAACTGAAACCATTGTTACTCGTACTTCGCGGCCGCAGCGTTCGTGTACTGATTCGTCATCGCTTCGTCGGCCGGACGCGGCCGTCTTGAAGACGAACCGCGTCGAACCGCTGTCTCTTCGCACCGACTCACCGTCATTTTCCGACCGCCCCCATGCTGAATCCCCTGACAAGCTGCTGGCGCGCGACGAACGCGAACACCAGCACAGGGGCGAGCGCGATGGTCGCCGCGACGCTCATGTTGATCCACTGCACCGAGAACTTCGTGACGAACGATGCGAGCCCGACCGGGACGGTTATCGCGTTGTCGTTCAGCGCGAGGATGACCGCAAACAGCAGTTCGTTCCATGTGATGATGGTCGTGAAGATGGCTGAGGCGACGAGCCCGGGCTTCACGAGGGGAAGCACGATTTTGAAGAACGCACCGATGTGCGTGTGACCGTCTATCATCGCCGATTCGACGAGGCTCTCGGGTACCTCCTCGAAGAACCCCTTCATCATCCAGACGGCGAAGGGGATGTTGAACATCGTGTAGACGAGGATGAGCCCCTGCAGCGTGTTCACCAGTCCGAGATTCCGGAAGATGACGAATAGCGGAATGATGGTGACGATGGGGGGCATAAAGCGCGTCGAGAGGATGTAGAAGGGGAGGTGAAAGTCCAGATTGTACGGGTAGTCGAAGCTGACGAAGGCGTACGCGGCCATCGCGCCGATAGTCGTCGCCAGAACTGTGGTGACGACGGTGACCAGGGTGCTGTTGATGATGTACGTCAGGAACTCGGGACGTTCGGCGAACAATCGTGCGAAGTTCCCGAACTGCGCGTCAAGGGGTATCCACTGCGGCGGGAACGACAGCAGCGTCTGTCGCGTCTTCAGTGTCGCCGTCACAAGCCAGTAGATGGGGAATAGCGTCCACACGAGGAAGACGCCGAGCAGTCCGTAGACGATAGCCTTCGTGACGCCGTACTTCGAGAGCGTCTCGAACCACTCCTCGGTCCGAGAGGGTTGTTTGTAGGGCAGTGTGTCGGCCGGGGTATCCTGTTCCGTTGTCATGATCCAAACTCCACGTTGGCGATCTTCATGAAGCTCATCGCGAGCACCATCACCAGCACGAGCAGCGAGACGGCCATCGCCGAGGCTTCACCGAAGTTGTTGAACCGGAACGCCGTCCGGTACATCTGCATACTTATCACGTTCGTCGCGCTGGAGGGACCGCCGCGCGTGAGGACGTACACCTTCGCGAACACCCGCAGCGCGTCCACCAGTCGGATGATCAGCACCAGTACGATAAGCGACTTGAGATACGGCAGCGTGATATCGAGGAATCGCTGCCGCGTCGAGGCGCCGTCCATTATCGCCGCCTCCCTGATGTCGTCGGGCACCGACTGGAGACCGGCAAATAGCACGAGGACGACGAACGGCGTCCACTGCCAGATATCGGTGAGGATGACCGAGTACAGTGCGGTGCCCGTCTCGCTGATCCACCCGACGTTCGCCCCGCCGGTGAACGGCGCCGCGATGTAGTCGAGCAGACCGTTCGGGGCGTACATCAGCCGCCAGATAAGGCCGATGACCGTTGGCGAGAGGATCATCGGAATGAGTATCAGCGTCTGCCACAGTCCCCGAAGCTTGAGCTTCCGGTTCAGCAGCAACGCGATGCTGAATCCGAGGATGAACTCGATGCCGACGGAAACACCGACGAACTTGGCCGTGACGACGAGCGAGTTGAGGAACGCCTCGCTGTCAAGTAGGTTCGCGTAGTTCTCGATACCGACGAACGTCGTCCCTGTGGGGAGGTACTGCAGCGTCGAAATCTGCAGAGCCCTGAGGAGCGGGTAGAACGTCAGCGAGAAGAGGATGAGGACGGCGGGGAGCGTCATCAGCCACTTGAGGTGGTCGTCCACCCACAGCAGGACCCGCTCACCCGTCGACTGGTCGGTGCGAAGCTGTCCAATCGCGGACGCTCTGGCCTCCTGATCGGTCTCAGTCGCCATGGTCTCTCCCGGGTGATTCGAGCGTCCGACCCCGACTTCGTGGGACCGAACTCGTCGTCTCTAGGTTGATCACTGTGTTCATCGGTCGAGTCAGTCGTAGTAGCCCGCGTTCTCTAGCGTCGATTCGATCTGTTGCTTCGCTTTCTGGGTCATCTCGCTCGGTGAGAGTTCGCCGGCCAGCGCGGTGTTGAGGAGTTGGCCGTGGTTGACACCGAACTCGGAGTACAGCGGCGTCCGCGGCCGCCACTGCGCGTTCTGGAGGCTCTCGTACAGCGCCGGGAACCACGACTGTGCGTCCATGTGGTTCTCGAACGTGTCGTGACGAAACGGGACGCCCCCGAGTTCCACGTACTTCGATTGTGCCTCGGCGGAGATGGCCGACTGGATGACCTCGCCGGCGGCCTTCTTTTTCGAGTCGTCGACGTGGCTGTTGATCCCCATGATCCAGTTGCCCTGCGTGGGTGCTTGGCGCTTCGCGCCGGTGTGGCCCTTCGGAATCGGGGTAAACGTGATGTTGTTCGCCTCTTTCGACTCATCGGGATCCAACAGGAGCGACGCGGCGGACGGCCACGCCGGCGCTTGGGCGGCCGATCCGTCGCCGAGTCCGGTGAGCACCGCGTCGCTGTCGAACGAAGTCACGCCGTCGGGGCTGATCTCTCGCAGTTTTCGGGACCAGAATTCCACTGCCTTGGTTCCGGCGTCGCTCGTCCACTGATACCGCCAGTTCTCGTCGAACATCTTCCCGCCAATCGCATTGCCCAGCGAGAAGAAGTTGGCCATCGCCGGATTCCCTCGCTTGCCGCGGATGATGTAGCCGTTCGCGCCGTCCACTTGGTCGGTTATCTTTCGACCGGCCTCGTAGACGTCGCTCCACGTCTCGGGGGCCTTCGCACCGATCTGGTCGTAGTAGGCCTGATTGTAGGCGTACAACTGCGTGTTGCCGACGATGACCTGTCCGCGGATCTTCTGTTCCATCCCCTCCGCGGACGGGACCGTCGGCGCGTTCGGCGTCGGCCAGGTTGCGATGTCGACGACGTTGCCGATGAGTTGGTCCTTCGGCAGGTCACCCGGGAGCCACTGCAAGAGGGGGTCCACGTTCGGGGCGAACTGTGGGAACCACGGATCGTCCATGAACATGATGTCGTACGCGTCGCTCTGCGTCGAGAGGATGCTGTTGGTTTTCTCGAAGAGGTTGGCGTACGGGAACAGTTGGACACTGACGTCGATGCCCGTATCATCGACGACGTACTCCTCCATGAGGCGTTTGAACAGGCGACCGGACCCCTCAACGGCGGCGACTGACAGCTTCTCGGCCGTCGCGTTTGACCCCCCGCCGGTCGACCCACCGCCTCCACCGCCGTTGCCGCCGAGACAACCGGCGAACACCGCTCCGCCCACCGCGCCCGCTCCCGCGAGATAGCGTCGGCGACTTACGGCGTCGCCGGAGTTCTCGGTGTCTCTCGAATGTCCGGTACGACCAGCGTTCTCTTCGCTCTCTTGTTGGATAGCGTCGGTGCTACTCCATGGCATACCGGTATCATAACGGTCGGGGGTAATAAATCATGACTTTGGTCGGAATTCGGATAGTTTCCGGTCGCCGGACGGGAAGAGACCATCTCTAGAGTCCGATAGACGGTGCGCCGACTACCCTTTCCGGTGCGCTTCGACGACGTCCCAGTCGAGTTCGATGCCGAGTCCCGGACCGTCGGGTATCCGGATGCGACCGTCCTCGATGAACGGGTCCTCGCGGGCGAGGAGGTCCTCCCACCACGGCACCTCGCGGGCGTGGTACTCCAGGGCGACGAAGTTCGGCACCGTCGCGCCGACGTGGGCGGTGGCGGCCGTGGCGACGGGGCTGCCGATGTTGTGCGGGACGAGCGCTTGGTAGTACGCCTCGGCCATGTCGGCTATCTTCTTCGTCTCCGCGATGCCGCCCGTCTTGGGCACGTCGGGCGCGAGGAAGTCGACGGCTTGATCCTCTATCAGGTCGCGGAAGCCGTGACGGCCGTAGCGGTTCTCGCCGGTCAGGATGGTGGCGTTCGACCGCCGCTTGAGTTCGCGCATCGCGTCGGTGTTCTCCGGCGGAAGCGGGTCCTCTATCCACGCGAGGTCGTACGGTTCCAAGGCGCGGCAGAGGCGTTCGGCCGTCTCGGGGCTGAAGTTCCAGTGGAGGTCGACGGCGACCTGCGCGTCGTCGCCCACCTCCCCGGTGACGGCCTCGACGACCCGGCGCTTGTGTTCGATCTCGGGCGGGTCGAAGTGCCGCGAGAGCGTGTCGAACTCCCGGCCGGAGGGCACGTCGAGGTCGAACTTCACCACGTCGAAGCCGTCCTCGACGGCGGCCCGCGCCGCCGTCGCGTACGCCTCGGGTTCGTACGTCTCCGTCGCCTGTCCCTCGTCGGCGGACTCGACCATCCCCTCGCCGGCGTGGCAGTCCGCGTAGACGGTCACCTCCTCGCGCATCTTCCCGCCGAGCAGTTGATAGACGGGTTGGTCGAGCAGTTTCCCCGCGGCGTCCCACAGCGCTATCTCGACGCCGCTGATGGCGATGGTTCCGACGCCGGCCTGCGACCCGCGCCCGGAGAGGCTCTCGCGCATGAGGTTGTACAACCGCTCCACGTCGGTGGGGTTCTCGCCGACCAGAACCGGTTTCAGGTAGTCGGTGATTATCTCGTGGACGCCGGGCGAGGGGTAACACTCCCCGATGCCCGTCACGCCTTCGTCCGTCTCGACGGTCACGATGGTCCACGGGAAATTGCCGTCTATCACGACGGTGTCGAGGTCGGTTATCTCGGCCGGCGGTCCGTCCGCGCGGCGCGGCGTCTCGTCGAAGTCGGCCCACATCGTCGCTGCCAGCGTCGAAGCGAAGTCTTCGTACATATCAGTGGTCTCCTGTCTGGTCGGGGTCGCGGCCGTCCGCGTCGCCCCCGTCTCGCCCGGTTACGGACGGGCGTCGGTTCGAGTGCCGAACGACGCCGGCGTCGTCACCGAAGCGCATCATCTATCGTTTCAGTAGTTCGCCTGTTATAGTTTCCGATGGTGGCGACCGCCGCGCCGCGAAACGGGTTGAGTGGAAGAAGTGACTAACGACCGACGACCCGTTTAGTTGCTGTACCACCGCTCGATGAGCACCGTCTTGTCGGTGTAGAAGTTCACGGCGTCCTCGCCCTGCGCGTGCAGGTCACCGAAGAACGACTCCTTGCGGCCGCCGAAGTGGAAAAAGCCCATCGGCGCGCAGACGCCGACGTTGATGCCGATGTTGCCCGCCTCCACCTCGTGGCGGTACTTGCGCGCCTCAGCGCCGTTCTCCGTGTACAGCGACGACGCGTTGCCGTACTGCGTGCTGTTGACCATCTCGACGGCGTCGTCGAGGTCCGCGGCGTCCGCCAGGCAGAGCACGGGGCCGAAAATCTCCGTCTGCGTGATGTCCATCTCCGTCGTCACGCCCTCCAACAGCGTGGGTCCGAGGAAGTGGCCGTCGGGGTACTCCTCGTGTTCGAAGTCGCGGCCGTCGACGACGAGTTCGGCGCCCTCGTCGACGGCGTCTTCGACCATCTCGACCACTCGGTCCTTAGATTCGCCCGTGATGAGGGGTCCCACGTCGGTGTCCTCGTCCAGACCGCTGCCGACGGTCAGGTCGTCGACGGCGTCGAGGAGTTTCTCGCGCAGGTCCTCGTACGCGTCGTCGACGCCGATGACCACGTCGTTGGCGAGACAGCGCTGCCCCGCGTTGCCGTAGACGGAGCCGATGATGTTCGGGACGGCCTCGTCGAGAACGGCGTCCGGCGTGACGACGGCGTAGTTCTTCGCGCCGCCCTGCGCCTGCACGCGCTTGCCGTGTTCGGCGGCCGTCTCGTAGATGTGTCGGGCAACGGGGGAGCTGCCGACGAACGAGACGCCCTCGATTTCCTCGTGTTCGAGGAGGGCGTTCACCGTGTCCGCCGACCCGTTGACGAGATTGACCACGCCGTCGGGGAAATCGACGGCGTCGACGGCCTCGTAGATGAGTTGGGAACTCAGCGGGACCTTCTCGCTCGGCTTGAGGACGAAGGTGTTCCCCGTGGCGACGGCGTACGGCAGGAACCACAGGGGAATCATCGCCGGGAAGTTGAACGGAGTGATGGCGGCGAACACGCCGAGCGGTTCCCGCACCGCGTGTTCGTCCATGCGGGTGGCGATACCCTCGACGTTCCCGCTGCCCTCCCGAAGCATGTTCGGGATGCCCGCGGCGACTTCGACGTTCTCGATGCCGCGGCGAATCTCCCCGCGCGCCTCGCCGAGCGTCTTCCCGTGTTCTCGGCTGAGCGCCTGCGCGATGTCCTCCTGTCTGTCCTCCAGTTCGTACTTCAGGTCGAACAGGTACTGCACTCGGTCGACCGGCGAGGTGCGCCGCCACTCGGGGAACGCCTCCGCGGCGGTCCGAACCGCCTCGTCGACCGTCGCCTCGTCCGAGTACGGCACCTCGGCTATCGACTCGTTCGTCGCCGGATTCGTCACCGCCTGTCCGTCGCCCTCGACCGAGAGCCACTCCCCGCCGACGTAGTTCTCCACCGTGTCTGGTACCGCAGTCGCTTCTGGCGACTGCTCTTGCTTGCTCGTCATACACCCTCAACGACAGAATGGAGCTACATAGTTGTTCCGCTGCCCGAAGGCTGAGTCGTCCTCACAGGTGCCTCCGAGCGATTTTTGTGGGACCCCTCGTAGGTGCACGTATGGGACGAGCGAGCTTCGATTTTAGCGACGAGACGGTTATCGTCACCGGCGGCAGTTCCGGCATCGGACGAGCTATCGCCCTCGATTTCGGCGAAGCGGGCGCGACGGTGTTGAACGCCGACGTCGACGCCGAACCGAAAGACGAGGGCGCGGAGCGACCGACTCACGAGGAGATCGAGGCGTCGGGCGGCGCGGCCGAGTACGTCGAGACGGACGTCTCTGACCCCGCCCAACTCGAATCGGTCGTCGAGGCCGCCCGCGAGTTCGGCGGCGTGGACGTGATGGTCAACAACGCGGGGTGGTTCACCCGCGGAGACATCTTCTCCGTCGACCGGGAGGCGTTCGAGCGAATCCACGGCATCAACACGAACGGCGTCTTCTTCGGGACGCGGGCGGCGGCGGCGGACATGCGCGATAGAGGCGAGGGCGGCGCCATCGTCAACACCGCCTCGATCAGCGCGACGCACGCGCAGGCGGACCAGATTCCCTACGACTCCACGAAGGGAGCGATACGGATGATAACGCGCGGCGCCGCCCTCGAACTGGCCGACTACGACGTCCGCGTCAACGCCGTCGCGCCGGGGCACATCGCGACGGAGTTCGGCGCGGGCGCGGAGCAGAAAGAGGAGACCGTCGCCGCGGACGGGTTGACGAAGCCAATTCCGCTCGACAGGCCCGGCTACCCCGAGGACATCGCCCCGACGACGCTGTTTCTCGCCAGCGAGCAGGCCGACTACGTCACCGGCGAGATGGTGTACGTCGACGGCGGCTGGCAGACGTTCTGAACGCCGACCGGGCCGCGCCGCCTTTTTCTCGCCACTGCGGGCGTCACGACTTTATCCGACGCGCCGATAGATGGGAGCGTGTTCGACGACGACACGCGACTCGGACTCGGGACGTACAGCCTGAAAGGCGACGAGGGGGCGGACACCATCGAGGCCGCCATCGACGCCGGCTACCGACATCTCGACACCGCCCGCCTCTACGAGAACGAGGAGACGGTCGGCGAGGCCATCGCCGCCTCGGACGTCGACCGCGAGGACCTGTTCGTGGCGACCAAGGTGGCGCACTTCGAGGAACCGGAGAAGACCGAGGAGTACGTGCGGACCGCGGTCGAAGAGAGCTTCGAGCGACTGAGACTCGACCGCATCGACCTGCTGTACCACCACTGGCCGAAGGGACAGGACGACATCGAGACGGTGCTGCCCGTCCTCGAGGAGTTCGTGGCGTCGGGCGACGTCTCGAACCTCGGCGTGAGCAACTACACCATCGACGACGTGTCGCTCGCCCGCGACCTGGTGGACGTCCCCATCGAGGCCAATCAGGTGGAGATGCATCCGCTCCTCCCGCAGGAGGAGATGCGCCAGTATCTCTACGGGAGCGACACCGACCTCGTCGCCTACTCGCCGTTGGCGCAGGGCGAGGTGTTCGAGGAGGACGCCATCGTCGAGATAGCCGAGAAGCACGACGCCTCGCCGCCGGCCGTCAGCCTCGCGTGGGCGCTGTCGAAGGGGGTCACCGCGATACCGCGGACGAGTTCCGTCGACCACCTCCGCGACAACCTCACCGCGCGGGACCTCGAACTCGACGACGAGGACGTCAAGCGCATCGACGCCATCACCCGGCGACACCGGTGCGAAGACCCCTCGTGGATGTCGTGGTAGGTCGACGCGACTGACCCGTCCGGTCGGAGCGACCGACCGCACCGCCTCCGTTGCGGCGGATGAGCACATCACCCACACTTAATATTCTCCCGCGGTTCGATTCGCTCATGCGCGCACTCGTGCTCGACGCGGGGTGGAATCCGCGTCCCGACTACGACCTGAGCGACGACGAACGCGAACGTCGACTGGCGATGAACAGCAGTCAGACGTGGCAGCACCCCGAACTCGCCGTCGAGGAACGCGAACGGCCCGAACCCGCCGACGACGAGGTGCTGGTTCGCGTCCGCTACGCCGGCGTCTGCGGCAGCGACGTATCGATGCTCGAGACCGACGGCGAGGGCTACATGCACTACTCGGCGTACACGAAGCTTCCCACCGTGACCGGTCACGAGTTCTCCGGCGAAGTCGTCGAGACGGGACGCGACGCGAACCTGTTCGAGGAGGGCGACCCCGTGACCGCGGAGGTGACAGACTACTGCGGTCGCTGTCAGATGTGCCGGCAGGGGTTCCGCGGCCACTGCGAGAACTTCGAGCAGGTGGGGTTCACGATGGACGGCGCGTTCGCCGAGTTCGTCGCCGTCCCCGAGAAACTCGTCTGGGACGTCTCCGAGTTGGCCGAGCAGTACGACGACGAGGACCGACTGTTTCGCGCGGCCGCCACCATCGAACCGAGTACGATCTCCTATCACGGTCTGTTCACGCGGGCCGACGATATCGTCCCGGGCGACTACCACGTCTACCACGGCGCCGGTCCCATCGGCCTCACGGGGATGAACGTCTCGCGGGCGGCCGGCGCGGGCAAGGTCATCGCGTTCGAACCGTCCGACGAACGCCGCGAAATCGCCCGGAACCTCGGTTTCGAGCACGTCTACGACCCCATCGAGGTCGACCCCGTCGAGACGATGGCCGACGTCACCGACGGGGCGGGCGCCGACGTACACGTCGAGACGAGCGGTGCGGTCGCCGCGACGTACCCCGTCATCCAGGAGACCCTCGCCGAGGGGGCGAACGTCGTCCACATCAGCAACGCGGGGTCGGACCCGGACCTCGCCCTCCGGAAATACCAGGGGAACAGCGCCCAGTTGTACGGCGCGGAGGGTCACACCGGCCAGCAGGTGTACCCGCGGACGATTCGGCTGATGGCTGCGGGGCACATCGACAACCTCCCCATCGTCACGTCGACGTTCGACCTCGAAGACGCGGACGAGGCGGTGAGGCGGGCGGCCGAACGGGTCGACGGGAAGGTCCTCGTCGAGATGTGAGCAGAACGCCGACGCGGTTCTGACGGCTCGACGACGCTATTTTTGCGAAAACGGCCGACTGAGAAACGCGTGTGAGCGGACGACCGGAGAGTGAATGGAAGAGTGGACGACGACTGACCGTCTACGTTTCGAGGTCGGCGAGGTCCCACTCGCCGGTGATGATGGCCCCCGAGTCCTCGTTGTCGGGTTCGACCACCGCCTCGACGATGGCCGGGCCGTCGTACGCGATGGCCTCTTCGAGAGCGGAATCGAGATTCTCGGGTTTCACGACGCGTTCGGCGTAGCCCACGTTGTAGGAGTCGGCCATCGCCATGAAGTCCACGTCCGTCTCCGGGTCGAACTCGGTGTCGAGGACGCGGTCCCAGCCGTACTTGCTCACCTGCAGGTTGCGGATGGACTTCCAGCCGTGGTTGTTGACGACGAGGTAGGTCACGTCGATATCGTGTTGGACCGCACAGGCGACCTCTTGGCTGCACATAGTGAAACTGCCGTCGCCCTCCACGTCGACGACGGGCGCGTCCGGCTTGGCGAGTTTCGCGCCGATGGCGGCGGAGACGCCGAAGCCCATCGTGGAGAACCCGCCGCAGGAGATGTTCGTGCGCGGTTCGTACACCGGGAATTCGGGGTTCACCGTCTCCTGGGGTTGGCCCGCGCTGGTGACGACGACGCCGTTCCGGGGAAGCACGTCCCTGAGACTGGCCACGGCCCGCGAGATGCTCATCGGCACGCTGTCGTCCTCCCAGCGTTCGTCGACCATCTCCTGCCACTCGTCCCACCGCTCCTGTATCTCCTCGTAGTAGACGTTGTCCTCGGTGGAGACGGGGTCGATGTGCTCCTCTATCTCTTCGGTTATCTGCCGGGTGACGACGCGCGCGTCGCCCTGGATGCCGACTTCCACCGGGTAGTTCTTGCCTATCTCCTGCGGGTCGATGTCGACGTGTATCAGCTTGCTCGGCGGAATCTCGAAGCTGACGCCCTCCTCGAACGACGAGGTGTGCAGATCCGTGAACCGACAGCCCACGGCGAGAATCACGTCGGCGTTCGACGCGAGTTCGTTGCCGGCGGTGGAACCGATCCATCCGGCGTAGCCGACGAACAGGTCGTGGTCCTCGGGGATGATGCCCTTCGACTGGAACGTCGGGATGACGGGCGCCTGCAGGTACTCCGCGAGGTCACGCACCTCGTCCCACGCTTCGGCGAGCATCGTGCCGCCGCCGGGAACGATGACGGGGCGTTCGGCCTCCGCGAGGAGTTCGGCGGCGTCGGAGACGGTCCGCGGGTCCCCGCCGGGGCGACTGTGCGGGCGACTCTGCGTCGGTTCCGGGAGTTCCACGTCGGCGGCGGCGCCCTGCACGTCCATCGGCACGTCGACGTGGACGGGGCCGGGACGGCCCGAGAGCGCTATCTGGAACGCGCGTCGGAGGACGCGCGGCAGTCGCTCCACGTCGTCCACCTTGAAACTCCGCTTGGTCACCGGTTCCATCACGCTCGGGAAGTCTCCGGGCTTCTGTCGCTCTATCTCCTGGAGGATTCCCTCGCCGTACTCGTGGGTCTGCGGGGCGCCGGTGAAGATGATCATCGGAATCGAGTCGACGTACGCCGTCGCCGCGCCGGTCACCGTGTTCGTCGCCCCGGGTCCGATGGAGGTGAAGACGGCCATCGGGTCCCCGCTCGCCCGGGCGTAGCCGTCCGCGAGGTGTGTCGCGCCCTGTTCGTGTCGCGGTTGAATGACCTCCACGTCCGAGTCGTTGAACGCGTCGAGCAGGTTCGTGCTCCCGTGGCCCGGGATACCCACCAGATACTCGACGCCCTCCTTCTCTAGGTAGTTGGCGATAATCTCGCCACCGTTCAGTCTGGGCATCTCGTTCCGATAGACGGGGACCCGTTTGTTAAACATTCCCCCGTTGCCAACGCCCGCGGACGAGAACGCTCACAGCGACGGAATCACCTCGTCGCCCATCACCTCGAACAACCGCTCGGGTTCGGGGCTGGTGTTGCCGAGGGCGATGCGGTCGAACCCCATCTCGGCGAACTCCTCTAGGCGCGCCGCGATGTCGACCGGGTCGTCGGCGATGAGGAACTTCTCCTCGACCTCCGCTTCGGTCGCTTTCTCCCCCTCCTTCTCTATTTCCTTCGGATTCGCCATCGCGCGGTCGAACACGTTCTGCGTCGTCGCCCACCACGGGCGGGTCGACTCCACCGCGCGCTCGTAATCCTCGTCGTAGGAGGCGATGACGAGGAGCGTCGTCTCGATGTCGTCGGGGTCGCGGCCGGCCTCCTCGGCGTACCGGCGAATCGCGGGGTACATCCGCTCTGAGTACTCCTCCCCCTTCTTGACCGTGATGAAGCCGTCGCCGTATATCCCGGTCAGCGACGCCGTGCTCGGACCGTTGGCGGCTATCTGCACCTCCGGTCGCTCCTCGGGCATCGTGTAGAGGTGCGCGTCGTCCACGTCGAAGTGCTCGCCCTCGTAACTGTAGAACTCCTCCTCCTCCCAGAGGCCGCGGACGATTTCGAGCGTCTCCTCCAGGCGGTCGCGCCGGACCGAGTACTCGGGCCACTCGTGTCCGAGCGGTTTCTCGTTCATCGCCTCGCCCGTCGAGAGGCCGAGCACCACGCGTTCGTCGTGCATCTCCTGGAGCGTGGCGAACGCCTGCGCCATCAGCGCGGGATGGTAGTGCTCCCCGGCGGGCGTCACGCAGGTGCCGATGGGGACGTCGAGTCGCTCGGCGGCCGCACCGAGCCACGACCACGCGAACCCCGCCTCCGCGTCCGTGTGGAACCACGGGTGGAAGTGATCCGACGTCCAGACGAAGTCGTAGCCGTTCGCCGCGGCGAGTTCGGAGTACTTCAGTAACTCCGAGGGGCTGTACTGTTCCTGGTGGGCCATGTAGTCGATACTGACCATTCTGACTCGGTGTTCGACGGACCGCCGTATAGTAGTTTCCCCACTCGTGAGGACGTCGTTCCGCCCTCTTCGGCCCGAATCGGGCCGTTCGGCGGAAACGAACGAGCGGGTTAGCGCGCCGTCTCGGACCGGGCGGCGGCGGAAGTCGTTCTTAAGTGACCGACTCGAGCAACGGACGGAGAGTCCGACTCGTCCCGAGTCCGCGCCGGGGTCGTTCGTATGAACCGAACGGGCTCGGGCGTTCGTAACCGCCGAACAGTTTTGTACCAATAGTGCCTGAGAGTAGCTATGCCCACGGACCAGACGCGGCGGACGGTGGACGCGGTGCAGACGACGCTGGATATCATCGAGTTCCTTCAGGAACGAGAGCGCGCCGGCGTCACGGAGATAGCCGAGGCGGTCGACCGGTCGAAGGGAACGGTCCACGGCCACATGGCGACGCTCACGGAGAACGAGTACGTCGTGAACGAGGACGGCATCTACCGCCTGAGCCTCCGTTATTTGGACCTGGCCGAGACCGTTCGGGGTCGACTCCGGATATACGACGTGGTCACGGAGGAACTGGACGACCTGGCGGCCGAGTGCGGCGAACTGGCGCAGTTCGCGACCGAAGAGCACGGGCGGGCGGTGTACATCTACAAGACGGAGGGGGAGAACGCGGTCCAGACGGCCTCGTCGGTCGGGAACCGCGAGTACCTTCACTGCATCTCCCTCGGGAAGGCGATGCTCGCGTACATGCCCGAAGAGCGGGTCGACGAAATCGTCGACAAACACGGCCTCCCCGAGTCCACTCCCTCCACCATCACCACGCGCGAGGCGCTCTTCGAGGAGTTGGCGGAGATCAGACAGCGGGGGTACGCCTTCGACCGCGAGGAGAAGATAGAGGGCCTTCGATGCGTCGCGGCGCCAGTCGTCATGAAGGGCGAAGTCGTCGGTGCGCTCAGCGTGTCGGGACCCGCGAGTCGCTTCGAGGGGGAGATGTACGAAGAGCGCCTGCCGAATCTGGTGACGCGGTCGGCGAACGTCATCCAGATAAACGCCCAGTTCTCCTGAGCCCCGAACGCGAATGCTCCCGACTCCGTTCGGAGGAAACGAACGGACCAAACGTTGTCCGCCGGAAATCATTACAGTTCTAATATTGGTCGTGATTGGGGCCTCCTTCGTACCGGTGTCTCCGTTACGGTGGCCTATCCACCGGGAACAACGGCAGACAAAATCACAGATACAGCAGATACATATCTATGTATGGATAAAGTAGTTAGACTCTCAGAATATAAAACGAATGATTCTCTTTTCTCCAGGGTTTGTCACCACATATGATTTTATGATTTTATAATTCGTATATATGAATTTAAATTCGTCCACTTGAGTCTATATGCGCTGGTTGACGGCTGGCCATCCATACCTCGGACGTGTGACATCACCCGCTCCGAACCCAATTATCCGTACGCTGCCGGTGCTGCCCCAATTCTTATCATTCTCACGTTTCTTAAATTAATTCGCATGAGCGACACTAGCCAGCAGCTCGACGACGTATCGGTCGCTATCTTCGTTGCTTCCGCGGGGTCAGAGGAAGTGGAGTTCACGGAGCCCAGAGGGGCCGTCACCGACGCCGGCGCCGACGTCACGGTCGTCGGACCCGAGACCGGCGACGCGGAACTGGTCAACAACGACCTCGAAGAGGGTGAGACCGTCCAGGTCGACGAGACGTTCGAGGACGTCTCGGCCGGCGACTTCGACGCGCTGGTCATCCCGGGCGGCACCGTCGGGGCGGACCGGATTCGCCTCGAGGACGAGGCGACGACGTTCATCGAAGAGCACGTCGCGAACGACAAGCCGGTCGGCGTCATCTGTCACGGGCCGTGGACGCTGGTCGAGGCGGGCGTCGTCGACGGTCTGACGCTCACCTCCTACCCCAGCCTCCGGACCGACATCCGTAACGCCGGCGGCGAGTGGGTCGACGAGGAAGTCGTCATCGACCAGCGCGTCGTGACGAGCCGCAAGCCCGACGACCTCTCGGCGTTCTGCGAGACCATCGTCGAGGAGTTCGCGGACGCGGCGTAACGATTCGGCCACGTCCGACGGTCCGACGACTCTCCTCTTCGACCGGCCGACCGCTTTTCCGCGAGAACGTTTAGGGACCGCGGGCCCGGTGGTTCGCGTATGACGACCGACCTCGACACCTCCGACCTGGCGGTCCTCGTAGCGCTCAGAGACGACGGTCCGGCGACCCCGACCGAGGTACGGACGGCGGTGCGCGAAGACCTCTCGACCGAGACGGTCGAGGAGCGGCTCTCGAACCTCGTAGAGGGCGGTCTCGTCGCCGAGGCGGACGGTAACGGCTACGAACTCACTCCGAGCGGTCGACGACTGCTCCGAACGGAGAGCGGCGACGAGGCGTCGCGTCCGGACGTCCCCGCGGCGGTCGAACGGGCCATCGAGGAGGTCGACCGCCGTCCCGACGTCGAGGACGCCCTCGCGCGCGCCGTCGCCTTCCTCCGCAACTGGGGTTCGGCGACGGCCGACGAGATAATCGACGCCGCGTACAGCGAGACCGACGCCGAGTACGACGACGGCGAACAATGGTGGAGCGAACTCGTGGACCCGTTCGGCGCCCTCCCTGGCATCGTCCCGCCCTCGAGCGAGGGCGGCGAGTGGCGGTACGACGAGGACGAACTGTCGTCGGACGACGCCGACGAGACGGCGAACGTCACTAACGAGGGGAGCGACGGACGGAGCGTCCTCAACGACGACGACCGATTCGGGAGCGCGAAGCACGCTCTCGAACGCGAGGCGGCGAACGACGCCGAGGCGACGGCGTTCGCGGCGGCGTTCGAGGCGTTAGTTGACGCCGAAGGCGTGACTACGGCCGAACTCGCCGAACGCGCGGAGGCGGAGACCGGTTCGAGCGTCGACGCCGACCGACTGGCCGACGCGCTGGAGTCGGTCCCGGGCGCCCGACGTGAGGGCGAACGGTGGCGATACGACCGCGACGAGCGGTTCTGGGACGACGGAGAGTCGACCGAGAACTGACGACCGACCCGTCGCGCAACGTCCCTCGGAAACTAGGAGACGTCGTCCTCGGCGTCCTGTCGCTCCCGCAGGCTTCGGAGCGCCGCCGTCGCGTTCTCGATGTGTCGTCGCGTCTCGCCTTCGGTCTCCGATTCGAGGTCGTCGAGTTTCTCCTCCAGTTCGGCGACGCGGTCCACGTGGACGTGCGCGTCCGTCGTCTTGTCGCCGCCGCCGAGTTCCATAATGCCCTCGTCGAGCGACGAAAGCTGCTCGTTCACCGTTCCCTCGGAGTTCGCCGCGGCGGCCTGTATCTCGTTTCGTGCGGTGTCGAGTTCGTCGATCACGTGCGGTCGTTGGCGGCAGGGGCAAATGTGACTGTCGGCGGCGAGTGCAAGGCGTCGGGGACCCGTCTACGCGAAGCGCCGTGCGGTGCGTCGGCGTGTCGGCGCCCGCTCAGAGCGCCCCGTCCGTCGGCGCCGCGTTCAGGAGCGTCTCGGCGACGAGTTGCTCGGTCGCCCGTCGGAGCCGCTCGGAGTACGCTTGATGGGAGACGCCCGCCTCCTCGGCCAAGTCGTCGAGCTTCGCCACGCGCGGCACTTTGTAGTACCCTCGCTCGCACGCCGTTCGGAGCGAGTCGTACTGGATGTTCGTCAGTCCGTACCGCCCCGACGCGCCGTCCCCTACCCGCTTGATGCTCCGCAGTTCCACCGGCACGTCGTGCTCCTCGCAGAGCGAGACGGTCCGTCCGAGCGCGCGGCGCGACGGGAACAGCAGTCGGACCGTCCACTGCAACGCGTTCGCGGTGAGGTCGAGTATCGTCGCCCCCTCGGCCGTGAGCAGTCTGATCGGGAGTCGAACGCGCTCGCTCCACGAGACTCGGTACAGCCGTTCGTCGCCGCAATCCGCGAGCAAGGTCACGTCCTCCGTCGTCGGGTCGGCGCGAAGCGCCGCGTCCACTTCGGCGGGGCGGGAGGTTCGCACCCGGAGGAGCGGCAGCACCGACCCGCCGCATTCGACGGTCGTCTCACACCGGAAGGCGGCCTCGGGAACGCGCGCGAACGTCTCCGAGAGCGCGAACGATTCCGCGGGAATCGTCGCCGCGGTGACGACTGCACGCGACTCGGCCGATTTCGCCGCCGTCGCGGCGTCGGAGGGGGTGCTGGGCATTGCAGGTCGTGTTAGTCCGGTGGCCGGTCGCGTATAGCCGGCCTGCTTTCTATGCGAAGCCGTTTATGTACGCTTCGGGCCTCCTCCCGAAGAGTTCGGTGTACGCGGACGAACGTCGACTTCTCGACCCGATTTTCGACGCTTCGGGGCCGTCACGCTTATCGAAGTCCCCCTACTCCCGACGAGTGCCCATGCTACTTCTAGGACCGACGCGTTCGGACGGCGAAAACGAATCGGACCGCACGTCGGCGCTGACGACCGGCGTCATTGCGGGATTCGTGGCGACGGTCGTGATGACGGCCTTCCGCGAACCGACCGCCCGGTCGCTTCCTCCTACGTCGGATTTCCTGAGTCGGTGGTTCGGCGGCGACTCCGAGGACTACGCCGTCTCGTCGCTACTGCTGCACCTCGCCTACGGCATCGGCGGCGGCGTCGGCTTCGGACTCGGCTGGAACCGCCGCGGGACTCGAAGCGACGAACCGGAGACCGTCGGGTTGGTTCTCGGGTCGCTGTACGGCATCGCGCTCTCCCTGTTCGGCGAACACGTCGTCCTGAAGTATCTCGTGGCGATGGAACTGGAGACGGACGAGTCGGCCGTGTTCCACGCGGGACACCTGATATACGGCCTCACCGTCGGCGTCTGGTTCGGGTCGCGCGAACGCGACGACGGCACCGACTGAGTTCGGGTTTCCCTGTCAAGGGGTTGCGTATCCGGCCTGAACGGTTTTAGGTACCGCCGTCGGACGAACGAGTATGAACAGTCGTGCCCCGGTCCGCGTCGGGCGGGAGAACGCGCCGGGAACGACGGGTCGGTGCTGACCGATGCGACCCGGCGCGTCGTCCGACGGCGTCTGTCCGAACTGCCGGGCGTCGCTGTCCGCTTCGGATGCCGTCGTGCGGTTCGAGTCCGACGGCGGAGACCTCACCCTCGTCGAGTGTCCCGCCTGCGGGGAAGTCGTCGACCCGGCGTCGTTCGACCCTCCGGACGGCGGCATCCGCGCCTCCCGCGGACGCTCCGTGTGCGCGCCCTGTGCGACCTGCGGTGCGCCGGTCACGCTCATCGTCCCCGAGCGCTCGGTGGTGACCGACCGACGCCCCGACGGCATGGTCAGCGCGCAGTGCGACCGCTGCACCGGCGTTACCACTGTCGGATTCAGACGCGGGGACGCCGGAGACGACTGACCGGGACCGGCGAGGGTGAGACGAAGCAGGTGACGGAGGATAGCGGAAGGAGAGGGGGGGGGGCGACTCGGTCCGTTACGTTACAGTTTATCGGATTCGGGCACCGCCTCGTTGTCCCCCGACTCGTCTCCACTGGACGAGATGGCTCTCGCGGAGACGATCGTCAGCAGTCCGAGGAAGACCAGGGGAATGAGCGTGAGCATGTGCGTGAGATTCATCGCGAACGGGTCGTACGGATACGGGGTGAACACGAGGTTCACGCCGACGAAGAAGAGGAGGATACCCATCGGGACGAGGTTGACGGTGATGTCGAGGAGCGTCTCGTAGTCGAACCCGGCGATGGACGTGAGCGACGGACTCATACCGGATAGAACCGCTCCGACGCAGATAGTACTGTCGCCCGAACGGGGGTTCGGGGGACTATCCCTTGCTCGCGCGCGACGACGGGTCGTCCGTCTCGACTTCGATGGGCGAGCGGATGAGGTTGCCCCAC
Source organism: Halogeometricum pallidum JCM 14848 (assembly GCF_000337095.1). Taxonomy (GTDB): domain Archaea; phylum Halobacteriota; class Halobacteria; order Halobacteriales; family Haloferacaceae; genus Halogeometricum; species Halogeometricum pallidum. The sequence continues at coordinate 74,380 of NZ_AOIV01000038.1, forward strand.
TCGGTCCACGACCCGTCGTAGTTGCGCACGTCCTCCCAGCCCAGCAGTTCGCGCAGGGAGAACCACGTGATGGACGAGCGCTCGCCGATGCGGCAGTACGTCACGACCTGACTGTCGCCCTCGATGCCGTGTTCGGCGTACAGGTCGCGGAGTTCCTCGGGGTCTTTGAACCGGCCGTCGTCAGCGAGGTTCTCGCTCCACGTGATGTTCTCTGCGCCGGGGATGTGGCCCGCGCGCTGGGCCGTCTCGGGGCTTCCTTCGGGCGCTATTTTCTCGCCGCGGTACTCCTCGCCGCTCCGCACGTCGACGAGGGGAACGTCGAGTTCGAGGGCGTCCTCGACGCCCTCCCGGTAGATGCGGAGGCCGTCGAACGGGCCGCTGGCGTCGTACTCCTGCGACGGGAAGTCGGGTTTCTCTTCGCTGGTCGGGAAGTCGTTTTCCATCCAGTACGGTCGACCCCCGTCGAGCAGTTTCACGTCGTCGTGGCCGTAGTACTTGAACTGCCAGTAGGTGTAGGCGGCCCACTGGTTCGACTCGTCGCCGTACAGCACGACGGTGGAATCCTCGGAGATGCCGGCCTCGCCCATTATCTCCGCGAACTCCTCTTTGTGGAGGATATCGCGCTGGATGGAGTCCTGAAGGTGCGACCCCCACCGGAAGCCGACGGCGTTGGGGATGTGCGACTCCGCGTAGGACTCGTCGTAGTCGATGTCGGCCTCCACGAGGCGGTACTCGGGGTCGTCGCTCCCGAACTCGTCGAGATGGTCTTCGACCCACTCCGGCGAGACGATGGCGTCGCTATCGTGCGCGGTGGAACTCATACGATACCGAGTTCGGCCCGCCACGCACCTCAATCATTGGGCCGCCGTCGGTGAGTTGTCGGACCCGGAGAGTGTCGGAGTCGAACGACAGGCGTCGACTCTGAGTGGGAAGACGGAGAGGACGGAACAGCGGGAACGCGGTTCGACCGCCTACAGGCGGCCGAGGAGCACGTCGTTGTCCTCGACCCCCTCGATGACGTACTCCATGAACTCGTTGGCCTTCACGCCGTCCACGAGGCGGTGGTCGTACGAGAGGTAGAAATCTATCTGCGGGCGCACTTCCACCTCGTCGTCGGCCGTGGCGACCGGTTCCTTCCGGATGCGACCGATGCCCATGATGGCCGCCTCGGGGTGGTTGATGACGGGCGTGCCGAACGTCCGGTGCTCGCCGTGCGTGGCGAGGTTGGTGACGGTGAACGTGCCGCCCCGCATCTCCTCGCCGCTGATGGACCGGTCGCGGGCCCGTTCGGCGAGGTCGTTCATCTCGCGGGCGACCTCGACGATGGACTTCCGGTCGATGTCCTCGATGACCGGGACCATCAGACCGTCCTCGGTGTCGGTGGCGAAGCCGACGTTGTAGTAGTGTTTCTCGACGATTTCGCCCGTCGTGTCGTCGACGCTGCCGTTCACCATCGGGAACTCCTTCAGCGCGGGGACGACGGCCTTCAGGAGGATGGGCGTGTAGGTCACGTGCACGTCGTGCGCCCCGTCCAGCCGCTCTTTCAGTTCGATGAGTTCCGAGGCGTCGGCCCGAAAGCCCGAGGTCAACTGCGGGATTATCGACGCCGAACGGGTCATGTTCTCGGCGACCTGCCCGCGCAGACCCGACAGTTCCCGCCGCTCGGAGCGCTCCTCGTCCTCGTCTATCGGAACGGGTTCTATCTCGGTGGTCGGGTGGGAGATGGCGTTCGCCGCGCCGCCCGACGCGTCCCCCTCGCCCCCGGCGGCCTCGGACGCGGACGCCTCCGAGGTCTCGTCGGCGCTCCGGTCGGACCCCGAGAGGCGCGCCTCGATGTCCTCCCGCAGGACGCGGCCGTTCGGACCCGAGCCGTCGATGTCGGAGACGTCGACGCCCTCCTCGCGGGCGTACGCTCGCGTCCGCGGCGCGGCGAACACGCGGCCCTCGTCCGTCGACGGCGATTGGGACTCTTCGCCCTCCGACTCGGCGTCGGCCTCCTGGTCGCTCTGGGCGTCTGCCTCCGACCGCTGGACGACCTGTTCGCCGTCATCGCTGCTCCTCGGCCCTTCGTCGTCCGCTTCGGCTTCCTCGGATTTCTCCGTTTCCTTTTTCTCACCTTCCTCCTCGGCGTCCTCGGATTCGTCCGTCTCCTCCTCGGCGTCCTCGGATTCGTCCGTCTCCTCTTCGGACTCCTCGGAGTCGTCCTCGGTCTCGGTTTCCTCGTCCGCTCCGTCGGCTTCGTCGTCGGATTCGGATTCCTCCTCGTCGGCCGCGTCGTCCTCGTTCTCCGCTTCGTCTCCTTCGGTTTCTTCGGCCTCCTCGGCCTCTTCCTCCGCTTCCTCGGCCGCCTCCTCTTCGGCCGCACCGCTGGGCGGCGAGTCCGTCTCCATGACGACGAGGACGGACCCGACCTGCACGGTGTCGCCGGCGTCGGCCTTCAGTTCCTCGATGGTGCCGGGACACGGCGAGGGGACGTCGGTGACGGCCTTGTCCGTCTCCACCTCGCAGAGCACGTCGTCCTCCGCGACTTCGTCGCCGGACCCGACGTGCCACTCGACGATTTCGGCCTCCGTCAGCCCCTCGCCGGGGTCGGGGAGTTCGAACTCGTAGCGGGTCATCGCGCACCCCGCGGAGCGTCCGCAGTGTCCGTTCGGGCGGGCGATTCGTCTCGGGTCGCCGTGGCGTCTCTGTGGCTCTCAGAACTCATAGCTCATCACCGCCTCGATGGCGTGTTCGGCGCGCGCGGCGTCCGTCAGGTAGTCGTCTTCGATGTCGTTCGACGGGAAGTGCACGTCGTACCCCGAGGCGCGCTTGACCGGCGCCTTCAGGCGGTCGAGCGCGTACTCGTTCAGCAGGGCCGACAGCTCCGACCCGAGGCCGAGCGTCCGCCTGCTCTCTTGGACGACGACGCACCGACCCGTCTTCTTCACCGACTCCAGAATCGTCTCCACGTCCAGGGGCGAGAGCGTGACGAGGTCGATGACCTCCGCGTCGGCGTCGACGCTCTCGGCGGCCTGCTTCGCGTGCGGCAGCATCGCCCCCCACGTCAGGACGGTCACGTCCTCGCCCTCGTTGACGACCCTGGCCTCGTCCAAGGGGAGGGTGTACTCCTCCGTCGGCACCTCGCCCTCGGTGCCGCGGTAGATGCGCTTCGGTTCCATGAACACCACCGGGTCGTCGCAGCGGATGCTCGACGCGAGGAGTCCCTTCGTCTGGTACGGCGTCGACGGGCAGACGACGCGGACGCCCGGGGCGTGAATCTCGAACGTCTCCGTCGACTCCTGGTGGTACTCCAGCGCCTTGATGCCGCCGCCGTACGGCATCCGAATCGTCATCGGCATCTCCACGTCGCCCCCGGTCCGCTTGTACATCTTCGCGACGGCGTACATGAACTGGCCGAAAGCGGGGTAGAAAAAGCCCATGAACTCGATTTCGGGGATGGGCCGGTCGTCGCGCATCGCCATGCCCGCGGCGGTGCCGAGTATCCCGTTCTCCGAGAGCGGCGTGTCTATCACCCGCCCGTCGCCGAACTCGTCGAGCAGCCCGTCGGTCGCGCGGAAGACGCCGCCCAGCGGTCCGATGTCGTAGCCGAGGATGCGCGTGGAGTCGTCGCGGTCCATCTCCTGATGGAGCGTCCGGTTCACGGCGCTCACGATGTTCATCGTCTCGGTGTCGGCCTCGTCGGGGTCGAGGGGCGAGGCGTCGACGCCGAGGGAGGGTCCCTCGTCGGCCCACTGCTCGGTGTCGAACTCGTCGCCGGTGAAGTCGGTGAAGGGGTTCTCCCCGTCGCGTTCTCGCTGGAACTCCGTCCGCTGGTGGGTCTCGCGCCACGAGGTGCCGTGGAGGTGGTGGTCGAACATCCGCATGGGGTCCGAATCGGGCACGTCCCGGGCCGTCCCGACGGCGTCGTCCACCTCCTCGTCGATTTCCGCTTGAATCTCCTCGCGGTCGTCGTCGTCGAGGAGGCCCTCGCCGTCGAGGTACGAGGAGAAGCGCTCGATTGGGTCGCGGTCTGCCCACTCTTCTTTCAGTTCCTCCTCCTCGCGGTAGAGACTCGCGTTGTCGGAGGTGTTGTGGTTACCCATCCGGTAGGTGACGCACTCGATGAGCGTCGCGCCGCCGCCCTCGCGGGCGCGTTCGACGGCCTCCTGTGCGGCCTCGTGGACGGCGAGCACGTCGTTGCCGTCGACGCGTTCGTGCGGGACGCCGTAGGCCTCCGCCTTCTTGGCGAACGTCTCCGCGCCGGTCTGTCGCTTCGACGGTTCGGAGATGGCCCACTGGTTGTTCTGGACGACGACGACGACGGGCGCCTCGAACACGCCCGCGAAGTTCATGCCGTCGTGGAACGACCCCTCGCTGGTCGACCCGTCGCCGATGAACGCCAGGGAGACGTTGTCCCGGTCTCGGAACTTGTCGGTCATCGCCGATCCGGCGGCGTTCGTCACGTTGACGCCGACGGGGGTGTAGTCGGGCGAGAAGTTCACCGGCGACTCCCAGTCGCCCAGTCCCTCCTCGACCGTCTCGGGGGCCTGTCCCGTGACGCCGAGGATGAGTTTGGCCATCGGCACGTCCCAGTGCAGGAGCGCGGAGTTCTGCCGGTAGGTGTAGAACACCCAGTCGTCCTCGTCGAGGGCCGCGGCGGCGCCGAGGGCCGTCGCCTCCTCGCCGAGCGACCGCGCGACGAGGCTGGCCTCCCCGCTCCGTTGCATGTTGAGCATCTTCTCTTCGAGCGTTCGCGTGGCCGTCATCGTCCGGTAGAAGCCGACGAGTTCCTCGTCCGAGAGGTCCGGCGGGTCCGCGTCCTCGAGGAGTTCGCCGTCGTCGTCGAGCAGTTGACGGAAGTCGCTCGGTTGACCCGGTTCGGACCACGTTTCGGTCTCCTCGTCAGACATGGCTGCGTGTGCGCTGCCGTCGTCCGGCGGGTGGTTCGCTGGCGATTCGCCGCGTGCGCGCGTCTGCGACGGTGTGTGACATGGTGTTGTCGGTCAGTCGTTTTGAGTGTGAATCGCGCGGCCCGAAGCGTTTGCGGCCGCCTCCTTCGCCGCCTCCGAGAGCGTCGGATGGGTGTGGATAGTCGAGGAGACGTCTTCGAGCGTCGCGCCCAGTTCGAGGGCGAGACCGAACTCGGCGATCAGTTCCGAGGCCTCCGGGGCCACTATCTGCGCGCCGAGGAGGTAGCCTTCGTCGTCGTCGGCGACGACGCGGACGAACCCCTCCTCCTCGTTCAGCGTGAGAGCGCGGCCGTTCGCGCGGAGGGGCATCTCGCCGACGACGGTGTCGTAGCCCGCCTCCTCGGCGTCGGCCTCGGTCATGCCCACCGTCGCTATCTCGGGGTCGGTGAACACGACGGTCGGGATGGCTTGGTAGTCGAGGGCGGCGGGTTCGCCGGCTATCACCTCCGCGACGACTTCGCCCTCGCGCATCCCCTTGTGGGCGACCATCGGTTCGCCGGCCACGTCGCCGACGGCGAACACGTTGTCGACGGCGGTCCGGCCCCGACCGTCCGTCTCCACGAATCCGTCCTCGTTCGTCTCGACGCCGAGGGCGTCGAGGTTCGCCGTGTCGGCGACGGGTTCGCGCCCGACGACGACGAGAACGCGGTCGGCGTCGTACTCGCTCGCCTCGCCGTCCTCGGTGACCGTCGTCACCCGGACGCCGTCGCCGTCGTCCGCCTCGGTCCACTCGTCGGCCTGTTCGCCGAAGCGGAAGTCGACGCCGAACTCCGCCGCCCGTTCGCGGACGAGTTCGCTCGCGTCGTCGCCGTATCCCGGGAGCACCTCGTCGAGCATCTCCACGACGGTCACGTCGGTGCCGACTTTCGCGTAGACGCCCGCCAGTTCCATCCCGATGTAGCCGCCGCCGACGACGAGGAGCGAATCGGGGGCCTCGTCGAGGGCCAGCGCCTGCCGGGAGTCGAGAATCGGGTCGTCCTCGAACGCGAACCCGGGCAGTTCGACGGGGCGACTCCCCGTCGCCACGACGGCGTGCTCGAACGACAGTTCGTCCTCCCCGTTGTCGGTGCGGACGGTCGCCGTCGTCTCGTCGACGAACTCGGCGACGCCCTCGACGACGGTGGCGCCCGCCGCCTCGCAGAGTTGCTCGACGCCGCCGGTGAGTCTGTCGACGACGCCGTCCTTCCACTCGACGGTGTCTTCGAGGTGTACCTCCGGGTCGGCGCGGACGCCGCGGTCCGCACCGGTCGACGCGTCGTGCGCGGTGTCCGCGGCGGAGATGAGCGCTTTCGAGGGAATACAGCCGTAGTTGAGACAGGTCCCGCCGACGGCCTCCTTCTCGACGAGGGTCACGTCGAGTCCGAGTTGACCGGCGCGGATGGCGGCGACGTACCCACCCGGACCGGCGCCGACGACGAGCAGTTCCGTTTCGTTCGGTGTCTGTTGGTCGGACATAGCGTGTGAATCGACTGCAGTCGGTCGGTGAACGGTGCGCCCGCGGACCGAAACGCTCTCGGCCCCTCTCGCAGACCGGGTCCAGACGCGCCGGGCGACGTTTCGACCCCGCTTCGGGTTCTTTCGAGGCTTCCGGGTCGCCAGTCCGTCGACGCGCGCCTTCGCCTGTGGTGGGTGAATCTCTCACAGGGATGATAAAGAAATGGGCCGGTACGGAGAATAACCAATTCAGTTATGGTATTCGTCTCGTCGGCACCGCCAGTCGGGAGGGAAAACGATCGAACGGCGCTCGCTCGCCGAAATCGCTTTTCGGCCGGTCTACCTGCTGTCTACCGGTGGAATCGGAGTGCCGTCGTCCTGTGAGGTCGTCGTTCTCGCGTCCGGGGAGACGATTCGCGAGCAAAAATATGACATATTTCGATTATTTCGGCCGCCAGAATGAACCGTTCCCTGTCCGAACCGTCGCTCATGACAGAAAGCACGAGTGCGTCGGAGAACGCGGCCGGAATCAACCCCGGAAAGGTCGTCTACGACCACGAGGGGAACGAACTCGGCGTGGTGTCCGACATGACGAGCGAGGGGTTCGAGGTGTCCATCATCGACGACATCGAGTCGGTCGACGAGGACGGCTACGCCGACATCGACCACCCGGCCGTCGAGGGCGAGCAGTCCGCGAAGACGAACGAGGCCGACATCCACGGCTCCGAACAGGAGGAGAACCCCGGACAGGAGTTCGGCGAGGGGTACATCATGTGGCGCTGCAACGACTGCGGCGAGATGGGCCAACTCGAGGACGGCCTGCCGACGGAGTGTCCGGACTGTGGCTCCGAGGAAGTTTACAAGTGGCGGGAGGACTGAACAGATGAGCGAACACACCGTCCGCGAGTACGAATCCGGCGACGAGGACCGCGTCCGCGAACTCGTCGAGAGTTCGATGACCACCTCGTACGCGCTGAGCCCCAGAGAGATAGACGCGATACTGGAGTCGGAGTATCTCGACGAGACGCTCTTGAACCCGCGCGAGGACGCCATCGTGGTCGTCGTCGAAATCGAGGGCACAGTGGTCGGAGCGGCGAGCGCGACGTTCGACGACGACGAGACCGCCCTCCAGTGGATTCACGTTGACCCCGAGCGACGCGGTCAGGGCGTCGGAACGGCGCTGTTCGAGCGCATCAGCGAGGAGTTCGAGGAACGCGGCGTCGAGACGAACCGGGCCATCGCGCTCTCGGCCAACACGAACGCGGGCGCGTTCTTCGAACGGTACGGTTACGGGAAAGTCGACGAGCGACAGCGAGAAATCGGCGGTGAGGACATGGTCGAGTACGTCTACGAGGAGGGTGCCGAGACGGACGACGAGGAAGCCGACGAGGAGTCCGCCGGCAACGAATCCGTCCCCGACTACCCCGACAGCGTCACCGGGGACGACGGCGAAGAACTGTACCTGGGCCGCGACGACGACGACCTGGTCCCGGCCTCCGAGGGTTACTTCGTCGCGTCCTACACCGATTCCGACCAGTCGGAGCGGTACGGTTACTACTGTCTGAACTGCGAGTCGCTGAACGCCTCGATGGACAGCATGGAGCGGATACGGTGCGGCGAGTGCGGTAATACGCACAACCCCGACGAGGATTACGACGGCTCCTATCTGTAATCCGGACGGGGACCCCGAACCGCTCTTCAACCGGGTCCGCGTCCGCCGGTCAGCTATCTTTATGCGGTGCGGGTGACGGTATCCGTCCATGTCACTCGACGACGACGCGCGGGAGTACCACAGGGAAGAGCCGCCGGGTAAAATCGAGATTTCGACGACGAAACCGACGAACACGCAGCGAGACCTCTCCTTAGCGTACTCGCCGGGCGTGGCGNGAAGAGCCGCCGGGTAAAATCGAGATTTCGACGACGAAACCGACGAACACGCAGCGAGACCTCTCCTTAGCGTACTCGCCGGGCGTGGCGGCGCCGTGCCGCGACATCGACGAGGACCCGGACAAGGCCTACGAGTACACGGCAAAAGGGAACCTCGTGGGCGTCGTCTCCGACGGGTCGGCCGTCTTGGGTCTGGGCGACATCGGCGCGCAGGCGTCGAAGCCGGTCATGGAGGGGAAGGGCGTGCTGTTCAAGCGCTTCGCGGACATCGACGTGTTCGACATCGAGTTAGAACCCGAGAACGTCGACGAGTTCGTGAACATCGTCAGCGCGATGGAACCCACGTTCGGCGGCATCAACTTGGAGGACATCAAGGCGCCGGAGTGTTTCGAGATAGAGTCGCGCCTGCGCGATGAGATGGANATGGAACCCACGTTCGGCGGCATCAACTTGGAGGACATCAAGGCGCCGGAGTGTTTCGAGATAGAGTCGCGCCTGCGCGATGAGATGGACATCCCCGTGTTCCACGACGACCAGCACGGCACCGCCATCATCTCCGGCGCCGCCCTCCTCAACGCCCTGGACGTGGTCGGCAAGGCGATGGAGGACGTGCACGTGACGTTCGCCGGCGCGGGCGCGGCGGCGACGGCGACGGCGCGCTTCTACGTCTCTCTGGGCGTCCGACCCGAGAACATCGTCATGTGCGACATCGACGGCGTCCTCACCGAAGAGCGGCGCGAAGCGGGCGAGTTGAACGTGCAGAACAGCGAATTCGCGCGCGACGTCGACTTCGATACGCTCGAAGAGGCGATGGCGGGTGCGGACGTGTTCGTCGGCCTCTCGGCGGGCGGCATCGTCTCGCAGGAGATGGTGGCGTCGATGGCCGAGAACCCCGTCCTCTTCGCGATGGCTAACCCCGACCCCGAAATCGGCTACGAGGCGGCCAAGGAGGCCCGCGACGATACGGTCGTCATGGCGACGGGGCGCTCGGACTACCCGAATCAGGTGAACAACGTGCTCGGCTTCCCGTTCATCTTCCGCGGCGCCCTCGACGCTCGCGCCACCGAGATAAACGAGGAGATGAAGGTCGCCGCCGCGGAGGCTCTCGCCGAACTCGCACGCAAGGACGTCCCCGACGCCGTCGTCAAGGCGTACGGCGACCAACCGCTGCAGTTCGGCCCCGACTACGTCATCCCGAAACCGCTGGACACGCGGGTGCTGTTCGACGTCTCCGCCGCCGTCGCGCGGGCGGCGATGGAGAGCGGCGTCGCCCGGCAGGAGATAGACTTGGAGACGTACCGCGAGCGTCTGGAGGCGCGCGTCGGGAAGTCTCTGGAGATGCTCCGCGTCGTGCTCAACAAGGCGCAGAGCGACCCGAAACGGGTCGTCCTCGCGGAGGGCGACGACGAGAAGATGATCCGGGCCGCCGCCCGGATGCAGACGGAGAGCATCGCCGAGCCCCTCCTCATCGGCGACAGGGACCGCATCGAGTCGGTGGTCGCCACCCGCGGCCTCGACTTCGCCCCGCGCGTCGTCGACCCGAGCGCAGACGCGATGGAAGAGTACGCCGACCGACTGTATCAGAAGCGCCGACGGAAGGGGCTGACGCGGCGCGAGGCGAGCGAACTTGTGAGCACCGACCCCGACTACCTCGCCAGCGTGATGGTCGACGCCGGCGACGCCGACGCGATGCTGACGGGTCTGACGCACCACTACCCGACGGCGCTTCGGCCGCCGCTACAGGTCATCGGGACCAAGCCGGACGCGAACTACGCCGCCGGCGTCTACATGCTCGCGTTCCCCGACCGCGTGGTGTTCTGCGCCGACGCGACGGTGAACCGCGACCCGAGCGCCGACGTCCTCGCGGAGGTGGCACAGCACACCGCAGATTTGGCCCGGCGGTTCAACGTCGACCCCCGCGTCGCGTTCCTCTCGTACTCCGACTTCGGCAGCGTCGACAACGAGGGGACGCGCAAACCGCGCGACGCGGCCCGGATGCTCCGTTCGAACTCGGACGTGGACTTCCCCGTGGACGGAGAGATGCAGGCCGACACCGCCGTCGTCGAGGATATCCTCACCGAGACGTACGAGTTCTCCGAACTGGACGACCCCGCGAACGTCCTCGTGTTCCCGAACCTCGAAGCGGGGAACGTCGCCTACAAACTGCTCCAGCGACTGGGTGATGCCGAAGCCGTCGGTCCGATGCTCGTCGGTATGGACAAACCCGTCCACGTCATCCAACGCGGCGACGAGGTGAACGACATCGTCAACCTCGCGGCCGTCGCGGTGGTGGATGCACAGGAAGAGTAAGAACCGTGCGGCGCGCGCCCCCTTACGCCGGTAGCTCTGTAACGGATATCGAAAACGATGGGATTTTTTTCGAAGAATGCACAGTTCGAAACGATTCGACCCGCGCGGATTCGGTCGACGGACGGAGCGTGACGCTCTCGCCCTCCGCGAAGACGATGTCGTGTACGGGGGATACCGACATTGGGGCACGCTTGAGCGTTCCGCCGCGGCGGCGCTACATGAACATCCGGTCCTCGGGATAGTCTCGACTCGAGAGCGGGTGTTCGCCGTCTTCGAGCGTCTGCATCCGCTCTGCGAGTTCTTGGTACTGGCGCCGGAGTTCCTCCGCACGTTGCCTGAGTTCGGCCTCGTCGATGGCGACGCCGTACAGTTTCTCGACGGCGTCGAGGACGAGGAGCGCGGCGTCCAAGTCGGGACCCGGCGGGTGCGCCGGCGTCACGAGTGCGCCGACGGGCGGCGCCTCCGCGCCGAGGCCGCGGACCATGAGTTCGCCGAGGAAGCCATCGAAAAACCCACCGCCCAGCGGCGGGATATCCGTCCCGTCGAGGTGCCTAGCGCGGTACTCCTCGGTGGCGACGTAGAACACCGCGTGCTCCTCGGGGCCGTGCGGGAACGGGACGCCGTAGACGACGGTTATCTCCTCGATTTCCCGCTCGTTCGCGAACGCCACGAGGGCGTCGCTGAACGGTTCGCCGACACCCACGGGGAGAAACAACTCGCTCACGAGCACGGTCATATCGAAGTCGGGGACGTCGTACAGTCGCATCGGGTATCGCGGCGTGCCATCGGTGAACGGCGTGATATCCGTGAGGCCGCGCGCGGTGACCTGTCCGACCTGCGTCGACGCCGAGTGCGCGACGAGATAATCCACCGCGCTCAGACCCACCATACCCGGGAACGCTGTCCCGACGACTAACCGGGACCCGACGTTCGCGTCGTCTGGCACGCCGAACTCGAACGAGAGTGTTGTTGACATCACCCAGAGATAGCCCTCGGAGCGACTAAACCGATTCCGGTCTCAGGGTCCGAGATACCCCCACGCCAGGAGGCGGTCGCCGTCGCCCTCGATCCACCGCTCGCCGATGTCGTCGCGGTAGTAGACGTTCGGGATGACGATGTCGTCGATGCGGTCGTACGCCTGTTCGCGGGCCTCCTGCATCGTCTCGCCCTTACCGGTCACGACGAGGGGCATACCGCTCTCGCCGGCGACGCGCCACTGGCCGTCGACCTGCTTCGCGTCTTCGAGGTGGATACCCGCCCTGTTCTCCGTCTCGAACACGACGGCGGCGTTCCGGGAGTTCTCGTCGTACGTTTTCTCGTCGGTGAAGGGGAAGGGCGGGAGGACGATTCGGACGCCTATCTGGTAGCCGCGGTGGACCTCCAACTCGGGGTCGTTGCCGTGCGCGAGGTCGTAGAAGAACTGACCGGTCGAGGACTCGAACGACTCCTCTTGGAGCGCGATGGTCGGATAACCGAACCGGGGGGTGAACTCCAACGGGTAGATGCCGCGGTCGTTGACGATGCAGTTGAGGTCGATGCTGCCGACGTAGCCCTCCTCGGCGAGCCATCCTTCGAGTTTGCCCAGCGTCTCCTCGAACAGGCGGTTCCGACCGGCCCAGAACATCGAGGTTCCCATCTCGCCCGTCGAGGGGCCGATGTTTCCGGGGAACAGTCGCTTGTGCTCGAAGTTGAAGTTCACGCGGTCGACGAACCGTTCTCCGTCGAAGAACCCGCAGACGGCGACTTCCACCCCTTCGACCTTCCGCTGGAGTTGGAAGCCCGTCATACGGTGCCCCCACGCCTTCTTGTACGCTTCGAGCACGTCGACCACGTCGCTGCCGTCGTCCTCGCTGCCGACGTACAGCAGTCGTTTCACGTTCTGGACCTCTCCGAGGGGTTTGATGACGTAGGGCTCGCGGCGGTCCCGGACGTACGCTATCGCCTCGTCGAAATCGTGGAACACGCGGTGCTCGATGGTCTCGACGCCGTGCGCTTCGAGCACGTCCATCGCGTAGCCGCGGTCTTCCTCCAGTCGGTCAGTGTTCGGCGTACCGCCGACGACGGCCTTCCCCCGTTCGCGGAGTTCGGCCGCGAGTTGGCCCGTCCCGACGTCCGACCCGACCCAGACGTCGTCGAAGACGACGACGTCCGCCCAGTCGATTTCGGCACGCCAGTCGTCCGTCTTGGGGACGAAACCGTCGCCTATCTCTCGGTCGCTCTCGGACTCGATATAGTACTTCACGTCGTGACCCTCGCGGTGGACCTGCCAGGCGAGGTCGGTGATCAGCGCGGCGTCCGCAGAGACGAAGAGGAAGCGTTTGCCGTCCATGCGACTCCCCAGGACGGCCAGCTATATGGTTTGGGGTGGTCCGTCCGGTCAGACGCGAACGCCGGAAGGGGAACACCGTTCCGGTGCCGAACCGTTCCGCGAGGCGGAGACGCACGGCGTCCTTCGGAAGTCGTCCGACGGCGATTCGACCGCGCGTCGAGCGACGCGCAGAGCGACTAAACTCAACGCTGGTTTCGTTTCACTCTAACGAGTCCTGACGGCCGGCGTTCCAGTTTCCGTCTTCCGGTCTCGTTCGGACGACTGGTCCCTTCCGTCTCGGAAGCGCTTTGTGCGTGCCTTCCGAGGTAGACACATGGCCGACCGATACCGTGCCAACTACGCGCTGCTACCGATTCTCGAACAGTTGGGTCCGGACGGGGACGGACTCGACGTCCCGTGGGCCACGTTCGCGGGCGATCGAACCTCGGAGCACGAGTTTACCGTTCCGGTAGACGCGACGACGGATGCCTACGTGGAACTGCAGGCGTACAAGGTCGGGACGTACGGCCACGAGATACTCCTCAACGGCGAACCGCTTACCGGATTCGACGTGCCGCCGGCGGAGGGGTGGCAGTACTGGATGGACGCCGTCTCCGGGGGCGAACTCCGGAAGGGGGAGAACACGCTGCGAATCCGACGAGACGCCTCGGAGGACGACTCGTTCGCGGTCGGGAACGTCGTCGTCCACTGGAAGGAACCAGTCGGGTGACTGTGCGTCGCTGACGTTCAAACGCGTACTATGTTTACGGAGAATCGAGGAGAAAGCCCCGTCCTTTAGGGCGGGGATGAATCTGACAACTCCTACACATCCACCACCGATGGCAGACTCGGATATTCCACGCTCGAATCCATACCTTCTTATTTGTTTGATGACATAGGTTACGTATTGCGAAACAGGTTGTCACCCGCACCTACATTGCGTCCATCAGGAACCAGCAACAGGTGTCTGATGACCTTGATTCGCTCGGGTTTTCAGCCTCGATACTTTGGAACGTCGGACGGTGGGTCTGCGACCGCGAGTGGTCAGAAGTCGAGCACATTCCCGGCCACAACGAACTCACCACGTACCTCAAGTCGCACGAACGCTATGATGACCTGCATTCTCAGTCAAGTCAGCGAGTCCTTCAAGAACTCGCTGAAGCGTTCAACGGCTGGCACGGCAAACGACGTAACAGAGACACGAGAGCGAACCCACCGAAGTACCGCAAACACAACGACGAACACCCGCGTTCAACGGTCACGTTCAAAGCCGCTGGCTTCAAACTCGACACCAAGTACGAGCGAATCCGACTCAGCAAAGGCTCCAACCTCAAAGAATACTGGTCGGACTTCATCCTCTGCAAATACCAGACCCAACCCGACGTTGACCTCTCAACTGTAGAGAGCGTCCAACAAGTACGGGCAGTCTGGACTGGTGACGAGTGGGAATTGCACGTTGTCTGCAAGGTCGAAATCGAGGTGTCAGAAGCTCCCGGTGAGAATGCTGTGGGTGTTGACCTTGGCATCAACAACTTCGTCGCGCTCGCCTACGAAGACGGCCACAGCGAACTGTACCCGTTGAACTGTCTGAAGCAAGACGACTACTACTTCAGCAAACGGATTGCTCGCTGTGATGATTCGGACTCCGAGCAGGCCACACGGTTGAACCAGAAGAAGTCGGCTCGCCGTACCCACTACTTCCACACCCTCTCGAAACACATCGTCCAGCGGTGTGTTGACGAAGGCGTTGGAACGATTGTGGTGGGCGACCTCTCTGGTATCCGTGAGGACGAGGAGAACGATGAGTCAAAGAACTGGGGTCGGCACGGCAACCTTGACTTGCACTCATGGGCGTTCGACCGCTTCACTTCGATGCTTGAGTACAAGGCTGAGATGGAAGGCATCACGGTCGAACAAGTATCTGAGCGGGACACGTCGAAGTCGTGTTCGTGCTGTGGCCGGAAGCGTGACGCCAACCGTGTTGAACGCGGGTTGTACGTGTGCGATGAGTGCGGTACGGTGGCGAACGCGGACGTGAACGGTGCGGAGAACATTCGACAGAAAGTATCTCCGAGTCTCGCCTGTGATGGGGGAGATAGGAGTAACGGTTGGTTGGCACAGCCATCGGTGTACCTGTTCGATTCAGAGAGCGGATGCTTCGCACCGCGAGAATAGGTTACGTCGTAAACCACAATATCCCAACGGCGGTCGGGAATCCTCGCCCTTTAGCGCGGGGAGGATGTCAAAGTAAGCGTACACCGTTCTTGGACGCCGTCGTTGGGACGATAGGCATTCGCCCTCGGTTTCGGTCCGGAGGGGGGAGTCCCGTCAGTTAGGATAGTAGGAAAAGCCTTCGAGCGGGACGGCTACTCGCACACCTCGCCCAACCGTTCTCTCGAAGCCAGCCACGTTCCGAGCGTCAGGCCGTATATCGCGTACCCGACGTGGAAGACGAGCGCGTGCTCGGGTTCTAACTCCCGCCCGAGCAGACGCCGAAGGGTCGACGGTCGTCGGGCGAGGAGTTAGCTCTGCCTGCCGGCGTCGTCGGCGTCATCCTGCCCCGGGCCGTCGTACGCGACCGGTTCGGAGTCACCGGTGTCGCCGGTGGCGACCGTATCTTCGTCCTCGTTCGACGGACGCTCCCGCTTGGCCGCCTCCTCGGCGTCGGCGACGTAGTCGCGGTCGACGACCCGCAGGACCGGTTCGTCGTCGGGACCGCTCCGGCGGTACTGGAGGAGTCGGTCCTCGGCGTCGAACCGCTCGAAGAAGCGCTCCCACTCGACTGACTCGGCGTCCCCGTCGGTCGAGAGCACCAGTTCGTCGGACGGACCCGACGCTCGCGCCGGGGCGGCGCCGCCTTCGGCCGCCAGTGATCGAATTCGGTCGTGGTCCGTCGTCCGCTGCCAAGCGCCGTCGTCGGTGTCGTTCGCCATTGATTTCGAGGTACTGTCGCGGGGAACATAAGCCGGCCGGCAGGTCACGGACGCGGTCGATGGTCGGTCGACCGGCGTCCGACCCGCTCAGGCGTCGGAGCCGGTTCGCGGCCGCGTCCCGGTGTCGTCCGGGCCCATCTGCCGGCGCCGTTCGAGAGGGGCGACGTTCGCGACGGCACCTAGCTCCACCCAGTCGTCGTCGCCGGAGCGGTAGCCGCGGACGGTTATCGGCGTCCACGCGCCGTCGATGACGCGCGTTCGGACCTGGCAGCGGTCGTACGATTCCCCCCGGTCGGTCGAGAGTTCGAGTCGGAAGCACTCGTCGTTCGACTCGCCGCTCTGCGCCGCCCGCCCTTCGATATCCGCTCCGTTGTCGAGGGTCAGGCGGACGAACTGCCCCTGTTCGAGTTCTCGGAGCGTCGTTAGCTGTGAGTTCATGGGGGGAAGGAACGCGACGTGAGAATATGAACGCAGCGGCTGCGTACGCCGGGACGAGCGGCGCAGGAGCGTCGTTTCGGCGATGGCTCGTCAGTCGTCCTGCGCCGCCCGGCCGAGTGTCTCGTGAAGGCCGAGGACGAACGCGGGGACGACGAGCATGAACAGGTGCTCTTCGAGCGGGATTCCGAACAGTTCGACGCCGGTCCGGAGCTGAATCTCGAAGACGCCGACTTCGAGCGTGTACCAGTCCCAGAGGTACGCGACGGGGTAGAGGACGGCTATCGTCCGGGCCGCGGACCACAGGGCGCTCCGACCCGCGCGGGCGAGGAGCGTCAGCGCGGCCGCACCGAACGCGACTTCGGTCGCGAGGTACGTGTACGGCCCGAGAACGCCGATGTCGGGGAGCGGAGCGTCGGTCAGTGGGGCGAACCAGACGCCGACGACGAGGACGGCGAGGAAGACGTACGCGCCGCGCACGAGTAACATCGTCGCGAGTTCTGGATCAGCGTTGAGGCTGATCGCGGCGACGACGCCGAACAGGGCCGCGGCCACGACGGCCGACGGCGGGAACAGGCCGTCCACGGTGAACCAGAGCGTAGCCACGAGGGCGACGCCGACGAGGGAGTGTGCGAACCGCCGCGCCCGCCGGCGGCCGAGGACGACGGCCACAGTCCGTTTGTCGATGGAGCGGTCGTACGCGTAGTCCGTCGAGTCGTCGATGACCTTCACGCCGCAGAGGAGGACGAAGAACACGCCGGCGAACGCGAGCGGTGCCGCCGCAATGGCGAGTGTCTGGACGTAGTAGCCGCCGAACAGGGCGATGGCGATACCGAGGGGGTACCCCGCCGTCGTCGTCACGGGGTTCGTGTCCAACTGCGGCGCGTGAAGGACGCCGATGACCCACGCGGGAAGCGTGACGAGGGCGGCGAGGGGGCCGGCGAAGAACCACAGGACCGCGAGACAGACCGCGAATCCGGCGCCGGCGGCGACGAGGGCCATGCGACACCCGCCCGCCGTCAGCGGGTGGTCGTCGTCCTCGCCGCGGAGGTGAAAGTCGACGTACCCGTCCTTGACGTGCGCCGTGTAGACGCTGAAGAAGATGGCGAGGAGGTGAGCGAGAAGCACGACCGGGTGCACGTCCGCGGCGAGTATCGCGCCGAACGCGGCGGCGGCGACCGGCGGGAGCATGAACACGGGATGGACCTGCGACCCGAGGGCCCGACCGGCGGCGAGCGCTCCATGACCGTGTCGAGAGATGCCCATACGCGTGGTATCGGTGCTGGCCACAAGAACCTACGGGCTAGTCGCCGGTGCGAAGTCCGAAGGCGTCGGCGGATTTCGATACGAATCGACCGGACGGACGCACGGAGAAATATCTCCGTTCGTGAGAGTTCTTACACGCGTACACTTGTAACGTCAATACTGTCATTCGAAAGTAACACAGGCGGAATCCGGACTGACCCGACTATCGGCTTTCTCTCGAAGCCACACTTTTCACGGGGGTCCCGCGCGGAGGTGTCCCCGTGACGAACGAACCGAACGTCGAGACGGTCGAAGCGGGAGACGACTACTATCACGTCCGGTTCCGCGACCCGGACGACTTCGACGACATCCGAACCCCCGACTGGGCGCAGAACGCCGCGGAGTCCGTTTCTGAGGGGGCTGAAGTACGGATGGGGAAACAGGGGGACGACTGGGCGGTTCAGAGCGTCCTCGTCAAAAAGAGCGTCGGCGAGGAGAAAGCCGTCGAACAGGCTGAGAAGATACTGGACGAGATAGCGTCCTGACGGCCTTCGGGCGACGGGTCTTTTTCTGGGGGACCGCGAGACGAGGGGCCGATTCCGGAGTTACGCCGACTCGGCGCTTCCCCCGTCGTCGCCCTGCCCGCCTCTGTCGGAGTACTTCTTTCGACCGATAGCCTCGTCGCTCACCATGCTCATGACGCTCTGTTTCACATCGTCGGCCGAGTCGAACGTCGTCTCCCCCGGCGGGTCGAGCACCTCCCGAAGCGTCTGGGAGCCGTTTTCGAGTTCGAGTTCTCGGTCACCGTAGCGTTCCAGCAGTTCCTCTTTACTCATCGGATATTCGTCGTCGGCCAGTTCGTCGCCGAGCGGACCGAACTCGACGCCTTGCTCGCGGCTTTCGTCGGGAGCCATGCGACGGAATCGGTGGGGGAAGAGATAGAGCTTCTGCCGGCGCGTGCCGACGTTACGGTCGCTTGCGAGGAAATGAGGCGACGGGACACCGGCCGACGAAGTCATGCGAGAGTGCGTCGTAGCCGTTCGAAGGTGCCCCACTGATGCGAGTCCTCATCGTTCCGGAACTGTACCGACCGCGCGACGCCAGCGCGAACGCGACGCTGAACGACGCCGTGACGTGGGTCCGAGAATGGTTGCGTCAGGACCCGAACATCCACGTCTACTGGTTGCTCCCGCACCGGGGAACGGCGAACTACGAACGCGAGGACGTCCTCGCCGACCGCGACCGGGTTACGCTTCTCGAAGCCGACTCCTTCATGGAGGGAACCGACAGCGAGTACGTCTTCACCGAGAGCGGATACACCGAGGACCAACTGCGCGTGATACGGAAGCGCATCTACGAGGAACTGGGGTACGTCGACGTCGTGGTCGACCAACTGCGCCAGGGTCGCGAGGACCTCCTGAAGTGGCTCCTCCTGCTGTCGGGTCACCGGGCGGAGGAACCGAAGCCGTTCGACGTCATCGTGAACGTGCACGACCTGATGCTGCCGTTCAAGTACGCGACCGACGGCTACCGCGACAGCTACCACCGGAAACTGGAAGTCGCCCACGCCGTCCTCGCCGACGGCTGTTGGTTCAAAGCCGGCCTCGACGCGACCGAACTCCCGGTGTTCGGCCGGGAGTTCCTCTTGGAGACGGTCATCGAGGACGCTCTCGACGACGCGGTGATGACCGAGAGTCCGATCGACTTCAGTCGGTTCGAAGAGCGGTACGCGAAGGAACCGGGTTGGCTCCACATCGCGGGTTCCGGATGGAAGAAGAAGCACCCCGAACTGCTCATCGAGATAGCCGAGGACCTCCACCGGGAATACGGCATCAAGACCGTCTTCACCAGCATGGACGACATTCCCGAATCGTACACCGACTACCCGTGGGTGGAGGCGTACCCGAGGGCCTCCTGGGAGGAGTACGAGCGGATGCTCCGGAAGGGTGATATCGCCATCTGCGCGACCGAGTACGACACCCTCGCGCGGACGTGGTTCGAGCAGGCGGCGAGCGGTCAGGTGCTCATCGTTCGCGACGAACCGTGGGTCCAGGACTGCGTCCCCGACGACTCGCCGCTCGTCGTCCCGGTCGAGGAACTCGGGAACCGAGCGCGGTGGGTCGTCGAACACTGGGACGACGCGGTCGCCGCGAACCAGCGACTCATCGACCACGTCCGGGAGGTCCGAAGCCCGGAACGCGCCGGCCAGAAGACGCTCAGTGACATGGCGTGGCGCGTCGACGAGAAGGTCGACCAGTACGCCGATGTCCACCGAAAGGCGGGGTCGCGGCGGTCCGCCGTCGGACGGGCCATCGACCGGACCGAACCGGACAGCATCGCGCTCGACGAGTTGAACGAGGCGGGCGCGAAGGTGACGAGAGACGGGGAACCGCTGTTGAGCCACGAGTGGTGTTCGATCACCGACCTCGTGTTCGCACTGCGCACGCGCGGCTACCACGACACCGGAACCGCCGGGGCGCCGGTGTTCCGTCGACCCTCCGACCCCGACTCGCCCGGGCGACTATCGGGTCGGTCGCAGCGAGACGTCCGCTGACGACTCCTTTTTGGTACCGGGGAAATCCGTTCCGGGCAATGATAGAGATGTATTCCGACTATTCGATATCGTTCACCGCATTATTCACCAGTAATAGTTGTTTTTTCGGAAATTTAGGCATCATCTCGAAGACAGGATAGAGATACAAGTCCGAATAACGGCACGAGAGAGATAGATATGGACGTTCCGCTTTCGTTCGCGTTGTCCTCCGAGCGAGTGTTACAGGACTACCGCTGTAATCTGAATAGGTCCGCGGGCCAAGAAGTACGAGAGACGGCTGAGAGCGAGTTCGAACGGACTTTCGAAACCCGTCCTCGCGCTCGTGTTTGCGGTGACGCTCGTCCAAGCCAGTCCGACGTAACAGCCGCGGATGCGGAGATGAGACGACTCGGTGGCTTTTTCCACCGTGCAGGAGAGAGGCCGAGTATGACGCATCCGATCCCGTCCCGGTCGCCCGAATGGCTCCGGCGCGACGCCATCGGCGCGCTTCGGTTCCACCGAGAGCGGTCGGTGGACACGCACTTCGGCGGCTACGTCGCGCAAGTGAGCGACCGCGACGGCGCAATTTACGACTCGCGCACGAAACATCTCGTCCCGACCGCCCGGTTCGTCTTCGCGTTCAGCGTCGGCAAACTGCTCGACGGACCGGTGTGGTGCGAACCGGCGGCCGAGCACGGCCTCTCGTACCTCCGAAACGTCGCGTACGACGAGGAACGCGGCGGGTATAGCTGGCTGTTCGAGGGCCGCGAGGCGACGGACGACACGCGGGCGACGTACGGCCACGCCTTCGTTCTCCTCGCGTACGCCACCGCGACGCGCGCCGGCATCGGCGACGTCGAGGGTCGCATCGAGGAGACGTACGACATCCTCGACGAACACTTCTGGGAGGCGGAGCACGGCGCCTTCGCCAGCAACCGAACCGAGGAGTGGGACCCAGCCGAACCCAACTACCGCGGGCAGAACGCGAACATGCACGCGACGGAGGCGTTGCTCGCCGCCTACGAGGCGACCGGCGAAGAACGGTACCTCGACAGGGCGGTCACCGTCGCGGCGACCATCGCACGGGACAAACCGGACGAGGCCGACGGCCTCCTCTGCGAGCACTTCACCTCGGAGTGGGCGGTCGACTGGGAGTACAACCGCGAGAAGAAGGCGGACCTGTTCCGCCCGTGGGGCTACCAACCGGGTCACATGCTGGAGTGGGCGAAACTGCTCGTCCGCCTCGACGCCCACCACGAGGACGAGTGGTACCTCGACCGCGCGGAGCGATTCTTCGACGCCTCGGTCGCCGACGGCTGGGACGACGAACGGGGCGGGTTCTACTACACTATCGACCGCGACGGGTCGCCCATCGTCGAGGCGAAGTACACGTGGGCGCTCGAAGAGGGCCTCGGCGCG
This sequence comes from Halogeometricum pallidum JCM 14848, assembly GCF_000337095.1. Classification (GTDB taxonomy): domain Archaea; phylum Halobacteriota; class Halobacteria; order Halobacteriales; family Haloferacaceae; genus Halogeometricum; species Halogeometricum pallidum. The sequence continues at coordinate 95,836 of NZ_AOIV01000038.1, forward strand.
GCCGCCCGACTCGCCGACGCGACGGGCGAGGAGCGCTACTGGGAGTGGTACGAACGAATCGCGGCGTACCTGCACGAACACGCGACGAACCACTCGCTCGGCATCCGCTACGAACGCCTTACGCCGGACGGCGATATCCATCCGAGCATCGACGAGACGCCGAAGGTCAAGAGCGGCTATCACCACGTCAACGCCTGCTACGAGGTACTGGAGTCGATGGGGGCGGTGGACCCGGCGTAGTCCGGCCTTCCGCCGCGCCGACGTTGGAGCGCTTTCCGGGTACCGGGTACCGTGACCGCAATCCCGAACGTTATGCACTCCGAGAGAGTGGCACGCGGTATGGACTACCGCACACTCGGTTCGACCGGACTCAAGGTGTCGCCGCTCTGTCTCGGGACGTGGCGCTTCGGGATGGAATCCGACGGAGTGACGGAGACGAACCGAAGCGACGCGCACGACCTGCTGGACGCCTTCGACGAGGCGGGCGGCAACTTCATCGACACGGCGAACGGCTACGGCGACGGCAAGAGCGAGGAGTGGATCGGGGATTGGCTCTCGGACAAGAACCGCGAGGACTACGTCGTCGCCTCGAAGGTGTACTGGTCCCAGCAGAGCCGGTTTCAGGAGAACCTCTCGCGGAAGAACATCCGCGCGGAGATAGAGGGGACGTTAGAGCGTCTCGGAACGGACTACCTCGACCTCTACTACATCCACCGCTGGGACGACGAGACGCCCATCGAGACGACGCTCCGGACGCTGACGAACCTCGTCGAGGAGGGGAAGGTCAACGCCCTCGGCGCCTCCTCGATGGCGGCGTGGAAGCTGACGAAGGCGCTGTGGACGTCCGATACGGAGGGACTCGAACGCTTCGACGTGACGCAACCGATGTTTCACGCGGCCCACCACGAGGAGGTGGCCGACTACCTCGACGTGTGCGCCGACCAGGACCTCGCGGTGTGCCCGTACTCCCCGCTGGCGGGCGGCTTTCTCACCGGCAAGTACGAACGCATCGGCGACGGGTCGAGCGAGGTGAAGTCGCCGGACGGGTCGCGCGGGCAACTCACCGAGGAGTTCTCCGAGTGGTACGTCTCGGAGGCCGGGTGGCGCGTCCTCGATGCGATTCGGGAGACGGCCGACGAACTCGACGCGACGCCCGCACAGGTGGCCCTGCGGTGGCTGATTCAGCAGTCGGAGTTCACCTGCGTCCCCATCGTCGGCGCGCGGACCGTCGACCAACTGTCGGACAACCTCGGCGCGGTGGAAATCGAACTCTCCGCCGAGCAGTTCGACCGGATATCGAACGCCCGGGACGGAGACGACTGAGGACTGCTCCCTCCCACAGACTGCCTTCGCGCACGGAACTTCCATCACGGTCATTCGGCGGAGAAGGGGGCAACCCTTGGTCGTTCACGGACACTTATGCCGGTGAGAGGAGAATTCCGCGCCATGACATCGATTGGGTTCCAACTGTACAGTCTCCACGCGGTCGAGGACTCCCTGCCGACGGTCATCGAACGCGTCGGCGAGACCGGGTTCGAGGGCGTCGAACTCGCCGGCCTCGACGACGCCGACGCCGACGAGGTGGGCGAGGCGTTGGCGTCGGCCGATCTCGAACTCGCGGCGGCGCACGTCGGCCTCGAAACGCTGGAGGAAGACCTCGACGAGACGGCGGAGACCTACCGCGAACTCGGCTGCGAGGATATCGTCGTACCGTGGTTGGAACCCGAGGAGTTCGAGTCCGTCGAGTCGGTGGAGGCAGCCGCCGAACGCCTGAACGCGGTCGCGTCCGACCTCGCGGCGCACGACCTCTCGCTGCACTACCACAACCACGACCAAGAGTTCGTCGAACTCGACGGCGAACCCGCGCTCTCACACCTGTTGGCGGCGACGGACGACGACGTGGGACTCGAACTGGACCTCGGGTGGGCCGGCGCCGCCGGCTACGACCCTCTCGCCTACCTCGATGAACACGCCGAACGGGTACGTCTTGTCCACCTGAAGGACTACGACGGCGACGCGGGCGAGGCCGCCGTCGTCGGAGAGGGCGATTTGGACATCGAGGCCGCCGTCGACAGCGTCCGCGACCACGGGTTCGATTGGCTCGTCTACGAGGCCGAAGAGGGTCCGGACAGCTACGAGACCCTGACGCACGCCGCCGACGTCGTCCGGACGTACTGGTGAGTGCGGAAGGAGGGCGCGGGGGCGGAGACCCGCCGACGACCGGCTCGTAAGGCGAAACCGCTATGTCGGTCGTTCCCGCACACCGTAGTAGATAGATGAGCACCTATACTGTCGCTGTCATCGGCACCGGCCCGGACCCGAGCAACCCAACGGTCGAGGGGTTCGCCATGGGCTACCGGCACACTGAGGCGTACGCGACCGACGACCGGTTCGAGTTGGTCGGCGCCGCCGACATCATCGAGGAGAACGGCAGGGCGTTCGGGAACCACTTCGACCTCGAGGAGGAGAACGTCTACGTCGACTACGAGGAGATGCTCGCAGATCTCGAACCGGATGTGGTGAGCGTCTGCGTTCCGCCGGCCATCCACCGTCCCGTCGTCATCACGTGCGCCCGAAGCGGCGTCGTAGACGCAATTCACTGCGAGAAGCCGATGGCCGACACCTGGGAGGACGCCCGGACGATGGTGCAGGAGTGCTGGCGCCGCGACGTGCAGTTAACGTTCAACCGTCAGCGTCGCTTCGGCAAGCCGTTCACGGAGGCCAAGCGCCTCATCGAGGAGGGCGAAATCGGGTCGCTCGAACGGATAGAGATCGGCTGGGGTGACTTCTACGACACTGGCGCGCACTCCGTCGACCTCGCGTGCATGTTCAACGACGAGTACACGGCCGATTGGGTCCTCGCGGGTCTCGACTACCGCGAGGAGGACGTACGGTTCGGCTCGCATCAGGAGAACCAGATGTGGGCGCAGTGGCGCTACGAGAACGGCGTCTACGGCGTCGCCTCGACGGGGCCGGGCGCGGACCTCGTCGGCGCAGCGTTCCTCATCCGGGGGAGCGAGGGAGCGATTCGCATCGACGTCGAGGACGGACCGATGCTCGAACTGGAACGCGGCGGCGAGCGAACGGAGGTGGACGTGGGGTCCGAGACGCTCCACCACAGCGGTCAAGAGGAGAGTCGGTTCGGGTCGCACTTCCACGACCGCGCGGTCGGCGAAGTCGCCGATGCCCTCGACGAGGAGCGTGAACCGGTTCTGAGCGGCCGGCGCGGGCTCACCACCGCCGAGATACTGTTCGCCGGCTACGAGTCCGTTCGCACCCGCGGCCGCGTCGACCTCCCCTTCGACTTGGACGACAACCCGCTCGAAGCGCTCGTCGAGTCGGGCAAACTCACCCCCGAGGTCCCCGACGAGTAGGCGCGTGGGAAACGCCCCCGTCACCACCTCCGCGCGGGAGTACAGAAGCGACGACAGCGCCGAAGTGATTCGACAACATCGAACGAAAAGCGTCGAACGACCCGTCGATTCGATTGTTTCTCCGGAACGAGCGCTTCATCGGAGCCCGAAACGCGATTTTGCTCCGCTAATGCAGTCAGATTACGAGACTATGGGCGTAACGCTTCGGTCGCGTATCCCAAATTCGTTCGATGAGGAGGAACGTACTAACCGGCGACGAGATACCGTTCGCTCCCGGTACCGACACCGGCAGCGATCCTCCTGTGACGACGGTCGGTCGAGGCATCGAATCGTGGGTGCGAGCGACGCCAGCCGAAGGTTCGAATCGGGAGGTTGCCCGGCGCAAGCGTTAGTAGCCTCCCGGACGCTGTGGGAGACATGGCGTCGGAAACCCCCGAAGGCGGCGGAATCAAGTCTGATGAGACGCTGTTCGACCTCGTAGAACACATCCGAGAGGCGGACGGCGCGGGCGTGACGGAGTTGGCGTCGGCGACGGGTCGCGCGAAGAGCACCGTCCACGGGCATCTGTCGACGATGCGCGACCGGGGATTCGTCGTAAAGCGCGACGGGGAGTACCATCTCGGGTTGGAGTTTTTCAACTACGGCCACCACGTCCGGGCCCGGCGCGCGGTGTACGACGCCGCGCTGCCAGTCCTGCGGGACGTCGCCGACGACACGGGAGAGACGGCGTGGCTGATGGCGCACGAGAACGGGCGCGTCATCTACCTCGACGGGCGCTCGGAAGGGTTGGACATCAACATCAACTCCCTCATCGGCTCTTGGAAGTACATGCACTCGAACTCCGGCGGGAAGGCGATTCTCGCGCACCTACCGGAGGAGGAGGTGGACGAGATTCTGGCGCGGCACGGTCTCCCGTCCCAGACGGAGGCGACGGTCACCGACCGGGAGCAGTTGGACGAGGAACTGGCGGAGGCCCGCGAACGCGGCTACGCGCTCAACTTCGGCGAGGACCTGAGCGGCGTCCACGCCGTCGCCGTCCCCCTCATCTTGGAGGGGTCGGTCGTTGGGTCGCTCGCCGTCGCGGGACCGGCCCATCGACTCCCGCGCGAGCGCTGCGAGGGGGAACTGGCGGACCGACTCTCCGCCGCCGCCAACGATGTGCAACTGAGTCTCACCTACCGCTGACCGTCTCCTCACGGGGCGGCGCCCGAACGCAGAGAACCGCGGCGGCGCGGGCGTTCCCGAGGACGACGGGCACCGTCCGCTTGCCGACTTGTCGGTCGAACGAGCGGTCCGGTCGGTCCAGCGAGACGTTCGCACCCGTCGGATGGACGATGTACAGCGCCGAGGCGACGCAGACGAGGTGGAGACAGAGGGCGGCCGGCGAGGCGGAGGGCGCGAGGAGCGCACCGAACAGCGCCGTCCCGACGGCGGGCGCCATGAACGGCGGCTTCACCCGCGTCGCCAGGGCGCGCAGTCCGGTCGTCGGTGCCGCGTCCATACCGGGACGGCGCCGTCGAGCGGTTAAGTTTCACCCGTTCGCACGCCGGGAGTGCGGTCCGTTCCCGCTACCATAAGGATTAATAACTATCGATGAGGCCTTCGTACTGACCTACAGCATGAGATTCCTCGACGCTTTCCGGCGGACCGTCCGGTGTCACGGGGGCGAGACGGCGCTCGTCGACGACGACGGACGGACGTTCACGTACGCGGAACTCGACGACCGGAGCACCCGCCTCGCGAACGCGCTTCGGACGCGACTGGGGGGCGGACGCTGCGCGGTGCTCGGCGGCAACTCCCCGGCGGCCATCGAAGCGATGGTGACGGGCCACAAGCGCGGCGCCGCGACCGCTCAACTCCCGTTCCGGGGGGAGGCCGAGGAGTTCGTCCGTATGTGCGAGTCGGTGGACGCGACGGGGTTCGTCTTCGACGACGCAAACAGGGAGACGGCCGAGGAGGTGCTGGCGCGCCGCGACTTCGAGGCGGCCGTGCACGTCGGCGACGCCGACGTCGACGCGGCGGGTGTCGAGTCCTACGAGACGGTGCTGTCGGACGCGGACCCGACGCTCGACGAGGCACTGCCGGCCGGCGGGGAGTGCGCTATCTTCTTCACCAGCGGAACGACGAGTCAGCCGAAGGCGGTGCCGTTCGACAGCGAGCAGTTGTGGTACGGCGCGATTCAGGGCGTGATGGAGCACGGTATCGACCGGACCGACGCCGGCATCGTCGCGACGCCGTGGTATCACATGGTCTCCTCGGACGCCTGGATCTACCCGCACTTCGTCGCCGGCGCTACCGTGGTCCTCCACTCGGAGTTCGACCCGGCGGGCCTGCTCGAACAGATCGAGGAACGGGAGGCGACGGGTCTGTTGGCCGTGCCGACGCAGTTGAACGCCGTCGTCGACGCCCAGCAGTCGTTGGAGCGAGACACGAGTTCGCTGGAGTACGTCCGGACCGGCGGGTCGGTCGTCAGCGAACGCCTCGTCGAGCGGATGAGCGAGCACGTCACCGACCGGGTGTACAACACCTACGGGATGACCGAGGCGGGGCCGAACCTCACGTTCGCGCTCCCCGAAGACCAGCGCGAACGGCCGGGTACCATCGGAAAAGAAGCGCACACCTACGAGATTCGTGTCGTCGAACCCGCGCCGATAACGGAGCATCCCGACCCCGGGGCGACGGTCGACGCCGGCGAGGAGGGTGAGATAATCGCCCGCAGTCCGGGGTGTTCGGACGGCTACATCGACAACCCCGAGGCGGAGGCGAAATCCTATTTCGAGAGCGGGACGCCGGAGGACGGTGCGTCCTCCGGAACGTGGCTCCGGACGCGCGACGTGGCGCGCATCGACGAGGAGGGCTATCTCTACATCGTCGACCGGGTGGACAACATGTTCGTCAGCGGCGGCGAGAACGTCTACCCCGTCGAGGTCGAACAGGCCCTCGAAGCCCACTCGACCGTCTCGGAGGCGTACGTCTTCGGCGTCGACGACGACCACTGGGGCCGCGTCGTCAACGCCGTCGTCGTCACGGAGGGCAACGTCACCGAGGAAGAACTGGACGAGTTCTGCCGCGAGCGGACCGACCTCGCGAACTACAAACGCCCCCGGCAGTACACGATTCGGACGGAGGACCTCCCGCGGACGAGCACCGGGAAGATAAAGCGCGGCGCGATAGCCGACCAGACGAGCGAGTAGCACGAGAGTCGAGACGCTCCCTCCGCCTCCGTTCGCCGCCGGTCAGAAGAAGAACGCGAAGACGAGAATCTGGATCGGGAGCAGCACGAACAGCGTGAGGAGCGAACAGATGGTGGCCGTCCGGACCAGTTCGCGGGTTTCCACCGCCCCGAGTCCGATGATGGCGACGAGGACGGCCGACTGGTAGGGGAAGAAGTACGACAGGAGGACGACGCTCTCGATCATGGCGACCGGGAGAATCGGGACGCCCGCTCCCTCCGCGAACGAGATGAAGACCGGCGTGAGAACGCTTGCGACCGCCATTCCCTCCATCACGAACATGAGCGCCAGCGTCGCGACGGCGACGGCCGCGAGGACGACGGGGAGCGACGCGCCGCCGGGGACCACCGAGAGGATGCGGTCGGCGGCGAAGACGGTGAAGTCGGTCCGCTGGAGTCCCTCCGCGATGGCGAAGACGGCCCCCAAGAAGAACACGACGGAGAAGTCGGCGTCGGCAACGGCGTCGACGTCGACGACGCCGACCCGGGGGAGAAAGACGAGGACGACGACCACGAGGGCGCCGTAGACGGGGTGGAGTCCGTGTATCGCGTCGGTCGCCCAGATGGCGACGCCGACGGAGAGGAAGGCGACCATCCGCCGCGCATTGCCCGCGTTGACGGCCTCTTCGTCGCCGTCGACCGCGCCCGCAACCGTATCCGCCGCGTCCACGTCCGCGAGACTCGCTCCGACGGTCACTGTCCCGGAGTCGCGGGGGCGGTAGAGGACGTACGCGACGGCGACGACGACGGCCGACCGGGCGAGCGACATCACGGGCGCGAGCCACGTCAGCCACTCGACCCACCCGAGAGAGACGCCGGTCGTCGAGTCGACGATGCCCGCGACGATGATGTTCCCGAGCGACCCCGTGAGGACGCCGGCGGCGCCGTAGAACGTCACGAACAGGGGCCCCAAGAACAGTCCGACCCGGGGCCGTCGCTCGGAGAAACACTCGCCCGCGGACACCAGAATCGGTCCGAGGATGAGAACCCGAACGAGCGCCGAGGGGACCAACACGACGAACGCCAACGCGACGACCGAGAACGCCCCGAGCAGATAGCGGTACGCGGTCGTCGGGTCAGACCGGGCGTGCGCGGGCATCCGTCCGAAGACGCGCCGTTCCACGAGGGTCGAGAGTCCGCTGTGACGGGTCGCCTCGCCGATGAGGATGCCGAGGACGACGAGCCACGTCGCCGCCGACCCGAACCCGACGAGGGCGAGTTCCGTCGAGAACCGCGCGCCGACGAGACCGATTCCCACCAGTCCGGTGAGCCACGGCGGGACGGGCGTCCCGACCCAGAGGCAGACGCAGAACGCGGTGATGGCGAGCATCGCGGCCGTGTCCGAGGGAATCGGCGCGTACGCGGCGACGAGACCGGCGAGGCCGACGCCCGCGGGGACCGAGAGCCACGAGGCGTCGGCCGTACGGAGGCGGGCAGCGAGGGCGGAGATGTCTGCCATTCGCCCGTCGGTTTTCGACCGAGCGATATAACGATTGGTCATCCGTCACAACTCCTTTGGCGCTCGCGAGACGTTCGTCCGACATGATCACCGAAGTCGCGGACGGCGCGTACGACCTGACCGTCGCCGAACGGAACGGCGGCCGCTATCGGGTCTTCCTCTTCGACCGGGAGACGCCGACGCTCGTGGACGCGGGGTTCGAGGACACCACCGGCACCGTCGCCGAACGGGTCGAGGAGGTCGGCACGGAACCGGAGCGTCTCGTCCTCACGCACGGCGACGCCGACCACATGGGCGGATTCGCGTCGTTGGCGGAGCGATACGACGCGGAGACGTGGGTCCCACAGCAGACGCGCTGTGAGGAGTTCCGACCGGACGAACGGTACGGGGACGGATCGGAAATCGGACCGTTCACGGCGGTTCACGTCCCCGGTCACACCTCCGACCACCACGCCCTCGTCGACGAGTCGCGGTCGCTCGCCGTCCTCGGCGACGCGGTGTTCGGCTCCGACGTCCGCGGCATCACGGAGGGGTACTTCGTGCTGCCGCCGGCGGTGTTCACCGAGGACCTCGCGTCGGCCGAGGAGAACCTCGAACGCCTCGCGGCGTACGACTTCGACGTCGGACTCCTGTTCCACGGGTCGAACGTGACCGAGGACGCGGGCGAAAAGCTGTCCTCCTTCGTCGACTTCGCGGGAAAGCCCTGAGACCCGACTCGGACGACGGACAACACGCTTTTGAGGGTGCCATCGCAATCCTACTGCTATGGCCGAGTTCGAGAACCCGTACGCCGAGGAGAGTCCGTTCGCGCGGGCGCACTTCGACTGCCCGAACTGCGACGGGAAACTGTGGGAGTACGCCATCCAGCGGCAGATGGTCTGTGAGGACTGCCGGTCCGTCTTCGCCTCCGAGGAGATATTCGACGCGCAGGCCCGGGCGCCGACCGAGGCGTGACCGACCGTCGGGTGTCCACATCCACCACACTTATATCTGCCCTGACGTAACGATAGAACATGGCACAGAAGGAGCCGGAGGAACTCCTCGAACTGAGTTCCGACACCCGAGGTATCCTCGAACAGCACGGCCTCCGACCGCTGTGGGAGGTCGAGGACGACTTCGGGAACGTCATCGACGACCCCGAACCGGGCATCTGGCATTGGGCGGAGATTCAGGAGGCCATCGACGGCATCGAGGCGGACGTGCCCATCGCCGAGTTGCCGCCGGGCTTCCAGCGACGCGTCGCCGTCCCCATCAACAGGAGCCTCGGCAACGCCATCTCCAACACCATCTACGTCGGCGTCCAGACGGTGTCGCCGGGCGAGACGGCTCCCGCCCACCGGCACTCGGCGAACGCGCTCCGCTTCACCATCGACGGCAACGAGGACATGAAGACGGTGGTCGCCGGCGAGGAGTTCCCGATGGAGAACAACGACCTCATCACGACGCCGCAGTGGGAGTGGCACGACCACGTCAACGACTCCGACGAGACGGCCGCGTGGTTGGACGTGCTCGACCTCCCCCTGTTCCTCGATTCGATGAACAAACAGCAGGTGTTCGAGAACCACGAACTCGAACGCCAACCGGTGACGAAGACGCAGGGCTACTGGGACTCCCAGTACGGCCGCGGCCGCCCCGCCGACGAGAAGTCGGACGGGGAGATTCCGGGGCCGTTCGAGGGCAAGTGCGAAGCCACGCCGCCGTACCGCTTCGGATGGGACGAGATGGAGGAGACGCTGCGGCAACGAGCGGACAACGACGACCCGGACCGGAACGACGGCTACAGCCTCGCGTACGTCAACCCCGCGACGGGGAAGGAGCCGCTGTTCCCGACGATGTCGTTCCGCGCGCAGTTGCTACAGGAGACGACCGACCCCCACTTCCACAACGCGACGGAGGTGTACTTCGTCATCGAGGGCGAGGGGGCGACGCACGTCGACAGCGAGGCCCTGGAGTGGGGCCAGTGGGACATCTTCGTGGTGCCGCCGGACGCGACGCACCACCACGAGCCCGACGACGAAGCCGTTCTGCTCGGGATGACCGACCGCCCGGTGCTGGAGGCGTTCAACTTCTACGCCGAGGCGGAGCCGTCGTCGTAATCGGACCGGTCGAACCGCACCGACCGGTCACAGGCCGAACTGGCGCGCGAACCAGCGCTCTGAACGTTCGAAACGAGGTGTGCTCGCGCAGGACCCCCGGTCGAACAGCTCCGTCAGCGGGGTCGACGCCCGCGCTCCGAGTACGGGGAGAGACGGACTGTAACATCCGTTCTCGGAGGGACGCGACCCGGAAACGGTCGGGAGTGCCTATCGTCGTTTCCTTCGTATCCGGAGTCAGAGCGGGTAGTTCTACAGAGAGACGAGTCGAAGAGCGGCTGCCCCCGGCGAAACGACGAATATCGGGTGGCGAGTGGGACTCGTTCGGAGACGAAACCGGTCGCCCTCGTTCAGTCGAGAGAGCGCCGCGCGACCCGACGACGCGGAGGGAGGTCACATCGTGTTACCGGGGGTCGTCGGCGTCCGGAAAACCATACCCGTTTGCGGTCCGAACCGACGGTCGTGACGACGACACCGCCGCGAACGCGTGACCGGCCGCGGAGTCGGGTCGAGTCCGGAGCGACCGCCGGACCGCCCGCAAAGCGGGACTACCGGACGAGAGGAACGGAGAGATGAGCGACGGCTACCGGTTCGAGTTCGACGCGCCCGTCATTCGCTCGCGGCGCGGCGCGGCCGCCGACCTCGCGGCCGAGTTGGAGGAACAGGGTCTCGAACGCGCCCTCGTCGTCTGCGGGTCGACGGTGGGGGAGACGCCCGCGGTGATGGACCCCGTGACGGAGGGTCTGGGCGACCGACTGGCGGGCGTGTTCGCGGAGACGACGCCGGAGAAGCGACTCGGAACCGCCTACGACGGACTGGCGGCCGCGCGGGAACGCGACGCCGACGCCGTCGTCGGCCTCGGCGGCGGAAGCAGTCTCGACGTGGCGAAGATGGTCAGCCTCCTCTCGGCGGTGGAGCGACCGCCCGAGGAGGTGGGCGAAGAACTCGTCGAGTCAGGAACCGTCACCGTCCCGTCGGGCGACCTCCTACCCGTGGTTGCGGTGCCGACGACGCTGGCCGGCGCGGAGATGTCGAACGTCGCGGGCGTGACCGCCTCGCCCGAGACGGGGCCGGTCGACGAACCCGCGAGCGGCGGCGTCGCGGACCCGAAGCTGACCCCCAGAGCCGTCGTTTACGACCCCGAACTGTTCGCGACGACGCCGAAGAACGTTCTCGCGGCGTCGGCGATGAACGGCTTCGACAAGGGTATCGAGACGCTGTACGCCTCGAATGCGACTCCCGTGACCGACGCGACGGCGTCGCGCGGACTCGGACTGCTCGAACCCGGCCTGCGCCGACTCGGCGAGAGCGACCCGGACCCGGAGACGCTGGCCCCGGTCGTCGAGGGGACGATGCTCGTCCAGTACGGCGTCTCCCGTCCCGACGGCGTGACGCTCTCTATCATCCACGCGTTCGGGCACGGCCTCACGCGCACGTACGACGTGCAACAGGGCGCCGCGCACGCCGTCGTGGTCCCGCACGTCCTGCGCTACCTGTTCGAGAAAGTCGACGGCCGCCGCGAACTGCTGGCGGAGTCGCTGGGCGTCGGGCGAGCGGCAGACCCCGCCGCCGCGGTGGTCGACGCCGTCGAACGGGTTCGGGACGCGCTATCGCTCCCGTCGGGTCTGCGCGACGTGGACGGCCCGGACCCCTCTGAGTTCGACGCGGTGGCGGAGGATATCGTGAACGACTCCTTTCTCGCCAACGCCCCGGACGGACTCGACCCGACGGCGGACGAGGTGGCCGCCGTGCTTCGGGACGCCCACTGAGACGCGGTCGGCGAAGACCCGCCGCTCTCCTCCCGTATCGGTTTTCACAGCTCGTCTCTCCAAACGAGTTTTTCCGTCTTTGCTATTCGGGCGCTTTTTTCGGCTACCATCACGGTCGATGGTCAAGATAGACGCCGAGAGCGGCTGAGACGCCGGTCGAAGTCGCGTCGCGGTTGCCGCGGAACGTAAGACCAAACCGTCCGCCGGCCGACGTGGGCGCATGGACGTCGTCTCGAACCTACTCTACCTTCTCGTCCTCCTGCTCGCGGGTATCGGCGGGCGACGCCTCGGACTCCTGACCGAGTCGCGGGCGGACGTACTCACGCGGTTCGCCTTCTACCTCGCGCTCCCGGCGCTGGTCTTCACCTCCACGTCCACCCAGTCGCTCGGGGACGTGCTCGAACCGCGTCTGATCGCCGGGTTCTGGCTGGTGCTCCTCGTCGTCGGCGCGTTCGGGTGGGTCGTCCACCGCCGGACGTCCTCCCCCGCGACCCGGAGCGTCGCCGTCGTCCAGTCGTACCACTGCAACTTCGGCTTCCTCGGCCTGCCGATAACCGCGGCGGCGTTCGGCGGCGTCGCCACCGCGAAGGCGAGCGTCATCCTCGGCGTCGGCGGTCTGACGCAGATACCGGCGACCGTCGCGGTTCTCGCCCTCGTCAACGAGGCGGAGGCAGACCTCACCGAAGAACTTCGAGAGTTCCTCGCGAACCCGGTCATCGGCGCCCTGGTCCTCGGCTTTCTCTGCTCCGCGCTGAACGTCTCCGTTCCGGGTGTCGTCTCGAACGGCCTCGGCGCGCTGTCGCAACTCGCGCTTCCGGCCGCGTTGCTGGCCGTGGGAGCGTCGCTATCGCTCGACACGGGCGCCGTCGACCTCCCGACGGTAGGGTCGGTCGTCGCCCTGAAGATGCTGCTCATGCCCGCGACGGCGCTCCTCGCCTTCTCGGTGCTCTCGGCGGACCTCTCGACTACCCGCGCCGGCGTCCTCATGCTCGCCATGCCGACGGCCATCTCCACGTTCATCTACGCCACGGAACTCGGCGGCGACGCGGATCTCGCCTCCGCCAACGTCTTCGCCACCACCGTCGCCTCGGTCGGGACCATCTTCGTCGTCCTCCAGTTTGTCGGGTGAGGCCGTGTGCATCCCTCTGGGCGACGGCACGTCCAGAGAGAGTCCCCCAGGCAGCGACGACGGAGCAGGAGAGCCGAAAGGGACAGAAAAGACTGCAAAGGAAATGGTATGATCAAATACGTAAAATACATCAAAGCTAGCAAAACCATTTGGTATCAAACATATCAGTTGGATAATTCCGTTTGATGAGACGAGAAATCAAGCGACCACCAACTGAGCGTTCGCCTCGGCTAACTCGCCGCGTCTGAAGTAGACGTTGTCATCAAATGCGACGCGAACGTGACCGCCGAAAGTACCCTCCTCGTCGTGAAAGGGAGTTGGTGTTGACCGAAGCCGAGCGTGCTAAACATCCCCCGGCGTCAGGTTTTCGACGATGTCCAAGAAGTTCTGTGGAATCACTCGGGTGAGCGTGCCCGGGCCGAAGATAAGGCGTGGCGGAGACGGGCGCCGCGAAGTCGCGGCGTTCGAGGAGGCCGTGCACCTCGTTGAGACGGCCGTCGTTGAACACCTCCGGTTCGGGCTTGATTCCGCGCGCCGCATCTCGTCGTACAGGTCGGTCACCAATCCGCGAGTGTTCTCGCTGGTCAGGCGGTCGGGACGGGGGGTCAGAAGTCGCCGGTGACGATATCGTTCACGCGCCCCGGTCGAACAGCGGTTCGTCGCCGAACGCGTCGGGGTAAAGCCCCTGTGCGGCCCGTTCAAGTTGAAAGAGGTGGATGGTAGGACCCTGGTAGGTCAGTCCGCCGTAGACGACGCGGCCCTCTTTCACGGCGCGGAGTTGACTCGCCACGTCGTGGCCCTCCATGTGCGAGACGACGTTCTCCCGGAAGTACTCGTCCGTTATCTCACCCCGGATGCGGACCGCGATAGCGTCGGGGCCGATTTCGAGGAGCGTCTCGTAATCGATGGTGCCGCCGCCCGCCTGCGCGTCGGTGGTGACGTTCTTCGCCAACGCGTCCCCGACCTGCAGGTCGTTCCAGTGGTTCGATTGGGTGCCATCGCCGATGTGGTAGGGGTAAACGACTCCGGCGGCATCCCCGCCGGGTTGAAGGCGTACCGCGGTCAGCGACGGAATGGTTCGAAGCGCGAGAGGTACAGACATACTACAGAGAGACGGGACCGGAGAGGTAATTATGAGGGTCGTACAGATTTTTTAGCCCGTGAATTCGCCAGAGCTAAATGTAGCCCCGGCTTGAAATAAAGTATGAACCACCCAGCAGAGCTGCTGACAGACGAGATGAGCGAAGTCTTCGAGTGGGCGTTCGAGACGACGGAGGAGTCGCTGTATCTCGTCAACCCGACCGCCGAGACGCTCGAACGGGCGGTCGAGTCGCTCAGCATGCTCGCGGGTCTGACACCGACGGTCCGCGTACTGGGCGAGAAGGCCGTCCTGCGCGAGGTGATGAACGACTTTCTCGTCGCCAGTCGGACGGCCGACCTCGTCGAGTCGGAGACGCTGGAACTCCGCGTCCTCGACGATACGGACGGATACAAACCGAACCTGATGGCGTCCGAGTCCGTCGTGACGACGGTGGTGAGCGCGGATTCGCTGCTGGCGGGTCTCCGGACCGACGACGAGGAGTTCGTCGGCGCGGTGTACGAAGAGTACGAGGCGCTGTTCGAGGAGAGCGACGACTACGCGCTCCGCACGCCGGGACTCAGTCGGGTCGAGACGACCATCGCGGACCGCCTCGGTCCGGAGTGCAGAACCGACTTCACCGAACTGCTCTCGAACCTCCAGACGGCCCGAGGCGACAGCGACGGTCCGGACGAAGTCGCCATCAGCCTGCTCGTCGCCGCCCGAAACGGGGAGCTGTTTTACGACGTTTCGCGGTGGGCCGAGGAGATCGGTCTCGCCTCGAAGGCGACGTTCTCGCGGAAGAAGGGCAAACTCGAAGAGCAGGGCCTCATCGTCACCGAGAAGGTTCCCATCGACGTCGGTCGACCGCGCCTCCGTCTGAAACTCGGCGACGAGCGGCTGAAAGAGGCCAGCGGGGCGCAGTTGGCGAGCATCGCGCAGAGCGCGGGAAGCTAGCTCCCGCCGTCGAGGACCACTCGAAAATCGCCGTATCGACTGTCCGCCGATTGAACCGAATTCTGTGGCGTTTATCACCGTGGACGACCAGTACACAGTATGGTCGACCGATTGGACGACGTCGACAAGCGGATTCTCTACCACCTCGTGCGGGACGCTCGGAACACCTCCGCGCCCATGGTGGCCGAGGAGGCGCACGTCTCCGCCGGGACGATTCGGAACCGAATCAACCAACTGGAAGCGGACGGCGTCATCCGCGGCTACCACGCGCACGTCGACTACGAACGCGCGGAGGGCCGCCTGACGAACCTCGTCGTGGGGACGGCCGGGATAGACGAACGGGAGCGGCTGGCCAAGCAGATAGCCGACGTACCCGGCGTCGTCAACGTCCGACAACTCATGTGCGGGACCGCCAACATCCACGTCACGACGGTGGGCGAGGACGCCCAAGAGCTCTCGCGAGTCACCCGGAGCGTAGCGGAGATGGGATTGACGATAGAGGACGAACACCTGTTACAGCACGAGGAGCACCGGCCCTACCACGCGTTCGGACCCGAGGGGCGGCGGGGGCGGCAGTCCATCGCCGACTTCATGTCGCTGTCCGGCGGCGCCGAGGTAGTGGAGGTGAGCGTCGCATCCGGAGCGAAGGTGGACGGGACGACGCTCAGCGAGGCGAACGAACGCGGCTACGTCGACCCGGAGGTGCTCGTCGTCTCCGTCGAACGCGACGAGGAGATACTCACGCCGCGCGGCGACACCGAGATACGAGCCGACGACCTGGTAACGTTGTTCGCGCGCGGCGACCTACCCGAGGAGACCATCGAGGCGTTCGGCGGCGACTGAGGGGAAAGACGGGAGCGGACGCCGCCGCCCGCGAACGCCTTCGCGCGGTCCTCGTAGTGGCCGAACAAGTCCGTCACCTCCGGCGTCGCGCCGCGCGCGGAGTAGACGGTCAACAGGTCGCCCGGCTGAACCTCCGTCGCCCCCCGCGGCGTGATGGGGTTGGACTCGCCTTCCCGTTCGATGGCGACGACGAGGACGTCCTCGGGGAGCAGTTCGTCGCCGGCGTCGTCGAGTCGCCGTCCGGCGACGGGCGCGGATTCGGCGACGCGTATCTCGAACACCTCCGCTTCCTCTCCGACCCGCATGAAATCCACAATGGAGGGTCGCTTGACCGCCCGATAGAGGTACTCGGCGATGAGGCTGGAAGGATTCTCTATGGTGTTCGCCCCGATTCGCTCGAACAGCGCCCGGTGTTCGGGGTTGTGGACGACGGAGACGATGGACGAAATCTCCAGCTCCTGCCCGAGCAGACAGATCATCACGTTCGTCGCGTCTTCGTCGGTCGTGGAGATGACGGCGTCCGCCCGATGGGCGCCCGCCTCCGAGAGCGTCTCTTTGACGGTCGCGTCGTCGTTGATGACGAGACAGTCGTACTCGGCGGCGACGAACTCCGCCTTCTCGGGGGAGGATTCGACGACGACCACCTCGTTGCCCGACCGGGTGGCGATTTCGATGAGGGGCGTTCCGATGTCCCCCGCACCGACGACGATGACGTACATGAACGTGTCTTCTTAATCAAGAGTCATATCGCTTTTGGTTGCTCGTAGAGAAATCAACTTGCCGTATTCTGCGTTATCCATAGAAAACAAGGGAAATTTAAATATGTGGACCACCCATCAGCAGAGCATGACCGACGATGCGTCCGACGGGACGGAGTACCGCCTCCCCCCGTCGCTTCGAGACCGAATCGACGAACTCGGCCTCCAGGAACTCCGGGAAGTCGTCCACTACGCGCAGGACCGAATCCGGACGCGGCACCGGCCCGTCTCCGAACAGATAGAGGCGGCCCCCGGCGAGGAGGTGCTCTCGGTCGAAGAGGGGCCGGAGTACACGGAGGTTGTCAAACGGGAACCCTGCGGCGAGAACTGCCCCGACTGCCCCCACGGACCGTACCTCTACCACGTCTACGAGGAGACGCTACCCGACGGAAGTGACTCGCTTCACTGGGTGTTTCTCGGACACTTGTTCCGGTCCCCGCGGGTCGCCGAAACGTCCGCCGACTCGGACTGAGAGTGCGGAGGGAGACGACGGAGCGAACGCGGACGCGTCGGACCGGTAGAATCGGAGGGTGGCGCACCGGCCGGAACTATAATTATTCTGTGACAGTAATAAAAACATACATTTATCAACTGGTCCGCGAAAGCTGTGGTGCGGGGGCGCTTCTCCCCCCATCCCACCGCGTTCCCGCACCGGGGCCGAAAGCGGCGCCGGTTCGAGTCCCCCCGGACTCACCTTTCGATTCGACGACCCGAGCGGGGGCTACGGTCGCGGCCCGGCGGATGCGTCATCGACCATCGCACCCCCGAAAGCAGATAGACGCTTGTACCTCGACCACCTACGTTCACAGGATGACGAAAGCGCGAGAACTCTTCGAGTTGCTCGCCGGCGCCGAGGAACTCACCGTCGTCTGCCACAACAACCCGGACCCGGACTGCCTGGCGAGCACGCTCGCACTGGGGCGTATCGCCGCCGAAGCGGGGATAGACGAACGCCAGATCCTCTACGGCGGGAGCATCTCACACCAGCAGAACCGCGCGTTCATCAACCTCCTGGATATGGAGCTCGAACTGTTCACGCCCGACTCGCTGGGCGAACGCGACGCCGGTTCGTTGCTCGCGTTCGTCGACCACTCGTTGCCGGGGGTGAACAACGAACTCCCCGAGGGGACGCCCGTCGATATCGTCATCGACCACCACAGCGTCGACGACGTCGAGGGGCGGTTCGTCGACCACCGGGAGGACATCGGCGCGACGGCGACGATACTGGCCGAGTACGTCCGCGAGTTGGACGTGACCGTCGAGGAGACGCTGGCGACCGGACTGCTGTTCGCCATCCGTCGCGAGACGCTCGGTTTCCTGCGCGGGGCAACGACCGCCGAGTACGACGCCGCGGGTGCGCTCCACAATCACGCCGACCGAGACCTGCTTCGGACGCTGTCGACGCCCTCGGTGAGCGGTGCGACGATAGACGCCATCTCCGACTCCATCGACAACCGCATCGTCCGCGGGTCCGTCCTGCTCTCGCACGTCGGCCGGACGGACGAACGCGACGCCCTGCCGCAGGCGGCGGATTACCTCGCGACGCTCGAAGGCGTCGAGACGGCCGTCGTCTTCGGCATCGTCGAGGACGCCATCGAACTGAGCGCGCGGACGACCGACTCGCGCATCCACATCGGCAACGCTCTCAAGGAGGCGTTCGACGACGTCGGGAGCGCCGGCGGCCACCGCGAGATGGGCGGCGGCGAGATTCCGCTCGGCATCTTCGCCGGCTACCGAACCGACGACGAACGCTTCGTCGACATCGTCGAGAACGTCGTCATCGACCGACTGGCCGACAGCCTCAAACTCTCGCCTTCGGGCGACTGAGACGACGAATCCGGAGCGAGAGCGGAACAGAGCGATATCTCGATTTCTGGAATCGTCGATTCGAGACCGTTCGACAAACGTTCACAGCGTGCTCGCGCACCTCTGCGGGTGGAACGTCGCCGTGAGCGAGGGCGACCGGTTCGAGCCAGGAAGTATCCACGACATCAGCGGTGAAGCGTTCGGGGGTGGAGCAGTCGAACGTCGCGTGAGCGGCGAAGAAGGACGTTCGTCGGTCGAAAACGGGAGCGCTACGACGCGTCCGTCGCGTCCTCGTCGAACTCCGAGAGCGGTTCGACGGTGCCGCCGTCGCTCCACGGTTCGGCGTCGGAGAGCGGTACGTCGGTGGACCCGCCGGCGAGGGCGGAGTCGACATCGGTCGACGACAGCGGTTCGACGGAGCCGTCCACGTCGAGGACCGGGTCGTCGTCGTCGGACGCCGAGTCGACCGGCGTCGCCTCGACGAACGCGTCGTCGAGTCGGTCGGCGTCGCGGTCGGCGCCGTTGACGGTGTGGTCTATCTCGTCGCGTATCTCGTCGGCGAACTCGGCGGAGTCGTAGACGGAGCGGACCGTCACGCTCAGGTTTCCGCTCGCCCCCGCCCGGACGTGGACGTTTCCGAGGCCGAACAGCGTGTCGACGACCGACTGCCGCTCTTCGACGGCGCGGACCTTCTCGAGCGGAACCTCGGTTCGCGAGAGGGCGACGAACCGGTACTCCTGCAGCACCCGTCGGTTCGTGACCACGTACGTCGTGAGCGTGTTCCGCCAGTAGCGGTGGATGCCCGTCGAGAACAGATATAGTCCCATCGCGAGGGCGAGCGTCGGGTACACCAGCGGGTGGTCGGTGAAGTACAGCAGGTCCAGTCCGGCCGCGAGGAACGGAACCGAGACGAACGTCTGCAACAATGCGCTCCGCTGGGCGGGGTCGCGGTCGTCCACGACGAACTCGTTCTCCCGCATCGTCGGTTCGTCGGGCGTGCTGGCGAACTGCACGTAGACGCCGAGCACGACGACGAACAGACCGAACAGCGCCAGCGTGACGCCGGCTAGCGGCGGCGCAGTCGGCTGGTTCGCCACCAGCGGGTACTGCGACTGGAACTCGTAGACGTAGGTTCCGAGCGCGAGGAACGGCGCGCCGAACAGCGCGCTCCACGCGGCGGGGAGTCCTCGGGTCATCGTCGCCCCTGCGAGAGTTGGAAGACGATTCCAAGCCCGGAGAGGAAGATGCCGACCAACGTGAGCGAGGTTTCGCCCAGCGCCGCGCCGCCGCAGGCGGTGAAGAAGCCGCGCCGACAGTCGGCGTCGCCGTCGTCCGACGTGTCCGCGGCGGGCGTCGCCGTCGGTTCGCTCGGGGTCTCGCTGGCGGTGAACGTCGGGGGCTCCGGCGTCGTCGTCTCGGGTTCGGACGGGACGTGGACCGTCATCGGACGGGTCTCGACGGCCTCGCTGCCGACGTACACCCCGTGTTCGACTCGCCGCGAGGAGAGCGGAACCGCCGCGTCGGTCACGTCGTCGTAGGCCACGCGGAAGCTGACGGTCCGTCGTTCGCCGATGGGGACGCGGGTCCACTCGGTGGCGACGACGGCGCCGTCGACGCGGTAGCCGAGTTGCCCCTCGAAGTCGGCGCTGTCGACGTTCCGAACCGTGAGATTGACGCGGTAGTCGTCGCCGGGGCGCACGTCGTCGGGCGCCTCGAAGGACTCGACCGCGAGGGCCGAAGCGTCCGCGCTGGGTCCGCGGACGACGCGGACGGCGCCGCCGGCGCGCGAGTCGCCGGTGCGGACGCCGTGGTCGTATGTCGTCTCGTTGCCGACGGGGCCGACGGCGCGTTCCACGTCGGCGAGCGTCACCTCGAAGGCGACCTGCCGGTCGTCGCCGCCGGAGACGGTGACGGCCCGTTCGGCGACGGGTTCGCCGGCGAAGGCGTAGACGACGTCTCGGGTGATGGTGACGTCGCCGGGGTTTCGGACCGTCGCGAGGACGATGTACGACTCGTTGTGAGAAACTTCGGTCGGCGCGTCGAAGCGTTCGACCGAGAAGTCGATATCGGGCGTGACGCGGAGGCGTGCGGCCGCCCCGGCGCCCGACTCGTTCCGGACGCCGTGAACGTACGTGCCCGAAGTCGTCGCGCCGAGCGCCGACTCGACGTCGGAGAACGGGACGGCGAACCCGACCGTCCGCGACTCACCCGCGCCGAGCGTCACCGTCCGGGAGGCAACGGTGGTCCCGTCGAGAGAGTACCGAAGCGTCTCGGTGCCGTTCGCCGATGCGCGGTTCGTCACCGTCGCGTTCACCTGGATGCCGTCGCCCGCGCGGAGGTTATCGGAGGCGTCGAGGTCGGAGACGACGAACACCGTGGTGTCGGCGGGCGGCGCGGATTCGGTCGGCGTCGACGACGCGTTCGGCGTCTCGGTCGCCGTCGAATCGGGTGAAGGGGTCGACGTTGACGCCGGTGTCGCCTTCGTCTCGGTGGTTCGATTCGCCTGGACCGTCTCTGTTGCGACAGCCGTCGCCGTGGAGGTCGAATCGGCGTCGCCGGCCGCACCGCCCGCCGCAACCGTTCCGGCGGAGACGGAACAGAGGACGAGGGCGAACACGAACGCGGTGGAGGACCAATTAGGATTCGAATTCACAGCCGAACTATCAATTACTCACTATATAAATGTTATGTGGAAGAGACAGTTTCCGTATTTGAGGGATGGAGGGGTATCGGTCAGATGACCCAACTGACGTTTGAAACGCCCTTATCATAGCATTAAGTGATTCTCGCTTGGCGGCTGCTTCGGTGTATCAGGTTAGTTAGATATACCGAAATTTTTTAATTCCTTCTTTAATCTGCAAAAGTCGGCGGGAGCTGCGAACGCAGCACGGCCATGGAAGATACTGCGTCGAAGGAGTCACTCTTCGTCGCACCACAGCCGATGCGGCGGCCGGTCCGAAACGCCCCTCCGACGACAGCCACCGCTAGCATGAAGGTGCGCCGGACGGACGGTGCGTACGATACATGGCGTCCGGAATACGAGCGACCGTGAAGTTCACCGACCCGGATGGCTGTCCCATCGCTCGGCGCTCCGAGTCCGCGACGGGGGCCATCGACCAGGCGTCCACGAGCGTTGCGTTGCCGGGGGCGGTGGGGAGCGTCACCGAGTTTCTGGTCCCGGGGGACGACGACGGCGAGGACGCCGTCTTCTCCTACGGAACGGCGACGGTGTTCCGGACCGTCCACGAGGGGGACGTGACCTGCCCCTGTGAGTGCCTCGGTCAGTTCGGCTGCCCGGTCCACCGGTACGTCGCCGACGACGGTGACCTGACGCTCGTCTTCCACGCGGCGGACTTCGGACAGTTACAGGAGGTGATGGGCGAACTCGGCGACCGCTTCGAGGACGTGGACGTCCAGCGTCTCCTCCACCCGCCCCTCGAAGGGCCGCCCGAGGAACGGGTGTTCGTCAATCGGGGGAAACTCACCGACAGACAGCGCGAGGTGTTGGAGGCGGCGTATCGGATGGGCTACTTCGAGCGGCCGAAGCGAGCCAACGCCACCGAGATAGCCGCCGAACTCGACATCACCCAGTCGACGTTCACCGAACACCTCGTCACCGCCCAGCGGAAGATCCTGGAGGACGTGCTCGAAGGGAGCGCGTAGGGGACCCGGCGCCGCCGTCCGGTGAAATCGGTCGATTGCCCCGCCCGCGCGGTGGACATACTTTAAGTCGAGTGGTCACCTCGCACCAGTACGCAATGTCACTCGCCCAGGAAACCGAGATGTCGGACTCGGAAGTCGACGAGTTCCTCGGTCGTCACGAGACGGGCGTTCTCTCGCTCGCCCGGTCCAACGAGCCCTACTCTATCCCCATCTCCTACGGGTACAACGCCGACGCCCGGACGTTCTTCGTTCGACTCGTCTCGACGCCCGAAAGCGAGAAGCGGCAGTTCCTCTCGTCGTCTCCACAGGCGCGCATCGTCGTGTACGAAGAGAGCGAGTCGAATCCGACGTCGACGTACCGAAGCGTCGTCGGCACCGGCGCCCTCGAAGAGATATCGCCCTCGGACCTGACCGTCGAACACATCGAACAGTACGGGAACGCGAAACGGCCGTTGTTCGAGATATGGGGACAGTCGAAGAAGGACCTCAACATCCAACTGTACACGCTCAACCCGGACGAACTGAGCGGACGACGAACGGAGATAGACCGAAACGCGGTCGAGTGACGAAAGCGGTCAGAAACCCGGAGCAAAGGCAAGTTCTGAGTATATAGGTGTTTCCTTGCGCCGAACGAGTTGTAGAACACCTGTAGCGAACGGTCAGTCGTCGAGCGGTCACTACGAAACGGAGCCTGCGAGCGCGAACTGCTCGGAGTTCTCCTGACAGGGATTCACGCCACACGACGGTGGCTTGACATTCGAACGGAAACGATACAGCGCCGTGATAACTTGATTCGTCAATCGACGGAGAGTTCACTCTCGTCGTCCGACGTACAGCTCCGCCGCTCGTAAAATGCCGATGAGGAGGACGGCACCAATACCCAGATTGACTATCTGTGACGCTGCAGGATTGATCACGTTCTCCACTTGCAACCAAGCGAGCGAGAGTGCACCAGCGGCGAAGATGAGCGCTATGGCGAGATACACTGCCGGGCTGGATCGATCAGTTGAAGTTGAGGCCGGCATCTTTGGAGTACTCTCCGTTCAAGGAGTGTTCATTAATACTCTTCTCTCCCTCTACCAACGGCGCTAACTACAGACGCTGTTCTGAGCGGCTGTTTTTGTGATGGGATTCGGAGAAAGGAACGGTAGTACCGACACCTGTTAACAAGAAGCGAAGTGCTGTGAATCGACCGACGCTCCGCAGACGGGGCATCCGTGCGTCAGCGTCGCCTCCCGCATCGGTCCGTTGATCTCGATTCGCTGACCGCACTCCGGACAGGTGAAGACGAACTCGCTCATGGTTGCTGTTTCACACTCACTCATATAGACGGTTTGGCTCCGGGAATCGATGGCTGTCCCGCCCGGATGTCCGAGTGCGGTCGAATCGAACGTCCGAGAGCGGACGCTTCGAGGGAGTCACCGCCCGCCCGCCACCGACGAGTAGGTCGACCGCTCGGCGCGTTCGCGGCGAGTGACCGAGAGCGAGAAGTCGCCCGCGGCGTCCATCGACACCACGATGTCGTCGACGCGGCGGCGGTACTCGCTGGTGTGCTTGCCGGACCGGCGGAGGCGGAGGCTCTCTTCGAGGAGTCCGGCCTCGGTGAGCGACTCCAGTTTCCGGTACGTCGTCGACAGGGGGATATCACATTCCTCGGAGAGTTCGCCCGCGGACAGCGCTTCCTCGCTGGTCGCTCGGAGGATGGCGCGGCAGTCGCCGTCGTCGAGCACGTCGAAGAAGCTCTCGACCTCGGAGGCGTCCGAAACCGTACGGTTCTCGTCGCTGTGTTCGCGGTGGCGGACTCCCATCGGGGCCATCGTCGACTGACTCATACGCTATACGATGCGGGGAACGACAACCAGTCTGCACCGCAGATATCTGGGGTGGTTTATATACTAGCGGCTCCGAGCGCTGCGAGCGTCGCGTATCGGGCACCGACGTGGGCGGTTCGGACGAGCGGAAAAATGGGGATCGACGCGAATCGAGTGCGCGTACGCCGCCAATCAGGCCATGCTACGGCACGTCTCGGCGCAGTCGCGGAGGACCTCCGCGCACTGCTGGCAGTGGTCGGCGTCGTGGCTCTCACACTCGTCGGCGCAGTCCTCGCACGCTTCGGCACACGCCTCGGCGAGGTGGCCGCTGTAGTCGGAGTCGCGGGCCATCAGTCGAGCGTGCAGCGACGCGATGTCGGCCACGTCGCGGCAGAGACGGGCGCACTCCTCCATCTCCTCGCTGCCGAGGCACTCGTCGGCGCACCACTCGCAGACCTCGGTGGCCCGCGTGCAGTTCTCGATACATTCGCGCTGTTCCTCGCTCAGGTGGTCGATTTCGGAGACGGTCTCTGAAAGGGACATTGCACATGTACTATCGGGCGGCTACTTTTCTTCCCTTGTGGCTTCGATTGTTAATCCGCTGTTCGCTGTGTGAACCCGGCGCTCACGGGTCATTTGAACGAGATCCGCCGAATCGGGTGTGACAACGCCATCCGAGCGGCTATTCGGTCGAACGAACCGCCGGTGTCGGGCCGCGTTCGCTTTCGAACGGAAAACGGACCGAAAGGAATAGGCGAGAAGCGGAGATAGCGCATCGATACTGACGTTCGTCGTACAGCGGAAGTCGAAACAGACTCACTCGTCGGTCGACCCGGCGAGCGACTCGTACTGGGCGCTTATCTTCTCCGCGCACGACGCACAGCAGACGTGGTAGAGGTCCCCCGACTCGACTTCCACCGTCTCGCCCTCGCCGGAGACGGTGTTCCCGCAGACCGAACACTTCACGTCGAAATCTCTCGCTTCGAGTTGCGGCTGCCAAGAGGAGTCGAGCACCGACTCGACCCGATAGTCTCTGACCTCCAGTCCCTCCAGAGCCGTTCGGAGCAGCGCCTGTATCTCCGACGGGGAGCGCGTCGTCTTGGCGATAATACGCGATTCGACGGTCCGGAACACGTGTTCGACACCGTCCTCGGACTCCAGTCGGGACAGCACCTCCTCCGCGTCCCTCGGGTACGCCTCGACGATGACCAGCGTCTCGTCGGCGCCCGAGAGCAGCGTGCGGTCCAGTTCGAGGGTGAAACGTCGGATGATGCCGAGTTCGCGGAGCCGTTCGACGCGGTTGGAGACGGTCGGCGGCGAGCGATTGACCTCCTCTGCGATACCGCGGAACGACCGGCGGGAGTCCTCCATGAGGAGCCGCAGAATGTCGACGTCCGTCTCGTCCAACTCGGTCATGGACCACGATTCGATTCGTAGCCTGTTTTGGCTTCTGGCAGGTCGGCCGTGCCCGTTTCAGTTGAACGCTCGAACCGGTCTCTCATCGGCCAACCGGGTACTGTCGTAAGTCCAGTTCGCGGGCCACTCCGCCGAGTTGCCCCGGTTAGAACGTGGCGTCCGCGAGCGTTCGTTCCCAGTTCGCTCCCCCCGCGCAGTTGCCACTGCGGAAGAACGCCGGCGTACGAATCTGACGCCGCTATATGCGCGTGAACCGTCTCAAAACGAGCCGCGATTGTACGGATTCGCTCGGGGCGGAAGCGGAAAGTCTACCGCCGGAGGAACCCGAGCAGTTCGTAGTCGTGGTCGGGCGTGTACTGGCGGAACAGCAGACTGTTCGTGAGCACCGACACCGAGGAGATCGCCATCGCGCCGGCCGCGAGGACGGGCTGGAGCAGTCCGAGCGAGGCCAGCGGAATCATCGCCGCGTTGTAACCGAGCGCCCAGAAGAGGTTCTGCTTTATTTTCTGAAGCGTCCCCTCGGAGACGCGGACGGCCTTGACGACGTCGAGGGGGTCGTCGCGCATCAGCGTCACGTCGGCCGCCTCGATGGCCACGTCGGTTCCGCTTCCGATGGCGCACCCGACGTAGGCGACGGCGAGGGCGGGCGCGTCGTTGACGCCGTCGCCGACCATCATCGCCCTGCTGCCGTCGCGCTGAATCGCCTCGACGGCGTCGGATTTGTCCGCGGGCAGCACTTCGGCGCGGACGTTCTCGGGGTCGATGCCGACGGACTCGGCGACGGCGCGGGCCGTGCGCTCGTTGTCGCCGGTGAGCATCATCACCTCGGTGCCGCGTTCGCGAAGGGCCGCGACGGCCTCTTTCGCGCTCTCTTTTACCGTGTCCGCGTCGGCGACGACGCCGAGCAGTTCGCCCGCTCGCGACGTTCCGCCGCCCGCACCGCGGTTCTCGCTCCGCTCCGAACCGCGCTTGCGCCCGACGAGCATCGCCGTCTTCCCCTCTGTTTCCAGTCGCTCCATCGTCTCGGTCGCAGGCGAGGGGTCGATGTCGTTATCGCGGAGCAACTTCCGGTTACCGACGAGCACCTCGTCGCCCTCGACGGTGGCGCGGACGCCGTGACCGGGGACGTTCTCGAATCCGGTGGCGTCCGGCACGTCGATGCCTCGCTCCTCGGCGCCGTCGACGATGGCGCGAGCGAGGGGGTGTTCGCTGCCGGACTCCGCGGCGGCCGCGAGTCGGAGCAGTTCGTCCTCGTCGGTCGCCGCGCGTTCGTGCGTCGCCACCGCGCCGCCGTCGGACCTCGCGTCCGACGAGGCTCGCGAACCATCGGTTCGCTCGCCGCCGTCGGCGAGTGCGGACGCGTCGTCGCCGAACGCCACCACGTCGGTGAGGCTCATCTTGCCCTTCGTGAGGGTACCCGTCTTGTCGAAGACGACCGTATCCACGTCCTTCGCGCGTTCGAGCACGTCGCCGCCCTTGAACAGCACGCCGTTCTGCGCGCCGATGGTAGTGCCGACCATCGTCGCCGCGGGCGTCGCCAGTCCGAGCGCACAGGGGCACGCGATGAGGACGGACGAGGCGAACACGACGACGGCGAACTCGAACGCCGACAGCGCCGCGGGGCCGCCGCCGACGAGTCCCCACAGCGGGAGCGACCCGACGAATCCGGCGAGCGCCTGCGGGAAGACGTACCAGACGGCGCCCCAGAACAGGGCGTTCAAGATGACCGCGGGGACGAAATACGCCGAGATGCGGTCCGCGAGGTTCTGAATCTCGGGCTGACGCGACTGCGCCTCCTTGACCGTCTGCACGATCTGTTGGAGGGCGGTGTCCTTCCCCACCTTCGTCGCCTCCACGACGAGCACGCCGTTCTCGTTGATGGTCGAGCCGACGACTTCGTCGCCCTCGCCCTTCTCGACGGGGACAGACTCGCCGGTGACCATCGACTCGTCGACGGCGCTCTGTCCGTCGACGACGACGCCGTCGGTCGGAATCTGCTCGCCGGGTCGGACCTTCATGCGGTCGCCGACCGCCACGTCCTCAACGGGGACGTCGCGTTCGGTGCCGTCGTCGTCGACGACCGTCGCCGTGTCCGCCTCCATCTCCAGCAGCGCCCGGAGGGCCTCTCCCGCCTGCCCCTTCGAGCGGGCTTCGAGGTAGTTACCGAGCGTGATGAACACGAGGATGAGCGCGGCGGTGTCGAAGTACAGCCCCTCGCTCGCCAGCAGTCCCAGCAGGACGACGGCGGAGTAGACGTACGCGGTGGAGGAACCCAGCGCGATGAGTACGTCCATGTTCGCCGTGCGGTTCTTCACGAGCGCCTTGTACGAGTTGCGGTAGAACGGCCGCCCGAGGACGATCTGAACGGGCGTCGCCAGAGCGAACTCCACCCAACCGAACGCGACGCCGAACACCTCGTCCGGGAGCACGTCCCCGCCGAGGAGCAGTTTCTCGACGAGGAAAAACAGGAGCGGCGCGGAGAGCGCCGCGCCGAACAGCGTCAGCCGGAGCTGTTTTCGGATTTCGGCCTGTCGGGCGGCGTCGCGTTTGTCTTCTGAAGACTCTCCGTCGTCGCCGTCCTCGCGGACGGGCGAGTAGCCGGACTCCTCGATGGCGTCGTAGAGGTCCGACAGCGTCGCCTCCGCGGGGTTGTACGTCACCTGCGCCTCGTCGGTGGCGAAGTTCACGTCCGCGGAGACGACGCCCGGCGTCCGTTCGAGCGCTCCCTGCACCGTCTCCGAGCAGTTCGCACAGGACATGTCGGTGATGGCCACTGTCGTCGTCTCCGCCACGGGGTCGTAGCCGGCCTCTTCGACGGCCGCGTAGATGTCCCCCAGCGAGACGACGTCGGGGTCGTACTCGACGGTCCCCTCGTCGGTGGCGAAGTTCACGTTCGCCTCGGTCACCCCGTCGAGTTCCTCGACGGCGCCGGACACCGTCTGCGAACAGTTCGCACAACTCATCCCTTGCACGTCGATGCGGCTCTTGCGCTGACTCATGGTACTAGATACGGGCCCGCTATTCAACCGGGTTTCCCTTTCGAAAGTTCGGTTATGTCTGGAGACAAACGTTCGAATCGAAAGCTCCGCGGCGGAGACCACCGGAGTCGCATCTCTGGTTCCCGTGACGCGTCGAAACCAACACACGTTTCACGCCGTTCGTCGGCGACGATGGCCGTCGCCGCTCTCGGCCTCTCGAGTGGGGAAGTTCCTTCAGTCAGACACGGCCGGGAACCGGCATCCGAAGCGATAGTGAAGCCGTCAGAGCAGTCCACTCGTGTCAGTGTCTGGGACCGATCGCGCGTCGGAGTTTCGGCGGAGCCGGTGGTTTATGAAGGCGTAGAATACCTATCGCACATGGAAGCGCAGACGCGGTCGTTGCTCGACCAGGTCCCGCCCGAGCGGCGAGCCGAGGTCGAAACGCGAGTCGAGACGCTGCTCTCCGAGCTAACGCTCGAACAGAAGGTGGGGCAACTGAATCAGCTGAACGCCGACTTCGCGACTGGAACTGCCGTCGACGACATGGACGTCGAGCGGGGGATCCTGGACGGCGATATCGGCTCGGTTCTCAACGTTGCTGACCTCGAAGAGGCGCGCCGGTTCCAGAAACTCGCGGTCGAGGAGTCGGACCACGGGGTCCCGCTGGCGCTGGCGCTGGACGTCATCCACGGGCACCGGACGATCTTCCCGATTCCGCTCGGCGAGGCGGCCTCGTGGAACCCGGAGATGGCAGAGCGATCGGCGCACGTCGCGGCGACCGAGGCCGCCGCCAGCGGGGTCCAGTGGACGTTCGCGCCGTCGGCCGACGTCAGCCGCGACCCGCGCTGGGGCCGTGTCATGGAGGCGGCGGGCGAGGACCCGTACCTCGCCGGAGAGTTCTCGAAGGCGCGCATTCGGGGGTTCCAGGGGGATGACCTCACCGCGGACGACACCATTCTCGCGTGCGCGAAGCACTTCGTCGGCTACGGCGCCGTCGAGGCCGGTCGCGAGTACAACACGGTCGACCTCTCCGAGACGGCTCTCCGTGAGATTCACCTCCCGCCGTTCGAGGCCTGTCTGGAGGCGGGCGTCGGCAGCGTGATGAACGGCTTCAACCTCTACGAACGCATCCCGGCCAGCAGTAACGAGACGCTCGTCACGGACCTCCTGCGCGGCGAACTCGGCTTCGAGGGGCTCGTCGTATCCGACTGGGACTCGTTCGGCGAACTCGTCGAGCACGGCGTCGCCGGGGACCTACGCGACGCGGCGCGAGCGTGTATCGAGGCCGGTTCCGACGTCGACATGGTCAGCGGTTCCTACGCGACCGAACTGGTCGGGTTGGTCGAGGACGGCGTCGTCGAGGAGTCGCTCGTCGACCGGGCCGTCCGACGCCTGCTGACCGTCAAAGGTGCCATGGGACTGTTCGAGGACCCCTACCGGTACTTCGACGAGGAGCGTCGCTCCCGGCGAATCCTCGCCGACGACCACCGCGAGGCCGCTCGAGAGGTCGCCCGCGAGTCCCAAGTCCTGTTGAAGAACGACGACGACCTGTTGCCGCTGGACGACGGCGGAGACGTCGCACTCGTCGGCGGACTCGCGGACAGTGCAACGGATATGCTGGGTGCCTGGCACGCCGTCGGCGACCCGGCGGACGTGACGACGCTCAGGACGACGCTCACGGACCGCGTCGAGAACCTGACGTACGCCGAAGGTTGCGACCGGGACGGCTCGGTCAGCGACGAGCAACTGGAGGCGGCGGTCCGGGCGGTCACGTCCGCAGACGTCGCCGTCGTCGCTGTCGGCGAGCGCTACGGCCAGAGCGGCGAGGCGGCGAGTCGCGCTCACCTCGACTTGCCCGGCGACCAGCGCGCACTGCTCGAAGCGCTCGTCGAGACGGGGACGCCCGTGGCCGCCGTCCTGTTCAACGGGCGGCCGTTAGCGATAGACTGGGAGGCCGAGCACGTCCCCGCGATTCTCGAAGCCTGGTTCCCCGGCGTCGAAGCCGGTCCCGCTATCGCCGACGTACTCCTCGGCGAACACAATCCCTCGGGTCGGCTACCGATGACGTTCCCCGTCACCGAAGGGCAGATACCCGTCTACTACAACCGTCTGCGAACCGGGCGACCGGCCGAGGACGCCGGCGCGGACCTGACGAAGCCGCCGGAAAATCCCAGTGAGAAGTACACGTCACGGTATCTCGACGTCCCGAACGAACCGCTGTACGCTTTCGGCCACGGCGAGAGCTACACCACGTTCGCGTACACCGACGTGACCCTCGATGCAGCGACGATTACGGCCGAAGAGCGACTCGCCGTCGACGTGACCGTCGAGAACGCCGGCGACCGGACCGGGACCGAAGTCGTTCAGGTGTACGTCAGAGACGTGGTCGGGAGTCGCGCACGGCCGGTCAGGGAGTTGGTCCGCTTCGAGAACGTCGACCTCGACGCCGGCGAATCGGCGACCGTCTCTTTCGAGTTGACGACGGCCGACCTCGGGTTCTGGACGGCCGACGAAGAGTACGCCGCAGAACCCGGCGAGTTCGAGGTGCAGGTCGGCCACGCGGCCGACGACATCACCGCAGTCGAGACGTTCGAACTGGTCGGGTGAGGCGTCTAAAGGTCGTTCACCACTGCCACTCTTCGCGCGGGTCGACGCTGTCCTCCGCGCGGTCGAAGACGTGTTCGCCGTCGACGAAGACGTGCTGAGCACTCGTATCGAACTGGTAGAACGGGCCGTCCCAGACGACGACGTCGGCGTCCGTCCCCTCCGCTAAGGTCCCGACGCGGTCCTCGATGCCGAGAATCTCCGCGGGGTTACGCGTGACGACGTCGAGGGCGGCGTTCTCGGGTAGTCCCTCCCGGACTGCGAGGCCGACGCAGACGTCGAGATGTCGCTGCGGAAGGACGGGAGCGTCCGTCTGGATGGCGATTTTGACGCCAGCCTCGTGGAGGATGCCGGGCGTCTCGAACGTGATGTTCCGGAGTTCGTACTTCGCGCCGGAGTACAGCGACGGACCGCAGACGGCGGGGACGCCGCGTTCGGCGAACTCCTCGGCGACGAGGTGTCCCTCCGTCGCGTGTTCGATGGAAAGGTCGTCGATGCCGAACTCCTCGGCGATGCGGAAGACGGTCACGATATCGTCGGCGCGGTGTGCGTGGACGCGCAGGGGTAACTCACCCTCCACGACGCGCGCGAGATTCTCCATCCCGAGGTCGCGGTCGAACGGGTCGTCCTCGTCCTCGGCTTTCGCGCGCTTTTCGACGTAGTCCTCGGCGTCCATCAGCGCCTGTCTGAGCGTCGCCGCGACGCCCGGTCGGGTGGCGGGTTGGCGGTCCTTCCGTTCGCCGTGGAACCGCTTCGGGTTCTCGCCCATCGCGGCCTTCATCCCGTCCTCGCGGATGAGCATCCGGTCGGCCACGTCCCCGTAGGTCTTCATCGAGCAGATGACACCGCCGATGACGTTCCCCGACCCCATCCGCGCGGAGACGCTGGTGACGCCGTTCTGGAAGGCGTGTTTCAGTTCCTCGTCCCGTGGGTGGAAGCCGTCGAGGGCGTTGACGTGCGGCGTGACGGGGTCGGTCCCCTCGTTGTAGTCGCCGTCCTCCGGTTCGCCCCACTCGGCCATCCCGGCGTGACTGTGCGCGTCGACGAGTCCAGGAGTGACCGGCGCGCCGTCGACGTCCACCTCGGCCGCTCCCTCGGGGGCGTCGACCTCGCCGACGGCGGCTATCTTCCCGCCTTCGAGGAGCAAATCGCCCTCGACCGTCCCGCGGTCGGTGGCCGTGTGGAGCGTCGCGTTGCGAATGACGTGCATACGCATCGGTCACGGGAGGAGATACAATGTGTTTCGGTTCGAAACGGGTCCGGGCCAACCGGTCGACTGCTCCGACGGGAGACGTGACGAATCGAAAGTCAGGCCGCGGGCCTCGTTATTTAGCTTCGTATTGGGTTGTTTCTGCGCTATTTGTGTATATATAAGGAATTTTAGAAATTATATTCGCCTGTAGAGGACTATAGATCTAAGAACTGGGATCTTCTGTGCGAAGGAAATTGTACATATGGAAATTTAGTGATTATATTGGACTTAGCTCTTGAATTTAGTCGCGTATTCCGACGTTAAAGAACTCATCTCTCGGCAGTAGTCACCCGACAATATCGGATAGCTGTCTCCCTCTATCTAACGACCCGTAAGCACCGAGAATCGAATCGACCTTCTATGACACCTCTATCACTGTAATGATATCGAGACTCGAGTGAAAAATTGAGTGGTGAACAAAAGGTACCACCAGCGCCGGAGCAGTACGTCCGTCTGGAGCGGACAGATTCGATCAGGAGTGCCAAGCGGCAGTGTGCCGATTCAGCGCGGGTTAGAGTCCCCCTTCGTGCCCGTTCGGTCGCTCCAGTGGTGTCGCAGGCCGCGTCACCCATCCGGTATCTTCGGAACCCGTGACCGATTTATCGAAGGTCGGGCGCGTCGAGCGAACCGTGCGACGCTCGGAAGTCACCGCAGAAAAGAGACGAGAATCGCCTTCGACCCGGGACCCAGCCCCTCGCCTGATGGGGATTTATGTCGTCCGTCGTCGAAGCGGCGACGATGCCTCTCGCCAGCCCTAACGTCCTGTTCGTGATGACGGACCAACAGCGGTTCGATACGATTCACGCGCTGGGCAACGGTCGAATCCACACGCCGAACATCGACCGTCTCGTCGCCCGCGGCGTCTCGTTCACGAACGCGTACTCGACGACGCCCATCTGCATCCCCGCGAGGCACACGATACGAACGGGATGCGACGCGCTCACGACGGGCTGCTTCGGTAACGACAAGCGCGACGCCGCGCATCTCGAAGACCGCTGCGGTCCCTTCCTCGCGCGACGCATGGGCGAACGAGGGTACCGGACGTTCCTGGTCGGGAAGTACCACGCGCACCCGCGCGACATCGACCTCGGGTACGACACCCGTCTCAGCGCTGAGGCGTACCGCGCCGGCACCGGTCACGAGGTGAAAACGACCGCCCGAGAGGGGGCGATGATTCACCTCCCGCAGCGGAACGCGTTGCCGCGGGAGTCGAACTACGAAGCGTGGACGACCGACCGCGCGGTCGAACTCATCGAGGAAGAGGGCGAGAAACCGTTCTTCGGGCTCGTGTCGTACGAACCGCCGCACCCGCCGTTCGCCCCGTCGCCGCCGTTCGATCGGATGTACGACCCGGACCGCCTCTCGAATCCCGTCGAGGGCGACCTGGCCGTCGACCACATGGACGAAAAGATACCCGCTCAGAACCACCACTTCTGGACCACCCGTGAGAACGGTATCGACCACACGACCGCTCGCGTCGTCAAAGCGCACTACTACGGGATGGTTTCGGAAGTCGACCGGCACATCGGGCGTCTCCTCGACGCGGTGGAGGCGCGGGAAGACGCCGATGACACCGTGATCTGTTTTTTCTCCGATCACGGCGAGATGCTCGGCGACCACCGCGGGTGGGAGAAGACATCCTTCTTCGAGTCCTCCTGTCGCGTCCCTTTCCTCGTGAGTTGGCCGGCAGAACTGCCGGGCGGGGAGCGATGCGAAGAACTCGTCTCGTTGACCGACCTCTTCGGCATCGCCACGACGGCCGCCGGGAGCCCGGAACTGCGCGACGGCGTCAACGTGCTCGGAATGCTCCGGGGGGACGACGACCCCCGAGAGCGCCTGTTCGGCTACCATCGGACCCCACGATTGCCGCCGAACTTCACGGCGATGGTTCGGGAGGGCGACCGGAAGTACGTCTTCATGCGGAACGGCGGCCGCGAGCAACTGTTCGACCTCTCAGCGGACCCCAACGAGGTGGACGAGTGCGCGGGCGATCACCCCGAGAAGACCGCGGAACTCCGGTCGGCGCTCGTGGAGAAACTGACCGCGGAGGGACAGACCGCGTTCGTCGAGAACGGAACGCTACGGCACGCGCCCGCTCAGGAGATAGATATGGGACGGCTGGTACGTGAGCCGTACCCGGCGTCGCCGGCGGATGCGCTCGACGGGAGCGAGTGAACGGGGACGTGAACGAGACGGGAGTGAGGGAGGAGACGGGTCGAGGCGAGGAGTTTTGTCCCCGGGCCTCCGAGTCGACGGTCATGATAACCCACGACACCGTCCCGGGCGGGATTCCCCTCGTCCACGACGGTGCGACAGCGGATATCTACGTCGACGGGGACGACGCCGAAGTCGTCCGCGTCGCGTCCGGGGACTTCGCCGAGGACGTGGAGCGAGTGACCGGCGAGCGCCCGGGCCTCACTGGTTCGCTCGACGAACTCTCCGGTACCGCCGTCATCGTCGGAACTCTCGGGTCCTCCAAGGGAGTCGACACCTGCGTGGAACGCTGCAGACTCGGCGCGGACGCCGAACGTCTCTCGAAGGACCGCGAGAGCTTCTTCGTGCGGACGGTGGAG
This sequence comes from Halogeometricum pallidum JCM 14848, assembly GCF_000337095.1. Taxonomy (GTDB): domain Archaea; phylum Halobacteriota; class Halobacteria; order Halobacteriales; family Haloferacaceae; genus Halogeometricum; species Halogeometricum pallidum. Next base: position 130,631 of record NZ_AOIV01000038.1, read on the forward strand.
AACCCCCTCCCGACGGTCGACTCGGCCGTCCTCGTCGCCGGCAGCGACCGTCGCGGGACCGCTTTCGGCGTCTACGAACTGTCGAGGCGAATCGGCGTCTCGCCGTGGTACTGGTGGGCCGACGTGCCGACCGAGCGTCGCGAAACGCTCGTCGTCGAACCCGGTACGTACCGTTACGGCCCGCCGTCGGTCGCGTACCGCGGCTTCTTCCTCAACGACGAGGACTTCGGTCTGCGACCGTGGGCTTCCGAGACGTTCGCGCCCGAAGACGCCGCCGACCGTCCCGGAATCGGGCCGAAGACGTACGCCCGACTGTTCGAGTTGCTCCTCAGACTGAAGGCGAACACCGTCTGGCCCGCCATGCATCCGGGCACGAAGGCGTTCTATCGCTACCCCGAACACGCCGAACTCGCGGATAAGTACGCCATCGCGGTGGGAACCTCCCACTGCGAGCCGATGCACCGCAACAACGTCGAGGAATGGGAGGAATCCTTCGGGGAGTGGAACTACGCGACCAACCGAGATCGGATTCGGGCGTACTGGAGAGAGCGGGTCGAGTCGGTCGCCGCGTTCGAGAACGTCTTCACGCTGGGAATGCGCGGGATTCACGACTCCGGGATGCCAGGCGGCGAGACGGCGGCCGAGACCCGCGAACTACTTCAGCGCGTCCTCGACGACCAGCGGCACCTGCTGAACGCCGCCCACGACCGACCGGTCGAGACGGTCCCGCAGGTGTTCTGTCCGTACAAGGAGGTGTTGGACCTCTATCGGAGCGGTCTCTCCGTCCCCGACGACGTGTGTCTGCTGTGGCCGGACGACAGCCACGGCTATCTCCGCGAACTTCCGACCGAGGCGGACAGGGCGCGGTCGGGCGGGTCGGGCGTCTACTACCACCTCTCCTACTGGGGCCGCCCCCACGACTACCTCTGGCTGTCGAGCGTGCCTCTCGGCGTCGTCTCGACGGAGATGAGACGGGCGTACGAGGCCGGCGCCCGGGAGTGCTGGGTCGTCAACGTCGGCGACCTCAAGCCGGCCGAGACGGAGACCGAGTTCTTCCTCGACCTCGCGTGGGACGTGGACCTCGGCGGGCGCGAGTCGCCCTCGGAGTGGCTGGTCGACTGGGCGGCGCGGGAGTTCGGCGACGCGCACGCCGACGAGGTGGCCGACCTCCTGGGTGAGTACGACCGGCTGTGCCTCGCTCGGAAACCCGAGCACATGGGGTGGTCGACGGTGTACCCGGACACGCCGACCGGCGACCCGGAGTTCAGTTTCACCGGTGAAGGCGACGAGGCCCGCCGGCGACTCGACGCCTTCGACGAACTGGTCGAACGGGCCGAGGCGGTGTTCGAGTCCCTCTCGTCGTCGCGTCGGGCGAGTTTCTATCAGTTGGTGCTGTATCAGTTGCGGTGCGCCGCGGCGATGTCCGAGACGTTCCTCCACGCGGCGCGAAGCCGACTCCACGCCGAGCAAGGACGGGCGAGCGCGAACCGATACGCCGACGCCGCGCTGGACGCCCACGAGCGGATTCGAGCGGAGACGAGGTACTACAACGAGGCGCTCCGCGACGGGAAGTGGAACCGGATCCAGTCCGGTTCGCCGCGCGACCTCCCCGTCTTCGACCCGCCGGACGTCGCCCGCCTCGAACCGGGAAAGTCGGCCGAACTCGGCGTCGCAATCGAGGGACGGCGTGAACCGCTCGACGCGGGCGACGGGGGAGAAGTGGCCCCGTCGCTGCCGGCGTTCCGCGCCGGGGTCGACCGGGAGCGCTTCGTTGACGTGTTCAACCGCGGCGCGACCCCTTTCGAGTGGACGGCGACGGCGAACGCGGCGTGGATCGAGGTGAGCGAACGCGCGGGCACCGTCGAGGACGAACGCCGCCTGCGGGTCGGGGTCGACTGGGACCGCGCGACCGGACCGCAAGCGAGCGGTACCGTGACGGTTTCCGGGGCAGGCGCCGAGTACTCCGTCCGCGTCGAAGCGGTCGCCGCGACGGCCGGGTCGCCGCGGGAGGGAGACGCGGACTTCCTCGAAGTCGACGGCGCGGTCGGTATCGAGGCGGAGCGCTACAGTCGAAAGGCGGACGGCGTCCCCGGACGCTGGGTGCCCGGCGACGCCCCCGGCCGCCTCGCCGGGAGGACGGTGCGCGTCGCGCCGGCGCGCTTCGAGATCCACGACCCGGAGGCGGACGACGCCCCCCGCCTGGAGTACGACCTCGAACTGACGACGACGGGGGTTACGACCGTCGAGGTGCACTGTCTTCCCACCCAAGCCCTGAGCGGGGACCGGGACCTCCGGTACGCCGTCGCCCTCGGCGACGGCCCCCGTCGGACCGTCTCCGTCGACCCCGACGGCGGCGAACACGACCCGGAGTGGCAGGAGAACGTCCTGCGCGGCGCCGCACTCGGGACGACGACGCACGCGGTCGAATCGGCGGGCGGCCACACGCTCCGGATGTGGGCGCTGGACCCCGGTCTCGTCGTCGACAGAATCGCCGTGTACGCTGACGGCGAGCGCGAGACGTATCTCGGGCCCCGCGAGACCGCAGTCCCGGGGTCCGAGTGAGCCTCGGCGGGAGGGCGGGGACGTGGCGTCACCGGAAGAGGTTTCACCTCGCTTTGCGCCAGTAGTGGCATGGAGTACGACGATGTCAGCCTCCACAACGTCGGCGAGGTACGCGCCGTCGACGGGGTCGACGGGCAGAGGATACAGCGGGTTCCGGAGTCCGTCCGGCGGTCGCTGAACGAGAAGGCGCGGGACGTGATGTACCGGCCGGCGGGCGCGGAGATTCGGTTCGTCCCGACCGAGGGGTCGGTCGACGTGACGCTCTCCTCGCCCGACGGCGCCTGCGACGTCGTCCCGTTCTGGGGGCCGTTCATGGACTCCGAGCACCGACGACTCGGCACGGAACCCGAGACGTTCACGTTCGAGACGCCGGAGCGACCGGCCCAGTTGGACCCCGAGGCGTTCGCGTTCTCGCCCGCGGTCTGTCGATTGGCGCTGTGGGGCGGGTCGGTCGTCCTCCACGGTATCGACGGCGGGCGGCGGCCGCCGGAGCCCTCCGAACTCCCGGAGCGGCGCTACCTGGCGTACGGAACCTCGATAACGTTCGGGAGCAACGCCACCGGCGTCAATCTCTCGTACCCGTGGCGCCTCGCGGAGTCGCTCGACGCCGACGTGGTCAACCTCGGCTGTCCGGGGTCGGCGTTCTGCGAACCGGAACTCGCCGACTACGCCGCGGGCCTCGACTACGACGTGGCGACGCTCGCGCTGTCGGTGAACATGCTCGCAGCCGGGTTCTCGACCGAGACGTTCCGCGAACGCGCGCGCTACTTCGTCGAGACGGTCGCCGAGGGCGCCCCGGATGCCGCCGTCGCAGCCATCACGCTGTTTCCCTTCTCCGCCGACCTCGTCGCCGAACACGGCGAGGACGAGATGGCGTCGACGCCGGGGGCCTACCGGCGGGCGCTTCGCGAGATTGCGGCCGACGCGCCGGGTAACGTCACGCCGGTGGAGGGGACCGACCTCTTGGGTGCGGAGGGACTGACCACGGACCTCGTGCACCCCTCGGACCGGGGGATGGGCCAGATAGCGGACGGGTTGGCGCGTCACTTCGGCGTCGAGTGAGGTGAGGCCGTTACCGCGTCGCCCGCTCAGAGGTCCACGTCGACCCGCGACCCGGTACGTGCGGATTCATAGGCCGCTTCGAGCAGTGCCGTCACGCGGAGGGCGTCCTCGGCCGTCGCCGGGGGTTCCGTTCCGGACTCGACCGCGTCGACGAACGCCTCGAACTTCGTCCGCGCCTCGGCGTCGCTCAGGTCGGGCGTCCGCCGGTCACCGTCCGCGTTGATGACGGAGAGTTCGCGGGTTCCCCAGTCCTCGCCCTCGAGGTACACCGCTCCCTCCTCGTCCCAGACGTGGATGTGCTCCATCGTTCGGGGGACGACACCCGAGTCGCCGAAACTGGCGATGGCGCCGTTGTCGAACCGGACGGTCATCGCGGACTGCTCGTCGACGCGACGCCCGTCGTCGTGGAACGACATCTCGGCGGTGACGGAGACGGGCGTCAGGCCGGTCATCCAGAGGACCGACTCGACGACGTGCGTGCCGACGCTGAACAGGTGGCCGCCGCCGCCGATATCCGGGTCCATCCGCCAGTTCGTCCCCGCCTCGTAGTGGTGCCGCCAGTCCTGCGTGAGCGACCCGGTCGCGAACGTCGGGTCGAGGTCCCCCTCCGCCCAGCGGTCGCGTGCGGCGACGAACCCCGGATCGAGGTGGCGCTGATAGCCGGCCATCAGTACGTGCCCCTCCTCGCGGACCCAGCGGACCACCTCTCGCGCCTCCGCCGAGTCGAGGACGACCGGTTTCTCACAGAGGACGTGCAAGTCGCGGTCGAACGCCGCGCGGATCTGGTCGAAGTGGAACCCCGGTGGCGTGGCGACGACGACGGCGTCGAGGGATTTCTCGGCGTACATCTCCGCCTCGTCGGTGTAGAGCGCCGACTCGTCGAGGTCGAACGCCTCGCCCGCCGCCGCCAGGTTCTCTTCGTTCACGTCGACGACGGCGCCGATGGCGCCCCGGGGATGTGAGCGAACCTCCTCCGCGAGGTGGCGTCCGATACCGCCCATCCCGATGATACCAGTTCGAAACATCTCTTATAGCCGCTCTCGCGCGACGTAATGAGGTTTTCCTTCGGACGACGGTGGGGCGCCTCGGGGAACGCGTAACTCCGACCCGGCAGAGCCTCGAATAGAGATGAGAGGAACCGACGGAACGGTCTCGCGGTCCTGCGAAAGCCCCTCCCGTGATGGCGGATTGGGCCCGGTCGACGGGGTCCGGGGCGGACGTCAGAGGTCTCGAATCGACACGCGTCGAGGCGTACGATACAGTACATTGATAACACGTGAACGGATAACGGTAGTTCATGACCGTTGAACTGGCGTTTATCGGCGCGGGGGGCATCGCCTCCATCCATCTCGACAATCTCGAATCGAACGAGCGAGCGGACGTCGTTGCAGTCTGCGACATCGACGACGAACGGGCGACGGCCGCCGCCGAGACGCACGGCGCGGCGGCGTTCACCGACCACCGCGAGATGTACGATGAGGCGACGTTCGACGCCGTCGTCGTCGGGATTCCACCGTTCGCACACGAGGACCAAGAGCGGCTCGCAGTCGAGCACGGGACCGACCTGTTCGTGGAGAAGCCGCTCGCACTCGACGGCGACACCGTTCGCGAGAACGCCGAGGCCATCGCCGCGTCCGACCGCTTCGCACAGGTGGGGCACATGGTACGGTACGCCGACTCGGTCCAGCGAGCGAAGGAACTGATCGGCGACCGGACCGTCGCGCTCGTCGACGGGCACTGGTGGTGCGGCATCCCGGGCGAGGCGGACCACTGGTGGCGGAAGAAAGCCCTCTCGGGAGGACAGATCGTCGAGCAGGCGACCCACACCTACGACGTGGTCCGGTACTTCGCCGGGGACGTCGAGTCCGTGTCGGCCGTCGGTGGCAAGGAGGTGTACGACGAGGAACTCGACTTCGAGGACTCCACCTCGGCGTCGATGCGGCACGAAACGGGCGCGGTCAGTCACGTCTCGGCCACCTCGACCTCCGCGCGGTTCTCGCACGGTCTCAGTCTGACGGGCGAGGGCTTCTCGCTCGAACTCGACATCGGCGCCGACAGCCTCGTCGGCACCGTCGACGGCGAGGAGATAGAGTTCGAGGGCGACGGCGACACGTACGGGACCGAGATAGAGGCGTTCATCGAGGCGGTCGAGACGCGGGACGAGTCGCTCCTGCGGTCGCCGTACGACGACGCGCGCAAGACGTTCGAGACGACGCTGGCGGTCGAGCGCGCCCTGGAGACGGGCGAACCGCAGCGGGTGACCGAATGAGTTTCACCGTCAGCGCGAACGCGAACATCGTCCTCGGAGTCGACGACCCGGTCGACGCCGTCGCGGAAGTCGCCGACCTCGGACTCGAAGCGGTCGAGTTCTGGGGCATCGAGGACGTTGACCCCGAAGCCCTCCGCGACCGCTGCGCCGAGCACGGCGTCGTCGTGTCGGCTTCGACGTGCGTCGGTGTCGCGGCCAACACGCAGGGAAAGGGACCCGGCCTCACCGACCCCTCACGACACGACGAAGGGGTCGCCGACCTCGAACGCTCGGTCGAACTCGGTGAGGCGGTCGGAGTCGACGCCCTCGTGGTCACGGTCGGCCCCGAGCGGGACGACCTGCCGCCCGGCGCCGAACACCGGGCCATCGTCAACGTTCTCCGGGACGCCGCACCCGCCGCGGAGGCGGCGGGCATCGACCTCGTCGTCGAACCGCTCAACAACCCGGTCGACCACCCCGGGTACTACCTCGACTCCTCCTATGAGGCCTACGAGATAGTCGACGCGGTGGACAGCCCCGCCGTTTCGGTTCTCTTCGACGTCTATCACCAGCAGATAACCGAAGGCAACGTCATCGAAAACCTCACCGACCACGCCGAGTTCGTCGGCTACGTTCACGTCGCCGACGTACCGGGACGACACGAACCCGGAACGGGTGAACTCAACTACGCACGGATCTTCGAGGCACTGGACGAGGCGGGATACGACGGCTACGTCGGCCTCGAGTATTCGCCGTCGACCGACGCCGCGGAGACGGTCGAGAGCGTACTCGATCTCGTTCCCTGATCCGACCTTTCGGGGAGAGCGGACTTCGAGTACAAAGGGGAGTCAGCGCGCGAGTCCGCCAACCGCCAGGGAGACTTCATCAGAACGGCCGGCCGACGAAGCATGATTCGGCGCGCGAAGAGTCCGGAGCACATACATAAGAATTATATCTGATGTTGCGCAACGTCCACTCGTATGACCAGTGATAGCAATCGTCTTACACGTCGTCGAATGATCGGAGCGGCGGGTGGAGCGCTCGCCACCGGACTCGCCGGATGTTCCGGCGAGGGAACGAACGGCGACGCGACGGCAGGCGGCGGTACCGCCGGGGGTTCCGAGGGAGAGAAGACGCTGACGATCATGGACGCCCGCCAGTTGACGCAGATTCAGTTCAACAGCTTCAACGCGGCCAACTACGCCAACTCGTGGGGCGTCATGACGCACGATATCGTCGCGTCCGGACACTCCGACGGCGCCGTCAGACCGGACCTCGCCGAGGAGTTGACGACGGACGGTAAGACGCTGACCATCACGTTCCCCGAGGACCGCACGTGGTGGAGTGGGGACGACGTGACCGCGGAGGACCTGCTCGTGCAACTGGAGATCACTCGGCTTCAGGACCCCGAAGCCTCGGCGTACGAGAGCCACGAGTTGGTCGACGACTATACGCTCGAACGGAGGTTCAAGAAGTCGACGACGCCCGAACTGATGCGCGCCAGCATCGCCGGGTTCGTCGTCAACACGCCGCGGTGGATATACAACGACTACCTCGAACGGTACCGAGAGGCCTCGACAGCGGAAGAGCGAGATGCGGTCACTGAGGACCTCCTCGGGATGACAATCTCGGCGAAGCAACTCGTCGAGGAGGGTCTCGGGAACTCCCTGTATCGGCTCGTCCGGTTCAATTCCTCGGAGGGCATCCTCGAGAAGTTCGAGGACCACCCGTACGCCGACCGAACCGACGTCGAACAGACGCGGGTCATTCCGTGGGACACCGCCGACCCCGAGTCGTTCATCGTGCAAAACGAGGTGGACCTGGCGTTCGGCGACTACATCACGGAGGAGAAACGGCAGCGATACCCCGACAACCTCCAGAACCAGTACGAACTGGAGTGGTTCCGGACGCAAAAATTCACGTTCAACTATAAGAACGAACACCTGTCGAAACGGAACGTCCGACGCGCGGTGGCCTGCGCGGTCGACCTGCCGTCCATCGTCGCCGCCGCCAACCAAGCGGGAATCGTCGGGTCGCCGACGCAGGTGCAGACCGGGTTGCGCTCGTCGATCCACGAGCGGTATCTCGGGGAGGGATTCACGGACAAACTCATCCAGTATCCCGTCGAGGGCGACGCGGAGGCGGCGGCGGAGTACATGCGGGCGGCGGGATACTCGAAGTCCGGCGGCGAGTGGGTCGACGAGGGCGGTTCGTCGTTCAGCTTCACGATCATCGCCGACTCCAAGAGCGCGCAGACGCAGGCGACGAAGGTGTTCTCCGACCAACTGAGCGCCTTCGGCATCGGCACCGAGGTGCAGTCCATCGGACTGGACTACTACGCCAAACTCCAGGAGTACGAGTTCGACATCGCGTGGATATGGCACGTCGCGAGGGCGCTGTGGCATCCCACCGCGTACTACTCGAACAACTTCTACGGCGTCGAGGTCGGCGACCCCTCGAACGGCGGCGACACCGGACCGACCGGTATCCCGTTCGAGACGACGATTCCGAACCGGGTCGGCGCCGAGACGGTGTCCGGGAACGGGCAGTCGATTCAGCCGGCGAAGCTGATGGACGACCTCCCCGTCGCTCAGACGGGAGACGAGATGCAAGAGATGACCCGAACGCTGGTGCAGTGGTTCAACTACGACCTGCCGGCACTCGTCTACGTGCAGGAGAACAGCGGTTACTGGGGGGACTCGCGCGACTTCACCTTCCAGATGCCCGAGGACAAATCGCTGATGTCGCGCACGAAACCCGGGCGCGTGGCGTGGCTCCACGGGTGGGTCGGACAGAAGTAACGCGCAGATACGAACCGGCGACGACCGAAAGCCGCCTCAAGCGGCCGTGATAGCCGCGCGCACGCCGTCCCCCTCGCGTTCCGTCGGTGGATTTATGTCGGCTCGAGGGGTGTGCTACTCGTATATGAAGCGAGGATTAGTCGTCGTCGAGGAGTCCGAAGAGTACCGCGAACTCCTGCACGAGGCCGGCGAGCACGCGTCCGGGGCGGACGCCGACCTCCTCTTTCTGGTGACGCTCACCGACGAGGAGTACGAGGCCGACGTCGAGACGCTCGAATCCATCAAGTCGGTGGAGGACGTGAGCTACGACGTGTTCGCCACGGCGGAGAAGAGCGTTCGCGACGCGGTGGACGACGTGCTCTCGGAGTACGACGTGGAGTACGACATCCGAGTCAGGGTCGTCAGCGACGACAAACGGGCTCAGGCGGTCGTCGACGTGGGAGACGAGGAGGGTTGCGACCACGCGTTCATCCTCGGCCGACAGCGCTCGCCCACGGGGAAGGCGCTGTTCGGCGACTTCGCGCAGAGAGTTATCCTCAACTTCGACGGGTTCGTGACGATAGCCACCGCTTGATACGTCCGTCGCGCGTCGATTGGCGCACGGCGTCACCTCCGCTGTCGAAGCCACGCACCGAGGTACCGCGCTTCGGCACTACGCATCCGGCTTCGTCGGACGCCCCGTCCGATATAGTCGGAATCGCCCGTTCGAGTAGTCGTTTCGTCGGCTGATCGACTTTCGGCGTATGCTTCGTCGCGAGAGCTATTCCAGCATTTTTGCGGCGTCAGTCGCCCACTTTGTCGAATCCGGACGGACGGGGGTTCAGCGCTTCGCGACTCGACCGTTACAAAGTTAGTTTCGTAATTGTTACGTCGGATCGAACGTCGAAGGTCGGGGAGCGCATCCGGCATCATCGGACACATCGGCGAAGTCGTTCAGTCGAAAACGGAGGTGAGCGGAACGAGATAGACGGTTTCCGGACGCGATATTCGAGTTCGATTGCCGTCCGACGATACCGGAAGCGTGCCGGCGGACGTTGCCCCTCACTCGACGGAGAACCGGAACGTCCCCGCCGTCACGTCGACCGCGAGTTCGCCGTCAGTGCGGTCGAAATCGACGCCGGCGACGCCGGCGACGTCCGCGTCGGTGCACCCGTCGGCGGTCACGAGGAGTTCGCCGTCGACGGAGGCGGTCGTTTCAGCGGGAACGGGCAGCGAGACGGTCGCCTCAGCGTTCCACGGAACCGTCAACGAGATCGAGAACGCTCCGTCGGTGCGTTCCCACGCCACCTCCAGCGGACCGTACTCCGTCGGCACGCGACCGGTCGCCGATCGAAGGCCGTCGGTCGGCGGTCGGATCCGAAACTGCCCGACGGCCGCGTCGTCGAACTCGACGCCGAGCAGAACGCGCTGGACGTACGCGAGGACGGTCGCGCCCATCGCGTGCGATTCGCTCCGGTTCCGCCGTTCGCGGTCCGGCAGGTCCCCGTCGCGACAGTGCCACGTCTCCCACGTGAACGTTCCACCCCGCGCGAGGATGTTCGCCCACCCGTCGTCCTCGGCGTTCGTGAGGAGGTCGACCATCGCCGCGGGCCGGTCGCTCGCCTCGAACGCCTGCAGGAGCCACGGTACCATCATCGGTCCCATACGCATCCCGACGTCGGCGACGTAGTCCGCCACGCGGCCGACTGCTTTCTCGGGCACGACTCCGAACGCGAGAGCGAGAGCGTTCGCGTGCTGGGAGGCGTGCTCGCTCGTGCCCTCGGCGTCGCAGCCGTCGACGAACAGGTCTCCGTCGTAGAGGCGGTCGACGACGGCCGATTCCAACTCCTCGCGCCGGCGGCGGAAGTACGCCAGTTCCGGGTCCGGGCGGCCGAGTTCCGCGCCGATGCGCTCGGCCCGCCGGAGGGTGTTCACGCCGAGCAGGTTGACCGTCGTTCGGGCGGGCCACTCGCGGTCGTAGCCGTAGCGCATCTCTGCGGGCCAGTCCACGATACCCTCCTCGTACGGTCCCCCCTCGCCGCCGCTCAGGTTCGTCACGAGGCCCGTCTCGGCGTCGACGTGACGGACGACGTAGTCGGCGACGGCGCGGACGACGGGGTACGCGGTCTCCAGTACGGTTCGGTCGTCCGAGACGAGGTAGTACCGCCACACCCACTCCGGAAACGACTCGGTGAAATCGGGGATGTCTCGTTTCCCGTCGCCGTTCGGGTACACCGCGTTCAGCCGCCCGCTCTCCGCCCAGTAGCGGTAGTGCGATTGGACGAACTCCTCGATGGCCTGCCTGCTCAACCGACGTTCGCCGAAGGCGCGCGTCGTCACCCGGGAGATGTTGAGCGCGTCCATCAGGAACTGCCCCTTCTCCCGCGTGGGCGTGTCGACGAACTGCTCCTGTGAGCCGTACAGCGCCGAGTGCCGCGCCAGTTCGAACACCTCGTCCACCGTCTCGTCCGAGGACTCGAACGTCGCCGCCTGCGGGTCGGGAACCTCGTTGTGGCGGGCGACCACTTTCACCTGGTCGAGCGAGAGGTCCTCGCCCGGGTCGTCCACTTGGAGGTATCGGAATCCGAGGTAGTGGAACGGGCGGAACGTCTGTTCGCCGTCGCGCTGAACGCACGCATAGCGCATATCCGTCCACTGCGTTCCGTCGTCCTCCGAGACCGACCCGTCGGATTCGCGGCGATAACCGGCCCGCATCTCGACGCGCCGGCCGTCGACGCCCGACTCGAAGCGGACGACGGGGACGCCGGCGTAGACGCGCCCGAAGTCGAACACCAACGCGTCGGTGTCGAGACGCTCCACGGAGTCGGGAACGACGGCGTGCCGCTCGATTCGTCGGTTCTGCGCGACCAGTCGCTCCCAGGGGTCGGTCGGGTGCTCGCCGAGGACTTCGACGGCGTCCCACGAGGCGTCGTCGAACTCCGGTCGACTCCACCCGTCGGGTCGGCGGCGCTGGTCGACGACCTCGACCGGTTCCGCTATCTCGCCGTTGCGGAGGGGGGCGTCGACCCACGGACCTTCGCGCGCCCGCCACGACCCGTCCGTCACGACGACCCGTCGGCTTCCGTCGGCGAGTTCGGCGACGAGTCGGAGTATCAGTCCGGGTTCGGCCTCGGGTCGGCCCTGTCCCTCGCCGTTCCACGTGTGCAGGACGCCGAGAGCGTTCCCGCCCGCGTTCAACGCCTCCGTCACGTCGACGGTCTTGTAGTACTGGTAATCGGGGTACGCGAACGACTGCCCGCGGTCGACCACGCTCCCGTTGACCGAGAGCGCGCACTGGTGACTGGCGGAGACGTGGACGCGGGCGCGTTCGACGGCGGCGTCGAGCGCTATCTCCCTGCGGAAGTAGGAGAAGCGTCCTCGCTCGAATTCCCCGTCTTCGGGCCGTCGAATCCACGACGCCTCCCAGTCGTCCGTACCGAGAGGACCCATCTCCCAGGTCGCCGGGTCGCTCCACTCGCTCGCGGCCCCCGTCTCGTCCCACACGCGAACCTTCCAGTGGTATCGCTCCTCGGACGTCAGGGGAGCGCCGTCGTACTCGACGGCCGGCCGAGTCGTCGTTCGCTTCCCGGTGTCCCACACGTCTCCCTCGTCGGCGTCGAGTCGCTCTCTCGTCGACGCGACGAGGACGCGAAACGCCGTCTGTCTCGCTTCCCGCCTGTCCGTCTCGACTCGCCACCGGAGGCACGGGTTGGTCTCGTCGATACCGAGCGGGTCCGACGCGTACTCGGTCCTCAGACCGGTCGGACTGTCGTCTGCCGTCATACGTCGTCGATTGGACAGTCCGCGTGATAAACGTACGTCATCCGCGCGGGAAGGGTGGATATCGATCGGACGTTCGGACGGAGAAAAGCACCGCAATAGCTATCCGAAACGCTTCCGAGACACGCGCTATGGACGCTCACTCGACCGTCTCGGTTCGGGAGTACGACGACGGCGCCGAGACGGACACGGACGCGTTTCAGCGCGCGATAGACGCCTGCGCCGACGGGGGAGGAGGGACGGTCTCGGTCCCCGCCGGGGAGTTCGTCGTCGGGACGATACACCTCAGAAGCCACGTCACGCTCGAACTCGTCGCCGGGGCGACGGTGTTCGCCGCGTTCGGCGAGGAGGCGTACGACGACGACCGAATCGGACCGGACGGCGAACGGCCGTTCCTCGTCGCCGACGGCGTCGAGAACGTCGCCATCGAGGGGCGGGGGACGTTCGACGGACGGGGGACCGAGTTCATGCTGATGGACACGCCCATCCGCGGCCACTCCGACGAGAGCGGGACGCACCCGCTGGTCTCGAACGGCGCGCACCGCGCGCGGCAGGGCGAGTCGTACCTCGACCGTTCGGCGGGCACCGACGAGTGGCCGGTGGCGAAGCCCGACTTCCGCCCCGGCCCGATGTTCCTGTTCGAGGACTGTGAGAACGTCCTCGTCCGAGGAGTCACGCTCCGAGATATGCCGGCTTGGACGGTGAGCGTCCACGATACCGACGAGGTAGATATCGTCGGCGTGGACATCGACAACCACCTCAGGATACCGAACTGCGACGGCGTGTCGGTGATGAACTCACGGAACGTGCACGTCTCCGACTGCACGATACGGGCCTGCGACGACGCCATCACGGTCGGGACGCGCGCGGAAAGCGACCGGCCGACGGAGGGCGTGACCGTGACGAACTGCACGCTCACGTCCAGCGCTTGCGCCATCAAGTTCGGCTCCGAGACCGCACGGGACGTGCGGAACTGCACGTTCGAGAACTGCGTCGTCACCGAGTCGAACCGCGGACTCGGAATCCAGCACCGCGACGGCGGCGCGTTGGAGGACGTGCTGTTCTCGAACATCGTCGTGGAGACGCACCTCCTCCCCGGTCCGTGGTGGGGGAAGGGAGAGCCCATCTACGTGACCTCAGTCCCGAGAGACGAGTCGACGAGCGTCGGCCCCGTCCGGAACGTCCGCTTCTCGAACATCCTCGCGCGGAGCGAGAACGGAGCGCTCGTCTACGCCCACGAGAGCGCCGACGTGCGGGGGATGACGTTCGACGGCGTCGACATCAGCGTCCGGGGCGGAGAACACGCCGGCGCCGTCGGCGGGAACTTCGACCTCCAACCCACGTCGGCCGTCCCGCCGATACAGAAACGGGATATCGCGGGGGTCCACGTCGAGAACGCCCGAGACGTCGACCTCCGGGACATCTCGGTCGAGTGGGAGGGCGACGTGCCCGACTACTACGAGAACGGCCTCCGGTGCGTCGGCGTCGAGGGCCTGCGCGTCGACGGCTTCGCGGGGCGACAGGCTCACCGCGAGTCGAAGGCGGCGGCGGTCGACCTGCACGACGCGGCGTCGGTGAGCGTTCGGGACTGCCGCGCACGGGACGGAACCGGGACGTTCCTCGCCGCGACGGGCGTCACCGACGCCCGCCTGTTCGCCGGCAACGACCTCGCCGACGCGACGTCCACCGTCGAGGGGGACGCCGATTTCCGGACGAGCGGAAACCTCCCGCCGCGCTGAATCACCGGGGACGACGTTCGGGAGGAAATTATATGTTCGATGAATATGATTACGATCTGTGACGACGAGACAGCGCGATACCGAGACAGACAGCGGAAGCGACGACGACGAACTGAGCCTCACGCGACGGACGGCGCTCGCACTGTTCGGGGCGGCCGGAACCGGTGCGGCGGCGACCGGACGCGCCGATGCGACGGCGGGGACGGAACCGAAGCAGATGGACGACGGGCCGTCCGGTCGGCCGTGGAACCGCGACGTGGACGCCGGCGGTCACAGCCTCGACAACCTCGGCTCCATCGACGTCGACCACGTCCACACGCCCGCGCGAGCAGCAGACGTGGTCGTCTGGAAGGACGAAGAGGGCGTCTTCCACGCCGACGGGCCGGACGACCGGATCGCCAGCGGCGAGGACGTGTTGACCGCCGCGCAGGCCGCAGTCGACGGCCTCACCGACGACCGCGACTGGAAAGAGACCGTCTCAATCGTCTCCCCGGGGTCGGTCCCGTACAACGACGGCGAGTTCCGTAGCATCGAACTCCCGAGTCACACGGTGCTGGACGTGGCCGCTCCCCTCTCCTTCGAGTACGAGTCCGGGGAATACTCGAACGCCATCGCGGTGACTGCCACCGACGCCGAGCACGTCGAGGTGCCGCAGTTGACCGTCGAGGGGGGGCCGTGGATGGCGCTGCGGTTCCAGCGCTGTTCGAACGTTCGAATCGGCGACGTGACCGTCCTGTACGACGAGGACGCGGACACCAACGACGGCGTCCGAATCGACAACGGCTACGACATCGGCACGCCGAAGCGCTGCGAGGACGTTCGCATCGAGTCGGTCTACCTCGAAAACGGCGGTCACCACGCCGTCGAGACGTACGGCGTCGACCGGTTGCAGGTGGACCGCGTCCTCGCCACGGATATCGGAGGGTGTGCGGTGTTGCTCAACCAGACGACAGACGCAACGATAAACAGCGTCATCGGGCGAAGTCCCGGCGGTCCGGCGGGCTACCCGACGTTCCGCTTAGCGAACTTCTGCAACAACGTCTCCGTGGGGCAGGTCGTCAGCCGCGGCGGAATGAAGGGAATCATGCTTCTCACGGCGCGCAACGCCTCCATCGGTGAGGTGAACATCGTCGGCGCGAAGGACTCCGGTATCTTCGCGTCCGCGTCGTTCAACGTCAGCATCTCCGGCGGCGTCATCAAGAACTGTGAGGGCGAGGCGATACGGGTGCACGGCTACCCCGAGGGCCAATTCGACTACACGCTCCCCACCGAGGGCATCACCGTCTCGAACGTCCGGATGCTCGACGACCGTCCCGAGGGGGAGCGAACGCAGACGCACGGGATACGGGAGACGGGGCCGACGGCGTTCGGCAACCAGTACGTCGACAACGACGTGCGGAAGGGCGGCACCGTCTCGCCCATCGCCGTCTCCTCGTCGAGTTCGGTCGTCGCCGGCAACGTCGGCGACGGCGAGGCCAGCGGTACGACGACGCTCTCACCCGGAGCGTCGCCGGCGGCCCGCGTCGAAGGTGTCAGTCCACACAAGGACGCGACCCTGGAACTTCGGGCGAAGGCGTACGAGGGCCCCGACGCGGCGTTCGCGTGGGAGTCGTACTTCGAGTGGACCGGGGACCAGTGGGATCTCGTGGTCGAGTGGCGGACCGACCCCGGCGCGGAACTGACGCTCGATTACGTCGTCGACCGACCGCAGGCGAACCTCGACCGTCGGCAGTTCGAGGACGACTGGGAGGATTTCCAGATGGAGTGAAGTACCGCCAACGCGAACGACGGGCCGTCAGTCCACTCGTAGACCGGGCCCGTCGTACCGCGGGAGGTCGGAGAAGTTGTCCGGAATCGCCGCGAGGTATATCTCCGACCCGGCACCTCCGCGGGTGCTGTCGAAGACGACGCTGTCGCCGTCCGGACTGAGCCGCGAGTGCGGGTGGGCGTCGGCGTCGCTCTGCCACCCGTGGGTAGCCAGCATGCGCGGCGTCTCGTAGGTTCCCGCCTCCTCGTCCCAGCGCCAGAGGAGGTCGTACGGGACGCCGCGGTGGGTCCCGTCGCCGACGACGAGGTCGCGTGTGTTGCTGTGAAAGTGCGTGTAGACGTCGGGCGCGGGCGCCTCTCGTCGGTCCTCGTTGTCGTACCGCACCTGCCCGAAGAACGCGTCGGGGTCGTCCCGGTCGCCGCGCCACCCGTGGTAGCCCACGTACTCGCCGTCGGCCAACCAGTACTCGTGACCGACCGCTTCGCCCTCCTCGGTGGGCCGGATTCGCCACGTGTCGCCCGACTCCAGATCGAGACCCCACACCCGGTCGACCCGCTCCCAGATACCCTCCTCGCAGTAAGTGACCAGTTCGGGGCGCGTCGGGGAGGCGTTGACGTGGTTGAGCCATCGATTCTCGTCGACGTGGACGGTCGGATCGCCGCCCGAGATGGGAACCGAGATCACCTTCGAGTTGGCCTCCGCGTTCATGCGGGCCTCCATCCACCGCTCTCGGTCCTCGTCGTCGCGTTCGAGGTCGACGCGCTCGGAGATGGCCGCGACGACACGCTCGCCGTCGGCAGTTATCGCCGCGTGACTCCCGCCGTAGCCGTCCGGAAGGCGGTACAGCGGTGCGAGCGTCTCCCGGTCGAGGTCGAACGCGACGAGGCGGTTCTCGACCCAGAAAGCGGCGACGCCGGCCCCGGGGTGACACGTGATGCCCGAGAGGGGGGACGGGAGGTCGGTCAACTGGCGTATTCCGCCGGTTTCGAGGTCGACCGAGTAGAGGTCGATGCCGTTCCCGCCGCGCGTCGACCGGAACAGGAGCCGTCGACCGTCGTCGTACCAACTCGGTTCCGTGAAGTAGAGGTGCCAGCTGTCGCCCTCCTCGCAGTCGGTGAGCTGACGGACCCGCGCGCCCGTGTCGGGGTCGTCGTACGTCCGCCACTCGGTGGGGAGTTCTCGACCGGCGTCGGGTCCCTGAACGAGGTCGTCGTCGTGCATCGAGTATCCGTACCCGACAGCGCGTAATAAATCCGCTCCGTCGACCGAGAGACGCGACCCGTCGTACGTTTGATAAGCACCGGTTGCGAAAGGTCGCTATGACCGACGCTCGATTCGTCGACGTCCTGTGCGATTTCCGGAACCAGTTTCGCCTTCTCGCGATGGTCTCGGTGCTGGCGCTGGTCGTGCTGGCGGTCGCACTCCAGTACGTCGAGTCCGGCACCGCGACGTACGTCATTTCGGTCGTCCAGATAGTGACGTTCCTGTTCATATTCGCGGTTTCCAGCACGCTGTTAGTCGTCTGTACGCGACGCCAAACCTGAGCGAAGGGACAGCGGGTACCGTTCTCGAAGAACGGCCGACGGAGACGGACGGTCTCTCCCGCGTTTCGGTGCGTTCCTGCTCCGTTCGGCGGCCGCGGACGGCGCTTTTCGTCGTGCGACCACCCGCGGTGAACAATAGATATATATACAATCAGTAACACACTCACGCATAGAGGCCATGAGCAACGACAGTGAACGTTGGGACCGGCGCGCCTTCTTGGGTGCCGGTGCCGGCGTCGTATCAGCAGGACTGGCAGGGTGTATGGGTGGCGACGGCTCCGGCGGCGGGCAGTCCGGAGGCGGCACCGGCTCCGGTTCCGGCACCTCCGGGGATTCAGGAGGCGGCGGATCCGAAGAGCGCCTGGACTTCGTCGGCGGGCGACAGCCGACGCAGATCCAGTTCAACAAGTGGAACCTGGCGAACTTCGGTCACACCTTCAGCACGTACTTCTGGACGCCGGTGGCGACGGCGTACTCCGACGGGACCATCGCCTCGGACTTCCTAGAGGACATCTCGATAGAGGGCAAGGAGATGACGCTGACGTTTCCGACCGGATGGACGTACTGGAACGGTAAGGCGGTCAAGGCGAAGGACTACTACATCGGGAGCGAGATAGACCGACTGCAGGACCCCGAGTCGTCGAACTACGCGGGTCACGAACTGGTCGACGAGCGGACGATCAAGCGGACGTTCAAGAACGCGGTGACGCCGTCGCTGATGAAAGCGAGCCTCGTCGGCACGGCGGTCAATACGCCGCGATGGATCTTCGAGGAGTATCTCACTCGGTACGAGGAGGCCTCGGGCTCCGACGAGCGAGACGCGGTGACGCAGGAGCTCCTGAAGATGACCATCTCGACACAGCAGTTCGTCGACGAGGGTCTCGGGAACGGTCTGTACGAGATAACGCAGTTCAACTCCGCGGAGACGATCACACAGAAGTACGAGGACCACCCGTACGCCGACCGAACCGACATCGAACAGACGCGCATCGTCCCGGTCGGCGACAACACGGACTCGCTGGCCACGAGCGACAAACTCGATATGGCCGTGTTCGGGTACATCACCGAACCGCAGCGCTATCCCGAGAACATCAAGAACCAGTTCAAGCTGAACTGGTTCAGAACGCAAAAGTTCATCCTCAACTGGAAGAACGAGCACCTCGCGAACCGGAGCGTCCGCCGCGCGCTCATCAGCGCCATCGACCTCGAAGCAATCACGGCGGCCGCCGTACAGGCGGCGTACGTCGCCGAACCGACGCAGGTGCAGACGGGACTGCGCTCGTCCATCCACGAGGAGTACCTCGGACAGGAGTTCGTGGACCAACTCATCAAATACCCCGTCAACGCGGACACCGAGGCGGCGGCGCAGTACATGGAACAGGCCGGCTACTCGAAGCAGGGCGGCACGTGGACGAGTTCCGAGGGAAGCGCGGTCAGTCTCGACATCCTCACGCGCGACAACATCGGGCAGGCGCAACCGAGCAAGTACCTCAGCGACCAACTGAACCAGTTCGGCATCGAGACGAACCTGAACGCCGTCGGTGACAACTACTACACGAAGCTCCAGGAGTGGAACTTCGACCTCGGGTGGGTCTGGCACGTCGCGAAAGCGCTGTGGCACCCCACCGCGTACTACTCGAACGACTTCTACGGCGTCCTCGCGGGCGACCCATCCAGCGGCGGGGAAACGGGGCCCACTGGAGTCCCGTTCGAGACGACGATTCCGAACCAAGTCGGCGCGAAGTCGGTGTCCGGGAACGGACAGTCGATTCAGCCGGCGAAGCTGATGAACGACCTCCCGGCGTCGACGTCGAAAGAACAGGTCAAAGACCGGACCAAGACGCTCGTCCAGTGGTTCAACTACGACCTGCCGGCCATCGTCTACATGCAGGAGAACAGCGGCTACTGGGGCGACGAGGCGAACTTCAGCTTCCCCGACGGGACGGGCGAGCACAAGATAGACGCCAACAACCCGGGACAGCACGCCTGGATGCGCGGGTGGGTAACGCAGAAGTAGCGAGTCACGAACCACTCCAGAAACAGTTTTAGGGCACCACACAGAAGATAATTCAAAACATGGCCACAAACTACCTAGCAAAGCGATTCGGGCAGGCGATTCTGACTCTCGTCGCGACGATAGCACTCTCGTTCGTGCTCTACCACGCGATGCCCGGAAGTCCGACCGAATCGCTCAAGAACGTCATCCTCTCCCAACAGGCGGCGGCCGGCGGGAGCACGGTCAACATCGAACGGCTGAACCGACTCGTCGCGTTGTACACGAACGTTCAACCCGACCAACCGCTGTACGTCCAGTTCTACCAGTACTTCAGCAGTATCATCCTCGAACAAGACCTCGGCACGTCCATCTACGAGAACAAACCCGTCACCACGCTCATCTTCGAGCGGATTCCGTGGTCGATGTTCATCAGCGTCTACGCGATGGTCGTCGGTTACTCGCTCAGCGTCCTCATCGGGGCGGTGATGGCGTTCAAGGAGAAGTCCCGCTTCGACTCCGTGAGTTCCGTCGTCCTCATCGGTCTCAACTCCGTGCCGTACTACATCGTCGGCATTCTTCTTATCTACTTCTTCGCCATCCAGATGTCGTGGTTCCCCTACGGGGGTCGCGTCTCCTCAAGCGTGACCGCCGGCTTCAACGTCCCGTTCATGCGCAGCATCGTCATGCACGCCGTGCTGCCGATATTCTCGATGAGCATGCTCGGACTCGGCGGCGCGCTCACGATGCGCGGTAACTCGGTTCGAGTGCTCGGCGAGGACTACCTTCGGGTCGCCAAACTGCGGGGCCTCCGCGGCTCTCGAATCGCGACCCAGTACGTCGGCCGCAACGCCATTCTTCCCATGTACACGCAGTTCATGATCGGTATCGCCGGCGTCTTCAGCAGCGCCGTCATCGTCGAGCAGATATTCTCCTATCCCGGCGTCGGACTGCTGATGTACAACGCCATTCAGACGCAAGACTACCCGCTGTTGATGGGGTCGCTGATAATCTTCACTACCGTCACCGTCGTGGCGATATTCATCGCCGACCTCACGTACGGGTTCATCGACCCGCGTATCTCCGCAGGAGCAGACAATGAATGATCAAGAATCCGATGACAAAGTCGACCTCGAAGAGCTGTTCGACTCGTCCGTAGAGCACGAACCCACGCCGATGGGAGAACGGGTCCGACGTACCGCCGACCTCACGCTCGTTGCTCCCGCCCGCGTCGCGCTGACCGACTGGCGCGCCGTCGTCGGGACGCTGATTCTGTTCGGGTTCTTCCTCGCGGGGACGGCGGGCGTCGTCCTCGTCGACCGCCCGACCAGCGGCGACGCGCCGATACTCGCACCACCGTTCCAGAACCTGAACTACATCCTCGGGACCGATACGTTCGGACAGCCAATCGGCGCCCAACTCATCCACGCGACGCCCGCGATGTTCAAGATGATATTCGCCGGCGCCGTCGTCAGTATCGGCGTCGCGGCGCTGGTCGGCCTCCTCTCGGGCTTCATGCGCGGGACGGTCGTCGACACGGTGCTCATGTCCGTCACCGACATCGTCATCACAATCCCCGGTCTGCCGCTCGTCATCGTCCTCATGGCCATCTTTGCGCCGAAGAACCCCTACGTCGTCGGCGTTCTCCTCGGCCTCGACAACTGGCCGGGGCTCGCGCGGACGGTCCGTTCGCAGGTTCTCAGTATCCGGCAAGAATCCTACGTCGAGGCCTCTCGAATAATGGGGCTCTCGACGGGGACCATCCTGCGACGCGACCTCTTGGGTCAGTTGATGCCATACATCACCATCAACTCCGCACTCGCCTCCCGGCGCATCATCTTCGAGTCGGTCGGGTTGTACTTCCTGGGCATCCTCCCCTTCACGACGTTCAACTGGGGCGTGCTGATGAACCTCGCGTACAAGGGCGGCGCGCTGAACCGCCCGCAGATGCTGCACTGGCTCATCTTCCCGATGGTGACCATCTTCCTGATGTCGTTCGGACTCGTGCTGTTCTCGCAGGGCATGGACAGCGTGTTCAACGTGCGGTTGCGCGCGCGGCACGCGTCGACGACCAGCGATAACAGCGCGATGGATCAAGGCCAAGGCGACGGAGACGTGTGAGAACAGATGACGATACTACTATCAACGAGCATCCGAATGCACGCAGTAGGTGAACAATGAGCGTTCGAGACGAAATATTCGAGATCCGGAATCTGGACGTGTCGTTCGAGTTGAACCGCGGCGCGTCTCGCGTCGTCAGAGACGTGGATCTGAACATCCACCGGGAAGAGACGCTCGGTATCGTCGGCGAGAGCGGGAGCGGCAAATCCATGCTCTCCTCCTCGCTTCTCAACGCCGTCGTCGAACCCGGCGTCTGTTCGGGTGAGGTGACGTACTACCCGCAGGATGGCGACCCCATCTCGGTGCTGGAGCTCTCGGAGTCGGAGCTCAAACGGTTCCGCTGGGAGGAGGTCGCGATGGTGTTCCAAGGGGCGATGAGTTCGCTCAACCCCGTGATGCGAGTCCGAGCGCACTTCAGGGAGACGCTTCAGGACCACAACCGCGACATCCCGGCCGGTCTCGAACGCGCCCGCGAACTGCTCGAAAGCGTCTATCTCGACCCCGACAGAGTCATGGACGCCTACCCTCACGAACTGAGCGGAGGAATGAAACAGCGCGCGCTCATCGCGCTCAGCCTTATCCTCGAACCGGAGGTGCTCGTGATGGACGAACCGACCGCCGCGCTGGACCTGCTGATGCAGCGTTCCATCGTCGCTCTGCTCGACGATTTACAGGAGGAGCACGACCTCACCATCGTGTTCATCACGCACGACCTCCCCCTGCTGACGAAACTCGCGGACCGTCTCACCGTCATGTACGCCTTCGGAATCATCGAGAACGGGACGGTCGACGAGTTGCTCTACAACTCCTCGCACCCGTACACGCGTGCGTTGCTCGCCGCGACACCGGATCTGAACGTCCCCGTCGACGAGATGCACGCCATCGCGGGGTCGAAACCCGACCCCGTCGACCGAATCGAGGGCTGCTCGTATCACCCCCGGTGTCCCATCGCCGACGAACACTGTCGGAGTTCCGAACCGCCGATGGCGACGGTCAACGGAACGCACGAGTCGGCGTGCTTCTACCACGAGAAGGCGAGAGAAGCCGTTCCGCTCCGGGGCGACTCGAAGCAGGAGGGAGCGGTCCATGAGTAGTTCCGGATCCGGTCCGGTCGTCTCGATGGAGGACGTCTCTGTCGAGTTCAACAACAGCAACGGGATGTTGAGCTTCCTCGACGACTCGAACCCGGTCAGAGCCGTCGACGGCGTCTCCTTGGATATCGCCGAACGCGAGATAGTGACGCTCATCGGCGAGAGCGGATGCGGGAAGTCGACGCTCGGAAAGACCGCAATCGGCGTGCAGAAACCGACCAGCGGGTCCGTGAAGTACCGCGGTCAGGACGTGTGGGAGGCGAAGAGCAGCGGCAATAACGCCTCGATACCGTTCTCGGAGATCAGACACGCCCTCCAGATCATCCACCAAGACCCCGGGAGTGCGCTCAACCCGAACCAGCGCATCATCACGTCGCTGTCGCTGCCGCTAAAGAAGTGGAACCCCGATATGAGCCGCGAACGCCGCGAAGAGCGGATTTACGCGATGTTCGAGCGTGTGGGAATGACCCCGCCCGGCGACTTCCTCAACCGCTACCCGCACCAACTCTCCGGCGGAGAGAAACAGCGGGCGGTCCTGGTCCGCGCGATGCTTCTCAACCCCGACCTCATCCTCGCGGACGAGGCGATAAGCGCACTCGACGTATCGCTGCGCGTCGAGATGATGGATCTGATGTTGGAACTGCAGGATATCTTCGACACCTCGTATCTGTTCATCAGCCACGACCTCTCGAACGCCCGCTACATCGCCGAGAAGTCCGGCGGCCGCATCGCCGTGATGTACCTCGGCGAAATCGTCGAAATCGGAGGGGTCGAGGAGATCATCGAGAACCCGAAACACCCCTACACGAAGGCGCTCCGCTGGGCGACGCCCAATCTCTTCGACGACCGCGACGATGGGGAGTTCCCCATCCGGAAGATAGACGTTCCCGACCCGACGGACCTCCCGGACGGCTGTAACTTCCACCCGCGGTGTCCGGAGGCCCGAGAGGTCTGCCAGCGGGAACACCCGAACGAGATAACGACCGGTTCCGACGGACACCTCTGTCGGTGCTTCCGCGCCGACGAGACCCACGAGTACTGGAACAGCCCGGAACTGCACGACTGACTTCGGCTGGTCGTTCGGCCGTCTCTTCGGCTGTCCCTATCTACTGCTCGCCGAATGGCGCAACACGTATGTAGTGGGAGAGCACACGTCATAACATGTCGAACGCGACATCGTCACACGCGGAGTCCGATCAGACGGGGTTATCCGTTCCGAAGAGCACGCTGTTTTGGACCTGCATCGCCCTCGCAGTCGTCCTGTTCGTCCTCGGGATGTTCGTCTTCACCGGCCCCATCGCCGGAATCGCGGGCGTCTGGGGGGCGAGCCTGTTCGTCGGCGTCCTCGTCGGATACGTCGGCTACCTCGTCTGGTACCGCTTCGGCGTCTGAACCAATTTCGGTACGGCGACGCGTTACTCAAAGCAGGCACCGAGCACGGTGATTTCAGGGACTCGTCCAGCCAACTCCCCTCACCCCACGTCGGTTGGTTCAGGTGCGAATGCCTCGGAACCGACGTTGACGACGACCGTTCGCCGACGTTCCGATTCGAAGACGTGGGAGAGGACTCGTCGTCTGTTCGGGACGCCGGTACAGTCACAGAGTACGTTACCGACCCACCGTCACAAGAGGGGGCCATCGTGCAGGTAGTCGGGTCACATCGGGCGCGATAGCCGTATTTCCGGTATCGTCGGAATCAGGTGTCAGTCTGTGCGCTCGCTACTCCGATTCGAATCGGTCCCAGTGCAATCCGAAGGGAGGTTCAAGAGGGAAATCTCGAGGCTGTCGACTGCGGCCGAATGAGAACTCGAACGGTGGGACAGCCACCGACAGAGAGAGCACGAGTACGGTCGATACGAGTCGTCAGCGTACGTGATACTGCGATAGAGTGCCCTCACTCACGCGACTCTCAGACAGGAAAGCTCACATCCGCCTACGAAAACAGGGAAACTACCGCGGTATTTCCGGTAGTGTCGGAAGATTCGCTTCGAGCGACGAGAGAACACGGCGGGGACGTAACTGCCCCGACCAAGTTCGAAAGGCGACGATTCCGTCCGAAGCGAAGACGCACCGGAAGCGAGGCGCTACACCAGACGCCGAAGCGGCGGTTACGGTTCCGTATAGTGCTATCAATTTCGAAACTGAAAGACAGTCGGCGGAGTTTCGTCACCCCACCTGAATCGAGAGGCGGGTCATCGGGGTAATCTATTTGTGGCCCGTCTTCGAAGCGGAGACCGTTGATGGCAGAAGAACTTAGCCTCGAAACCGCAACGAAGATAATCGACGCCGCGGAGCAAAAAGCCGAAGAGATCGAACAACCGATGGTCGTCACCGTCGCGACCGATGAGGGCAATCTCATCGCCCAGCACCGAATGGACGGGGCGTGGCTCGCTTCGGTGAGCATCTCGCGCAACAAGGCGTACACGGCCGCGGCACTGGAGACGAGCACGGACCAACTCGCCGAACCCAGCGAACCCGGCAACTCACTGTACGGTCTGCAAACGACCGACGAGAACCGTATCGTGATCTTCGGCGGCGGCTACCCGCTCACCGTCGACGGTGAGATTATCGGTACCATCGGCGTCAGCGGCGGCGAGGTCGAACAGGACATGGAAGTCGCGCAAGCCGGCGTCGACGAGTTCGAGCGTATTCAGGGCTGAGAATCGAGCGGTAAGTAGCGGATGCGGCGGCTTCGTCGGGCCGTCGAGTCCGCGCCGTTCGTTTGTGGGACCCGAAGATGCAGAGCGGGGAACTATCTTCGGGTACGGTTCGACACCGACCGGAAGGATACGCATTACAGGTATAGACTTGTGACGCAATTGGAGGGGCAGAGAAACGCCGTGCCGAACGGAACTAACCGAAGACAGGTGAACGCTCGGCAGGAGCTCCGGATGCGAACAACGGGCAGTGGCTCATATCGTGCGAGAGTTATCAGGCGGTAGGTCAGGGCTCGGATTCGATTTTTTATCCACCGGTTGACGCATTATTTATAACCCATCTACCTACTCTATACTTCTATTTGGGATAATACACCTTCATTACGGAATTTCGAGAATATATTCGGATTATCTGATCCTCGATTTGATTATTTTTGACTCGATTCGTTGGAGGTGTTCGCTGACGGTTCCCGCCGCGACGCCGAGGGTCTCGGCGAGTTCGCGGTGCGTTGTCCGGCGGGGAACGTCGTAGTACCCCTCCGCGACGGCGAGTTCGAGTACCTCCGATTGGCGGTCGGTCAGGACGTCACCGAGTCCGCCGGCGTCGTACTCTCCGAGGCGTTCGAGCGTGAATTCGACACCAGCGGGTAGGTCGGCTACCGCGCGCTGAATCGCCCGATTGGTCCCGAGTACCGTCACTTCGAGTCCCCGTCCCCCCTCGTCGGTGAGATGCATCGGCCAGTCGACGACGATTTCGTTGTCGTGGAGGACCGCCAGCAGGTCGCCAACCAGCGTCGACGTTCGGCACTGCACGTAGGCGACGCCGTGACCGTCCGACCCGGTCACGTCGTACTCCAGAACGTCGGGCGACGACGCCAGTACCGCGGACGCCCGTTCCAAGTCGCCGCGGAGTTCCAGGAGTTCGACGTACTCCCCCTCGGGCCCGGGGTTCACGTACAGTATCGCTTCAACCCGTACGGCCTCTTCTCGCGCAAAGTTCGCTTCGAGGGGACGAAGCAGTCCCGCGGGCCACGTCAGTTTCACCGTCGCGTATCTCATGGGAATCGGCGGGACGCGAGGTCGAACCGCCCTCCGCCCGCCGCGTCGGGGATTAACCGGGAGGTGATAAATACACCTAGCATGCTCGGCGTCAGAAGCAGGCGGAGCGGGACCGAAGGAGAGGCTATGAGCAGTGACGTTCCGCCGATGACCGACGAGATGCCACCGGGACCCGACGGACTCCCCATCGTGGGCAACTACCTCGCGTCCGTCCGCCGCCCGTTCGAGTTCATGACCGACAACGCCGCGGAGTACGGCGACGTGGTCGGGTGGAAGGAACTGGACGGTCCGGTCTATCAGCTCAATCATCCCGACGATATCGAGCACGTCCTCGTGCAGAACAACCAAAACTACGTCAAGGGCGACGCCTTCCAGCGGACGCTCGGACCCATCACGGGCAACGGCATCCTGAACAGCGAGGGCGCCGTCTGGCGCCGCAACCGACACCTCATCCAACCCGCGTTCCACCCGGACCGCATTCAAGAGTACGCGGAGATGATGACGGACGCCACCGAGGAGATGCTGGCGACGTGGGAGGACGGGCAGACGCGCCCCGTTCACGAGGATATGATGACGGTGACGCTGAAGATAGTCGCGAGAGCCCTGTTCGGCGTCGACATCAACGATCACGTCGACGACATCGGGTCGGCGTTGGAGGAGTTCATGGCGGCCTCCGAGAGCCTCTCGAACTACGTCCTGCCGCAGGCGGTTCCGACGCCCTCGCGACGACGGATTCGCGAGGCCAGAGCGCGACTCGACGAGGTGGTCTACGAACTCATCGAGGAACGGCGCGCGAACCCCGGAGAGCGGGACGTCATCTCGATGCTCATCGACGTGACGGACGACGAAGGAGAGAGGCTCTCGACGGAGCAGATACGCGATGAGGTGGTGACGCTCCTCCTGGCCGGGCACGAAACGACCGCCCTGTCGCTGACGTTCACCGCCTACGCCCTCGCCCGCCACCCCGGGGCCGAGGCCAAACTGATCGCGGAGTTGGACGAGGTACTGGACGGCCGGACGCCGGAGATGACGGACCTCCCGGAGTTGACGTACACGGAGCAGGTGGTCAAAGAGTCGATGCGCCTGTACCCGCCGGTGCCGGGAATCGTGCGCGAACCCGTGAAGCCGGACGTCGTCGGCGGCTACGAGATTCCGCCGGGCGCGACGGTGCGGATGCACCAGTGGGTCGTCCACCGCGACGCCCGGTGGTACGACGACCCCCTCGCCTTCGAACCCGAACGCTGGACCGACGACTTCGAGCAGTCGCTCCCGCGACTGGCGTACTTCCCGTTCGCCGCGGGACCGCGCCGCTGTATCGGGGACCGATTCGCCATGCTCGAAGCGCGCCTCCTCCTCGCGACGATCTACCAGCGCTACCACCTCGAACTCACGCCGGGAGCGACGCTGGACCTGATGGCGACGGTCACCGCCCGCCCGAAAGAGGAGATTCCGATGACGGTTCGTCGACGCTGAAGGAACGCGGTTCCGGTCGAACGAACGTCGCGAGAGTGAGCAGCCGTTGAGGGAGAATCGGGGCAGTCTAAATCTATCTCGTTCGGTTCGAATGTAAAGATGAGATGTCTGCTCCGAACGTCATGGAGGTGACACGCCTCTCCGGTTCGGATGACAGAGTTCACCGTACCGTTCCAACTGCTCGAACCCGCCTCTCGAATAGCGCTACAGATGCTTCGCTACGGTGTTTTCTCGGAAGACGTTTACAATGAAAGCAGACCACTTTAGCGGAACCAGGGTGACGCTTTCGGCATATGTTCGACGACGACACGAGACGGCAGTTCCGGGAATCGATCCGGAAAGACGTCCGTTTCAATCGAACTCCGAACCGCGGCCATTCGACAGTAGCCTTCCGCCGTTCGGGTGGATATTCGGGTCGACGAGCGGGCGATGACAGGAGGGAGTATGACTAACCAGCGACGGACGGCAGTCGCGCCCCTCTCCGGGGACGGCCGGAACCGCTCTCTGGCGCCGTACCTCCGGAATCGACGGCGTCGCCTCGTCGTTTCCGCCGTCGACGCGGCCAGCGAGTCGCTGGAATTGAGTGCGCTCGCTCGACGGGTCACGGCGGTCGAGACCGGCGTGCCCGCCTCCGTGGTCTGCGAAGAGACGGCGCGGGAAGTCTGTCTATCGCTCTACAACAACCATCTGCCCGCCCTCTGCGCGCAGGCCGTCCTCAAGGTCCGCTCGCGGGAGTCTGTCGTCGTCCCGGGGGAACGGTTCGCGGAAGCCGTAGACTACCTTCGGCAGTCGGGGAGAGCAGAGTGAAATAGTAGAGGTCGTTCCGAGTTGAGTCTGGTAATCGAGACTTCACATCTATATTTCTGTTTTTGTGATTTCAAACGGAAAATATAGGTGTGACGGCGAGAGAGATACCTGCACCCGTTGTAGAAACTACGCCGAGCGAGGCTCTGTTCGTAGAGAGGGGCCCCGTTTTCCCGCAAATCCGCGGACCTCGCGTCTGACTGCATCCGAAGACATCCGGCAAGACCGGCCCGGCGGAGCGCAGAATTGGAGTAAGGTTACAGGTATAGATATGTAATGAACTCGCGCTTCGCCTTCGAGACGACTTCTTCGCCAGAATGTTCGTCCGGGCGTGTCCGACAATATCGGATAGGCTATTCCGAGGTGAACCCGCGAACACGCCGCGCAGTCGCGAACGACTCGCGAGGACGTCCTCGCCGGCGCCCTCAACGACCACGTGCTCGACCGGATGGGCCGACCCAGAGAGATCGGACACGTCATCGTTCTCCTCCTCTCCGAGGAGGGCGAGTGGATGACGGGCGAGTCCATCGCCGTGGACGGCGGCTATCTCAGTGGGTGAAACTCGAGCCACTGTTCGACCATCGGCGTCTCGACGGTCCCCGGTTTGACGGCGTTGACGGTGATGTCGTGATCGCTCAGATCTTTCGCCAACACAGTCGTGAACGCCAACACGACGGCCTTCGAGGCACCGTAGGCTCCCTGCCTGCGGAACGGACGCTCGGCGCCCACCGACGAGATATTGACGACGGTGTCGGCGGTTCCGGCGTCGACCATCGAAGCGGCGACGACCTTTGAGACGAGGAAGGTCCCCTTGGCGTTCACCTCGAAGTGCCCATCCCACACCACCTCGCTCGTCTCCAACAGGGGAACCGCTCGCTGGATACCCGCGTTGTTCACGAGGCCGTGTATCGGCCCGCGCTCGTCCGTCGCCGACCGGACCGCGGCTTCGACGGCCGACTCGTCGGTCACGTCCACCTCGTATACCGCGGCTTGGGACCCCGTTTCGCGGACGAGTGAGGCGGTCTCCTCGGCGACGTCCGGTTTCGTATCGAAGACGGTCACGTCCGCGCCGGCGCGGGCACAGCGGACTGCGATGCCGCGTCCGACACCCCGAGCGCCGCCGGTCACGGCGACGTGCCTGTCACTCAGACGGTCGTCTGTCCGCGTCGTCATACCACTACTGTCGGGAGCGGCTACAAATAGATGAGTGGACCACTCGTCCCGTTACTCCCGGTCCGCGACGACGGGGTTTCGCAGCGTTCCGATGCCCTCGATTTCGATTTCGACGGTGTCGCCGGGTTCGAGCAGTTCCGGCGGGTCGCGGAAGATGCCGACGCCGCCCGGCGTCCCCGTCGAGATGACGTCGCCCGGCCGCAGCGTGGTAATACCGCTGATGTACTCGACGACCTCTCCCACGTCGAAGATGAACTCCTCCGTGTTCGACTCCTGTTTCGTCTCGCCGTTGACCCGGCAGGCGACGTCGAGTTCGTTGGGGTTCACGTCGCTTTCGGGAACGAGCGTCGGCCCCATGGGGGCGAACGTGTCGTAGCTCTTCCCGCGGAAGAACTGCTCGTCTTCGAACTGGGCGTCGCGTCCGCTCACGTCGTTGACGGCGGTGTAGCCGGCGATGTACTCCGAAGCCTCCTCGGCGGAGACGTCCTTGGCCGTCCGGCCGATGACGACGCCGAGTTCCACCTCGTAGTCCACCTGTTCGACGTCGGCGGGGTGGACGATGGGGTCGCCCGGGTTCGTCACCGACGTGTCCGACTTTCCGAACAGGAGCGGTCGCTCGGGTACCTCCTCGTTCTGCTCTTCAGCGTGGTCGTGGTAGTTGAGACCGACGCAGACGATTTTCCCCGGTCGCGGAACGGGGGCGAGTAGTTTCGCGTCCGACGCGGGAATCGCCTGGTCTTCCGCGGCGTCGACCGCGTCCTCGACGACTCGGAGGAAGCCGGGGCTGGTGAGTTGCTCGTAGGAGACGTCCTCGCGGAGTCCGGTCAGCGGTACGATGTCGTCGTCGCGGCGGACGCCCCACTGCGGCGCGCCGCCGTTCGTGTATCGGACGAGTTGCATCGTGCGTGAGTGACACGGGACGGTACCTAACTGTTGTGCTCCCGATTCGGTGCGCGTCGCCACGTCAGGAGTAGGTGAGGTTCACCTCGACGACGTTGGCGCTCCGGAGAATCTGTTCGGGCACCTCCTCGGTGAAGCGCTGTTCGCGCATCCGGCTCTTGGGTCCGGAGACGCTGAGGGCCGCGATGGCGTATCCGTTCTCGTCGGTTATCGGCGCGGCGACGCAGCGCATCCCCTTGACGCGCTCTTCGTCGTCGTAGGCGTAGCCGCGTGCTCGGACTTCCTCGAGAACGTCGAACAGTTCGTCCCTGTCGGTTATCGTGCTGTCGGTCACTGGTGGCAGGCCGTGCCGGTCGAGTATCGCCTCCACCTCGTCGCGCGGTCGGTTGGCCATGATGGTCTTGCCGAGCGCCGTCGTCTGGAGGGGGACGCGCATCCCCGCGTGCGTGTCTAACTGGACGGCGTCCGGACCGCGGGAGCGATAGAGGAAGACCCCCATCCCGTGCTCTTCGATCATCAGGTTCGCGTGCTCGCCGGAGGTCTGCGCGAGTTGGTTTATCTCGGGACGGGCTATCTTGAACACCTTCTTGCGGGAGCGCGCCTGGTCGCCCAACTCGAGAAAGCGCGTGCTCACGTGGTAGGTATCGCCCTCCTTGATGAGATACTCCTCCTGTTCGAGCGTCCGGAGGTGGTCGTGCACGGTGCTCGTCGGCTTGTCGAGTCGCTGTGCGACCTCCGAGACGCCCGCACCGTCGAGCTCCCGCAGGAGTTCGATGAGCTCGAAGGAAACTTTGACCGCCTTGATTGGTGCCGTGCCTGCCATACTCTCTATCGCTATCGTTTCGGTAAAAGCTTTCCGCCATCGTCGGACGCTGAAGCCCGAGCGTTACCAGAATATTAATCGGGAAGGTACTCGAAATCGAAGTAACCATGACAGATCCCGGCGGACGCGTGGAAGAGTTGGCCGACGCGCTCACGCGCGAGGAGAAAGTGAGTCTGGTTCACGGCGCCGTGGACCCCGAACGGACCGCGACGGGATATCTGCCGGGCGTCGAGCGACTAGACATCCCCGAGTTGAAACTGGTCGACGGACCGCTCGGAGTCCGCGTTCCCGGGCAGTCCGCGACGGCGTTTCCGGCGTCTATCGCCCTCGCCGCAACGTTCAACCTCGAACTCGCCGAGCGACAGGGCGTCGCGATGGGTCGGGAGGCGAAGGCGCGGGGTCAGCACTCGATACTCGGTCCCGGCCTGAACCTGATTCGCGTCCCCCACTGCGGGCGAAACTTCGAGTACTACTCCGAAGACCCCGTTCTGACGGCGGATTTGGCCGCGGCCGTCGTCAAGGGCGTCCAGTCTGAGGACGTCATCGCGACGCCGAAGCACTACGTCGCCAACAATCAGGAGACGAAGCGACTGCGCGTCAGCGCCGAGACGAGCGAACGAGCGCTCCGAGAACTCTACCTCCCCGGCTTCCGGGCGGCCGTCGAGGCCGGCGCCGGGTCGGTGATGACCTCGTACAACCGCGTCAACGGAACATACATGAGCGACCACCGCCGCCTGCTCACCGACGTGCTCAAAGGCGAGTGGGGCTTCGACGGCTACGTCGTCTCCGATTGGTTCGGGACGAACAGCGTCGCCGGGTCGGCGAACGCCGGTCTCGATTTGGAGATGCCGGGTATCACGTTCGAGGAGTTGAAAGACGCCTTCCAGATGGACCCCGACACCGACCTGTTCGAGGACGCCGACGGGGAGGCGCTTCCGGGCCCCGACGCGAAGGCCGGACTGTTCGCCGCGTCGCTCGAAGAGGCCGTCGAATCGGGAGACGTACCGGAATCGCGGCTCGACGACATGGTGGCGAGAATCCTGCGGCAGATGGAGCGCATCGGACTGTTCGACGGTGAACGGGACGAAGGCGCCGTCGACACGCCGGAGCACCGTTCGCTCGCGGAGACCATCGCCGCGCGGGCGACCGTCCTCTTGGAGAACGACGGCGTCCTCCCGCTCGACGCCAACGCGGACGTGGCCATCCTCGGTCCAGGCGCCGAAGACGCGATGCTCGGCGGCGGCGGGTCCTCGGAAGTCGAATCGGCGCACGAGACGCCGACGCTCGACGGGATTCGAGCGCGCTCGGAGGGCACCGTCGAGTACGCGCAGGGGGTGGCGAAGATTCGGACGCCGTCGTTCTTCGACCACGAGTCGGAGGAGGAACCCGAGACCGGAGACGACGAACCGAGTCTCGACGAGGCCGTCGAACGCGCCGCCGAGGCGGACGTCGCCGTCGTCGTCGTCCGGGACGCGAACTCCGAGGCCGAGGACCGCGAGAGCCTCCGTCTACCCGGCGAGCAGGACGAACTGGTCGCGGCCGTCGCCGAGGCGAACGACCGGACGGTCGTCCTCGTGCAGTCCGGCGGCCCCGTCGAGATGCCGTGGCGGGAGGACGTCGCCGCCGTCGCGGTCGCCTGGTATCCCGGACAGGCCGACGGGGACGCCGTCGCGTCGGTGCTGTACGGCGACGTCGACGCCGCGGGCCGTCTCCCGGTGACGTTCGCACCCGAAGGGTCGTACCCGGCGAACACCGAAGAGCGGTTCCCCGGCGTCGACTACGAGGCGCGCTACGACGAGGACGTCTTCGTCGGCTACCGCCACTTCGACGCCGCGGAGTCCGACCCGACGTACCCGTTCGGTCACGGCCGCTCCTACGCTGAGTTCGCGTACGGCGACGCGTCGATGGCCGACGAGTCGACGGTCGAAGTCGGGGTGGAGAACGTCTCCGAACGGGACGGCCGCGAAGTCGTGCAGGCGTACGTCGCGGCGCCGGCCGTCGACGGCATCGACCGACCGCGGCGCGAACTCGCGGGCTACGCCGCCGTCGAACTCGCCGCGGGGGAGTCGACGACGGTGAGCGTCTCGCTGAACGAACTCGCGTTCCAGCGGTACGACGAGGACGGGGGCTGGACGACCGACGAGGGCGAGTACACCGTGGAACTCGGTCGCTCCTCGCGGGACGTTCGGACGGAGACGAACGTCTCGCAGTAGGGCGAAACGGGAAAGCCGACGAATCGGTCGTCGGCCGCCCGACTATCGGGTGATCGAGAACGCGTACGATCCGGCGCCGACGTCGAGAACCACGTCGTCGCCGTCCCGTTCGACAGCGGAGACGCCCTCAGGGGTGGCGTCCGCGATGTCGGTACCGGACTCCGTCACCGACGCGCCCGCGGCGTCCGGTAGCCGAACCGTCGCGCGGCCGTTCCACGGCACCTTCACGTCGAGTTCGTAGCTTCCGTCCTCCTCGCGCCCCCATTCGACGGCCAACTCGCCGGCCGACGTGTCGACGCTCGCGGAGACCCACTCTAAGTCGTCGATCAGCGCCGGGTCGACGGTCACGTGGTCGGTGACGGGTTCGTCGCCCAGTTTGATACCCGCCAGCACCTCGTAGAAGAACTCCGAGACGTGCGTGTACGGCGAGTGGTTCAGCGAGTTCATCCCCGACCCGACGCTCTCGTCGGAGTTCCACCGCTCCCACATCGTCGTCGCGCCGTTGCGCGCCATGTACACCCACCCGGGCTGTTCGGGTTGGCTCACCACGTCGTAGGCCAGGTTCTCGTATCCGTGCTCCGCGAGCGTGTGTATCAGCGGCCGCGTTCCGAGGAAGCCGGTCTTCAGCTTTCGCCCGTCCGAGCGCACCTTCTCCGCGAGGTTCGACGCGACGGCGTCGACGGCCGACTCGGGGACCATCCCGAGGAA
Source organism: Halogeometricum pallidum JCM 14848 (assembly GCF_000337095.1). Classification (GTDB taxonomy): domain Archaea; phylum Halobacteriota; class Halobacteria; order Halobacteriales; family Haloferacaceae; genus Halogeometricum; species Halogeometricum pallidum. Next base: position 165,129 of record NZ_AOIV01000038.1, read on the forward strand.
CAGCGGAACGGCGTACGACGACTGCGTCCCCGGGCCGTAGACGTTCTTCTCCGCGTCGAAGAAGCGGTCGTTGAACCGGTCTCTGATGTGCTCGGCGCGTTCGCGGTAGTTCTCCGCGTCCGCCCCGTTGCCGACCGCCTCGGCGACCTTGGCGAACGTATCCGTGACTTGGTAGCAGAACGCCGTGTTGTACAGGTCGTGCGGGAGGCCGCGCCGGCCGTCGGCGTTCTCGAACGTGAGCCAGTCGCCGAACTTCCCGTAGTCGGTCGGGACGATGCCGTCCTCGCTCACGTCGTACCAGTAGTCGAGGTAGTCGCGCATCCCCTCGTACTGCTCCCGGAGGAGTCGATCGTTCCCGTCGTGAAGGTAGAGATACCACGGAATCATCACGCGCGTTATCGACCACGTGGGGTCGGCGGGGTCCTCCTGGTTCTTGTTCGGGATGACGTCGGGGACGTAGCCCATCGGCGACGCCGCATCGTCGTGGTCGCGCGCCCACTTCTCGTCGAAGCGGACGGCGTCGAAGTTGAACAGGAGCGACCGCGTCGAGATGTGCGCGTCGCCGGTCCACCCGAACCGCTCGTCCCGTTGCGGGCAGTCCTCCGGAATCGAGTGCGTGTTGCTCCGGAGGCCCCACACCGAGTTGTGTTGTAGCTGGTTCAGGTCGTCGTTCGAACAGGCGAACTCCCCGCGGCGGTCCATCGCCGTGTGGACGGCTTTCGCCGTCACGTCCGCGGAGTCGAGGTCGCCGGGGTAGCCGCTCACCTGCGCGTATCGGAAGCCGTGATAGGTGAACCGCAGTTCGTACGTCTCCGCGTCGTCGCCGCGGGCGACGTAGGTGTCCGTCGCGTCGGCGGTACGGAGGTCCGTCGTCGAGAGGTCGCCGTCCTCGGTGAGCGCCTCGGCGTGCCTGACCCTCACCTCGTCGCCCGCGTCAGGATCGCGAACGGTGAGTTCGAGCCAGCCTGTGAGGTTCTGCCCGAAGTCGAGAATCGGACCCTCCGGGTGGTCGTGAACCTCCTCCACCTCGAACGTGCCGACGACCCCCATCGATTGGATGCGCTCCGGACGCAGCGTCCCGCCGGGCGCGTCGACCACCGCCGCGCCGTCCCAAGAGGCGTCGTCGAACCCGGGCGCGGCCCATCCGTTGGGTTCGTGCCGCGCGTCGTAGCGCTCGCCGTCGTAGATGTCGTTTTCCCGGACCGGGCTCGCGGTGGCCCGCCAACTGCCGTCGGTGGCGAGACGTCGCTCGGTCCCGTCTTCGAATTTGACTGAGAGCGTTGCGCGACCGCGCGGGGAACCGTCGTTCACCCAGTAGGCGTGCGTCTTCGAGAACCACCCGCGTCCGAGCCACAGACCGAGGGCGTTCTCGCCCTCGGTGAGTCGGTCGGTGACGTCGTGGCTGGAGTAGAGCACCCGCCGTTCGTAGTCGGTCCAGGCGGGGTCGAGCACGCCGTCGCTGACCTTCTCGCCGTTCACGCGGAGTTCGACGTAACCGACCGCCGCGACGTGGATGCGCGCGGACCGAACCGGTTTGTCGAACGTGAACTCCGTTCGGAGGAGCGGGGACGAAGACGCGGTTTTCGAACGCGTGTGGCCGTTCACGAGGTGTCTTCGGCCCCACGTGTCGGATTCGACGGTCGACGACGTCTCGACGGTGCCGTCGCGCGCGACGTCGCTCCCGTTCGCGTCCCGAACTGTGAGTCCCGCGAGTGCGAAGCACTGCCAGGCGTTCTCGGACTGGACCTTGCGCTCCGGGGGAGCGTCCCGAAACGGGGACTCGGTCAGCGGGCTGAGGCTGAAGAGGTCCGTCGCGGTTACCCGGACGTATCGACCTTCGATGTCGAGGTGGTCGTGCGTCGCCGAGGACACCGTCTCGTTCCCCGCGTTTCTCCCCTCGCCTTGGGTGACCACGCTTTTCGAGTCCGCCGGGTCGCTGGCGACCGTTACGTTCTCGAAGTCGGGCGAGTCACTCACCTCGATGCGGTAGCCGTCGGGGAACCCGAACCCGGCGAGCGGATTCTCCCGCCACGACATCGTCACGACGGTGTCGTCCGGCGTTCGCACGATATCGACGGGCTCGGCGGGGTGAAGGTCGACGGTATCTATTGAACGGCGTTCTCCGAGGTCGACCTGTACCCACTCTTCGCCGTCCCACGCTCCGTCGCGCCACCGGCTCCGCCACCCGTTCGAGTCTCCCCCTTCGGGTTGGTGACTGATCCACGCGCCGCGCCAGTCCTCGGGTTCGAGGGCCGTCGAGAACTGAGCGGGTTCCGCCCACCCGGTCTCACCCGTCTCCGTCCAGAGCTTCACCGACCAGTGGTACGTCCGATCGGAGTCCAACTGCGGCCCCTCGTAGGCGACGTTCGTCGCCCGCCCGTCGTCGACGCGGCCGGAGTCCCACGTGTCGCCTCGGCCCGCTTCGACGGCCGAGCGGTCGCGACCGACGACCATCCGGTAGGCGCGCTGTCTTTCTCCTCGTCGGTCGGTCTCACCCCGCCAGGAGAATCGCGGCGTCTCGGTCGGGTCGACGTTCTCCGGCGATTCCTCGTACTCGACGCGAAGGTCAGTCGGGAGGTACCGCCGCTCCGTTCTGTCGTGTAGGACCACGTGAGATACCTCCGCGGCGGCTGAACTAAAGCTTCCGCCATCCGTGGTGGCGGATGACGAGAAGGTCACCGAGAGATAGCGCACTACGGACTCTTGAACCGATTCTGGGGGCTACGAGGGGGTTCGGACCAACGACCGAGCGCTCCGCCGCGTGCGGCGTACCCGATACTGTCCGTCGCGAACGCACTATCGAGAAAGAGAGTCGCGGAGTAACTGAAAACAACATCGAAGGAAAAGCGACCGAGTTTGGCAGCCGGGACTTACTGGAACTGCGGCATCACTTCGTCTGCGAACAGTTCCATCCCGTCCGTCTCCGGGAAGTCGACGAACCAGCCCTGGAACTTCGTCACGCCGACGTCGATGCGGCGCTCGATGGCCTCGGCGCACTCCTCGGGCGTCCCCACGACGAAGTACTCGCGGGCGTCCTCGATGGTCTCGATGGGCGCTTGGTCCTGGTACTCTTCTTCGAACTGGATGGGGAGCATCAGGTCGAGCAGTTCGTCGCGCTTGTCCTCGTCGCGCGTGCAGACGACGTGGCCGTCCCACGAGTACTCGATGTCGTCGGGGTCACGGCCCACCGTCTCGCAGTGGTCCTCGATGACGCCGATTTTGTGCTCCAACGTCTCCACGTCGCCGTTGAAGACGTCCGTGTTCCACACGTCGGCGTGTTTGGCGACGAGTTTCAGCGTCACCTCCTCCCCCTGCCCGCCGACGAGGACGGGCGGATGGGGGTCCTGTACGGGCGGCGGCGCGCAGGTGGCGCCGTCTATTCGGTAGTGGTCGCCGTCGAAACTCGCGCCGTCGCTCCCGGCGTCCCACATGCGCTTCATCAGGCGGATGGACTCGTCGAGGCGCATCAGGCGCTCGAAGCCGCCGCGGTACTCCCAGCCGTAGGCGTCGTACTCGGGTTCGTGCCACCCGGCGCCGAGGCCGAGTTCGAGCCTGCCCCCCGAAATCACGTCCAGGGTGGCGGCCATCTTGGCGACGAGGGCGGGGTTGCGGTAGTCGTTACAGAGCACGAGCGACCCGAGGTTCACGTCCTCGGTGAAGCCCGCGATGGCAGAGAGGAGCGTCCACACCTCGTACTCGGCGCTGTCGCGGCCGAGCATGAGGTGGTCGGGCGCCCACACGGCGTCGAATCCGAGTTCTTCGGCCGTCTCGACGCCCATCTTCGTCGTCTCCCAGTCGAGCGACTCGTACTGCGGCGTGTCGCGGTGGACCGGGTCGGTGCCCGACTCGGGCGCGCCCGCGAACACGGGGACGTTGTACTCGAAGCTGATGTCGGTCATGGTGAGGTAATCACTCCACGGCGAAGTGTTCGAGCGCTTCGCGGTTCAACTGCGTGCTGAGGCCGGGTTCGTCGGGCAGCGGAATAGAGCCGCCCTCGGGAGAAGGCGGGTTCTGGAAGATGGCGTCGGCGTACGTCGACTCTTTCTCCTCCTGTTGCTCTTGGAACCACTCGGGCGTCGGGAAGTACTCGGCCATCGGCATGTTCGTGTGCCCCGCGATGGCGTGCAGCGTCGGATTCGTCCCGGCGTGAGGAATCACCGGTACGTCGTGGACTTCCGCCATGTCCGCGACCTTCTGAAGCTCCGTTATCCCGCCGACGCGGCCAACGTCGGGTTGGAGGATATCCACGGCCTCTCGTTCGAGCAGTTCCTCGTGTCCCCAGCGCGTGAACTCGTGTTCGCCGCCGGATATCGGCATCGGCGCGGCCTCTCGGACCTCGGCGTAGCCCCTGATGTCGTCGGCGATGACCGGCTCTTCGACCCACGCCATGTCGTACTTCGCGAGGCGTTGGGTCATCTTCTTGGCGTACTTGACCGACCACCCCATGTACGCGTCGCCCGCGATGTCGATGTCGTCCCCGACGGCGTCCCGGACGGTTCTGACTATCTCCTCGTTCTTCTCCATCCCGGAGCGGCCGTCCTCGGGGCCGTGCAGGAAGCGCAGCTTCATGGTGTCGAAGCCCGCCTCGGCGTACTCGATGGCCTCGCGCTCCAACGTCTCCATGTCGACGGGATGGAGGTTCGACGCGTAGGCGGGAATCTCCGTCTCGGTCGGACCGCCGAGCAGTTCGTAGACGGGTTTGCCGGCCTCTTTCCCGGCGATATCCCACAGCGCCTGATCGACGGCGCTGATCGCCATGACGGCGACGCCTTTCCGTCCGAAGGGCAGGGTCGCGCGGTACATCTGCTCCCAGAGGTGTTCGCGCCGCATCGGGTCCTCCCCAAGTACGATCTTCGAGAGCGTCTCCTCGACGACGGTGGCGATGGCGCCGGTGCCCCAGTTTCCGACGCCGATGCCGGTGATGCCCGCGTCGGTCTCAATTTCGACGACGACGTCCCCCACCGGACCCATCCACTTCCGCCGAGCCTGCGGGTTTTCGCCGTCGACGTTGCGGTACTCGTCGTACTTCGACATGATCGTGACGAGGGGAAACTCGATGAACTCTCCCCACGACTCGTTGCTGACTTTCGTCGCTGAAACGTCTGTTATCTCCATGGTTCGTTCGGTGTACTCGCACGTCCACTGGGGAACGTATAGTGTTTTCCGTCGGAGACCGAACGACGGCGCGGCGGAGAAGCGTCTGGTCGGGCGGAGAGAGTCGGTGGCGGCGAGGTTGAACGACGAGACGGACGCTCAGTAGTCGAACTGGAACACCGGCTTACAGGTCTCGGAGCCGAGGAACGCCTCGAAGGCGGACGCCGGGTCGTCGACGCTGTAGGAGGTGTCGAGTATCTGGTCGACGGCTATCTCGCCGCGTTCCATCAGACGGAGCGCCTGCTCGAAGTTCGTCCACGTCGACCCGTAGGAGGTGTCAACGGATATCTCGCCGCGGACGACGGGAGTGAGGTTGACCTCGCTGGTGTCGTTGGGGATGCCGACGACGACGACCTGTCCGCCCTTCCGCGTGACTTCCGTCGCCGTCCCGACGCCCGTGTGGTGCCCCGTCGCGTCGAACACCACGTCGAAGCCGACGCCATCGGTGAGCGAGTCGACGTAGTCGTCGAGGCCCGTCTCCGACTGCACGTTCACCGTCTCGATGCCCAACTGCTCGACGAGCGGAAGCCGATACATCGTGTCCTGTTCGAGTCCCGAAACGACGACGTTCGCGCCGAGGGAGTCCGCGACGGCGGCGACGAGGACGCCGATGGGTCCCGGGCCCTCCACGAGGACGCTGTCACCGGGCGTCACGTTCGACCGACTGAGGACGGCGCGGGTGGCGATGCTGGTCGGTTCGGTGATAGCCGCGTGGTTGAGCGGGACGGCATCGGGCACCGCGTGGACGTGCTGAGGTTCGACGGTGACGTACTCGGTGTAGGCGCCGTCGCGGTGCATCCCCGTGATAGAGAAGTTCTGACAGACGTTCGGCTGTCCGTTCTTACACTGGAAGCAGTGGCCGCAGTCGTGTATCGGTTCCTCGACGACCTTCTGTCCCTCGGCGAAACCCTCGACGTTGGTCCCGATTTCGACGACTTCGCCGGAGTACTCGTGACCCATCACGCGCGGGATGGGAATCCACTCGTAGCCGCCGTCGTACTTGTAGGCGTGGGCGTCGCTGCCGCAGAGGCCGGCCGTGTGTACTTTCACGAGCAGTTCGTCTGCCGCCGGGGAGGGGGCCTCTCGCTCCTGTGTCTCCACGGAACGGGGCCCGGTCTGAACGATTGCTTTCATAGTTGCTGGTAGAGTTCGGCTTACTCGACTCAGTAAAGCCATACAGGTACGTAGGCTAATAATTTTGGGTAGGTCGGATACCGTCGGGAAACTCGCCTCTTCTGCGCGTCGTCGGCCGGCGACGACGGCGGATGCCGCAACCCAAACTAAATAGTCGCGTGGCGCCTGCGTTGGCGTACCGATGTCCGCAGCCACGCTCTCACGGTTCGAATCCGCGCTGAACGAATTGGACGCGACGGTGAGCTACGTCGACGGAGACGGATTCCGAGACCACCTCGAAGGGGTCGTCCAACCCCACGCCGTCGGCGTCGCCCTCGAAGAAACGTTCGACGACCCCGCGTTGTCCCTGACCGAAACCTCGGTCGAGGTCGACCCGGCGCCCGCGACGCTCCGAACGGCGAAGACCGGCGTGACGGGCGCGAGCCTCGGCATCGCCGACTACGGATCGCTCGTGCTGACCGTCACCGACCGCGCGAGCGAACTGGTGAGCCTGTTCGTCGAACGCCACGTCGTCGTCGTGCGCGCCGAAGACGTCGAGGCGGACATGGAATCCGCCGTCGACGCATTCGGGGCCGAGTTCCGCGAGACGGGCGGGAGCGCGGTCATCGCGACGGGGCCCAGTTCCACGGCCGACATGGGCGCGTTGGTGAAGGGCGCGCACGGTCCGCGCGAGGTACACGTGGTCGTCCTCACGGAAGGCGAATCCGCGGAGGGGGAGTGAGATGTCGAAGGCCGACGACCTGCGCAGACTGATGCGGACCGAGGGCGCCGCGGTGGCGGAGAACACCCGCGCGTTCAACGAGGGGCGGTACCGGTCGGTCGCCGACCTGGAGAACTACGAGGAACTGAAAGACGAAGCCCGGGCCATCAAGGAGGACGCCATCGCGCGCCTCCCCGAACTGGTAGACCAGTTGCGCGAGGCGGTCGAGGCGAACGGCGGGACGGTGTACGTCGCCGACGACGCCGCGGACGCAAACGAGTACGTCAGGTCGGTCGTCGCCGACCGCGGGGCCGAGCGTGCGGTCAAATCGAAGTCGATGACGACCGAGGAACTGGACCTGAACGACGCGCTCGAAGCCGACGGCGTCGACGTGGTCGAGACGGATCTGGGCGAGTGGGTGCTCCAACTCGCCGAGGAGGCCCCCTCGCACATCGTCGCGCCCGCCATCCACAAATCGCGCGAGGCCATCGCGGAACTGTTCGAGGCGCGGTTCGACCCCGAGGAACCGCTGGAGACGGCGGAGGACCTCACCTACTTCGCGCGCGAGAAGTTGGGCGAGCAGATAACCGACGCGGAGGTGGGAATCACCGGCGCGAACTTCCTCACGGCCGACACGGGGACGATGGCGCTCGTGACCAGCGAGGGGAACGCCCGCAAGACCGTCGCCGCGACGGACACGCAGATAACCGTCGCCGGCGTCGAGAAGGTGATTCCGACCGTCGAGGACCTCCGTCCCTTCATCGAACTCATCGGTCGCTCGGGCACCGGGCAGGACATCACCTCGTACGTCTCGCTCTTGACGCCGCCCGTCGACACGCCCGTCGTCGACTTCGGCGACGAGACGACACCGCTCTCCGAGTTCGACGCCGACCGGGCGTTCCACCTCGTCCTCGTCGACAACGGTCGGTTGGAGATGCGCGAGGACGACCAACTCCGGGAGACGCTGTACTGCATCCGCTGCTCGGCGTGTTCGAACTCCTGTGCGAACTTCCAAAGCGTCGGCGGGCACGCCTTCGGCGGCGAAACGTACTCCGGCGGCATCGCCACCGGGTGGGAGGCCGGCATCGAGGGACTCGACACCGCCGCCGAGTTCAACGACCTCTGCACCGGATGTACGCGCTGCGTGAACGCCTGTCCGGTGAAGATAGACATCCCCTGGATAAACGCCGTCGTCCGCGACAGGGTGAACCGCGGAGAGGACAGCGAACTGGATTGGCTGGTCGACGGACTGACGCCGGACGAGGAGGAGGGGGGCGCGCCGCTCCAAAAGCGGTTCTTCGGCAACTTCGAGACGGTCGCGAAACTCGGGAGCCTGACGGCCCCCGTCTCGAGCCGACTGGCCGACACCGAGGCGTCGCGGTGGCTCATGGAGAAGGCGCTCGGCATCGACCCCCGCCGCGACCTGCCGGAGTTCGAGCGGGAGACGCTGGTGAAGTGGTTCGAGAAGCGAGGCGGCGAGGCCGCCTCGGAGAGGCGAGCGGCGGGGGGGCGAGCAGCGCGTGAATCGGGCGCGCGGAATCGAAATTCCGAGCGACGGGTGGTGCTCTACCCCGACCTCTACACGAACCACGTGCAGGTCGAACGCGGGAAGGCGGCCGTGCGAGCGCTGGAATCGCTCGGCGTCAACGTCGTCGTACCGTCGGTCGCCTCCAGCGGCCGCGCCCCGTTCTCGCAGGGGATGGTCGCCACCGCCGCCGACCACGCCGAACGCGTCACCGAGACGCTCGCGCCGTACGTCGAGGACGGCCGGGACGTGGTCGTCGTCGAACCGTCCGACCACGCCATGTTCGCGCGCGAGTACGAGCGTCTCGTCGACGCCGAGGGCTTCGCGTCGCTCTCCGAGCGCAGTTACGAGGTGCTGGAGTACGTCTACGGACTGTTGGAGAACGGCGCGGACCCCGACTCGCTCTCGGCCGGGGGCGGGGAGAAAATCGCCTACCACAGCCACTGCCAACAGCGCACGCTCGGACTGGAGACGTACACCGTCGCCGTGCTCGAACGACTGGGCTACGACGTGGTCACCTCCGAAGTCGAGTGCTGCGGGATGGCGGGGAGTTTCGGCTACAAATCCGACTACTACGAACTGAGCATGGACGTGGGGGACCGCCTCAGAGACCAACTGGAGGCCGACGGCGTCCGCGACAGACGGGTGGTTGCCAGCGGCACCTCCTGTCTGGAGCAGATCGACTCGCTCGTAGCGCGAAAGCCGCAGCACCCGGTCGAACTGCTCGTCGAGTGAGGCCGCGACGCGTCGGGTCGCGTCAGTCCAGTCCAACGTGCCGTCGGAACGCTCTCTCCGTCAGCCACGCTCTGTCCGCCGAGGAGAGCGAATCGACGTGTCGAAGCCAGTTGAACGTCTCGGGGTACGAGGCTACGTCGCTGACGTTCGGGTAATCGGACCCCCATACCACCCGCTCGCGGCCGAACGCGTCGAGGAACCAGCGGACGCGGTCGTGCACATCCTCGTAGGGAAACGTCGTCTCCGACATGTGCGGAATCTCGGATATCTTCACCGCGACGGAGTCGTACTCCGCGAGGTCCGAAAACCGCGCGAACGTCCCCTCGTCCGTCGGCGTCTCCGGACCCGCGTGCGCGAAGTGATCGAACAGGTACGGAAGGTCGGGGTAGCGCTCGACGAGTTCGAGCGCCTGGTCCAGTTGGGCGTGGTCGCAGAGTATCTGGACCGTCGCGTCCGTTTCGACGGCCGCCTCCCAGAATTCGGTCTCATCGACGGCGTCCCGAAGCCACGTGGCGCTGGGGTCGAACGTCTCCCACATCCGGTCGTACGGGCAGGCCGCGCCGAGGCGAAAACCGAGGACGCCGTCGACGTCCATACATTCTCGGAGTCGCTCGGCCGCGTCGTCGGCGAACGGGTCGAGCATCACGATTCCGTGCAGACGGTTGTGCTCCGCAGCGGTTTCGAGAGTGTACCAGTTGTCCGTCCACTCGCAGATAGGGTACCCCACGACCACCGCCTCGTCGATGCCGTGTCGGTCCATGTCCGCGAGCAGTCGCTCGGCCGTGAAGACGGTGTGTACGTCGAACCCGTCCAGCACGTCCAGTAGCGGCCCGTTCGTCCACGGATGCGCCTCGCTCGCGTGACCCCAGGCGTGCGTATGAGAGTCGAGCATGCGAGAGACCACGGCGGTTCCGGTAGTAAATCTTCCCCGGCGAAGAGCTAAACCGGACGCCGTCGAACGGTCGGTCATGGAGCGAATAGCGTTCCACCTCCGAATCGAAGACGGGCGAATCGACGAGTACCGGAAGAAACACCAGAACGTCCCCGAGGCGTTGGAGGCGGCGTACCTCGACTCCGACGCCGGGTTGGAGACGTACAGCGTCTTCGAGAAAGACGGGCACGTCTTCGGCTACATGGAGGTCGAAGACTCAGAAACCATCCGGGAGGTGATGACCGAGAGCGACGCGCAGGCCGACTGGGACGACGTGATGGACGGGATTCTACTCGACCAGGACGACCCGTGGATGGACGAGGTGTACCGGATGGCGTGAGGAATACTCGGACTCGACCCGGCGAGTCGGTCGTTCGAGTCTCGGACCCTCCACTCGGGCGGAGACGCCGGCTTCGTCCACTGGTACGATCGATTTCCGGTGAAATCGGACGTTGGTGAAGACCCCTCGAACGCCGAAAGGCGACCGCCGCACAGAGATATGGGGGACGCCGGCGGGACCGAGGAGGATGCGGGAAGACGCTCCCACTGGTAGCTGAGAGTTGAAAGCGTGATGCGAAAGGACGGAGGTCTTCAGAGGACCGAATCCGACGATAGCGGACACAAAAGAAGAGGGGATCTCGAATCGGTGAATCGAACCGGAATGTACCGAAAAATAGTACAGATTACAGTGCGACTACGCGCCTCAAACAAGAAAGGGCCGACATCGCACGCTCGTCCGACGATGCCGGAATTTCCGGGCGGACCGACGACTCGCACCCGAGACTGCGGAGGCGAGGCCTCCCGTCGACGGGCCGACACCGTCCGACCGCGAACGGAGTACTCGAACAGCACTACGATCGTTCGTGTTTTGGATCGGAACCGGAATGGATCGAACGAGGAGACGGTTAGACCAGCGTCTCGTCCCCTTTGACCGTGACTGCTCCGCCGTCATCGCCGGACGTGGGGCCCATTCGCGCGTTCACTCAGCTAATCCGGCAATGGCGGATGGATGGCCGACGGAACGAACGCTCGCTCGTGCGTCGACGCCGTTCGTCTCCCGGTAAGCATATGCCATGGTAGGCACACGTCTGCTCCATGATATCGTCTCTGAAACGTTCAGTCGCGCGAATGGGTATCGTCCTCGCACTCCTCCTGACGGTTCCGACGGCCGGCGGCGAAGACGACGACGAGTACGACTGCGTCGTGGACGCCGACGGGAACGGGGACTACGAGCGGATTCAGACGGCCATCGACGACGCGAAGTCGTTCCCGAGAGAGCGAATCACTATCTTCGTCAAGGACGGCGTGTACGACGAGAAAGTGTCGGTCCACGCGTGGAATCCGAGCGTCTCGCTGGTGGGCGAGAGCAGGGACGGGACAGTCCTCACGCACGATGATCACTTCGAGAAGGTCGACCGGGGCCGGAACAGCACCTTCTTCACGTACACGCTGAGAACGCGGGGAAACGACCTGTATCTACGGGACATGACCGTAGAGAACGACGCCGGCCCCGTGGGTCAGGCGGTCGCACTCCACACCGAGAGCGACCGGGCCGTCTTCGAGAACTGTCGGTTCCTCGGGAATCAGGACACCGTGTACGCCGCCGGCGAGGGGTCGCGGCAGTACTTCCGCGACTGCTACGTCGAGGGGACGACCGATTTCGTCTTCGGAAGCGCCACCGCCGTCTTCGAGAACTGTCGAATCCACTCGAAAGCCGATTCGTACGTCACGGCAGCGTCGACGCCGGAACACGTCCCCTTCGGGTTCGTCTTCTCGGACTGCGCGCTGACCGCCGACCCGGACGTCACCGACGTATACTTGGGACGGCCGTGGCGGGACCACGCCCGGACCGCGTTTCTCCGGTGTCACATGGGTGCGCACGTCCGTCCCGAGGGGTGGCACAACTGGTCGCGGCCGGACGTCGAGGAGACGGTGCGCTACGTCGAGTACGACAGTCGGGGGCCGGGCGGCGAACGGGCGGACCGGGTACCCTGGTCGAGCGAACTGACCGCGGCGGCGGCCGAAGACTACGCGCCCGAGAACGTCCTTTCCGGGCGCGACGACCGGCGACCCGCGACGGCGTGGTATCGACGCGGCCTAGACGACGCAACGGACGGGGCCTGAACAGAGAAGGCCGCAAACAGCCTCAACGACGGCGTCAGCGGGTGTCGCCGCACTTCACTCGTCGACCCTTTCGAGCGGGTCGGTCTCGCCCCACCGGGCGGACGCCCCTTCGTTCGGCGCGGCCCACTCGACGGCGTTGGCTATCACCCGCTTGACCTCCGCCTGGTGGAAGATAGGGTACTCCTCGTGGCCCGGTCGGAACGCGAAGATACGGCCGCGTCCGCGACGGTAACAGACGCCCGAGCGGAACACTTCACCCCCCTCGAACCACGAGATGAGAACGGTTCGGTCGGGTTCCGGAACGTCGTACGGTTCGCCGTACGTCTCCGTCTCCGGGATGACGAACTGTTCGTCCAGGCCGTCCGCGATTGGGTGGCCGGGGTCGGCGACCCACACTCGCTCGCGTTCGCCCCCGTGACGATACTTGATGTTACAGGTCGTCCCCATCAGACGCTTGAACGGCTTCGAGTTCTTGCCCGAGTGGAGGGGCACGAACCCCATTCCCTCGTGGACGCAGTCCACGACGCGGTCCGCGACGTCGTCGCGCACCTCGTCGTTGGCGCAGTGGGACCACCAGACCAGCACGTCCGTCTCGGCGAGGGTCTGTTCGTCCAACCCGTGTTCGGGGTCGCCGAGCGTCGCCGTTCGCGCGTGGTGACCCTCGCTCTCGAGGTGGTCGGCGACGGCGCCGTGGATTCCGTTCGGATATCGGTCGGCCACGTCCGGTTCCTCCCGTTCGTGGACGTTCTCGTTCCAGACGGTGACTCGAATCGACATACGAAGTAGTCGCCGCAGTCCGACATAAACTCTGTCGTCGGGTCGTCCCGTCGCAGGCGCTCACTGGGCGGTATCGCGTTCTCGATACGGGAACGAAGTACGGTTCCGACGTTCTCGACCCCCCGAGACGCACGAAGAGGCCCCCTCGGAAGTTCCGGTTGGGACCGGCGACTATCGGTAGATGGCACGACACGGTTTTCATTACATGCGTAGTACAGTAATATGCTGCCGCTCGGATTCCCTCTCGCCGTCGGACGGTGCCCGAAAGGAGGTCGTTTCGCAGAGATGTTCCCCTTGCGGGAACAAATTTAGGGACTGCCGGCGGCGTGTTCCTTCGCACGAAAGCCGAGTCGCGCCATCGAGAGGGCGTCACCGAGTGAAAGCGCGAGAAAGATGTCGTTTGTTAGCACGAATTTCGTTCCCGTGACGGGAACAGACTTAAGTCGGTGCGTTTCACTGTGTGCACTATGAGCACACCGACGGAGGAAACGGGGCGGCGGATCCGGGGCGTGAAGATAGCGTTCTCCATCGTCGATCTCCTGCAGGACGAGAACAAGCAGACGCTGACCGACATCTCGAACGAACTCGGTCACTCGAAGAGCACGGTGCACAGCCACCTCAAGACGCTCGTCGACGAGGAGATACTGGTCTCGGAGGCGGACGGCTACCGCCTGAGCCTCCGCATCCTCGACATGGCAAAGCACGTCCGCGATCAGGTCGGCAACTACGACGTCATCGAGAAGGAGGTCAACGAGTTGGCCGCGGAGACCGGCGAGATCGCTCACTTCGGCATCGAGGAGTACGGCCGCGTCTCGTATCTCTGCAAAGCGAGGGGCTCCAGAGCGGTCGAAACGGCCTCCCGGGTCGGGACCCAACAGCCCATGTACTCCACGTCGCTCGGCAAGACCATCCTCGCGCACCTCCCCGGGGAGCGACAGGCGGAGATAGTCGAGCAGTGCAGCTTCGAACAGCACACGCCGAACACGCCCTCGAACCCGGACGAACTGTACGCGGAGTTGGAAGCGACGCTCGAACGGGGGTACGGTATCGACGACGAGGAGAACATCCAGGGACTCCGCTGCGTCGCCGCGCCCGTGAAGAGCGAACAGTCGGTGCTCGGCGCGATAAGCATCTCCGGTCCCACGAGCCGGTTCACCGAGAACCGCCTCCACGGCGAACTCTCCGAACACGTCTGCCGCGCGGCGAACGTCGTCGAACTCAACACCAAGTTCTCCTGAACCGCCGTCTCACTCCATCCACGGGAACTCGTACTTCGGGTCGTTGGCGAACCGGTCGAGACGCGCGCGCAGGGAGAGTCGAGTCCCCGCGGGAAGTCGGACGCGCACCGCGTTCGCGTCGTCGCCGTCTCCGCCGTGTCGTACGTCCCCCGCCTCGTCGTCGCTCACCCTCCCGTCCGCTTCGACCGCGCCGAACCGGTGTTCGCCGTACGCGCCGGCCTGCACGACCATCTCCTCCCGTTCGGCCCCGAGATTGACCAGGGTGAGTTCGACGCCGTCGCCCGACACCGACTCCACGAGGGCGGCGACGCCCGAGGGGAGTCCCGGGCGCTCCCGCCGGACGTCGAAGTGGCGCACCTGCGCCATCACGAGGCCGCCGTAGTAGACCGGTTGCGGCGCCCCCATCGTGAGTTGGAGCAGCCCCTTGTGGAAGGCGGGGTTCCGGTCCCGGAGGTAGTCCTCGTCGACGGTCGTCGGGTCGCCCCCCTCGGCGTCGAACAGACGTAGCCGCTCTTGGACGTGTTCGCGCGTCGCGTCGAGGATTCGCTCGGGGTAGTCCGGAAACTCGCCGTCGAGGTACGCGAGCCACGCGTACTCGTGCCCGTCGCCGTGCTTCGTCTTCGCGCGGGGGTCGACGCGTCTCCAATCCTGCTCCCCCCAGTCGCGAAGCCGGCGGATTCGCTCTCTGTCCCCCTCGTCCATCGACGCGTACCAGAGGTGGACGGCGTACGGGTCGTCCTGGTGGGGTTTGAACTCGTACCAGCCGTCCCTCCGGAGCACCTCGCCGTCGTCCTCGGTGAGGACGTCCGAGGCGTCGTAGTGGTAGTCCCCCTCCCCGCCGTACTTGTGCGGGATGTGGAGCGTAGAGTGTACGTCGTCCTCGGACACCTCGATGCCGTTCTCGACGAGGAGGTCCAACTGCGAGCGGGGAAAGTCGAGGTACTCGCGGTTACCTTCGAGCAGCACGGCGTTCTCCGCGGCGACGGTGGGACCGATGCCGACGTAGTGCCACCCGCCCCACGACCATCCGTAGTAACCGCCGTACCACGAGCCGTCGGTGTACTCGCCTATCTCGCCGGACCGCCCGACGTTGTCGGGGATGATTCCGCCGTTCTCGGCCGTCCGCTCCCGCCACGCGTCGAGGTAGTCGGTGACCCACTCCCGGTATCGGTCCTCGCCCGTGTGGAGGTAGGCGTTCGCCATCAGACTCGTAATGGAGAGGTTGAGCGGGATGTCACCCTTCGCGCACCGCTCGTTCAACACCTCGAACAGGCGCTCCTCGTTCGACGGGTCGAGGAGGTCCGCGGCCTCGTCGAACTCCAGGTCCCGCCACGGGAGGCCGTGGCGCGCCCAGCGGTAGTCGGCGCCGTACGGATGGTGTTCGTACGCGGCGAAGTCGCAGTAGTCCGGCCCCATGCTCCCGTTCATCGGTCCGCGGACCAGTCGCTTCTCGGCGTCGTAGTTGTCCGCCGCCGCGTCCCCGAAGTAGAGGTCGGCGGACCGCGTCGCGCGTTCCCTGACCGCCTCGTCGTCGGGCGCGGCGAGACCCATGTTGTAGGTGTAGCGGCTGCCTTCGCCGAGGTGGAACCAGTCGCGGCACTGCTCGAACTCGTCGACGACCATCGGATGTCCGAACGGCGTCTCCGTCGCCGCGCCGCGTTCGAGCGCCGACTCGTACACGCGACGGGCGTGCCCGAGAAGTCGCTCGTCGCCGCCCATCGCGTACAGCAGCGGCCAGTTGCAGACTCCCTCGACCACGTCGTCGAAGCCGTCGATACCGACGTGGTCCACGGGCGGCCAGAAGGGGTCGCCTCCGGGTCCGGTGTAGTCGTCGACGAACCGGTCGACGGCGTCGGCCGTCAGATCGAACAACGCTCGCTGCCGGAGCGCCCACGTCGGCGGACGGGCAGCCTCGGTGGTCGCCTCGAATTCGCGCATGTGCTCACAGACGCTGCCTCCGTGATGAAGATTCGGGTCGTTCGGAACTCTCGAGTCCGAACAGCCGCGAAGAAGCGTCTCGCGGACCTCGTCGGCCGAGCGCATCTACGTTAGCGTGGTCGGTCTTCTCGCCGTCGGTCGGTTTCCGTTCTCGCCGTCGTTCTCGTCACTGTCGGTCGTTCGCGTTGGGTTCCCTCAGTCGAGGACGCGAGCGATGTCGTCGTCGAGTTGCCCGTACAGTTCCTCGGCGCGGCGTTCGTCGGTTGGCGAAAGCGGTTGGATGGGCTCTCTGACCGGACCGCCGTGCATGCCGGCGAGTTCGAGCCCTTTCTTCACCGCGGAGATGCTCACCGCGCCCTGCAGGGTGTTGTCCTCGCCGGATTCGTCGCGGAAGTTCTGGAAGGGGAGACAGATGTTCCGAATGCGGCGCGCGCGCTCCCAGTCCTCGTCGGTGAGCGCGTCGAACAGTTCCAGTCCGACCTCGGGTCGGAAGTTGCTGACGCCCGCGGAGAACCCCTCGATACCCTCGTTCCAGAACGAGACGGCGAACGGTTCGGCGAGTCCGTCGACCCAGACCACGTCTTCGGGGGTGGAACTGGCGGCCGCGCCGAGTTTGACCGCGTCCTCGATGGCGTACTTCACGCCGACGACGCCGTCGACGCCCGCGAGATCGCGGAGGTAGCCAACGGATGGGTCGAACCCTTTGACGTACGGGACCAACGGAGCCTCCGATACGGCGTCGAGTTTCTCGTAGTACCGGATGAGCCCTCGTTCGTGGATATAGGAGTGGTCGGGCGGCATGACCATCATCGCGTCGGCGCCGACTCGGCCGTACGCCCGAACGAGTTCCCGCGCGGCGGAGGTGCTCCCGCCGACGCCCGCGAGGACGCAGGCGTCCGACGGGAGGGCGTCCACCGCTGTCTCCGTCACGGCGATTCGCTCCTTTTGCGACAGCGAGTGGTACTCGCTGATGTTCGCCGCCGCGAGGAACGTCCGTATCCCCGCGTCGTAGAGTGTGTTCGCGTTCTCCTCTATCTTCCCGTGTTCGATGACGAGTTCGTCGTCGAACGGGGTGAGGAGACCGGCAGCGACGCCACGCAGGTGCTCACGCACTCCGCTCTCGGAAAGTGGCATACCCGAAACTACAGGTACTCCAGCATAAAATCTTCGGGCGGGCGATCCAGACGGAACTCCGGAGAGTCGCCGGAAACCCCGGCAAAACAGTTATGCCGTGGATTTCTGTATACGTAGCTGTCACCATGGAACGACAGACCGATCCGTTCCCCCTCGCCGTCGGACTCGTCGGACTCGGGAGCCTCGGCCGTCGACTCGGCCGCCAGTTCGTCGAACTCCCGCGCTCGGAACTCGCCGCGATATCGGACGTCGACCCCGACGGACTCGCCGACGCCGGGGAGGAACTCGACGTACCCGCGTCCGCCAGATACGAGTCCTACGAGGAGATGCTCGACGCGGAACCGCTGGACGCCGTGGCCGTCGCGACGCCCAACGGCCTCCACTACGAGCAGACGTCGGCCGCCCTCGACCGCGATTTGCACGTCCTCTGCGAGAAACCGCTCGCGACCGACGTGGCCGACGCTTACGAGATTACCGAACACGCCGAGTCGACCGACCGGGCCGTGATGGTCGGCTACCAGCGCCACTTCAACCCCGCATATCGAGAGGCCCGCGAGGAGTGGGCGCTCGGCGACCGGGTGCCGCGGTTCGTCACCGGGGAGATAACGCACGACTGGCGCTCTTACTACGAGGAGATGTCCGACTGGCGGATGGACCCCGAACTGAGCGGCGGCGGCCACCTCCTGAACGTGGGGACGCACGTCGTCGACGCCATTCTCTGGACGACCGGCCTCACGCCGACGCACGTCAACGCGTACGTCGACTTTCACGACGACGAACAGGTGTTCGACCGCCAGTCGTCCATTATCGTCGAAACCGCCGAGGGCGCGGTGGCGAACGTCTCCGACACGGGCGTCGTCGCCCGGACCCGCGAGCACGTCCACGTCTGGGACGAGGAGGGGGCGGTGTATCTCGAAGGCCACGAGTGGGACGACCGGACGGGGTACGTCATCGACGGCGAGGGGACCGAACACCACCCGCACCGGGGGTACGACCGGCGGCTGAGCAAGGGGACCGCGTTCCTCGACGCCGTCGAGAACGGCGAGGACCCGCCGGCCACCGCCCGCGACGGACTCAAGGCGGTACTCGTGACGATGGCCGCCTACGAGTCCGGCCGCCGGAACGAACGCGTCGCGCTGGACGACCTGTACCCCTTCGCCGCCGACGTCTTCGAGTAGTCGAGCGGCGCCGTCGCTTCCGGACGGGGGCGGCCCGATTCGAGGGTGGCCGCTCCGAGAGAGACGGAGTTTTATCGTGGTGGACGGTTCAGTGGAGGTATGCGAATCACGAACGTCAGCGGACACGCTCTCTCCTCGCCCATCGACCCGCCGCAGGACCGACCGTTCCACGGCGGCGTGCGCCGACTGCTCAAGCGCGACGTGGTCCTCGTCGTCGTCGAGTCGAGCGACGGCCGCTACGGCGCCGCGACGGCGGGCGCGAGCAGTTCCGCGATGCGGGAGTACTTCGAGGGCGACTCGCAGGGGACCTTCGCGGACGTGGTCGACGGCGCCGTCGCGGACGCTCTCGAAGGCGAGACGGTGGCGGCGGTGACGGACGCGCACGACCGTCTGCGGGAGACGAACCTCCCCGACAGATTACTGTACGAGGCGCTCTCGGCCGTCGACGTGGCGCTCTACGACCTCCGCGGGAAGGAGGTGGGCGCGCCGATATACGAACTCCTCGCAGAGGAGTACGGGACGGACCCGACGCGGGAGATGCCCCTGTACGCCAGCGCCGGGATGTACATGAAACCGGAGGGGTACGCCGAGCAGGCGGCGACCGTCCGCGACCTCGGTTTCTTCGGCTACAAGTACCGGCCGGGCGTCGGCCCGGGGAAGGACCGCCGGACCGTCGAACTCGTCTCGGAGTCGGCCGGCGAGATGGCCGTGATGCTCGACGTGCACACCTGGTGGAAGATACGCGACGGCTACGACCGCGAGACGGTTCGTAACCTCGTCGCGTTCGCCGGCGACCGGGACTGCTACTGGGTCGAAGAACCCGTCGCGCCCGACGACCGCGCGGGGTACGTCGACCTCGCCGAGACGGGCGCACCGCTGGCCGGCGGGGAGAGCGAATCGACGCCGGAGGGGTTGGTCGAACTCGGCGAGACGGGCGCCGTCGACTTCCTGCAGGGGGACGTCCGCCACCACTGCGGCTACACCGGGTGCCGTCCTGCCGTGGAGTACTGCGCCGGTCGCGAGGTGGAGTTCGTCCCGCACAACTTCGGGACGTGGATCGGTCTGCTCGCCAACGCGCACCTCGTCGCCGCCGCGCCCGACGTGTCGCTCCTCGAATATCCCGTCTTCGAGGACGACCCGGTCCTCGACGCTGATTCCGAAAACGACCCCGGAATGTACCCGTTCGACCTCGCGTTCGACATCATCGACGGCGAACCGGCGGTCGAAGACGGGACGCTGACGCTCTCTGACGACCCCGGACTCGGGTTCGAGGTGGACTTCGACGTTCTCGAGGACTACCCGTTCGAGGAGGGACCGTGGACCGAGTTCCGCTACGACGAGGAGTAGGGTACCCAAGCTATATCCCGACCCTCCGCGCTACGTCTACCATGCGAGTGACAGACGTCGAGGTGATTCCGATATCGCACAGACTCCCCGAGGGACGGGGCCTCGGAGACGCGCGGGGGTTCGGCCGCGACCGGGCGACGACGCTCATCCGCGTCGAGACGGACGACGGCGAGACGGGGTGGGGTGAGGCGTTCGCGCCCGGGAGCGTCGTCGCGCCCGTCGTCGACGAGTTCTTCCGCGACGCCGTCGTCGGGATGGACCCCTTCGACGTGCGCCGCCTCGCCGAGGACTCTTACACCGACCCCTACCACTTCGGGGGGAGCGTCTTCGTTCAGAGCGCGCTGAGCGGCATCGACGTGGCGCTGTGGGACCTCGTCGGGAAGGCCACCGGAAAGCCCGTCCACCGCCTCCTCGGAGGGCGGGAGCGCGAGACGCTGACCGCCTACGCTTCGACGATGTACTTCACCGAGGAGGACAGACCGATAGCCGAACCCATCGAAGAAGCCGTCGAGGAGGGCTTCGCCGCGGCGAAGATAAAGATCGGAACCGGCGTCGACTCGGACGTAGAACGGGTGCGGGCGGCCCGGGAGGTGCTCGGCGACGACGCGCGCCTGATGGTCGACATCAACGGGAACTACCGACCGCGGCAGGCGATTCGGACCATCAAGGCCATCGAGGAGTTCGACGTGACGTGGGTGGAAGAGCCCGTCCCGCCGGAGAACCTCTCCGGCTACCGCGAGGTGAAGAGCCGCGTCGACGTGCCCATCGCCGCCGGCGAGGCGCACTACGGCCGATTCGAGTTCAAACGCCTCGTCGACGACCGAACGGTCGACGTGGTCCAACCGAACCTCGGGCGGTGCGGGGGCCTCACCGAGGCGAACAGAATCGCGGACATGGCGACGACGGAGAACGTCGCCGTCCGCCCGCATATCTGGAACAGCGCCGTCGGACTGGCGGCGGCGGTGCAGTTCGCCGCCAGCGTCTCGGACTACCCGCACACGAGGAACGTGCCCGACCCGATGATGGTCGAGTTCGACCGCAGCGAGAACCCGCTCCGCGACGAGATTCTGACGACGCCGTTCGACCCGACGGGGGGCGAAGTGAGCGTCCCGCAGGGGCCGGGGTTAGGCGTCGACGTCGACGAGGACGCCGTCGAGCGGTACCGCGCGGACCGCTGAGGTCTACTCGACGCCGGGAACGCCCGGCGGGATAGTTTTATGCGTCGAAGTACCGTGTCACCGGTATGCAGTCGTCGCTAGTGGTAGTCGACAGCACGGACTCGCACGAACGCCTCCTCACCGAAGCGGGACAGATAGCCGCCGGGACGAATACACCGCTCGTCCTGCTCACCCGCATCACGGAGGAGGAGATAGCGGAGAACGCCGAGACGCTGCAAGCAATGAGCGACGCGGCCAACACCTCGCTCAAATCCGACTCGGCCCGGGAGGTGGCGAACCGATTCGCCGAGGAGGCGGCCGACGAGGCGTTCGCGGGCCTCGACGACACCGTCGAGTACGACGTGGTCAGCGTCGTCGCCGAGGAGAGCGACTTGGCGGACGAAGTGGTCCGCGTCGCCGGCGAACGCGGCTGCGACCACGTCTACGTCGCCGGCCGGCAGCGCTCTCCCACCGGGAAGGCGCTGTTCGGCGACACCGCCCAGCGCCTCGTGCTCAACTTCGACGGACCGGTGACCGTTCTGACGGGGTGAGTTGGGAAGGCCGCCGAGGGCGCGCGTGACGCGCGAGGCGCGCGAACCGACGCGGGCGCTCGGAGCGGACGGAATCATTTTACCGCTGGTCCGCGGGTAATCGGTATGGACGTTCTGTTGACGGGCGTGTACGGACGCTGCGGGACCGCACTCATCGACCACCTGCACGACCGGCCGGAGTACGACTTCACCTACTACAACCGCTCGGACCGCCCCGATGACCACCCCTACGGCGGCTACGAGACGGTGGTCGGGGACGTCACCGACGGGGAGAAGCTGACGGAAACGGCCGCGGGCCACGACGCTCTCGTCCACCTCGCGGCGTACCCGTACACCGACGGGTCGTGGACTGACATCTTCGAGCCGAACATCGTCGGGATGTACAACGCGCTCGAAGCCGCGCGCGAGAACGAGGTGGAGACGTTCGTCTTCGGGTCGACGAACCACGTGGTGGGCGGGTACGAAGAGGAGTTCGCCCCCGAACTGTACACCGGGGAGACCGACATCGTCCTCCGCCGCGACGACCCCGTGCGCCCCGACTCCTACTACGGGGCCTCGAAGAGTTTCGGCGAGGACCTCGGCCGCTACTACGTGGAGAACCACGAGTACCCGAAGCGATTCTACGCGCTCAGAATCTGCAGCGTCCGGTCGGCCGAGTACGATCATCCGTACGGCGACGCCGAACAGGGCGTCGAGGACGGCGAGTTCGAGCACGGAAGCGAGGAGTACGAGCGAGAAATCGCGCGGATGAAGGCGATGTGGCAGTCGCGCCGCGACTTCGCGCACATGGTGGAGTGCTGCCTCGAAGACGACGACGTCGAGTTCGACATCTTCCACGGCGTCAGCGACAATCGGAACCGCTGGTTCGATATCGAGCACGCCCGCAATCGCATCGGGTACCGCCCGCGCGACGACGGCGACGAGTGGGACGAACCGCCGGCGTGAAGACGCGCCGCCGTCCCGAGTAGGGGGCGAGCGTCTCCGAGAACGACAGCTATTTTGCCGTCTGCTTCGTCGTTCGCTATCATATGTATCAGCTGTCGGAGCGCGGAGAGCGCGCACCGTCGGGTCCGACCCGGAATCTGAAGATCGGCTACGTCGGCGGCGGGAGTCGAGGGTGGGCGCACACGCTCATCAACGACCTCGCACAGTGTTCCGACCTCGCCGGGACCGTCTCGCTGTACGACGTGAACTACGAGATGGCCGAGCGAAACGCCGAACTCGCCAATCAGGTGATGCGGCGGGAGGAGGCCGTCGGCGACTGGACGTTCGAGGCGACCCGGGAGATGGGCGACGCCCTCGACGGCGCCGACTTCGTCGTCTGCTCGATACAGGACGACCCCGAGGAGACGTTCGTTCACGACATCGACGTGCCGCAGGAGTACGGCATCTACCAGACCGTCGCCGACACCGTCGGCCCCGGCGGTGCGGTGCGCGCGCTACGGGCGATTCCGCAGTACCGCAAGATAGCCGCGACGGTCCGCGAGCGCTGCCCGGACGCGTGGGTCATCAACTACACCAACCCGATGACGGTCTGCACGCGGGCGCTGTACGAGGAGTTTCCCGACATCAAGGCCATCGGGCTCTGTCACGAGGTGTTCAAGACGCAGGAACTGTTCGCGGAGATGGCCGAGCGGTACGTCGAGGAAGCCGAGGACGTGAGCCGCGACGAGATTCGAGTCACGGTCAAGGGAATCAACCACTTCACGTGGGTCGACGAGGCGACGTGGCGCGACCGCGACCTCTTTCGATACCTCGACGAGGAACTCGAACGGCGGAAGCCGTTGTTCGACCGGGAACCGGGCGAGTTGGACGGCGAGTCCTACTGGGTGAACAACCAAGAGGTCGCCTTCGACCTGTACGACCGCTTCGGCGTCCTCGGCGCGGCGGGCGACCGCCACCTCGCGGAGTTCGTGCCGTGGTACCTGAGCATCGACGAACCCGAGGAGGTGCAGCGATTCGGTATCCGCCTCACGCCGAGTTCGGCCCGCGTCGACGACTCCGACGGCCCCGACGAGATGGAGCAGTACCTCGCCGGGGACGCGGAATTCGAGTTCCGCGAATCGGGAGAAGAAGCGGTCGACATCATGCGGGCGCTCGTCGGCGAGAAGCCGTTCGTCACGCACCTCAACTACCCGAACGAGGGGCAGGTCAGCGGCCTCCCCGAGGGCGCCGTCGTGGAGACGAACGCCCTGCTCTCGGGCGACGGCGTCTCTCCGCTCTGCGCGGGCGGCCTGCCGCCCGAAGTGGAGAGCATGGTCGCGCGCCACGTGGCCAACCAGGAGACGCTGATCGAAGCCGGGTTCGCCGGCGACCTCGACCTCGCGTTCCAAGCGTTCCTCAACGAACCGCTCGTCACGGTTTCGAGGGAGGAGGCGCGCGATCTGTTCGCCGAACTGATCGAGCGAGAGCGGGAGTACTTCGAGGCCTACGACCTCGACGCGTCGGTGCTTCGCGGGTAGGCGTCTCCCGACGGAACGCGGCGCAGCGGGTCGGTACGGCCCTCCCGGACGAACCGCCGACGACCAATTATTTACCACGGGGGAGAGAGGGTACGGGCGATGTCAGAGTCTCCTACGAGCGAACTCGCGTTCGGTTGTCAGGTGGTGAGCTACGGCGACCCCGGCCGGGCCGTCGAACGGGCGGCGCGCGTCGAGGACGCCGGATTCGACGCCGTCACGGTCCCCGACCACCTCTTTCATCCCACCGGCTCCGACGAGTACCTCGTCGACCCGCCGTGGGAGGCGTTCTCCGTCCTCGGCGCCATGGTGCACGCGACCGAGGACGTGACGCTGATGCCCGGCGTCTCCGACTCCGTGCGCCGCCACCCGACCGAACTCGCGCACGCCACCGCGACGCTGGACCGGATGAGCGACGGTCGCGCCGGACTCGGAATCGGAGCGGGCGAGGCGTTCAACTTCGCCCCCATCGAGGACATCGACTGGGAGAACCCCTACGCGCGCTTTCGGGAGTGCGTCAGGGTCGTCGACGGCCTCTGGAAGTCGACGGTCGAGGAACCACTCTCGTTTTCGGGCGAATACTTCGAGTTGGACGAGGCCCACATGGGGCTGAAGCCGGTACAGGACCCGCGTCCGCCGCTCTGGATCGGCGGCTACGGCGAGAGCATGCGCGGCCTGACGGGCGCCGTCGCCGACGGCTGGTTCCCGTGGGTGTACTCGCCGGCCGAGTACGAGGCCGACCTGCAGAAGGTGCTCGACGTGGCCGAGTCGCGCGGCCGCGACCCCGACGACATCGCCCGCGCGGTGATGGTTCCGACGGCCGTCTCCGAGGACGGCGACGAGGCGCGCGAGGCCGGCATCGAGCGCAATCGAGTGAACCTCGCGCTCCGACCCCCGCTCCTCGAAGACATGGGTTACGAGGACATCGCCGCGGAGACGCCCATCATGTGGCAGATGGCGTTCGACGAGGAACAGGAGCGACGACTGACCACGGCGGCCGAACAAATCCCCGACGAGGCGGTCGACGAGATATGCGTCGCCGGGAGCCCCGAACGCGCCATCGAACGCGTCGAGGCGTTCCGCGAGGCCGGCGTCGACAACCTCGTCCTCATTCCGGTCGGCGACTTCGAGGAGACGATGCGCCACTACGAGTCCGAGATCATTCCGTACTTTCGCGAGGAGTAGACGCACCGCGCCGCCGCTACGCGTCGTCGCCCGTCTTCGCGGCGGTCGACGATCCGGCGTCCTCTCCTTCGTGTTCGCCGCCGTCCCGTCTGTTCGCCTCGATGCGGGGACCGACCGAAAACCGGTAGTAGACCGTCCATCCCGCCGCCACGACGGCGACGATGGCGAGCAGTACCGGCGACCAGTCCGTCCCGACCTGCTGAGCCAGCCACATACCCGAGAGCAACACCCCAAGAATGAACACGTACATGGTCACGTCGGCCTTTCGAATTCCCATGCTCGCGATATTTGTGACCGACCGGCATAAGCGCTCAGGTGTCCGGTCCGGAAGGGACGTTCAGACCCGAGCGAGCCATCCGACGGCGTTGCGAAGAAGCCGGCGGTACTGCTCGTTCGCCAACGAGTCCTCCGTGTGACCGAGCGAGGCGTAGCAGACCCTGCCGTCGCCGTACTCGCGGACCCAGACGACGGGGTAGGCCTCCAGGTCCGGATGGTCCATCCGGGCGAGAACGGTCACGTCGTCGTCGGCCTCCACCTGGTAGGGTTCGTCGAACACCTCGAAGTCCTCGACGCCGTCGACGACGGGGTGCTCGGCGACGACATCGACGCCGAATGTCGACTGTTCGGGGTGCGTGAGGAAGTGTCCGCCGACGAGTTCGCGGAGTTCGGGAAACGGCTCCTCCCTGTGGGCCAGTTCGCCGCCGCCGGCGTGTACGCTCGTGAGGTCGGCGGCGCAGTGGAGGCCGAGGTAGCCGCCCCCGTCGCGGACGAACGCGAGGAGCCCCTCCAGTTGGTCGTCGGTTAGCGTGCTGTCGGTCAGGTAGTCGACGACCAAGTCGTACCCCGAGAGGTCGGTGAGGTCGGCGAGGTCAGTCGAACGAGTCACGTCGACGGCGTCTCCGAGGGCCGACTCGATATGCGGGCCCATCTCTGCGAAATCGTGGAACGGGAACGTCGTCTCGCCGATTGCCAGCGCGGTCGGGTTCTCCATGACTCCCGGTTCGCCACCTGCCGAAAAAATCGTTTCGGTGCCGCGAACTCGGCGTTGACGGCCGTCTTCTCGGTCCGCGCCTCACCACTTCTGTTTCAATCGGAGGTAGTCCCCGGTGTTGCTGTCGACCTGTTCGCGTCGAATCTCGTTCGGGTCGTCGTCGGTCCAATCGAGTTTATCGGGGAGTTTCTCGGAGAGGCTCTCGTCGGCCTCGACGGTCGCGCTGTTACCGTCGCCGTCGACATCGTGCACTCGCCCGATTCGGTCGCCCTCGGCCGTGAGGACCTCTTTGTCCCTGTCGTCGTCGCTGAACGGTCGTGTCATTACAAGCGCGTGGTTCGGTGACGTTGGACAAATAGCCGTCGGCCGTATTTTTCTGGCTGCTCACGCGAACTCGATTCGACCGAAGAACTCGGGGGAGTGATACGCCGGGTCGGGGAGGTCGATTCGGTTCCACGTCCCTTTCTCCTCGTCGGGGACGCCGCTTCGGTAGAAGTTCCCGCGCCAGACCGTCCCCGAGTCGAGCGTCAGAGCGAGGCCGGTCAGCGAGCGGAGAGTCGACAGCGGAATCCGCGCGGCCAGCCACCACGACTCGTCGTCGGGGTCGACGGACTTCGTCGGCCCCGGAACGGACGTCTCCGCGTCCACGGTCGCCGCGTCCGCGGCGGAGACGAGCGTCCGACCGATACCGCGTTCGCGCCAACTCGGCTCCTGCCACGCAAGTTTGAACGTCCCGCAGCAGTTCGCCTCGAAGTTGAAGTAGGGGGCCGGCGACCCGTCGGGGCGCCGTTCGGGCGATGCGAAGAACTCGGCGGAACTGTCCTCGAACGTCGGGCCGTTCAGGTCGGTCACCTCGGCCGTTATCTCCTCGTCTTCGGCGTGGAACTGGAGGAAGAGCGCCTCGTCGTCGTAGAGTGCGCGGACGGTCGTCGCCGGACCGGGGCCGTCGCCCCACGGAAACTGGTCGAGCGAGGCCGTCTCGGCCCGGCGCCAGACGGCGCCGTCGGGGTCGCCGGTTAGAGGAACGTCGCCCGTACTCTCGACGCGTCGAACGGTGTAGGTTCGCATCGACGTCGGGTACGCGGGAGGGGCGCATGAGCGTTCCGACCGGAGGGCGGGCGGTGCCGTGCGGAGGAGTCCACTCCCCACGAACGCTTATGCCCGTCCCCGCAGAGATTCGAGTCGATGACGAGACAGAGCGACGCTGTCCCGCGGAGACAGGGCGACGAACCGACCTCGAACCGGAGCGAAGAGAGATGACCGACGCTCCCGTCCGATTCGGAATCGTGGGCTGTGCGAGCATGGGCGAGACGCACGCCGACGCCATCAACGCCGTCGAGGGTCCGGACCTCCGCGCGTGCGCCGACCACACCGCCGAGACCGCGCGGTCGTTCGGGTCGGCGCACGACTGCGCGGCGTACGGCGGTCACGCCGAGATGTTCGCCGACGCTCCGCTCGACGCCGTCTGCGTCTGCACGCCGAACGGGACGCACCGGGAGGTCGTCGTCGACGCCGCGGCCGCGGGGCTGGACGTGTTGTGCGAGAAGCCGCTGGACGTCACGCCCGAACGCGTCGCGGAGATGGAGGCGGCGTGCCGAGAGGCGGGCGTCGTCCTCGCGGGCGTCCTCCAGCGTCGCCTGCTCCCGTCGATTCGGTTCGCCCGCGAGGCGGTCCGCGACGGCCGACTCGGCCGCCTCGTCTCCGCCGACGCGCGGATGAAGTGGCACCGCGACCCGTCGTACTACGACGATTCGTCGTGGCACGGCAGCGAGACGCTCGATGGGGGCGTCCTGTTCACGCAGGCGCTTCACGGCGTCGACCTGTTGCAGTGGGTCGCGGGCGGCGTCGAACGCGTCGCCGGCGCGACCGAGACCCGTCTGCACGACATCGGGGTCCCCGACACGGCCGCGCTCTCGCTTCGCTTCGCCGACGGCGCGGTCGGGACCGTCTCCGCGACGACGGCGACGCGCCCGCAGCAGCCCATCTCCCTGGAGTTCAACGGGACCGAAGGCACCCTTCGCGTCACCGAGTCCGGAGTCGAACTGTTCGAGACGGCGGCGGGTCGAACGGAAGTCGACCTCCCCGGCCCGCCGTCCGACGGCCTCCACGCGGCACAGATGCGCGATTTCGTCGACGCGGTCACCGAAGGTCGGCCGCCGATGGTCTCGGCGTCGGAGGCGAGAGAGGCGCTGAACGTCGTGTTCGCCGCCGGGCGATCGGACCGCCGCGACGAGTGGGTCCCGGTGTCGGCGTTCGAAGGCTGAGTCCCGAGACGCCGAGGCGACGGGGTCGGACCGAACCGAAGCACGTCAGCGCGGGAAAAGCTACTTGATGCTCTCCCGCGACCTTCCCGCATGGAACCAGCTTCCATCGGTATCGTTGGTTGTGGAGCTATCAGCGACGTCTACTTCGAGGCGTGCGAGCGGTTCGACGCGATCGACGCCGTCGCCTGCGCCGACCTCGACGAGGGTCTCGCCGAATCGAAGGCGGAGGAGTACGGCGTCCCGCGCGTTCTCCCGACCGACGACCTGCTCTCCGACCCCGAGGTCGACGTCGTCGCCGTTCTCACGCCGCCGGCGTCACACGGCGAGTTGATGCTGGCGGCTCTCCGGGCGGGAAAGCACGCCTACACGGAGAAACCGCTCGCGCCGACGCGCGAGCAGGGCGAGGAGGTAATCGAGACGGCGGCTGAGCAGGGGCTGACCGTCGGCGTCGCGCCGGACACCGTGCTCGGAACGGGTATCCAGACCTGCCGGGACGTCATCGACGACGGCGTCATCGGCGACCCGGTCGGCGCGGTGGCGTTCTGGTCGAACCACGGCCACGAGCGCTGGCACCCGAATCCCGACGGTTTCTACCGGGAGGGCGGCGGCCCCCTGTTCGATATGGGACCGTACTATCTCACCTCGCTCGTGACGCTGCTCGGACCGATTCGCTCCGTCGCGGGCACCTCGAAGACGCCGCTTTCCGAGCGGGAAATAGCGAGCGAACCGCGGCGCGGCGAGCGGATTCCCGTCGAGGTGCCGACGCACGAGACGGCCGTGTTGACCTTCGAGAGCGGCGCGACCGGGACGCTACTCACGAGTTTCGACGTCTGGGAGTCCGAGCTCCCGGGGTTCGAGATATACGGCACCGAGGGGACGCTGAGCGTGACGAATCCGAACCGCTTCGACGGGACGCCCCGCGTCCACCTACGTGACGACGACGAGGGCGAGTGGCGCGAGGTGACCGTCGATCGCCGTCACCCCGGCCAGCAGCGCGGATTGGGTCTCGTCGACCTCGCGCACTCGCTGTCGTCCGACTGGGAGCACCGGACGAGCGGCGAGGTGGGGTACCACGTGCTGGAGGCGATGGCGGGCATCCGCGACTCGGCCGGCGAGGGGGAGTACGTCGAACTGTCGGCGCAGTGCGACAGGCCGGCGCCCGTTCCGGACGGGTTCCCGGCCGTCGACGCCGTGCCGGGCAGTGAGAAGTAACAGCGGCGGTCCGAATCAGTCCGCCGGTTGTTCGGTCGCGTCCGTGTCGTCAAAGTCGTCGGGGAGCGGTTCGCTGTTGCGGTACTCGACTCGGTCGTGCGCCTCGAAGCAGGCCGCCTCGTGTCTGTCGCTCGGGCCGGTCATCCCCTTCAGGTCGGGGTCGTTCCCCATGCAGAACTCGCGGGCCTCGAGACACCGCGTGTGGAACCGGCACCCGCTGGGCGGGTTCTCCGGGTCCGGGATGTCTATCTTCCTGACCGGCGGCGACTCGATCGGGTCGTTTATCTCCGAGAGACCGGAGGTGGCCCACAGGAGGCTCTTGGTGTAGGGATGCTGGGGGTTCTTGATTATCTCGTCCGCCGGACCGATTTCGACGATGCGTCCGAGGTACATCACGGCGATTCGACCGTCGGCGCGGCCGGCGAGGTAGCGGGCGTTCGCCATGTTGTGCGAGATGAAGACGAACGACGTGCTGAACATCTCCTGCAGTTCCAAGAGCAGGTCCATCAGGTTCACGCGCAGGGAGACGTCGAGCGCCGAGACGGCCTCGTCTGCGAGGATGAGGTCCGGTTCGAGGAGCATCGAGCGGACGATGACGGTCCGCTGTGCCTCCCCGCCCGAGAGTTGGTGCGGGTAGCGCGAGGCGTAGTCGTCGGCGGGCGTGAGACCGACCGTATCGAGCATCTGGTGGACGAGTTCCCGGCGTTCGACGAGGTTGAGTTCCGGGCGCCACTTCTTCAGCGCCGGGTTGAGGTTCTTGAATATCGTGCGGTTGGGGTCGAGCGAGTTCCCGGCGTCTTGGTGCACCATCTGGAGGGACTTCCGGATGTCCTTGTAGGGGATGTCGCCGGATTCGAGGTCGGACTTCCAGATGTCCTGCCCGCGGAATCGGACGGCGCCCGAGGTGGGTCGCTGCAGACCGATCATCGTCTTCCCGAGCGTCGTCTTTCCGCACCCCGACTCGCCGACGAGGGCGACCACGTCGTTCTCGCCGATGTCGAGGGAGACGCCGTCGACGGCGCGGACGACGCCCTTGTCGTCGCCGAGGAAACGGTCGAGTATCCCGCTGTCGCCGCCGAAGTGGACGCTCAGGTCGTCCACTTCCAAGAGCGGACGAGAGCTCATTTCGTCACCTCCTTCTTCAGCGGGATGGTCTCGCGCGCTTCGTCGGTGTAGAAGCACGCGGCGCTGTGGTCGCCCGATACCTCGAAGAGGTCGGGGTTAGTCTCCCGGCACTGCTCGTCGGCGAGCGGACACCGAGTGTGGTACGAACAGCCCCGCGGGACGTTCAGCGGGTCGGGACTCGTCCCCTCGATGGAGGCCATCTCGTCCAAGTCGGCGTCGATGTCGGGAATCGAGTTGAGAAGCTCCCTCGTGTAGGGGTGTGAGGGGTTCGCCACGATGTCCCCCACCGGCCCGAGTTCGAGTATCTCGAAGGCGTACATCACGGCCAGTCGGTCCGAGATGCGGGCGACGTGGCTCAGGTCGTGCGTCACGATGACGATGGTAAGGTCGTACTCGTCTTTCAGCTCCGAGAGGAGCTTCAGAATCGACTGCTGCATCAGCAGGTCGAGCGCGGCGGTCGGTTCGTCCATCACGAGCACGTCCGGGTCGAGGAGGAGACTCAACGCGATGAGGGCGCGCTGAGTCATCCCGCCGCTCAGTTCGTACGGGTAGGCGTCGAGGATGCGGTCCGGTTCGAGGTGGACGTCCGAGATGAGCTGCCGCGCCCGTTCCATCCCCTCGGCCACGTCGTAATCATGCGCGCGGAGCGTCTCGACGAAGTGCTCGCCGATGCTGAGCGTCGGATTGAACGAGTCGAGCGCCCCTTGGACGACCATCGACACCCGCTCCCAGCGGAACTGCCGAAGCTCCTCCTTGCTCAGTTGGTTGACTGCGATGGGGTCACCCCCCTCGGGCGGGTGGAACGTCACGTCGCCGGTGAGCGTCCCCGGCGAGTCGATGGCGTCGAGCATCGAGTCCGCCAGCATCGACTTCCCGGACCCCGACTCGCCGACGACGCCGAGCACCTCCCCCCGGCGGACGTTTATCGAGACGTCGTCGAGGACGCGGGCGTCTCCGCGCTCCATCGCGAACGCGACGCTCGCGTTCGATATCTCGAGCACGTTGTGTGCCGACTGGCCGTCGTCTCGTGTCTCGCGTCTGGTGTACTGAGACGACATCGTCAGTCCGTCTCACCGATGTGTGAGCCGTTCGAACGATTCAGTCCGCCACGCGTGTGAATACCCAACATAATGGCTACGGTAGGAAACTATCATGGTCTATCCCACTTAATACTTTCCCAGCCTCGCAGGTGCTGCGGCGGTCACGAGCGGGCGTTCGCGCGGGAGCGGAGCCACCGACAAGCTATAAGTCCTACCAAATTAAACGTTGGAGATATGGCGCAAGCGAGAACGCGACAGAACGGACTGCGGTCGGTGCGCTCGAAACTCGGCGGCCCGGTCACCTCGTCGGTGATCATCGTCGGGGCGCTGTTGATACTGCTCGGCGCGGTACTTCAGACGGGCGTCTGGGCCGGAATGCTCGGAATAATCGGCGGGTTGCTGGTGTCCATCGCCGTCGTATCGAGAGTCCTTCTCTGGGCGTATCGTCAGTTCTGATCACATCATCGTGAATCCGTAGTACACTCCGACGAGGAGGATAACGAGCAGTATCAGACCGATCATGTACCGCGTGGTGTTCCCTTCTTTCTCTACTTTCATTGGTGTTAGACCCATTCGTAGGTCTGCGTCGCCCGAGTTAATCTTTTCGCCGGGCGGGGAGGATGGAGCGTAGGAACGGTCAGAATCCGGCGCTGTCGTCGTTCGACGTTCGGAGGAAAGAGACCGGACGAGACAATAGAACGAAGACGATGGGGAACGAAACGAGAAGGAGGCAGAGAGATGAGAGAGGAGCCGTGGGTCAGTCGGCCGCGGAGGCGGACGACCCGCCGCGGTCCCCGCGGTCCTCCTCCGTCTCGTCGGTCGAGACGGTCGCCGCGTGCCGCGCGCGGAGGCGGGGGTTGAACAGTCGGTCGGTCCCCTGTGCGAACAGTTGGAGCCCGTACGTCATCGTGACGATGAACAGGATGGGCGCGAGGAGCCAGTGGAACCGGTCCACGCCCGAGAGCGCGCCGCCGTTGCGGGCGATGTTGAGCACGATGCCCCAGTTGTTCGTCGTGAAGGGGAGGATGCCCAGGAAGTAGAGGCCGACCGACTCCATCAGGATGTTCCGCATCGACCCGACCGTCCCCATCGTCAGCATCGGCATGAGGCGGGACATGACGTTCTTCGAGAGGATGCTCTTGGTCGGCAGGCCGAGGACGCGGGAGGCCTCGACGTGCGCCTCGCCGCGGATGGTGAGCACCTGCGAACGGAGCTGTCGCGCCAGCCGAGGCCAGTTGTCGACGGCGAGGATGACCCCGACGAACACCGGACTCTTCGGGGAGAGGATGACGGCAAGGACGATGACGAGCGCCAGACCGGGGATGTTCATCATCACGTCGGTCACGGTCATCAGCACCTTGTCGATGAGGCCGCCGAGGTAGCCGGCCGTGACGCCGAGGAGGATAGCGAGACCGAGCGTCACTGCCGCACCCGACAGCATCATCACGAGCATCGGACGCGTCGCCCGCACCTGTTGTGCGAACAGGTCGCGGCCGATGTCGTCGGTGCCGAGCGGGTAGGCCACGTTCTCCAGTGGTTGCAGGAGAATCGGACCCTGCATCGGGTCGACGGGCCGAACGAGGTACGGTCCGAACAGACCCATGAAGCCGAATATCGCGAGGATTATCGCGCCGACGCGGGCCCGCGGCGACGTCCAAATGATGCGGAACGGCGTCAGAACGCTCTGGTCGATTCGCTCGCGGACGTAGTCGCCGCGCGAGAAGTCCGACTGCTCGACGTCGAAGCTCATCGCACCGCTCTTCGAGATACGGTTGTCCTGAATACGGTCGTCGATGGTCTCGCTCTCCTCGCTGCGACCGTTCCGTAGGCGGTTGACGAACCGCTGGAACTGTTCGCGGTACGAACGCGAGTAGGACTCGCGCTGGGTGTGGCCGGCGCGGGGGTCGATGAAGCCGTAGGTGAAGTCGGCGATGAGGAGGCCGATGACGGTGACGACGGTGAAGAGGATGACCGCCGCCATCACCGTCGTGTAGTCCCGCGCCATCGTGGCTTCGTAGAAGTAAAAGCCCATGCCGCGGTAGCGGAATATCTGCTCCATGATGACCGACCCGCCGAAGAGGCTGGCGAGGCCGGCCATCAGACCCGTGTACATCGGGAGCATCGAGTTCCATCCGATGTACCGCAGTTGAATCCTGCTGTCGGGGAGTCCTCGGAGTTCGGCCACGTCGACGTAGTCCTCGCCGATGATCCGCGTACAGTGCGCGCGGAACTCCAAGCCGCCCCACGAGGTGAGCGCGAAGGACATGATAGGCAACGCGGCGTGTCTGAGCACGCTGGCCATGAACGCGATGTTGAACCCCGGCGTCAGGGAGTTGTCGTAGCGCCCCCCGTTGGGGAAGAACTCCGTCCCGAACCCGAACACGAACAGGAGCACGAGTCCGACGACGTAGTAGGGGACGGCGTCGGAGAAGATGACGAAGTAACTCCCGACCACGTCCCAGGAGTCACCCTCGTGGACGGCCAGGAAGCCGCCGATGAGGAACACCATCAGCGTCCCGATGACGAGCGCAAACAGCGAAACGAACATCGTCCACGGAATCGCCGGGCCGAGCACATCCCAGACCGGGTCGGAGTAAAATATCGACCGACCGAAGTCCAGTTGCGCCACCGAGACGATGTAATCGACGTACGCCTCCCACATCGGTTTCGAGGGATTGACGTTCGAGTACATCTCGACCATCTGGTTGAGGCGCGCCGTCGAAACCGATCCCCCGGAGCGCTGCCGTATCTGCGCGGCGATGTAGTCCATCGGCCCACCGGGGATGAGACGTACCGTCATGAACGAGAACGTGATCGCCGCCAATACAGTCACCAATGACTGTACTATCCGCCTGACGTAGTAGTTCTTCTCTACCATCCTGTTATCTGTTAGCAGTCATCTGCACACTTAATAATTACTGATACGGTCGCACCGAGGAACAGTCACGACACGTTACATATGCGTCCTCAACGCGGAGAGAGCGGTGTCAAGGCCCTCGAAACGGTGCGGGTCGGTCCGGAACCCAGCGCGGCGGACGAGGTGGAGTCAGGCGTGGGTCTCGCGCCGCCTCACTGTCCTCCTTGTGCGGGACTGAAGTACTCCGTACCCATCTTCGCCATGTACTGGCAGTACGAGTACTGCCCGACCTCGACGATCTCGTAGCGGTACGCCGGGTTCCGGTTGTTGTTCGGCGGTTTGGTCTGCCACTTGCTGTGGTCAAGCCAGTAGCCGCCGGTTCCGCCCTCCTCGTTCACCAGCATCATCGGCAGCGACTGGTTGAATATCCACGCCATCTCGCCGACTGTCTGCCGGCGCTTCTCGTCGGACATCTGTGTTTGGAGTTGGTTGAGTTTGTCGATGACGTCGACCTCCTGGAGGTCGCCGGTCGGGTCGCCTATCGGATACGGCACCTCGACCTTCCTGTTCATCGCCCAGTTCTCGTTCGTTCCGATCGGCTGTCCGGAGAGCGTCTGCTGGAGTTGGAAGGACCCCGTGAGGTCGAGGAACGGCGGGCCGGACTTCGCGCCGCCCCAACTGTCGAACATCATATGCCAATCGCCGGACTCGAGCGTCTTCCCGGCGCGGATGGTTGCCTCCTGCGCCGTGACCTCCGTCTGGAGACCGAAGTTGTCCAAGTAGGACTTTGCTATCTGTGCGAAGCGCAGGGCCATGGGCTCCTCGCCGGACGTTGCGGTGTAGAACTGGAGCGTGACGTTGTTCCCGTCGGAGTCCTGCCAGCGACCGCCCGACTTGGAGAATCCGGCGGCTTCGAGCAGTTGCGTGGCCCGTTCCTCGTCGACGTCGTCCTTCGTGTGAGCGTACCGCTCTAATTTCGTGAGCGCTCCGTTCGGCCAGTTCGAGTTCTCGCCGAACCAAGGCACCTCCTTGTCCTGACCCATGCCGGAGGGGATTCGGTCCTCCACCCAGTAGGACTCGTAGTCCGGGACCCAGGAGACCAGCGGTTTCCGCGGGACGATGTGGTGAATCGCCTTGCGAACGCGCGGGTCGCCGGTGATATCGCTCTGGCAGTTGAGCAGGACGCACATCGAACCGCTCCGCATCGAGGGGGTGATCTGATCCGTCGAGAGGTCGTCGGCGGGGCCCCAGCCCTTCTGTCGGATGCCCTCCCGAGCGGATTCGGAGTCCGGCGGATAACTGACGTCGATAGTGCCCTCCTTCATCGCCTGCGTCCGCTGTTGTTGGTTCGGGTAGCGATGCCACCGGAGGTTGTAGTCGATCATGTCCCCCGTGATGTCGCCGTCCGCCCACTCGGCGTCGCTGAACGGACTGTAGTAGTCGTCGTAGGGCTCGAAGTACGCGACGTTCTCCTCTCCCTTGACGAACTCCCAGACGGAGTTCCCGGGGACGTTCGAGTTGTCCCACACCTCCTTTTGCACCGCCTGCATCATCTCCTGCTGGGCGGAGGTCCGCGCGTCCTCCGTCGTGGCGTCGTCGAACATCTCGGCGTATTTGCCCCAGATGTCCCGGTGAGCCCAGAGCCACGCGCGGCGCTTCATGTGCCCGAACTCGAATATCTCGCGGCTGATCTTCGGGTCCTTCAGGTCGAACGTGAGTTCGTACTTCCCGGTCGCCTCGACGTTCTCGTAGAGCGGTTGGGCGCCGTATCCCTTGTGGACCGTCTGCATCAACTGTCCGATTTTCAGTTGCGTGGCCACGTCCTCCGCCGTCAGGTCGTCGCCGTTGTGCCAGGTGTAGGTGTCGCGGACGTTCCACGTGACTTGCCCGTTGTCGGCGTAGTTCCAGTCCTTGATGACCATCCCCTTCGTTTTGTTCGTCACCTTATCGTGGACCGCGAGTTGGTCGAACATGGCCCAGTACCATCGGAAGGAGAAGTTCGCCGCGTTACCGTAGGGGTTGAACCGGGCGTTCGTCGGCGCGAGCGAGATGATGTGGTCGAGCGTCTTCCCGGAGGAACCCTCGCCCGCGGTTCCCGAGTCGGTCGACGTTCCCCCACCACCGTCACCCTCGTTCTGGAGCGGTGTCGGCGTCGATTGGTCGTCCTCTCCGCTGCATCCCGCGAGTGCAGCGACACCGGCCGTCGCCCCGAACGCGTTCTTGAGCAGGCGACGGCGCGTCTGCGCGGACACGTCCTCCCACTCGTCATCGCTGATCCACTCGTCGGACTCACCACTGGTTTGCGAATCCATTACACACTCACCATTACCATACTCGTATATACATCCATCGATAATGGGGATTATTAAAGGAGATAGATGAATCGCCGAGAGGCGACATCCGACCGCGGTCGCGCGGTCCCAAAGGACTATTGCCTCGTTTCACGAACTCCGCGGTCATGGGAAACTCAGAACGAGCGTACTTCAAAAATTGGATCTGTCGCCGAAAGATGCTCTGGACCGGTATCCTCTCGTTCACGCTCCTCGCTCTCGTCCTCGGTCTGCTGGCGCTGACGAGCGTCGAGCGAGGCACCGCGTCGTACGTCGTGCTCATGATGGACTTCGCCGTCGCCGGCGTTCTCCTCCTCATCGTGGGCCTCGTTTTCTGGCGGTGTGACTACCTGGGGGATACGTTGGAGTAACGACTGGTCGCGGCCGAGTCCCTCTACCACCGGCATATCTGTTCCCGTCAGGGGAACTACTATATCTGTCTCTTATACACATCTCTGATGGCG